>NZ_JAFGZD010000018.1 GCF_017165765.1 Pseudomonas capsici
TGCCGAAACAAAGGGGGCCGCCGTAAAGGCGGAACCGGTAGAACCAGCACATACCGATAATGGATATGTCCACCGGAGCGCGTTTTACCCCACGAAAAATACTTTTTAATTCATGTCCTTGCGTCTTGTTTGATGAGAGGCAGCTTGCTGGCGACAACGGTGAAGTCGCCAGCAAGCTGCCTCCCACAGTCCTCTGACGGACTTGCAACACTTCATGCAGACAGAGCCAATTCCTTCGCGAAGCTCTTAATTGACCTGAAACCTCCCCACCAACTCCCTCAAGTGAGTGCCCAGCCGGGCCAGCTCAACGCTTGATGCTGCCGTCTCGTCGCTCGCCGCAGCGGTCTGTTCCGAAATATCCCGTACCCTGAGCACGTTACTGTTGATCTGCTCGGCCACATTGCTCTGTTCTTCACTGGCGGTTGCGATCTGCTGGTTCATGTCCTGAATGGTGGCCACGGTGCGGGTTATCTGCTCCAGCGCGCAGCCCGCACGGCGGCTCAGTTCGACACTGCTGTCGGTCAGGCTGCGACTGCTGTCCAGAGTCGTGGCGACTTGCTGGGTGCCGTTCTGCAAGGCTGCGATCAGTTCCTCGATTTCCTCCGTGGATTCCTGAGTGCGTTGCGCCAGACCGCGGACCTCGTCGGCAACCACTGCAAACCCCCGCCCGGCTTCACCGGCACGTGCCGCTTCGATGGCCGCATTGAGAGCCAGCAGGTTGGTCTGCTGGGACACGGACTTGATCACATCGAGTACCCCGACAATCTTGCCGCTTTCCTGCTTGAGCCGATTCATGGCCTGGGTTGAGTTGGCGACCTCGCTGGCCAGTTGCTCGATCTGGGTAATGGCCTGGCTGACCACCCGGTCGCCGTCCCGTGCCTGCTGATCGGCGGTGATGGCCGCCTGGGAGGCTTCCTGTGCGTTGCGGGCGATTTCCTGCACAGTGGCCGTCATCTGATTCATGGCGGTGGCCACCTGATCGGTTTCGTCCTTCTGGCTGTTGACCCCTGCGCAGGTCTGCTCCGTCACCGCCGAGAGCTGTTCGGCAGCGCTGGCGATCTGCGTGACACCATCGCCAATACCGCTCACCAGAGTGCGCAGGCTCAGGGTCATGGCCTGCATGCTGTCTTGAAGCCGGCCCATTTCATCCTGGCGCTGGATATCCAGATCCTTGCTCAGATTGCCCTCGGCAATACGTCCGGCAGCCACCAGAGACTGCTGCAATGGGAGTGTGATCTGTTGTGTCATGATCCAGGCCGCCAATGAGCCGATGAGCAAGGCCAGCCCGGCCACGCTGGTCAGCAGGGTTCTCGAACCTGCAGCCTCGACATCGCGCTGAGCGCTTTGCAGGCTGATCAGCCGGGCCACCAGATCAAGCATCCTGTCGCCCAGTTCTTCCATGCTTTCCTGAAGGGCCTCAACCTTGACCTGGATCTCCTTGAAGCGGGTCAGTTGCTCACGATAAAGCTGTAACGTCTCGCCGGCGGGTATGAGCCCCTGGATGTTCTCGTCGGCCTGTTCCCGGGAGATCTGCTGCACTTCCCTGAGTGCTTCGTCGATGGCGGCGATGGCAGCCGCTTCGTCGGCTTCCTTGTTGGTAAAGGTGTAAGCCTGGACCTGATAACGGGCAATCTGGATCTGCTGCCTGAGTTGGGAGATATTGGTGAACTCATTCAGCCGTTCGCCGTTGTCCTGCTCCTGACTCACGGCTTTTAGTACCTCGCTTTCGACCAGCGCCACGGCTTTCATCGCCAGCTCCGATTGCCGGTCCAGCTCGAGACGCGACTGATCGCGGGCCTTGCGGTCAAGGCCAAGGTCGGAAAAGACCTTCTCCATGCGACTGACGATCTGGCTCTGTTCGGTGAGCAGCGCCAGGCTTCTGGCATCCTCGGTTTCCCTGCGCAACGTCACCAGTTGGGCTTCAAGTTCATTGAGCCGCTCTAGCACCCGATTGGCGTTTGCTTCGGTATTTTCATCGCGGAAAATGATGCGTTCGGTACGCAGGTCCTTGGTCAGACTGCTGAGCTGGCCGATGGACGAAAGCGACTCGGAACGCTCGATCATGGTGTCCAGGCCATACCAGCCGGTCAGCGTGATGGAAAGAGTCAGTAATAGCACCAGGCCGAAGCCCAGAGACAGTTTGAGTTTGACGCTCATGTTATCGAGCGAGCGATTGATCCATCTGAACATCGGGCTTCTCCTGCTATCAGCGAGCAAAAAGCAGGCCCTGAAGGTTGCAGGGCATGCGTCATGAGCGCATCGGCAGGGAGGAGGAGCCGCTCGACCTGAAGAGGTCGTAGGAGATTTCCGGGGAGAATTGTCGAGTGAAGCCGGTCACGTTGCGTGACGTAACCTGTCGAACAAGGAAGCGGTGGCCTGCACCGCTTCCTGCTCGCATCAGATGGTGAAGCGACTCACCAGCACCTGAAGGTGATTGCCCAGGCGCGCCAGTTCGACGCTGGAGGCAGCGGTTTCCTCGCTGGCTGCGGAGGTCTGCTCGGAGACGTCGCGCACGTTGAGCACGCTGCGGTTGATCTCTTCGGCAGTGGCGCTTTGCTGCTCGGCCGCTGCGGCGATCTGCTGGTTCATCGACTGGATCGCCGAAACGGTCTGGGTGATGTTTTCCAGCGAGGTGCCCGCACGACGGGTCAGGTCCACGCTGCTGGCAGTCAGGTCACGGCTGCTGTCCATGATGTTCGAGGCTTGCTGGGTGCCGTTCTGCAGGCTGGCAATCAGTGCTTCGATTTCCTCGGTGGACTTCTGGGTGCGCTGCGCGAGGCTGCGTACTTCGTCCGCGACCACCGCAAACCCGCGACCGGCTTCACCGGCACGTGCCGCTTCGATGGCCGCGTTGAGCGCCAGCAGGTTGGTCTGCTCGGCAACCGACTTGATCACGTCCAGGACGCTGCCGATCTTGTCGCTTTCCAGCTTGAGTGCGCCCATGGCTTCGCTGGAGTTGCCGACCGCCGAGGCCAGGCGCTCGATCTGGGAAATCGCTTCTTTGACCACGCGCTCGCCCTCGCGGGCCTGTTGATCGGCGGCGACTGCGGCTTCCGAAGCTTCTTCGGCGTTACGCGCGACTTCCTGCACCGTTGCCGTCATTTCGTGCATGGCGGTGGCGACCTGATCGGTCTCGACCTTCTGGCTGTTGACTCCGGCGCTGGTCTGTTCGGTGACGGCGGACAGCTCTTCGGCAGCGCTGGCGATCTGGGTCACGCCGTCGCGAATGCCGCCAATCAGCTCGCGAAGGGAAACCGTCATGCGCTGGATGCTGCCTTGCAGTCTGCCCAGTTCGTCGCTGCGATCGATGGTCAGGTTGCGGCTCAGGTCGCCCGAAGCAACACGCTCCACCACGGTGAGTGTCTGTTGCAGTGGCACGGTGATCTGGCGAGTGATGACCCAGGCCGCCAGAATACCGAAGACCAGTGCCAGTGCCGTTGCGATGGAAATCATCACGACGGCCTGCTCACTTTCCGCATCGCGGCTGGCGGTCTGCGCATCGATCATTTCATCGTTGAGGTCCAGCATTTTGACGCCCAGAGCGGTCATTTTTTCCAGCGCTACCTTGCTGGCTGCCTGGGCATCGCGGTATTGCCCGACGGCGGCGCGGTAACCTTTGAGGCCGACAATGGCCTCTTGCAGCATGGGCAGGTAAGAAGAGGAAATATCGCCCGCCAGGGTATTGATGGCGGTCATCGCTTCATCGATGGCCGCATTGGCATTCTTCTCGAACTCGGCACGGCCGCTGTAGGTGTAGCCGCGCACCTGGAAGCGGGCCTGCTGGATCTGTTTGCTGGCACCGACAATATTGTTGAAGGCCAGGATATTGTCGGCCTTCAGAAGTTCGGCTTCGATCTTGCCGACTTCGGCAACGGCCTTGTCGGCATTGTCGCCCATCAGGCTGCGGGTGCCTTCCCGGGTCTCGATGGCTTTGGTCATTTCGCCGAATGCCTGGCGATATTCAGTGGCGCTCTGGATCTGGGTGTCGAGGCGCTTGATGTTCTCGGCGGAGCGCAGCAAGCCTCTGGCGGTCTTGAGGGCCGCGTCGAGTTTGTCCAGATTTGCCACTACAGCCGAGGCCGTTTCGGCGTTATACAGTGTTTCGTAACGCATCCGGTTGATGCGTAACTCGAGTGTCAGCATGTTCACTTCGGTGATCGCTGCAACCCTGTCTCCGCGGGATATCAGGCCGTGGGTGCTGAACCAGGCCGTGGCCGTGATCATCAGGGTCAATAGCAGGACGAGGCCGAAGCCTATCGCCAGTTTCAGACTTACGCTCGCATTGGCGAGACTTCGAGCTAACCCGCGATACATGACAACTCCTCAATATCCTGTAGGCCCGCTCTTACATCGGCTTACAAATACAAAACTGTAGTCATCAAATCGATAAAAGAAAGGTCAGAACAAGCGCGCGAGTAAAGCGGTCACGGCTGTTTCAACGCGCAGTATCCGCTCTCCGAGTTGTACCGGTTGCAGGCCGGACTTGCGCAGCAGGTCGATCTCATAGGGAATCCAGCCGCCTTCGGGGCCGATTGCCAGTGTGACCTGTTGCTCCACGGCGCGTGGGCAGGCGGGAAAGTCGCCGGGATGACCGACTAGTCCCAGTGTATTGCGGGCCAGTTGTGGCAGGCGGTCTTCGACGAACGGTTTGAAGCGTTTTTCGATGACGATCTCGGGCAGCACGCTGTCGCGGGCCTGTTCCAGCCCCAGAATCAACTGTTCACGAATGGCTTCGGGCTCCAGAAACGGGGTCTGCCAGAAGCTTTTCTCCACCCTGTAGCTGTTGAGCAGGATGACTTTTGGCACGCCCATGGTCGCAACCGTCTGGAACACCCGGCGCAGCATCTTGGGCCGGGGCACGGCCAGCAGCAGGGTCAGGGGCAGTTTGGCGGGAGGTGCAGTGTCCAGGCTGATGCGCAGCTCGGCTTCATGGCTTTCAAGACGAAGCAGTTCAGCTGTGCCCAGCAGGCCGTTGATGCGACCGACGCGCAGGCTGTCACCGACTTCTGCGCGATGCACCTCCTGCATGTGTCTGAGGCGTCGGTCGCGCAGGATGACCCGGTCGGCCGCAATGAAGTCGGCCTCTTCAAGAAGCAGCATGTTCACGACAGTGTCGCGGGCGGCTGGTCTTGCTTGTCGGCGTCGTCGGGCTGGTCGTCCGGATGCTCGCCACGCTTCCTGATCATCGAACTGCACAGGATGCCCAGCTCGAACAGCAGCCACATGGGCACGGCGAGCAGGGTCTGGGAGAAGATGTCCGGCGGGGTGAGAATCATGCCGACCACGAAGCAGCCGATGATCACGTAAGGGCGAATCTTTTTCAGGTACTTGACGTCGACGATGCCGATCCAGACCAGCAGCACCACGGCCACCGGAATCTCGAAGGCGACCCCGAAGGCGAAGAACAGCGTCATGACGAAGTCCAGGTAGCTGGCGATATCGGTCATCATCGACACGCCTTCCGGGGTCACGCTGGCGAAGAAGTGGAATATCAGCGGGAAGACCAGAAAGTAAGCGAACGCCATGCCTGCATAGAACAGGATGATGCTCGATACCAGCAGCGGGACCGCAATGCGCTTCTCGTGCTTGTACAGGCCTGGAGCGATAAAGCCCCATACCTGATGCAGGATCACCGGCATCGACAGGAACAGCGCCACCATCATGGTCAGCTTGAACGGCGTAAGGAACGGCGAGGCCACGTCCGTGGCGATCATGGTCGCGCCTTCGGGCAGGTAGACCCGTAGCGGAGCCGAAACCAGCGTGTAGATCTTCTGGGTGAAGTAGAACAGGCCGGCAAAAATCAGGAACACCGCCGCAACACAACGCAGCAGGCGTGTACGCAATTCTGTGAGGTGCGAGACCAGCGGCATTTGCTGATCGTTTTCCGGGATATCGCTCATGGGGCTCGTGGGGGCAGTGACGAATCGTGGGCGGAAGGTGGCGTGGCTGTGACTTTGGGAGCCGACTGTTTGGGATGTTTTTCCAGAGACAGCTGGCTCTTGGGTGCCGGTTCTGCCGGGCCGATTTCCTGGGCTGGTGCTGCTGGCGGCTCGTTCTGCGGTTCTGCGGCAGGTTCCGGCTCGGAATAGGGCGAGAAGATTTTTCTCGCTTCCTCTTCCAGAGACAGAATGTGCTCATTGTGCAGTTGCCGACGGATTTCGTCGGCACCGATTTCACGTTCAACTTCCTGTTTGATCGCATTGAAGCTGCGCTTCAACCGGCCTATCCACAGGCCGGCGGTGCGCGCTGCACCCGGCAGGCGCTCGGGACCCAGCACCAGCAGGGCCACCAGACCCACGAGCAGCAGTTCAGAGAAGCTGATACCGAACATGGCTTACACCTGGTCTTTGCGGGTCGGCTCTTCGACTTTGTGCGCCTGCCCGTCGATGGTGTGTGGCTGGTTCAGAGGCGAGGACTGAGGGGCGGCCTGAGCCTGCTGTGGTTGCGCGCCCGGTTGTTCGGCAGGCTTTTCTTCATCGTTCATGGCCTTGCGAAAGCCCTTGATCGATTCGCCGATATCGCTACCCAGACCCTTGAGTTTCTTGGTGCCGAAAACCAGCACGACCACGATCAGGATGACGACCCAGTGTTTCCAGTCAAAAATACCCATGAAGCATTCCTCGTAGAAAATTCGAACCTGAAGGACAGGTCATTAATCCGCTGTGCGTGCAGCTTTTTCTGCGTGTCCGGACAACCCGAAACGGCGGTCCAGCTCATCGAGCACGGCCTGTGGATGCTGACCGAGTGCCGCCAGCATCACCATGCTGTGAAACCAGAGGTCAGCGGTTTCGTAGATGACATCGCTGCAATCGCCGCTGATGGCGGCATCCTTGGCAGCAATGATGGTTTCGACCGACTCTTCACCGATCTTTTCCAGAATCTTGTTCAAACCCTTGTGGTACAGACTGGCGACATACGAGCTGTCGGCAGCGGCATCCTTGCGCGATTCCAGCACTTGGGCCAGACGGGACAAGGTATCAGTCATGTTCAGTGTCCTGCGTGATAAATGGCATCCGGGTCCTTGAGCACCGCGTCGACCGTCTTCCAGCCCGAGTTTTCATAAACCCGGTAGAAGCAGCTTTCGCGTCCGGTATGGCAGGCAATGCCGCCGATCTGCTCGACCATCAGGATGATGACGTCGGCGTCGCAATCCAGGCGCAGCTCATGCAGTTGCTGAACATGACCGGATTCCTCTCCCTTGCGCCAGAGTTTGCCACGCGAACGCGACCAATATATTGCACGGTTCTCTTTTGCAGTCAGGCTCAGGGATTCGCGGTTCATCCAGGCCATCATCAAGACACGACCGGTCTTGTAATCCTGAGCGATTGCAGGCACCAGGCCGTCGCTGTTCCAGTTGATTTCGTCCAGCCAGTCTTTCATAACTACTCCGGCAGCCGGGCGTCAATAATCCCGGCGGGTTGAACAGTGTGCCAGTCACATGCGTCGCTGGCTATCGGCGAACGATCAGATACAGCCCGGCCACCAGCATGATTCCAACCGGCCATGCAGTCAGCGTCAATAGTGGCAGGCCGGCTGCACTCAACGCCCATACCTGCACTGCGCCACCACTGAGCAGCGCCGCGCCCAGCAGGCGCAAGGCCCAGCCATCGCCGGAACCCAGTCGTGGTGGCGGAGGATCGTTCGCATGGGGCCTGGACAGGCGCTCCAGCAGGTCGCGGGTCATGCCTGCAATATGCGGTAACTGTTCGACCTGGGTCTGCAGGTTCTGAACCAGGGTCTTCGGGCTGACCCGCTCACGCATCCAGCGCTCCAGAAACGGCTGCGCGGTAGTCCACAGATCCAGGTCCGGATAGAGCTGACGGCCCAGACCTTCGATATTGAGCAGGGTCTTCTGCAGCAATACCAGTTGCGGCTGAACTTCCATATTGAAGCGGCGTGCGGTCTGGAACAGGCGCATCAGCACCTGACCGAAGGAAATATCCTTGAGCGGCTTCTCGAAAATCGGCTCGCAAACGGTACGAATCGCCGCCTCGAACTCGTTGAGCTTGGTTTCGGCAGGCACCCAGCCGGAATCGATGTGCAGTTGCGCCACGCGGCGGTAGTCGCGCTTGAAGAAGGCAAACAGGTTGCGGGCCAGATAATCCTGATCCTGAGGCGTCAGGCTGCCGACGATTCCACAGTCGATGGCAATGTACTGCGGGCGCCATGGATTGACCGTGCTGACGAAAATGTTGCCCGGGTGCATGTCGGCATGGAAGAAGCTGTCACGGAACACCTGAGTGAAGAAGATCTCCACGCCACGCTCGGCCAGCAGTTTCATGTCGGTGCGCTGGTCGGCCAGAGTGGCCAGATCGGTGACCTGAACGCCGTAGATGCGCTCCATGACCAGCACTTTCGGGCGGCACCAGTCCCAGTAGACCTGGGGTACATACAGCAGGTCGGAACCTTCGAAGTTGCGGCGCAACTGGCTGGAGTTGGCCGCTTCGCGCAGCAGGTCCAACTCGTCGTAGATGGTCTTTTCGTAATCGCTGACCACCTGCACCGGATGCAGCAGGCGGGCGTCGGCAGACAGGAGCTCGGCGGTGCGGGCCAGGATGAACAGCCAGGCCATGTCCTGGCCGATGACCGGCTTGAGGCCCGGGCGCACGACCTTGACCACCACTTCCTCGCCGCTCTTGAGGCGTGCGGCATGAACCTGGGCCACGGAAGCCGAGGCCAGTGGCGTCACGTCGAAGCGGCTGAACACATCGCTGATGCTTGCGCCCAGTTGCTCTTCGATCAGTTGTACGGCCAGTTGCTGGTCGAACGGCGGTACGCGGTCCTGCAGCAGCATCAACTCGTCGGCGATGTCTTCGGGCAGCAAGTCGCGGCGGGTCGACAGCAACTGGCCGAACTTGATGAAGATCGGCCCCAGATCCTGAAGTGCCAGACGCAGGCGGGCACCACGGTTCAGCTCCGAGGCCTTGCGCGGCAACCAGCGCCACGGCAGGACAAAGCGCACGGCCAGCATCCACCACGGCAGCGGCAGAGCGAAGAGCAAATCATCGAGGCGGTAGCGGATCACGACACGTTGAATGCGGAACAGACGGCGGACGGCAAGCAGCTTCATGCGTTATCGCTGGAATTGAGGGATTGGGCGAGGCGTGCAAAGCGCGCCTCAAGACGTTCCAGATCCATTTTGATCTGATCGAGTTCGGCAAAACGGGCTTCGGCCTCGTGCTTGCCCACCAGAGTACGCGATTCCTCGCTCAGGTAGTCGGCCACGTTCTGGCCGAGGCTGGCAAAGCTGTCGCGGGTCCAGCGTGTGCGGCTGCGCAGGTGGCCACCGAGCAACTGGCTGGCGACCGGGCCGAGCCAGCGGGAGAGTTCATGTTCCCAGTCCAGTTCGAGGTCTTGCAGGATACCGACCAGCTCCAGCAATACCGCGCTGTCACCGTCCAGCTCGACTTCGGGGCCATGCAATACGGCGGTCTTGTCCTGGCTCAACGCCAGACGCAGCAGGCTGGTGGCGGGGGCGCGCAGGATGCAGTCGGCATCGGCTGCCCAGTCAGCGGCCAGCAGCAGACCTTCGTCACTGGGCAGGATGAACAGTTGCAACGCCGGGTCGCGGCAATCGATGGCGATGACCTTGCCGGTCAGTTCGGCAAGGCGCGGCGCCGCCGTGCTGTCCAAGCGCAGTACGCGATTGATGCCGTGCTCGACGCTGGCGAGCAGACCCCGGAGCAACATCAGGGTTTGATACCGCGGTGCAGGGCAACGATGCCGGATGTCATGTTGTGGTAGGTCACCCGGTCAAAACCGGCGTCTACCATCATCGACTTCAGGGTTTCCTGATCCGGGTGCATGCGGATCGACTCTGCCAGATAGCGATAGCTTTCCGAGTCATTGGTCACCAGCTTGCCCATGAGTGGCATGAACGCGAACGAGTAGGCGTCATAGGCCTTGGACATCAGCTTGTTGGTCGGTTTGGAGAACTCCAGCACCAACAGACGACCACCGGGCTTGAGCACGCGCAGCATGGAGCGCAGGGCATCTTCCTTGTGCGTCACGTTGCGCAGGCCGAAAGCGATGGTCACGCAATCGAAATGGTTGTCGGGGAACGGCAGTTTTTCAGCATCCGCCTGGACGAACTCGACATTGCCCGCGACACCCAGGTCCAGCAGGCGATCACGCCCGACCTTGAGCATCGAAGCGTTGATGTCTGCCAGAACTACCTGACCGGTCGGGCCGACCAGATTCGAGAACTTGCGGGTCAGGTCGCCCGTACCGCCTGCGATATCCAGCACCCGGTTGCCGGTACGTACCCCGGAAAGCTCGATAGCGAAACGCTTCCAGAGCCGGTGCATGCCGCCGGACAGAAGGTCGTTCATCAAGTCGTACTTGGCCGCTACGGAGTGGAAAACCTCAGCGACTTTCTCGGCCTTCTGGCTTTCCGGTACGTTTTTGTAGCCGAAATGAGTGGTGGGTTCGGTATCGCTACCTTTGCGCTGATCGTTCATATCGCTGCCGCCGGAATAGAATGCCGGTCATTCTAATCGCCAGGGCTGGCTTTGTCTTGACAAGGCTCACCCTCAAGGCTTTCTTCGGCATGAGTGGCTGTTATAGTTGCGCCGCAATTCAAACGACTGAAAAGGAACTCTCCAATGGCGAAAATAACCGTTGAACGCCCACACACCCTGGGCCGTGACAAGGCGCGGGAGAGGGCTGAGCAACTGGTCGAGAAGCTGGCCGAAAAATACGGCCTGGCCCACGAATGGGTAGGCGACACCGTGAAGCTGGAAGGCAAGGGCGCCAAAGGCAAGGTTGAGGTTGAAGATGCACTGATCCGGATCAGCATCGAGCTGAACTTCATCCTGTCGGCCATGAGCGGCTCGATCAAGTCCGAAGTGGAGCGGGTGCTGGATAAGGCGTTGGTGGCTTGAGTGCCGGGTGAGAGCGGATTCGCCCGCGAAAGCGCCCATCGCGAATGAGTTTGCTTACTTCAGATACTTCTCCAAGAGCCATCTGACTTTCTCCCGTTCCTCTTCTACGGATTTCCGTCCTGTGGCCCAGACGGCAACAAGATCGCCTCGAATGGGTATGATCGCTGTGCACAAAGGTTGTTGGGTTGGTACGCACGTAAACTGTGGCTCGGGTGTCTGTGCGAGCATTCTTCGAGCTGACTCTCCGGCGCTTGGACCCTTGCCAGCCAATGCAAATAGTTGTTCGGTCGAGCCGAGAAGATAGCTGCGCTCAACAAGGCTGATATGGCGAGGAAGGAATACCGTCTTCCCATCGTAGAGCCCTGTTTTGCATTGGTTCCTTTCCCAATCCATCAACAACCTTTCGCAAAAAGCTTTAGAGACATAGGCATGTGTATCGAGGTTGAAGTCGTACAACTGGTCATAAGCATCAAGCGCCAATCGTACCTGTGAAACCCGAGAGCCATGAGTGCTCTGCGACAGCACATTTCTGACAGGCACCTCTGTACCGTCGCTCAGAGTCAAATTGCTGTTGGTCGTGGAGGAGAGCAATGCAATGGTCGGCAGGCTCAGCCTCTCCTGGCCTATGTGGATTGTTTGATACTGAGCCAGGACATCCTCTGAAGCCGGCAGCTTCGCAGGTTGCGGTTCTTCACCGCAGCCGGTCAGGCCTAAAGCAATGAGCAGAATGGCATTATTTATTTTCACTGGGCTTCAATCTTCGGTCATGTGCCATGCTATCAGGTTGGCGTGTAGTAACAGGAGCAGCTGTTTGCTGAGGCAAATCAGGATTTATTCGCGAGGCGTCATTGGAAACGATTGATTTTCTCTGAATGCACGGCCCTCCCACAGTTTTCAGACGACTTGCAATACTTAATGTAGGCAGAACCAATAATTTGCTTGCATTGCTATAGAATGATAGAGATTTGATTAAATTAATCTTATCTTTTCTTGCACTCTTCAAGCTCGTTTTGGGTTTTCAAGGTTGTTGTTACACCTAGCCGGTATTTGCAGTATTGAATGACCTGCTGCCGTTCCGTGTCGCTTAATTCACTCAACGTTTTGTCATCTGACTCGTACGCGAAAATATTTTCGAATTGCATTTTAAGGGTTGGGTATTTTTTTATGAAAAATACCTTCTCCGGATAAGCATCTTCCATTTTTTCATAAAAGCCTACGTATAGAAATGAGGTAAGAGTGATCAACGAAATAATGATAAGTGATTTCATGGGGATGGTGGTCGTAATAGTTTGGTTTTAATGCGAAGGTTGTTTACCAGTTCCATTCCTATATTGCCAGGACAGATTTTTCCTTCGCCTGCCTGCATAGGGAATTCACGGTGTCCACCCAGAGTGGTAATCCTGAAAACGCTGGTCAGGGCTTGAATCAAGATCAGTAGAGCATCGATTTGAATGTCAGGAATTTTTTGATCCATTTTGCCGGTGAGGGTTTCAAGAGTTTGTCGGGTAAGGGCAACTATATCCCCACCTTCATCGGCGGTTGTCAGATTCTCTAGCAGGACGATGCCAATTACACCGGTATTGTAATTGTTGACATTTGAGCCTTTGAATCGGATATCCCGTCCTTCAAAGATTTTCCCCGTACAGTCAATGCCATAGTGATAGCCGATATCGGCGAACTTGGCTTGGTGTGCATTCTGAATCGAAAGCATCTGTTCTGCTCCAGCGCCACAGCCTACACTCCTGCCAGCATGATGGAGCGCAATCATCGAGTAGTCCCAGTCATTGACCATCTCTCCCTTTGCTTTATGCGCTCCCCAAAATGAGCGCTCTACAAACTCACAACCTTTATTGCGGACAAGCCTGAGAATGGCTTCTCTGGTGGCAGCCCTGTCGTTGACAGTAATGCTTGTAGAAGGGGCGGGCTCTCCGGCTTTTAATTCGGTAGCTTTCGCTTTGGAAGTAAATTGTTCCGTCATCTTTCTATTCCGTGAGTTCTCTGAGCGTCCGAGCAGGGGAGTTAAAATCAATACTCACCGAAATTGAGGCATCTTTGATAGGGGTTTTGATATTTGCTATTCCTGAGCTATTAGTAATACCTGTAGTTTTTTGGCCATTAATGGAGGCAGTAAAGCTTCTACCTGCTAAAGGTTGTCCCGTTTCGCTATCCACGATCCTGAATGTATGCCCGTAGGTTTTTTGAAGTGATAACGGGAGGGGAGGAATGAACGTTGCCGGCGTATGCAAATCACCGATGATTACCGTACCAGAACCGCCAATTACCACGTCACCATGGGTGCCTACAGTGCCGACCAGAGCAGCATTTTTTCCGTTTATAAAAACGGTAGTCGATACCGCAGACGTTAAAATGCTGCCACAAGTACATATGTCGCCTCTAGTGGCTGCTGCAAGTCCATCGAAGAAAACGTCGGGAGAACCGGAGGCAATCGCTTTAGTGCCGTGCCCTGGTATTGGGCAGCTGGTGGGATCTGTTATGCGTGCAGCTGGCTTTGCCATATCTAACTCCCTGTCAGAAATTTCACGAGGCCGATCTTATCAGGATTGTTTGAACGGTCGACTCTTGATGGCCCGTATCTCTCATGTTGCTATGCCATTACTGCATCGCACGTGTCCAAGCTTGTAGTCCAAGTGACCGAGATGTTTCAGACAGCGAAAAACCTTGAGCGGCCACCAGGATTAACTGGGCCAGCGACGATCACACTCGCTGGTGGTGGCAGATTTTGTGTGCCGGCTTGGCTCGGTGCTTTACTTTGGGGGGCAAAACAATCCTTGAGTACTCATTTTTTCGTCTCCAAGGCCGTGAGCAGTAGAAAAGTATCAAGGCCGTACGTTAGGCACTTACATCCAGCCTGCGTACTTTGATGACCTGACCTACAGCGACTTTACGACGTGGCTTGGCCGCAGCAATGATGTGAGTGTTTCCATCGGCATCGGATGCCACGATATTCAATCCTTTGACCTGCACGACGGTGTGGCCGGCAGCCAGGGCGCGGTAGTACGCAGCAGAAGTGGCGCTGGCAGCTATTTCGGGAATATGTCCCTCGAGGTTTTCAATCGCTTCCTCAGACAGCTTTTTACGTGTGGCTTTTGCCATGATTGCCTCCACTAGTCACTGCGTCTTAGTAAACAGGGTTTCGCTCATTTTAGCTACGAATGAACCGTTTCTGAAAAGATAGTGAGCGGTGGTTGAGGACCTAGGGTGTGCATTCTAATTTTTCTCCGTACTTTTGAGTCATGCCCCGACAAGGGCGGTTCCTTGAACTTTCGAGAGTGAGGTGCACCATGGCCAAGGCTACCCTGAAGAAAAAAGTTGAAGACGATCAGGCAACAGCGTTTTCCGAAGTGAAACTGTATGCCCGCAAGATCTGGCTGGCGGGGCTGGGCGCTTATGCCAAGGCCAACCAGGAAGGCACCGAGTACGTCCGTGAGCTGATCAAGACCGGCGAAAAAGTGCAGAAAGACGCCAAGAAGGCTGTCGACGAAAAACTCGAAGCGGCCAACAGCGAAATCGACTCGATCAAGGGCGAAGTCTCAGGCGTCAAAGGTCGTGTCGAGGCGCAGCTCGACAGGATCGAAAGCGCTTTTGACCGCCGGGTTGCCAGGGGCTTGAACCGGATTGGCATTCCATCTAAACATGATGTTGAGACACTCTCTGCTAAGCTCGATGAGCTGACGGCATTGCTTGAACGTGTCGGGCCTAAAAAGCTCGAGCGTAATGAGCCCAAAAAGCTCGAACGTATCGAGCCTGAACATTAAGGAGAGCAGGATGGCTGGCAAGAAAAAAGTTGAAAAAGAAGGCAGCTCCTGGATTGGCGAGGTTGAAAAATACTCTCGCCAGATCTGGCTGGCTGGTTTGGGCGCTTACTCAAAGATCAGCAATGACGGCAGTAAGTTATTTGAAACACTGGTAAAAGACGGCGAAAAGGCCGAGAAGCAGACCAAGGCAGAAGCCGAGAAACAACTCGACAATGCCAAGGGCACCGCGAAGGCTGCCAAATCCCGTGTGGGTGACGTCAAGGACCTCGCGCTGGGCAAGTGGAATGAACTCGAAGGCGCGTTCGACAAGCGTCTGAACAGCGCCATTTCGCGCCTGGGCGTGCCGAGCCGTAATGAAGTGCAGGCGTTGCACGGCAAGGTCGATGAATTGACCCGTCAGATCGAACTGCTGACCGGTGCCAAGGCCAAGCCTGTGGCGTCCCGTTCGACAGCTCCTTCCAAAAGCACGGCAAAACCGCTGGTCAAGGCAGCAGCCAAGACTGTGGAGAAAACCGCAGACAAGGTCGCGACCAAAACAGCAGCTGCCAAACCGGCAGCCAGGAAGGCAGCCGCCAAGCCGGTCGATGCTGTGAGCAAGGCTGCGTCTTCGACTGCAGACAAGGCCAAATCGGCAGCCAAACCTGCTCCGAAAAAACCTGCTGCCAGAAAGCCGGCTGCAAAACCTGCCGCCAAACCGGCAGCTTCGGCTACACCTGCTGCTTCTCCGGCTGCTGCGCCGTCGACACCTCCTGCGTCGACGCCAACAACCGGTCAGGCCTGATAACAGGTTGCTGCACCCAGCCCGGCCTGTTCGACAGGTCGGGTTTACCCGCTCAAATACTGCATGGCCAGTTCTTCGGCCGCCTGCCTCGATGTCGGCACCAGATGCGGTGTCACCAGCATCATGATCTGATAGACCACCACCCGTACTTCTCCTTCGCGACCCAGAATGCGCTGATAGTCCAGCGAGAACAGCAGGTTCATGGTGATCTGTTCCACCAGTTGGCCCAGTGCCTGGGTTTCGCTGATCAGTTGTCCTTGAGCCTTGAGTCTTGCCAGTAACGAGGCCAGGGTGCGCTTGAGGGCGTTGAGCAGGTTGCGAATGCCCCTTGCCAGTTTTGGCAGGCGCCCGGCCAGGTTGGACAGGTCCTGGAACAGAAAACGGTAGTGCGCCAGACGCTCGACGATCAGGTGCAGGAACAACCAGTAGTCTTCGGCATTGAGTCGCGCATTGGCGGGCGGGTCGAGCAGCGGAGTCAGTTCGGCCTGGAAGCGCTCGAACAATCCCATTACCAATGGCTCTTTGCCGTGAAAGTGGTAATAGAGATTGCCGGGGCTGATACCCAGTTCGTTGGCGATTTCCAGGGTGGAGACATTGGGTTCGCCCTGCTGATTGAACAGTGTCAGGGCGCATTCAAGTATGCGGTCGCGGGTTTTCATCCAGTCTTCTTGTTTGGGGTTCGGGGGTGCAATGCTGCTGACCCTGTGGGAGGCGGCTTGCCGGCGACAAGGCACCAATCGCCAGCAAGCTGCCTCCCACGGCACTCTGACTGACTTGCAACACTTGACGCAGGCCGGGCGAATTTATTCGCGACAGGCCCATACACCCGAAGAAGGCCTGTCGCCTTCGATGACCTCTCGCGAATGAATTCGCTCCTGCTTACACTTTCAGCGCACATGCACATAGGTTCCAGGCGCAGCCTCCATCGCAGGGTAATTGGCATTGCCCAGTTCGATCCGGGTTTCGTGCTGGGTGCCGGAGCGCTCCTGAATCCATTTCAGCCAGGTTGGCCACCAACTGCCTTCGTTGTGCTTGGCATCGTAGTACCAGGCCCGCGGGTCGCTGCTCAGCTTGTCGTTCTCGACAAAGTTGGCTTTGCGGTTGCCCGGTGGGTTGAGGATGCTTTGTACATGGCCGCTGTTGGCCAGCAGGAAACGTCGTTCACCGCCCAGCAGCAGCGTGGAGCGATAGACCGAATCCCAGGGTGTGATGTGGTCGTTGATCCCGGCAATGCTGAAGCTGTCCACCGTCACTTTCTGCAGGTCGATGGGCGTGCCGCAGACTTCCAGGCCACCCGGATGGCTGAGCGGATTGTGCTTGAAGAAGTCCAGCAGATCGCCATGCAGTGCTGCCGTCAGGCGCGTGGTGTCGTTGTTCCAGTACAGGATGTCGAACGCGGGCGGTGTCTTGCCCAGCAGGTAGTTGTTGATCCAGTAACTCCAGATCAGGTCGTTGGGGCGCATCCAGGCAAAGATACGGCCCATGTCGCTGCCCTCCAGCACGCCGCGCTGGTACGAGCGGCGCTTGGCGGCCTCCAGGGCTTCTTCATCGATGAACAGCGTGGCCGGGCTTTCGATCTGGCTGTCCAGCAGGCTGACCATATAAGTGGCACTGGCAACCCGGCGGATCTGCCGCTTGGCCTGCAAATGGCCTTGCAGGGCGGCGATGGTCAGGCCGCCAGCACAGGCGCCCAGCATATTGACTTCCCGTGCGCCGGTAATCGCCCGACAGATGTTCATGGCCTCTTCGGTCGCTTCGACGTAACTGGAAAGTCCCCATTCACGATGCCGCACATCGGGATTTCGCCAACTGATGACGAAGGTCTGCAGGCCATTCTTCAGGGCGTACTGGACAAAGCTGTTGGCGGGGCTCAGGTCGAAGATATAGAACTTGTTGATCTGGGGCGGGACGATCAGCAGTGGCCGTGAGTACTGTTTTTCGCTCATCGGCTTGTACTGGATCAGCTCGAACATTTCATTGCGAAACACCACGGAGCCGGGAGTGGTGGCGAGTGTACGGCCAATCTCGAAGGCATCCTTGGTGGTCTGGCGGGGCAGACCATTGTTGTGCAGCAGGTCATCGGCCATGTGGCCCAGGCCCTTGAATACGCTGCTGCCGCCCGAATTGAAAAGCTCTTTGACAGCCAGCGGATTGAGCAGGGTATTGGATGGCGACAGCGCATCGTTGATCAGCGAGAAGAGAAAGTGCGCCCGCGCCCGGTCATCCTTGGACAGATCGCTTTCATCGATCCACAGCCGGGTCTGGTGCTGCCAGCTCAGGTAAGCCTGCAAACCACGCCGGTACAGCGGGTTCAGGCTCCAGGTCGGGTCCGCAAAGCGGCTGTCACGCGGGTCGGGTGTGTGGGGCATGTCTCCCAGAAGCATCACTTTGCCCAACTGGCTGCCCAGTGCCAGAGCATGTCGGGCGCTACGCAGGGGATGTTTCCAGCCTTGGGAGGCCACACTGCGCAGGGTATGAAACAGGTCTCGACCACGCAGGCCGGTAATGGCGCTTTGTGCGTTTATGTAGGTCGCCGGAGTCGTGGTGGCGACCTTCGTTGATTTTTCTCGCATGAGGGCAACACTCCTTCGTCAAGCCATCAACCAATGGGCTGACGCAGCGCCTGTGATGGCGGCATGCGTCGTTCTGCGCTGTGTGACACTCCGGTCGGGGCGCAGTCGGTAAAGCGGATTGTCTCGAAGCGTTCCTGCTTCGTTAAGTACGACGGGTTTGATCAATGCCCTCGGGGTGGTGTGGGCTGTGGATGCATGACAGCGCGTTGGCGCTCCTGCTGCAGAAAACTCATGATGATGGGAGCAACGGCTTCGGCGCGGGTGATCAGAAACAAATGACCGTCATCGATTATGTGTAGCTGGGCATTGGGTATACGCCAGGCCAACAGACGCATATTTACCAGGGGGATCAATGGATCGTCGTCGCCGGCCAGGACCAGCGTCGGCTGATGGATCTTGTGCAGCCAGTGGAAACTGGTCCAGCCCATGCCGGCGAACAGTTGCCAGTAGTAACCCAGCTTGCCGGACGAACGTACCTTGGCCGCATGATTGGCCGCCAGATGCGGGTCACGCCGGAAGGCACCCCCATAGATTTCCGGCGCAATGCGGATGACATGGGAAGGCTGGATGTATCGCCGCGGACTGGCCATCAACCACAGCACGCGAGGCTTACCCGGCACCATGATCATGCCTGCCGCCGTCGCGGCCAGCACCAGCTTGCGGCAGCGCTCCGGGTAATCGTGAGCGAACTGCTGAGCCAGAGCCCCGCCCCATGAAACGCCAATCGCATTGACCTGGCCGTAGTCCAGATAATCGAGCATGCGCGCCGCCAGCTTCGCCAGCCCCGGAAAGCGATAGGGCCGGCTGGGCGTCGAAGAACCACCGACTCCCGGCACATCGAAGGCGATGACTTCCAGGTCCGGATCCAGGGCGTCGACAAACGGAAATACCAACTCGAGGTTGGCACCGATGCCATTGAAGATCAGCAAGGGCGTCAGATGACTCTTGCCGGGCCGCACAGCGGTGCGGATGGTATGACCGTCCAGATCGATGGAACGGAAAACAAACGGTTGAGGCATACGCTAAGCCCTGTTGGTTAAACCGCTGGGAAAGCCGTCCTGCGCTTTTACCAGATCGACCGAGGTACGACGGTCATGTTTGCGCATGCCTGTTGCCGGTACTTCCGTCCTGGACCCGGTAACAGGCATTCGCTGCTCTCTATCAGCTTAGCGTTCGTGAACGTATGTACCCGGCGAGGCTTCGCTTGGCGGGTAGGCCTTGTTGCCCAGTGCCGCAGGTGCTTTTTTGAGCTTGCCTGAACGTTCGGTCTTCCAGGCCTGCCAGTGCAGCCACCACGAATCGGTGTGTTTGGTCCCGTTTTCCTGCCAGACCGAAGGCTCGGCGGGCAGTTCAGTGTTGGTCATGTAGCGCGCCTTGGGGTTGCCCGGCGGGTTGAGAATGCTCTGGATATGGCCACTGCTGGACAGCACGAACTCGGTCTTGCCACCAAACAGACGGGCCGACTTGTAGCACGAAGCCCACGGCGTGATGTGGTCGTTGGTGCCCGCCAGACAGAACACGTCGCTGGTGACCTGCTTCAAATCGATCGGCGTGCCGCAGACTTCAAGGGCGTTGGGGCGGGTCAGCGGGTTGTTCTTGAACATCTCGATCAGATCGCCATGAAAGGCGGCAGGCAGACGAGTGGTGTCGTTGTTCCAGAACAGAATGTCGAACACGGGTGGTTCATTACCCAGCAGGTAATTGTTGACCCAGTAGTTCCAGATCAGGTCGTTGGGGCGCATCCAGGCGAAGACCTTGGCCATGTCGCGACCTTCCAGCACGCCAGCCTGATAGGAGTGGCGCTTGGCCGTTTCCAGGGTCTGCTCATCGACGAACAGCGCAACTTCGGTATCCAGGGTGGTATCCAGCACGCTGACCAGCAGCGTCAGAGCGTTGACCTTCTGTTCGCCCAGCGCGGCGTAATGCCCCAGCAATGCGGTGCAGGTGATGCCGCCCGAGCAGGCACCGAGCATGTTGATGTCTTTGCTGCCGGTGATGGCAGTCACCACATCGACCGCTTCCTTGAGGGCTTCGATGTAGGTGGACAGGCCCCACTCGCGCTGAGCCTTGGTCGGGTTGCGCCAACTGATGATGAACGTCTGCACATTGCTGCGCAGGCAGAAGCGCGCCAGGCTCTTTTCCGGGCTCAGGTCGAAAACATAGAACTTGTTGATCTGTGGCGGCACGACCAACAATGGTCGCTCATGAACCTGCTCGGTAATGGGCTTGTACTGGATCAGCTCCAGCACTTCGTTGCGAAATACCACCGAGCCTTCGGTGGTCCCCAGATTCTTGCCGACTTCGAAGGCGTCCATGTTGACCTGGCTCGGCATGCCGCCGTTGTGCACCAGATCCTTGGCCAGATGGGCCAGACCATCGAATATGCTTTTGCCGCCCGTCTCGAAAAACCGCTTGACCGCCGCCGGGTTGGCGGCCGTGTTGGTCGGAGACATGGCTTCAGTCATCAGGTTGATCACAAAATGACCACGGCTGATGTCCTGAGGTGTCAGGTTGCTGCCGTCGATCCAGTCATGCAGCTCCTTGCGCCAGGCCAGGTAACTCTGCAGATAACGGCGATACAGTGGGTTCTGGCTCCAGGCCGGGTCCGAAAAGCGTCTGTCGTCGGCGGCCGGTTGCAGGACCGATTTGCCGAACATCACGTTCTTGATTTCAACACCCAGATGGGCGACATGCTTGAGACTGTGGAACGGTTGCTTGATTGCCTGGCGCAGGACCATGCGAGCGGTGGTCAATAAATCCTTGCGGCGCAAGCCAACCACCGGGTTCAGACCCAAGGTGTGTTCAGAGGCATGCTGCTGCAGGTCATCGTTGTTCTTGCTACTCATCTACGACGCTCCATTGTCCTGAGACGAGTACTGACTTTCCCTGTGAACCAGTGACACAGGCGAATCGCCAGTACTACTGCTCGTGTGACCGATGATGGCTTGGCTGCCAATTCCCGGATTCTTTTATGCAAGCTACCGCGAAGGCGCCTGAACAGCTGCGCTTCGTGTGACCACTGCTTTGCATACTGCTTATTCGCGCATCGGAGGGATGCAGGGAATTTACCAAAGTCATTGGTTACGCGAGATTTCAAAAAATCGCAAGCAGCGTCAGTCATTGACCGCTGCGCGGGATATTGAAACAAAACAGATTAGAAAGCGCTTCCTAATACGTCAAACGGCAGGCTAGAGCTTTCCGGGAAAGATCGTGCGATCTGGAGCAGCGGGAAAAACTGACGAGCGATGTCGTGGTTTTTCGGATGACTAGAGCATAAGCCGGATGACTTGCTCGGAAGGGTCGCGGGACTTGCCGGCCTTTTTCAGCTCCAGCAGATAATCCTCCCACAGGGATTCCTGGCGTCTGGACAACTCGTAGAGGTATTCCCAGGTGAACAGGCCGCTGTCGTGACCATCATCGAAGGTCAGCTTCAGCGCGTACTGGCCAGCCGGTTCGATCTTGCTCAGGCCCACACCCAGCTTGCCGAATTGCAGGATCGGCTTGCCATGGCCCTGCACCTCTGCGGACGGCGAGTGCACCCGCAGAAATTCCGCAGGCAAATGATAGACCTCATCCGTCCCGTACTTGAGCGTCAGGGTCTTGGAGGCTTTGTGTAATTCGATGGCGGTGGGGATAGGGGGCATCAGGATAGCCTCAAGCTGTAAGTGGCAAGCTTCAAGTGAAAGCAGCTGCAAGCTACAAGCACAATCAGCTTGCAGCTTGTAGCTCCCAACTTGCAGCTCTTACAGAATATAGCGCGACAGGTCTTCGTCGTTGGCCAGTTCGCCCAGGTGGCTGTTGACGTAGTCGGCGTCGATCAGGATTGGCGAGGCATCGGGGCTGCCAGCCAGATCACCGGCGCTGAACGACACTTCTTCAAGCAGGCGCTCAAGCAGGGTGTGCAGGCGGCGGGCACCGATGTTTTCGGTCTTCTCGTTAACCTGCCAGGCAATCTCGGCCAGACGCTTGATGCCGTCAGGCTGGAACTCGATGCCCAGGCCTTCGGTCTTGAGCAGTTCGCGATATTGCTCGGTCAGGGAGGCATGTGGCTCGCTGAGGATGCGCTCGAAGTCCTGAGGTGTCAGGGCCTTGAGTTCGACGCGAATCGGCAGACGGCCTTGCAGTTCGGGCACCAGATCGCTTGGCTTGCTCAGGTGGAACGCACCCGAAGCGATGAACAGGATATGGTCGGTCTTGACCATGCCCAGTTTGGTATTCACGGTACAGCCTTCGATCAGCGGCAGCAGGTCGCGCTGTACGCCTTCACGGGAGACATCGACGCCGCTGGAGTTGCCGCGCTTGGCGACCTTGTCGATTTCGTCGATGAACACGATGCCGTGCTGCTCGACGGCTTCCAGCGCCTTGACCTTCAACTCTTCGTCGTTGACCAGACGGCTGGCCTCTTCGTCGCGCACCAGCTTGAGCGCTTCCTTGACCTTGAGTTTGCGGCTCTTCTTCTTGCCCTTGCCCATATTGGCGAACAGGCTTTGCAACTGGTTGGTCATTTCTTCCATGCCCGGTGGCGCGGAAATATCGACCCCCATGGTTTCACTGATCTCGATCTCGATTTCCTTGTCGTCCAGCTGGCCTTCGCGCAGGCGCTTGCGGAACAGCTGACGGGTATTGGAATCGCTGGTCGAAACCGGCTCTTCGCTGAAACCGTTGCGCGCAGGTGGCAGCAGGGCATCGAGGATGCGGTCTTCGGCAGCGTCTTCTGCACGATGACGAACCTTGACGATCTCCTGCTCGCGCAGCAGCTTCATGGCGGCGTCGGCCAGATCACGAATGATCGACTCCACGTCACGGCCTACATAGCCCACTTCGGTGAACTTGGTGGCTTCAACCTTCAGGAACGGCGCGTTGGCCAGCTTGGCCAGACGACGGGCGATTTCGGTCTTGCCGACGCCGGTCGGGCCGATCATCAGAATGTTCTTTGGCGTTACTTCGACGCGCAGTTCTTCAGGCAACTGCATCCGGCGCCAGCGATTGCGCAGGGCAATGGCAACGGCGCGCTTGGCATCGTCCTGGCCGATGATATGGCGGTTGAGTTCGTGGACGATTTCGCGGGGAGTCATGGACATGGTAATTGATGGTCCTCAGGCAGAAAGAAGTCGGCTAGGCAGCGGCTTATTCAGCGAGGTCCTGCTCCTCAATGGTGATGTTGTGGTTGGTGAACACGCAAATATCGCCAGCGATGTGCAATGCAGTCTCGGTGATCTCGCGGGCCGACAGATCGGTCTTGAGCAGTAGTGCGCGGGCGGCCGCCTGTGCGAATGCGCCGCCCGAACCCATGGCGATCAGGCCGTCTTCAGGTTCTACGACATCGCCGTTACCGGTGATGATCAGCGAGGCGTCCTTGTTGGCGACGGCCAGCATGGCTTCCAGGCGACTCAGGGAGCGATCGGTACGCCAGTCCTTGGCCAGCTCGACGGCGGCACGTACCAGATGGCCCTGATGCTTTTCCAACTGGCCTTCGAAGCGCTCGAACAGCGTGAAGGCGTCAGCAGTGGCTCCGGCGAAACCGGCGATCACTTCACCGTGATACAGGCGGCGTACTTTCTTCGCGTTGCCTTTCATGACGGTGTTGCCCAGGGAAACCTGGCCGTCGCCAGCCATGACGACTTTGCCGTGGCGGCGCACTGAAACGATGGTGGTCAAGGGAGAGTCTCCACGCAGCGGGGCGAAAATGCCCTGATGCAGACTCATATGGGGGTGGGGTTGGGTATTTCAACCGCGAATTCATTCGCGAATGAATTCGTTTTTCTCTGGATGGCTGTGATTGCGTTGGAGTAATGCCGATCAGTTAATGAGCAACAAAACCAGCGGGAGGCAGCTTGCTGGCGAAAAAGCCTGAAACCGGCAGATATTCTGCGGCTGTACGCTGAAGTCGCCAGCAAGCTGCCTCCCGCAAAGTGATTGAGGTCAGAAGCCTGTGCTACTGCTTGCTGCGCTGCTGCAACAACAGGTTACTAAATCCACCGCTCGCCAATTGCTTCTGGGCTGTGGTCAGTTGTTCGCGGTTGCTGAACGGGCCGACCAGTACCCGGTACCAGGTTTCTTCCTTGACCGTACCGGACTCCACCGTCGAAGTCTGGCCGAGCAGGATAATCTGTGCCCGTACCTTGTCCGCATCTTCTTTCTTGCGGAACGAGCCCGCCTGCAGGAAGAACTGCGTCACGGGGGCCGGTTTTGCGGTTGCCACAGGCGGTGCCGGTGGTGGTGTCAGGCCGCTGAGGGCCGCCTGGGCGCGGGCCGTGTCGATCTTGGCGGCCTGTTCAGGCGTTACCGGTGCAATCGGGGTCACGGGTGGCGGTGTCTTTTCCGGTACCGCTTCGTTCGGCACGATCACTTCCGATTCCGGCAGCAATGTGTAGAAGTCGTACTTCGGTTTGACCGGCGCTGTCGGGCTCGGTGGTGTCTTGTTCGCTTCGGCGATCTTTGCTGCCTTGGCCTCGGCCTTGGCGCGCTTGACGTCCTCACCGCCGGGTTCGAGCTTCATCAGAAAGACAATGAATGCACCCACGGTCAGGCCGATCGCCAGCCATAACCATCCTGGAATCGGCTTCTTCGCGGGTGCCTGATAACGGCTGGCGCCCCGCTTGGGTGCCGGTTTCTTCTTCGCAACTGCCAACTTACATACGCTCCAGAGTTTCCAGACCCAATAGATCCAGGCCTTGCTTGAGAGTGCGACCGGTCAGGGCCGCCAGACGCAGACGGCTCTGCTGTTGATCGGGATTGTCCGCACCAAGGATCGGGCAGTTTTCATAGAAGCTGGAAAACAGACCCGCAAGGTCATAAAGGTAAGCACAAAGAACGTGAGGCGTGCCTTTTTCTGCAACGTTGTTCAGGGTTTCCGCGAACTGAGCCAGGCGTGCAGCCAGCTCCTGCTCCTGGGGTGCCTGCAGAACGATCTTGCCTTGAGTGGCATCGAATGGCGTGCCCAGCTTGCGGAACACACCGGATACACGGGTGTAGGCATAGAGCAGGTACGGCGCGGTATTGCCCTCGAAACTCAGCATCTGGTCGAAGTTGAAGCTGTAATCGCTGGTGCGATGCTTGGACAGGTCGGCGTACTTCACCGCGCTGATGCCCACAGCCTTGGCGATGGTGCGCAGCTCGCTTTCGGCGAGCTCCGGGTTTTTCTCTTTCACCAGCGCGTAGGCACGCTCTTGCGCTTCATTGAGCAGGTCGATCAGTTTGACGGTGCCGCCATCGCGGGTCTTGAACGGACGACCGTCGGCACCGTTCATGGTGCCGAAGCCCATGTGTTCCAGTTGCATGCCGTCATGCACGAAACCGGCGCGGCGGGCGACTTCAAAAACCTGCTGGAAGTGCAGAGCCTGACGCTGGTCCACGAAATACAGCACGCGGTCGGCTTTGAGGGTCTTGCTGCGATAGCGGATGGCTGCCAGATCGGTGGTGGCATACAGATAGCCGCCACCGGCCTTTTGCACGATGACCGGCAGCGGGGTGTCTTCGGCGGTGCGGAATTCCTCGAGGAAGACGCACTGCGCGCCGTTGCTCTCTACCAGCAGGCCCGAAGCCTTCAGGTCGCTGACCACGTTGGCCAGATCGTCGTTGTAGGCACTTTCGCCCATGACGTCGGCGGGGGTCAGTTTGACGTTGAGAAGTTCGTAGATCTTCTGGCAGTGGGACAGCGAAATTTCATTGAAGCGCGTCCACAGAGCCATACAGTCGGCGTCGCCGGCCTGCAACTTGACCACCAGACCGCGAGCGCGCTCGGCGAACTCTTCGGATTCGTCGAAGCGTTGCTTGGCGGCACGGTAGAAGTTTTCCAGGTCCGACAGCTCGTCGCTGGTGGCCGGTTTTTCCTGGAGGTAAGCCAGCAGCATGCCGAACTGGGTGCCCCAGTCGCCCACGTGGTTCTGGCGAATCACGGTATCGCCCAGGAACTCCAGAACATTGGCCACGCCGTCGCCGATGATGGTCGAACGCAAGTGGCCAACGTGCATTTCCTTGGCCAGGTTGGGGGCCGACAGGTCGACGACCACGCGCTGGGCTGCGCCGGTCTTGCGGATCGACAACTGCGGATCAGCCAGTGCGGCATCCAGGCGCGAAGCCAGAGCCTGGGTGTTCTGGAAGAAGTTCAGAAAGCCCGGGCCTGCGATTTCGACTTTGCTGACCTGCTCGTCGGCAGGCAGGGCGGCGATCAGTTTTTCAGCCAGATCACGGGGTTTCATGCCTGCCGGTTTGGCGAGCATCATCGCGATGTTGCTGGCGAAATCGCCGTGGGTCTTGTCTCGGGCGTTTTCCACCTGAATCGCCGGCGTCAGCCCTTCTGGCAAGACGCCCTCGGTGACGAGACGGGTCAGGGCTTGTTGAATCAGCTGGCGAATGGTGTCTTTCATGATGCTCTCTTCAACCGCAAGCGCGGTGGCGCCGGGATGCGCGGGTGGAAAAACTGGGCATTATCCGTTGCTGAAGCCACCTTGCCAACCTTTACCCTGCTTGCTGTGTGTGAGCAAAAAAGAGGGAAGCTCTCAATAGAGATCGACCGGGTCCACATCCAGCGACCAGCGCACCTGCCTGCCGCTGGGCATTTGCTCCAGTATCAGCAGCCAGGTGCTGAGCATGCGGTGCAGCGGCGCTCGGGCGTTGGCCTGGACCAGCAGTTGCGCCCGGTAGCGTCCGGCGCGACGCTCCATGGGAGCGGGGACCGGGCCAAGTAGTTCAACGCCGCTCAGGTTCATTTGGGTCAGCAACTGCTCGGCTTCGGCGCAGGCCTGATCGAGAAACTCCTCTGCCTGCCCCGGCTTGTGGGCTTCGGCGCGCAGCAGGGCCAGATGCGAAAAGGGCGGCAGACCAGCGGCGCGACGCTCGCTCAGGGCCTGTTCGGCAAAGGCGAAATAGCCTTGCTCGGTCAACTGGATCAGCAGCGGATGATCGGCCAGATGGGTCTGGATAATCACTTTGCCCGGTTCTTCGGCGCGGCCTGCACGCCCGGCGACCTGCACGATCAGTTGCGCCATGCGCTCGCTGGCGCGGAAGTCGCCGGAAAACAGCCCGCCATCGGCGTCCAGAATCGAGACCAGCGTCACCCGGGGGAAGTGATGCCCTTTGGCGAGCATTTGTGTGCCCACCAGAATGCAGGGCTGCCCGCGTTGAATAGTGGCGAACAACTGATTCATCGCGTCCTTGCGCGACGTGCTGTCGCGGTCTACGCGCAGTACCGGGTAATCCGGGAACAGAATCGCCAGTCGCTCCTCGGCCCGTTCGGTGCCTGCGCCCACGGGCCGCAGATCCACCTTGCCGCACGAAGGGCACTGACGCGGTACGCGCTCCACATGGCCGCAATGGTGGCAGCGCAATTCGCCGGAGCGCTGATGCACGGTCATGCGCGCATCGCAGCGCTGGCATCCCGACAACCAGCCGCAATCGTGGCACAGCAAGGTTGGCGCAAAGCCGCGACGGTTGAGGAAAACCAGCACTTGCTGGCCCGCCGCGAGGGTCTGGCCGATGGCTTGCTGCATCGGCCCGGAAATGCCGCTGTCCAGAGGTCGGCTTTTCACGTCCAGGCGCAGAAAGCGCGGCTGCTGCGCGCCGCCAGCCCGCTGGTTCAGGCGCAGCAGGCCATAGCGACCGGTGTAGGCGTTGTGCAGGCTTTCCAGCGAAGGCGTGGCCGAGCCCAGCACAATCGGGATGTTTTCCTGGCGGGCCCGGACCAGTGCCAGATCGCGGGCGTGATAGCGCAGGCTTTCCTGCTGTTTATAAGAGCCGTCATGCTCTTCGTCGATGATGATCAGCCCCGGATTTTTCATCGGGGTGAACAGTGCCGAACGGGTTCCGATGATGATATCGGCCTCGCCATCCCGTGCCGCCAGCCAGGCGTCCAGTCGCTCGCGATCATTGACGGCCGAGTGTAGCAGGGCGATCCGGGCGTTGAAGCGTTGCTCGAAGCGCGCCAGGGTCTGCGGCCCGAGATTGATTTCCGGGATCAGCACCAGCGCCTGCTTGCCTGCCTCCAGGGTTTCGCGAATCAACTGCAGATAGACTTCGGTCTTGCCGCTGCCGGTAACACCCGCCAGCAGGAAGGCATGAAAGCTGCCGAAACCGGTGCGGATCGCTTCGCTGGCAGCGCGCTGTTCGCTGTTGAGCGGCAGTTCCGGCTGCGCCAGCCAGCGTTCATGGCGCGCAGCAGGGGCATGGCTGCGTATTTCGACTTCTACCAGCCCTTTGGCCAGCAGCAGGTTGAGGCTGTCTTTATTAAGCATCAGTTTGCTGAGCAACTGATGCGCCACGCCATGAGGGTGCTGGGCCAGTGTGGTCAGGGCTTCGCGCTGCTTGGGCGCGCGGGCGATGCGCGGGTCGTCGACACTTGCGCCAGGCGCAACGTGCCAGAAGCGTTCCTGGCGTGTTTCGGCCAGTTCGCCCTGGCGCAGCAGAACCGGTAGCGCCCAACTCAGGGTGTCGCCCAGGCTGTGTTGATAATACTGGGCCGTCCACAGGCACAACTTGAACAGCGACGCAGGCATGGGCGTCTGATTGTCGAGCAGTGCGATGGCTGGCTTGAGTTTTTCGTCGGGGACTTCGCTGTGATCGACCACTTCCACCAGAATGCCGATCATTTCCCGCCGTCCGAATGGCACCCGCAAACGCATGCCGGGCTGCAAGGCGCTGCGCGAGACTCCGGCAGGAGCGCGGTAGTCGAACAGGCGGCGAAGCGGCGAGGGCAGGGCCAGGCGCAGGATGGCGTTTGGCAAGCGAGGCTTCCTGTGGTGGGCGAAAGATGGGCGATCTTAGCAGACGACCGGTTTAAAGGTTCGCTTGCGTCAGACGGATTGTCTGGTAATATCCGCGGCCTGATTGCGTGCGGTATTCAACAATAGTGTTGGGTGGCGGCTCGCTAGACCGAGGAAGTACCCCATGAAAGCAGATATCCATCCAGTTTACGAAGCCATTGACGCTACCTGCAGCTGCGGCAATGTCATCAAGACCCGTTCGACTCTCGCCCAGCCTCTGAGCCTGGACGTTTGCAACGAGTGCCACCCGTTCTACACCGGTAAGCAGAAGACTCTGGACGTTGGCGGCCGCGTCGACAAGTTCAAGTCGCGTTTCGGTGCGTTTGGCGCAACCAAATCCAAGTAATGCTGGCCGCTCTGGGCTGGCTTTTGCGCTACTCCAGGCAGCTTGAAAAGGCACCCCTCGTGGGTGCCTTTTTTATGGCCGCGATCTGGGCCTCCGGTGCCCAGGCTTTCTGTCCTGCGCCTCAAGGGCTTCCCGTCGCTCAGGTGCAACGGGTGGTGGATGGCGACACCTTGCGTCTTGCCGACGGACGCAATGTGCGGATGATCGGCCTCAATACCCCTGAAACCGGCAAGAACGGCCAGTCCGCCGAGCCTTTTGCCGTGGCTGCCCAGCGTCGCCTGCAAGCGCTGGTGGATGAAAGCGGTGGCCAGGTCAGCCTGCGGGTCGGTGAGCAGGCAAAGGACCATTACGGTCGTACGCTGGCCAATGTCTATGGCCGCAACGGCGTCAATCTTGAAGCGCAGATGCTGAGCGAAGGTCTGGGTTATCTGGTGGCGGTTGCGCCCAACGTGGCGCTGGTCGACTGCCAGAAGAGCGCCGAACTCAAGGCGCGTCAGGCCGGATCGGGCGTGTGGCGCAATTCGCAGGTCCAGCCCGCCGGGCAGATCGACAAAGGCGGCTTTGCCCTGGTTTCCGGGCAGGTTCTGGATGTGCAGCGCAACCGCGGTGGCATCTGGATCGAACTGTCCGACTCGATGGTATTGCGCATCGCTCCCGAGCAGATCTCTCTGTTCGATACCGGCCTGCTTGATCGCCTGAAAGGCAAGCAGATAGAGGCGCGCGGCTGGGTGGTGGACCGTTCCCGGCGCGGTGGTCTAGAGTCAGGGCAGGCACGCTGGATGATGCCGATTACCCATCCGGCCATGCTGAACCTGTCGAGTCGCTAGCATTCATTGCCGAATCCGGCTTTTTACTGATGAATGGTCCGCAGTATTCTATTCCGGTCCTCTAAGCGTAAAGTCTATATCTGCGCCTATTGACAGCAGTGACTGGTCAGTCTTGTTAGGACTATGCATCTTGCGTATCCTCGGCGGTCCGTCTGTCCCACAGTAAAAAAGCGGAATCCCTAAATGTCAGATTTGAAAACTGCCGCGCTCGAATACCACGCCAATCCACGTCCTGGTAAATTGAGTGTCGAACTCACCAAGCCGACCGCAACTGCTCGTGACCTGTCCCTGGCCTACAGCCCTGGCGTTGCTGAACCTGTGCGTGAAATTGCCCGTGACCCTGAACTTGCCTACAAGTACACCGGCAAAGGCAACCTGGTAGCAGTTATTTCCGACGGCACCGCGATCCTCGGCCTCGGCGATCTGGGTCCATTGGCTTCCAAGCCGGTCATGGAAGGTAAAGGGGTTCTGTTCAAGCGTTTCGCCGGTATCGACGTTTTCGATATCGAAGTCGACTCCGAAAGCCCGCAAGCTTTCATCGATACCGTAAAGCGCATTTCCATCACTTTCGGTGGCATCAACCTGGAAGACATCAAGGCACCTGAATGCTTTGAAATCGAAAAGGCCCTGATCGAACAGTGCGACATCCCGGTTTTCCATGATGACCAGCACGGCACCGCTATCGTGACTGCCGCCGGCATGATCAACGCCCTGGAAATCGTCGGCAAGACCCTCGACACCGCCAAGATCGTCTGCCTGGGCGCTGGCGCTGCGGCCATCTCCTGCATGAAGCTGCTGGTGAGCATGGGCGCGAAGATCGAGAACATCTTCATGGTCGACCGTACTGGCGTGGTTCACTCCGGCCGTACCGATCTGAACCAGTACAAGGCTGTGTTCGCCCACGCGACCGAAAAACGCACCCTGAGCGAAGCTCTGGACGGCGCTGACGTCTTCGTCGGTCTGTCCGGTCCTAACCTGCTGAGCGCTGAAAACCTGAAGCTGATGGCCAAGGACCCGATCGTGTTCGCCTGCTCGAACCCCGATCCGGAAATCTCCCCTGAGCTGGCTCACGCGACCCGTGACGACGTGATCATGGCGACCGGTCGTTCCGACTACCCGAACCAGGTCAACAACGTTCTGGGCTTCCCGTTCATCTTCCGCGGTGCTCTGGACGTTCGCGCCAAGCGCATCAACGAAGAAATGAAAATCGCTGCTGCCAACGCCCTGCGCGAACTGGCCAAGCTGCCTGTACCTCAGGAAGTCAGCGACGCCTACGGCGGTATCAAGCTGGAATTCGGTCGTGAGTACATCATCCCGAAACCAATGGACGCTCGCCTGCTGGGCCTGATCTCCGATGCAGTAGCCAAGGCTGCCATCGAGAGCGGCGTTGCTACCCAGCCGTATCCGAAGCACTACCCGCTGACCAGCGTGGATGATGTGTTCAAGGGTTGATTTTAGCCTCACAAAAAAACCGGCCTTCTGGCCGGTTTTTTTGTGGGGAGCTGCAAGTTAAAAGCTTCAAGCTTCAAGCTTCAAGCGGCAAGCCTCAAGCAAGAGCACTGCGCACCTCTCTTGCAGCTTATAGCTTGTCGCTTGCCGCTGGGGAGGGGGGCTTAGCCCCCCTCCCTCTCCCACAACGCATAATGAACCTGTCCCGCCTTCTTCTCGCGGTGCAGTCTCCAGTTGCCCGGCAGGCCGGTGGTGGAGGGTGCGTTTTCGCTTTCGGTGTAGATCCAGGCGTTTTCTGCCAGCCAGCCGCGGGACTCAAGCAGGGCACAGGCCGAGGCCAGCAGGCCCTGGTGGAAGGGCGGGTCGAGGAAGACGACGTCGAACGGCGTTGCCGCAGCAGTTTCCAGATGGCGCAGTGCGTCGGCCTGGGCGATCTGGCCTGTCGTGCAGTTCAGCAGGTTCAGGTTCTGGCGCAGGCTGGCGATGGCGGCAGCGTTGCTGTCCAGCGCCAGGCCCATGCTGGCGCCACGCGACAGGGCTTCGAAGTACAGCGCGCCGCTGCCGGTGAAGACATCCAGCACCTTGGCACCCGCGATATAGGGTGCCAGCCAGTTGAACAGGGTTTCGCGCACGCGGTCGGGGGTCGGGCGCAAGCCGGGGGCGTCGGGGAAGGTCAGGCGGCGGCTGCCCCATTCTCCCCCGATGATACGAAGTTGGCCCAGGCCGTTATGGGTCTTCGGACGTGGATTGGCCATCAGTGCTCCGGAACCCCAGCAGGTCGTTGAACGGGTTTGTCGGTGGGCGGCGGCAACGGCTTTTGCGGCACTGTCGGGCCCACCGTGACGATTACCATCTTGTCGGCGCTCAGGTGTTTGTTCATGGCGGTCTTGACCTGCTCGACCGTCACGCTCTGGGCCTGAGTCATGTAGTCCTCGAGAAAGGTCAGCGGCAGGTCATAGAAGCCGATGGAGCCCAACTGGCCGACAATCGCGGAGTTGTTGGCAGCGCTCAACGGGAAGCTGCCGGTCAGCTCGCGTTTGACGTCGTCGAGTTCTTTCTGGGTCGGACCATTGGCGAGGAAGTCACGCACGATGTCCTGCACCAGTTTCAGGGTGTTCTCGCTCATGTCGGCGCGGGTTTGCAGGCCGATGGTGAAAGGACCCAGCGCCTGCATTGGAGAGAATCCGGACGAAACACCGTAGGTCAGGCCACGCTTTTCGCGGACCTCAGTCATCAGGCGACTGCCGAAACCGCCACCACCCAGGATCGAGTTGCCGATGCTCAGCGCCGCGTAGTCCGGGTCGTTACGGTCGATGCCGATCTGCGCCAGCATCAGGTGCGTCTGGTTGGACGGAAACTCGATATGCGTGCTGCCAGGCTTGGGGTCGACCGCCCTGGCGATCTTCGGCAGTGCCGGGCCTTTGGGCAGTGATGCCGAGACCTGTGCGGCGATGGCTTGCGCTTCGTCACGTGACAGGTCGCCGACCAGCGCGATTACCGCATTGCCAGCCGCATAGCCCTTGGCGTGAAAGGCCTTGAGCTGAGCGAGAGTGATGGCGTTGATGCTTTTGGCATCGCCGTCGCTTGGGTGGGCGTAAGGATGGTCGCCGTACAGTTTCTTGAACAGTTCCTGACTGGCGATGGCGCCCGGGTTCTGCTTCTTCTGCTCGAAACTGGAGAGCAACTGGTTCTTGATGCGGGCCAGCGAGTCGGCAGGGAAGGTGGGTTTGCCGACGACTTCGCCAAACAGCTTCAGGGCCGGCTCGCGTTTGTCCGTAGCGCTCAGGCTGCGCAGCGAGGCCACGGCCATGTCACGGTAGGAACCGTTGCCGAAATCGGCACCCAGGCCTTCGAAGCCCTGGGCGATGGCACTGACATCCTTGCCCTTGACGCCTTCATTGAGCATGGCGTTGGTCAGCAGTGCGATGCCGGGCGAGGCCTTGTCCTGGCTGCTGCCTGCCGAGAAGATCAGGCGCAGGTCGAACATCGGCAGCTCGCGGGATTCGACGAACAGCACCTTGGCGCCTTCGGCGGTGTTCCAGGTCTGGATGTTCAGCGTGCGACGGGCCGGGGCTTTGCCGTCCAGTTCCTTGAGGGTCTGCAACTGGCTGCCCAGTTGCGCGGGGGCCGGGGTGGTGTCGTTGCCTGCTGCGTTGTCTGCCAGAACCGGCTGGGCAGCGAATGCACCGAGCGAAACGCTCAGGGCCAGACCCAGCAAGGCGTGACGGGGATTGCGCTTGATCATTTGGCTTTCTCCTCAGGCAGAGCGTGTGCAACGCTGAGGCGTTCACGGGTGAAATAGGTGTTGGCGGCTTTCTGAATGTCTTCAGGGGTCACGCTTTGCAGGGCGGCCAGTTCTTCGTCGATCAGCTTCCAGGAAAGGCCGACGGTTTCCAGCTGGCCGATGGTGGTGGCCTGGCTGGTGATCGAATCGCGCTCGTAGACCACGCCGGCAATGACCTGGGCACGTACGCGCTCCAGTTCTTCTGCCGAAGGTGCCTTGGTTTTCAGGTCATTGAGCAGGCGCCAGATACCGGCCTCGACATCGGCCAGGGTCTTTTTCTTCTGCACGTTGGGAGTGGCGCTGATCATGAACAGGCTGTCGCCGCGGACGAAAGCGTTGTACATGGACGATGCGTTGGAAACCAGCTCTTCGCCACGCTCCAGACGGGTCGGGATGCGCGCGCTGTAGCCACCGTCGAGCAGGGCCGAGATCAGGCGCAGGGCATTGATCGAACGCTGGTCTTCAGCGGTGCTCAGGCTCGGCACGTTGAAACCGAAGATCAGGCTCGGTTGCTGAGTCTTGACGTGCATGCTGATGCGGCGCTCGCCTGGTTCTGCCAGTTCCAGCGGTTTTTTCGCAGGCGGTACATCGCGGCGCGGGATCGAGCCGAAAAAGCGCTCGGCCAGGGCTTTGACTTCGTCGGGCTGCACATCGCCGACCACCACCAGTGTGGCGTTGTTCGGGGTGTACCAGGATTGGTACCAGTGGCGCAGATCTTCGATCTGCATGCGGTCCAGGTCTTTCATCCAGCCGATGGTCGGCGTGTGATAGCCGCTGGCAGGGTAGGCCATCGCCTTGAAGCGCTCGAACACCTTGCTCATGGGCTTGTCATCGGTGCGCAGGCGGCGCTCTTCCTTGATGACTTCGATTTCGCGGCTGAACTCGTCGGCGGGCAACTTCAGGGTGGCCATGCGATCGGCTTCCAGCTCCAGGGCCACGCTCAGGCGGTCACGGGCCAGAACCTGATAGTAGGCGGTGTAGTCGTCGCTGGTGAAGGCGTTCTCTTCGGCACCCAGATCCCGCAGGATCAATGAAGACTCGCCGGGGCCTGTCTTGCTGCTGCCTTTGAACATCATGTGCTCAAGCGCGTGGGACAGACCGGTCTGGCCAGGCGTCTCGTAGCTGGAGCCGACCTTGTACCAGATCTGGGAAACGACTACCGGTGCGCGGTGGTCTTCACGGACGATGACTTTCAGGCCATTGTCCAGAGTGAACTCATGAGTAGGCTGTGGATCGGCGGCCAATGCTGTCAGGGGCAGACAAATTGTGCTGAGCAGCAGGCCAGCGGCGCGGCGGGCTAAAGCATTCATTCGTAATTTGAACCTGTAGGACTGCCCGCTTGAACTTAGCGTCGGCGGGCGCGGGGGTGTTAGGATACTGATCCGTCTGCGACAGAAACAGCCTTCATTAGCCAAGTGCGAGTGAAACCTGTTCAAATCGCACTTACACATCAGGCCTATTTAACGACGGCCCGATGAACAAGCAGCCCTAAAAGCAGTCTTGGTTACATGTCAGAATTTTCCGAAACGCCATATGGCGTTTCGCTACCTTGAGATAGCCGTCCTCCATGTTTGGTTCCAACGACGACAAGAAGACCCCAGCCGCGGCTGGAGAAAAGAAAGGCCTGTTCGGATGGCTGCGCAAAAAGCCGCAGGAAACCGTAGAACCTGCGCCAGAGTTATCCACAGCCCAGTCCGAGCCGGTTCCCGAGGCGCAGCCGCCTGTCGAGCCGCCGCGTGCCACAGAACCTTCGCACGCAACCACCGCGCCTGAGCCTCATGGACATGTGCAGCCGGGAGAACCGGCCCCGCAGCCCTGGCTGACCTTGCCGGTGGCCGAAGAGCCGGTAGCCTTCACCGATGAGCGTGAGGCTCATGTCACGCCGCCGATTGCGCAGCCGGTGCATGCGGCTCCCGAACCTGTGATCGAGCCTGCTCCGCTGCCGGAAGCTGCGCCTGCCGTTGTGCCGGAGCCTGAACCCGTTGCGGTTGTACCGCCGGTTGCCGCTCCTGTCGTCGAGCAGCCGGTTGTTGCCGTTGCTGTACCGGTTGTCGAGCCCGTTGCTGAGCCGGTTGCCGAAACAGCGCCAGTTGCCGCCGCGCCGGCAGCGGCAGAAGCTCCCAAGGTGGGCTTCTTCGCCCGTCTCAAGCAGGGCTTGTCGAAAACCAGCGCCAGCATTGGCGAGGGCATGGCCAGCCTGTTTCTGGGCAAGAAGGCCATCGACGATGACCTGCTGGAAGAAATCGAAACCCGTCTGCTGACCGCCGACGTGGGTGTCGAAGCCACCTCCGTGATCATCCAGAGCCTGACCCAGAAGGTTGCGCGCAAGCAACTGACTGACGCCCAGGCGCTGTATACCTCGCTGCAAGGCGAGCTGGCGGCGATGCTCAAGCCGGTGGAGCAGCCTCTGGTCATCAAGGCCGAACACAAGCCGTTCGTGATTCTGGTGGTTGGCGTCAATGGCGCGGGCAAAACCACGACCATCGGCAAGCTGGCCAAGAAGCTGCAACTCGAAGGCAAGAAAGTCATGCTGGCGGCAGGCGACACCTTCCGTGCTGCAGCCGTCGAGCAATTGCAGGTCTGGGGCGAGCGTAACCACATACCGGTCATTGCCCAGCACACCGGTGCCGACTCGGCCTCGGTGATCTTCGATGCCGTGCAGGCCGCCAAGGCCCGTGGCATCGATGTGCTGATTGCCGATACGGCAGGTCGTCTGCACACCAAGGACAACCTGATGGAAGAGCTGAAAAAGGTTCGTCGGGTGATCGGCAAGCTGGATACCGAAGCACCTCACGAAGTCCTGCTGGTACTGGATGCCGGTACTGGCCAGAACGCGATCAATCAGGCCAAGCAGTTCAACCAGACGGTCTCCCTGACCGGTCTGGCTCTTACTAAACTCGATGGCACGGCAAAAGGCGGTGTGATCTTCGCCCTGGCCAAGCAGTTCGGCCTGCCGATCCGTTATATCGGTGTGGGTGAAGGTATCGACGATCTGCGCACCTTCGAGGCCGAACCCTTTGTTCAGGCTCTGTTTGCGGAGCGGGAGCGTACATGATTCGTTTCGAGCAGGTCGGTAAGCGTTATCCGAATGGACATGTCGGATTGCATGAACTGAGCTTTCGAGTACGTCGCGGTGAGTTCCTGTTCGTTACCGGCCATTCCGGCGCCGGTAAAAGCACCTTGCTGCGCCTGTTGCTGGCCATGGAGCGCCCGACAACTGGCAAATTGATGTTGGCCGGTCAGGATCTGGGGCAGATCAGCAATGCCCAGATCCCGTTCCTGCGGCGTCAGATCGGTGTGGTATTCCAGAATCACCAGTTGCTGTTCGACCGTACCGTGTTCAACAACGTCGCGCTGCCCTTGCAGATTCTGGGTCTGTCCAAGGTCGATATCGCCAAGCGTGTGGATTCGGCGCTGGAGCGTGTGGCGTTGTCCGACAAGGCCGAGCTGTATCCCGGTGACCTGTCCACCGGCCAGCAACAGCGCGTCGGTATTGCCCGTGCCATCGTCCATCGCCCGGCCTTGCTGCTGGCCGATGAGCCCACCGGTAACCTCGATCCACGATTGGCTGCGGAAATCATGGGTGTGTTTGAAGATATCAACCGGTTGGGGACCAGTGTGCTGATCGCCAGTCACGACCTGGCGCTGATCGCACGTATGCGCCATCGCATGCTGACCCTGCAGCGCGGTCGTCTGATCGGTGACGGGGAGGCCGGAGCATGAGTGCCACTCGCAGCCCCAAGGTTTCGGATCGCGTCGCGCCAAAGGCGGCAGATCCTGCACCGCAGAAACAGAAGAAACGCCAGGACCATGATGATGACGGTCCGGATTTCAATACTCTGCTGGCGGCCTGGCTGGAAAGCCATCGCTCCAGCCTGCTCGACAGCCTGCGTCGTCTGGGCAAGCAGCCGATCGGCAGTTTCTTTACCTGTCTGGTGATGGCGATTGCCCTGAGCCTGCCCATGGGCCTGTCATTGCTGTTGAGTAATGTCGAACGTCTGGGCGGCTCCTGGCAGCGTGCGGCGCAGATCTCGATCTACATGCACCTGAACGCCAATGCGGCCGATGGTGCCCGTTTGCGTGATGAAATCAAGACCATGCCCGGTGTTGCCGAGGCCGAGTACATCAGCAGCGAGCAGGCTCTGGGCGAGTTCCAGCAGCAGTCCGGCCTGGGTGAAGCGCTCAAGGAATTGCCACAGAACCCGTTGCCGGGTGTGGTGCTGGTCACGCCGACTGAAGTCGACAAGCCAGCCCTTGAAGCCTTGCGTGCCCGACTGGCCGAGTTGCCCAAGGTGGAGCAGGCTCAGCTCGATCTGGTCTGGGTCGAGCGTCTTGCGGCGATTCTCAAGCTGGGCGACCGTTTCGTCTTCGGCTTGACGGTCTTGCTGGTTTCCGCTTTGCTGCTGGTTATCGGTAATACCATCCGCCTGCATATCGAGAACCGTCGTACCGAGATCGAGGTCATCAAGCTGGTGGGCGGTACAGACAGCTATGTGCGCCGACCTTTCCTTTATATGGGCGCGTTGTACGGTTTCGGGGCGGGTTTCCTGTCCTGGGGAGTACTGGCGTTTGGCCTGGACTGGTTGAATGATTCGGTCGTCGGATTGGCCGGTCTGTATGGAAGCGACTTCGCGCTGGCGGGTGTTCCTCTGGCCGACGGTCTGTCGCTCTTGCTTGGAGCGGTCCTGTTAGGGTATATCGGTGCTTGGATTGCGGTCGCCCGCCATTTGCGAGAGCTGGCGCCACGTTAAAGTGAATTTTGTTTAACCCATTGACTTTTCAGCAGAGGGAACTTGTCTAGCGGTTCCCGGTCAATCTTCGCAGTGCTGAACTGCACGAGTCATGAGTTGGAGGTTTTGTAGGTATGACCACTTCTTTGCAACCTGCATATGCATTAGTCCCGGGTGCGAACCTGGAGGCTTACGTGCACACGGTGAACAGCATTCCTCTGCTGACGCCTGAGCAGGAGCGTGAACTGGCTGAGAGTCTCTACTATGACCAGGATCTGGATGCGGCTCGTCAGATGGTCCTCGCCCACCTGCGTTTTGTCGTACACATCGCACGCAGCTACTCGGGTTACGGTCTGGCACAGTCCGACCTGATCCAGGAAGGCAACGTCGGCCTGATGAAGGCCGTCAAGCGCTTCAACCCCGAGATGGGCGTGCGTCTGGTGTCGTTTGCCGTGCACTGGATCAAGGCGGAAATCCACGAATTCATTCTGCGCAACTGGCGTATCGTCAAGGTCGCCACGACCAAGGCGCAGCGCAAGCTGTTCTTCAACCTGCGCAGCCAGAAGAAACGTCTGGCCTGGCTGAACAACGATGAAGTGCATCGCGTGGCTGAAAGCCTTGGTGTCGAGCCGCGTGAAGTGCGCGAAATGGAAAGCCGTCTGACCGGTCAGGACATGGCCTTTGATCCGGCGTCGGAAGCCGATGACGACAGCGCGTTCCAGTCGCCGGCCAACTACCTGGAAGACCACCGCTACGATCCTGCGCGTCAGTTGGAAGATTCCGACTGGAGCGACAACTCCACGGCCAATCTGCATCAGGCTCTGGATGTGCTGGACGAGCGCAGCCGTGACATCCTCTATCAGCGCTGGCTGGCAGAAGAGAAGGCCACGCTGCACGACCTGGCGCAGAAGTACAACGTCTCCGCCGAGCGGATTCGCCAGCTCGAGAAGAGTGCGATGAACAAGCTCAAGAGCTCGATAGCTGCCTGACAAAAAACGCCCTGATGACCTCAGGGCGTTTTTGTTTGTGTGAGAATGTGTAGGAGCGGATTTATCCGCGAACCTTTTCGCGAATGAATTGGCTCTGTCCTCGTTAAGTGTTGCAAGTCAGCCAGAGGACCGTGGGAGGCAGCTTGCTGGCGACTGGGGCCCTGTCGCCAGCAAGCTGCCTCCCACAGTTTTCCTGTGCTGTGCCAGATACACCACAACACTTAATGCAGACAAAGCCAATGAATTCTCTCCCTCCGAGGCAGCTACAGCTTCCGGCTATTGTTCAACTCCGCCAGATAGCCATCCCCGCCCAACTGACGCATCTGCTGACGAATCCAGCCTGCACGGCGTGAAACATAGCTGCTGGGATGGCTGGCGCTCCATTGGCGCGGGTTGGGCAGTACTGCGGCCAGATAGCTGGCCTGTTGCATCGACAGTGCGCTGGCGTTGATACCGAAGTGATGCTGTGCCGCGGCCTGTGCGCCGAATACGCCTTCATCCCACTCGACGCTGTTGAGGTACACCTCAAGAATGCGCTCCTTGGACCACAGCAGTTCGATCAGCACGGTGAACCAGGCTTCCAGCGCCTTGCGCGGATAGCTGCGGCCCGACCACAGAAACAGGTTTTTCGCGACCTGCTGGCTCAGGGTGCTGGCCCCGCGAATCGAGCCTCCACGCTCGTTGTGCAGAATCGCCGCCTGAATGGCATTGATATCAAAACCCCAGTGCTCGGCGAACTTCTGATCCTCGCCGGCGATGACCGCGATTTTCAGGTTGTCGGAAATCTTGTTCCACGGCTGCCAGGTGCGCTGCAGATCAATAGGCTCGCCATCGACCCATGATTCAATCTTGCGCTCGATCATCAGCGCCGTACCCGGTGGCGGAACCCAGCGCAGGGCAAGAACCAGAACGAAACTGCCTACTGCGAACCACAGCAGGATTTTGGCGACACGATGCAAGAGAAAACGCAGCATAGAGATGGCTTGGCCGAACCCGTTGAGCGGGCCATTATACAGACCGTGCGCCATTGGACGATTTTTGACTGGAGATCCTTGATGCTTCGTAGCTTCCTGATGCTTGCTGCCTTTTTCGGTTTTACCGGTGTGGCCCTCGGTGCATTCGCTGCCCACGGCCTCAAGGGTCGCCTGAGCCCCGAGTATCTGGCGATTTTTCATACCGGTGTGCTTTACCAGCTGGTGCATGCACTGGCCTTGCTGGGCGTGGCGGTACTCGCTGCCCAGATTCCCGGTCGACTGGTCACCTGGGCCGGTTTTTCCTTTGCCATTGGCATCGTGCTGTTTTCCGGCAGCCTGTATGCGCTGACCCTCAGCGGTATCGGCAAGCTGGGGATCGTGACGCCCTTCGGTGGTCTGGCTTTTCTGATCGGCTGGCTGACTCTGGGTGTTGCGGCCTGGCGTCTGGGTGGCGTATCCCAGTGAGCGCCAGTCGCGCTTGAGACGAATGGCTCGGCTATGCCTTGGTCATACCGGCTGATCGGGCTAGAATGCTGGCCCCTAAAATGATGGCTGCTATCGCGCATGCACATTCAGTTGAACGGTGAATCCTTTGAATTGCCCGATGGTGAAACCGTCGCGGCGTTGTTGGCTCGTCTGGATCTTGCCGGGCGTCGGGTGGCCGTCGAGCTGAACCTGGATATCGTGCCCCGCAGCCAGCATGAATCCACCGTCCTTCGCGAAGGCGATCAGGTCGAAGTGGTCCATGCCATCGGCGGCGGCTAGCCCCGGTACAGCAATGACCCCATTGTGCTAGTTGAGAGGATTTCCGATGAGCAATGTTCGCAGCGACAAGCCATTCATACTGGCCGGTCGGACCTTTGAGTCGCGTCTGCTGGTAGGTACCGGCAAATACGCGGATATGGAACAGACCCGTCTGGCTATCGAAGCCTCGGGTGCAGAAATCGTGACGGTGGCCGTTCGGCGCACGAACCTGGGCCAGAACCCGGGCGAGCCGAACCTGCTGGACGTGCTGCCGCCGGACCGCTACACCATTCTGCCCAACACGGCGGGTTGCTTCGATGCTGTCGAAGCGGTGCGTACCTGCCGTCTGGCCCGCGAACTGCTCGACGGGCGCAATCTGGTGAAGCTCGAAGTGCTGGCCGACCAGAAAACCCTGTTCCCCAACGTGATCGAAACCCTCAAGGCTGCCGAAGTGCTGGTCAAGGACGGTTTCGACGTGATGGTCTACACCAGCGACGATCCGATCATCGCCCGTCAACTGGCGGAGATCGGCTGTATCGCGATCATGCCGCTGGCCGGCCTGATCGGCAGCGGTCTGGGGATCTGCAACCCGTACAACCTGCAGATCATCCTGGAAGAAACCAGGGTGCCTGTGCTGGTGGATGCCGGTGTCGGTACCGCTTCCGACGCAACCATCGCCATGGAGCTGGGTTGTGAAGCCGTGCTGATGAACTCGGCCATTGCCCACGCCCAGCAGCCGGTCATGATGGCCGAGGCCATGAAGCACGCTGTAATTGCCGGTCGTCTGGCGTACCTCGCCGGGCGCATGCCAAGAAAACTCTATGCCAGCGCATCCTCGCCGCTGGATGGCCTGATCAAGTAAGAGCCCGTTGATGACTGATTCGCACGTTCCACACCCAGAGTCGCCTGCTACCGAAGAAGGCGAAGAGCGCCATCACCGCCGCATCAAGAGCTTTGTGATGCGCGCCGGTCGCATGACCGAAGGCCAGCAGCGCGGCCTGGATCAGGGGTTGCCGAAGTTCGGCTTGCAGTTGACTGACGCGCCGGTCGATTTCGATCAGGTATTCGGTCGCTCGGCACCGCGCACTCTGGAAATCGGCTTCGGCATGGGTCACTCGCTGCTGGAAATGGCGGCGGCTGCACCGGAGCACGACTTCATCGGTGTCGAAGTGCATTCGCCGGGTGTGGGTGCGTTGCTCAATGGCGCGCTGACTCAAGGCCTGACCAACGTGCGCGTCTACGACTGCGATGCCATCGAAGTCCTGAACCGCTGCATCGCCGACAACAGCCTCGACCGCCTGATGCTGTTCTTCCCCGATCCATGGCACAAGAGCCGTCATCACAAGCGCCGCATCGTGCAGCCTGAGTTCGCGGCTTTGGTGCGCAGCAAGCTCAAGGTCGGCGGTGTGTTTCACATGGCCACCGACTGGGGCCCTTACGCCGAATACATGCTGGAAGTGATGAGCGCAGCACCTGGCTATCGCAATCAGGCAGAAGACGGCCAGTATGTTCCCCGTCCTGCCGAGCGCCCGATCACCAAGTTCGAGCGCCGTGGCGAGCGGTTGGGGCATGGCGTCTGGGACCTGAAGTTCGAGAAGCTGGCTTAAGCCTGTTCGCGAATGAATTCGCTCCCACAGACGTCATGGGAGCGGATTTATCCGCGAAAGCTATTTTCGGTCTGCAATAACGCCAATCAACACCAGCACCACCAGCAGAACCGGAGCCAGGCTGTAATTGTTGAACTGGCTCAGGCCGCGCACCACCCAGGGCGTGGCATAGATCAGTGCCAGGCCGCTGCCGATGGTGCACAGCAGCGCCAGAAGCGGGATGCGCAAGGCACCTGTCATGCTGCTGATGCGCTGTTCGATCCACACCTTGAAGTCCGAGCCGAACAGCACCAGCAGACAGCCCACCAGCGCCAGTGCAATGTCCGAAAGATTGCTGCGACTCCAGCGCGAGACGGTGGCGAGCAGATCGAGTATGAGATCCATGCAGGGTCCTTAGATCAGAAAGTATTGCAGCAAGTCATTGAGAAAAAGCTGGCCTTGCGGGGTGGCAACCAGACGTGTCGGGTCGGCCTGCAGCAGACCGCGTCGTTCGGCTTGCTGGCGGGCGCTGGCCAGTGAATCGACGCTTAGACCTGTTCTTTCGCGAAATAATGCAGCGTCCACGCCATTTGTGAGACGCAGTGCATTCATGAGGAATTCGAAAGGCAATTCCTCGACACTCAGCAGCTTTGAACCGGCCTGGAACGGCTTTTCCAGATTGAGGTAATCCTTGGGCAGACGCGTCTTCCAGGTGCGGACAATCCGACCGCCCGGCTGGCTGAGCTTGCCATGGGCTCCCGCACCGATACCGATGAAGTCGCCGAAGCTCCAGTAATTGAGGTTATGCCGCGCGGCCTTGCTTGGCTGGGCGTAGGCCGAGACTTCGTATTGCGCATAACCGCTGTCTGCCAGCAGTTGCTGGCCGGTTTCCTGAATATCCCAGAGGATGTCGTCTTCGGGCAGGACCGGTGGCTGGTTCCAGAATACGGTGTTGGGCTCCAGCGTCAGCTGATACCAGGACAGGTGTGTCGGTGCCAGAGCAATGGCCTGGCGCAGGTCGTTCAGGGCTTCGTCCTGGGACTGATCCGGCAGGCCGTGCATCAGATCAAGGTTGAAGTTGTCGAAACCGGCCATGCGCGCCATGTCGGCGGCGCGAATCGCTTCGTCACCGTTGTGAATCCGTCCCAGCGCCTTGAGTTTGGCTTCCTGAAAACTCTGGATACCGATGGACAGCCGGTTGATGCCCAGCCCGCGATAGGCGCTGAACTTGACCTGCTCGAACGTACCGGGGTTGGCTTCCAGGGTGATTTCGATGTCGCTGGCAAAGCGGATGCGCTGTTCTACACCGGCCAGCAGACGGCCAAGGGCTTCGGCGCTGAACAGGCTGGGTGTGCCGCCGCCAAAGAAGATCGAGCGCAATTCCCGGCCATGGACGTGCGGCAGGTCCTGATCCAGGTCCGCCAGCAGCGCATCGACGTACTCCTGCTCCGGCAGCACGGGGCTTGCGGTGTGGGAGTTGAAGTCGCAGTACGGGCATTTGCGCACGCACCACGGGATATGGATATACAGCGACAGCGGTGGCAGTTGCGCCAGGGCAGCCCTTGGGCTTTCCGAGGAGAAACCTGTCTCACCCGGAAACAGCGGCTGCGCAGGTGGATCGTGGATCATTGCAGGCCCAGGCGTTGACGCAGTATGGCCATGGCGCGAGCGCGATGGCTGAGCTGGTTTTTCTCGGTCGGGCTCAGCTCGGCACTGGAGCAGTTGCGCTCAGGCACCCAGAACAGAGGGTCGTAACCGAAACCATGTTCGCCGCTGGCCGCATGCAGGATGCGCCCGTGCCACAGGCCTTCGCAAAGGATCGGCAAGGGATCGTCGGCATGGCGAACCAGCGCCAGCACGCAGACGAACTGAGCGCCGCGCTGCTCGTCGGGCACGTCTTTCAGGACGTCCAGCAGCTTGGCGTTATTGGCCGCGTCACCCTTGCCGTCGGCGTAGCGGGCCGAATAGATGCCCGGTGCTCCGCCGAGAAAGTCCACCGCCAGCCCCGAGTCGTCGGCCAGTGCGGGCAGGCCGGAAAGGCGCGAAGCATTGCGCGCCTTGAGAATGGCATTCTCGACGAAGGACAGGCCGGTTTCTTCCGGCTCGACATGGCTGAACTCGCCCACGGAGCGCAATTGCACGCTGTCGCCCAGCATGGCCTGGAGTTCTTTGAGTTTGCCGCCGTTGTGGCTGGCCAATACAAGTTGCGTGAGGTTCATCATTGGCCCGGGAAAAGTTCCTGGTTGAAACTGAAGCGATGGGTATCGCTGCCAGTCTTGACGTGAATGTCGAAGGTCCGGTTTTCCTGCTGTGGCACAGGGTATTGCGCGATGTAGTAGACCGCGCCGGGTTCGGTGATCTGCTTGAAGCTCAAGGGGATCGAGGCGCTGGTCAGGTCTTTGACCGTGCCGCTGACCTGCGCCGCCTGTGGCTTGCCATCCTTGATCACGGAAATATTGATCACACCCTGGTTCTTGCTGCGGATCAACTCGACGCCTTTGGCGGTTTCCGGCTGCAGGAAGGTCGAGTTGAAGGTGGAGTAGTGAACGGTTATGTCACCGAACCTTTCCTGTCGCTCGCCCTTGATGGCATCGGCTGCCATTGCGGGCAGGCCCAGACAGGCAGTCAGCAGGAAAATGGCCAGGCGACTCATGTTCGTTCTCCTCCACAAGCTGTGAATCAGACAGCGACCTGATGTTCCGGCAGGCCGGGGCTGCTGACCCGGTAAATGCCGATTTCACCCAACAGATTAGGCCATAGCTTGCTGGCCCACCCATGGCGGTGCTGTTGATCGACGGCAAGCCTGTCGATCACTCGTGCCTCGCGCTCGCGGCACAGCTCTTCAAAGTCTTCAAAGGTGCAGAAGTGAATGTTCGGCGTGTTGTACCAGGTGTACGGCAGGAACTCGGACACCGGCATGCGGCCCTTGCTCGCCAGATACCAGCGGCAGCGCCAGTGGCCGAAGTTCGGGAAGGTGATGATGCACTGACGGCCGACACGCAGCATCTCGTCGAGGATGCGGTCCGGGTAGTGTACGGCTTGCAGCGCCTGGGTCATGACCACGATATCGAAGCTGTTGCTGGCAAAGTTGCCCAGGCCCTTGTCCAGGTCCTGCTCGATCACGTTGATGCCCTTGGCCACGCACTCGGCGATGTTGTCCGGGTCGTTTTCCAGGCCGTAGCCGGTGACTTGCTTGTTGTCGCGCAGCCAGGTCAGCAATTCGCCGTCGCCACAACCCAGGTCGAGCACGCGACTGCCGGCGGGGATCCATTCCTGGATGATCTCAAGATCGGCTCTCATGGCGTCCTCACAACGAAATCCGGTTCATGTAGTTACCGAAAGCCTGCAGGTAGCGCGGGATCGGGATCAGGAAGGCGTCGTGCCCTTGAGGCGCGTCGATTTCCAGGTAGCAGACGTCCTTGCGGGCCGCCATCAAGGCGTCCACCAGCTCACGGGAGCGGGCAGGCGAGAAGCGCCAGTCGGTGGTGAAGGACATCACGCAGAACTTCGCCTTGGCACTGGCGAAGGTCTGCGCCAGATTGTCATTGAAGTTCGCGGCCGGGTCGAAGTAGTCCAGCGCCTTGGTCATCAACAGGTAAGTGTTGGCATCGAAGCGCCCGGAAAACTCTTCGCCCTGATAGCGCAGATAGCTTTCGACCTGAAACTCCACGCTGTGGAAGTCGTAGTTGAGCTTCTCGCTCTTGAGGCCACGGCCGAATTTCTCGCCCATGGAGTCATCGGACAGGTAAGTGATGTGCCCGACCATGCGCGCCAGCATCAGGCCGCGCTTGGGAATTACGCCGACTTCCTGGAAGGAGCCGCCATGGAATTCCGGGTCGGTGAGAATCGCCTGGCGAGCCACCTCGTTGAATGCGATGTTCTGTGCCGACAGCTTGGGTGCCGAGGCGATAGCCAGGCAGTGGCGCACGCGATCCGGGTAGCTGATGGTCCATTGCAGCGCTTGCATGCCGCCCAGACTGCCGCCGACAATCGCTGCCCACTGCTCGATACCCAGCCGATCCGCCAGACGTGCCTGACTGTTGACCCAGTCTTCCACGGTCACGACCGGGAAGTTGGCACCGAAAGGCTTGCCGGTCTCCGGGTCGATGCTGCTGGGGCCTGTCGAGCCGTTGCAGCCGCCGAGGTTGTTCAGGCTGACCACGAAGAACTTGTTGGTATCGATAGGCTTGCCGGGACCGATGCAACTGTCCCACCAGCCCGGCTTGCGATCTTCGGGGCTGTGGTAACCCGCAGCGTGATGGTGCCCGGACAGCGCGTGACAGATCAGTACGGCGTTGCTGCGCGCAGCGTTGAGCTGGCCGTAGGTTTCGTAAACAAGGTCATAGGCTGGCAACGAACGACCGCAGGCCAGTGCCAGGGGTTCGCTGAAATGTGCCAGTTGCGGTGTGACCAGACCGACAGAATCGTGGGGAAAGACTGTGGGCATCGACCCTGCTCTCGCGTGAATGAGGCGTAAGTCTAAAGATCGCGGGGGGTAGCGGCAACAGAGGAAATAAAGCGGCAGGTTTTTTCGCGAATCAATTCACCCCCACTCCGACGGTACAGAAGGAGTGGGAGCGAACAACCATCAGATCAGCATGCGCAGAACCTGCGGCATCATGCTCATGGCGGCCAGGTTATTGATGACCAGCATGTCCAGCAGCTTGAGCACCAGGAAGGCGAAGATCGGCGACAGGTCCAGACCGCCCAGGTTGGGCAGAAATCTGCGGAACGGTGCCAGCGCAGGTTCGCAGATCTGGTTGACCAGCTCTGCACCCGGGTTGTGGCTGCCCGGTGCGACCCAGGACAGGATCACGCTGATGATCAGAGCAAAGAAGAATATCTTCAGGAACAGCGCCGTCACGCCAATGATCGCCCAGATCAGCAGGTGCAGCGGGTCACCTGTGGTGCCGAAGGTCAGCAGCAGGGTCAGGGCCATGAGGATCATTTGCACGAGGATCGCCAGCACCAGCGAAGACATGTCCAGGCCGAACACGCTCGGGATGATCCGGCGCAGAGGCTTGAGCAAGGGTTGTGTGGCCTTGACGGTGAACTGGCTCAGCGGGTTGTAGAAGTTCGCCCGCACCAGTTGCAGCACGAAGCGCAAGAGGATGATCAGCAGGTAAAGACTGCCAATGGTTTGCAGGACAAAAATTGCAGCGGTGTTCAATCCAATCATCGATCTGCTCCGGAAAGCCTGGAAAATTATTTACCCAGTAATTCGGCCAATTCTGCCGAACGATTATCAGCGGCGCAGAGGGCCGTTTCTACCAGTGCTTCAAAACCGCCTGCCTGGAATGCCTTGATGGCGGCCTCCGTGGTGCCGGCAGGAGAAGTCACGCGGCGACGCAGTTCGGCTGCATCCACATCACTGCCGGTCGCCATCAGCGCGGCACCCAGAGCGGTCTGCAGAGTGAGCTTTTTGGCAACGTCTTCGGGCAGGCCCAGCTTTACGCCTGCCGCAGTCATCGCCTCGATCATCAGGAAGAAATAGGCCGGGCCGCTACCGGAAACAGCGGTCACGGCATCCAGTTGTTTCTCTTCGTCAAGCCAGACTGCGATGCCCACTGCCGACAGTAATTGCTCGGCCTGCTCGCGTTGTGCGGCACTGACCTTGTCGGTGGCGTACAGGCCGCTGACGCCTTGGCGCAGCAAGGCCGGAGTGTTGGGCATGCAGCGCACGATAGGCGACTCGCCCAGCCACTGAGTCATGCTGGCGCAAGTGATGCCCGCGGCAATGGAGACGATCAGTTGTTGAGGTTTGAGGCTTGGGCGCAGGGCTTCGCAGACGGCTTTCATCATTTGCGGTTTTACTGCCAGCAGCACCACATCGGCGCCTTCGATGGCTTCTGCGTTGTCGGCGACTACGGTGATTCCGTGCTCGGTTGCGATGCGCTCGCGGGTTTCGGCACCCGGATCACTGGCGCGGATCAGTGCGGCTTCCACGCCCTGGGCGCGCAAGCCACCGATCAGGCTGGCTGCCATGTTTCCGGCACCGACAAAGGCGATACGAGTCTTGCTCATGAAGAGATCCTTGTACGTGGGTTATGGCTGGCCGTAGTCACGGGCGCCAAAAAGGGCAGTGCCGATCCGCACCCAGGTCGCGCCCTGGGCAATGGCGGCTTCCAGGTCGTGGCTCATGCCCATGGAAAGTGTGTCCAGCGGCAGATTCAATTGTTCTTGCAGTGTACGTACGGCAGCAAAGGCAGCGTTCTGTTCAGCGCTGTCTTCTGTGGGTTCGGGTATCGCCATCAGCCCGCGCAGCTTCAGGCGAGGCAATTCATTGATGGCGGCTGCCAATGCCGGCAGGTCCTGTGGCGTACAGCCGGACTTGCTCGCCTCGCCGCTGACATTGACCTGAATGCAGATATTGAGCGGTTCAAGGTGTTCGGGGCGTTGCTCGGACAGGCGTTGAGCGATTTTCAGGCGATCCACGGAATGTACCCAGGCGAAGTTCTCGGCGATAGCGCGCGTCTTGTTCGACTGAATGGGGCCGATGAAATGCCAACACAAGGGCAGGTCGGTCAATTCCTGCTGTTTGCCCAGCGCTTCCTGCAAATAGTTTTCGCCAAAATCGCGCAGACCGGCGGCAAAGGCCTCACGCAGGTCGCTGGACGGCTTGGTCTTGCTGACTGCCAGCAGGCCAATGGTGGACGGGTTGCGCTGCGCGGTGTGTGCCGCTGCGCGAATTCGTTCTTCGAGCGTTGAAATGTTCGCTGCTATCGTGGACATTGATTTGCGCCAGCAGGGCTAAAGTCTGCGGCATTCTATGTGATTGAGGAGCTGTATGGATATTACCGAGCTGCTGGCTTTCAGTGCCAAACAGGGCGCGTCGGACTTGCACCTCTCGGCGGGCCTGCCGCCGATGATCCGTGTGGACGGCGATGTGCGGCGCATCAACCTGCCGCCGCTGGATGCCAAGGAGGTCAAGGCGCTGATCTACGACATCATGAACGACAAGCAGCGTCAGGCTTTCGAAGAGTTCCTGGAGACCGACTTTTCCTTTGAAGTGCCGGGTGTTGCACGCTTTCGGGTCAACGCCTTCAATCAGAACCGTGGCGCTGGCGCGGTATTCCGGACCATTCCCTCGAAGATCCTGAGCATGGAAGATCTGGGAATGGGGGAAGTGTTTCGCAAGATTACCGACGTGCCCCGTGGCCTGATCCTGGTGACCGGGCCGACCGGTTCGGGCAAGTCGACCACGCTGGCGGCGATGATCGATTACCTGAACTGCAACAAGCATCACCATATCCTGACGATCGAAGACCCTATCGAATTCGTTCACGAATCCAAGAAGTGCCTGGTCAACCAGCGTGAAGTGCACCGTGACACGCTGGGCTTTTCCGAGGCCTTGCGCTCGGCCCTGCGTGAAGACCCCGACGTGATTCTGGTGGGTGAGCTGCGCGATCTGGAAACCATTCGCCTGGCGCTGACGGCGGCTGAAACCGGTCACCTGGTCTTTGGCACCCTGCACACGACTTCGGCCGCCAAGACGATCGACCGTGTGGTCGACGTGTTTCCGGCGGAGGAAAAATCCATGATCCGCTCCATGCTTTCCGAGTCGCTGCATGCCGTGGTTTCGCAGTCACTGCTCAAGAAAGTGGGCGGCGGGCGTGTGGCAGCCCATGAAATCATGATGGGGACGCCCGCGATTCGTAACCTGATCCGTGAGGACAAGGTGCCGCAGATGTACTCGGCCATCCAGACGGGCGGATCGGTGGGCATGCAGACGCTGGACATGTGTCTGGCAGATCTGGTCAAGAAAGGCCTGATCACCCGCGACAGTGCGCGGGAGCGGGCCAAGGTGCCCGATAACTTCTAAGGGAAAACAGGCCTGCCAGTGAAGCAGGCCTTGGTCTTATCGCTGGGCGACGTGCATGGGCGCTGTCTGTTTGGGCAGCACACGCTTGGCGATCTTGTAGTGGCTGCTCCAGTACGGCTTTTTCAGCGTATCGACAGTCACGGCCTTGCCACGACGGGGCGCATGAACGAAGCGGTCATTGCCCAGATAGATAGCCACATGATTGATCTTGCGACTCTTGATGTTGAAGAACAGCAGGTCGCCCGGCTTCAGATCCTTGCGATCGACCTTCTGGCCATGACCTTCAGCCATGGCATTGGAGGTGCGCGGCAGATCGACTTCCTGCACGTCGTTGAAGGCGTATTTCACCAGCCCGCTGCAATCCAGACCTTTGCCCGGCGTGTTTCCGCCCCAGCGATAAGGCGTGCCCACCGCTTGCAAGGCCCGTTTCACGACAGCATTGCCTTGTCTGGCATTGAGGGTCGATACGGTCTTGGTGGCTTTGACGGGCTTGGCTGAATTCTTTCGTGGTGCCGGTATCTGAGTGTCGGTGGCACTTTGAAACTTGAGAGGGATAGAGGCTTCCAAGGGGGTAGTGCGAGGCGTAATGACGGGCGAAAAGTGGCTTTTCGCGGTATAGCCGGTGAAGCTCGCAGGAAGCTGTTGCTCACGGTTGGTGGCGTGGGCGGCCAGAGGCATAAAAAGGCAGATGGTCAGCCATGTCTTGAAAAAGGGACGCATGCGGCAGGGCTCATAGGTGGTCAGCGCGCAACTTTATAACAGCTTTTTGGGCAAACCTGACCCCATTTGTCGACCCGATCACAGTCGCATCCTTGCGTTTTATGCGACACACTCTTGCGGATCTCGGCTCAATCCCTTTGCTGGCAAGGGGTTGGCTCACCTGGCAGCGACGTAATGCCATACGTCGGAATGCCTTATGAAAGTCACAAAACTCACACATATTTTTTTCTATCAGCGCAAAGAGGCAAGAAATGAACAGCTATCGACCGGATACGCACAGCAAGCTTTTGGGGTATCTGCTGTGGATCGTCGGCTTTCTGGGAGCGCACCGTTTTTACTATGGCAAGCCGGTGACCGGGACTATCTGGTTCTTCACCTTCGGCTTGTTGGGGATTGGCTGGCTGATCGACCTGTTTCTGATCCCGTCCATGGATCGCGAGGCCGACCTGCGCTTCAATCAGGGCTCGACCGACTACAACGTGGCCTGGCTGTTGCTGACCTTCCTGGGCATTTTCGGTGTCCACCGCATGTATCAGGGCAAGTGGATTACCGGTTTTATCTATCTGCTGACAGGCGGGCTGTTCCTGCTGGGCGTGCTTTATGACTTCTGGACAATGAATAACCAGATATCCATCAGGAACGCGCAGCGCGGTTGAGGTTATTCGCTCTGTCCTCGTCAAGTGTTGTGGTGTCTATGATGCAGCGCTGTCGCGCAGCAAGCAGGGGGACGTTGTAGGAGCGCGCTTGCCCGCGACCGAGTGCGAAGCGCTCGCAAAATCTACACCTGCTTGCTGCGCGAAAGTGCGACACCGGCGAACTCCCGCACAGACTTCACAGCGCTACGCGCTGTAACTGATCCGCCCGTCCACCAGCGTGTAACGCACGGCACCCGGCAGGCAATGGCCCAGGAACGGGCAGTTGTCGCCTTTGGACAGCCACTTCTCGCCGGCAACTGTCGAGGCTGCCGGGTCGAACAGCACCAGATCCGCTGCTGAACCCGCGCTCAACTGTCCGGCTGGCAGGCGCAAGGCAGCAGCAGGACCGGCGCTCAGGCGGGCGATCAGGGTTGGCAGGTCGAGCAGGCCATCTTCAACCAGTGTCATCGCCAGCGGCAGCAACAGCTCGACGCTGCTGATGCCTGGCTCGGTCGCACCGAAAGGTGCCAGCTTGGCATCACGTTCGTGAGGCTGGTGATGACTGGAGATGGCCTGGATCACGCCGGATTTCACGGCTTCACGCAGACCGTCGCGGTCGGCGCGGGTGCGCAGTGGCGGCTGGACGTGATACAGGCTGGAGAAGTCGATCAGCGCCTCGTCGGTCAGGATCAACTGATACAAGGCCACATCGGCGGTCACCGGCAGGCCACGGGCTTGCGCCTGAGCGATCAGGGCTGCGCCACGGGCGCTGGTCAACTGGCTGAAATGCGCTCGTACGCCGCTTTGCTCCACCAGCAGCAGGTCCCGGGCAAGTGCCACGGTTTCTGCCGTTTCCGGAATGCCAGCCAGCCCCAGGAAGCTGGCGGTCGGGCCTTCATGGGCCAGGCCGCCTTCAGCCAGATCGCGATCCTGAGAGTTGAAAATCACCGTCAGGTCGAAGGTCGCCGCATATTCCAGTGCCCGGCAGAGCGTGCGGGTGTTGCTGAAGCTGCTCAGACCATTGCCGAACGCCACGCAACCGGCATCGCGCAGGGCAACCAGTTCGGCCAGTTGCTCGCCTTCCAGCCCTTTGCTCAAGGCTCCGACAGGGAAGACCTTGCTGTATCCGGCCTCGCGGGCACGGTCCAGGATCAGTTCGGCGACTGCCGAGGTGTCGAGTACCGGTTTGGTGCGCGGCGGGCAGCACAGGCTGGTGACGCCGCCTGCCGTGGCCGCACGGGTTTCGCTGGCGATGGTGCCTTTGCGGCTGTAGCCCGGCTCGCGCAGGGAGACATTGAGGTCCACGAGGCCGGGGGCTGCGACCAGACCGTGGGCGTCGATGGTCTGAGTCGCCTCGAATCCCGATGGAGCAGTACCGATGGCGAGGATCTTGCCCGCTTCAAGGTGCAGATCCGTGACTTTATCCAGCCCGCTGACCGGGTCGATGACGCGAGCGCCGAGAATGCTGAGCTTCACAGGGCGTTCTCCTGCTCGAATTGTCGTTGTGCGGTTTGTCCGCTCATGGCCATGGACAGTACGGCCATGCGCACGGCGATCCCGTAGGTCACCTGATTGAGAATGACCGAGTGCGCGCCGTCGGCGACGGCCGATTCGATTTCCACGCCCCGGTTGATCGGGCCAGGGTGCATGACGATGGCATCAGGCCTGGCACCTGCCAGACGTGCAGTGGTCAGGCCGAACAGGCGGTAGAACTCGCCCTCGCTGGGCAGCAGGCCGCCGGTCATGCGTTCGCGTTGCAGGCGCAGCATGATCACCACGTCCACATCCTTCAGGCCTTCGGTGAGGTCGGTATAAACCTTGACCCCGTACTGCTCGATACCTATGGGCAAAAGGGTCTTCGGCCCGATGACGCGGATGTCCGGGCAACCCAGTGCCTTGAGGGCCAGCATGTTGGAGCGCGCCACTCGCGAGTGCAGGATATCGCCGACGATGGCCACCGACAGATTCTCGAAGCTGCCCTTGTGGCGGCGGATCGTCAGCATGTCGAGCATGCCCTGGGTCGGGTGCGCGTGACGGCCGTCGCCGCCGTTGATGATCGCCACTTCCGGGCACACGTGCTCGGCAATGAAGTGGGCTGCACCTGAGTCGGCATGACGCACGACAAACATGTCGGCAGCCATGGCTTCCAGGTTGCGCAGGGTGTCGAACAGTGTCTCGCCCTTGCTGGTGGAGGATGTTGAAACGTTGAGGGTGATGACATCCGCCGACAGCCGCTGGGCGGCGAGTTCGAAGGTGGTTCGCGTGCGGGTCGAGTTCTCGAAGAACACGTTGCAGACGGTCTTGCCACGCAACAGCGGGACTTTCTTCACCGCACGGGCACCGACTTCAAGGAAGGAGTCGGCCGTGTCGAGGATTTCGGTGAGCAGCTCGCGGGGCAAGCCGTCCAGAGACAGAAAATGGCGCAGCTGACCCTGATGGTTGAGTTGCAGCGGGCGCTTGGCGTCGAGAGGCGTCATCGCAAGGGACTCTTAAAGGGCTGAAGCGGTGGAAAGGTCTTGAAGCTCGAGCGCCAGCGGCTCGGGGCCGGTCAGCTTGACGCGCTCGTCGGGAGCCAGGGACAGCGATGCGCCCACCACGTTGGGGCGAATCGGCAGTTCACCGGCATCCAGATCCAGCAGGCAGACCAGCGTGACACTGGCCGGACGTCCGTAATCGAACAGTTCGTTGAGGGCTGCGCGAATGGTGCGCCCGCTCATGAGCACGTCATCGATCAGGATCAGGTGCTGACCTTCGATCTCGAAAGGCAGCTCCGAGGGGCGAACCTGAGGATGAAGGCCGTTCTGGCTGAAGTCATCGCGATAGAAGGAGACATCCAGTGTGCCGAGCGGCGTGTCGTTTTCCAGAGCCTTGAGCAGCGCCTGGGCGACCCATACGCCGCCGGTGCGGATGCCAATGAAGCGAGGGTCGTTGATGCCGCGCTTGCTCAGGTGAGCGCTCAGGTCGGTGGCCATCTGACGAATCAGATCGCTGGGGTTGGGCAAGCTCATGATTGCTCCTTGATCGAAGGGCCGGGCACCGCCCATGGGGCTGGCTGCTCAGGCGGAAACTTGAAATCCGGGTATCTCGAAGCTGTTCTGGCCCGAAAAGTCACGCATTCAACAGCTCGGCATTGGCATCCAGCCAGCCTTGCAGCAAGAGCGCGGCGGCGATGGCATCCACGGGGTTGTCACGATAGCTGCTGCCTCGCTGACCGCCACGTGCCATGCGTTCGCCCTTGGCTTCGAAGGTGGTCAGGCGTTCATCGTGGGTATAGACCGGAATGTTGAAGCGGCCGTTGAGCTTGCGCGAGAACTTTTCGGCCCGGGCACTCATTTCGCTGGGCGTACCGTCCATGTTCAGCGGCAGGCCGACGACGATGGCATCGGGTTTCCACTCGTTGATCAGTGCCTGAACCTTGTCCCAGTCCGGGACGCCGTTCTGTGCCTTGAGAGTGCACAGCTCGCGAGCCTGACCGGTAATGGCCTGGCCGACCGAGATGCCGATCTGTTTGGTGCCGTAATCGAAACCCAGGAGCAGGCGCAATGCAGCCATCAGGCGTGACCTGCCTGGGTCGAGAGCAGATTCAGATTGATGCCCAGGCGTGCTGCCGCCGCGTCGAGTCGCAGTTCACTGTCGACATCGAACAGGATGGCGGGGTCGAAAGGGCAGGTCAGCCAGGCATTGGCAGCCATTTCGGCGTCCAGCTGACCCGCATCCCAGCCTGCGTAGCCCAGGGCGATCACATTCTGATCGGGGCCGTAGCCGTCGGCGATGGAAAACAGCACGTCCTGTGAAGTGGAGAGCGAAATGCCACCCAGCTCGACAGTTGCCTGAAATATCTGACCGCTCGGATGCAGGACGAACCCGCGGTCGGTCTGTACCGGGCCGCCCGAATGGATGGGGATGTGCTGGCAGCGCACAGGAGCGGGCAATTCCGGTCGCAACTGCTCCAGCACATCGGCCAGGCTCAGGCTTTGTGGGCGGTTTATCACCAGGCCCATGGCACCATTGGCGTTGTGCTCGACGATATACGTCAAGGTTTGCGCGAAGTTCTGATCGTGCATGTGGGGCATGGCGATCAGAAACTGATGCTTGAGATAGCTCGGAGATAGATTTTTCATGAGCCTTAGTGTGGCGCTGCCGGGCAGACCTGACAACTGTCAGTTATGGCAGCCTTGCGATTTGTGAAGAAACCGTCAGTTACTGGACAGCTTGTCGCCCCGCGAAAACTTCCAGGTGCGGATGATTTCAAGTCGGTCGATGTCGGCCAGATCGCCGGTGAACGGCGAAAATGGCGCTGCCAGGCGCACAATTCGCTGCGCGGCCTGATCCAGTAGTGGGTGGCCCGATGATTCCAGCACCAGCACTTCATACAGCGAGCCATCGTGATTGATCGAGACCAATAGTCGCAGATTGCCGTAGATCTGCTGGCGGCGCGCTTCTTCCGGGTAATTCAGGTTGCCGACCCGCTCGACTTTCTTGCGCCAGTCATCCTTGTACCAGGCACCCTTGTCGCGCATGGTCGAAGCCGCATTGAGGCGATGGATCTTCGGTCGCTTGGCATAAAGTTGCTGCTCGGCCGAGAGTTCGGCTTCCAGGCTGGCGATTTCATTGCTCAACTGGGAGCTGTCGAAGGAGGGCGACTGTCTGGTGGCGGGCTCCGGTTTGACTTCCTCGCGCTTGGCGGTCGTGTGCTGCTGCGAAGGGGCGACGGTGGCTACCGCGGTTTTCGGCGCTTCCTGTTTTTCCACGGGCTTGTTGGCCGGTGGCGGTGTCACCTTGTTGACCTTGGTGTCCTGATAAGGCGCGATTTCCGTGGTCTTGAGGGTTTCTGCCTTGTCCAGGGTGCCGCTGCCCTGTTGATCGTCCTGGGCCAGAAAGTCCGCCTGCTTGGGCTTTTCCTCGCTTTTGAAGGTGGCGAGGGTGATTTCCAGCGTCTGGGAGATCTGTTCGGGTTTTACGTAGGTGAAGCCCACGCCAAGAATCACCGCAGCATGGATCAGCGCGGCGATCATCATGGTGAAGCCCAGGCGATCCGCTGGACGCACCCCAACTGACGAGAGTTCGAGGGGCAGGTCGTTTCTGGCCATGGATGTCATTGGCGGTTCAGTGTCTCGTTCAAAATCCGTTTTCTCATGATCGTTTCGCGGATGAGTCCGCTCCCACAGATTGTGTGGGAGCGGACTCATCCGCGAAAGGTTTACCGCGCCTGCAGTTTCTTCTCGATCACGTCCATCAGCAAGCCGCCGATGTTGGTGCCGAAGGCATTGTCGATTTCGCGGATGCAGGTCGGGCTGGTGACGTTGATTTCGGTGAGATGCTCACCAATCACATCCAGACCTACGAAGATCAGGCCTTTTTCGCGCAGGGTAGGGCCGATCTGTTCCGCGATCCAGCGATCCTTTTCGGTCAGCGGGCGCGCTTCGCCACGACCGCCAGCGGCCAGGTTGCCACGGGTTTCGCCTGCTGCCGGAATACGAGCCAGGCAGTAGGGAACGGGTTCGCCGTCGACCATCAGGATACGCTTGTCGCCGTCCTTGATTGCCGGCAGATAACCTTGGGCCATGATTTGCTGGGTGCCGTGGGCGGTCAGGGTTTCCAGGATCACCGACAGGTTCGGATCGCCTGCGCGATGACGGAAGATCGACGCGCCGCCCATGCCATCCAGCGGCTTGAGGATCACATCGCCGTGCTGCGCGGCAAATTCACGAATGATGTCCGGACGACGGCTGACGAGCGTTGGCGGTGTGCATTGCGGGAACAGCGTGGCGAACAGCTTTTCGTTGCAGTCACGCAGGCTCTGTGGCTTGTTGACGATCAGTACGCCGGCGCGCTCGGCCTGTTCCAGCAGGTACGTGGTGTAGACGAATTCCATGTCGAACGGCGGGTCCTTGCGCATCAGGATCACGTCCAGATCCTCAAGGCCGGTGTCGATTTCGTCCTGCAGTTCAAACCAGTGTGCCGGGTCGGCGAAGACCTTCAGCGGTTTCATCCGGGCGCGAGCCTGGCCAGCGTTCTGGTACAGGTCCTGCTGTTCCATGTAGAACAGTGACCAGCCACGTTCCTGTGCGGCAAGCAGCATGGCCAGCGAGCTGTCCTTTTTATAGGAGATGCGCTCAATGGGGTCCATGACAATCCCTAAGCGAACGCTCATGGGTAATATCCTCTGATCGATAGCGGCCATGATGGCCTTGAAATAGGCGTCAGGGTGGCGCTCCGATTGCTTCGGGTCAAGGGGCAGCGCTTTATGGATTGAGTCTGGAGAGTGTGCTAAAAAGGCTCGACATCCGCTCTTCTGCCCCCTGGGTCGGCCAAAGGCGACGATACGGCGCCAGACCACGCAGAACACGCAGAAAATCGCTGCGGCAACGGAAGAACAGATATGGAACAGTACGCCACAGCATTGAAGGTCATGGTCATCGATGACTCGAAGACCGTTCGCCGTACCGCCGAGACGCTACTCAAGAACGTCGGCTGTGAAGTCATCACGGCAATAGACGGTTTCGATGCGCTGGCAAAGATTGCCGATAATCATCCGCGAATCATATTCGTCGATATCATGATGCCGCGTCTGGACGGTTATCAGACCTGTGCACTGATCAAGAACAACAGGGCTTTCAAGTCGACTCCAGTCATCATGCTTTCCTCCAAGGATGGGTTGTTCGACAAGGCCAAGGGGCGGATCGTCGGCTCCGACCAGTTTCTGACCAAGCCTTTCAGCAAGGAAGAACTACTGAACGCCATCAAGGCCCATGTGCCCGGTTTCGTTGCGGTAGAACAACAAATTTCGTGATGCCCGCGTCCGATCGCGGGTTCGCACCTGATGGGGAACACCATGGCTCGAATATTGATCGTCGATGATTCGCCGACCGAAATGTACAAACTCACCGGCATGCTGGAAAAGCATGGCCATGAGGTGCTGAAGGCTGAAAATGGTGCCGATGGCGTTGCCCTGGCCCGTCAGGAAAAACCCGATGCCGTGCTGATGGATATCGTCATGCCGGGGCTCAACGGTTTTCAGGCCACGCGCCAGCTGACCAAGGATGCCGACACCAACATGATCCCGGTGATCATGATCACCACCAAGGATCAGGAAACCGACAAGGTCTGGGGCAAGCGCCAGGGCGCGAGGGATTACCTGACCAAGCCAGTGGATGAAGAGACCCTGATGAAAACCCTGAACGCGGTGCTGGCCGGCTGACAGCCGGGCTTTCCATGGTCGAGCCACGTACTGCCTTTGAACTGCTGCTCGATATCGATCAGCGGTGTCGCTCTCTGGCGGCAGGTCTGCCTTTGCAGGAAACCCACCAGCAGGACTGGAGCGGCATCGGCTTTCGCATGGGCGAGCAGCGGTTTGTGGCACCCATGGGTGAAATCGCCGAAATTCTGCATGAACCACGTTATGCCGTGATGCCTGGCGTAAAGCCATGGGTGGTCGGCATGGCCAACCTGCGCGGGCGGCTGTTGCCGCTCATGGATCTGTGCGGTTTCTTCGGTCACGAATTGTCCACGGTCCGCAAGCAGCGGCGAGTGCTGGTCGTCGAGCATCAGGACGTGTTTGCGGGTCTGGTGGTGGATGAAGTCTTTGGTATGCAGCATTTCAGTCAGTTGAGCCTGATGCCCGAAACCCTTGTTGCGCCTGAAATGGCAGTGGTGCCGTTCCTGCGCGGGCAGTTTCTGCGTGAACAGGCCTGGCTGGTATTCAGCCCGTGGGCACTGACACAATCTCCTGATTTCATGGACGTGGCATTGTAAGTGGCAGGTCGTTCCGCCCGGCCTGGTCGGGTGTGTTTGTTTCACGAATCGCGGTTGGTCCAGGCGGGGGCCTGATTAATGAGTAAGACTGGCAGGTCACTGGAAGGCGCACAGAGCCGGGCGCAGATCATTCTGTTGTTCGTTGCGCTCATCGTTTTCATCATTTTGTTGTTCGCCAACTTCACTTATCTCAATACCCAGTCGAACTACGACAAGCAGTACATCGGTCATGCCGGTGAGTTGCGGGTCTTGTCCCAGCGCATTGCCAAGAACGCCACCGAAGCTGCGGCCGGCAAGGCCCAGGCGTTCAAGTTGCTGACCGATGCACGCAACGATTTCGACCTGCGCTGGGGATATCTCAAGAAGGGCGATCCGGCCACCGGCCTGCCCGCTGCGCCTTCGGCCGTTCGTGATGAGTTGCGAGCCGTGCAGACCGATTGGGAAGTCCTGCGCAAGAGTGCCGATGTGATTCTGGCCAGCGAGCAGACGGTGCTGTCTCTGCATCAGGTGGCTGCAACCCTGTCCGAAACCATTCCGCAATTGCAGGTCGAGTACGAAAAGGTCGTTGAAATCCTGCTCAAGAGCCATGCTCCGGCCAGCCAGGTCGTGCTGGCGCAGCGTCAGGCCCTGTTGGCGGAAAGAATCCTCGGTGCGGTGAATATCGTGCTGTCCGGTGACGAAACCGCCGTGCAGGCCGCCGATGCCTTTGGCCGTGATGCCAGTCAGTTCGGGCGAGTGCTCAATGGCATGCTCGAAGGCAATTCGAGCATGCGTATCGCCCAGGTCGAGGACCGCGATGCCCGGGCGCGTCTGGGAGAAATCGCCGAGCTGTTCGAGTTTGTGTCCGGTTCGGTCGACGAAATCCTCGAAACGTCTTCCGAGCTTTTCCAGGTGCGCGAGGCGTCCGGCAATATCTTCAATACGTCGCAGACCCTGCTGGAAGAAGCCTCGGCGTTGGCCAACGGCCTGGAAAGTCTTGCCACCACCCGCTCGGCCAACTCCATCGGCGAATATGTGCTGGGTCTGCTGGCGCTGATGTCCATCATCCTGATCGGTCTGGTGATGGTGCGCGAAACCAATCGTCAGTTGCGCGAAACTGCCCAGAAAAACGAGCGCAACCAGAACGCGATCATGCGGCTGCTGGATGAAATCGAGAACCTGGCCGACGGCGACCTGACCGTGACCGCGTCAGTGACCGAGGATTTCACCGGTGCGATTGCCGACTCCATCAATTACTCCATCGATCAACTGCGCGAACTGGTGGTCACCATCAACCTCACCGCCGAGCAGGTCGCTGCAGCGGTGCAGGACACCCAGGCCACTGCCGCGCAACTGGCGGCGGCCTCCGAGCATCAGGCGTTGCAGATCAGCGCAGCTTCGGCAGCAATCACCGATATCGCGGTTTCCATCGATCAGGTTTCTGCCAACGCCTCGGAATCCTCTGCGGTGGCAGAGCGCTCGGTCACCATCGCCAACAAGGGTAACGAGGTGGTGCATAACACCATCCATGGCATGGATAACATTCGCGAGCAGATTCAGGACACCTCCAAGCGCATCAAGCGTCTGGGCGAGTCTTCTCAGGAGATTGGCGATATTGTCAGCCTGATCGATGACATTGCCGATCAGACCAATATCCTGGCGCTCAATGCTGCCATCCAGGCGTCCATGGCGGGTGATGCCGGGCGCGGCTTTGCGGTGGTCGCCGACGAAGTACAGCGTCTGGCCGAGCGTTCGTCGTCCGCCACCAAGCAGATCGAGACGCTGGTACGGGCGATTCAGAATGACACCAACGAAGCAGTCATTTCCATGGAGCAGACCACCAGTGAGGTGGTACGCGGCGCACGTCTGGCGCAGGACGCCGGCGTGGCGCTGGAGGAGATCGAGGGTGTTTCCAGAGTGCTTGCCGAACTGATCGAAAGTATCACCGATGCGGCTCGCCAGCAGGCCTCCTCGGCCGGGCAGATATCACAGACCATGACCGTGATCCAGCAAACCACCACACAAACGACTTCCGGTACTGCCGCGACTGCAGAGAGCATCGGCAACCTGGCGAAAATGGCCAGTGAAATGCGCCGCTCGGTGTCGGGGTTCACCTTGCCGCCATCCAGAGAAATCGGATGATGTCCTGCAAATGAACAGTCTTGATCGGGTAAGAGGCAGGACTCATGGCTGATCGCCGCGATTATGTCGCTCTGGAATGGCTCAAGGGCGAGATAGCCGAAACTCTCAGGCAGGCCCGTCAGGCGCTGGAAACATTCGCCAGCGAGCCGGCGAACACGGCTGCCCTGGATGAATGCCTGAATCTTGTGCATCAGGTGCATGGCAGCCTGCAGATGATCGAATTCTATGGCGCAGCCCTGCTCGCCGAGGAAATCGAGCAACTGGTTCTGGCTCTGCAACAGCATCGGGTTACTCAGCAAGCCGAGTCCATGCAACTGCTGGATCAAGCCATGACTCAGTTGCCGGTCTATCTGGAGCGGGTCCATTCCGCCCGGCGTGATTTGCCGCTGGTGGTTCTGCCGCTGCTCAACGACCTGCGTAGCGCCCGTGGTGAAAGCCTGCTCTCTGAAACCAGCCTGTTTGCCCCGCAACTGGTCATCGTCCCGCCGCTCGACGCCGAGACACGGGCCCGGCGCAATACCCCGGAATTGCCCGAGTTGCTGCGCAAGCTGCGCCATACCCTGCAAGCTGCGCTGGTGGGCCTGATGCGTGAGCAGGACGTCAAGGCTCAACTGGGTTTCATGGCCAAGGTGTTCGCTCGTCTGGAGCTTTTATGTGAAGACGCGCCTCTCGGTCCGCTGTGGCGAATCGCTTCGGCGCTGGTCGAAACCATGCTCAACGGTAACTTCACCAACAGCCCGGCGTTACGCAGTCTGCTGAAAGATGCGGACAAGGAGCTCAAACGCCTGCTGGAGCAGGGCATCGACGGTATCAACCAGCCCGCGCCTGAAGAATTGCTGAAAAGTCTGTTGTTCTATATCGCCAAGTCCGACAGCCAGGCACCGAAGATGCAGGATCTCAAGGATCAATACGCCCTTGCGGAAGCCTTGCCCGGCAATGACGTGGTCAACGAGGAACGCGCCCGCATGGCCGGGCCTGATCGCGATGCCATGCGTTCGGTGATCGTTGCGCTGTGCGAAGGGCTGGTGCGGGTCAAGGAACGACTTGATGTGTTCGTGCGCGGTGACCGTCAGCACGTCAGTGAACTCAATCCGCTGCTGCCGCCATTGCGCCAGATTGCCGATACCCTGGCGGTGCTGGGGTTTGGCCAGCCGCGCAAGGTCATCATCGATCAACTGGCGGTGGTTCAGGGGCTCGCTCAAGGGCAGCGTGAGCCCAATGATGCCGCGCTGATGGATGTGGCGGGTGCCTTGCTGTACGTGGAGTCGACACTGGCCGGAATGATCGGTCCCACCGAGCAGACCAGCCAGGAAGACAGTCGCCTGCCCACCACTGACCTGATGCAGATTCATCAACTGGTGATTCGCGAAGCGCGGATTGTCCTGCAGCAGGCCAAGGATGTGGTGCTCGATTACATCGACGGCGAATGGGATCGCCAGCGGCTTGAGCCGCTGTGTGCCTTGCTGATCCAGGTACGTGGCGCTCTGGCGATGATTCCTCTGGCCAGGGCGGCGAGCCTGCTGGCCGCCTGCAACGAATACATCGTCGAGCACTTGCTGGTAGATGAAAACCGTCCTTCATGGACTCAACTCGATTGTCTGGCCGATACCCTGACCGGAGTCGAGTATTACCTGGAGCGCATGGGCGAGGACCACGAGGCTCCGGGTAACCAGATTCTGGACCTGGCCCAGCAAAGTCTCGCCCGGCTGGGTTATTCGCCGGCAGTAGACACTCTGGACGTACCGCTGCTGGACGAAGTCATCACCCAGGACGAATTGCTGGAGCTGGATGACCGGCAGGTGCTGGTCAGCCCGACGCAGACCATCGCTCAGGTCCTGGCCAGTCCGGTTTCCGCGGTCAACCCGCCAGCCCGTCATATCCCCGCCAGCCTGTTGCCTCCGCCTGTGGGCGAGGAGGCTGTGGACCAGGAGTTGTGCGAAGTCTTCCTTGAAGAAACCGAGGAAGTGCTGGATGCACTGCGCGAATACCTGCCACGCTGGTTTGCGTCGCTTGGCACTCCCGGCAATGCCGATAGCGCCGCATTGACCGAAGTGCGCCGGGCGTTCCATACCCTCAAGGGCAGCGGGCGGATGGTTCGTGCCCTGGTCTTGAGTGAGCTGGCCTGGTCGGTGGAAAACCTGCTTAACCGGGTACTGGAAGGCGATGTCCTTCCGGGCCTGGAAGTGCAGCAATTGCTGACTGAAGTGCTTGCCTTGCTGCCTTCGGTAATCGAGGACTTTGCCGGTGATGCACAGCGCCAGCGCAATGATGTGGATGTGCTGGCCGCCCGCGCCCATGCCTTGGCCAACGGTCTTGAGCCTCCAAAAAGCATCCCGACTGCACGCCATGGCGCAGAAGCGCTGGACCCGCAGTTGCTGGAGATTTTCCGTCAGGAAGCCTATGGGCATCTGGGGGCGCTCAACCGCTTTCTCGATCAGGCTGCACAAAGTGATTCTCCCTCCATCACGGATGCCTTGTTGCGCTCGTTGCATACCCTCAAGGGTAGCGCGCACATGGCAGGCGTATTGCCGATTGCCGAACTGGCGAGCCCGCTGGACCAACTGGTGCGCGAGTACAAGGCCAACCTGATCGCCATCGGCGCGCCTGAACTCAAGTTGCTGCGCAATGCCGAGCCTTTGCTGCGCAAGGGCCTCGAGCAACTGGAGAGCAAGCCGCTGGCCGAGATTCCCGGGGCTGCCAGATTGATCGAGGCGGCCCATACGTTGCTCAACGAGCGGCTGACCATGGCGCTGCGTGAGTCGGACAGCGGTCTGCGCATCAAACACAACCCCAAGCTGATTGCCACCTTCCTGGCCGAAGGCATGGACATTGTTCTGGATGCCGAGAACCTGTTGCAGCGCTGGCGTGAGCATCCCGGCGAGCGACAGGAACTGAGTGCGTTGCTCGATGAGTTGACCACCCTTGGCCATGGCGCCCATCTGGCCGACCTGCCTCAGGTCGATGAACTGTGCGAGGCCTTGCTGGATCTTTATGGCGCCGTGGAAGAAAGCAGTCTCGCGGTCAGTGAGCGCTTTTTCAGCGAAGCCGAAAATGCCCATGAAGCCTTGATCAACATGCTCGATCAGGTTGCTGCCGGTCAGAATGTCGACCCGCGCCCCGAATGCATTCGCGCCCTGCACGAATTGCTCGACGAGGCGCTTGACCCGTCCGCCATGGGGCTGATCAAGAGCGACGGAGTTCAGGCTCCGAGTATCACGGAATTCAATGCCGCTACCGCCCAACTGGCCAGCGAAGAGCCGGAAACCGGGCTGGCGGACCCTGACGATGAGATCGTCGAAATCTTTCTCGAAGAAGCGGTCGATATTCTCGATAGCGCCGCGCATTCATTGCAGCGCTGGCTGGAAGATCCCGAGAGTCCGGTGCCGCTGCCGTCGTTGCAGCGCGATCTGCACACCCTCAAGGGCGGCGCACGGATGGCCGGTATCGTGCCGGTGGCCGCTTTGGGGCATGAGCTGGAAATTCTGTACGAAGGCCTGATCGACCGACGTTACAGTTATTCGCCTGAACTGGCCGGTCTGCTGCGCGCCAGTCACAACCATCTGGCGCGCATGCTGGAGCAGTTGCAGGACCATCACCGGCTGACCGATCCGGCGCCGCTGATCGAAGCCATAGGCAGTTTTCGCCAGGGCACCTTTGTTGCGACAGGCAGTGAGGCCGAGGTGGTTGACGGGCCGGTCGGGCCCAAGGCCGAGGATGCAGCGGAGCGCGACCCGGAACTGCTGGAAATCTTCCTCGAAGAAGGCTACGACCTCAGTGAAAGCTCTGGCGCAGCCCTGGCGCGCTGGCAGGCCGACCCGCAGAATCTGCTGGAAGTGGAAAACCTGTTGCGCGATCTGCACACCTTGAAAGGTGGTGCGCGCATGGTCGAGATTGTCCCCATCGGTGATCTGGCCCACGAACTTGAATCCCTTTACGAAGGGCTTTCACGGGGTGACCTGCAGCCAGGCCCGTTGATGATCAGCCTGCTGCAAAGCGGCCATGACCTGCTGGTCGACATGCTCGACGCCGTGCGTGCGGACAAGCCTTTGCCCAGCGCTGCCTTGTTGATCGAGAACATCCAGAAACTGGCCAGCCTCGAGCCTGTGGTTCAAACGCCGATTATCGAGGCCCCGGAGCCCGTGCCCGCAACGCCTGGCAATACCGAACCGGAAGCCGAGCGCAGTGGCCCGGAAATGGTCAAGGTGGGTGCCGAACAACTGGAGACACTGGTCAATCTGGCCGGTGAAACCTCGATTTTCCGGGGGCGTATCGAGCAGCAGATCATCGATACGCAAATCACCCTGGCCGAGATGGAAACCACCATCGAACGCATGCGCGATCAGTTACGACGTCTGGACATGGAAACCCAGGGCCGGATTCTCAGCCGTGATCAGGTACATGCCGAGCGCCTGGGTTATGAAGAGTTCGACCCGCTGGAAATGGACCGGCATTCGCAGCTTCAGCAACTGTCGCGGGCCTTGTTCGAGTCTGCCTCCGACCTGCTGGATCTCAAGGAAACCCTGGGCAGTCGTGCCCGGGATGCGAAAACCCTGTTGCAGCAGCAGGCCAAGGTCAACACGCAATTGCAGGAAGGCCTGATGCGGACCCGCATGGTGCCTTTCGAGCGGCTTGTTCCGCGCTTGCGCCGGGTGGTGCGTCAGGTTGCTTCGCAACTGCACAAGAAAGTCGGGTTCGACGTGGGCAATGCCGATGGCGAAGTGGATCGCACGATTCTGGAACGTATGGTCGCGCCGCTGGAGCACATGCTGCGCAATGCGGTGGATCACGGTCTGGAAAGCACGGAAAGACGTCTCGCTGCCGGCAAGCCGGAGCAGGGCCATATCCAGCTGAACCTGATGCATGAAGGCAGCGATATCGTCATTGAGCTGAGCGATGACGGTTCCGGCGTCGATATCGCTGCCGTGCGCCGCAAGGCCATCAAGCGCGGCATGATTCAGGAAGATGCGCAGCTTTCCGATGACGAAGTCCTGCCCTTCATTCTTCAGGCCGGGTTTTCCACGACCGAAATCATCACTCAGATTTCCGGGCGTGGTGTCGGAATGGATGTGGTGCATGCCGAGGTCAAGCAACTGGGCGGCTCGATCGTCATCGACTCGGTGCCGGGGCAGGGCACGCGCTTCCGGATTCGTCTGCCTTTCTCGGTGTCGGTGAACCGTGCCCTGATGGTGCAGTGCGCCGAAGAGCAGTATGCGGTGCCGCTCAACACCGTCGACGGTATCGTGCAGGTCATGTCCACCGACCTGGAAGCCTGTTACCAGAGCAGCCCGCCACGCTATCACTACGGCGGACGCAGTTATGAACTGCGTTATCTGGGGGAACTGCTCAATATCGGCAAGCCCGGGTTTGCCGGTCAGTTGCAGTCTGTACCGGTGTTGCTGGTGCATTTGCAGGAGCAGTGGCTGGCGGTCCAGGTCGATGCGCTGGCGGGGTCCCGGGAAATCGTGGTCAAGAACCTGGGGCCGCAATTCTCAAGGGTTCAGGGGATTTCCGGCGCGACCATTCTGGGGGATGGCCGGGTGATCTTCATTCTCGACCTGCTGGCACAGATCCGCGCCTTGCAAGGCCGCTCACCGATGCAGCAGGCACAAGGAGTGGCTGTGCCGGTCTTCAGCGAAATCGAACACACCCGGCCTCTGCTGGTCATGGTGGTGGACGATTCGGTGACCGTACGCAAAGTCACCAGCCGTTTGCTGGAGCGCCATGGCATGCATGTGCTGACTGCCAAGGACGGTATCGACGCCATGAGTCTGCTGCAGGAGCACACGCCGGACGTGATGCTGCTGGATATCGAAATGCCGCGCATGGACGGCTTCGAGGTCGCCAGTCAGATTCGTCAGGATCAACGGCTCAAGGATCTGCCCATCATCATGATCACTTCCCGCTCCGGCCAGAAACACCGCGACCGGGCCATGGCTATCGGGGTCAATGACTACCTGAGCAAGCCTTATCAAGAGTCGGTACTGCTGCAGAGCATTGCCCATTGGAGCCAGGTCAATGCCTGAAAGAACCTTCCAGAGCAGCCGTCTCACCACGCTGACCGGGCTGGTCCTGCCATTGAGCGACCGTTCCCTGTTGCTGCCCAATGTCGCGGTGGCGGAACTGATCGATTATCAGGACTGCACCGCCGAACCTGACGCGCCCGAGTGGTATCTGGGCCCGATCAGCTGGCGTGACCTGAAACTGCCCCTGATCAGCTTCGAAGCGGCTTGCGGCGGTCGTCCCCGCGTGGGAGGTCGTGCGCGTATCGTCGTTCTCAACGCCTTGGGTGGCCGCAATGAAGTCCGGTTCATTGCCCTGCTGACCCAGGGCATCCCGCGCTCATTCAAGGTCGACAGTCAGTTGAGTTACGTGGACGTGCCCCTGGCCGAACTGGAACTGGCCGCGGTGCAGGCAGGCGAAAATGTGGCACGCATCCCGGACCTGGTGGCGCTGGAACAATGGGTAGTGGACGCCGGGCTGGTTTGAGAAGCGGTTAGCCGCTTCTCGGCACCTTGCTCGCGACAGCTCCATTACTGGCAACAAAATACACAGCGGCAGGAACGAATTCATTCGCGAAAAACTGTCCTGTTTTCCTGAGTCGAACAAACCGCCGCGCAAAGATACTGGCAACTGGCTTGACGCTAATCGTTGCTGCCGTAGACTGAACTCGTCCGACAAGGAGTCTGCGGTATGCGGTGTTTGCACGGTTTGTTTTTCGGGTTGTTCGGTGTGGTGTGTGTGGCTCAGGCGCAAACCCCGACCGAGGTCGATCCGTTGTTGGATAATGCGGCGACTGGCGCTCAGTCAGCGGCTTCCAGCGAGGCGCGGGGTGTCTTGCGAGCTCAGGATCAGGCTGTGCTGGCCAGTGAACTGGCCGGGCGGGTCGTCGATCTGCCATTGCGTGAAGGGGAAACCTTCAACAAGGGCGATATCCTGGCGCGTTTCGATTGCTCGGCCTATCAGGCCCAGCTCAATGCTTCCCAGGCTGCCAGTCGCGGTGCCAGCGAAGAGCTGGCCCACAACCGACAACTGGCCGCGCTCAACTCGGTGGGGCGTTTCGAAGTCGCACGTGCAGAAGCCCGGGTCGCCGAAACCCAGGCGCAATCCAGTGTCTTTCAGGTTCAGGTCAAGCGTTGCAGCGTAATTGCCCCGTATGACGGGCAGGTCGTGGAGCGCAAGGTCCAGCGTTATGAAAGCGTTTCCCCCGGCACGCCGCTGCTGGAAATCGTCGATAACCGTACTCTGGAAATTCATCTTCTGGTGCCCTCCCGCTGGATGGGCAAGCTCAAGGCCGGGCAGACATTCAGCTTCGTGCCTGACGAAACCGGCAAGCCACTGACCGCCACCATCAAGCGTTTTGGTGCGCGGATCGATGAAGGCAGCCAGACCCTGCTGCTGGTGGCCGGTCTGCCCAAATCCGAAGGTCTGCTGGCGGGCATGAGCGGAACCGCACGTTTCCCGGAGCTTAAGTGAACGCTTCAGTGCCGGGTGCGCTGGAGCGGGTCTTTGCCCAGTTTCTCGATCTCGAACGCCTGACCCGCGCCGCCCGCACGACCGACCAGCTGGCTTACAGTCTGGTCAATGACGGTCAGCCGCTGTTTGGTTTTCGTCATGCCGCGCTGGTCATTGCAGGCAAGGTGCGAGCGGTAACCGGTGTCAGCGTGATTGATCCCAATGCGCCCTTTGTCGCGTTCGTCGAGCATGCGGTCGCGCAGTTGTTCAAACAGCAGAAAGCCAGCCCGGCCAGCGTTGTGACGATGGATTCGCTCAGCGCTTCCGTGCGTGAGGACTGGCAAAGTCTGTCGGCCACCCATGTGTTCTGGCTGCCTTTGCTGGATCGCAAGGGGGAGGTGTTCGGCGGCCTGTGGCTGGCCCGCGACAAACCCTGGGCTGCGCCCGAACAGGTTCTGCTCTCGCAACTGGGCGATACCTACAGCCACGCCTGGCTGGCATTGCAACCGCGCAAACACTGGCGTCTGCGCTGGAATCGCAAGCGCCAGATGGCGTTGCTGGCTATTGCCCTGCTGAGCCTGCTGATTCCGGTTCGCCAGTCGGTTCTGGCTCCCGCCGAAGTCGTGCCGCTGGCCGGTCGTGTGGTGGCTGCGCCGCTGGATGGTGTGATTGCCGAATTTCTGATCAAGCCCAACCAGCCCGTCAAGACCGGCGACCTGTTGGTGCGTTTTGAAAACACGACTCTCAAGGCCCAGGCCGACGTTGCAGAGCGCACTCTGGGCGTTGCCGAGGCCGAGTTGAAGGCCAACTCGCAGCGGGCGTTTGCCGATGCCGAGTCAGGCTCGAAGGTCGATCTGCTGGCCGCGCGCGTCGAACAGAAGCGGGCAGAGCGCGATTACGCTCGTGAATTGCTCAAGCGTAGCGAAGTCCGCGCCGAGCGTGACGGGATTGCGGTTTTCGCCGATGCCCAGCGCTGGACAGGCAAACCGGTCCAGACCGGCGAGCGTCTGCTGGAAATCGCCGATCCGTCCCAGGCCGAGCTGCGTATCGAGTTGGCGGTGGGTGATGCCATTGCTCTTGAACCGGATGCGGAAATTGCTCTGTTTCTGGACAGCGATCCTTTGCATAGGCACTCCGCCCGTCTGGAGCGTGCGGCCTATGAAGCCCAACCGACGCCCGGCGGCCAACTGGCCTATCGTCTGGACGCCACTTTCCTGGATTCACCGCCTCCGCGTATCGGTCTGCGCGGCACCGCCAAGGTCTTTGGCGAGCGTGCGCCTCTGGCGTTGTATCTGCTGCGTCGGCCTCTGGCAGGTCTGCGTCAGAGCGTAGGCCTGTAAATGGCGCTGCCCAGCCTGCGGGCGGATCTGCAACTCACCTCTGCGGCCCCGGCACTCGACGGATCGCCGCGCTGGACATTGGCCGACCCCATACGAGGTCGCTATTTCAAGCTGGGTGCCCAGGCGATCCGCCTGTTGCGGCATTGGTCGCTGGGTGATCCTGTGCAGGTCCTGCAGGCCGCCAATCGTGAACCCGGTTTGCCGCTGGGCGATGACGAAGTGCAAGAGCTGCTGATCTTTCTGCGCAGCCATGACCTGATCGCTTCGACCGACCCGGATCAGCGCGCCAGCTATACCTACAAGGCCGAGGCTTCGCGTCAAGGCTTGTGGCAGATGCTGCTGCATCAATACCTGTTCTTCCGTATTCCCCTGTGGCGTCCGGATGCATTTCTCAACCGCGCCTGGCCCTGGATGAAGCGCTTTGGTCCCGGCATTCTGCGCTATGGCTTGCCTGCCACGTTGATGCTCGGAGTGTTTCTGGTGGCGCGGGACTGGCAGCGTTTCATCGGTACCTTCCCGCATCTGTTCAGCCTGGGTGGTGCAATGGCGTTCGGTGCTGCACTGTTTTTCGCCAAGCTCTGCCATGAGTTCGGTCATGCTTTCATGGCCAAGCGGGCCGGCTGCCGGGTGCAGAGCATGGGTGTCGCGTTCATGGTGCTGTTGCCGCTGTTCTACACCGATGTCAGTGATGCTTGGCGAGTGAACGACCGACGTGCCCGCTTGTTGATCGGTGCGGGTGGTGTGCTGGCTGAAATGCTGCTGGCCTGCATTGCGCTGCTGGCCTGGTCGCTGTTGCCCGACGGGCCGGCGCGTACGGCAGCGTTCATGCTGGCCAGCGCAACCTGGATCACCACGGTGGTGGTCAACCTCAACCCGTTCATGCGCTTCGATGGTTACTTTCTGGTCAGTGACCTGTGGGAGGTGGATAACCTTCAAGGTCGGGCCTTTGCCTTGTGCCGCTGGCGTTTGCGCGAAGTGCTGTTCGGTTATGGCCAGCCAGCGCCCGAGCCGTGGACACCGACCATGCAGCGGCGTCTGTTGTGGTGGGGGTATCTGTCCTGGCTGTGGCGTGCGGCACTGTTTTTCGGGATCGCGCTGGCGGTCTATCACCTGTTCTTCAAGTTGCTGGGGATTTTCCTGATGTTGGTGGAGCTGGGTTGGTTCATCTTTCTGCCTATCTTCAAGGAAACGCGCCACTGGTGGGCCAATCGTGAACAGGCACATACCCCGCGGGTGCTGCTCAGCGCTGCCGGGCTGTTGGCGCTGGTATTGCTTCTGGCGGTGCCCTGGCGCAGCAGTGTCGAGCTTCCGGTGATGCTTGAAGCCGGCAGGGTGACCGCTCTGCATGCGCCGGTCGCGGCCAGGGTCAGGCAGGTGAATGTGCAGGACGGCCAGACGGTGGAGCAGGGCGCAGTGCTGGTGGAACTGGAGTCGCCGGACGTGGATTCGCGCCAGGCCATCGTGCGTCGGGAAATCGAAATCCTGCAATTGCAGATACGTCGTCAGGCCGGACGTAGCGAAACCGTCGCGGATGTCGGCGTGATCGAGCAGCGTCTGGCCAGCGCCGTGGCCGAGTATCGCGGTCTGGCGGCCCAGCGCGAGCGTTTACTGGTGCGGGCGCCCCAGGCCGGTCAGGTGCGCGATCTGATGCCCAAGTTGAGTCCGGGGCGCTGGGTTTCGACCCAGACGCCGCTGGCGCGTATCGTCGAAGGTGGTACGCGGATACGCGGCTATCTGGCTGAAGACGCCTTGTGGCGTATCGCTCCGGGCGACAAGGGTCGTTTTATCGCTGACGATCCCATGCGTGGATCGCTGCCAGTCGAGTTGCTGGAGGTGGATGCCAACGGCGTCTCCTATCTGGACCAGGAAGCGCTGACTTCCGATCACCGCGGACCGATTGCCGTGCGCCGCGACGAAAATCAGCGTGCAGAGCCGGTGCAGGGCCAATATGGCGTGCGCCTGAAAGTGCTGGAAGATATCGAGGCTCCGACTCAGCCGTTGCGCGGCGTGGCGGTCTTGCAGGGGCGCAGCGAGTCGCTGCTGGGCGCAGTATGGCGGCGACTGGCGGCGCTGGGTGTGCGCGAAAGTGGTTTCTAGGGAAAGAGGGCAACGCTGATGCTGAACAATGCAGATGGACTTGAAGTGCGTCCATCCCGGGACTCGGATGCTCCTTTCATTCAGTCGCTCTACCGTTCGGCCCGACCGGATTTGCAGTTCATCGATGGTGAGCGCGAGTTTGTCGATGAGGTCATCGCCCAGCAATTCCGGGTGCAGGAAACCGGTATGGGCGGCGAGTTTCCCAACGCCATGCATTACGTGATCGAGAAGCTTGGCACGTTGATCGGTGCGCTGGTGACCGACTTCGGTCCCAATGAGATTCGTGTGCTGTACCTGGCGTTCATCCCGGCAGCGCGGGGCAAGGGCTACGGACGGACCGTATTGAGAGGCGTGCAGCAGGCTGCCGAAAAGGTTTGCTGCCCGGTGGCGACGGTGGTCTGGGCCAATAATCCCCATGCGCGCCAGCATTATCTGGCGCTCGGGTTTCAGGTCGAAGAACGGGATGTGGCGGCTGAACGGCTGGTCTGGTATCCGGGCCAGCCGGCGGCGTTCTGATCAGTTGAAGCTGATGCAGTAGTAGGCAAGGTTTGCATCGCGTCCCATGGGCGGTACGCGGGAAACAAACACTTCTTCCAGTCTGCCCAGTTCTGGCAGGTCGATGCTGCACAGGCCATCGACGAAGTCGCTGGGTGCCAGTGAATCGAGGCTGACGCTGAAAGGCAGGCGCTGGTTGTCGGACAGGCGCGCCAGGGGTTTTTCGTCGATGGCGGAAATGGCAATCGGCAACTGGCTGCCATCGCTCAGTTGCAGGACGCACTGGCTACCCTTGAGTGCCCGGAAATGTTCGGCAGTAACGTGTTGCAGCATGGAACGACTCCAGCAGTGGTGACGGATGAGCCCTTCCCTGGGCCCGGGTTTGTCAGTTGCGAGTAGGGAACAGGCCCTGCAAGGCAATGCTGAAGTTCACGACCAGGAAAGGGTTCATGCTGTCCAGAGGCAGGCTGCCACCGACCGAGCCCATGGTGCCGCTGATGGCGGTGGTGACGCCCTTCTGTACGATCGGGGCATTGGTTCCCAGGTCAGGGGCAAAGATGTTGGCGGAGGTCGGGCCGGCCGTCGAGCCGCCGAGATAACAGTTGGTGGCGGTTGGCACGATAGAACCTGTGGCACTCGGCTGGGCGCCCAGATTGATGGTTGTGGTCGCTGCCAGTGTGGTCATCGGGTGGACGTGGGCCGGCATGTTGGCAATGGCGACCGTTACTTTTTCAACGCCTGCCGATGTACCGATTGTCCGGTTGGTGAGGTTGAGTCCCTGGCCCTGGTTGACCGGTACCCGGCCTTGCAGGTTGGGCAGCATGAAGTTCTGCGGTGCGGTTCCTCCATAGATGTTTCCCAGCAATGCGTACAAGGCGTTGTACTGGTTGACGTTCATTGTCTGGCCGTTGCATTGCGCCCAGCCATAGGGCGCAAAGGGAAAGGCGAACGTCATGATCGAACCCATAAAAACTTCCATAAACCCTCATCCTTCATATGTCATGGGGTGCCATGCGATATGCCCGGGCGCCTGCCCGGTTGCTGGCAGGTGAGAGCGTAGACGCTGTGGAGGGAGTTGCTGCGGTTTTACACATTCATGTCGCAATTGAAACAATCCCCTGTGCAGATGACGTTCATGCGACCCATGGAAGGCGCTTGTCCTCGGAAAAGGCTGGCCGTGATTTCGGAGCGTCCTCAGACCGTTCATCTGATAGTTATCATCTGTAAAAGGCTGGAAGGCCCGGAACAGCGGACTATCGTCATATGCAAGCGTTTTTTCCGGCTTGTACAGCTCAAGTTCAGGGAACTGATGTCGAAGTACTACTATTCGAGTACATTTTGTTACGTTAGGCTGACACTCCTCCAGATGGATTGGGCGCTCAGGCAGGGAAAAGGATGCAAGACTTTCATTTCATATCGGGTCTGCCACGTTCGGGTTCTACCCTGCTGTCAGCCATTCTCTTGCAGAACCCCCGCTTTCATGCCGGCATGAGCAGCCCGGTCGCCACTCTGTTTTCCAGTGTGCTGGGCCAGTGCAGTGCCGGCAGCGAGTTTTCTTCGGTAATCGATACCGCCATGCGTCGTCGGCTGCTGCGCGGGATCTTCGATTCCTACTACGCCGACAAACTCGACAAATCCATTGTCTTCGATACCAGCCGTAGCTGGTGCTCGCGTCTGCCCGCATTGATGGATCTGTTCCCGCAATCCAAGGTCATTGCCTGCGTGCGCAACGTGGCCTGGATCATGGACAGCATCGAGCGTGTCTATCGCGGCAATCCTTTCGAGAACACCAAGCTGTTCGTCGACGATGTCGAACGTAACACCGTCTACAGCCGGGTCGAGACGCTGGCTCAGCGCAACCGCTTGGTGGGGTTTGCCTGGGCTTCGCTGAAAGAAGCCTATTACGGCGAGCATGCCGAGTCGCTGTTGCTGATCGATTACGACCTGCTGTCCCAGGCCCCGGACCGCGTCATGCGGCTGGTGTATGACTTCATCGGCGAACCCTGGTTCGAGCACGATTTCAATAACCTCTCTTACGACGCGCCGCAGTTCGACGATGCCCTGGGTGTTTCCGGTCTGCACAAGGTCAAGCCCCGGGTCGCTTTTGAACCCCGGCGCACGATCCTGCCGCCGGACCTGTTTGAGCAGTATTCAAAGCTGTCGTTCTGGAATGACGGTTCGGCCAGCGCCGCCAACGTCATCCGCATGAAATCCGACGCCGCGGCCCACTGACCGCGGTTTTCCATATCCGAGTTACAACGTTCGATCTCTGGTGAGCAACATGTGGTGGAACAAGAAGAAGTCGCCGACCGTACAGCGGGCATCCTCGGGTGCGAAATCCTCCGCTTCCCCCATGATCATGTTCCTGGAACCGCGAATGTTGTTCGACGGCGCGGTGGCTGCCACCGTTGCCGATACGGCCCAGGCCGACAGCGCGGCGACGGCCGAGGCTGCCAAGGCCACCGATCACGCGGCTGCCAAAGACAGCAGTGACAGCAGCCATGCGCAGTCGGCCGCCACGGCCGATGTCACCACGACCCCGGCGGCGGTGCCGGGCACGACCGTGGTGTTCGTCGACTCGCGGGTCAAGGATGCCGACAGCCTGCTCACCGGTGTCGCGCCGGGCGCTCAGGTGGTCATGCTAGATGCCACTCGTGACGGCCTGCAGCAGATTGCCGACTATCTGGATTCCCATCAGGGCGTGAGTTCGGTACAGATCATTGCCCACGGTAACTCAGGCGATCTGTGGCTGGGCAACAGCTACCTGTCTGCCGACAACATCGCCCAGCGCAGTGCCTTGCTGGCCGAGATCGGCAATGACATGGCCGAAGGCGGCGATATCCTGATCTACGCCTGTAATACGGCGGAAGGCGATCAGGGCCTGAGTTTCATCGATTCGCTGGCCGGCCTTACCGGTCGTGACATCGCGGCTTCGACCAACCGTACCGGTGTGGGCGGCGACTGGGATCTGGAGATCGCGACCGGCAGCATCGAAAGTGTCAGTGCCCTGTCGCGTCAGGCCATGGACTCCTACCAGTGGGGTCTGGCGACCTTTACCGTGACCTCCAGCGCCAACACCGGCGTGGGCAGTCTGCGTGAGGCACTGACCAACGCCCAGAACGGCGATATCGTCACCTTCAACAGCAACATGACGGTGCTGCTGACCAGTCAGTTGCAAGTCACTCGCAACATCACCATCGACGGCGACCTCAATAACGACGGTGTGGCCGATGTCACGCTGGACGGTCAGTACCGTACCAGTGTCATCAGGGTCAACTCCGGTGTGACCACAACCTTTGACGGCCTGGTCATCACTCGTGGTCTGATTGCCGGTGCAGGTGCCAATGGTGGTTCGTCGGCGAGCGACTCAATGGGGGCCGGTATTTCCAACGCCGGTAACCTGACATTGCTCAACGTCACCGTGACCTCGAACGCTGCTTCGGGTGGCGGCGGTGGCGGCGGTGCAACCGGTGGGTATTACGGCGGCGGTGGTGGTGGCGGCGGTGCTCTCGGTGGCCAGAACGGTGGTACTGCAGGTCGTGTCGGCGTACAGGGTGCGCCTTACACCGGTACGGCACCTTCTGCCAACACCGGCGGCAACGGTGGCGCATTCAGTACGGTCTATTTCGGTGGGCGCGGCGGTAGTTCAACCGGTGGCGCAGGCGGTATCGGCAATACCTTTGGCTACAGCGATGGTGGTGCGGGTCGTACTGCGAACAACGGCACGATTTCCATCGGCGGTGGCGGTGGCGGTGCCGGCTGGAACACTCGTGGTGGCGATGGTGGATCGGCTGTGGGTGGTGTCTACAATGCCAGCACCGGTGTTCTGACCATCGTCGGCACGACGTCCATCACCAACAACCTCGGTGCCGGTGGCGGCGGTGGTGGTGGCAATGCCGCCGGTGGCGGTGAAGGCGGTCAGGGCGTGGGCGGTATCTGGAGCAAGGGGACGGTCCTGATCACCGCCTCCAACTTCGCGATCATGAGCGGCAACGTGGGGGCCAGCGGTGCAGGTGGTCTGGCCCTTAACGGTGGGCCTACTGGTGTATCGCCAACTGCGGTCAACTCCATCCTCAACGATGGCGGCACGCTCAATACCAGTTTCAGTGCAGACACTACGGCGCCTACGGTTTCCAGCATCGTGATTGCCAACCCGTCCCTGAGTTCGGGCAGTACGTCGACCGTGACCTTCACCTTCAGCGAGCCGGTCTTCGGTCTGGATATTTCCGAAGTCGTTGTGCCGAACGGCACGCTGACCAATCTGGTGACCACCAACAACATTACGTGGACCGCCACCCTGACCGCGGCCGGCAATATTTCCGATTCCAGCAATGCGATTACCCTGGCTGGTTCGGCAGTGCGCGACTCGTCGGGCAACATCGGCACCGGTACGGGGACGTCCAACAACTACACGGTTTCGGATACCACGCCTCCCACGGCGACTATCGTGGTGGCCGACAACGCCCTGGCAGTCGGTGAAACCTCGCTGGTGACCATTACCTTCAGCGAAGCGGTCACCGGTTTCACCAATGCCGACCTGACGGTTGGCAGCGGCACTCTGAGCCCGGTTTCCAGCAGTGATGGCGGTACCACCTGGACTGCGACTTTTACACCAACGGCCAACCTCACCAGTAACACCAACCAGATCACTCTGAATCGGGCCGGTGTACAGGATCTGTCCGGCAACGCGGGTGTGGGTACGACCACCTCCAACAACTACGCGATCGACACGGCACGTCCGACTGCAACCATCGTGGTTTCCGATACGGTCCTGTCCATCGGCGATACTGCGCTGGTGACCATCACCTTCAGCGAAGCGGTCACCGGTTTCAACAATGCCGACCTGACGGTTGCCAATGGCTCGTTGAGCTCGATGACCACCAGCAACAACATCGTCTGGACCGGGATGTTCACCCCGATCAACAACATTACAGACGCCACCAACCTGATTACCCTGGACAACACCGGGGTTACCGATGCGGCAGGCAATACCGGTGCAGGTACGACTGACTCCAACAATTACGCTATCGACACCCAGCGACCAACCGCTACGATCGTACTGGCCGATACGGCCCTTTCGGTCGGTGAAACTTCGCTGGTGACCATCACCTTCAGCGAAGCGGTGACCGGCTTCACCAATGCCGACCTGATCGTGCCCAACGGCACCTTGAGCCCGGTCAGCAGCAGCGATGGCGGCACCACCTGGACCGCCACCTATACGCCGAATATCAATGTGGTGGACAACACCAACATCATCAGCCTGAGCAACTCCGGTATAACCGATCTGGCGGGCAACGTCGGGACAGGCACGACCAACTCGGGCAACTTCACCATCGATACCACGCAGCCGACCGCCACCATCGTGGTCGCCGACAGTGCTCTGACTATCGGTGAAACCTCGCTGGTGACCATTACCTTCAGCGAGGCGGTGACCGGTTTCACCAACGCCGACCTGACGGTGGAAAACGGTACCCTGAGTGCGGTCAGCAGCAGCGATGGCGGTGTTACCTGGACCGCGACCTTTACGCCGACCACGGGTATTACCGACAGCAGCAACCTGATTACCCTGGACAATACCGGCTTCGCGAACATTTCGGGCAACACCGGCAGCGGGACCACCGTCTCGAACAACTATGCCATCGACACCCTGCGTCCAACAGCCACCATCGTGGTCACCGACAACGCGCTGGCCATCGGCGAAACCTCGCTGGTGACCATCACGTTCAGCGAAGCGGTGAGCGGTTTCAGCAACGCCGACCTGACGGTGGAAAACGGTACCCTGAGCGCGGTGAGCAGCAGCGACGGCGGCATCACCTGGATCACGACCTTTACGCCGGTAACAGGGATCACCGATACCAGCAATGTCATCTCGCTGAATAACTCGGGCTTTACCGATCTGGCTGGCAACGCTGGCCAGGGTACTACCACATCAAACAACTACGTCGTCGATACGGTGCGCCCGACCGCCACTATCGTAGTGGCCGACAACGCACTGTCCATCGGTGAAACCTCGCTGGTGACCATCACCTTCAGCGAGGCGGTGACCGGCTTCACCAATGCCGACCTGACGGTGCCCAACGGCACCCTGAGCACGGTAAGCAGCAGCGATGGCGGCATCACCTGGACCGCCACCTACACGCCGAACATCAATGTGGCAGACAGTACCAACCTGATTATCTTGAACAACACCGGCGTGGCTGACCTGGCGGGCAACACCGGGACCGGCACGACCAGTTCGGGCAACTTCACCATCGATACCATTCAGCCGACCGCCACCATTGTGGTCGCCGACAGTGCTCTGGCAATCGGTGAAACCTCGCTGGTGACCATCACCTTCAGCGAGGCGGTGACCGGCTTCACCAACGCCGACCTGGCGGTGGAAAACGGCACCTTGAGCGCGGTGAGCAGCAGCGATGGCGGTGTTACCTGGACGGCGACCTTTACGCCAACCACCGGTATCGCCGACAGCAGCAACCTGATCACTCTGGACAATACCGGCTTCGCGAACATTTCGGGCAACACCGGCAGCGGGACTACCGTCTCGAACAACTATGCCATCGATACCCTGCGTCCAACCGCCACCATCGTGGTCGCCGACAATGCGCTGGCCATTGGCGAAACCTCGCTGGTGACCATCACCTTCAGCGAAGCGGTAAGCGGTTTCACCAACGCCGACCTGACCATTGCCAATGGCACCCTGAGTGCGGTCAGCAGCAGCGACGGCGGCATCACATGGACTGCGACCCTGACGCCGACAGCCAGTCTCTCCGATACCAGCAATGTCATTTCGCTGGATAACTCGGGTGTGATCGACCTGTCCGGCAACGCTGGCCAGGGCGTTACCACGTCGAACAACTACGCCATCGACACCCTGCGTCCAACCGCCACCATTGTAATGTCGGACACTGTCCTTTCGGTCGGTGAAACCTCACAGGTGACCATCACCTTCAGCGAAGCGGTGAGCGGTTTCACCAATGCCGACCTGAGTGTGCCCAATGGCACTCTGAGTGCTGTGAGCAGCAGTGATGGTGGTATCACCTGGACCGCCACCTACACGCCGAACATCAATGTGGCAGACAATACCAACCTGATTACCTTGAACAACACCGGCGTGACTGACCTGGCGGGTAACACCGGGACCGGCACGACCAACTCGGGCAACTTCACCATCGATACCATGCAGCCGACCGCCACCATCGTGGTCGCCGACAGTGCTCTGGCCATTGGTGAAACCTCGCTGGTGACCATCACGTTCAGCGAAGCAGTGAGCGGTTTCACCAACGCCGACCTGACGGTGGAAAACGGTACCTTGAGTGCCGTGAGCAGCAGCGATGGCGGTATCACCTGGACGGCGACCTTTACGCCGACCACGGGTATCACCGACAGCAGCAACCTGATCAGCCTGGACAACACCGGCTTTGCGAACGCTTCGGGCAACACCGGCAGCGGGACCACCGTCTCGAACAACTACGCCATCGATACCCAGCGCCCGACTGCCACGATCGTGGTCGCCGACAACGTGCTTGGCATTGGCCAAAGTTCGCTGGTGACCATTACCTTCAGCGAGGCGGTGAGCGGTTTCACCAATGCCGACCTGACCGTGGCCAACGGCACCTTGAGCGCCCTCAGCAGCAGCGACGGCGGCATCACCTGGACCGCGACCCTGACGCCGACAGCCGGTGTCAACGCAGCCAGTAACGCCATCATCCTCGATACTTCGGGCGTGTCCGACGCTGCTGGTAACGCAGGCAGCGGTACCAGCACATCCGGCAATTATGTCATCGACTCCACACGTCCGACGTCGAGCATTGTGATTGCCAACCCGAATCTGGGGATCGGCCAGACCACACAGGTGACTTTCACCTTCAGTGAGCCGGTCACCAACTTCGATCTTTCGGACCTCAGCGTGGCCAATGGCACGCTGTCCAACCTGGTCACCAGCGATGGCGGCCAGACCTGGACCGCGACCCTGACCCCGACTGCCAACATTTCCGATGCCAGCAACTTCATCGTCATGGACAGCAGCAACGTCACGGACCTGGCAGGCAACGCTGGCACTGGTGTGGCCAACTCTGCCAATTACAGCATCGACGGGACGCGTCCGACGGTTTCCAGCATCGTGGTGGCCAACCCGAACCTGACTACGGGCCAGACTTCTCAGGTGACGTTCACTTTCAGCGAGCGGGTCAGCAACTTCGATCTTTCCAACCTGAGTGTGGCCAACGGCACGCTGTCCAACCTGGCCACCAGCGATGGCGGCCAGACCTGGACCGCAACCCTGACGCCGAACGCCAATACCAACGATCCGAGCAACTTCATCACCCTCGACAGCAGTACGGTGACCGATCTGGCGGGTAACACTGGCGTTGGCATCGTCAACTCCGCCAACTACGCGGTTACCACGCAGTCCCAGGGCGGCGATCCGCAGTTCCGGATTGCCGATTCGGTCCCGTTGATCAGCCAGCCTAACCTGCCATTGCAACCGCAATTGTTCGGCCCGCCTACCGGCAATCTGGGCTCGCCATTGAGTTTCGCGCCGCTGTTCGAGCAGCGCACCACGGGCGGTGACCTGCCGCCAGTGGGCAATATCTTTATCACTAACGGTGCGCTGGCACCCAGCTTCATTGCTCAAGTCTTCACGTCCACCAGCGTCAACGGTGCCGGTTCGGGTGCCGGTTTCCTGGGCTTTGGCAATGGCGAGGGCAGCGTGTTCGGCAACAGCACCTTCTCGACACTGTTCAGTCGCGAAAGCGCTGCGGACACGTCGACGACAGGCTCTTTCGACAACGCAGGCGGTCGTGGGCCGAGTGATTCGTCACAAGGCATACGCAACGGTTTTGGCGCGCTGACGCTGGATCAGCAATTGCAACAGCTCAAGGACAGCGAGCAAAAACAGCTGCATGAACTAGCATGGGCTTTGGGGAAAGCCGGTATCAGTGAAGTGCAGGCCTGAGACAAGGTTTGAGTTGTGCGTCGGCCAGTGTCGGCGCTTATAAAAAAGAATGGGTAGTCAGGGGCGGTCGGAAGGATGAAAAGAAGTCAGAAGTTGTTCAGCGTCAGCCTGCTGGCGCTGGTAATCAGTGGTTGTGCCGTCACCAGCCAACCGATCGACCGTAGCGTCAGTGAGCAGCGTGCCAAAAACGATCTGCAACAGATGTACAAGGACCAGGAGCCGCTGAACGGTCCCTTGACCCTGCACCAGGCCATGGCCCGCGCAGTCAAGTACAACCTTGAAGCGCGTCTGAAAATCATGGAAGAAGCCTTGGCCAAGCGTCAGCTGGACCTTGCCAGCTTCGACATGCTGCCACGCATGGCCCTGTCTGCAGGTTATGCCGGACGCAGCAACGTCAGTGCGTCCAGCAGTGAAAGTGTCGAGACCGGTACCCAGTCTCTGGAACCTTCGACTTCCCAGGATCGCAGCCGCCGTGTCGCCGACCTGACCATGGTCTGGAATGTTCTCGACTTCGGTGTCAGCTACATCAGTGCCAAGCAGCAGGGCGACCAGCGTCTGATCGTTCAGGAGCGCCGTCGCAAGGTCGTCAATACCATCGTTCAGGACGTGCGCTCGGCCTATTGGCGTGCAGTGGCCGCAGAACGCCTGCTGAAACAGATCGACAGCCTGATGGCCCGCGTCGAACAGGCTCAAGGCAACAGCGAGAAAATGAGCGCGCAGCGCGTGGGTGATCCGGTTCAGGCGCTGAGCTACCAGCGTTCATTGATCCAGGCGACCCGCCAGCTTGAAGAACAGCGCAAGGCGCTGTCGCTGGCCAAGACCGAACTGGCCACCCTGATCAACCTGCCTCTGGGCAGTGAGCTGACCCTGGCAACCCCGGACGATTACTCGATTCCGGAGCTCAAGGTCGACATGAGCGTGCTGGAACACGAAGCGCTGGCCAGCCGCCCGGAATTGCGCGAGCAGGATTACCAGACCCGCATCAGCTCTGCCGAAACCCGCAAGGCCATGCTGCGCCTGTTGCCGGGCCTGGAGTTCTCTGCCGGTGGTCATTACGACAGCAACTCCTTCCTGGTCAATGACAAATGGGCCGACATGGGCGTCAAGGTCACCTGGAACCTGTTCAACGTGATTTCAGCGCCAGCGGCCATCGATGTGGCCAAGGCCGGTGAAGAAGTCGCCGCCGCGCGTCGTCAGGCCATGTCGATTGCCGTGCTGGCCCAGCTCTACGTGGCCAACGCCAACTATCGCGAAGCCATGCGTCAGTTCAAGACCAGCCAGCAACTGTCGGACATCGACGGCGAAATCGTTGGCCAACTGCGCAACCGCTACAAGGCTGCCGGCATTGGCGAACTGGATCTGATCCAGGGCGAACTCAATACCCTGCAAGCCGACCTGCGCCGTGACCTGGCTTACGCCGACCTGCGCAATGCCTATGGTCAGATCTTCGCCAGTGCCGGGCTTGACCCACTGCCGCAGCAATTGCCTTCGACCGATGTTCAAGTGATCGCAGGTGCTCTGGCTTCGCGTGAAAACCAATGGTCGGCGGGTAATATCGCCGAGCCTGTAAAAACAGCTCCAGTGCAGGCCAAGTAACCGGATTCATGCTTCCGGCCTGTTCCCGCCTGCCTGTAACAGTAGATTTGCCTCTGCTGTTACAGGCGCTTTCGCGTATTGCCGATACGGCCTGGGCCGCGCACTTCAATGCCGGTTACTACGAAGGGCAGTGGTCGGGTGTCGCGCTGATTTCCGCTGCCGATGCCTTGACCGAATTGTCCTCAGGTGCAGGCGACCCCATCACCCGCGATCCGTGGCGAGCCGACGAGTGTTGGGCCAAAGCCCTGCGCGACTTGCCGCTGGAGATTCGTAGCGCCCGCCTGCTGCGACTCGGACCGGGCAGCCGGATTCACGAACACCGCGATTACGATCTGGGCGGACCGCAGGCGGACCTTCGCTTGCACATCCCCTTGCTCAGCTCGCCGGACGTGGATTTCATGCTGGACCGCCAGCGTATCCCGATGAATGCGGGCGAGTGCTGGTTTCTCGATCTGGCCCGACCTCACAGCGTCGATAACTGGGGACAGCAGGAACGGATTCATCTGGTGCTCGACTGCCGCCCGAATGCCTGGCTGCAACAGCAGATCGAAGCCGGCTTATCCACAACCCCGCCTGCAGGCCAAGGCCGGGCAGCCGAAGCTTTTGCACAGTTCCGTGCCTTGCTGCAGCGAGAGCCCGAACTGTGCCGTGCCTTGCAGGCCGAGCAGGACACCGAAACCTTCATCGCTCTGACCCTGACGCTGGGTGCCAGGCATGACCTGCCGTTTGGCCGTGAAGACGTGCGCGCCGCGATGCGGCTGGGCCGCAATCAGTGGAACCGGCAATGGACAGCCTGAAGGACTGGTTGCCGATCCGCATCTGGCAGGACGCCGAAGAATGGCGGGTGGACTGGTGCTGGTTTGGCGACCGCAAGCTCGATCAACCCTTCTTTCGCGATGCTGTCGAGGATGCCCTGCGCTTGCCGTTCAATCAGGCCTTTCGGCGCGAAACCTCGCTGGCGGTGCTGTGCGACTGGCAACTGCCAGCAGTCGAACCCGGTGCGTTCATCTATCACGCTTCACGCTGCGGCTCGACCCTGATCGGCCAGATGCTGGCGCAACTCGACGAGATGATCGTGATCTCCGAGCCGCCGCCTCTGGATACGCTGTTGCGAGGTGCGCTTGATCCCGCTGTCCGGCGCGCCGCCCTGCGCGGTTTGCTCGCGGCTTACGGCCAACGGCGACTTGGCTGTGAGCAGTCGCTGGTGATCAAGCTGGATGCGTGGAACATCGGCGAGCTGCCGCTGCTGCACGCCTGCTTTCCTGAGGTCCCGTGGCTGTTCGTGTATCGCGACCCTCTGGAAATCGCCGTTTCCCATCTGCGCATGGCAGGTATGCACATGGTGCCGGTGATCATCGGCCCCTGCGCGCTGGACGGAGAAGGCCTGACCGATTCCCGCGAAGACTATATCGCCCAGCGCCTGGGCCGAACGCTCGAGCTTGGCCTTGAACACTGCCGTGCCCTCAATGGCCTGCCGCTGAATTACCGTGAATTGCCCGGCGCGATGGACGGCCATCTGGCTGATTTCTTCGGACTTGATGTTGCGCAACGCAGCAAGGCGCTTTCAGCCGCACGCCAGCACGCCAAACAGCCAGCCCGGGCATTTGTCGCCGACAGCCAGGACAAGCATCGCGAGGCCACCGACCTGCTCAGGGACCGAGTAGCATACTGGACCCGCACGCCCTGCGAGGCGCTGGAAGTCTTGCGAGGTGAGCGCAGCCTCAGCAGGCAGGCATAAGCTCGGTAGTAATACACCTATCCATTATTGGCCCGGGATCAGAATGTCCCGGGCATCGCTGTGAATGTTCAACAGGAAATCCAGGTATGGCTGCGCGCAAAAGAACATTGTGGGGCGACGTGAAATTCATTGTGCTGGCCGTCATCTTTTTACTGATAGCCGTCCCCGGCAGCTTTGCGGCTTACCGGCTTATATGGACCGATGCGACGCTTTGTCTGGCAGAGGGAAAGGTACTCAGTGATGAAGAGCATCGGCAGCGTTTTCTTGAGAGTCTGGTCAGGCGAGGTGTTGATAATGCTTATATATATAAAGAGCATGATGGCAATACGCATTTGAAGGCGGGAATTATCTATGATGGTAAATCCTATGATCTTATTCGGACTGTTCGTTCTTCAAAAGGAAATGGTAAGTCGTTTGAGGAAAATTTTGGAATAAAAACGATAGCCCCTGTTAGCGGCAAGTCTGAGTTTGAGTATCCTCATGAGCCTTTTGTGTTAGTGACCTATTTTGATGCGCAAAGTGGTTCGTCTACATTCGTTTCTTCCCAAGATGTAGTCGTGCTAAAAGATTGGCGTGGGTTGCGTGAGAAGATAGGTTTATATGATCGTTTTCGTGGGTTCGGGACTAAGTTTTACGAAGTTACATTTAGTATGTTGAGTGTCGAGTGTTGTGGGAATAATAGATACAGTCAGACTGAAGAGATGTATAGCGACAGAAAGGAGTTTTTTTACAAGGATGCGATGAGTTCTATCGAAAAAGGTTCTATGACTCGCACGGCTGTTGCTGCCTCATCTAACTGTGGGGAGGTTCTGACTGGTGAGGGTGATAATGGAATTGCTACTCGGATAATAACGTGGATAACTGTTAGGGATAAGCGATGAGTATGCCAACCAGCGAAGTAATCGTATCTAGATATCTATTCGATGAGGATACGCCTCCTGCCGATCTTAAAGACGAAAAACTTATCCGCCCCAAGGATGCTGTGGGGAGAGTGTTTTCTGTTGATATTAATGAATACATGACCATCGGAGCCGGTCGCTTCGTTGGTGTTGAGGAATTTAGATATGTACGTAATTTTCTAAGTGGACAGGATAGCGCCTACTTAAGTGATGGTAAAAAGCTGGCTCCCGGGGTTTACAGTACGCTAGACCTCTTGCGTGAGTATTTCATCACAGAAGACAAATCACGCTTATCTGTTAGCGGCTACTATCGAGGTGTAGACGAGCCGGACTATGCGGATCGAGCTTATGTATTTGGTACGGGTGCATATAGAATTAATGATGACGCAGTTTTTATCGTTAATGAAGATGGCTCAAGGTCTATTTCCAATATCTATGTCAAGCCAGAAAAAGATGATTTTGATTATGAGGGTAAAGGTTTTCTGGCAGATATAACTAATGCTTTGACAGAGAGTGAGATTGACCCTTCCGGAATTGGCAGGAAGGTTCCTATAGTTTTCACTGGAACAGTTACCGATAGACAGAGTTTTACCAGTGCCGACTGGGCTTCGCTGGAAGCATTGAGTCGCGAAAAGGAAAGGGTCGAGGCCGAAAATAAACTCCTGCTTCTTACCGGTTCACCGGGGTTCGCCGCACAGTTTGCAGCCATTCTTGGACGGCTGGTAACTAACGATATCATTACCTACGAAGACAGTGACGGTCGGTATGTTGTCTATGACGGTAGAGATATCAATAACAACGGTGTCATCGACCCTTACAAGCTGAATAACGTCACCGAACTCATCATGAGTAAAGGTGCAGCCGTTATAGCCGGCAACGGCAACGACACCCTTTATGGAACAAACTACTCAAACGACGAACTCTACGGTGGTGCCGGGAACGATCAGCTCGATGGTCGCAAAGGTGCTGACCGCATGCTCGGCGGATCGGGAGACGATACCTATACCGTGGATGACGAGGGTGACACCGTCGTCGAAAAGGCAGGTGAGGGTACGGATACCGTCAAGTCCAGTGTCGAGTTCAGTCTGGCCGATGAGTTTGAGAATCTGGAGCTGACAGGAACTGCCAGCATCAATGGAACAGGCAATAACCTCGACAACCGTATCCTGGGCAACTCGGGAAGTAACGTTCTGCGAGGAGAGGGCGGCAACGATTACATTTCGGGTAACTCCGGAAACGATACGATTGATGGCGGCGCCGGGAACGACACACTCATTGGTGGCTATGGCAGCGACGTTCTGGAGGGTGGGGATGGCAATGACATTCTGCAAGGCAGTGAAAGCGGTGACAGAGGCAGTTCCGACTCCGATACGCTGAACGGAGGTGCAGGCTTCGATATCTACAAGGCGCAGTCCCATGACGTCATCTTCGACTCTGATGGCAGCGGAGGCGTCTATCTTGAGAACCGCCGACTCACCGGCGGCAAGCGCAAAGAGGAAGATCCTGAAGACACCTATTACGGTGACGGCAATACCTATGTGCTCAAGAACGGCATCCTGACCATCAACGGCAGCCTGACCGTCAATGCGTTCAAGAACTATGACCTCGGCATTGCTCTGGAACTCGAGGACGAAGAGGAGGAAGAAGCTCCCGAGACTGACGATGCTGAAAACCGTACTTCCCCCATTGTTCTCGACCTTGACGGTGACGGCATTGAAACGCTTGCGGTCGGTGCGAGTTATTTCGATCTCGATAGCGACGGCCTGAGCGAGATGGCTGGCTGGGTCAGCCCCGACGACGGTCTGCTGGTACATGATCGCAACGGTGACGGCCGTATCAGTAACGGTACCGAACTGTTCGGTAACCACAGTCTGCTGAACAATGGGCAGACAGCCGGGAATGGATATCAAGCCCTGGCCGAATACGACAGCAATGGCGACGGCATTATCAACGCCCAGGACGCCTCCTATGCCAAGTTGCAGGTCTGGCGCGATCTCAACGGAAACGGCACCAGTGATATCGGAGAGTTGCAAAGCCTGACTGATGCTGGCGTGGTGTCGATCAGCACAGGCTACACCGATTCAAGCCATGTCGACGCCCATGGACATGAGCACCGCCAGGTCAGCACCATCATGCTGGCCAACGGCATGGCATCGACTGCGGCGGACGTCTGGTTCAAGGTTGACGCCTCCAAGCGCGTCAACAGCGGGGACATCGCGCTTACTGACGATGTCTATTTCCTGGCCAACGCCAAGGGGTTTGGCAAGGTGCAAGATCTGCATCAGGCCATGGTGCTCGACCCTGAACTGAAGACGCTGCTCGCCCAGTACGTATCCGCTACCGACGCGGCCAGCCGCGACCAGTTACTGGACAACCTGATCTATCGTTGGGCCGGAGCGCAGGATGTCGATCCCTTCAGCCGTGATCCCAAGAAGATCTATTCCCATGTGATGGACGCACGTCAGCTTGTCACCCTCGAAAACCTGGTGGGCCATGCCTACATGGGGCTCTGGTGCTGGGGGGAACGCGATCCCAACCCGCACGGACAGGCTGCTCCGGTCCTGGTGGCCGAGTATCTTGAATTCAAACGCTTCACGGCAGCGCAGATCCTGGCCCAGACCGAATATGCCAGTGAACTGGACATTATCCGTTCTGCGTTCGGCTCGGATGCCCATGGTATTTCTGTCGACTGGGATGAGCTCAAGGGCAAGCTGAATGGATTGCTTGCCAATGGGCAGAGTGATCGTATCCGTGGGGTCATCCAAGTGCTGACTGATCTGGGGACATACTCCCCTGCTTACAGGGCTCAGCGCGATGCCATGTTCCAGGCCGTGGCTGCATCCAGCCTTGGCCTGGCGCCGTTCTTTGATTTCTCCAGCCTCATAGGCACGGCTGGAAACGATACGCTTTATGGCTCGGGTTATGGCTCTCTTTTCTATGGCATGTCAGGTAATGACAGGCTGTATGGCGGCATGAACGGCGATAGCTATCACTTTGCGCGCGGGCATGGCAATGACACGATCCTGGACCGGGGAGGCCTGGATCAGATCGTCTTTGCGCAAGGTATTGCCTCCAGTGATCTTGTGTTCTCGCGTAATGTCACGACAGTCTGGATTCATGTCAGAAATACCGATGGCAGTGATGCTGGCTCATTGCAGATCGATAACTTTTTCAATTTTGATGGTTCGCTGGATTTTGGTGCCATCGAGTTCATTCGCTTCGATGATGGCAGCAGTCTTAACCAGCAGCAGATCCTGACGCTGTTGACTTCTGCTTCGTTGACCCAGGGGAACGATCTGGTTTTTGGCACTGTGATCGATGACACCATTGATGCACTTGCCGGCAATGACAACATCCATGGCCTGGGGGGGAACGATCAGTTAGCCGGCGGGGCTGGCGATGATGTGGTGATGGGCGACGACGGCAATGACGTCCTGACTGGCGGTATTGGTAATGATGTCTTGATCGGAGGACGTGGCAGCGACACCTATGTATTCGAGACCGGTCATGGTCATGATGTGATCGACAACGCTGCCGACTCGACCGAGCTGAAGCGTGACCGGCTGATGTTCGGTGCCGGTATCGAGCCGGAATCAGTGATCGCCAGGCGTAAAGGCGATGACCTGCTCCTGCAGATATCCGCGAATGACAGCATTCGCTTGACACGTTACTTTGCAGCCGAAGCGGGCGATGGCACGGCAGTCGATGAAGTCGTCTTCCACGACGGCACGCTCTGGGGCATTGCCGACATCAAGCGCAAGGTTCTGGAGGCGGGAGCCGGCAACGACGAACTGCTGGGCTATGCCTCGAACGATGTACTGAATGGTCTGGGCGGTGACGACTTTATCGCCGGATACGGCGGCAACGACACCCTGTTCGGTGGTGACGGGCAGGACTATATCGATGGCGGTGTCGGGAACGACAGTCTGGCAGGCGAGGCCGGTAACGACCATCTATACGGCGGTGAAGGTAATGACCTGCTGGATGGTGGTGACGGCAATGACGGAATGGACGGGGGGGCCGGTGATGATACCTTGCTCGGCGGTGCCGGTGATGACAACCTGAGTGGAGGTGCTGGCCGCGACACGCTTCAGGGCGGTGCTGGTAACGATTATCTGGACGGCGGTGCCGGGGACGACTTCCTGGCGGGCGGTGAAGGTAATGATCGTCTCGACGGGGGCAGTGGCACCAACAGCTACCTGTTTGCCCGCGGCGGTGGCCAGGACATCATCATGGATGCCTACGAAAATGTGGTCACCATTTACCTGTCCGACCTGCCTCTGGAAAACCTGGTGTTCCGTCGCAACGGCACCAGCCTGGATATCTCTTTCCCGGACAGCCCGCAGGACTTGCTGTCGCTCGCATACTTCTTCAACAACGAAACGCCCTCCGGTGGCATTCACCTGCATTACGGAGATGGGCTTGAGGCTGTCATCAGCCCGGAACAACTGCATCTGTTGACCCTGGAGGGCACCGAAGCTGCCGACCTGATCCAGGCCTATTCCGGTAACGATCTGATCGAGGCACGTGGTGGCGACGATGAGGTGTATGCCGGTGCCGGTAATGACAGCATCGATGGTGGGGAGGGCAACGATTATATCGACGCCGGTGATGGCGACGATACGTTGCTGGGGGGCAACGGTAACGACACCCTGCTGGGTGGTCTGGGCGACGATGTGCTCACTGGTGGCAGTGGCAATGACCGCATGGACGGTGGCGACGGCAATGACCAGTATTTATTCGCCGCTGGCTGGGGCGATGACATCATTTTCAACAGCGTCGGTAGCGATAGCGTGCATTTCAGCGGCGTAGCGCCGACTGACCTGCTGCTACGCCGCGATGGCCTGGATTTGCTTGTCATTCATCAGGTTACTGGCGACCGGCTCCGTATCCAGGGCCAGTTCTCCTATCAGGCCGGGCAGCCCGGAGCGACAGCGGTCGGGCAGTTCGTCTTCGACAATGCCATGGTCTGGGATTTCGAGGCGCTCAGGCTCAAGGCCATTGAAGGCTCCGACAAGGATGACGCCATCCTGGGCCACGCTGACAATGATGTGATTGAGGCGGGCGCTGGCAATGACTATGTCGATGCCGCGGAAGGTGATGACGTAGTGGCCGGAGGTGACGGCAATGACACGCTCTATGCCGGTGGCGGGAATGACACTCTGCATGGAGACGACGGCGACGACCTGCTGATCGGCGGTGCAGGCTTTGACACACTGCATGGCGGCGCGGGCAACGACACACTTCGTGGCTACGGTCTGCTGGATGGCGGCACCGGAAATGACTTGATCGAAGGCAGTGGCGAACTGCTTGGCGGAGATGGAGAGGACATTCTGCGAGGCCAGGGCAATGACATATTGTCAGGCGGTGCGGGCAATGACGTTCTGGAGGCCTACAGCAATCCCTGGATTCGCAATACAAACACGCTTTCCGGCGGTACGGGAGATGACACGCTATACGGCTCCTTTGGTGACGACACCTATCTTTTCAATCTGGGTGATGGCCTGGATCTGCTGATCGAGCGTCGTGCCGAGCAGGCCTATAGCAATATCGCGCCGTCCTTTGACATCTTGCGTTTCGGCGAAGGCATCAGCGTCCAGAGCCTGAGTTTCGTCCGGACCGGCAACGATCTGCTCATCAGCCACAGCAACGGCACAGACGCCATTACCGTACAGAACTGGTATCAGGAGCCGAGCGAGCACTTCAAGCTGGAACGCCTGGAGTTCGCCGATGGCTCCGTGCTCAGCGGCAGCGATGTCGAGGCGCGCGCCATTACCCTGGGAACCAGCGGTAACGACACGCTCATGGGTTATCGCAATCAGGATGACCGCATTTATGGTGGTGCCGGCGATGACCAGATCTGGGGCCAGGCGGGCAATGACCTGCTGGTGGGCGGTGACGGTGCGGACTACCTCGACGGAAGTATCGGCAGCGACCGTCTTGAAGGCGGCACAGGTAACGATTCGCTGATCGGAGGGCAGGGCGCGGATGTCATGCTCGGCGGGGCGGGCGACGACTATTACGCGGTCGATAACGTCAACGATCAGGTGATCGAACTTGCGAACGAAGGCGATGATTTTATTCGTACCACGGTCAGCTATACGCTCGGTGCCCATGTCGAACGTATGGCCTCCGATGGATCGGCGAATCTGGTTCTGACCGGTAACGAACTGGCCAACGGCCTGTGGGGCAATGCTGGCGACAACGTGCTGGCTGGCCTGCTGGGCAACGACTATCTCTCCGGTGGTACAGGTAACGATGTCTATGTGTTCAACCTGGGCGATGGTCAGGACACTATCGACAACACCGACGTTATAGGCGCAGTCGATACGCTGCGTTTCGGTTCGGGGATCAGCGATAACGACGTCCTGGCTTTCCAGCAGGGCGAACATCTGTTCCTGAAGATCAAGGGGGCCAATGACCAGATAGCCCTGTTGAGTTACTACTCGGCCAATACTGTCAGCAACGGCGTCACTGTTGACAAGAAGATCGACCGGGTTGAGTTCGCCAACGGTGTTGTCTGGGATCAAGCCAGATTGCAGGAGGTCGCGAGCCGGGCTGCCAGCAACAAAGCCCCGGTAGTCAACGCCAGCGTCCCATCCTTGACGGCGAGCCAGGGTGCGGCTTTCAGCTACACCATTGCTGAAAATACCATTACCGACCCTGATGCCTGGGACTCCATCACCTACAGCGTGAAAATGAGGGACGGCTCCGACGTTCCCGCCTGGCTTAAATTCGATGCCAAGACCCGGACGCTTTCCGGCACACCTTCGGCATCTGACGTGGGAAGCCTGCAGTTCATCCTGTGGGGCACGGACAACTACGGCTATGCCGCCGGCACCTATGCCAACCTGACCGTTACGCTGCCCAACCAGGCTCCCAGAGTTGCCAACGCGCTGGCGGACCAGAGCGTGGCAGAGGGAGCGCTCTTGTCTTATACCGTGCCAAGCGGCGCGTTTACCGACCCCGACAGCGGCGATACGTTGACCTACACCGCGACTCTGGCAGATGGCAGCGCATTGCCTTCCTGGCTGACATTCAATGCGTCTACCCGTCAGTTCAGCGGTACGGCACCGACCTCGGCCACCGGTACGACGAGCGTCAAAGTCGTTGCCAGAGACAAGGGCGGGCTGACCGCTTCGGATGTCATGGACATCGTTGTGACCGTTCAGAACCTGACGCTGAACGGTACATCTGGAGCCGATACCCTTACCGGTCGCTCGGGCAACGATACCTTGAGCGGGGGAGCTGGCAACGACACTCTGACCGGCAATGCGGGCAATGACCGACTCGATGGTGGCGCGGGCAACGACACGATGCGGGGAGGTACCGGCGACGATACCTATGTGGTGGATTCGGCCTCCGATGTAGTAACCGAAAACGCAGCAGAGGGTAACGACACCGTGGAATCCAGCGTGACCTTGACCCTGGGCGCCAATGTCGAGAACCTGACCTTGACCGGTACTTCGGCTATCAACGGTACGGGGAATACTCTGGACAACATCCTCACCGGTAACAGTGCAGTCAACACCCTGACGGGAGGCGCGGGCAACGACCGTCTGGACGGTAAGGCCGGTGCTGACCGACTCATCGGCGGTGCGGGTAACGACACTTACGTGGTGGACAATACCAGCGACACCATCACCGAGAATGCCAGCGAAGGAACCGATACTGTCGAATCCAGCGTGACCTGGACTCTGGGCAACAACCTTGAAAACCTGACGCTGACAGGTACTGCCGCGCTTAATGGTACAGGCAATGCCCTGGACAACATCCTTACCGGTAACAGTGCGGTCAACACCCTGACGGGGGGAGCAGGCAACGACCGCCTGGACGGCAAGGCGGGTGCCGACAGGCTCATCGGAGGAGCGGGTAACGACACCTATGTAGTGGACAATACCGGCGACATCATCACCGAAAATGCCAATGAGGGAACCGACACCGTCGAATCCAGCGTGACCTGGACCTTGGGCGCCAACCTGGAAAACCTCACTCTGGTCGGCACTTCAGCCATCAACGGCACGGGCAATGCCCTTGCCAACGTCCTCAGTGGCAACGCTGCGGCCAATATCCTGACCGGTGGCGCGGGCAACGACACCTATATTCTGGGACGAGGCTATGGCGTCGATACCGTGGTCGAGAATGATTCGACCAGCGGCAATACCGACGTTGCTTCTTTCATGGAGGGCATCGCTGCCGATCAGCTCTGGTTCCGCAAGGTGTCCGGTACCAACAACCTGGAAGTCAGCATCATCGGAACCTCCGATGCACTGGTAATCAAGGATTGGTACGCAGGTAATGCCACTCATGTCGAACAGTTCAAGACCAGTAATGGCAAGACACTGCTCGACAGCAAGGTGCAGGGGCTGGTGGATGCGATGGCAGCGTTCTCGCCGCCTGCGGCTGGTCAATTGACCTTGCCGGATAACTACAAGGAGCAGTTGTCATCGGTGATTGCGGCCAACTGGCAGTAAGCACTCTGCCTCATAGCCAACCCGCCTGATGGCGGATTGGTTATGAGGACTTGACGGTACACGGAAGACGCAATGTCTTCCGGGAAGCTGAGCCGATTATTTTGCCTATTCGGCTCATATTATGAGCCGAATAGCGCTATTATTCGGCTCACACCCGAGAGCTTTCCCATGAACGAACCCCTCAACTGGATCTGGCAACACCCGGACTGGCCGCATTTTCGCTGGCAAGCGGAGCCTCTGGTGGCATTGCTGCGTGCTTGCTCCCAGGCTCAGGGCCGGTTGCTGGGCATGCTCAATGCAGCCGGTGCGGATACCAGCGCGCAGACTGAGCTGGATGCCTTGCTGCAGAACATCATCACTTCATCGGCCATCGAGGGCGAGCAACTGAATGTAGGCTCGGTGCGTTCCTCGCTTGCCAGACGTCTTGGGCTTGAGGGTGGTCAACAGACCAACCCGCGTAGCGAAGGCCTGGCAGAACTGATGCTCGATGCCACGCAACAACATCAGCCCGCGCTGAGCCTTGAACGTCTATTGCACTGGCATACCTTGTTGTTTCCAGAGCCGCAATCGCTCATGACTCACAGTATTCGGGTGGGAAGCCTGCGAGGCGAAGAGCCCATGCAGGTGGTTTCCGGACGCATCGATCAACCCACCGTGCATTTTGAAGCGCCGCCACGTCAGGGTCTGGAAGGACAATTGCAGGCATTTCTGGACTGGTTCAATACCAGTCGTTCCGATGTCAGCCTTGATCCTCTATTGCGTGCAGGGCTGGCGCACTTCTGGTTCGTGACTCTTCATTCCTTCGACGATGGCAACGGACGTCTGACGCGAGCAATCACCGATCTGGCGCTGGCTCAGGCTGAAAACCAGTCGATTCGTTTTTACGCCATGTCTGCCAGCATTCTTGCCGCCCGCAAGGAGTATTACCTGATTCTGGAGCGCAGCCAGAAAGACGGCCTGGATATCACGCCATGGCTGCAATGGTTCCTTCAGACCTTGCTGCATACTCTGGAGCAGGCGATAAACCGCATCGACCGGGTTCTGGCAAAAGCACGTTTCTGGCAACAGCACCGGGATAAAAGCCTTGCAGCGGAGCAGGTCAAAGTCCTGAACCGCTTGCTGGACGGGAACCTGCTGGCCGACAAGCCGGGCTTTGAAGGCGGCATCAGTGCCGCGCAATATCAGGCCGTTGCCAAAGTCAGTAAAGCCACGGCCACCCGGCATCTGGCCGACCTGCTGGCAAAAGGCTGTTTACAGAAACTGCCGGGAGGCGGGCGCAGTACGCGGTATGAGGTGAGTCGGGGTTAAACGATCAGCCTGTTTCGCGAATGAATCGGCTTTGTCCTCTTCATTCGCGAAGCAGATTACTGGCTTTTTGCAACATTGAGCTTGAGCGGTACCGTCAGGGTTCCTCCCCAGTTCGGGTCATAAGCTGCCCTTATGCCCAGCCGTAGGACGCCTTCGTAATCATCGTCGGGCAGAGGCAATATATTGTCTATTTGGTGATAGCTCAGCTTCCAGTAGACATTGTGATCATTGCCCAGACAGGTAGAAATTCCATGCATGGGGCCTTCGCCAGGACATTCTCCATGCCTGAGGGTACCGCGCAGGACGACCGGGTAAGGCACCCTTTTGCTGCCGACGACCAGGGTGGTCAATCGTGTGTAGCTTTCCCCCTCCACCATCTGAAGTGCGGTCGGTCCTTCTTCATGGCCGTAGGCAACCAGTCCGATGGAATGCTTGAGCAGGGGAACGGGGATCTTTCCTTCGATGACCGGGTTGGCAGAAATGGTCCATTGCGAGGAGTACTGAACGGACGGTTTTATCGGCTCGGGTAGTTTGAGGTCGGCGATGGCCTGCTTCGCCGTGTCGCTGTAGGTGAACGACCATTTGTCAAAGAAACCACGTAGATCCCTGCCAACTATCCTGCTGCTATTGAGCGCAAACCAGTCGATCTTTTTCTGGTCTGTGGAAAAGTCGTTAGCATTCTCGCCACGGTTATAGGCAGTGCGAAAGTCTTTTGCGAGCTGCGCATGCCAGTCAGGAAAGGAAGTGTACAACTGGGCGAGCATCAACAATGTTCTGTCGGCGGGATTATCGGGAACTTCAGGTGGACCATCCGCTGCCAGAAAGCGCCCTACAGCTTCTGGATCAGAAGTGACGAACGCCCCGAATCGCGGATGACACCGCTCGAAGTTTGCGGTTTTCTTGCCGGTCAGCATCTGACAGGCTTCGAGTGAAAACAGGTTATTGCTGATCTCGGTAAGATGGTTCCATTTCCATGCCAATTGATTCTGGTGACCATATTCATGCCAGTCTCCCCAGTGACTGGCTATCCGGTCCCCACCGAAGTCTATGCCGACCAGGCCATTATAATAATGAGACACACAACATGTATTGAAACTGGCCTGATACATGGAAAGAGCCAATGTATCGAGAGGATTATCGGTTTGCCAGCTGAAACCATTGAACTGATCATAACGGGTCGTGATGATCAGATGTTCCTGCATCATGCTTTCTATATCTTTATCGGCATGGAACAAGGCGACGGCGGCAGGAAAGTTCATCACGGTTCTGCCATTGAACAGGTAGACCTGCCCCGAGGGATCGGGCGATTTTGCCAGTGTGGACCACTCGCCCGGTGGTGTGATGCCGGAAAGATAGAGGGCCGATTGTTTAGTGGGCGTTGAGGTACTGATCGTGACGGCTTTTCCCCAACTGTTCCAGTTGTTCATGTTCTTGCCCGCGTCTACGCAGGCAAGCATCAATATACCAGGGCGGTCGGCCGTATAGGTATGGCTCGAGTTTCGGCTCAACGCCATCTTGTTGGTTTCATTGTCGCCATAAGGCTTGTCAAAGTTGGAAAAGGTGTGTGCAGAACAACGAGTCAGCAGGCTGGGAAAGTCTTTGACGTCAAGGTTGATACTGTCCCCGACCGCCAGATAGACATGAGTCGGTATGTAGATATCTCTGCGCTGCCAGCCACCTTTACGCCGCATTTCATTTTCCTGTTCTTCGAGAACAGGTACGTTATAAGTGTTTTCGCCGGTACCATATATTTCACCGAGCCGTATTCGCCAGGTAAGGAGTTCAGTCAGGACTCCACGAGTAGACGTCGAAGTGCTGGCTATACTGTGTGCAGTATTGACCGAAGGTAACAGCTCTTCTTTATTGTCATATATAGCGTCATCTGCGGCGTGGGCGGTCAGGCCCAGCAGAAAGAATACGGTAATCAGCGATATAAGACATGTTCTGACAGTTTTATATGCCCATTGTTTTTGAACAGGGTTCATTATCGTGGTCCTTGTTATCAATGCTTTCCTTGCCTGATTCAGTCTAGTGGTTAAGTTATTGTTCTGGACCCAGGGCAGTAGACTGTTTGGGGATAATCGAAGGTTTGGAACAGTGTTATCGGAATGGATAGACGGGATGAGTGAGTGGTGTGGGCAGCCTCGGACTTTCATTACTCTGAGCGTAACAATCCTGATCCCAGCTTGATTGATGCTCCACCCCCTTCGCTCCTAAGGTGGCCCACGACAGCGAATTCGTGGAGTGATCATGACAACAACAACGAACCCCGACGCGCGCTGGTCGCGTCGTCGCAGTGAGAAACAGCGGCGACTCGAACAGGTGCGAACCCTCGCCGATGGTGTGGTTCTGCCGACCGACAAGATTGTTGCGGCGCTGGAGGCCTTGCTGGTTTCCGGGGACCGTGTGGTACTGGAAGGCAATAACCAGAAACAGGCTGACTTTCTGTCCCGTGCGCTGGCCAAAGTCGATCCCGGCAAGGTGCACGATCTGCACATGATCATGCCCAGTGTGGGGCGCGCCGAGCATCTGGACCTTTTCGAGCAGGGCATCGCCCGCAAGCTGGACTTCTCTTTTGCCGGTACGCAAAGCCTGCGCATCAGCCAGTTGCTGGAAGACGGGCTGCTGGAAATCGGTGCCATCCATACCTACATCGAACTGTATTCGCGGCTGGTGGTGGACCTGATTCCCAACGTGGTGCTGGCTGCCGGTTTCATGGCCGACCGGGCCGGCAATATCTACACCGGCCCGAGCACCGAAGACACCCCGGCACTGATCGAACCTGCTGCCTTCAGCGATGGCATTGTCATCGTCCAGGTCAACCAGTTGGTGGACGACGTCAGCGAACTGCCGCGTGTCGATATCCCGGCTTCCTGGGTCGATTTTGTGGTGGTGGCCGACAAGCCGTTCTACATCGAACCACTGTTCACCCGCGATCCGCGCCATATCAAGCCGGTGCATGTGCTGATGGCGATGATGGCTATTCGCGGTATCTACGAAAAACACAATGTTCAGTCGCTGAACCACGGTATCGGTTTCAATACGGCGGCCATCGAACTGATCCTGCCGACCTACGGCGAGTCGTTGGGCCTCAAGGGCAAGATCTGCCGCAACTGGACCCTCAATCCGCACCCGACGCTGATTCCTGCCATTGAAAGCGGCTGGGTCGAAAGTGTGCATTGCTTCGGCACGGAGCTGGGTATGGAAAACTACATCGCGGCCCGGCCCGATGTGTTCTTTACCGGGCGCGACGGCTCGCTGCGTTCCAACCGCCAGTTGTGTCAGCTGGCCGGGCAGTACGCGGTGGATCTGTTTATCGGCGCGACCTTGCAGGTCGATGGCGATGGCCATTCCTCGACCGTCACCCGTGGACGGCTGGCCGGCTTCGGTGGCGCTCCCAATATGGGCCACGACCCCCGTGGCCGCCGTCATGCCACACCTGCCTGGCTCGATATGCGCCAGCAGAGTGGCGATGCTCCCGAGGCCTATCTGGAGCGCGGCAAGAAGCTGGTGGTGCAGATGGTCGAAACCTTCCAGGAGGGCGGCAAACCCACCTTCGTCGAAACCCTCGATGCAGTGGACGTGGCGAAGAAGAGCGGCATGCCGCTGGCGCCGATCATGATCTATGGCGACGACGTTACCCATCTGCTGACCGAAGAGGGCATTGCTTATCTGTACAAGGCCCGCAGCCTGGAAGAGCGTCAGGCGATGATTGCCGCCGTGGCCGGTGTGACCGTGATCGGCATGCGCCACAACCCCAAGGACACCGCCCGCATGCGCCGCGAAGGCCTGATCGCTCTGCCGGAAGATCTGGGCATCCGTCGCACCGACGCCAGCCGCGAACTGCTCGCCGCCAAGAGCATTGCCGAGCTGGTTCAGTGGTCTGGCGGCCTGTACAACCCGCCTGCGAAATTCAGGAGCTGGTGATGCGCGCACTCAAACTGGATTCGCCGCCTGTCACCCTCAGCGAGCACCTGGCCGATCTTGCCGTCGAGGCCTTGATCGACGAGGCCGACCTGTCACCCAAACCGGCTCTGGTCGACCGGCGCGGCAGCGGTGCCCATACCGATCTGCACCTGGGCCTGATGCACGCCTCGGCCCTGTCGTTATGGCCGACCTTCAAGCAGATGGCCGAGGCCGCTCTGGCGTTCGGTGAAGCAGGCCAGCCATTGCGTGAAACCCTGGGCAGCCTTGGCCGTGAAGGTGAAGCGGACATGCTGCGCACCACCGGCGGGGTGAACACCCATCGCGGTGCGATCTGGGCATTGGGTCTGTTAGTGACGGCTGCTGCGCTGGAACCGGATAACTGCACGCCTGCGGCGCTGTGTCTGCGGGCTGCACGGCTGGCGCTGATCGAAGACCGGCATGTCGTCGCTCAGCCCAGCCATGGCCGCGAAGTTGCCCGCCGGTATGGCGTCATGGGCGCAAGGGAGCAGGCGCAACTGGGTTTCCCCGCCGTAATCCGCTTCGGTCTGCCGCAACTGCAACACAGCCGTGCCTCTGGCAGCGGTGAGCAGAATGCCCGGCTGGATGCCTTGCTGGCGATCATGACCACCCTGGCCGACACCTGCGTGTTGCATCGCTCCGGCATGACCGGTCTGGAAGCCATGCAGCGTGGCGCGCAACGGGTGCTGGATGCCGGTGGCAGCGCCAGCCTGGCGGGTCGCCGTCATCTGCAAGCGCTGGATCAGCAACTGTTGAGCCTGAACGCATCGCCCGGTGGCGCTGCCGATCTGCTCGCCGCCTGCCTGTTTATCGATGGCCTCGAGCCTGCGCTCGGCCATTTATCGAGGAATCTTTGATCATGGAAACCCTGTCTTTTGAATTTCCTGCCGGTCAGCCGCCTGTTGGCCGTGCGCTGGTGGGCTGTGTCGGCTCGGGCGACCTTGAAGTGCTTCTGGAGCCGGGCTTGCCGGGCAAGCTGTCGATTCAGGTGGTGACTTCGGTCAACGGTGCGTCGGCACGCTGGCAGCATCTGTTCGAGCGCATGTTCGAAGGCCAGACACCGCCCGCGCTGAGTATCGATATTCATGATTTCGGTGCGACACCGGGCGTGGTGCGCCTGCGCCTGGAACAGGGTTTCGAGGAGATCGGCCATGACTGATACCGCCCGTTTGCTGAGCCAGCACAGCTTTATCGAACTCGGTGCCCGTCAGCGCGCCCGAGCCTTGCTGGATGAGGGCAGCTTTCGCGAGCTGCTCGATCCTTTCGCTCGGGTCATGTCGCCCTGGCTGGCGCGTCAGGGTGTCGTGCCTCAGGCCGACGATGGTGTTGTGGTCGCCAAAGGCACGGTCGATGGACGCCCCGTGGTCATTGCGGCCATCGAAGGCAGTTTTCAGGGCGGCAGCATGGGTGAAGTGGGCGGCGCGAAAATGGCCGGCGCGCTGGAGCTGGCTGCCGAGGACAACCGCAAAGGTATTCCCACCGCTGCGATTCTGTTGCTGGAAACCGGTGGCGTGCGTTTGCAGGAGGCCAATCTGGGGCTGGCCGCGATTGCCGAGATTCATGCCGCGATTGTCGATCTGCGCCAGTACCAGCCGGTGATCGGTGTCGTGGCAGGCAGTGTCGGGTGTTTCGGCGGCATGTCCATCGCCGCAGGCCTGTGCAGTTATCTGCTGGTCACTCAAGAAGCGCGCCTGGGCCTCAATGGCCCGCAGGTGATCGAGCAGGAAGCGGGTATCGAAGAGTACGACTCACGCGACCGGCCTTTTATCTGGAGCCTGACCGGCGGCGAACAACGTTTCGCCAGCGAACTGGTGGATGGCTTTGCTGCCGACGATGTGGCGGATATCCGGCAGCAGGTCAGTGACTGGCTCGGTGATGGCGTACCCGCCCAGCATCGCAGCAGCCAGTACGACCTGTTCCTGCAGCGTCTCTCGCGCCTGGACACCACGGCGCAGATCGACCCGCAGGCCGTGCGCAACCTCTATCAAGGAGATCTGTCATGAGCGATTCGCCACGTGGTTTGAACTGGTTCAATGCCTTGAGCGCACAGGCCCGGGAAGTGGTGGGCCTGCCTGCCTCGGTCAAGGCGGCAGACGCTGTGCTTGGTGATCATCCGGTACGCTTTCTGGCCGTGGTCGCGGATGCCGATAACCGTTTTCCTCGTGCTCGCCAGGGCGAGGTGGGGCTGCTGGAGGGCTGGGGGCTGGCCAAGGCCGTTGACGATGCCATCGAGCTGGATCGCGAGGCAGAACACAAGCGTGCGCTGATTGCGGTTATCGATGTGCCGAGCCAGGCCTATGGCCGTCGCGAAGAGGCGCTGGGAATTCATCAGGCACTGGCTGGTGCTGTGGACAGTTATGCCCGGGCGCGTCTGGCCGGGCATCCGGTGATTGGTCTGCTGGTGGGCAAAGCCATGTCCGGTGCCTTTCTGGCTCATGGTTATCAGGCCAACCGGCTGATTGCCCTGCGCGATCCGGGGGTGATGGTCCATGCCATGGGCAAGGCATCCGCCGCCCGTGTAACGCTGCGCAGCGTCGAGGAACTGGAAAAGCTCGCTGCCAGCATCCCGCCCATGGCTTATGACATCGACAATTACGCGAGCCTGGGGCTGCTGTGGGAAACCCTGTCGGTCAGCCAGATCGAGCAGCCAGGAGCCGAGGATGTGGCTCAGGTGTTGAGTGTGTTGAGCAGCGCCATCAAGGACGTTCAGGCAGGAGGTGTCGATTTGAGCGGTCGTCTGGGGGCCGGCAATCGGGCGGCTTCGTCGAACGTGCGCCAACTGCTGCGGGCTCAGTGGTAATGCATACCCCGTTGGCGGTGCAGCCCCATGATCTGTTGTGGGGCATGCGCCTGTCCGATTTGCCTGGGGATGCGCCTGACTGGGTGTTTGAAGTGGTCAGTCAGGGACAGCCTGTGGTGGTGCGCCGTGCGTCTGTTGCGGCGGGTCAGGTGGCGGTCGGTATTCGCGGGCCGCGTCGCGAGCAGCGCTATGCCACAACCATGGCGTGCTCGGCGATCGAGCGTCAGGTGCGTCCTGAGCAACTGACTCATCTGACCGACAGAAATCCCCAGCGCTGGCCTGCGCTGGAGGCCCTGTCTCAGGTTCGTCCGGTGATGGACGTGCTGGACTTGAGCTGGGGCGTCAGTGGCAGTGCAGGCTTCGAACTGGCCAGCGGTTTTGCCGCGCTGCATCAGGGCAGCGACCTGGATCTGATTCTGCGTACGCCGGAGCCTGTGAGCCGCGGCTGGGCTGCCGAACTGGTGGAGGCGCTGGAAACCAGCATCTGCCGGGTCGATGTCCAGTTGCAATTGGCCGAAGGGGCGGTGGCTTTGCGGGAATGGGCCGGGCCTTCCCGCCAGATTCTGTTCAAGAGTTCTACAGATACCCGACTGGTCAGTGATCCATGGCAGCAGCCAGGGATGAGCGCATGAGCAGCTTCTGGGTGTTTCCCGGCCAGGGCGCGCAGCAAGTGGGCATGTTGCATCAGTTGCCGGACTCGACCGTGGTGCATGATTGCCTGCACGAAGCAGCCGAGGTTCTGGGCGAGGATGTACTGGCGCTGGATTGTGCCGACGCGCTGCAATCCACCCGATCCGTTCAGCTCTGCCTGTTGATTGCCGGGGTAGCCTGCGCCCGTGTTTTACAGCATCACGGTTGTCAGCCCGATTACGTCTCCGGTCTGTCGATCGGCGCTTATCCGGCAGCTGTCGTCGCCAGGGCTCTGGCTTTCGAAGATGCGTTGCGATTGGTGGCCCTGCGCGGCGAGTTGATGCAGAACGCTTATCCCGAAGGCTATGGCATGACCGCCATTATCGGTCTGGATCAAGCCTGCATCGAGGCGTCGATTGATCGGGTTCACAGCCATGAGACGCCGGTTTTCCTGGCCAATATCAACGCCGATAACCAATGCGTCATTGCCGGCAGCAGCCATGCGATGGAGCAGGTCGGGCGGCTGGCAAAAGAGGCAGGCGCGGCCGCCGTCAAACGTCTGGCCGTGAGCGTGCCGTCCCATTGCGCTCTGCTGGAAGAGCCGGCGCAGGTGCTGGCCCGGGCATTCGCCGACGTTCGGCTTGAGACACCCAGGGTGCGTTATCTGAGCGGCAGCACGGCACGCCCCATCGTGAACGTCGAAAAACTGCGTGATGACCTGACCTTCAACATGTGCCGGGTCATTGACTGGCGCAGCACTGTGCAGACCGCCTACGAGCGTGGCGTGCGTCTGCAGATCGAATTACCGCCCGGCACCGTACTGACGGGGCTGGCGCGCAAGGTGTTTGAACAAGGAACGGCAATCGCCTTTCAAGGCGCTCGCCTGGACAGTCTGGTCGCGTTGTCGCGAGAGGAGGGAACCCGCAATCCATAGAGTGTGAGCGCAATGCTGCTGCGAAGGACAAAAACAACAACTTCGGCAACGCAATTGAGGAATAACAACAATGATTATCTACGGTGTGGCTTTGCTGGCTATTTGCACCCTTGCAGGGGTGATTCTCGGTGACATGCTCGGCGTTCTGCTGGGGGTCAAATCCAACGTGGGCGGTGTCGGTATCGCCATGATCCTGTTGATCTGCGCCCGTCTGTGGATGGAGAAAAACGGAGGCATGAGCAAGGAATGCGAGATGGGCGTCGGCTTCTGGGGCGCCATGTACATTCCGGTGGTTGTGGCCATGGCGGCTCAACAGAATGTGGTGACTGCACTCAAGGGCGGACCTGTTGCCGTGCTGGCAGCCATCGGTTCGGTGGTGTTGTGTGCCTGCACCATTGCCTTGATCAGCCGTACCAATCGGGGCGAGCCGCTGCCCAAGGAAGAGCCGGGCGTGATCCCGACGGCAACGCCTGTGGGAGGTCGCTGATATGTGGGATCTCATCGAGAAAGGTCTTGAGCACAACGGCCTGATTACAGCCTTTGCCTTCGTCGGCGTCATCATGTGGGTTTCAGTCATTCTGTCCAGACGACTGACCTTCGGGCGAGTGCATGGCTCGGCCATTGCGATTGTCATCGGCCTGATTCTGGCCTGGGTCGGCGGTACGTTGACTGGCGGGCAGAAAGGCCTGGCCGACATGGCGCTGTTCTCCGGGATCGGCCTGATGGGCGGCGCAATGCTGCGCGACTTCGCCATCGTCGCCACAGCCTTCGAAGTGCAGGCCACCGAGGCCCGCAAGGCCGGGACGATCGGTGCGGTTGCCCTGCTGCTGGGCACCATTCTGCCGTTCATCGTGGGGGCGAGTGTGGCCTGGTTGTTCGGGTATCGCGACGCCATCAGTATGACCACCATCGGTGCCGGTGCAGTTACCTACATCGTCGGCCCGGTGACAGGCGCGGCACTGGGCGCGACCTCGGATGTCATGGCTCTGTCCATTGCCACCGGCTTGATCAAGGCGATCGTGGTGATGGTTGGCACACCGATGGCGGCACGCTGGATGGGCCTGGACAACCCGCGCTCCGCAATGGTGTTCGGCGGCCTGGCCGGCACTGTCAGCGGCGTGACAGCCGGCCTTGCGGCTACCGACCGGCGTCTGGTGCCTTATGGCGCACTGACTGCCACCTTCCACACCGGGCTCGGCTGCCTGCTCGGGCCGTCGCTGTTTTATTTTGTTGTGCGTGGAATAGTGGGATAAGACGTTGTAGCGGCAAGCTCTAAGCTGCAAGCTTCAAGTCAAAAGCTTGCTTGCAGCTTGCAGCTTGCAGCTTGCAGCTTGCAGCTTGCAGCTTGCAGCTTGCAGCTTGCAGCTTGCAGCTCCGCCTCCGCGAATAAATTCGTTTTTACGGGGTATTGGAGAGGCGATTGGCATACATCCGGCATTCGGCAATCAGTGCCAGCAGGTTCGGGTCGCGTTCTCTGGATTTGAGAAACACCAGGCCGATGTGCTGTTGCATGCGGTAGCGTTCCTGCAGCGGGATCAGTCGCACGCGGTTTTCATAGACCGCTGCGATGCGTCCCGGCAGCAGGGCGTAACCCACGCCGGAGCTGACCATGCTCAACAGGGTGAAGATGTCGTTCACCTGCATCGCGACCTTGGGCTCGAACCCCGCCTGTTGAAATACCCGTATGCCGTCGCGGTGGGTGGCGAAGCCTTGGGTCAGGGTGATGAAGGTTTCTTCCCGCAGGTCGCTCAAGTCGACTTCGCTGTGCTGCGAGAGGGGGGAGTCGGCAGGCACGGCCAGGAAAATGTCATCGGAAAACAGTGGCAAGTGCTCGCAGTCCGGGTCATTGAGACTTTCATCCAGCGATACCAGCATCGCATCGACCTCCATGTTCTTGAGCTTGTAGAACAGGTCGATGTTCGAGCCCAGAATCAGGTCGATATTCAGTTCGCTGCGGCGGATCTTCAAGCCCATGATGAGCTGCGGTACCGTCTTGACCGTCAGTGAATACAGCGCGCCGAGCTTGAAGCGTGCAGCCGAAAAGCCGGCAGCCTGTCGGGTCACTTCTACGGTAGTCAGGACGTCCTGAATCAGCTTCTGGGCGCGCTCTTCCAGCACATAGGCGCTTTCCAGCGGCGTCAGGTTACGGCCTTCATGTTTGAACAACGGACAACGCAGGGCGCTTTCCAGCGAGTGAATGGCGCGATGCACGCTGACATTGCTGGTCTGCAACTCCGCGGCAGCCCGCGCCAGATTGCCGGTGCGCATGAAGGCCAGGAAGATTTCAAGTTTTTTCAGGGTCAGCTCGTCATCGATCTGCATGTCGTGGCGCTTGTTGTTGGTGTGTGGGCAATTGTGCCTGACCCCGAAGACGATGACTGCTGCAAATATCTGCATTGCGCTTTACATCTGTAACCGCGAGCCTCTACAAATGGTGTTCCTTGCAGCCAGAGGTAATGTGCGGATGTACTACGGAGAAAAATTCAACGCCTGGTCACATCTGGTGGGCGCTGTGTTGGCGGCTGTCGGTGCAATCTGGTTATTGGTGATGGCGAGCCTGCATGGCGATGTCTGGAAAATCGTCGGCGTGGCCATCTACGGTCTGTGTCTGGTGAGCCTGTATAGCGTTTCGACGGTGTATCACAGCGTCCGTGGACGGGCGAAGGTCATCATGCAGAAGGTCGATCATTTTTCGATCTACCTGATGATCGCAGGCAGTTATACGCCATTCTGTCTGGTGACTTTACGAGGCCCGTGGGGCTGGAGCCTGTTCGGGGTGGTCTGGGGGCTGGCGCTGATCGGCATCCTGCAAGAGATCAAGCCACGCTCCGAGGCCCGGATCATGTCCATCGTGATCTACGCGGTCATGGGCTGGATCGTGCTGGTGGCGGTCAAGCCGTTGCTGGCCGCGCTGGGACTGGCAGGTTTCATCTGGCTGGCAGGCGGGGGCGTGCTGTACACCGTGGGCATCATCTTCTTTGCCTACGACCACATCCGCCACTGGCACGGGATCTGGCACCTGTTCGTGATTGCCGGAAGCCTGATGCACTTTGTAGCCATCTGGTTTTACGTGCTGTAACGCATTCTGTGGAAGACAGCTTGCTGGCGGCTTGAAAACTGTCGCTGGCAAGCCGTCTCTCATCAAACAAGACGCAAGACCATGAGTTAAAACGTATTTTTCGTGGGAGTAAAAACGCTCTCCGGTGGGCATATCCATTATCGGTATGTGTTGGTTCTACTGGTTCCGCCTTTACGGCGGCCCCCTTTGTTTCGGCAAAGGGGGGAAACCATGGGCTCCGGTTCGGCCCCGCCTGACG
>NZ_JAFGZD010000019.1 GCF_017165765.1 Pseudomonas capsici
AAGTTTCAAAGTTTCCTTTGCAACTTCAACCACTTGCGCTTCGATCAACTTCGCGTTGCTCGTCAGCGGGAGGCGAATTCTACAGCACCCGAAGGCGGTGTCAAACCCTTTCTCATACCGCTGTCGATCCAACCGCGACCGAAGCCCTTCCAGACTGACCGAGCGAACCGTTAAACACTTGCAAACTATTGATTTACAAGGCTTTTTCAGTTCCGCCTGCGCCGGAAGTGGGGCGAATTATAGAGAGATTAAATCGCCCGTCAACCGTTAATTTCGATTTCATTGAAATTAACCGAAATGGACGCTTCCTATATAGAAGAAGAGCCTCGCTTCTATTCTATATAGCTAAAGCACCCCAGCCTCACGTAGCGCCATCACCTCTTCGGCCTTGAGCCCCAGGATGTTCTGCAGCACCTCCTGCGTATGCTCACCCAGCAAGGGAGGCGCACGTCGATATTCAACCGGTGTTTCAGAAAGCCGGATCGGACTGGCCACCTGAGCAACGCTGCCGCCCAGCGCATGCGGCATCTCTATGGCCAGGCCACGTGCCCGAACCTGTGGATCTGCAAACACCTGGGCCAGGTCATTGATCGGCCCACACGGCACACCCGCCGCCTCCAGCGCCTCAACCCACTGCGCCGTCGTCTTGAACACCGTCACCTGACGGATCAACGGGATAAGTTCGGCACGATGGGTCACCCGGAGTTTGTTGGTCCGGAAGCGAGGATCATCCGCCCACTGCGCCTGCCCGGCCACCTCAGCAAACTTTCTGAACTGGCTGTCGTTACCGACCGTAAGGATGAAATCGCCATCCGCCGTCGGGAAATCCTGGTAAGGCACGATATTGGGATGAGCATTCCCCAACCGACGCGGAGCATTGCCTGTAGTGAGGTAGTTCATCGCCTGGTTTGCCAGACAGGCCACTTGAACATCCAGCAGAGCCATGTCGATATGCTGCCCGATGCCACTCTGATCGCGATGGGCCAGGGCTGCCAACATCGCGCTGGTCGAATAGAGCCCGGTGAGAATATCCGTCAATGCGACACCGACCTTCACCGGCCCCGCCCCTTCCTCTCCCTCAGGACGGCCAGTCAGACTCATCAGCCCGCCAAGCCCCTGGATCATGAAGTCATAACCCGCTCGCCTGGCATAAGGCCCACTCTGCCCGAAGCCGGTGATGGAGCAATAGATCAGGCGTGGATTGATCGCCTTGAGCGTCGCATAGTCCAGCCCGTAAGCAGCCAGCCCACCGACCTTGAAGTTCTCGATCACGATATCGGAACGCGCCGCCAGCTCCCGCACCAGTTTCTGCCCTTCAGGCCGAGTGAAGTCGATGGTGACGGACTGTTTGTTGCGGTTGGCCGAGAGGTAATAAGCCGCCTCGGAGGTGTTCTCACCGGCCGGATCCTTCAGAAACGGCGGCCCCCATGAACGCGTATCGTCACCATTGCCCGGACGCTCGACCTTGATCACGTCAGCCCCGAGATCCGCAAGGATCTGCCCTGCCCAAGGGCCAGCCAGAACCCGCGACAGGTCAAGCACTCGAATATGCGAAAGCGCGCCCATGGCAGACTCCTTAATAGAAAGCCTGAATGCCGGTCTGTGCACGCCCCAGAATCAATGCGTGCACATCATGCGTGCCTTCATAGGTGTTCACGACTTCCAGGTTCACCAAGTGGCGAGCAATGCCGAACTCGTCGGAGATACCGTTGCCGCCCAGCATGTCCCGCGCCATTCGAGCGATATCCAGCGACTTGCCACACGAATTGCGCTTCATGATCGAGGTGATTTCCACCGCCGCGATGCCTTCGTCTTTCATGCGCCCCAGTCGCAGACACCCTTGCAGTGCCAGAGTGATTTCGGTCTGCATATCAGCGAGCTTCTTCTGGATCAACTGATTCGCGGCCAGAGGGCGTCCGAACTGCTTGCGATCAAGCGTGTATTGCCGTGCCGTGTGCCAGCAGAACTCCGCAGCCCCGAGAGCCCCCCAGGAGATTCCGTAACGGGCCGAGTTCAGGCAAGTGAAAGGGCCTTTGAGACCGCGCACATCCGGGAAGATGTTTTCTTCAGGCACAAAGACATTGTCCATCACGATCTCGCCGGTGAGGGATGCACGTAACCCCACCTTGCCATGGATCGCCGGAGCACTCAGCCCGGCCCAGCCTTTCTCCAGGACGAAGCCACGAATGTCGCCTTCGTCATCCTTGCCCCAGACCACGAACACATCCGCAATCGGGCTATTGGTGATCCACATCTTGCTGCCGGTCAGGCGATATCCACCGTCGACCTTGCGCGCCCGGGTAACCATCGCGCCCGGATCGGAACCATGATCCGGCTCGGTCAGACCGAAACAACCAATCCATTCGCCGGAAGCCAGCTTGGGCAGGTACTTCTGTTTCTGGGCCAGGGTGCCGAATTCATTGATCGGCACCATTACCAGAGAAGACTGAACGCTCATCATTGAGCGATAACCCGAATCGACGCGCTCAACTTCCCGGGCAATCAAGCCGTAGCTCACGTAATTCAGCCCACTACCGCCGAACTCTTCCGGGATGGTCGCTCCCAGCAAGCCAACCTCGCCCATTTCACGAAAGATGGCGGGATCGGTCTGCTCATGACGAAAGGCTTCAAGAACCCGGGGAGCGAGTTTGCTTTGGGCGAACTGTTCAGCGCTGCGCATCACCATACGCTCTTCTTCTGTGAGCTGTTGATCCAGCAGCAGCGGATCGATCCAGTTGAAGCTTGCTTTACCACCCATGACTCACTCCTCGCGTCTTTCGCAAATGTTGTGGAGTGATCCTAGACCCGCTTTCGCAAGGCGACAAACGACGATTATTCAAGATCTTGTGCTAATTTCTCACTCCGTAATCCATAAAACCGCACTATTTATCGATAACGAGTGAGACAAGCGTATATGCGACGAAAAATCCCCAGCACAGCCGCACTCGTCAGTTTCGAGTCGGCCGCTCGCCATGAAAGCTTTACCAGGGCGGCCACCGAGCTTTCGCTGACCCAGAGCGCCATTTGCCGACAGATCGGCAGCCTGGAAGAGTTCTTGGGCGTCGAACTGTTCCGACGCTCCAGGCGCGGGGTGAAGCTGACAGAAGCCGGCCTTTCCTACAGCCGTCGTGTTGCTGCACAGCTGGATGCGGTTGAACGCGACACGCTGTCGATCATGGGCCAGCAAGGAGCCAGTGTGATCGAGCTGGCAGTCGTGCCGACCTTCGGTACGCAATGGCTGCTGCCACGACTCAAGGATTTCCAGCAGCGTCACCCGGAAGTCACGGTCAACCTCACCAATCGGACTCGCCCATTCCTGTTTGCCGATACCGATTTCGACGCCGCCATCTACTTCGGTGATGCAGACTGGCCAGGCACCGAAGCTCATCGCCTGATGAGCGAAAACCCCATGCCGATCTGCAGCCCGACACTCATGCAAGGGCGCGACAGCCTGGATGCCAGCCAGATCGCCGAGATGCCTTTACTGCAACAGACCACACGCCCTTACGCCTGGCGACAGTGGTTCAACGCGCAGCATCTGAATATTCCCCGCGACATGACAGGTCCCCGATACGAGCTATTCTCCATGCTTGCCCAGGCAGCCATGCATGAGATGGGAATAGCCCTGATCCCTCCTTTCCTGATTCAGCGCGAGTTACAGGAAAAACGGCTGGTCATCGCCAATACCCACGCACTCTCCAGCATCAAGGCCTATCACTTGATGATTCCAGAGCGAAAAGTCGAATCGGCCTCTCTACGCGCATTCAGGGATTGGCTGATCGATCAGGCAAAAGGCTACAGACTGCCGCCAGCAAGGGATTGAGCCGGACACCAGAAAGTAGTGACTACTCAAAAACACCTACAGATATAAGGCTTTGTCGCTTTGGAACAATATTTCCGCATGACGCGTAAATTGGCCAATGTGCTTTATTTACGAGGCCTGTAGCTGCTTTTAAAGAATTGAGGGCAAATCGCTGAAAAAATCCGCTTTTCCACAATTTCCAGATGGAATCTCCTGAAAGCCATATAAATAAAGGCCTACAGCAATTACTTGCGACAATAGGTCACAGGATGACTTGTAGTTAATTTACAGTCTCGTTACAGAATGTGTTGAAGCCCCGCTGATTTCAATTGCAGAATGCTCCGCCCCCCAGGCTTTCAAGGCCCCGGGACATGCTGATCGGCCACCCCAGACGCACCAGCCGTAGTGCGCTGGCCTATTTATGAAGATAAAAAGATCACGCAGGAGATTTGACGTGCACATTGGTGTCCCTCTTGAAACCCAGACGGGTGAAACACGGGTTGCTGCCACCCCGGAAACCATCAAAAAGCTGATCAGCCAAGGCCATAGAATCACTGTGCAAAGCGGAGCAGGCATCCATGCCAGCGTGCCGGACAGTGCCTATGAAGCAGCGGGCGCCACTATCGGTGGTGCAAGCGAAGCCTTCGCAGGTGAGCTGATCCTCAAGGTCACAGCGCCCAACGACAACGAGCTGGCTCTGATAAAGAGCGGCACGGTTGTCATCGGGATGCTCAACCCGTTCAATAACGAGACCATCGCCAGACTGGCCGAACGCGGCATCACCGCCTTTGCCCTGGAAGCCGCACCGCGCACCTCACGCGCGCAGAGCCTCGATGTGCTGTCGTCCCAGGCCAACATTGCCGGCTACAAGTCCGTGCTGCTGGCTGCTCATCACTATCCGCGCTTCATGCCGATGCTGATGACCGCTGCCGGCACCGTGAAAGCCGCTCGGGTTCTGGTGCTCGGCGCCGGTGTTGCCGGGCTGCAGGCCATTGCTACAGCCAAGCGACTGGGCGCGGTCGTAGAAGCCTCAGATGTACGACCTGCAGTCAAAGAGCAGATCGAGTCCCTGGGTGCCAAATTCATCGATGTGCCCTACGAAACCGATGAAGAGCGCGAATGCGCCGAAGGCGTTGGCGGTTACGCGCGCCCGATGCCGGCAAGCTGGATGCAGCGTCAGGCCGTCGCCGTGCATGAACGCGCCAGACTGTCGGACATCGTGATCACCACCGCCCTGATCCCCGGCCGCAAGGCACCGGTGCTGCTCAGTGCCGAAACGGTGGCACAGATGAAGCCTGGCTCGGTGGTCATCGATCTGGCCGCAGCACAAGGCGGTAACTGCCCGCTGACAGTCGCCGATCAGGTGGTGGTGGAACACGGCGTGACCATCGTCGGCCATACCAACCTGCCCGCTCTGGTCGCCGCCGATGCCTCGGCGCTGTACGCACGCAACCTGCTGGATTTCATGAAACTGCTGTTCGACAAGGACGGCCAGTTGCAGATCAATCTCGAAGACGACATCGTCGCCGCGTGCCTGATGTGCCGCGACGGCCAAGTCATTCGCAAGAACGGCTGAGGACAAGACAATGGAAGAGTTGATCTCCCCTGGTATCTATAACCTGATCATTTTTGTACTGGCGATCTACATCGGTTACCACGTGGTCTGGAACGTGACCCCTGCCCTGCATACGCCGCTGATGGCCGTGACCAACGCCATTTCCGCCATCGTGATTGTCGGCGCCATGCTCGCCGCCGCCCTGACGGTCACGCCGCTGGGCAAGATCATGGGCACGCTTGCCGTGGCCCTGGCTGCCGTGAATGTGTTCGGTGGCTTTCTGGTCACCCGGCGCATGCTGGAAATGTTCAAGAAAAAAGCACCCAAGGCACAAGACGAGGTGCAGAAGTAATGAGCATGAATCTGGTCACCCTGCTGTACCTGATCGCTTCGGTCTGCTTCATTCAGGCACTCAAAGGACTCTCGCACCCCACAACCTCTCGCCGCGGCAACCTGTTCGGCATGCTGGGCATGGGCCTGGCCGTGATAACCACCGTCGGCCTGGTCTTCAAGCTGGCTGCACTTTCGACCGTCGAAGGCACCAGCGCGGGTATCGGCTATATCGTGGTCGGTCTGCTGGTCGGCGGCACTGCGGGGTCGATCATGGCCAAGCGTGTCGAGATGACCAAAATGCCGGAGCTGGTCGCCTTCATGCACAGCATGATCGGCCTGGCAGCGGTGTTCATCGCCATTGCTGCCGTGGTCGAACCGCAATCGCTGGGCATCGTGCGCAACCTTGGCGATGCGATACCCACCGGTAACCGCCTGGAGCTGTTCCTCGGTGCCGCCATCGGGGCAATCACCTTCTCCGGATCGGTGATCGCCTTCGGCAAACTGTCGGGCAAGTACAAATTCCGCCTGTTTCAGGGCACACCGGTACAGTTTGCCGGACAGCACAAGCTGAACCTGATTCTCGGGCTGGCCACGCTGTTCTTTGGCCTGACGTTCATGTTCACCGGCAACCTGACTGCTTTCGCAATCATGCTGGCCCTGGCCTTCGTGATCGGCGTGCTGCTGATCATCCCGATTGGCGGCGCGGACATGCCGGTGGTGGTGTCGATGCTCAACAGCTATTCGGGCTGGGCGGCGGCAGGTATCGGCTTCTCACTGAACAACTCGATGCTGATCATTGCCGGCTCGCTGGTAGGCTCTTCGGGCGCGATTCTGTCCTACATCATGTGCAAGGCCATGAACCGCTCGTTCTTCAACGTGATCGGGGGTGGCTTCGGCAGCACAGCCGAAGCGGGTGGCCCGGCAGGTGCCAAGGAAGCACGCCCGGTCAAATCCGGTTCGGCAGACGACGCCACTTTCCTGCTGACCAACGCCGACACGGTGATCATTGTTCCAGGCTATGGTCTGGCAGTCGCACGGGCGCAGCATGCGCTCAAAGAGCTGACTGAAAAGCTGACCCACCATGGCGTTACCGTGAAATACGCCATCCACCCGGTAGCGGGTCGGATGCCCGGGCATATGAACGTGCTGCTGGCCGAAGCAGAAGTGCCTTACGATCAGGTGTTCGAGATGGAGGACATCAACTCCGAGTTCGGTCAGGCCGACGTGGTGCTGGTACTGGGCGCCAACGATGTGGTCAACCCGGCAGCCCGCAACGACCCCAAATCGCCGATTGCCGGGATGCCGATCCTTGAAGCCTTCAAGGCCAGGACCATCATCGTCAACAAGCGCTCGATGGCCAGCGGTTATGCCGGCCTGGACAACGAACTGTTCTATATGGATAAAACCATGATGGTGTTCGGAGACGCCAAAAAGGTGATCGAGGACATGGTTAAGGCTGTGGGAAACGCTTAGCCTCCCACCCGCCTGAAAGAGCCCCAGTGCGTTCTGCGCCTGGGGCTTTTTGCATTCCGCGCAACAGTGTTTTGCCTTGAAAGGCCCTAATTAGAGCCCTCCAATGCGACCTTGGTCGCGGGACGGAAAAACCTCGAGTCTCTAGACTTGACCCTCGCTTCCACCTTCGAGACAGAATCCATGTACCGCGACCGTATCCGTTTGCCTTCTTTGATGAGCAAGGTAATGAGCGCAGCAGAGGCTGCAGCGTTGATTGAAGATGGCATGACCGTCGGCATGAGCGGCTTCACCCGCGCCGGTGAAGCCAAGGCCGTTCCCCACGCATTGGCAGAGCGCGCCAGAGTGTCGCCGCTCAAGATCAGCCTGATGACCGGCGCCAGCCTGGGCAACGATCTGGACAAGCAGTTGACCGAAGCCGGCGTACTGTCGCGTCGCATGCCCTTCCAGGTCGACAACACGCTGCGCAAAGCCATCAATGACGGCACGGTCATGTTCATCGACCAACACTTGTCCGATACAGTTGAACAGTTGCGCAACCGCCAGATCAAGGCAGTGGATCTGGCCGTCATCGAGTGCGTGGCGATTACCGAAGAAGGTCATCTGGTTCTGAGCACTTCGGTCGGCAACTCGGCCAGCTTTGCGATCCTGGCCAAGCAAGTCATCGTGGAGATCAACCTGTCACAGCCGCTGGAGCTGGAGGGCCTGCACGATATCTATATTCCCAGCTATCGACCGACCCGTCTGCCGATCCCGGTCCTGGATGCCGATTCGCGAATCGGCAGCAGCGCCGTCAAGATCGATCCGGCCAAGATCGTCGGTATTGTCATCAGCGATCAGGGTGACTCACCTTCAACTGTACTGCCGCCGGATGCCGAAACCCAGGCCATCGCCAACCATCTGGTGGAGTTCTTCAAGAAGGAAGTGCGCGAAGACCGGCTGACCAATCAGTTGATGCCGTTGCAGGCCGGGATCGGCACCATTGCCAATGCCGTGATGCACGGCCTGCTGGACTCGCCGTTCCATGACATGACCATGTATTCCGAAGTGCTGCAGGACTCGACTTTCGACTTGTTCGATGCCGGCAAACTGAGTTTCGCATCCGGCAGCTCGATGACCCTGTCGGCCGCCAAGCATGCGCAGGTGTTCTCGGACTTCAATCGCTACAAGTCGCGCCTGGTGCTGCGCCCGCAAGAGATCTCCAACCATCCCGAAGTCATTCGCCGCCTGGGCATCATCGGCATCAACACGGCACTGGAATTCGATCTGTACGGCAACGTGAATTCGACCCATGTCTGCGGCACCCGGATGATGAACGGCATCGGCGGCTCCGGCGACTTCTCGCGCAATGCCCATCTGGCCATCTTTGTCACCAAGTCCATCGCCAAGGGCGGCTCGATTTCCAGCGTGGTGCCCATGGTGAGCCATGTCGACCATACCGAGCACGATGTGGACATCCTGGTGACCGAACAGGGTCTGGCCGACCTGCGCGGTCTGGCACCTCGCGAACGCGCCCGGATCATCATCGACAATTGCGTGCATCCAGACTATCGCGAGGCTCTGAATCAATACTTTGCAGCCGCCTGCGAGGTCGGAGGGCATACCCCGCACATCCTGCGCGAAGCACTGAGTTGGCACATCAACCTTGAAGAAACAGGCCGCATGCTGCCGACCTGAGGAACACAGTTTCAAGTGAGCAAGAGGTTTCTTTGCTCACTTTGAAGTGTCATCCACCTCATTTGAAACAAACTGTACTTCTGTACCGGTCAAAAAACGGTTCAAAACAACAAGAATCACCAAGACCGACCACAAAATGCACCACATCAGTGCCAACCGGTACAGTTGCCCCATTTATGAACAAAACAGTGCCTATAAACAGTTAACTGAACCATCACAATACAAATGAACTGTGTCTATAGATACTGCCCAAGTGAGAGGAAGATAGGCACCAGTCAAGTCATTCTCTAAACCCGCCACAAGCGGAAGGAAGTCACACCATGGAACGTACAGTCAGTTCCGACCTGTTCAACGAAAGCACCGTCAACAACGCTCAAGCAGCATGGCCTCTGCGCGTACTCGCTAACCTGATGCTCTGGCAGCGTCGCCTCTCCAGCCGCCACCAACTGGCTCGCCTGGATGCTCGTCTGCTCGCCGACGCCGGTATCACCGAAGCACAGCGTTACGAAGAACTGAGCAAGCCGTTCTGGCGCTGACTCAAGCGCCCGCTGGTCCAGACCCCAAAGGTCTCTCACCAGCACCCCGAATTGCTTAACACAAGGCCCGTCTCAGGCAACCGAGACGGGCCTTGTCGTTTCCGGGCTGAAATATCCCGGAACAGATACAGTTTCATGAAAACCAAAAAATACCTGTACAGTTCGGCGCATGACTACATGATGCGTGCGACCACCCCTGAAATGACAACCTCATGACGGCTGCGATAGGCTACTGCCCACTCCGTCACACTTTTGGAACTCTGCCATGACCCTGCTCCGTATCTTTGCTGCTGCCGCACTGCTGACAGCAGCTGCCAGTGCAAGCGCCACCAGTTTCATCGTTACTACCGATGCCGTCGTAGGCGCAGTGGCAGCCTCCAGCGAGGCCACCTCCGATGCCTCTTCTTCCTTGAGAGACGACAAGATCGTACGCGCCGCCCGTGACGAGGCAGCCAGTTTCGTGGCCAGCGAAGGCAACATTCGTGGTGCTCAACTGGAAGGTGCGTTCCAGCACATTCGCCAGCAGTACCCGAACCTGGGCGCGACAGATACACAATTGGCCCAGGCTATTCTGGCCATCTGAGCCAGCCCTTGGGGTAGCCTCCAGGGCTGGCATTGCGCTAGCCTTGGACCTCGTTTTGCCAGTCATTGAAAGCCATGCGTTTACTACCTCTTCTGTTTGCAGCTCCAGTCGCCGGCCTGATCTGGGTCAGCCCGGCTCAAGCCTTCGATACGACGACACAGAGCCTGGTCATTACCGGCTACGTCACCAGTCAGGTCACCACTGCGCCCTTCGACAGAAAGCTGATCCTGGCCGCTCAGGATGACGCCGCAGCGTTCGTAGCCACTGACGGCCAGATCCGCGGTGTGCGGCTGGAGTCAGCGCTGCGTACTCTGCGAAACACCCAGTCAAAACTTCATGCCAGCGACCTTGAACTGGCAGAAACAATCCTCGTCCAATAGTCACTTTCGACCTCTTTGCGTAACTGGAGACGTTACATGCGTACCCCGCTGATTGCCGCTACCCTTGGCCTGCTCGTCATGGCAGACATTGCCCAGGCCCAGACCGTCGTGGCCACGAGCAATATCATCGTTCGCGCTTTCGGTCGTTCCATCGACTTCACCTCGGACACCACAACTTCCATTCGCGACTCCAAGGTCGTGATCCAGGCCAAAGACGACGCCGCCAGCTATGTCGCCAGCGACGGTGACATTCACGGCGCGCAACTCGACGCCGCTTTCGATACCCTGCGCACCCGCGTGCCCGAAGCACGTGATGCCAGTGACCGGACACTGGCCGAAGCCATTCTCGCTCTGTGAGACGACTTAGCGCCTGGCTGCTTGCCGGCGCATTGTCGCTGGTCACCTCTCATGCTCTTGCCAGCCTGACGCTCGAGCTGCAGACCGACGGCCTGACCCCAGCCCAACAACATGCGAGCCAGACACTCCTCGATGAAGCCATGCGCGCCCTGCCGCCAAGCTTCATCAAGGATCTGGACCGGCGTGTTGAAGTGCGCTGGTCTGGCGATATGCCTGAAAACGCCTATGGCCAGGCTGCCGGTCCCTACCAGCTTTATCTCAATACAAAACTGCTGACGCCGTTGACCGACGGCTCGGCAGCCACCACACAGACCGGACGCCCCCACGGCACGGTCCGGCGTGAAATGCTCGCCACGGTCCTGCACGAACTGACCCACGTCTACGATCGCGCCCGCCTGTGGTCTTCGACGCAACGCGCCCTGATATTCCGCTGCTCGCGCCAGCACAGTTCAGCAGGCAACATTGGCCTGCCTGACAGTTGCCGTGGCGAAACCGAGCGACGCTTTACCCTGAGCGATGACCCGCGCCTGCTGGACCTGGCAGGCTGGCCGCAATATGTCGGTCGACGCGGCGAGCGGGAGGAACACAACGGGCAAGTGGCACGCAGCCCGGACATCTACGAAACCACCAGCCCGCTGGAATTCGTGGCCGTAAACATGGAGTACTTCCTCCTCGACCCGGCCTATGCCTGTCGCCGCCCGGCCCTGTACGCCTACTACAAGGAACATTTTGGCTGGGCACCGCCGCAGAAAGACCAGTGTCCGTCCTTCTTCCCGTATCTGAATGCCGGGAGCGATTTCGGACGCGAACCGCTGGGCAAGCTTGATCCGGAGCGGGTCTATGAAGTCGACTACCTGCTGGCTGAAGCCAACCAGAACTGGGTAAGCCGCTGGGGCCACAGCATGCTGCGTCTGGTGATCTGCAAACCGGGCCGGCCACGCGGGCCTGATTGCCGCCTGGATCTGGATCAGCATCTGGTCCTGTCTTACCGGGCGTTCGTGGGCGATGTGCAACTGTCCAGCTGGGATGGCCTGATGGGCGCTTATCCGTCGCGACTTTTCGTGCTGCCGCTGGCCCAGGTCATCGACGAATACACCAAGACCGAACTGCGCAGCCTCGCCTCCGTGCCACTCACTCTGTCTCGCCCGGAAATCGAAGGGCTGGTGCAGCATGCGGCCGAGATGCACTGGAGTTACGACGGCAACTATTACTTCCTGTCGAACAACTGCGCCGTGGAAAACCTCAAGCTGCTCCGCAGCGGCACCCACAACCCCAGACTTGTTGGGCTGGACAGTATCCTGCCCAACGGCTTGCTGGAGGTGCTCAAAGGCCGAGGCCTGGCCGATACCAGTGTGCTGGACGATCCAAAGGAAGCGCTGCGCCTGGGTTATCGCTTCGACTCCTATCGCGACCGCTATCAGGCGATGTTCGACGTCCTGAAGAAGCATCTGCCGATCCCGCAGAGCACCGTCGAAGACTGGCTGTCACTGTCGGCCAAAGAACGCAGCCAGTGGTTCGACAAGGCCGACCTGCGCACCAGTGCCGCTATTCTGCTGCTGGAACAGGCAAGCCTGCGTCGGCAATTGTTGCTGGCTCAGGACGAAGTGAAGCAACGCTATCTCGGTGCCAGGGAACAGAAAGACGGCAGCGTCTCCCAGGCTTCAAAGACGCTGCAGGAGATTCTCGCCAGCAGCGGCTTTCTCAGCCGCCCGGCCGAATTGCTGGGCAGCAGCGGCTATGGCTTGCCACAGGCAGGCGAATGGCAGCGGCTTGAAGCCGAGAGCAGTCAGCGCCAGAAACAACTGAAGCGCCTGACTGGCGATCTGGACAAGGAAGTACGCGCCCTGCTGGAGCCTGAGCGCGCCAGCGAAATCGCGGCCAACGAAGCCAATCTCAAACAGATGGGTGAGCACCTGCGCGAGCTTCACAAAGCAGCGGGTGGATTGCAGTTGCCTTGAATCAGCGGGCCTTCTTTTTCGGTTTCAGGTACTTGGTCAGGCCCTGAAACCACATCACCAGGGCCGTGTTGCCCTTGACCTGGATATCCTTGTCCTGAATCCCCTTCATGAACGCCAGTTGCTTGTTGCTGGCCTGCATCGTGGCAAACCCGAAAGCAGCATCGCGAAAGACAATGGCGAAGGCAGGTTCGGCAACCACGCCACCGGCACTGCGGATACGCTGGCCACTGACAATGAAATGACGAGCAACCTTGCCATCGGCAGTCTGCAACTGAAAGGTCAGCTCCTTGTCGCCAAGCTGCTGCTGAAATGCAGGATTGGTACGGCTGGCCCGAGCCATCAGAAGGCCCAGCATCCAGAGCAGGAAACGAAACTTCATACACATTGCCTCAGCAGAAAGTCAGCCCGGTCGAGCGAGTGGAGAGGCAGTGTAACGGGTTATCAAGCGCAATCCTGTAGGACAATCGTGTTTTTTCGACGAAGATCGAATCATAAAGCCAGAAACGCTGCCCTGCGTGGACAGCAGCATCGGCGTACAGGATCAGATCAGCGAATGCTGTTGATGCTGCCTTTGCCCGAACCATTGGAAAATGCCAGGAGATTCCTACAAGAACAGAGACAAAAAACACCTTGAGACAGGAAATTTCCAGAAACCGGTCAAAAGCAGCGGGCGTACTCAAGAACCCCATTCATACGGCCATACCTTGCTGTTTCAGGCGAAAAAACGGGCACCCCATATGGGTATGCCCGTCTCGATGACTGCTCGCCTCCCGCCAAGGCGCGCAGTGGATGTTATGGATTGACGCTGTCTTTGAGAGCCTTGCCAGGCTTGAAGGCAACGGTGTTGCTGGCCTTGATTTTCACAGGTTCGCCCGTTTGCGGGTTCTTGCCGGTGCGGGCACCGCGATGGCGCTGCAGGAAAGTACCGAAGCCCACCAGGGTCACGCTGTCCTTGCGGTGCAGTGCGCCGGTGATTTCTTCAAGAATGGCGTTGAGAACGCGATTGGATTGCTCTTTGGTGAGATCCGCTTTTTCAGCAATAGCGGCTGCGATATCTGGTTTACGCATGTATGAAGCCTCTTTTACGGTTTTTTGTTTTTATGTCCGTACTGCCTATACAAAGCAGCGACAGGATGCCGCGACAGCTCTACGTAGCGGCAGACGTAACCGAGGATGGCATGCCGACGAGGCACGCGCCAGTACATGCGTAACGTTTATAGGACGAAAAAAGCGACATATCCGACAAAACGCCCCATATTCAGGGCAATAGCGCAGGTAACGTCTTGTTCAGGGCCAGTTTTTCCGACACGGCAGCGCCTGTCAGGGCATAGCCCAGCAACCGGCCTTCGGTGTCATGACACAGAGCCTTTATATCCGCATCCTGACCTTCGACACTCCAGGTTCCTTCGGTCCCGCGAGGGGGTGGCGAAACCACCAGAGGGCAAACCGGGGTCTTGACGGTGATGGGCATCGGGCCATATTTCACCGCAGTCGGCGTACCGGCGAGAGTCTGCGCCAGGGCACGGGCACAGCTCATCAACGGCATGACGTAGAGCAGGTTCAGACCATCGACCTCGGCACAGTCGCCCAGGGCATGGATATTGGCGTGGGAAGTCTGCAGATACCGATCGACCACGACACCACGCCCGGTGAGCAAGCCGGCAGCAGCAGCCAGATCGACTCGTGGGCGCAGACCGATGGCCGAAACCACCAGATCGCAGGCAATCACCTGCCCGTCGGACAGATGCGCTTCAAGTGCCTGTTCATTGCGCTGCAGACGGGAAAGGATCGGCCCCAGATGGAAGCGAGCGCCAATACTCTCAAGCCCCGCCTGCACGGCAGCCGCCGCAGCGGGCGGCAACAGAGTCGGCATGACCTGCTCGCAAGGCGCGACCAGATCGACCTCATAGCCGCCAAGGATCAGGTCGTTGGCAAACTCACAGCCGATCAGGCCTGCACCCAGGATCAGAACCCGCTTTTTGCCTTCCGCCGCCGCGCGGAAACGGGCGTAATCCTCAAGATCGTTGATCGGGAAAATGACGTCCTGTGCATCCCCCTCCACGGGGACCCGAATGGTTTCCGCCCCCCATGCCAGCACCAGATCGCGGTAGTGGACCGCCTCTTCGCCGATCCACAGCCGCTTGTGGCCGGGATCGATGCCGCTGATGCGGGTATGGGTGCGCACTTGCGCCTTGAGCTGATCGGCCATGGCCCCGGGTTGCGCCATGCTCAGTTCATCGGCTTGCTTGTTCTTGCCAAAGCCGGTGGACAGCATGGGCTTGGAGTAGGAACGACCGTCATCGGCCGTAATGAGCAACAACGGCGTTTCGCCGTCCAGTTTGCGAAACTCGCGGGCGAGGTTATAGCCCGCAAGGCCGGTACCGATGATGACGACAGGTGCGCTCATTACTTTTCTCATCAAGAAATTGTGGAAGGCCTGCTGGCGAAAAAGCTTATGAAACCGGCAGATATGCCGCGTCTGAAGTCGCCGGCAAGCGGCCTCCCACCAAGTGATTCATGTCTGGCCGATTTCTGCTTTATCAGCCGATTTCAATCATTTCAAAGTCGATCTTGCCGACACCGCAATCCGGGCAAAGCCAGTCTTCGGGTACATCTTCCCAGCGAGTGCCGGGCGCAATACCGTCATCCGGCCAGCCATCGGCTTCGTTGTAGATAAGGCCGCAGACAATGCATTGCCACTTTTTCATGGTTCGGGTCCCTCGATGATCAGGCTAAATACTGGCGCAGCGGTCGATTGCCACCGGTCCGGGTGTCAGGAGTCAAATCCCCGCGAGGTTTGTACTGGCCACAGCACTCATATGCAAGTCTGTTTGTGATACCGGGTACGCGGCCAATCGTCGGTCAGCCCCGGCAATCATGCTAAGCTCGCACTCCTTGATGATTGCCGATAATGGCTTACCGTGTCCCAGCAAAACCCCGCATTACCCGCCCCCGTCTGGCTTGAACACGAGCAACTGGCCGATGTGCCGGGGCCTCTGGTTCTCGACTGGCTGTTCAACCAGGACTCCCTGACCCGACGCCTGACGCGCCTGTCGTCGGATGGCTTCAGCGTCACGCTGCTGTTTGAAGGCTGGCAGCCGCTGCGCTCCGACGAATGCACCGCGCTTGAGCTGCCCGACGCCAGCCTGGGCTGGGTGCGCGAAGTGTATTTGCGCGGTCGCGGCGAAAAGTGGGTCTTTGCCCGCAGCGTCGCCGCCCGCAGTGCCTTGCTCGAAGACGGCCTGCACATGGATGAACTGGGGACGCGTTCGCTGGGCGAGTTGCTGTTCAGCGACAAGGCCTTCGAGCGCGGCCCATTGCAGGTCTGTCGCTACCCCGAGGCCTGGCTGCCCGAAGCGGATGCCGCCAGCGATCTGTGGGCTCGCCGTTCGTGCTTCAGTCGCGGCCCGCTGAGCGTACTGGTCGCCGAGATCTTTCTGCCCAATTTCTGGAACGCCCTCAAGAGCGAGGAACACTCCTGATGTACCTGTCGCTGCTCAAATCCCTCAATCGCCTGAACCCTCGCGCCTGGGATTTCATCCAACTGACCCGCATCGACAAGCCGATTGGTGTCTACCTGCTGCTGTGGCCAACGCTCTGGGCCTTGTGGATTGCCGGCAAGGGCTCACCGTCGCTGGCCAATGTGCTGATTTTCGTGACCGGTGTGTTTCTGATGCGTGCCGCCGGATGCGTCATCAACGACTTCGCCGACCGCAAGGTGGACGGCCATGTAAAACGCACCGAGCAGCGCCCGCTGGTCAGCGGCAGGGTCAGTTCGCGAGAGGCACTGGCGCTGTTCGCCATTCTGGTGACCCTGAGCTTCCTGCTGGTGCTGCTGACCAATTCGACGACCGTCTGGCTGTCGTTCGGCGGGCTGGCACTGGCCGCCTGTTACCCGTTCATGAAGCGTTATACCTATTACCCGCAAGTAGTCCTGGGCGCTGCCTTCTCATGGGGAATGCCCATGGCCTTTACCGCAGAAACAGGCACATTGCCTGCCGCCGCCTGGCTGCTGTACATCGCCAATCTGCTATGGACGGTGGCCTATGACACGTACTACGCCATGGTAGACCGCGACGACGATCTGAAAATCGGCGTGAAATCCACTGCCGTGCTGTTCGGCGATGCCGACCGCATCATCATCCTGACGCTGCAAGGTCTGGCGCTGGGCTGCCTGATCCTGGCCGGCGTGCGCTTCGAGCTGGGCGCCTTTTTCTACACCGGCCTGCTGGTGGCCGCCGGCTGCTTTGCCTGGGAATACTGGAGCACCCGCTTCAAGGACCGGGACGCCTGCTTCAAGGCTTTCCTGCATAACCACTGGGCCGGACTGGCCATCTTCCTGGGGATTGTGGCGGACTACGCACTGCGCTGATTTCAGTCCTCGTGCTAGCCTCATCTCAAGATGTCACACGACTGCAATATTTCCGTTATCTAATGCGCCCCAAGACAGTTAAATGACAAGAGGTTCGAGCATGGCTGGCAGGAGCATCCTGATCGTTGACGACGAAGCCCCCATTCGTGAAATGATCGCCGTCGCACTGGAAATGGCTGGCTATGACTGCATGGAGGCGGAAAACTCCCAGCAGGCCCACGCGATTATCGTCGACCGCAAGCCAGACCTCATCCTGCTCGACTGGATGCTGCCCGGCACATCCGGTATCGAACTGGCCCGACGCCTCAAACGCGACGAACTGACCGGTGACATCCCGATCATCATGCTGACGGCCAAGGGCGAAGAGGACAACAAGATCCAGGGCCTGGAAGTCGGTGCCGACGATTACATCACCAAGCCGTTCTCACCCCGGGAACTGGTTGCCCGTCTCAAGGCCGTATTGCGCCGTGCAGGCCCGAGCGACGGCGAAGCGCCTATAGAAGTCGGCGGTCTGCTGCTCGACCCGGTCAGCCACCGTGTGACCATCGACGGCAAGCCTGCAGAAATGGGCCCTACCGAATACCGCCTGCTGCAATTCTTCATGACCCATCAGGAACGCGCCTACACTCGCGGCCAATTGCTGGATCAAGTCTGGGGAGGCAACGTCTATGTCGAAGAGCGTACCGTGGACGTCCATATCCGACGCCTGCGCAAGGCCCTGGGCGATGCTTACGAGAATCTGGTACAAACCGTGCGCGGCACCGGCTATCGCTTTTCCACCAAAAGCTGAGAGTCGTTTGCTTAGAGACACAAGGCAGCAGCCCATGTGTACCCGTCAAGGATGTACCTTTAATTGAATCGAAACTGGCACGGCACGCTGATACGCCACATGTTGCTGCTGGTCACCGCCTGCCTGGTGGTCGGCCTGATCAGTGGCGAGTACGGCTGGAGCCTGGCGATCGGCCTGGGGCTTTACCTGGCCTGGACCCTCAAGCAACTGCTGCGCCTGCATGAATGGCTGAGCAATCACAGCACCGACGAGCCACCACCTGACGGTTACGGCCTGTGGGGCGAGGTCTTCGACAGCATCTATCATCTGCAGCGCAGGGATCAGCGCGTGCGTGGTCGCCTGCAGGCCGTCATCGATCGTGTCCAGGAGTCCACCGCCGCCTTGCGTGATGCCGTCATCATGCTCGACAGCGAAGGCAACCTGGAATGGTGGAACCGCGCTGCCGAAACCCTGCTGGGGCTCAAGACGCCTCAGGACAGCGGCCAGCCGGTCACCAACCTGGTGCGCCATCCACGCTTCAAGGAATACTTCGCACAGGGCAACTACAGCGAGCCGCTGGAAATCCCCTCACCGACCAAGGATCACCTGCGCATCCAGCTGTTGATTACCCGCTACGGCAACAACGAGCACCTGATGCTGGTGCGCGATGTCACGCGGATTCATCAACTGGAACAGATGCGCAAGGATTTCGTCGCCAACGTATCTCATGAACTGCGTACACCGCTGACGGTCATCTTCGGCTACCTGGAAACGCTGCTCGACAACGTCGAGGAGGTCAATCCGCGCTGGGTCCGGGCGTTGCAGCAGATGCACCAGCAAGGTGGACGCATGCAGACGCTGCTCAACGACTTGCTGTTGCTGGCCAAGCTCGAAGCCACCGACTACCCCTCGGATAACCATCCGGTGGCCGTAGTGACGCTGCTCAAGACCATCAAGGCCGATGCTCAGGCCTTGTCAGCCAGCAAGAATCACCAGATCACTCTCGACGTTGAAAGCGACATGCAGCTCAAGGGCAGCGAAACCGAGCTGCGCAGCGCGTTTTCCAACCTGATCTTCAATGCCGTGAAGTACACACCGGCCGAAGGCAATATCCGTATTCGCTGGTGGGCCGATGATCGCGGTGCGCACCTGAGCGTGCACGACTCGGGCATCGGCATCGAAACCAAGCACCTGCCGCGTCTGACCGAGCGTTTCTATCGCGTCGACACCAGCCGCGCCTCCAATACCGGCGGTACCGGCCTGGGCCTGGCTATCGTGAAACATGTGCTGCTGCGCCATCGCGGCACACTTGAAATCAACAGCGTACCGGGCAAAGGCAGCGTATTTACCTGCCATTTCGCCGCCATTCAGCAGGCAAAACCCGGAGATGTGGATCCAGACTACTAGGCAAGCTTGCTGCGAGCCGCTACATTGCCTCGCTCATGGCACCATTTCCTGTGCCGCACGCCCTTATTTTTGAACACAACGGATTCCGCAAAACCCCACCATGGACCCATCCCCTAGTTTCACTACGGCTTCACTCTTCGCCGATTTCGGCATGATTCTTTTCGCACTGTTCCTGGTCCTGCTCAACGGCTTCTTCGTTGCAGCAGAGTTCGCCATGGTCAAACTGCGCTCGACCCGCGTCGAGGCCATCGCCAAGAAAAACGGCTGGAGCGGCCATATCCTGCGCACGGTTCACGGGCAGCTGGATGCTTACCTGTCGGCCTGCCAGCTAGGTATCACCCTCGCCTCCCTCGGTCTGGGCTGGGTCGGTGAGCCTGCCTTCGCCCACTTGCTGGAGCCGCTGCTCAGTGCAATGGGCGTGGAGTCCGCAGAAGTGATCAAGGCCGTATCGTTCTTCACGGCATTTTTCATCATTTCCTACCTGCATATCGTGATCGGTGAACTGGCTCCCAAATCCTGGGCCATTCGCAAGCCGGAACTGCTGTCGCTGTGGACCGCCGTACCGCTGTATCTGTTCTACTGGCTGATGTACCCGGCCATCTACCTGCTCAACGCCAGCGCCAACGCCATTCTGCGGATTGCCGGCCAGGGCGAACCCGGCCCGCATCATGAGCACAGCTACAGCCGCGACGAGTTGAAACTGATCCTGCACTCCAGCCGTGGCCAGGACCCCAGCGATCAGGGCATGCGCGTGCTGGCTTCGGCAGTGGAAATGGGTGAGCTGGAGGTGGTCGACTGGGCCAACTCCCGCGAAGACCTGGTTTCTCTGGATTGCAACGCACCGCTCAAGGAAATCCTGGCCCAGTTCCGTCGCCACAAATTCAGCCGCTACCCGGTCTACGATGCCGAGCGCAGCGAGTTCGTCGGCCTGCTGCATATCAAGGACCTGCTGCTGGAACTGGCGGCACTGGACCATATTCCGGAATCCTTCAACCTCGCCGAACTGATCCGCCCGCTGGAGCGCGTCTCCCGGCATATGCCGCTGTCGCAACTGCTGGAGCAGTTCCGCAAGGGCGGCGCGCATTTCGCACTGGTGGAAGAGGCTGACGGCAAGGTTATCGGCTACCTGACCATGGAAGACGTGCTGGAAGTGCTGGTCGGCGACATCCAGGACGAGCACCGCAAGGTCGAACGCGGCATCCTCGCCTATCAGCCGGGCAAGCTGCTGGTTCGTGGCGATACCCCGCTGTTCAAGGTCGAGCGCCTGCTGGGCATCGATCTGGACCACATCGAAGCAGAAACCCTGGCCGGTCTGATCTACGAAACCCTGAAGCGGGTGCCGGAAGAGGAAGAGCAGATGGAAGTCGAAGGCCTGCGCATCATTATCAAGAAGATGAAAGGCCCGAAGATCGTGCTGGCCAAGGTGCTGAAGATCGATTGAGACTGCTGCACCTGTGGGAGCGACCTTGGTCGCGAAAGCGGCGCTGAAGAAAATGAATCTCTTCTGAATGTACCGACCTCTTCGCGAGCAGGCTCGCTCCCACAAATCGGGCGGCTAATTCCCGCCCACGGCGAAATTGGGCAGGCTCTGGATCGGCGTGGCGAATTCATAGGGAATGGATTCCAGCGCTTGTCCCGTATTGCGCTGAACCACAAAATGCAAATGCGGGCCGGTGCTGTTACCGGTATTGCCGGACCGCGCCAGCGGGCTGCCGACATGCACTTGCTGACCTTCCCTGACACTCACCGAACCGCGCATCAGGTGCAGATAGACACCCATGGTGCCGTCGTCGTGCAGGATCCGCACGAAATTGCCCGACGGATTCGAGCCCCTGCCGGTCTGGTTGTTCTCGACCTTCACCACCGTACCTGCACGCGCCGCGATGATGGGCGTGCCTTCCGGCATGGCGATGTCCATCGCGTAACGACCCTTGGGACCGTAATGGCTGTATTTGCCGCCAGGCCCCTGAGTCAGGCGGAACGGCCCGCCCACCCATGGCAGCGGATACTTGTAAGCCTGAGTGGCGCGCTTTGGATCACCCAGCGTGGAAGTCAGTATCGAGGCATAGTTCATGGCCTTGCCCGCCTGTCTGGGGCTCAGCACGACAATGCGTTCGTTGCTGCGTGCGGGGACAGTGCGGCGGATGGTTGAAGACGACCCGGTAATCCCCAGCACGTTGCTCAGCCCGGAAAGCTTGAGCTCCACCTCGACCGGCGCATACAGATCGTTGCGCACATACAAGGTGTGAACACCGCCGTCCTTCTTGACCCGCAGATGCACCTGCTTCTCGAAATGCTCGACCATCCGGTCCCTGAACACCACCACGGAAGCACCAGCTGAGGGACGGTCGGAAAAAGCAACGACGCCATCGGCATCGACGGTTTTATAGATCGTGACTGCTCCGGCCATTTGCGAGGCCAGTGTCAGGGCAGTCAGGATCAGCAGGCGTTCAAGCATCGCAAGTGTTCTGGATAATGGGCAACAGGGTCCAAGCCTAGCAGCGTCAGGGACAAAAAAGGACACTGCCGTATCAATAGACCCTGGCTCAAGCGTCAAGAAATGCACGCCATGCTGCCGCTGCGCGGTATGTCCGACCCACCGCGCAAGCCGGGATAGCTCACGAAAGCGTGTAATTCTTCAGGTAGGTCACGGAAAACAGGGCATCGGGGAAGTCCAGCTTCAAGCGCGGCAAGACAAATCCGCCACATGACCGACAGGTATCGAGCACAGTAAAAAACCTGATATGCGTCAGGCGCGTGACTGCCATGTCCTCTTTCAACACCGTCGCAATCAAGCGCTCCGCATCGAGATCACGACTGAAATTCCTGATGACGGTATGAGAGGCATCCCGGACCACCGGCAGACTCGTAAACCCCGGATCGGGCCGACGACCTGCCATGCGGGCACGGGCATCGCGGAATATGACACCATCGAGGATCTGCTCGGTGGTGTCGGCAACGTCGAGCCGCAATTTGAGGCCTCTCGCTTTCTCTCCCCCGGAAAGTGCGTAATACACCACTCGCTCTCCGGCCCCGGTATAAACCTGGGCAAAGGAAAGATTGGCTCCCTTGATCTGACTCAGGATCGCCTTTGCGGCTCTGGGAGTAACAATGCTCTGCAGATTCAGCGCCTCCCATTTGCCTTTTGAACCCGCTACCGGCAAAAGCCTGTTGAGCACCTCAATGATGTGCTGCTGTTCGGGCACGCTTCTCTGGGCAATCGTCTTGAAATCGGGAATACATTGCCGGGTCAGCTCCACGAACTTTTTCTGAACCTCTTCGCCCGCCAGGATGTTACTGGCGAACTCCAGGAGCGGGTTGTCTTCGTTGTTGCCGAGACACCACTGCACATAATCATCATAGGAGTCGATCATCTGCCCCCATGAAACCTGCCATGCATCCCGCTCGAACTCATCGAGCAGATCGAACAGCAGGCGCGCTATATTTTCCCGATCCTGCTCCATGTTCGAGCGCTCGCGTACCAGTCGATATTGCTCCGATACCCGAATGAACTCATTGATCTCATGACTGCTGGTGACGCGGGAAAACTTCAATGACCGACGCCCGTCTTCGGGCACACGGGTCTTGTAGAAAACCCCCGTGTCAGGCTCCACGAAGATCCACTCGGTATTCACAAGGCGCAGGCGCGCTCCGCGCAACGTGCGAGTGTCCTTGACGCCATGGGCTATGGCTCCGAATTCGATGGCAGGAGCGAACTCGAACACGAAGGACGTATCTTCAGAAGAGTAATTTGGCGGTATCCCCAATCGGTCGGCATCCGACAGCAAGCCCTCCAGCTCCGGCAGGTAAACCGGTATTTCAGGTAATGAAAAAAGCGCCCGCTCATCCTGAGAAAGCGGCACGACCGTCTTCCCTGCTGTGGCCTGTGTCGAGGACGTTACCCGAGAAGGCTCGGCCCACTGGCAGAACTTCCCTTCATAGACGAAGACATCGAGACTCTGCGAGGTTTCTCCGGCTCCCGTGGTCAGTCGCTCCAGAGTGAACTCGCGGGCAGCCATGGCATGGCTCGGGTATTTTCCGGTTCGCTTGGGAGAGATTGACCCCGATGGCAGAGGCTCTGGAGTCGGCGTCACGAGCCTTACACCGGTCGCGCAGGGTATCGACTCCAGATTGCGGCGCGCCCTGCACAGGTTGCCGACTTCTTCCAGCCCGTAAGCCCCATCAGAGAGCCTGCTGACCGCCAGCTTGCGCATGGCGGCATCCGGCGCGCCGGCATCGAGACGGTAACGCTCGCCGTCGACCAGAATATCGAACACACCGTCATCTCTTTCAATGAAGTGAGCATTGCAGCCCTGGCCGATACGCAGCTCGGTGAAACCATCCACTTTCGAGATGACCGGTAAAACCGTCGGATAGTGGCCAGGCACAATACCGTCGCTTGCAAGCAACACTGCAAACTCCAGAGGTTCGGTTGTCGAAACCGGTATCAGTGTTTTGCCGAATACCGCATCGAACTCGGGATCGAGCAATCTGAAATCCGGCTCCTGCGCGTTACCGACATTGCGCACGACCACGTCAGAGCGGCCATCGACGGTCGCACGCCTGTCCCGCGACTCGACCTTGGGGTGCCAGGGATGCTCCGCGCTGTCCGTTATGCGATACATGCCTTTGTCGAGGCTGATGCCGCTTTCCAGAAATCCCCGGGAAGCAAATATCTCTTTCAGCGCGGGCACCTGCTCCAGCAACCTCGACCATCCCAGCCTTCCGGCCTTGAATGCGAACCTGCCCAGATCACGCACGACAAACAGCGTGCTCTGTTCTGCCAGCCCCGCTATCAGGCGAGTCACCGCCTTGCCGGTCAGGCTGAATATCGACAGCACGCTCATTTCCCCGGCTCTCAGGACAATACGCGCCGTCGAACCGGCGAATTGCCCGGCAGGAATCAACGCGAAAGCCACCTCCATCACACAGCCGATGACGACTTCTGCAGAGTGCCTGTCATGAACCAGATCCTTGATACAGCCATAGAAGGGAATGAGCAGGCGTGCCACGGTATCGGCATATTCCCGCTCTTTGGCCCATACCTGTTCCCACTGGGTAACGTGTTCGTGTTCGGCCCTGCTTCTCTCCAGATAACTGGCGAACAGATGGCTTGCCGCGACCTGCACAAAGGCATCGAGCCTGGCCTGTTCGCTGCCGTCGGGTAGATAGATGAGTGTGGAGGCGGGAATCAGTGTTCCATGACGGGGCTGATGGTAGGTGACCGAGGAGCGCGAAGCGCTGCCCTTGAGGTAGGCGTCACTGTCGAGGGGCAGCAGTGGCGTAATCGGTGCCTTGGCAGTTTTTTCGGCATTACTACGCATTTTCTCGACCGTTTCCACGATGTTTCCGCTGAAACCGGTGTTGAGCTCGACTCTGTACTGAAAGCGCTGTTCGACTTTGCGGATGACCCCACCCGCCGGGATCAACTCATGGAAAATCTCTTCGGCCACCTTATGCTCGTGGAAGTCGGCCCGGTGATCGCCTGGCTGGCAACGAATGAACAGGCCGTGAACCCCTTCTTCGCCATCAAAGACCAACCGGCTCACTTCACAGGTGGAGTTCAACAGGGCGGTACGGTCGGCGACCTGCATCTCGGTCAAAAGGCGCTTCATGACTCTGGCTTCGGCATCGATCAGCGCTCGCCGGAATGAGTCGAAGGCACTGGCATAGGCCTGGGGAATCGGCGGCTTTCCTTTTATGTAAGCCTCTCCCATCATCACCAGTTCCACCATGGTGGCCTGTGGACGCCCCACGGCCAGCAGCCGATCAATGGAATAGGAATGCGAAATGGTAAAGCCATGCTCCTGCAATATGGGCCTGCCGAGAACCTTGATCGGGACCTCCCAGAGCTGGCGATCAACACGGGCTTCGCTCAGCATTTGCTCGGCAAGGCGCTTGCGGTCCGGCGGTGTGATGCTCAACAAGTCATTCAATTCACCCGCATGCAGCGCCTGCTGAGCCTTGAGATAGTTCAAGGCCTGCCTGACCTGAGCGGTGCTTGCCCGCTCAAGATCGTCGATATTCCATTCAATGGCGCCATGCGCAATGGCATAACGCAGGGCCGGAATGACCAGTGTTTTTGCCCACAGGGCATGCACATTGGCATCGGTTGAGCCGGTCAACCGGGCGCTGATATCGATCACATCGTCATATTGCAGCGAAAAGGAATGGCCCGGGCGCATGCTCTCGAGCAATGCCACGCCATGAATCAACGCCACGCTTTGCAGGGATCGCCCGTATTGCAAGTGATCGGGAACACCCTCCACCAGCAGATCGGGCACCGCTTCGCGTATCAACAGGTAATACAGGATTTCGAGCGTCGACGCGGACGCGCCGGGCAAGCGAGCCTTGATATCGTTGCGCACCCTTGCGCACAACTGAACATGGCTATATCCACAGACCCACGCGCCGCGCAACGTCTTTTCCAGCGGTTGGGAAAAGGCCTGCGAGGCCCCGAGAAAGTAATCGACCAGCGCGCGCCCGGCCAGGGCCTGGGTCATACGCGGCGAGGCCTGCTGGTTGTTCAGGGCTCCGTACCACTGCATGCTGTTGAGCAGCGGAGCGAACATGGACTTGAACCGGGCGGTCTGGCTCAGCGCATGCCAGGTCTGCGCGGTGCTCCAGCGCAAGTCGCCACTATCCGTACACAGCAAGCCGATGCCCAGCTCGCGGAACAGTTCATCGGCATTGCGCACCGCACTCCAGGTGTCCAGGTGCGGCACATGCACCTCCAGCATCCGTGAGGCGGGCGACGATTCACTGACCTCGGGACTGGACTTCAAAGCCGGGTCCAGCACAGTGGCCAGCGCAATGGCCGACTCGAACGTCAAACCTGCATGCTTGAAACGCAGCTCGATCGCCAGCGAGAGCGCACGCATGCCGGGAGCATCCTTGGCATTGGCGATGGCACGGGATAACCAGACTTCATCATCGGGATTCAAGGCATAAGCCACTGCCTTGCGATAGAACTCGGCCCGGCAGGCGAAAGGGGTCGGTGTCAGGAAGTCGATCTGCAAACCTGCGCAAAGCGGATCGCTCTCGGAAGTCGCCTTCAGATAGAACTCAAGCTGCCACCATGTCGCAATTTCCGCCAACTGCTGGTCGAGCGCAACCGACAGGGGGCTGTCACGGTATTCGCCTGCCGGCAACAGCCTGGAAATGGCGTCATAGACCACGCTCAGCGGCGCGCGGGCCTGTTCGTCTCTGGCGGCAGATATTCCGTTATAAAGCACACGCCCAGAACTGTGCGCGATCCACTCACCGATGGACATCAAGCGAGCGCCGCGCCTGAACTGCACCATCCACAGGCGAAGGTCTTGCGGGACTGGCGTCAACAGTCCGCCCAGCTCGGAATAATCCTTGAGATCCAGCACAACATCCTCGCCCCGATAAGGACGAAGCCCGTACAGATAGTCGTTCAGTTGCGCCTTGCCCGCTTCGGAACCGACAGTCGACTCGTCGAGCCAGGCCAGTCGGGAAAAGAACTGATGCACCAGCAAGGGCGTTACCTCGGACAGCTCCAGCGCCATCGCATCGGCACAGAGTTTCCAGGCTTTTTCGCTTTGGTAGATCAGGAACAGTTTCTGCCCCTGAGGCGCGTCGGGAGGTGCAATGTTGGCGTTCGAGAAACGGATGTCTTCCCCGAGCAGATGCTGGAGAACGATTCGGGTCACCCGAAAATGCTCTTCGGGCAAGGCCTGGGCATCGACCGTGTAATGGTCGCCGGGATTGATCCCCAGCGCGTGATGGATATTGAAAAATAATCGAGAGGAACTGATGGTTTGAATGTTCAGCGGTTGAATTGCGTTCGGCGTCATCCAGGGGGTCTCTATGCATGTTTAATGCGGCGAGACAGACTGAACAGGCAACAACCAGCCTGCGAAACCGGATACCAGGTATTCAATGCGCAGGAAAAGTCTTAAAAATCGGGAAATTTATTCAAGGAAGGATGCGGAGAGAAGAATCTGAAATACCGTCTTCGCGGATAAATCCGCTCCGACAGGAGCGAATTCATTCGCGAAGGGTCAGCAATCAGGCGCCAGGAACGAAGTGCTTCTGGGCGGTGCCGCGAGCGATCAGGCGCGACAGGTAGTCGAGCTTCTGGGCATCCTGGTCGACGAAACGGAAGGTCACTTGCAGCCATTCGCTGTCAGGCTTCTGCTCGAAGGCGACGACGGCATGCAGGTAGCCGTTCAAGCGCGCCACTTCATTGCTCTCGCCCTGTTCGAGGTCCAGCACGGCGCTGTCGAGAATCTGCGGCAGTGCGTCGGTACGACGAATCAGCAGCAAGGCTTCTTTCAGGCTCAGGGTCTTGATGACGCATGGCTGATTACCGTTGGGCAGACGCAACTGGCCTTGACCACGCCCTGCCGGTTCCGGAGCCTTGGCCACCACAGGAGGTGCCTTGGCGATACCACCTGCTGCCTGGGCAGGGGCAGGCGCGGCATTACGGACCACTTCGGCCTTGCCACCGGTCAATGCGCTCAGGGAATCATTGAGCGGAGAGTTCATGCGCGCCGGAGCACCGGACATCACCTGATCAAGCTTGCCCACCTTGGCCAGAGCCTTCTTGACCTTGGTCAGCAGCTGTTCGTTGGTAAACGGCTTGCCGACGAAATCGGTGACGCCAGCCTGGATGGCCTGGACGACGTTTTCCTTGTCGCCACGGCTGGTGACCATGATGAATGGAACGGTCTTGAGGTAATTGTCTTGCTCACGGCACCAGGCCAACAGCTCCAGGCCCGACATTTCCGGCATTTCCCAGTCGCAGAGAATCAGATCGAAGGTCTCGCGAACCAGCAACGCCTGGGCCTTGCGGCCGTTGACCGCATCCTCGGTATGGATACCGGGGAAATAATTGCGCAGCCCTTTTTTTACCAAGTCGCGGATGAAAGTCGCGTCATCCACCACCAATACACTGACTTTACTCATCGACGCTCCTGCGGGCGTGTTCACCTTGGAGGTGAATTGCGGTATGCCAACACGCCCTTTGTTTCGGCAAGCATAGCGTTGGAGGGTAGCCAACTGCCATATTGAATGACTGCGCCCAGCACTGAAGTTCGCGGGCGGTTGTAAATCTTAATCGCCTGAACGAAAAACGCCCAGCGCGTGCCGGGCGTTTTTTCGCAGGCAATCTTAATTATCGTCAGTCTTACCCGGAACATTAGAGGTTTCGCTCAGGATGCCCTGCACTTCTTCTTTCATGCGCTTGAGACCCATGTGGCGCACGTCCGTGCCGCGCACCAGATAGATCACCAGCTCGGAAATATTGCGGGCGTGGTCACCGATACGCTCCAGCGAGCGCAGGACCCAGATCACGTTCAGTACACGGGAGATCGAGCGCGGATCTTCCATCATGTAGGTCGCCAGCTCACGCAGCGCGGTCTTGTATTCGCGGTCGATGATCTTGTCGTACTGGGCAACGGACAACGCCAGCTCGGCGTCGAAACGTGCGAACGAGTCCAGCGCATCGCGAACCATGTTGCGCACCTGGTCGCCGATATGACGCACTTCCACATAACCGCGTGGCGCTTCGCCTTCTTCGCACAGCTGAATGGCACGACGGGCGATCTTGGTGGCTTCGTCACCGATACGCTCAAGGTCGATCACCGACTTGGAGATGCTGATGATCAGGCGCAGGTCGGAAGCCGCAGGCTGGCGACGGGCGAGGATGCGCAGGCATTCTTCGTCGATGTTGCGCTCCATCTGGTTGATCCGGTCGTCGACTTCCCGGACCCGCTGGGCCAGGCCCGAGTCGGCTTCGATCAGGGCCGTGACGGCATCGTTGACCTGCTTCTCGACCAGGCCACCCATTTCGAGCAAGTGGCTGCGAACTTCTTCGAGCTCGGCGTTGAACTGTTGCGAGATGTGATGTGTATGGCTGTCTTTGTGGATCATGCTGGGTGTCCTTGGAACGTCCGGTTAATTGCGAAAACGCAGCGGTGGTTCAGGGCTGACGGAGCACGTCCTAGCCGTAACGACCGGTGATGTAGTCTTCTGTCTGCTTTTTGGCCGGGTTGGTGAACAATGTATCCGTATCACCGAACTCGACGAGTTTGCCCATGTGCATAAAAGCGGTGTAATCCGAGACCCGTGCCGCCTGCTGCATGTTGTGGGTAACGATCACAATGGTGTATTTCGATTTCAGTTCGTAGATCAGCTCTTCAACTTTCAGCGTCGAAATCGGATCGAGCGCCGAACAGGGTTCGTCGAGGAGCAGGACTTCCGGCTCCACGGCGATAGTGCGGGCAATCACCAGACGCTGCTGCTGACCGCCGGACAGACCAAGCGCCGACTCATGCAGCCGGTCCTTGACCTCATCCCACAAGGCCGCACCTTTGAGCGCCCACTCGACAGCCTCATCGAGCACACGCTTCTTGTTGATCCCTTGAAGACGCAGCCCGTAGACCACGTTTTCGTAGATCGTCTTGGGGAATGGATTTGGCTTCTGGAACACCATGCCGACGCGACGGCGCAGCTCGGCGACTTCCTCGCCCTTGCTGTAGATGTTGTGGCCATAGAGATTGATGGCGCCTTCCACCCGGCAGCCATCGACCAGATCGTTCATGCGGTTGAAGGTGCGCAGCAGCGTCGACTTACCGCAACCGGACGGACCGATGAACGACGTCACCTTCTGTTTGGGAATGTTCAGGCTGACATCGAACAGCGCCTGCTTGTCACCGTAGAACAGGTTCAGGCCCGGCACTTCGATGGCGACGATTTCATCGGCCAGATGCAAACCTGACTTGTTGCGTCTCAGGGCCGACATATTGACGCCGTGGTTTGAGCCTTCGTGTTGCATGGATTGCTCCTGTGCGAACTTTTCGCATCATCGAACCGCCCTGCCTGTGCGGGGCGGTACTTTCGGATCAGTTGTCGAGCGCCTTGTACTTCTCGCGCAAATGGTTACGAATGGCGACCGCCGACAGGTTGAGCAAGGCGATCACCAGCACCAGCAGCAAGGCCGTGGCATATACCAGCGGGCGTGCAGCCTCGACATTGGGGCTCTGGAAGCCCACGTCATAAATATGGAAGCCCAGATGCATGATCTTCTGGTCCAGATGCAGATACGGATAGTTGCCATCCAGTGGCAGAGACGGGGCCAGCTTGACCACTCCCACCAGCATCAGGGGCGCAACCTCGCCTGCAGCACGGGCCACCGCCAGGATCAGGCCGGTCATCATCGCCGGGCTGGCCATGGGCAGGACGATTTTCCACAGGGTCTCGGCCTTGGTCGCACCCAGCGCCAGCGAGCCTTCACGCAGGCTCAAGGGAATCCGCGCCAGCCCTTCTTCGGTAGCCACGATCACCACCGGAACCGCCAGCAGGGCCAGGGTCAGCGACGCCCACAACAGACCGGGCGTGCCGAAAGTCGGCGCGGGCAGTGCTTCGGGGAAGAACAGATGGTCCAGAGAGCCGCCCAGCACATAGACGAAGAAACCCAGACCAAACACGCCATAGACGATGGCAGGCACCCCGGCCAGGTTGTTCACGGCAATGCGGATCAGCCGCGTGACCGTGCCCTGACGTGCGTACTCACGCAGATAGACCGCCGCCAGCACGCCAAACGGGGTCACGATCACGGCCATGATCAGCGTCATCATCACCGTGCCGAAAATGGCCGGAAAAATACCGCCTTCGGTATTGGCTTCCCGTGGGTCTTCGCTCAGGAATTCCCAGAGTTTCTTGAAGTAGAAACCGATCTTGGTAAAGAACCCCATGGCATTGGGCTGATAGGCATGCACCACTTTGCCCAGACTGATCTCCACCTCTTTGCCGTTGGCATCTCGGGCGGTCAGGCTGTCGCGGTCGAAAGCCTGATGCAGACTGCCGAGACGTTCTTCGATCACTTTATAGCGGGCATCCAGCTCAGCCCGCTCGGCAGCCATGTCCGCCTGGGCCGTCGCGTCGAGTCGACCTTCCAGCTCCAGTTTGCGGGCCTGCAGGCGCAGACGCTCGATACCGTGGTTGATGGCACCGATATCTTTCTTTTCCAGGCTGTAAAGCTCGTCGGCCAGCTTCTCGACCCGCTTGATACGCTCCTGCAGGCTCGGCCAGGCCGCTTCGCCTTCGGCCACGACAGTGCCGTTTTCCTTGACGTTGACCAGATAGCCATAGAAGTTGCCCCACTCGCGACGCTCCAGGGTCATCAGTTCGGCGGGCAGGCTCCTTTCGGTCAGCCATTCACCGACCACCCAGGTGAAATCGCTGGGGTTCAGATCACGGTTGCCGACCTTGAACAGCTCGCGGGTCATGAATTCGGGGCCGTTGTCCGGCACAGGCAGGCCTGCACCCTTGAGGCGCGCAAGCGGCACCTGTTCGTGCTCGACCCGCTCGCCGATCAGCACATGCGGTGGCTGACCAGGCACATCGTATTGCGCATACACCAGATCCGCCGGCCAGAAATGTCCCAGGCCACGCACGGCAATTACCGCCAGCAGCCCGATGGTCATGATCACCGCGATAGAAACAGCGCCCGCACTCAGCCAGACGCCGGGAGCGCCGCTTTTGAACCAGCTCTTGAGAGAGTCCCGTTTCACTAAGTTCTGCCTTCCTTAAAGCGACGAGTATTTCTTGCGCAGGCGCTGACGAATCAGCTCTGCCAGGGTGTTCATGACAAAAGTGAACACCAGCAGCACCAGCGCCGCCAGGAACAGCACTCGATAATGACTGCCTCCCACTTCCGACTCCGGCATCTCCACAGCGACGTTGGCCGCCAGGGTGCGCATGCCCTCGAACAGGTTCATGTCCATGATCGGCGTGTTACCGGTGGCCATCAGCACAATCATGGTTTCACCCACGGCACGCCCCATGCCGATCATCAACGCCGAGAAGATGCCGGGGCTGGCGGTCAGGATCACCACACGAGTGAGGGTCTGCCAGGGAGTCGCGCCAAGGGCCAGCGAACCGAGGGTCAGGCTGCGCGGCACGCTGAACACCGCATCTTCGGCAATCGAATAGATATTGGGGATGACCGCAAAGCCCATGGCGATACCCACGACCAGTGCATTGCGCTGATCGTAGGTGATGCCCAGGTCATTGCTGATCCACATGCGCATGTCGCCGCCGAAGAACCAGTTTTCCAGATGCGGGCTCATACCCAGGGAGAACCAGCCCACCAGCACCACCACCGGCAGCAGAATCGCGCTTTCCCAGCCATCGGGGACGCGCAGGCGAATCGACTCGGGCAGGCGCGTCCACAAAAAGCCCGCCAGCAGGATGCCGATGGGCGTCAACAGCAGCAGGCTGAAGATGCCGGGCAAATGGCCTTCCAGGTAAGGTGCCAGGAACAGGCCGGCAAAGAAGCCGAGGATCACCGTCGGCATCGCTTCCATCAGCTCGATGACCGGCTTGACCTTGCGGCGCATGCCCGGTGCCATGAAGTAAGCAGTGTAGATCGCAGCAGCAATGGCCAGCGGTGCGGCCAGGATCATGGCGTAGAACGCGGCTTTCAGTGTGCCGTAGGTCAGCGGTGCAAGGCTCAGCTTGGGCTCGAAATCGCTGTTGGATGCCGTGGACTGCCAGACATACTGAGGCGCATCGTAGTTTTCGTACCAGACCTTGCCCCACAGCGAACTCCAGGACACTTCCGGATGCGGGTTATCCAGCGTCATGGGCAGCAGCAGGCCTGAACTCTCGACCAGAATCTGGTTGGCCCGTGGCGACAGTGCCAGGATGCCCGAGCCTTCAACCACCTGATCGACCAGCAAGGTGCGATGTGCCGTGCTGTGGAACACCCCAAGCTTGCCCGAAGCATCCAGAGCGATGAAGCCCTTGCGGCGTTGCTCGGCCCTGATCTGCACGATCGGCGCGTGGCTCATCTTGAAGTCGCGAACGCGCATGAAGCGCTGTTCGCCATCGGTGTCACGGGCCATGAACCACTGGCTCATGCTGCCCTTGGAGTTACCGATGATCAGTGAAATGCCGCCCACCAACTGGGCGCTGGCGGTAATTTCCGCGTTGCCGTCTTCCAGCAGCTTGTAACGACCATTGAGGGTGCGGTCACGCAGGCTGAACACATCGGCCTGGGCACGGCCGTTGATCACATACAACCATTGCTGGCGAGGATCGATATAAATGGCTTTGACGGCGGCGGACATCTGCGGCAGATCGATGCGGCTCTGCTCGCGGGTCATCTCGCCCGTCATCATGTTCTCGGTCTGCTCCAGCGCCAGAACGTGCAGCTGGGTTCCGGTAGAGCCTGCCACCTTGAGGTTGTCGCCACTGGCGCTGACGGTAACGTACTCCACCGGCCGGCCCTGATCGTCCAGCACCAGCGGGGTCTCGCCGTAAGGCCAGGCAATGCTCGGCGTGATGGTTTTCCTGTTGTCCGGGTAAGTTGTCTGGTAGGCATGCTTGAAGATCAGCACCTGACCATTGGACAGGCCCAGGGCAATCAGCGGCGCGCCGGGCTGATCCTTGCCGATCGACGCAACGCTCACTCCGGCCGGCAGCGGCAGGCTGATGCGCTGCAGCTCGCTGCCTTCCTTGATATCGAAGAAGATCACTTCACCCTTGTCGGAAATCCGCATGCCGATCTGGTTCTGTTCTTCGATGGTAATCATCAGCGGCTTGCCGGCGTCCTGCATCCAGGTAGCGTTCAGCGGCGTCTTGACGCTCAGGCTGGCCCCTTTGAACAGCGGCGCGACAACATAGGCGAGGTAGAAAAAGATCAGCGTGATAGCCGCCAGCACGGCAAGCCCACCGACGGCGACATACCAGCGGGTCAGGCGGTCCTTGAAGGCACGAACACGGCGTTTGCGCAGCATCTCGGGCGTATTGAAATCAATGCGCGCTGGAGGTGAACTCTGATTCATTCTCGACTTAGCCAGATCATTCATGCGCGCACACCGTAACGGCCTTGTATGACAAAAACATTACAGTAAGGTGACGCAAAAAAGCCCGCCACCCAGGAAAGCCGGCAGCGGACTGTTCAATTGATTGCGAGGCCAATCCTTCAGCCTCCCCTCATGCTGCTGTTATTTCGAGGCGACACCCGAGGTACCTTGCAGGCCCAGATCGGCCAATGCCTTTTCCACTACACGGGACGGCAACGGAATGTAACCGTCCTTCATCACCACTTCCTGGCCCTGCCTGGACAGCACCAGCTTCAGAAATTCGGCTTCCAGTGGTGCCAGAGGCTTGTTCGGCGCCTTGTTCACATAAACGTAGAGGAAGCGCGACAACGGGTAAGTGCCGTTCAAGGCGTTGGCTTCATTGTCCTCGACGAACTCCGTGCCTTCTTTCTTGGCCAGCGGTACAGTCTTGACGCTGGAAGTCTTGTAGCCGATACCCGAATAACCAATGCCGTTCAGCGAACTGCTGATGGAACTGACCACCGAAGCCGAACCCGGCTGCTCGTTGACGTTGGCCTTGAAGTCGCCTTTGCACAGCGCCTCTTCCTTGAAGTAGCCATACGTGCCGGACACCGAGTTGCGACCAAACAACTGGATCGGCTTGCTCGCCAGGTCACCGGTCACGCCGACATCGCCCCAGGTTTTGGCATCGGCCTTGGCACCGCACAGGCGGGTTACGGAAAAGATCGCGTCCACCTGCTGCATGGTCAGGCCCTTGATCGGGTTGTCCTTGTGTACGAACACGGCCAGGGCATCCACGGCGACCGGAATGGCCGTCGGCTTGTAACCGTGCTTCAACTCAAATGCCGACAGTTCGCCATCCTTCATCTTGCGGCTCATCGGCCCGAGGTTGGCAGTGCCCTCCGTCAGGGCTGGCGGTGCAGTGGAGGAACCGGCGGCCTGAATCTGAATGTTCACGCTCGGGTATTCTTTCTTGTAGGCCTCGGCCCACAGAGTCATCAGGTTTGCCAGGGTATCGGAACCCACACTGGAGAGGTTTCCGGAGACACCCGTGGTTTTTGCGTAAGGCTTGATCGCAGGGTCAACGGCAGCGAAGGAATTGGCTGCCGCAACTCCAGCGGCAACGAATGTCAATGCGGTCATCCAGCTCTTGAGGGTCATGCCTTGCGCTCCTGCAGGGTATGTAGAGGTTCTGCGACCTGCCATCGTGGAGGGTCGTATGAATACTCTATGAATTGATTGTGACAATAAGATGAAAAGGCCGTCCCCCTTTCGGGATGACAGCCTTTATCACAAGACAAAATGCTGCAGCGCGAGGCAATCAGCGCTTTCTGGAGAGCAGATACAGACCCAGCGCCATGCCCAGACCACTCAATGCCGCCACGTACCAGGCCGGCGCCATCGGGCTGCTCTTGAGCATGAGAGTCACGACCATCGGGGTCAGACCGCCGAAGATCGCATACGCCACGTTGTAGGAAAACGACAGTCCCGAGAAACGCACCACAGGCGGGAATGCCTTGACCATCACGTACGGCACTGCGCCGATGGTACCGACGAACAGACCGGTCACGGCATACAGCGGGAACAGCCAGTCAGGATGTGCGGCCAGCACGTGGTAGAAAGTCCAGGAACTGATCAGCAGACCTGCGCTGCCCAGCAGCAATACCAGGCCAGCGCCGATACGATCCGCCAGCGCGCCTGCACCGATGCAACCCAGGCTCAGAAGGACGATAGCCAGGCTGTTGGCCTTCAAGGCAGTGGCTGCCGGAAAGTCGTATTTGGTCTGCAGCAGGGTCGGCGTCATCAGAATCACGACGATGATCCCGGCCGACAGCAGCCAGGTCAGCAACATCGACAGCACCACGGCACCGCGATGATCACGCAGCACGCCCTTGAGCGGCAGCTCTTCGGCCAGCGCCTTGCGCTGCTGCAATTCGGCAAACACCGGGGTTTCGTGCAGCAGGCGACGCAGGTAGACCGACATCAGGCCGAACACGCCGCCCAGCAGGAAAGGAATACGCCATGCGTAGTCGGAAACCTCGACCGGCGTGTAGATGCTGTTGATCACCGTCGCAACCAGCGAGCCGATCAGGATGCCCGCCGTCAGGCCGGCGGTCAGCGTTCCACAGGCATATCCGACATAACGGGCCGGAACGTGCTCGGACACGAATACCCAGGCACCCGGCACTTCACCGCCAATCGCAGCACCTTGAATGACGCGCATCAACAGCAGCAGGATCGGTGCCCACATACCGATCTGCGCATAGGTTGGCAGCAGACCCATGATCAGGGTCGGCACGGCCATCATAAGAATGCTCAGGGTGAACATTTTCTTGCGGCCCAGCAGGTCACCGAAATGCGCCATGATGATGCCGCCCAGAGGTCTTGCCAGATAACCCGCGGCGAAAATGCCGAAGGTCTGCATCATGCGCAGCCAGTCGGGCATGTCTGCCGGGAAGAACAGCTTCCCGACCACCGCCGCGAAGAAAACGAAAATGATGAAGTCGTAAAACTCCAGCGCCCCACCCAGGGCTGAAAGCGACAGGGTTCTGTAGTCGCTGCGGGTCAAGGGCCGCGCTGACTTCGCGGAATCTAAAGGTACGGATGACATGACAAGGCTTCTCTTTGGGCTTTTCTTTGAATGAGCTAACGACAGCTACGCTGGCTGCGGCGGGGTGGCGTGCAGAAGCGATTGTCCAGGGCAATTGTGCAGATAGGCACCAAAATTGCGTGTACAGGCAGTCTTGTCACCTGTAGAGGTCAGGCAAGATAGCAAATTGTTTCAAAAAACACCCTAGTAGAAGCAGCACCTGTAAAAAGAAAGCCCAATGGTCGTGCTGTGACGCAACGCCCGATATACTCGCAGACCGTCACGCGCATTGGGAAACTGCGCAAAAACCTCTTTAGCCAGCGGCTTTCGCAGAGTTTCCCTTTTGGCGCCATGAGTCGGCTGAACACATAATGTTCATCCGCGTAGTTTTGAATGGCACCTGTCAACCGCGGTAAAAAATGAGAGTCATGGGTCAGAGGCACCCTAGGCATGATTGAGCTCGAACAAGAAGATCCAACCCCACAAGGCGACCTGGCCTTGCAAATTACAGCCCTGCCCCGTGAAACCAATGGTTTCGGCGATATCTTTGGTGGCTGGCTGGTTTCACAGATGGACCTGGCAGGCACCGCCATGGCCAGCAAGATCGCCGGCGGACGTGTCGCCACCGTTGCGATCGACCGCATGGCATTCCTGGTTCCGGTCGCTGTTGGCGAACAGCTTTCCTTCTATACCCGGACCCTGGAAGTTGGCCGTACCTCGATCAAGATGATGGTCGAAGTCTGGAGCGACGATCCGATGACCAGCGAATGGCGCAAGGTCACCGAAGCCGCCTTCGTCTTCGTCGCCATCGACGGCAGCGGCCGGACACGTTCGGTTCCGGCACGACGTTAATTGTCGTTCGGGCAAAGACCGGCCGGTTAGAGCTAAACTCCTCGACCTTGAAAGCGTCTATTCATGTCACGGTCATTGAGTGAGAACTTCGCATGCCAACACCGCAGGTTGAATCCGTAAAATACGACGAGCTGAATTGCTGGCGTATCCGTCATGGCGATGCAGAGCTGCTGGTTGCCCAGCAAGGCGCGCATATCCTCAGTTACCAGGTCGCAGGCCAGGAGCCTCTGGTCTGGCTCAATGATGGTGCGCTATTCAAGCAAGGCAAGCCGATTCGTGCCGGCATTCCGGTTTGCTGGCCATGGTTCGGCAGCCTGGAGCGCAACCCGCAAAGCGTGCAGGCGATGCGCCAGAGCAGCGAGCCTGCAAAAGCCCACGGGGAAGCCCGGACTCTGGACTGGGAACTGCTGGGGATTGGCGAAGATGGCGATGCGCTGCTGGTGGAGTTCGTCCTGCCACAGGCTGAAGGTCATTTACCCGGCTGGCCGCACAACGTAGCCCTGAAACTCAGCATCCGCCTGGACCACGCACTCAATGTCAGCCTGGTCAGCTATAACAGCGGGAGCGAAACCGTCAGCTTCAGCCAGGCTCTGCACACCTACTTCGCCATCAGCGATATTCACCAGATCCGCATCGAAGGGCTCGATGGCCTGCGCTATATCGAAACCCTGGAAAACTGGGAAGAACGCCAGCAAAGCGGTGACCTGACCTTCAGTGGCGAAACCGACCGCATTTACCAGGACACGCCGCCATTGCTCAGCATTGTCGATCCGCAGTGGAACCGCCGGATTCACATCCAGACCAGCGGCTCGAAATCCGCCGTCCTGTGGAACCCGTGGATCGAAAGGACCAGCAAGCTCGTCGACATGAAGCCCGATGGCTGGCAGCGCATGGTATGCGTCGAAACCGCCAACGTGCTGGACGATGTGGTGAATCTGGCGCCTCAGGACATGCATGTCCTGGGGATCAGTATCTGGAGTGAGGCACTCTGAAACCCGGCATCAGAGGTCCGAGTCGACCACGACCCGGACCTTTGAAGCATCCATCGCATAGGCCGCATCGGCCAGATCGTTACTGACCTTCTCAATCTTCAGGGTACCCACTACCCACAAGGGTGTGTAGATATCATCCAGTTTCAGGCCTTTGGGGTAACGAACCAGCACCAGTTGGTTCGGAGGTGGTGGCGGCACATGGATGCAGGCACCCGGATAGGGGACGAGAAAGAATAAAGTGCTATGGCCTTTGGCGTCGGTTTCCAGCGGCACCGGATAACCGCCGAGGCGGATCGTCTTGCCGTTCATGTCGGCCACGGTCTTGGTCGAATACATGACGGCAGGCAAGCCTTTGCTCTGCTTCAAACCACCCTTGCTGTCGAAGGTCCCCATGGCTTCGGGAGAGTCATGGCTGATCTCGGGCATGGCTTCGAGGGCTTTCTGGTCCGACTTGGGCATGAGTTCAAGCCAGTCGGTCTCGGGAATCTCGGCATGCACGAGCCCGGATACCAGTAACAGGGTCATCAACAGAAAACGACGCATCATAAAGCTCGGCAAAGGCAGGAAAGACTGCCGCGCATTCTAGCCCTCTGCGCATTGCAGAGGGCCATTAAATGAAGATCAGCTCTTCTTTTTAATCATGCCGTAGATAAACAGCAGAATGATTGCACCGACCAGCGCGCCCAGGAAACCTGCACCCTCACCCGCCTGATAGATACCCAGCGCCTGACCGCCATAGGTCGCAGCCAGAGAGCCGCCGATACCCAGCAGGATGGTCATGATCCAGCCCATGCTGTCATCGCCCGGCTTGAGAAAACGCGCCAGCAGACCGACGATCAAGCCGATAAAGATGGTGCCAATGATGCCCATGTCATTTCCCCCGATGTGTTGGACATGCCAAAGCCGATTGCAGCCTTGGCTTACTGCTATCTGAGAACAAGGGGACAGGATTGGTTCCGGGCCCCTTGAAAACAAAGGGCCGGGAATCGGAGGCAATCAGTTTTGAATCAGTGCCTCGACCAGCTTGACCTGACGGTCCAGGGTCGCACGATCGGCGCTGCGCACGGTGGCATGACCCACCTTGCGACCGGCCTTGAAGGCCTTGCCGTAGTGATGCAGATGGCAGTCATCGATGGCGATGACCTTGTCCACAGCGGGGACTTCGCCGATGAAGTTCAGCATGGCGCTCTCACCGACCTTGGCCGTGGAACCCAGTGGCAGACCGGCAACCGCCCGCAGGTGGTTCTCGAACTGGCTGCACTCGGCACCTTCGGTGGTCCAGTGACCGGAGTTGTGCACACGCGGCGCGATTTCATTGGCTTTCAGGCCGCCATCGACTTCAAAGAACTCGAAGGCCAGCACGCCAACGTAATCGAGCTGCTTCAGAACCCGACCGACGTAATCTTCGGCCAGCGCCTGCAGCGGGTGATCGGTACTGGCGATGGAGATGCGCAGGATGCCGTTCTCGTGGGTGTTATGCACCAGCGGGTAGAAACGTGTTTCACCATCGCGGGCACGCACGGCAATCAGCGAAACCTCACCGGTGAAGGGTACGAAGCCTTCCAGCAGGCAAGGCACGCTGCCCAGTTCGGCAAAGGTATCGACCACATCGGCAGCCGTGCGCAGGACTTTCTGACCCTTGCCGTCGTAACCCAGGGTGCGGGTTTTCAGCACGGCGGGCAGGCCGATACTGGCCACGGCTGCGTCCAGATCGGACTGCGACTGGACATCCGCGAACGCAGGCGTCGGGATGCCCAGGTCCTTGAACATGCTTTTCTCGAACCAGCGATCGCGAGCGATGCGCAGGGCGTCGGCGCTCGGATAGACCGGCACGAACTGCGACAGGAACGCCACGGTTTCGGCGGGTACGCTTTCAAACTCGAACGTCACCAGATCGACTTCATCGGCCAACTGACGCAGGTGATCCAGATCGCCGTAATCGGCACGCAGATGCTCGCCCAACGCGGCAGCGCAGGCATCCGGTGCGGGGTCGAGAAAGGCGAAGTTCATACCCAGCGGCGTACCTGCCAAAGCCAACATGCGGCCCAGCTGGCCGCCACCGATTACACCGATCTTCATGGAAAAACCTCAGGCGTGGCGCGGGTCTGGATTGTCCAGCACGCTGTCTGTCTGCTCAGTGCGGAACTTCTTCAGCACTGCATGGAATTGAGGATGCTTGGCGCCCAGGATACTGGCGGACAGCAGAGCGGCGTTGATCGCGCCTGCCTTGCCGATGGCCAGGGTCGCTACAGGAATGCCTGCCGGCATCTGCACGATGGACAGCAGGGAATCGACGCCCGACAGCATCGAGGACTGAACCGGAACGCCCAGTACCGGCAAGTGCGTCTTGGCAGCACACATGCCCGGCAAGTGAGCTGCACCGCCAGCACCGGCGATGATCACTTCGATACCACGGCCTTCGGCTTCTTCAGCGTACTGAAAAAGCAGATCCGGCGTCCGGTGGGCAGACACCACCTTGACTTCATAAGGGATGCCGAGCTTTTCCAGCATATCGGCGGTGTGGCTAAGGGTGGACCAATCGGACTTGGAGCCCATGATCACGCCAACCAGTGCGCTCATCGTCGTGCCTCTCATCGGGCGCCCGCAGGCGCGTCTAAAAACAACAAGCCACGCGGGAAGGCCGGCGTGGCTTGTTGTACGAATAATGGCCGATTCAACCGGCCAAAGGCCGCGCAGTATACCTCAAAGCGCAAGGATGAGAGCCCCCCTGACGACCATCTGCATGAAGACCTTGCCGACACCGTGCAAAACGACCTGCCGGACGACCTGCCTGCCAGAAAAAATTCCTACGGAACTCATCCAAAGGCCCGACTTAACCCTGGGTAATCACCAACTAATAATCCGTTCGGTTTTTGTATTAGCTGCTTCAAACCTCTAAAAGCAACTCAACAAGAGTCTGCATAAAACGCGACCCACAGGATGGACCGTCGTCGCAATGACTCATGGATCAAGTATATGAACGCCCCTTTTGAAAAACTTATCAACAGCTTCATCGCCGTACTGTTATTCGCTTTACTGCCATTCGCTCTTTGCGAGGCTCAGGAGAAACGCCCACTGTTCTTTTATATCTTCGTACATGATGATATCCCGGTCGCCGAGCGGGCCAATATCCGCGCCGACTATTTCTCATGGATGATAAAAGATCTGGAAAGCTTTACCGGTCGCCGGGTCTATATCGATCTCATCGAACACCGCCCGGGCCTGACAGACTTTGACTACCGGACCGTCGATCTGAGCGAGGGACATCTGCAATGGACAGCGCGTGTTAATCGCTACCTCAATGAGAAGAACCTGCCGAGAAACCAGACAGGCAAGTACCTGCTGTTGACACGGCACAAGATCAATTCAGATACCTATGGTTATACGCGCATCGGACATTATGCAGCGGTAGCGTCCATGCAGACTTACACTTCGGCCGCACACGAGATAGGTCATATGTTAGGTGGCGACCATGAGTATTCGGAAATACTGTTCAGAAAGGGCTGGTGGTGCGAAACCAATATAACGCCCAGCCGTGAAGTATTGCGGGCCAATTGTTATATCTACAGCGACAAGAACAAACAGATCATTGCCCGCCACCTCGACAACTATCCCTGATCCTGATCTTGGCGCGGCGGACTACTGGGCCGCGCCGCCTTCCAGTTTGCGCCACAACAACCTGACATTGGCCTTGCGTACCAGGGCGCAGCGGTACAGACGAATTTCCAGTGGAACATGCCAGTGCGACCCGCCACAGACCACCAGTTCGCCTCGTTCCAGCTCGGCCCGCACACTCAGATGCGGCACCCAGGCAATCCCCAGCCCTTCGAGCGCCATGCCTTTGAGGCTGTCGGCCATTGCCGTTTCATACACCGTGGTAAATCGCAGATTCCGCTGACGCAGCAACAGATTCACCGAGCGCCCCAGGAAAGCACCGGCACTGTAGGCCAGCAACGGCACGCTTTGTTCATTCTCCAGATCGAACAGGGGCTGGCCATTGGCATCGGCGGCGCAGACCGGCAGCATTTCGGTGTGGCCCAGATGCAGCGAAGGGAAGATTTCCGCATCCATCTGCAAGGCGGCATCCGGGTCATAGAAGGCCAGCATCAGATCGCAGCCGCCTTCGCGCAGTGCATGCACGGCATCGCCGACGTTGGTCGCTACGAGCCGGGTCGCGATGTTCAAGCCGTCATTGCGCAACTGGGCGATCCAGCGGGGAAAGAAGCCGAGCGCCAGGGAATGCGCGGCTGCAACCTGAATGACTTCACCCTGCCCGCCTTCCAGATGATGCAGATGACGCACCACTTCACCAAGCTGTTCGACGACCGTGCGCGCCGTGACCAGAAACAACTGCCCGGCAGCCGTCAATTCGACAGGCGTCCGCGAGCGATTGACCAGCGTCAGCCCAAGGGCCGACTCCAGGCTGCGGATACGGCGGCTGAAAGCCGGCTGCGTCACGAAACGACGCTCGGCTGCCTGGGAAAAACTACGGGTGGCAGCCAGAGCACTGAAATCTTCCAGCCATTTGCTTTCCAGGTTCATTACGTCCTCCCGGACATTCGGGGTACAGCTACCGGACTGGCGGCCTTTCAGCGGCTTTTCGCATCAAGGGGTGCTCCTGCAGCCCATATGCCGAGTACATGCCCCCTTTAACCGGGACATTCACTCTGCACACGCTCATTCATTTTGCCGCGCAATTTGCCAGATAACGTCGCCTCTGCGACAAAAACAAATACAAGTGCGACATTTTGTCCTGTTTACGAACAAAGAGAAACCCACGTCACATGTGCATTATGCCGTTATTGCATAGGGCAGCGTTTAACAGCATTGGTCAACTTCCGGCTCAAACCCCAACATTCGCGGCGTTCCGGCATTGTTGTGCCTTATTTGAGACGATCTCTATCATGTCCTCGCCTGCATCACTGCGCATCGAAAAAGACCTGCTTGGTGTTCTCGAAGTACCTGCTCACGCTTACTACGGCATTCAGACCCTGCGAGCAGTGAATAACTTTCACCTCTCCGGCGTACCGCTTTCGCACTACCCGAAACTGGTCATCGGACTGGCAATGGTCAAGCAGGCAGCAGCCGATGCAAACCACAAGCTGGGACACCTCAACGATGCCAAGCACGCAGCCATCAGCGAAGCGTGCGCACGTCTGATCCGCGGCGATTTCCACGATCAGTTCGTTGTCGACATGATCCAGGGCGGCGCTGGCACTTCAACCAACATGAATGCCAACGAAGTCATCGCCAACATCGCCCTTGAAGCCATGGGCTTCGAAAAAGGCGAATACAAGCACCTGCACCCGAACAACGACGTGAACATGGCTCAGTCGACCAACGATGCATACCCGACGGCCATCCGTCTGGGTCTGCTGCTGGGCCATGACGCCATGCTCGCCAGCCTCGAAAGCCTGATCCAGTCTTTCGCCGCCAAGGGCGAAGAATTCAGCCACGTTCTGAAAATGGGCCGTACCCAGTTGCAGGACGCGGTGCCGATGACCCTGGGCCAGGAATTCCGTGCCTTCGCCACCACCCTGACCGAAGACCTGAACCGCCTGCGCACTCTGGCTCCGGAACTGCTGACCGAAGTGAACCTGGGCGGTACTGCAATCGGTACCGGCATCAACGCCGACCCGGGCTATCAGAAGCTGGCGGTCGAGCGTCTGGCAATCATCAGCGGCCATCCGCTGATTCCGGCTGCCGACCTGATCGAAGCGACTTCCGACATGGGTGCCTTCGTGCTGTTCTCCGGCATGCTCAAGCGTACCGCGGTCAAGCTGTCGAAGATCTGCAACGACCTGCGCCTGCTGTCCAGCGGCCCACGCACCGGCATCAACGAAATCAACCTGCCAGCGCGTCAGCCGGGCAGCTCGATCATGCCAGGCAAGGTCAACCCGGTCATCCCGGAAGCCGTCAACCAGGTTGCCTTTGAAATCATCGGCAACGATCTGGCCCTGACCATGGCAGCCGAAGGCGGCCAACTGCAGCTCAACGTCATGGAGCCGCTGATCGCCTACAAGATCTTCGACTCGATCCGCCTGCTGCAACGTGCCATGGACATGCTGCGCGAGCACTGCATCGTCGGTATCACCGCCAACGAACAGCGCTGCCGTGAACTGGTCGAGCATTCCATCGGCCTGGTCACCGCACTGAACCCTTACATCGGTTACGAAAACTCGACCCGTATCGCTCGCGTCGCCCTGGAAAGTGGCCGCGGCGTACTGGAACTGGTCCGCGAAGAAGGCTTGCTCGACGACGCGATGCTCGATGACATCCTGCGTCCGGAGAACATGATCGCTCCGCGTCTGGCGCCTCTGAAGGCCTGACCGAAAATGATTTTCGCAACATGCTCACCAGGTTGAGGGCCTAGACACCCCTCACCTTTTGGGGGTCTGGGAGTGATTCTCCAGACCCTTTTTTTTGCCTGCTTGCTGACGACCCAAAGGAGGGCATCAAGCACCTGAAAAGCCCGTTTTTGCTGAGGTCCTGCAAAAACATTCGTTTCGCACCGCAAATGAAGATTCAGTTACACAACAAAGCGGCTACAGACGTAAAAACTTTGCACCGGTATAGTGCGCCCCCTCAAAAGTAGCGAGGAATAACAAAAATGTTGGAAATGATTAACGACTTCCTCTCCGGAAAGGTCCTCATCGTCCTTATCGTAGGCCTAGGTGGTTACTTCACGATCCGCTCGCGTTTCGTTCAGTTTCGTCACTTCTTCCACATGTTCGCGGTCTTTCGCGACAGCTTGCGTAGCAGCGCGGGTCAACTGAGTTCGTTCCAGGCCCTGATGCTCAGCCTTGCGGGCCGCGTCGGTGCAGGCAACATCGCAGGTGTCGGCCTTGCCGTGACACTGGGCGGCCCGGGTGCCGTATTCTGGATGTGGGTTACCGCGCTGGTCGGCATGTCCAGCAGCTTCATCGAGTGTTCCCTCGCTCAGCTCTACAAACGCAAGGACTCCGAAGGCCAGTTCCGCGGCGGTCCATCGTTCTATATCCAGCACGGCCTGGGCAAGCGCTGGCTGGGTATGGTCATGGCAGTCCTGCTGATCATGACTTTCGGTCTTTCCTTCAACGGCCTGCAATCCCATGCCGTGACCGACTCGCTCAATAGCGCTTTCGGTGTGGACCACACCACCACCGGTATCTGTCTGGTCGTTCTGCTGGGCCTGGCGTTCGTCGGTGGCATCAAGCGTATCGCTGCCATTTCCGACCTGCTGGTACCGGTCAAAACCCTGATCTACATCGCGGTCACCATTTACGTCATCGCCATCCAGATCGATCACGTTCCAGCCATGCTGGTCACCATCGTCAAGAGCGCCTTCGGTCTTGACCCGGTGTTTGGCGGCCTGATCGGCAGCGCAATCGTGATGGGCGTCAAACGTGGCGTCTTCGCCAACGAAGCCGGTCTGGGCAGTGCCCCGAACGTTGCCGCCGTTGCACAGGTCGAGCACCCGGTTGCCCAAGGCGTGGTTCAGGCGTTCAGCGTATTCCTCGACACTTTCGTGATCTGCACCTGTACTGCCTTGCTGATCCTGCTGTCCGGTATCTATGACGTCGGCTACAGCGGCAACGGTATCGTTCTGGCACAGAACTCTCTGGCAGCCGTAGTCGGTGACTGGGGCCGTATCTTCATCAGCGTTGCGCTGGCCCTGTTCGTATTCACCTCGATCCTCTACAACTACTACCTGGGCGAAAACAGCCTGCGCTTCCTGGTAGGCGAGAAGATCCAGGCCATCGTCGGCTTCCGCATCGTGGTTCTGGCCCTGATCTTCTGGGGTGCCGTAGTGGACCTCAAGACGGTGTTCGCCTTCGCCGACATCGCCATGACCCTGCTGGCCTTCGTCAACCTGATCGCCCTGGCGCTGCTGTTCAAGGTCGCCATGCGTATCATGCGTGACTACGATGCCCAGCGTAAGGCAGGCATCAAGGTTCCGGTCTTCGATTCCAGCAAGTTCCCGGATCTGGATCTGGACCGCAACGCCTGGCCAGCCAACCCGACGCAACAGCCTCAAGGCAGCGTCGACGCGGCAGCCAAACCTGCTTCACAAGCACACTAATCACCGAAATGCCGCAGGAGAGAACCATGGCTCATGATGCACCCCAACCCGCTCAGCGAGTGATGGTTCTTTACACCGGCGGCACCATCGGCATGCAAGCCAGCGCCAATGGCCTGGTTCCAGCTTCCGGTTTCGAGGCAAGGATGGCCGGGCAACTGGCCGACCTTCCTGAACTGGTGGTACCGCAGTGGCGTTTTCGCGAGATGTCGCCCCTGATCGACAGCGCCAACATGACGCCCGATTACTGGCTGCGCCTGCGCGAAGCGGTGATCGAAGCCGTGGATGAGGGCTGCGACGCGGTGCTGGTGCTGCATGGCACCGACACCCTGGCCTACAGCGCTGCCGCGGCCAGCTTCCAGTTGCTGGGGCTCGATGCGCCAGTGGTGTTCACCGGCTCCATGCTGCCCGCCGGCGTACCCGACAGCGATGCCTGGGAAAACGTCAACGGCTCCCTGCTGGCACTGGGTTCGGGCCTGACACCGGGTGTTCACCTGTACTTCCACGGAGAACTGATGGCGCCCACACGCTGCGCGAAGATCCGCAGCTTCGGTCGTCATCCGTTCGCACCGTTGCAACGCTCCCGTGGCGGTCAGGCGGCGACTTCGTTGCCCGAGGCGCTGGATTATCGTCAGCCCAAGGCACTGGTGAATGTCGCCGTATTGCCTCTGTTTCCCGGTATCGGAGCAGCGCAGATCGATGCGCTGGTCGAAAGCGGTATCAAAGGCCTGGTGCTCGAATGCTTCGGCAGTGGCACAGCCCCTAGCGAAAACCCACAATTCATGGCCAGCCTGGAGCGTGCACGGCAACAGGACATCTGCGTGGTCGCGATCACTCAATGTCATGAAGGCGGTGTCGATCTGGATATCTACGAAGCAGGCAGCAAGCTGCGCGACGTGGGCGTCCTTTCCGGTGGCGGCATGACCCGTGAAGCAGCGCTTGGCAAACTGCATGCGCTGCTGGGGGCAGGCTTGAAGATTGAAGAGGTCCGGCGTCTGGTGGAGCTGGATCTGTGTGGAGAGCTGCGTTAAGCAGCTCGCCCACCACAGCAGGACCTAAAAGGTAGCCGCAGTGCTACCTTTTTCATTGGCAACAAACTCCGTATTCCCTCCTTCCTGCCATTTGATGACGTTGCTCGGGTCAGCCTCGCTGCGCACGATGCACTTCCATTCATAGCGGGTATTGTCGGCAAGCCTGATTTGCCCTTTCCAGTTCGGGTACTGGCTCAGATCATCCAGGCGAACAGCTCTTGCGGGGTTCCACTCGCCCAGCTCGAAGCCCGATCCCACGACATACACACTTTCACCTACCCGGGTTTCGCCCTTGTCACAGCGAAACTGCACATCGACCCCCTTGGCCCGCCAGATCCGTATGGCCCCGTTGTCGCCTGCAACCAGCGCCTGACTGAAACTGGTCGGCACACTCTCGCTCTTGAAGTTGGAGCCCAGTGCAACCAGCAGCATCTGTTGCGAGCCTGTCACCTCGGCGACCAGCCCTGAGTAATTGTCCAGAAAGCTGATCGCCGAATCGGCCTTGATACCGGCCGTGCGCCGTATCTCTATCAACTGGCGCAGCAGTTGGCCGCGCGGCCAGTCATACATGTCCGGCCAGTAGACGACAGGTGTGCCGGGGCTGCTGAGAATGTAGGCATAGGCCTGATCCCGGAGATGCTCGGGCAAAGACCAGTGATGCTGACCGCCATTGGCACCCGGCGAATAGCCGGTGTCATGGTTATCCACAAAGGTTACGGCGGCCGCACGCCAGGCGGGATCGGGATTGCCATTGAGCCCGTGTCGCCATTCGGCAAGCCCGGCGTTCTGCATGCGCTCCTTGAGAGCGAAATCGAATACCGTGCAATGCGACTGATTGGACCAGTCTTTCAGACTGTCCTGCCAGGTCGCATTGCGTCGCCAGTCATTGGCAGGATATTCGTTCGGCGCTTTCCAGAGCTCCCCCACGCAGAATTGCCCGTCCCCGAAGGCTTTCATCCAGTTATCCACAGTCGTGGCGCTATAGCCTTTTACAAAATCGAAACGCAGGCCATCGGCGGAGTAGTTGTCACGCAGATTCAGGAACTCGTTCTTGAAGAGGCTGAACACTTCGGGCTTTTGCGTATTGAGGTCGGCATCACCGCCCATGAACGGATCGCCATCGTCACACTGGGCGCAACCGTCGCGCCAGGCCGTCTTGTCGCTCAGGGCATCCTTGAGCGCAGGCCCGACGTGTTGTCGATCCATGTGGTTGGGCACCACGTCATAGATCACTTTGATATTGCCAACGCTCAAGGCATCGACAGCCTGCCTGAGTTCGGCATCGCTGCCATAAGCGCTGTTCTTGTCGAAGTCCTGCCAGAAATACCCTTCGCCACCACCCGAAGCGCCCGAGCCGGGATCGCTCCAGCGCGAGGTATCCCGCCAGGGCACAGGCATCCAGACCGAGGTAAAGCCATCGGCACTGATCTGCGGGGCCATTGTCTTGAGTGTGCTGTACCAACTGCCCGGACTTGAGCGGCTGGAGTTCCAGTGAAAACCCTGCAGCACGATTTCATCGTTGCCGTCGTTACGCGTGCCATCAGGGGTGTTGCCGTGAAGATCGTCGGCACTGGAGGCCTGGGCCGCCAGCAAGAGTATTGAGAGCGCACCGAGCTTGAAAAGCTGCATGGCGATACTCCTCGGAAAGAAGTTATCGCCAGAGTAGGCACCGCCCGCAGGCTTGTAACCTGATAGAACTGACAGAACGCCCTTTCAGTTTTTCACGAAAAGACGCGTCCTTATTCCTGCAACGCAGGGGCTCGCCTGGACTTGCTTTCCACCTCGGCCCCTTTGAGCATCGAGGCCAGATTGCGCTCGATGTTCTCGCACAGCGCAATCGTCTGAATCTCATGCTGGCTCGCACGGAACGGGCTTTGCAGGTCTGTACCGATCTTTTCGATGGCAAGCAGCATGAAGCCCACGACCGTCGACGCCAGGGGCGTGAACCAGCCCAGGGTTTCAACCAGACCGATGGGTACGATCAGGCAGAACAGGGTGATGAACAACCGCGGGAACGCTACGTAGGGGTAAGGCAGCGGGGTGTTGGCGATACGCTCCATACCGCCCTGGCAGTTGGAGAGATCCACCATCGTCGATTCGAGGCGTGCCAGACGAATGCTGTCCAGACGCCCGGCCTTGTACTCCTTGGCAATCAGCGCAGCGCTGGCATTGAGCAGATCGTTGGGGAAGTTATTGGTGTCCAGGCGGCGCTCGAACTCTTCGCGAGGAATCAGGGCCTGTATATCGGCTTGGGTAACATCACCCTTCAGATGCGCCGCCAGGGCTTTCACATAAGCCACATGGCGACGCAGCAATACCGCCTTGATCGGGTTGATGCCCTCCTCGTCATCGATCAGCGTCAATGTCTGGCGAGCGAAGCTGCGGGAGCTGTTGACCATGGCTCCCCAGAGAGTCCGGGCTTCCCACCAGCGGTTGTAGGCGCTGGAGTTACGAAAACTGATCAACACCACCAGGGACGACCCCAACAGCGTCAACGGCATCGATGGCAGGGTGATCTTGCGCTCCAGGTACAACATGAAGTCGACCGTCACAATCACATCCCATATCAGCAGCCAGAAAAGCGACCACCCTACATAACCGATTGTCCTGTTCAGAAATCGGGACTTCTCAATGATCGCCTTTCGCAAAAATCACCTCATCGATAAAAGTGCGGGACTGCCAAATACCCGACCGACTACCGAGGGTTTGAATGCCGTTAGCGCAGATGGTTCGCTATCGGACGCTTTTTATGCCAGACAATCGGACGCACTCAGCAACCGCTCAGGGCCACCTGAGGACGCTCCGAAGCGAAAAAGAACGGTCGGAAACGAACACCGACAACGTTGCCTGCATAAGCTGCCAGCAACCACAGCCAGCCATGCAGGCTGCCCGAAGCAATACCGCTGAAATACGCGCCGATGTTACAACCGTAGGCCAGGCGTGAGCCGTAGCCAAGCAGCAGGCCGCCCACCACGGCAGCGATCAGCGAACGGGCCGGAATATTCAGATTCGGTGCAAAACGCCCCGCCAGCCCGGCAGCCAACAACGCCCCGATCATGATGCCGACATCCATCACGCTGGTAATGTCTTCCCAGACCGGAGCCGCCAGCGCCTTGGCATTCGCCGGCATCTGCCAGAATACCCAGCTGCCGACATCCACACCAAGGCTTCCTGCCACTTTGGCCCCCCACAGAGCGAAAGCCGACGTGATACCCCAAGGCCGCCCGGCCAGCGCCAGAGTCGCATAGTTCAACAACGCCAGAGCCACCGCCCCCCAGACCAGAATCCATGGGCCGCGCAGGAATCGTTGCAGGCCACGATGCTCGCTGGTGACAGGCGCTTCAAGCTCGCCATGGCGGTGTTTTTCCAGACGCACGGTCAGCCACGCAATGAACGCGAATACCGCCAGACTCAGCCCCAGGGCAGGCATCACGCCAAAGCTTTTCACGATGGAGGTGGCCGGGAAGGATGGCAGCGAGAACCACCAGTCGACATGGTGAGTCGCAATCAGGGAGCCGAGGATGAAGAACAGCAGAGTCACCAGCATCCGCGCATTGCCGCCACCGGCAGTGAACAGGGTGCCCGAGGCACACCCACCGCCCAGTTGCATCCCGATACCGAAGATGAACGCTCCGAACACCACCGAAACACCCGCCGGGGCGACCAGCCCGTTGACCGGCTGGCCAAACAGCGTGCCAGCGCCCAAAGCAGGAAAGAACAGCACAACCGCCAACGCCAGCATAACCATCTGGGCCCGCAAGCCTGCGCCCCGTCGCTCCTTGATGAAGACCCGCCATGCAGACGTGAAACCGAACGCTGCGTGATAGAGCGTAAGGCCCAGAGCCGCGCCCACGATCAGCAACAGTACCTGACGCACATTGGTGCTACTGAGCAAGAACAGCGCAGCGGATAAAAGCAGTAGAACAGCGACCAACGTCACACCGGGCTTGCGCGAAGGCGCAGCCGAAAGAGAAGTACTCATTGGAAAATCTCAGCAGGGAAAACAGTCCCGCGCAGTATATCCCCTCGCCACAGGCTACTGGTCAGGCAACGAAAGAGTCCTCGGTTACCAGACCCGACGCAATCTGCCCAATGCATCGGCAATCGCAGCTTCCGGCACGCCTGCAAACCCAAGGACCAGCCCGGCGCGGTTATCCACAGGCTCGGTTGAATCCGGGAGCCAGTAGTCGCTCAAGGCATTGATTTCGACACCGATACTCTCGGCCTTGTCGATCAGCTCGCGCTCACGAGCCAGACTGTTCACACGGACCATGACATGCAGGCCGGCCACGACCCTGGGCATCGCGCCACAGCCCGGGATATTGTCCGGCCAGCCTTCAAGCAGTGCATTGCGACGACTCAAGGCCGCACGGCGCATGCGACGAATATGACGTTGAAAGTGACCGGTCGCGATAAATTGCGCCATCACTGCCTGGGTACTGACCTCGGAATGGCGCATGTCCACGCCCCGACGCTGGCTGAATGGCTTGACCAATCCCTGAGGCAAGACCAGATACCCCAGACGCAACGCCGGGAAAACCACCTTGCCGAAAGTCCCGACATACAGAACCCGCCCTGCCCCATCCAGCGCCGCCAGCGGTGCCAGAGGCGCGCCGCTGTAACGGTACTCGCCGTCGTAGTCGTCTTCGACAATCCAGCCCTGATTGTTTTTTGCCCAGGCCAGCAATTCCAGGCGGCGTGCCAGACTCATGACCACACCGGTCGGGTATTGATGGGAAGGCGTGACATAAGCCAGTTTGCAATCGGTCTGCTCAAGGTCGGCACAGCGCATGCCGTCCTCATCGACGGCAATGCCCTGCAACCTGGCACCCGCCACGGCAAAGGCATGACCTGCGGCACGATAGCCGGGGTTTTCCACAGCCACCCCATCGCCCGCCTCCAGCAGCAACTGTGCACAAAGGCTGATTGCCTGCTGCGCGCCATTGGTGATCACTATTTGTTCAGCCGAGCAATGCAGCCCGCGCGATGAACGCAGATACGAGGCAATCAGCTCTCTAAGTCGCCACTCTCCCGCCGCTTCGCCATAACCCAGCAGTTGAAGATCCGGCCTGCGCCAGAAAGCCGCATGCAGCTTGCCCCACTGGGTAAAGGGGAAAAGATCGAAAGCCGGAACCCCCACCCGAAAGGCTCGCGGTGCACCCTTTAGCGGGGCATTCAAATGATGCTTTTGCAGAAGCTCCAGCGCCGGACTGTGGATAACTTGATTGGGCACATTCTGAAGATTTTCGCAGGAAAATGTGGATAAACCTGTGCGTAACCTTGTTGATAAGCCTGTGGATAGTTCAGTGGATAATTTTTTTACCGAGGAATTCTCAACAACTGCTGTTTTATCGGGCAACTGAGCGACATAGGTCCCGTCACCGATGCGTCCCTCGATAAAACCTTCGGCATAAAGCTGATCGTAGGCACGCATCACGCTGTTTCGGGAAATCGACAAGGATTCGGCCAGATCACGACTGGCTGGCAGGCGCGTCCCGCTGGCAAGACCGCCCTCGAGAATGCGCTGACGCAAAATCTGATAAAGCTGCCGACTCAAACCCTTGCGACGATCCAGTTCGACACCGGCGAGGTTCAAGGGAAACGCGGGAGTGCCTGAATGCATGAAATTGGTCCCATGAAATCTGTCGGTAATGGCTCTTACAAGGAACCAATATCCTGCCTAGGATTTGCTCATTAACCAAGGACATTGCCATGTACACGCCTAAAGCCTTCAGTGAGAGCGACACGCTGCAGTTGCATGATTGGATGGACCAGACCCGGCTGGCGATTCTCGTTACCCAGGGCGAAGAAGGCCTGCAGGCCACTCACCTGCCGCTGTTACTGAACCGCGAGCAAGGTCCCAATGGCACGCTCTACGGCCATCTGGCCAAAGCCAACCCTCAGTGGCGAGCGCTCGAAAACCTGTCTAAAGCTCTGGTGATATTTCCCGGTGGCGATGCCTATGTGAGCCCGTCTTTCTACCCGAGCAAGGCCGAGCACGAGAAAGTCGTACCGACCTGGAATTACCTGGCCGTTCATGCCTATGGCAAGGCCGAGGTTTTCACCGATCCCGAGCGCCTGCACCGACTGGTCGGCAGCCTCACCGACAAACATGAGTCCCGTCGCGCCCAGCCATGGTCCATCGATGACGCACCAGCCGAATACATCGAGAAGATGCTGGGTGCAATTGTCGGCTTCGCCCTGCCCATCGAGTCGCTACAGGGCAAGCGCAAACTCAGTCAGAACCGCAGTGCTCAGGATATTGCAGGCGTACGCGACGGCCTGACTGTCAGCCAGGACCCGAAAGATCAGGAAATCGCTCGCTTGATGAGCTGAAGGAGAATCGCATGACCACTGTTCAAATCCGCCCCGTAACGGCTGACGATCACGACGCATGGCTGCCGTTGTGGCAGGCCTATCTGCGCTTTTACAAGACCGAACTGGCCGACGGCGTCAGTGATGTCACCTGGCAACGCTTTCTGGACCCCACCGAACCCACCCACTCGGCATTGGCATGGCTGGATGGCAAAGCCGTGGGCATGGTGAATTTCATCTACCATCGTTCCAACTGGAGCATCAGGAATGCCTGTTATCTCCAGGACCTGATCGTGAGCCCCGAACAGCGCGGTACCGGCATCGGCAGGCTGTTGATCGAACATGTCTACGCCACTGCCAAGGCCAGCGATTGCGACAAGGTTCACTGGCTGACCCACGAAACCAACACTACAGCCATTGCGCTTTACGAACGCATTGCCGAACGCGGCGGCTACATCCAATTTCGCAAGGCCCTTTGAGGCAGGAAGTCTGCTCATGTCCGATACCCCGATCCAATGGCAACCCGCATCACTTCCAGAAAACAAAACTCTGGAAGGCCGCTTCATTCGCCTGGAGAAACTCGACCCGGCACGCCACGCAGATGATCTCTGGCTTGCGCTCAATGGTCCGGACTCCGACCCGAAACTCTGGGATTACCTGCCTTACGGCCCGTTCAACGAACGCGAGGCTTTCGACGCCTGGTTGCAGAGACATGCCAGCGATACTGACCCGTGGTTCTACAGCGTGGTCGACCAGAACACAGGCGTGACCGAGGGCTTGATCAGCCTGATGTCGATTGTCGCCGCCCATGGCCGGATAGAAATCGGCCACGTGACCTTTGGTGCCCGCATGCAACGCACTCCCAAAGGCACAGAAGCCATCTACCTGCTGGCCAGAGAAGCCTTCGCTCTGGGCTATCGTCGCCTGGAATGGAAATGCAACGCCAACAACGCCCGCTCCAAGCGTGCGGCAGACCGCTTCGGCTTCAGCTACGAAGGACTCTTTCGCCAGCACATGGTGGTCAAGGGCGTGAACCGGGATACCGCCTGGTATTCGATCCTCGACAACGAGTGGCCCGCACTGCAAAAGGCTTTCGAGGCCTGGCTGGCTGTGGATAACTTCAAGGATGGGCAGCAGATCAAGGGGCTGGAAGCGTTTCGCGGATGACATAAAAAAGGGAAGCCACGTGTGCTCCCCCGAGGAAAATCGTTAAGGTATGAGCGGATTCATCCGCGAATTTCGCGAATGAATTCGCTTCTACAGCGAGGTTGTCATTCGATCTCGACCAGGATCTCGCCAGGGTTGACCCGATCACCCTTGGCCACATGAATGGCAACCACTTTGCCCGCGATGGACGCCTGGACTTCAGTCTCCATTTTCATCGCCTCGGTGATCAGCACAGCCTGACCGGCCTTGACCGCATCGCCTTCCTTGACCAACACATCGACGATGTTGCCGGGCATGGTGGTGCTGACGTGACCCGGTGCATGGGCCTGTTTGCGTTTGCTGGCACCGCCGCCGACGAATTCGTTGAGCGGTTCGAACACCACTTCTTCCGGCATGCCGTCGATGGACAGGTAGAAGTGACGCTTGCCTTCGGCCTTGACGCCTACGCCGGTGATATCCACACGGTAGGTTTCGCCGTGAACGTCGATCACGAACTCGGTCGGCACGCCTTCACCGCCCACCTTGCCGATGCTGCCTGCTTCCGGGATTGGCAGCAGCTCTTCGGGTTTCAAGGTGCCCGCAGCGCGGTCTTCGAGGAATTTTCGGCCAATGTCCGGGAACATGGCGTAAGTCAGCACATCCTCTTCGGATTGCGCGAGGTCACCGATTTCGCCGCGCAGCTTGGTCATTTCCGGCTTGAGCAGGTCGGCCGGGCGCACATCGATCAGGTCTTCGTTGCCAATGGCCTGACGACGCAGTTTGGCGTCCACTTCACCCGGAGCCTTGCCGTAACCGCCCTGCAGATACAGCTTCACTTCGTTGGTGATGGTCTTGTAACGCTCGCCCGCCAGCACGTTGAAGAACGCCTGGGTGCCCACGATCTGGGAAGTCGGCGTGACCAGCGGCGGGTAACCCAGATCCTTGCGAACCCGCGGAATCTCGGCCAGCACTTCGCCCATACGATTGAGCGCGCCCTGCTCCTTGAGCTGGTTGGCCAGGTTGGAAATCATCCCGCCCGGCACCTGATTGACCTGCACACGGGTGTCGACTGCCGTGAATTCACTCTCGAACTGGTGGTACTTCTTGCGCACGGCATAGAAATACAGACCGATTTCCTGCAGCAGCTCCAGATCCAGACCGGTATCGAATTCGCTGCCCTTGAGGGCGGCAACCATGGATTCGGTCCCCGGATGGCTGGTGCCCCAGGCGAAGCTGGAGATGGCCGTATCGATATGGTCGGCCCCGTTTTCGACGGCCTTGAGCTGACACATCGCCGCCAGGCCTGCAGTGTCGTGGGAGTGGATAAAGACCGGGAGTGATTGCTCGGCCTTCAGGGCCTTGACCAGTTCGCCCGTGGCAAAAGGCGTCAGCAGGCCAGCCATATCCTTGATCGCCAAGGAGTCGCACCCCATGGCTTCCATCTGCCGGGCCTGTTCCACGAAAGCACTGATGGTATGCACCGGGCTGGTGGTATAGGCGATAGTGCCCTGGGCATGTTTACCCGCTTCTTTCACCGCTTCGATGGCGACCTTCAGGTTACGCACATCGTTCATGGCGTCGAAGATACGGAACACATCGATACCATTCGATGCCGCCTTGGCGACAAATGCCTTCACCACGTCATCGCTGTAATGGCGGTAGCCCAACAGGTTCTGGCCGCGCAGCAGCATTTGCAGACGGGTATTGGGCAAGGCCGCACGCAACTGGCGCAGACGCTCCCATGGGTCTTCCTTGAGAAACCGTACACAGGCATCGAACGTCGCCCCGCCCCACACTTCCAGCGACCAGTAGCCGACCTTGTCGAGCTTGTCGCAGATCGGCAGCATGTCTTCGGTGCGCATGCGGGTCGCCAGCAACGATTGGTGGGCGTCGCGCAGAATGGTGTCGGTGACAAAGATTTTCTTCGGCATTTTCGGAGCTCCTTATAGCGACAAGCTTCAAGCTACAAGCCGCAAGAAAAAGCTGATTCGCTTTGTCTTGTAGCTTTTCACTTGCAGCTTGCCGCTCACATATTCATAGCCCTGCGTGGGCGGCGATGGCGGCGGCGATGGCCAGGGCCAGCTCTTCGGGTTTGCGCTTGATCGAGTAGTTGGTCAGTTCGGGATGGCTTTCGACGAAGCTGGTATTGAACTGGCCGCTACGGAATTCCGGATTGCGCAGGATTTCCTGGTAATAGGCAGCCGTGGTCTTCACGCCCTGCAGGCGCATGTCGTCCAGCGCACGCAGGCCACGGTCCATTGCCTCTTCCCAGGTCAGCGCCCAGACAATCAGCTTCAGGCACATCGAGTCATAGAACGGCGGAATCGTGTAACCGGTGTAGATCGCCGTATCGGTCCGCACGCCAGGCCCGCCGGGCGCGTAGTAGCGGGTGATCTTGCCGAAGCTGGGCAGGAAGTTGTTCTTCGGGTCTTCGGCATTGATCCGGAATTGCAGGGCAAAACCGCGATGAATGATGTCTTCCTGCTTGATCGACAGCGGCTGGCCGGACGCGATGCGGATCTGCTCGCGCACGATATCGATGCCGGTGATCTCTTCGGTAATGGTGTGTTCCACCTGAACCCGGGTGTTCATCTCCATGAAATACACCTCGCCATCGGCGAGCAGGAATTCCACGGTTCCGGCATTCTCGTAACCCACCGCCTTGGCGGCACGCACAGACAGGTCACCGATATAGGCGCGCTGTTCTGGCGTCAGTTGCGGGCTTGGAGCGATTTCGATCAACTTCTGGTTGCGGCGCTGGATGGAGCAGTCGCGCTCGAACAGGTGCACCACATTGCCGAAGCTGTCGCCCAGTATCTGCGCCTCGATGTGTTTGGGATTGACGATGCACTTTTCCAGAAAGACTTCCGCCGAACCAAAAGCCTTGGTGGCCTCGGAAATCACTCGCGGAAATGCCTGCTCCAGTTCGTCGCGGCTGTTGCAGCGGCGAATACCGCGACCGCCACCACCGGAAGTCGCCTTGAGCATCACCGGATAACCGATACGGTCACCTTCGATCAGTGCTTCATGAATATCCGCAACGTTGCCCTCAGTGCCCGGCGTGACCGGAACACCGGCCTTTATCATGCTGCGCCGCGCTTCGGTCTTGTCGCCCATGCGGCGAATGACTTCTGCGGACGGGCCGATGAACTTCACCCCGCGCTCTGCACAGATTTCCGCCAGTTCGGCGTTTTCCGAGAGGAAACCGTAACCGGGATGCAGTGCATCGCATCCGGTTTCCACTGCCAGGTTCACCAGCTTGCGCGGGTTCAGGTAACCGGCGAGAGGTTCGGCGCCAATGCTATAGGCTTCGTCGGCACGTTTGACATGCAGGGCATGCCGGTCGGCGTCTGAAAAGATCGCAACCGAGCGGATGCCCATTTCGGCGCATGCACGCACGATACGGACGGCAATCTCTCCACGGTTGGCGATCAGGATTTTTGTTATCACTGGCATTTCCTCGACCATAAGGACTATCGAACCGGCAGAGCCGGTCGGCGCAGGGCCGCATACGCAGTGTAGTTACTGGCTTTTTGTAACTGCGTATGTGACTGAATGACGCAGGGCCACCCTATTCCTGATCAGCGATTAATAAAAATGAGTAAAAATTGGGAAAGGCATAAGCAAAAGCTTATAGTTGGTGCTCAAATCACCAGCAGGAGTTATTGAAGATGCGTAAGTCATTGATGCGTATGACATTGCGTCAGTTACGAATTTTCAATGAAGTGTGCGACCTGCGCTCCTACAGCCGTGCCGCCGAGGAAATGGCTCTGACTCAACCGGCTGTCAGCCTGCAGATCCGCCAGCTTGAAGAGCTGATCGGACAGCCGCTTTTCGAGTATGTAGGCAAAAAACTGTACCTGACTGAAGCCGCTGAAGCGTTGCAACTGGCCAGCCGTGACATCTTCGGTCGCCTGGAAAGCCTGGACATGCAGCTTTCCGACATGCAGGGTTCGCTGCAGGGCCAGCTGAAACTGGCCATCGAGTCGAGCTGCAAATATTTCATTCCGCACCTGTTCGCAGCTTTCAAGCGCCAGCACCCAGAGGTCATCCTCAACCTGACCGTGGTCAACCGTGCCATGGTCATCAGGCGCCTGTCGGACAACCGCGACGATCTGGTGGTGATGTCTATGGTGCCTCAGGACATGGGGCTGGAATTCCTGCCGTTTCTCAACAATCCGATTGTGGCCGTGGCGCCGGCCAGCCATCCGCTCTGCGACCGCGAACAACTGAGCCTCAAAGACCTGGAGCCCTGGCCATTGCTGATTCGCGAAACAGGTTCAGGAACACGACGAGCGTGCGAGGAATACTTCAAGGAAAAGCGCGTGCATTTCACCCAGACACAGGAAGTGTCATCCAGCGAAGCACAACGCGAATGCGTGGTGGCAGGACTCGGACTGGCCCTGCTTACCCGTCACGCAGTCTGCATGGAACTCGCCACCGGTGCCCTGAAGGAGTTGCCGGTGGCCGAGTTGCCGCTTTATCGCAGCTGGTGCGTGGTACAAGGCCGAGATAAACGCCTGTCTCCCGTGGCTCACGCTTTCCTTGCGTTCATCCGCACCGAACGTGCGCAGATCAGCCAGCTGGTCGAACGTTTCGACGGTCGTCCAGGGACGGCCGGCTAGCCTGCCAGTGACTGTCGGTCATGCTGTCCATGTAATCGCAGAGATCCTGATTGAGCTGCCGTGCTTCGCAGTAGCTTTCAATCGCCCGTCGAAACTCCATTCGACGCTGATCCTCCTGCTGACGGCGAGTCTTGACGGCGCTGTTGGGTAAGTCATCGTAATGCCGAGCCATATCCTGTCTCCCAATACGTTGCGGGAGTACAGAGTGGCGCTGAAGCATGACGGTCAGACGGCGAATGCGTGACAAGTTGATGAAGGTTCGCCCCTCAATCCTCGTGCGCTTTCACCGACTTGGGAGACAACCGCAGGCTGCGCAGACTGCGCTTGACGCTCTTGAGGTGATTGACCAAGCTTGGACCGCGAGCCATGGCAACCCCCATCGCCAGCACATCGATGACCACCAGATGCGCGATACGGGAAGTCAGCGGCGTGTAGATTTCGGTGTCTTCATGCACATCGATGGCCAGATTGATCGACGACAGCTCGGCCAGAGGTGTCTGGCTCGGACATAGCGTGATAAGCGTCGCGCCGCTTTCGCGAACCATGTTCGCCGAAATCAGCAGATCCTTGGAGCGACCTGACTGGGAAATGCACACCGCGACGTCGGTTGGCTTCAAGGTCACCGCCGACATGGCCTGCATGTGCGGATCGGAATAGGCCGCAGCGCTCAACAACAGGCGAAAGAACTTGTGCTGGGCATCGGCCGCTACCGCACCCGACGCACCGAACCCATAGAACTCCACACGATTGGCACCCGCCATGGCGGTCACAGCCAGTTGCAAGGCATGGGGATCGAGGTTTTCGCGCACCTCCATCAGGGTGTGCAGGGTGGTGTCGAAAATCTTCAGGCTGTAATCGGCAACCGAATCGTCTTCGTGAATCGCGAACTGACCGAAACTCGCTCCGGCTGCAAGGCTCTGCGCCAGCTTGAGCTTGAGGTCCTGAAAGCCCGTACAGCCAATGGCACGACAGAAGCGCACGATGGTCGGCTCACTGATCCCGACGCTGTGGGCCAGATCAGCCATGGAACTGTGCATCACGGCCGCAGGGTCAAGCAGCACATGGTCGGCTACCTTGAGCTCCGACTTGCGCAGCAGATTACGTGACTGGGCGATGTGTTGCAGCAGATTCAAGAGGCAGACTCGCTAATGATGCGGTGGGCGGGTTGTAGCTTTCTTGTAGTTATACTACATGACCTGCGTGACGCCCAGTTAAACGAGCCCTGAACGTCATACACAAGCGATTGAATGACAAATCTTCCTTTTTTGTGGGAATAATCCTACATTTTGCAGCGCTGCCAGCCTCACCGGGCCAGACTCAACATACCCGGCATCATTGACGCTTCGATCGGTCGGCTGATCAGGTAGCCCTGAACCTCATCGCAACCCTGCGCCTTCAGAAATTCCAGTTGTTTCTCGTTTTCCACACCTTCTGCCACGACCTTGAGCCCCAGGCTGTGGGCCATGGCAATGATCGCCTGAATGATTGCGGCATCCTCCGTGCCGTCATCCAGGCCACGAATAAACGCCTGATCGATCTTTACGTAGTCCACCGGGAAGCGTTTCAGATAGCTCAATGAAGAGTAGCCGGTGCCGAAGTCGTCGATGGCCAGCTTCACGCCCAGTTCGCGCAACTGCTGAAAGGTCGCGATGATGTGTTCCACGCTGTCCAGCAACTGGCTTTCGGTCAGCTCCAGCTCCAGCAACTGCGGAGCCAGCCCCGTTTCGTCCAGCACCTGCCGGACCAGACTGACCAGCTTGCCCTGACGCAACTGGTGCACCGACAGGTTGACCGAAACCCGGATCGGCTCATACCCCTGGCGCTGCCATTCACAAGCCTGCCAGCAGGCCTGGCGCAGCACGAACTCGCCGATATCGGCAATCAGGCCGGTTTCTTCGGCCAGACCAATGAACTCGCCCGGCGGCACCATGCCACGTGTCGGATGTTTCCAGCGCACCAGTGCTTCGGCGGCATCCAGATGGCCATTTTCCAACAGCATCTTGGGTTGATAGAAGACTTGCAGTTGCTGCTCTTCAATGGCTTTGCGCAGCTGGATTTCCAGTTGCAGACGCTCCAGAGTGCTGGCCCGCAGGCTTTCGGTGAAGAACTGGAAGTTGTTGCCGCCCAGATGCTTGGCATGCCTCATCGCCATATTGGCCTGGCTCACCAGGGCCGAAATTTCACGGGCAGAGTCAGGCAGCAGGCTGATGCCCACCGAGGCACTGATCACCAGCTCGTTGCCCGCCACCGACAGAGGCGTACGCAGCTTGCTCAGCAAGCGGCTGGTGACACGCGCCAGACTGGACAGATTGGCATAAGCATCGAACAGCACGGCAAATTCATCGCCGGACAGACGGGCAATGGTGTCCGCCTCCGGCATGGCGCTGATCAGGCGCCGGGCAACGTGCTTGAGCAACTGATCGGCGACTTCATGCCCCAGGCTCTCGTTGAGCAGCTTGAAACGATCCAGGTTGATATGCAGCAGCGCCAGGCTTCTTCCGCCCTGACGTACCCGCTGATTCGCTTCACGCAAGCGCTCCTTGAACTGCGAGCGATTGGCCAGACCGGTCAGCTCATCGAAATGCGTGAGGTAACGCATGCGTTCCTCGGATTCGCGATTGGCGGAAAGATCGGTAAAGAAGCCGACAATATGACTGACATTGCCTGCAATATCGCGCACGACACTCATCTGCAGCCATTGCGGGTACAACTCACCGTTCTTGCGCGTCTCGACCAGTTCGCCCTGCCAGCTGCCGGTCTGTTCAAGGGCATGATGAATGGCCTGGAAGTGACGCCGAGCATCGAGGCTGCTGGCAATATCCATGACCTGACGCCCCACCACGTCTTCGGGCGTGTAGCCCGTCAGCCGGGAGAAAGCCTGATTGATGGTGAGAATCCGGTACTGCGGGTCGAAAATCATGATGCTTTCGCTGACCGCATCGAAAACCTTTTCGGCCAGACGCGGCGGGCTTTTACTCAAAGCCAGATTGGCGGCTTCCAGCTCCAGGGTGCGCTGTGCAACACGCTCCTCGAGCCCCGCCTGCGCCTCGCGCAGACTGTGTTCGGCCTGGCGGCGCTGCTCGACCTCACGGCCCAGAATTTCATTGAGTTCATCGCTCTTGGCACGGGCCTGCTGCAGATGCTCGATCAGGGCCTGGTTCTGGAAGCGCTGCAACAGGCTGCGCAGGATCAGACGATTGATCTGCCAGGCGACCACAATCAGGGCAAACAGCAGAATCAGACCGAGCCAGCCCCAGCCACGCAAGGGCACATCGCCGCCCAGAAACAGATAAACGATGGGCGGTAACAGGCATGACAGGCTGAAGGTGAGGAACGCCGTAAGGCTGACGGCATAGGCCACACTGGCACACAGCGTCGCGCCGCCGATCATGCCGAACACCCAGGCCTGCTGCTCGAAACTGGTCACGGGCACTAGCGCCATGGCCGCACAGGCCAGCGTCAGGCCGCTGACAACCGCACCGAGCAGAAACATCCGTCGCCAGACCGGTTGCGCCTGACGCTCGGGGGATGCAGCCCGAAACGCTGCAACCTGAATGATCCGCAAGCCCACAAGCAACGCCAGCCAGACCAGCCAGATACTGACCAGCACGTAGCGCTCAGGACTCCAGAGCAGCCATGCGCAGACCAGACCACTGATGAACATGAACAAGGTCGGCAGCAACGAGCCTTGATAAAGCAGGCGTGTGCGCTCGACTCTCAGCTGGGTCGCGAACTTCTTGCGAATGTCCCGCCGACTGGTGTCAGAAGCATCGTGGGCACTGAAGCTGAAAGGCATGTCGGGGTTCTTGTATTTGAGAAGACCTTGGCGTGTGCCGAGCATACACAAGCGCCGGGCCAGACCAAACAGCCACCATCATAAAACTGTGACTTTCAGCGCTGTTCTGCGCAACTTCGGCACAAGGGACGCCATTGGCGGCAAGACATGACCGATCGTCAGCAGCGACGGCTTTTTTATTACCCATGACAAAGCATGGTTTGCCCGCCATGGCCCGGCACCCTAGAATGCGCCGATGCGCGATGATCTCTCTCTCCTTCTCAATTCCCTCAACGATGCCCAGCGTCAGGCCGTAGCTGCCTCCCTGGGTCGTCAGTTGGTCCTGGCCGGCGCTGGTTCCGGCAAAACCCGTGTGCTGGTGCATCGCATCGCATGGCTGATGCAGGTCGAGCAAGCCTCCCCGCATTCGGTCCTGTCGGTGACGTTTACCAACAAGGCCGCTGCCGAGATGCGTCACCGCATCGAGCAACTGATGGGCATCAGCCCGGCAGGCATGTGGGTCGGCACCTTCCACGGCCTGGCACATCGACTGCTGCGGGCACACTGGCAGGAAGCCGGACTGGTCCAGACCTTCCAGATTCTGGACAGCGACGACCAGCAGCGTCTGGTCAAGCGCGTGATCCGCGAGCTGGGGCTGGACGAACAGCGCTGGCCGGCACGCCAGGCCCAGTGGTTCATCAACGGCCAGAAAGACGAAGGCCTGCGCCCCAAACACATCCAGGCCGGCGGCGATCTGTTCCTGGGCACCATGAAGTCGATCTACGAAGCCTATGAAATCGCCTGCCAGCGTGCCGGCGTCATCGACTTCTCCGAACTGCTGCTGCGTGCGCTGGACCTGTGGCGTGATCATCCCGGCCTGCTGGCGCACTACCAGCGGCGTTTCCGCCATGTGCTGGTGGACGAATTCCAGGACACCAACGCCGTTCAGTACGCCTGGTTGCGACTGCTGGCCCAGGACGGCGACAGTCTGATGGTGGTGGGCGACGACGATCAGTCCATCTATGGCTGGCGTGGCGCGAAGATCGAGAACATTCATCAGTATTCGTCGGACTTCCCGGATACCGAAGTCATCCGTCTGGAACAGAACTACCGTTCGACGGCCAGCATCCTCAAGGCTGCCAACGGCCTGATCGTCAATAACAGCGGTCGTCTGGGCAAAGAACTGTGGACAGATGTGGGCGACGGCGAGCCGATCAACCTGTATGCAGCCTTCAACGAACACGACGAAGCGCGCTACGTGGTCGAAACCATCGAAAGCGCCTTGAAGACCGGCCTGTCGCGCAACGATATCGCCATCCTCTATCGCTCCAACGCACAGTCGCGGGTGCTGGAAGAAGCCTTGCTGCGCGAACGTATTCCTTACCGCATCTACGGCGGCCAGCGATTCTTCGAACGCGCCGAGATCAAGAACGCCATGGCGTATCTGCGTCTGCTCGAAGGCCGTGGCAACGATGCTGCGCTGGAGCGGGTGATCAATGTTCCGGCACGTGGCATTGGCGAGAAGACTGTCGAGGCGATCCGCGAACATGCGCGCCACACCGACATCTCCATGTGGGAAGCGATGCGTCAGCTGGTTGCCAACAAAGGCCTGACCGGGCGCGCTGCCGGTGCCTTGAACGTGTTCATGGAACTGATCGAAAACCTGTCGGCCAAGGTCATGGAAATGCCTTTGCACCTGATGACCCAGACCGTCATCGAGCAGTCGGGGCTGATCACTTACCACCAGCAGGAAAAGGGTGAAAAAGGTCAGGCCCGGGTAGAAAACCTTGAGGAACTGGTCAGCGCTGCGCGCAACTTCGAGAACACCGAAGATGACGAAGAACTGACCCCGCTGGCGGCCTTCCTCGGTCATGCGTCGCTGGAAGCAGGTGACACCCAGGCCCAGGAGCATGAAGACAGCATTCAGCTCATGACCCTGCACAGCGCCAAGGGCCTGGAATTCCCTTATGTGTTCCTGGTCGGCATGGAAGAAGGGCTGTTCCCGCACAAGATGAGCCTGGAAGAGCCGGGTCGCCTTGAGGAGGAGCGCCGTCTGGCATACGTCGGCATCACCCGCGCCATGCAACAGCTGGTGATCACCTATGCCGAAACCCGCCGTCTGTATGGCAGCGAAACCTATAACAAGGTGTCGCGCTTCGTTCGCGAGATTCCGCCGACCCTGATCCAGGAAGTGCGCCTGTCCAATAGCGTCAGCCGTCCTTTCGGGGGCACCCAGAAGGTCAGCAACAGCAGCCTGTTCAATGGCACCGGCATCCCCGAAACCCAGTTCACTCTGGGCCAGCGCGTACAGCACGCTGTATTCGGTGAAGGCGTGATCCTCAACTTCGAGGGCTCCGGCGCTCAGGCCAGGGTGCAGGTCAACTTCTCCGAAGGCAGCAAGTGGCTGATGATGGGCTATGCGAAGCTGGTGCCGATCTGAAGTTCACTCCTACCGAGTAATGCAGATCAGTCAAGGCACAAAAAACTTGGGGGAGGCAGCCTGCTGGCGAAAAAGGCCTGAAAACCGGCAGATATTCTGCGGTTGTACGCTGAAGTCGATAGCAAGCTGCCCCCCACAAGAAGAAAACTCCTACACCTCTTTATTTCCCCGCCTACAGCCCAAATAGACAGGTCTTACGGACCTTATGCAAAAGTCCGAAACATTAACGCACTAGCCATCGACTGCCCTCCTGTGCAACATGGCGCGCATGCATTCATACAACGGGAATACCCTTATGCAACGTTTTCTAAGCATGGCTATGGCGCTGTGCATCGGACTCACCATGAGTCTGGATGTAAACGCCGCACGTTTTGGTGGTGGCAAGAGCATGGGCTCGGCACCATCGCATCAGGCACGCCAGGCAGCTCCTGCCACTCCGGCAGCAGCACCTAATGCAGCGGCTCGCCCTACCCCTGCTGCCAGTGGCGCTTCGCGCTGGCTGGGCCCATTGGCCGGTATCGCTGCCGGTGGCCTGCTGGCTGCAATGTTCATGGGTGACGGCTTCAACGGTCTGCAGATCTTCGACATCCTGATCATGGGCCTCATCGCCTTCCTGATCTTCCGCTTCATTGCGCGTCGTCGTCAGCAGCAACAGCCGAAAATGGCCGGTGCCGGTGCTCCTTACCAGCGTGAAACCAGCCAGCCAATGCAAAACCCGATCTTCGGTGGCGCTTCGTCGGCTCCTGCAGCTCCGGTCATCAACGCTCCGGCCTGGTTCAATGAAGAGCGCTTCCTGGAAGCCGCCCGCAACCACTTCCAGGCGCTGCAGCAGCACTGGGATGCGAACGAAATGGACAAGATCGCCGAGTTCGTGACACCACAGATGCTGCAGTTCCTGAAAAAGGAACGTGCCGATCTGGGCGACGGTTTCCAGTCGACCTACATCGACAACCTGAACGTTCAACTGGAAGGTGTGGATGATCGTGCCGACAAGACCATCGCAACCCTGACTTTCTCCGGCGTCTCCAAGACTTCGCGCTTTGATCAGGGCGAAGTGTTCAGCGAAAGCTGGAACATGGAACGCGCTCAGGGTGACAACCAACCCTGGCTGGTTGCCGGTATTCGCCAGAACGGCTGATCATCAGGCACACCCGGCAGCACAGAACCCCGGACTTGTTCCGGGGTTTTTTATTTTTGGTCGCCTGCAGCTAACAAACCCAAGTCTGAAAGGTCCCACGGTTGATGTGAATTGAAAGCAGGCAGACCAGGATTTTTCGTACAGAGCCTATCCGATCGGGTAGTTATTTTGAGAAAAGCTTTAGGCTACTGTATAACCCGCGCCATCAAGCTTAGAGGACCCATGTCGTGGAAGAAGTCATCGAACAATTGCGTGAACAAAACGAGCCGGTCCCGGTTCCCCTCGAACTGCCTGACGAAGACCAGCTCGTCGAGATCGAGGAACAGCTGTTTATCAATATTCCTTACGTCTTCAAGGAATTTCTGCTGACCGTCAGCGACGTCGTGTATGGCAGCCTTGAGCCAGTCACCGTTACCGACCCTCAGTCACACACCTATCTGCCGGATGTCGCCGCGACCGCCTGGGATCTGGGTGTGCCCCGTGAACTGATCCCGATCTGCCAGGACGGCGACGATTATTACTGCGTCGAAGAAGATGGCACCGTCGTGCTGTGGTCCGGCGAAGAAGAACTGGTGACCGAAGAGAACTGGGAATCGGTCTGGCACTGGGCACGGGACGTCTGGCTGGAAAGCTGAGACATCCCGCAAGCAGGTATCGCCGGGCTCAATGCCCGGACGACTCCTGATTGTTGTTGCCCAGGGTTTCCAGCAGGGCAATCTGCATCCGCGTATGCACCCGGATGAACCAGCGCCACAGCAAGGCTGCAACCACTGCCGCAATCAGCACGATCACCAGCAGCAGCTCACTTGTCGGCAGAATGCTTGCCGACAAGGCAGCCAGCAGAATGAAGATCACCACCAGCGACAGCAGCGGGATCACTTCAGCCACCACCTTGCGGACCCGCACGGTATGTCGCCCGGCCATTTCAGGCTTCACGCCCATCTCGGCCAACAGCATCGACAGCGCCTTGAGCTTGCGGTACGCCGCAATCAGGAACGGTAGCGACAACAGCAAGGCGGCTCCGCAGATCCAGGCCTTCTGCTGACCCACATCGCTGACCCACTCATTCATGTAAGCGCCAATGCGTCCGGCGAAATAACCGCCGCTGAAGAAGATCGCTATCACCAGCGCCAGGTTGACCCCGACCTGCAGCAATATCCGCCGGATCATGGACGCCAGCACCGCGCCCTGCCCTTGAGGCTGGATGCTGCGCAGCCATTCGCCGTACATGTTGAATACCCGCGCCACGCGCCCGGGCACGATCGACGCCAGGTGCAGCGACAGCGGGTCAGCGGCGCGAATCAGGTAAGGGGTCAGCAGCGTGGTAATGGCCGAAACCGCCACAGCCACGGGATACAGAAAATCGCTGGTGACCTGCAGGGTCATCCCAAGCGCTGCGATGATGAAGGAAAATTCGCCAATCTGTGACAGCCCCATGCCGACACGCAACGAGGTTCGCCCATCGTTACCGGCAATGAAAGCCCCGAGCCCGCAGGACAGCATCTTGCCCAGCACTACGGCGACGGTGATGAGCGCGATGGGCCAGGCATAGTCCAGCAGAACCTTGGGATCGATCATCAGCCCGATTGCCACGAAAAAGATGGCGCTGAACATGTCGCGAATAGGCTCGATCAGATGCTCGATTTTCATGAGTTGGCGGGATTCAGCCATGATCGCGCCAATCAGGAATGCACCCAGCACCATGCTGTATTCCAGCTTCACCACCAACAGGCAGAAACCGAAGCACAGGCCAAGCACCGTCACCAGCAGCATTTCGTTGCTTTCAAACTTCGCGACGTAAGACAGCAGTCGCGGCACCAGCAGAATGCCGATCACCAGGGCCACGATCATGAACAGCGACAGCTTGCCGACCGTGGAGAAGACCTCGCCGGAACTCACCGCGCCACTGACCGCGATCCCCGACAGCAAGGCGATGATGCCGATGCCCAGAATGTCTTCGACGATCAGCACCCCGAAAATCAACTGGGCAAAGTGCTGGTTCTTCATCTTCAGGTCATTGAGGGCCTTTACGATGATGGTGGTCGAGGAAATCGCCAGAATTGCGCCCAGGAACAGCGAATCCATGGTTTTCCAGCCAAAGAACTGGCCGATTTCGTAGCCGATCCAGATCATCAGGGCAATTTCCAGAAAAGCCGCGATGAACGCCGTGGCCCCGACCTTGAACAGTTTGCGCAGGCTGAACTCCAGCCCCAGGCAGAACATCAGGAAGATCACCCCAAGCTCTGCGAGGGTCTTGATGGTGCCTTCATCATGGATCAGCCCGACTGGCGGCGTATGCGGGCCGATGATAAAACCCGCAACGATATAGCCCAGCACCACCGGCTGCTTGAGGCGATGGAAAAGGATGGTTACCACACCCGCCACCAGCATGATCACTGCCAAGTCCTGGATAAAATTGACGGCATGCATGGGTGTGGCTCCTTATTGATAAATGATGCCTGACTCTTCCAAATAGCCAGCGAAGCTGAAAAACCGGAAGTTGCATCAAGAAAACGCTGCTAAAAGCGTAAGAAAAAACCCGATCCACGGGTTTTGGGAGAATAACACTGCACCCGTCGAGAGAAAGCCGGTGCAATATATGGAAACAGATAGATCCCCGAGCGTGACGGCATTCAATCCGCCAGCGTCCCGATAACTGTCTGTTGCAGGTAGTTGAACCACCCTCGTGAGCGCTGGCACAAGGCGCCACTCATGATGACCTTGACCGTGTGAGTACGCTATGGAACCCGGAAACGCCCAGCTGTCGATGACTGTATTGATGACCCCGGACATGGCCAACTTCTCTGGCAATGTGCATGGCGGAACGTTACTCAAGTACCTGGATGAAGTCGCTTACGCCTGCGCCAGCCGTTATGCCGGGCGCTACGTAGTGACGCTGTCCGTGGACCAGGTGATTTTCCGCGAGCCGGTTCACGTCGGCGAACTGGTAACCTTCCTGGCCTCGGTGAACTACACCGGCAATACCTCGATGGAGGTCGGGATCAAGGTTGTGACCGAGAATATCCGCGAGCGCTCGGTACGCCACAGCAACAGTTGCTTCTTCACCATGGTTGCGGTGGACGACAACCGCAAACCGGCCAGCGTCCCGCCACTGGAGCCGGAAACCGCCGAAGGCAAACGCCGCTTCATCCAGGCCCAGCAACGCCGCCAGATTCGCCAGGAACTGGAGAAGCGTTATCAGGAGATCAAGGAAGAAGCGCCGTAATCGCGCTTTTTCGCGAATGAACTCGCTCCTGCCTGAGGGAGCGAATTCATTCGCGACAGGCCCGCTTACAAGCGTACCGCCTCGAATCGCACCCGCGGATGAGCAATCCGGTCCTGTGCCCGCACCAGCTCCAGCTCATAACTACCACACGCCTGGGTTTCCAGCAGCACTTCATGCACTGCCGCAGCCGTGAACTCGAAAGCCGCGACCAGATCGTCACCCAGCAGCACCCGCGCCAGGAACAGCCCCGACGTCAGATCGCCCACGCCCACCGGCTGCCGCGGAAAGGCCAGCAGCGGGCGGCGCAGGTGCCAGCTGGCATCGGCGGTCACCAGCAGCATTTCAAAACCATCGGCCACCTTGCCGGGATAATCCAGGTGTTTGACCAGCACAGCCTTGGGACCTCGTGCCAGTAGCGCTCGCGCCATGGCCAGGCAATCGAGCAGGGATTCGGGCTTGCGACCGGCAAAGCTGTCCAGTTCCAGCTGGTTCGGGCACATGAAATCCGCAACGGCTGCGGCTTCTTCCAAGAGAAAATCGCTGACCTCGGCCGGAACGATGCAACCTTTCTCGGGATGCCCCATGACCGGATCACACAGGTACAGCGCCTTGGGATTGGCCGCCTTGATACGCGCCACCCCCGTCAGAATCGCCCTGCCCTGCGCCGCGCTGCCCAGATAACCGGACAGCACGGCATCGCAGTTGCCCAGCTCACCGATTGCCGCAATACCTTCGATCAGCGCCGGGATCTGCTGCGGAGCCAGCACTTCGCCCGTCCATTGCTTGTATTGGGTGTGATTGGAGAACTGGACCGTGTTGAGCGGCCAGACATTGACCCCGATACGCTGCATGGGGAACACCGCTGCGCCGTTGCCTGCGTGGCCGAAGACCACGTGGGACTGGATGGCGAGCAAGTGAGGTGTACGTTTCATGGGAGGATCCTGAACACGATGCAAATGCAGTAATAAGAAATTTAAGTCGCGCAGTATGGCTGTAAATCACTTTGGGCAGTTAAGCTGAAGACTCCTGAGTAGGAGCACTCTGCCATGCTGACCCTGGGAAACATTTTCGTGCTGATGCTGTTCGCAAGTGCAGCAGCCTGGTTGTGGCATGCCCACGGTCTGCGCGAGCGAGCGCTGGAGCGCGTCAAACAGCATTGTGCCCGGCTCGATCTGGAATTGCTGGACGGCAATGTCGCACTGCGCCGCCTGGCTTTCATCCGCGATGCCCAGGGCCACAAGCGTCTGGCACGTGTCTATGGCTTCGAGTTCACGGTCACCGGCGAACAGCGTCATCCCGGCACAATCACCATGTTCGGTGCTCATTCAGCGCAGATCGAACTCGCACCCTACCCGTTTGAAATTAAAACGCCACCACCTGGCGCTGAAATAATCGAAATGCACAAATGGCGCGAGACTCATCAACAGCGCAAGCAGTGAGCCAGTCGATTCTGAAGCGTGGCGCTGTCCTCCGGCGTCTGGAAGATCAGCTCCAGACGTGAATCCCGGCGCCACTCGCTGCCCTGCCATTCCAGGCGCGAACCCTCCAGCCCATTGGCTGAAAACCAGCCTTCCGGGCTGTGGATAACCATCTTCGCACGCCGCCATGCCAGGCTTTCCAGCCACTGACGGAGCTTTTCCAGGTCAAATTGCCGGGAAGGATGCCAGCGCCAACCGATACTCCAACCGTCCACATTCTCCTGACTCAGGCAGATCGGTTCCTTCGGATCAGCCCAGACAGCCGGCAGTTGACCGAGGCTGGGGGGCAGAACGAGGTTATCCACAACTCGGTTATCCACAGACCCTCGCACCTCAAAGCCCGGCAAGTGCGCCAACTCAAGCTGCCCTTGCTCGACCCAGACCAGCGAATGTTCCGACAATGCCTCAGCCAGCCGCTGGCGTGACGCCTGATCGACATTCTGTGCCTTGTTCATCACCACCAGCCCCGCTTCCACCAGCGCATCCTGCTGGGTGTCCGGTAGCGGCTGACCTGCCGCCATGCTCATAGCATCCAGCACCATCACGCCAGGCTGAACACTGAGCACACCCAACCATGGCGCCTGTCGCAACTGAGCCATGAGTTGCAGCGGATGGCCAAGGCCCGAAGGCTCGATGAACAACCGGTCGGGCCGTGCCTTGCGCAGCAGCCGCCCAAGACCGATCTGGAACGGCACGCCGTTGACACAGCACAGGCAGCCGCCAGCCACTTCGCCAAGTGCGATACCATCGGCATCCACGGTCAGGAGCGCAGCATCCAGACCGATCTGGCCGAACTCGTTGATCAGCACTGCCCAGCGTTCATCGGCCGGTTTCTGGCCCAGCAGGTGCTTGATCAGGCTGGTCTTGCCGGCGCCCAGCGGGCCACCGATCACATGGGTCGGGATGTTCTGCAGCATCTGGGGTCGCTTCTGGAGAGTGTCGTTTGCAAACAATGATGAAGGAAAGCTGACAATGCGAGCCCTGAGGCTGCCCGTTCGATTGGCGTTGATGCTGCTGACAGTGACATCCGGCGAGGTATGGGCTCAAGCCTGTCTGGTGCACAGCCAGGCCGAGAGATTAGACGTCAAGGTCTGTCAGGAAAACCTGAACATCCCGAAAGACCTGTTCCGCGACGGCTTCTGCAAACCGCAACTGGCAGGTCAGAAAACAGAAGTGACCTTCTCGGAAAGCTGCCCGGCCGGTGCCTTTGGCATCTGCAGCAACGCACAGGTTGCCAATATGCCCTATCACGAGAATATCCACTATTACGGCATCGCCAGCGACGCGCTTTATCTCAAGCCGTTCTGCGAAGGGCAAAGCAAGGGCAAGTGGCTGACGCCCGATTAAGCCAGCCAGTCCAGCGTCAGAATCAGGCGACGCTCGTTGCGCTCCAGTTGCGGCGAACGATGCACCAGCCCCAGCCCTTCGTTGCCGCTCCAGCGCTCGCCCTTGAGCAAGGCCACTGCGCCGCAATCGATCTGCTGGATACGATCCGGGTCCTGCGGTTCGGCTTCAGGGCTGCCAAGCTGCTTGCGATCGATGGCGTTTTCCTTGAGCCACTGGCTGCCGATCCCGGCATAGGTAGTGACCAGCCGCACCGGCACGTGGTCGACGTGAAAGCGCGGGCACATGGCCTTGTCCAGCGCTCGCAGACGCAGACCGACGCATTCGGCCCCGAGCAGACACGCATAGGCGCTGACCAGCCACGACACATCCGCGATGAATCCGTCGTAACCCTGCAAGTCGGCATAGCCTGAGGCCAGACCTTGCAGATTCGGTTCGACATCACCGCCCTTCACATCCAGGGTCATGGACTCCGCCAGCGGCTCGTTCAGGGACAACAGCAAGGCACCGAAGTCCTCGATATGTGCAGGCAACTGGCGCTGCCAGACCGACAGATTGACGCCATCTTCCAGCACCTGCCCCAACACTTCTGGGGTATTGCCCTGCACCTGACGGGCGCGGGGCTGGAATTTCAAGACCGGAGCGAGCATCAGGCGGCCTCCTCGGCATGCCAGTCGCCAAACGGATCGGGCAGCAAGCGCCAGCTTTCCACGCCCATGGCCAGTTCATCATCGGTGAGCAGGCAGGCATCCAGCTCTGCAGTGAGCAGGGCGAAGTCGATGTCTTGACCGATGAAAACCAGTTCCTGACGGCAATCGCCGGTTTCAGGCGACCAGTTGTCCATGATCGACGTAATGTTCTCCTGATCCTGAGGCCAGTGCGCCCGCGCCACGAAGCGCCACCAGCGCCCGGCAAAGCCATGGCGCATCAGGCCGCCGGCCTGGGACCAGCTACCGGCATCCTTGTATTTGCTCGCCAACCAGAAGAAGCCCTTGGAACGCAGCAGTTTGCCGTTGGTCCAGGGCCGGTCGATAAAGCTGAAAAAACGCTCCGGGTGGAAAGGCCGACGCGCCCGGTAAGCAGTGGAAGCGATGCCGTATTCTTCTGTTTCCGGTATGTGTTCGCCGCGCATCTCCTTGAGCCAGCCCGGCGCCTGGGAAGCGCGCTCGAAATCGAAACGGCCTGTGTTGAGAATGGTCGACAGCGGCACCTGACCCATGACCATCGGCACGATCTCGGCATGGGCGTTGAGGCGCTTGAGAATGGCCATCAGTTCTTCGCGTTCACTGGAACTGATCAGGTCGATCTTGCTGAGCAGAATCACATCCGCGAATTCGATCTGCTCGATCAGCAGATCGGTAATCGAGCGATCATCGTCTTCGCCCAGGGTTTCACCACGGGTCGCCAGGCTTTCGGAAGCCTGATAGTCGAGCATGAAGTTGACGCCATCGACCACGGTCACCATGGTGTCCAGACGCGCCATATCGGCCAGGCTGTTGCCCGCTTCATCGCGAAAGGTAAAGGTCTCGGCCACCGGCAGGGGTTCGGAAATGCCGGTGGATTCGATCAGCAGGTAATCGAAACGTCCATCCTGAGCCAGGCGGCTGACCTCTTCGAGCAGGTCTTCGCGCAAGGTGCAGCAGATACAGCCGTTGCTCATCTCGATCAGCCGTTCTTCAGCCCGGTTCAGGCTGACATCGCGCTGGACTTCGCCGCCATCGATGTTGATCTCGCTCATATCGTTGACGATAACGGCCACCCGCAGATTCTCGCGGTTGCGCAACACATGATTGAGAAGGGTACTTTTCCCGGCTCCAAGAAAACCGGACAGGACGGTAACAGGCAGACGATTCGGCATCAGGATTCTCGGGCCAGGTTGCAAGGCTTGCGCCTTGTTGATGTAGGCTGCACCGGGTCTGTTGGCGACACCTTGGCAGCCAGCTCTAATCACCCGACAATGTTATAGTATAACGATGCAAAATTGCCAACCCGTTCGACAAAGGGCGTCTGCGTGAAACACATTTCAAAAGGCTTGTGCACGTTATTGATAGTGATCAGCGGGCAAACCCTGGCGGCAGGCCCGCGGCCGCCCAGCGTGGATATGGCGACCTGCACCCGCAGTGCGAACCTGCTGGCGTGCAGCGATGCGCAAGGCAATGGCTACAGCGTCGCGACGGCAGGCTCGACAACGTATTTACGGGGCTATGAAGTGACAGGCAAAAAACGCTGGGCGCAGACCAACAGCCGATACGATCAGTTGACCTTCTTCACTGGCGTGGCCTCCAACGGCGATGCCTGGATCGGCACCATTCAGCGCGTCGGCTGGACCACCATCACCCGGGTGTCCAGTTCAGACGGCACACGCAGCAAGATCACGTGCAGCCGCCTGAGCGGCTGCCACTGAGCCGCATCAGACCTGCGCCTGTTTCTTCTGCTCCTGAACCCAGGCCATGTGGGAGTCCAGCGGCGGATTACGCTGGAAGTAACGCTGCAAGCCCTCGAACAAGCCATCGGCCACGGCCTGCTGATGCCGAGCAGTGACCAGTCGCTGACTGTCGCGGCTATTGGAGATGAAACCGGTTTCCACCAGAATCGACGGCACATCCGGTGACTTGAGCACCGCGAACCCGGCCTGTTCCACGCGTTTCTGATGCAGCGTGGTGATGCCTTCCAGACTGCCCAGCACGGTATGACCCAGTTGCAGGCTGGCGGCGATGGTGGCGTTCATCGACATGTCGAGAATGACACCCGCCAACATCGGGTCCTTGTCCTTGAGGTTGAGCAGCGAAGTAGCGCCCAGCAGGTCGGCACCATTTTCCCGCTGAGCCATGAAGCGCGCCGTCGCCGATGTCGCGCCGCCTTCGGACAGAGCAAACACCGAAGCGCCGGAAGCCGTCAGGCGCGGCGCAGCATCGGCATGCACCGAGATGAACATGTCGGCCTTGGACTTGTGGGCAAACTCCACGCGCTTGCGCAGAGGCACGAAGAAGTCATCGTTGCGCACCAGCCGTACATCGAAGCCTTTTTCACGCTTCAGACGCTTGGCCAGCAGTTGGGCGATAGACAACACAACGTCTTTCTCACGCTCGCCCCGGGAGCCGACTGCACCAGGGTCCTTGCCACCATGCCCGGCATCGACCACCACCATGATGTCCCGCTTGGGGTGAGCCTTATCCACAGCCTGAGCCTGAACCGGAGGCGGCGGCGCGACAGCAGCCATCTGCACCGGCGCGCTGGCGGTGGAGCTCAGGTCCAGCACCAGACGATGGCCTTGCCCCCCTTCCGGCCCGAGCAGAAAGCTGTTGAGCTGCACGGGAGCCGTGAGGTCCAACACGATGCGGGTATCGTCGCCATGGCCGTAATGCCCGGAACGGATCGACTTGATCACCGTACGATCCAGCGCCAGTTGGCTGAAATCCCCGGTCAGCCGCGAGCCAGTGACATCGATGATCAAGCGGTCAGGCGCAACCAGGGTGAAGGTCTTGTATTGCACAGGCCCGCTCAGATCGAGTACCAGCCTCAGCTTGTCATCGCTGCGCCAAAGCCGGGCATTGCGAATCTGAGTGGCACTGGCCCCAAAAGGCAAGGCCAGCGCAGCGCTGGCCAGAAGCATGTTGAGCAGGATTTGACGTCGGTGCATGGCAGGTCTCACGAAACAAGGCGAGCATCCCGGCTCATGAAAGTATCACCGCAACAATAGTAATAACATAACACCATGTTACAAGTGAAACTTGAAGCCTTACATGAAGATTGGCACTACCGAAAATCCTGCAATTACGGACAGTAAGTCCATGACCGAAAAGAAAAATGTTCCACGTGGAACGTTATCAGGTCCGTGGAGCCACAGCACCGCACTGCGGACCTAGCCAGACGGCGCGAGTATCCATGCTGCCATTCTGTTGCTGGCCGGTCGCATTGAAGGTGCCGACCACCTTGGTGGTGAACTCGCGATTACTGAGAAACTGTGCCTGCCCGGTGCCTTGAGCCTTGGGGCAACTGAACTGGAAGTTCCAGGTCTGGCCGTTGCGAGCGGTGATCTTCTGCGAGCAGCCGGACTTGGGATCGGTCAGGGGAATATCGTCCGACTTGACCTGGGCTTCGGTCAGACAGAACCGCACGCCTTGCCCACCCAGAGTGACGCCTTGCTTCTTCATCATCTGTTCCATCATGGCGCGCTGCTCAGGCGGCAGGTTCTTCAACTGGCCCAGCATCAGTTGCAGATCCGGCAGCGCCTGACCATCGACTTGCATGTTGCTGGAGGTCAGTTCCCACAAGCCCGGTTGCAGCATCTGGGCATGAGCCATGGGTGCAGCCAGACAAAACATCAACGCCAACGCGCGTTTGTTCATTCAAAAAATCCTCGTAAGAACATTGCCCAGACAAGCCTGAGCGGGCCGACGCATCTTAGACGACAGAAGCGTTGACCAGTTGCACCGCGATTAAAATAGCGACAATCCCGAGCGGCTGTGGTCTGTTATAGGCGCAAAAGTGAGGAGCATTGTTTACGTATGGATTTCCATAGCCCGTATTTCTTTGGCTACGTCCTGGCTTTCATTCACCTGGTGGGCACCGCTGCTGCCATCCATGCATTGCTGACCGTGCGCACTGCACAAGGCGCAATTGCCTGGGCGATGCCGCTGTTCTTCATTCCGTACTTCACTTTGATTCCTTATCTGGTCTTTGGCCGCAGTTCGTTCGATGCCTATATCAAGGCACGGCGCGACGCCAACAGTGAAATGCGCAACGCCATTGCCAACCTGAACTGGCGGCCCTGGATCGAAGAGGCCGTGGCAGCACGGCGCTCGGATGCCTATGCCTCGCTGCGCGCCATGCCCAGACTCGGGCGCATGCCGGCTCTGGCCAATAACGAAGTCAAACTGCTGATCAATGGCCAGGCAAGTTTCGATGCCATGTTCGCTGCCATCGAGCAGGCCCGGCAGACGATCCTGGTGCAGTTCTTCATCATTCATGACGACGAGCTCGGACGTCGTCTGCAAAACCTGCTGTTGAAAAAGGCCGCCGAAGGCGTGGCGATCTTCGTGCTCTATGACCGGATAGGCAGCCATGCCCTGCCCGCTTCCTACAGCGAAAAGCTGCGCGCAGGCGGTGTGAAAATCAAAGCCTTTGCCACCCATGGCGGCTGGCTCAATCGCTTCCAGATCAACTTCCGCAATCACCGCAAGATTGTGGTGGTCGATGGGTTGAAAGGTTATCTGGGTGGACACAACGTCGGGGATGAATACATGGGCCTCAAGCCGCCGCTGTCACCCTGGCGCGACACCCATGTGCAGGTCATAGGCCCGGTGGTGGCCTGCCTGCAGGAGTCGTTTGCCGAAGACTGGTTCTGGGCCACCCGTGAGCTGCCGCCCATGAACCTGCCCGAATCCTTTCCCGAACAGGGCGTGCTGTGCCAACTCTTGGCCAGCGGCCCCGCCGACGCGCAGGAAACCTGTTCGCTGTTCTTTGTCGAAGCCATCCACGCCGCGACCGAACGGGTCTGGATCACCAGCCCTTATTTCATCCCCGACGAAGCCGTGACGGCTGCCTTGCGCCTGGCGGTGTTGCGCGGTGTCGATGTTCGACTGCTGCTGCCCTCGCGTCCCGATCATTACGTGGTGTATGCCGCCTCCACCCTGTTCGCCTTCGATGCCGTGCGGGCTGGCGTGCGGGTGTTTCGCTACAAACCGGGCTTCCTGCATCAGAAAGTGGTGCTGGTGGACAACGAAATCACCGCCATCGGCAGCGCCAACCTGGACAACCGCTCCTTCCGGCTGAATTTCGAGCTGATGCTGCTGACCGTCGATACGAATTTCGCTCGCGAGGTTGAAGCCATGCTGATTGACGACTTCAACCTGAGTCACGAGATCTCCCTTGAGGAAAGCCGTGAAACCCGCCACCTGCACCAGTTGGGCATGCGCGTGGCAAGGCTGATCTCGCCGATCCTGTAGCCTCAGCGATAAAGGTCTTCACGGGTCAGCGGCAGTCCATGCCCACCATCGGCAAAGGGTTTGACCGCCAGAATCTGGTGCAGATTGATCCAGCCCCTGGCGAAAGCATAGGCACAACCGGCCAGATACAGACGCCAGATACGCAAGGTGTTTTCAGGCACCAAAGCAGCGGCATCGCTCAAGCGCGCCTCGAGGCGAGCGCTCCAGTGCTCCAGGGTTCTGGCGTAATGCAGGCGCAGACTTTCGACGTCGACGATTTCCAGCCCGGCGTCGCTGATATGCCCGCTGATCATTGCCAGATGCGGCAGCTCGCCATTGGGGAACACGTAACGGTCGATAAACTCGCCGGCCCCCCGCCCCACCGGTCGGCCATCGGTATGCCGGGCAGTGATGCCGTGATTCATCACCAGCCCACCCTCCTTCACTGCGCCGAACAGACACTGCGTATAAAGCGGCAGGTTGCCATGGCCCACATGCTCGAACATGCCCACACTGACCACCTTGTCGAATCGCTGGTCCTGAGGCAGATCGCGGTAATCGAGCAATTGCAACTCGACCCTGTCTTGCAGTCCCTCGGCATTGACCCGTTCACGGGCAAGCACCAGTTGCTCCTGACTCAGGGTGATACCGAACACTTTCACGCCGTACTCACGGGCGGCATAACGCGCCAGACCGCCCCAACCACACCCGACATCCAACAGATACTCACCGGACTTGAGACGCAGCTTGCGGCACAGATGCTCGAACTTGTCCTGCTGCGCCTGCTCAAGCGTTTCTCTGCCAGTCTTGAAGTAGGCGCAGGAATAGACCATCTCCCGATCGAGCCAGAGCTGGTAAAAGCGATTGGACAGATCGTAGTGATAGGCAATCGATGCCGCATCGGTGGCCTTGTCGTGTCGAGTTCGTACTGGAGAGCTGGAGTCTTCATCGTCCAGCAGAGCGCGGGTCAACTCGTCGCAGACCCGGATGACCTCACTAATGGAGCCCTCCAGCTCCAGCCGCCCCTCCACGAAAGCGCTGCCGAGCAGGCCAAGGCTGGGGTGACTGAAGTCGGACACCAGTTGCGGGTCCTTGACGAAAATCGTGACGCTGGGCGCAGGCCCCAGATCCAGCTCATGACCGTCCCAGAGCTTGAGACGCAATGGCAGGTGAAGATTCTGCAAGGCCGATGGAAGTTGCACGTTCATATCAATTGCTCCCCTGTCCAGAAGCTGGAAAAGGCAGTCCAGACGGTTTCAACCGCAACCGAGGCTATTGGCAGGGAAAAAATTACAGGGAACGGCCTTGTGCCCAATGATTCGAGCCAAACGTGCAGCCTTTCATGGATCACCCTAGTCTTGAATGACCATCAATTTGTAACGGAGTTCTTCAGGCTTGAGCACCGCCTTACAATTTTAGTAAGGGCTCCTGAAAACGCAGCAACCGCCCGGCATTGCCCAATACCAGCAAAGTGCTGAGGTTATGCAGCACCGCCGCCAGCATGGCACCGGCAACACCCAGCAGACCGAAGGCCGCCAGGGCAACGATAGCCAATGTCCAGCCCAGTCCAATGATCACGTTCACTTGCAGGGTCTGGCGGCACAGGCGACTCAGGCGCACGCAGGTGCCGAGACGACGCAAGTCGCTGCCGATCAGCACGATATCCGCTGAAGCCAGGGCGATATCGGCACCGCCTGCGCCCATGGCAACGCCCACGACACCGGCCTTCAAGGCCAGCGAATCGTTGATTCCGTCACCTACCACCATAGGCCTGAAACCGTGGGCAATTTCACCTTTGACCCGGTTGAGCTTGTCCTCTGGCAGGGCCTGAGCCTGAACATCGGCTATCCCCACTTCCCGCGCCAGAGTGTCGGCCACGGTCTGGCGATCGCCGGTCAGCAACAGTTGCCGTCCCAGGCCCAGCTCACGCAATTCGGCCAGCGCCTTGTGCGCCTCGGGCTTGAGCGTGTCGGACAGCAGCAGCCAGGCCTGAAAGACGCCGTCCAGCGCCAGCCCGGCCAGCGGACCGTCATGCCCAGGCACCTCAGGGGTGGCAATTCCCAGTTGCTCGAACAACTCGGGACGCCCCAATGCCGCTTCGCCATGGGCCGTCGAAGCCACCACCCCCAGCCCTTGGCGTTCACGAATATCGCTGAGCGGCAGCAGTTGATCCTTGTCCACAAGCCCGGCCAGTGCGCGACTGACCGGATGACTGCTGGCCGAGCCGAGGCTGGCCGCCAATGGCAGCAGGTCGGCATGCCCTGCGCTGTCCTGTATCGATTGCAGGCGCAGGGTGCCAAACGTCAGGGTGCCGGTTTTATCCACAACCAGTGAAGTCAGGTCCGCCAGTTCTTCGAGAAAGGCCGAGCTGCGAATCAGAATCCCGTGACGGGCTGCCACGGCAATTCCGGCAATCGCCGTCGCCGGAGCCGAAAGCACCAGCGCACACGGGCAGGCCGCGACCAGCACGGCCAGCATCGCCTGGGCATCCTGAGTGATGAACCAGGTCAGCGCCGCAATCAGCAGGACCAGCACCATGTAACTGCCGGCATAGCGCTCCAGCAGACGAGTGATAGGCGGCTTGGAGCGCTCGGCGTTCTGCATCAGCGCAATGACCTTGCCCAGCGTGGACTGGTCGCCGGTGCGCGTCACCTCAATACGCAGCAGGCCATCGAGGTTGATCGCGCCGCCGTAGACTTCCATGCCCGCCTGAGCTTCCAGCGGTACAGACTCGCCGGTGATGGAGGAAGTGTCGAGGCTGGCCTGACCGGAAAGTACACGACCATCGGCTGGCACCCGATCACCGGCCCGGACCTCGACCTGATCACCGGCCTGCAACGTCGAGTTATCCACTTCCTGCACGCTGCCATCGGCCTTGATCAGCCGGGCGTGGCTGCGGGTCAACTGGCCCAGTGCCTCAATGGCTTCCTGGGAACCGATGACGCTGCGCTCTTCCAGCACATGGCCGAAGATCATGATGATCGGCAGCAAGGCCGCCGTCATGAGATCGCCTGTCGCCCATGCGCCCAGCATCGCCAGAGCGATCAACTGATCGGTAATCCCGTGCAGACTCGGGTGACGCAAACTGTGCCAGCCGGCGCTGATCACCGGGATCGCCACCAGCAGCGAGGCCGCGCCCAGCAGCAACTGGCTGACACCGGTCTGCTCGGGCGCAATCAGTCGCCAGATCAGACCCAGCCCCAATAAGCCCAGGGCCAGCATGGCCAGGGTCAACTGACGTGCTGCGCTGCGTTGCTCCGCACGACTCAACAGGCTGGCGGCTTCGGGTCTGGCATGGGTGTGGACGGCTTCGCCACTCATTGTTCGGCTCCCTGAATGATCAGGCGGGAATCGTCTTTGGGATTGACCGTGGTGACCGATCCGGCCTGACCGAGAATTTTCGGTACGCGCTCGCGGTAAAGGCGCTGCAACAGGCCGGGATCGTTACGGTTCTGAACCGACTGCGAGAGGCTGGCCACGGTCGCGGTATCGGTCTGGGCCTTGGCCAGTCGCTCCGACGCCTGGGCGTGCGCCACCTGCAGAGTCCGATCGGCCTGCTGGTTGGCGGCCTGGGTGAGTTTTTCCGCCTCATTGCGAGCATTGGCCACGGCCTGATCCGCCTGCTGGCTGGCGGTCAGCACGGCATTGAACGCATTGACGGCGGCCTTGGGCAGGCTGGACTGCACATCCACCCGCGCCACTTCTATGCCCACGCCAGAACCTGTCGCGGCCAGTTCGGCCAGGCGCTGGTTGATGCCGCGTACCAGATCGCCACGCAACCGTTCACGTCGCTCCGCCGCGTTGCTGTCGACTCCGATCTGTTCGGGACGGGCAACCAGAATGGTGTCCAGGTCACGCCCTGCTGTCAGTGTCACGGCACTGCGATTGACCAGCCGATCCAGAGCAGGCAGCACATGTTCACCCTGCAGCACGAAGGCATACGGGTCGGTCACCTTATAGAACACCGTCACATCCAGTTGCACGACACCCGCATCGCCGGTCAGCAGAAAGCCCGAGCCTGCCAGGGCATCGCTCATGGGCACGGCAAAGGTGGCAACCTCATCGGCCTTCTGGGCCTGAGGCGAACGCAGCAGGGTTTCCACCCGGCGCTCGATCACCCGATCCGCCGAAGGCAGCAGCACCACCCGCTCCAGCGGCTGCGGCCAGGCGATCAGCAGACCGGCGTTCTGTATCCGCTCCAGCTCACCGAAGCGCATGACCACGGCGCGGTTCTGGGGATCGATCTGCCGCACGTTGGATGTCGCCCAGCCCAAGGCCGCCAGCAGCGTCACCCCATACAGCCCCAGAAACGCCAGGCGGCTGGCCTGTAACCATGGGCTTGAAGGCTCACTCATGGTTGCGATCCACTCTTGCCGTCCAGCGTGGGCGGTCCGTCCACCAGGACCCGGAACGGCGCAGCATCGGTGCGCAGAATCAGTCTGGTGCCCGGCGTCACCACCGTGCCCAGGGTGTCGAGAGAGCGCAGCAGGTTGTAGAGCTGCGGCGAACCCGCATAGGCGCGGCCATAGATCTCTGCGGCTTCGACCCGGGACTGCGCCTCGATATCCGCGGCCTTGACCGTGGCATCCGCTTCGACAATCCGCGCATCACGCTCGGCAGCCGAACGGATCTGTGCGGCTTCGCGTTTGCCGGCAGCGGTGCGCTCGGTGGCGATGGTTTCACGCTCGGCGCGCATCCGGTCGACGGTGGCGTTGAGCGTCACCGAGGGCAAGGTCAGGCGCTCGACACCCACTTGCAGGACTTTCACGCCATAGGTGGCGAGCAATTGCTGTTCGATCTGCTGGCGTAACTGGTTTTCGAACGCGGTGATGTTCACCTTGCTCGCATCGGTGTTGACCAGACTCGACAGGTCAAAGCTGCTGGCCGTGGTTTCCAGCGCCGAACCGACGAAAGTGCGGATCTGTCGAGCGGCCTCGTCAGGCTGGTTCTGTACGGCGCGCATGAAACGCTGCACGTTGTCCGCGTCGCCTTGTACCTGCCACGCCACATAAGCCTGAACGATGATCCGCAGACCATCGCGAGTACCCACGTCCTGCAAGCCGCTGGAGGTGGTACGCAGGCGCAGGTCCACGGGAATCGTCGCTTCGAACGGCGCAGGCCAGCGCCAGCTCAGGCCCGGCTCCAGCAGTACGCGGGACGGATTGCCGAAACGGGTAATCACAGTCGCCTCCCCGGAGCGAACCTGCACCAGGCTCGCCGCCGCCAGGGCAAAGACGATCAATAACCCCGCCAGCCCCATGCGCAGCCAAGTGCGTTTGCCCGGCACGGCGGCTTCATCGTGATGATGGTGATGATGCCCGCCATGGGCATGGTCGCTGTGGTCGTGATGATCATGGTGATGATGGAACAGACTCAAGGGACGACTCCTTACTGAGCGGCTTTACGCGGCGCCGTTGGGTCTGCCGGTGGGGTGAAGGTGCGAAGATCGATGGTCGGCGCACTGTTGCCGCCCAGACGGTGATCGATAACCAGCAATCTGGCGTTGCTCAGACCGTGGCTGAGCTGGGTCAGGTATTGCTCCAGCAGGAAGGCTTGCCCGGCCTTGGCGTAAGCCTGGCGCTCGGCACTGAAGCGCAGGTCTGCGCCTTGTGCCGTGGCCAGCACCTCCCGGGCATTGGCGCTGGCCTGGTCATGGGCAACGCTGGCATTGAGTTGCGCCTGACTGGCTTGTGCGCTGGCCGCGCCTCGTTCACGGGCGATCAAGGCCTGAGCACCGATCTGCGCAGCCTGCACGGCATGGTAGGCATTGGCGGCACCGGCAGGTGGATGAATGGCCTCCACCACTGTGGCAAGAATTTCCACACCGCTGTCCAGACGCTGCAGATCCGCCTGCACCGCCTTGCCAATCTCATCGGCCAGCCCTGTGCGCTGTTCACCGAGCAATTCATCCAGCGTGCGGGAAGCAAAATCATGGACCAGCACACGGCTGGCGGTGCTGCGAATCAGGGTCGGTACATCGGCGCTGTTGTAGGTTGCGGCCAGCGCAGCGGCATCGCTCAGCCCGATACGGTAGACAAAGCGCACATCCATGTTCACCACCTGGAAGCTCTGCTTGTCCCCCGCACTGCTGGCGATGACCTGGGATTTTTCATTGATGTGGCTGGCGTCCCACAGGCGATTGGCGCTGGCCGGCGGCGGACCTTCGGCAGGGTCCAGAAGCTGCTCCACGGCACTGGCCTCCGAAACGCTGGTGGCCATCTCGTGAACCACGCCGTTTTCCACCGCCAGCACCTTGCCGAACGGCCAGGGCAACCCGACCTGCAGACCCGGCCCGAACACCTCGACAGGCTTGCCGAAACGCTCATAGATCCCGCGCCCCTGCATCGGGATTTCATGCACCCCGGTCAATGCCCAGCCCAGCGCGGCAATCACCGCCAGTACCGGCAGAAAGGCACGTCGTATGTAACTCAGCGCCCAGATCTGGCGCAGGTCGATACCGAAGCGGTTATGCAGTTCGTGCTGCAACACCAGCAGCGGGCGCGGCGGCCAGCGCAGCAGATCAGCCATGAAACTGCTGGCCATCAGACGAGGCTCAAGACGCTCATTGCGTGGCGTGAAGAACGACAGCACAGCGCGCAGCAGGAATTCGATGGCCACCAGCATCGGCAGGATGCCGATCAGCACGGCCAGCCGAGGCGGCCAGATACGATCGGCACTGGCGAAGAACAGGCACAGCGCCCCCAGCAGCAAGACCCCGATCACCATACGGGTCAGTTGCGCCAGTTGCCCGGCCTCAGGCCATTGGGCGGTCTGTTCATGGCTGAACTGGCGCTCCAGCACCAGCAACCCGAAAGCCATCAGCAGCATGAGACTGCCCACCATGTTGGCGACAGATGACAGCTCGGTGCCGGGCAAGCTCAAGTCCCAGACCAGACGGATGCAAATAAGCGCCAGCAGCGACCAGCCCGCCAGCCACAATGCCGAAGCGCCCAGATGGTCAAGCAAGGACTCGCCCGCATCGCTGAAGCGGGTCAGCAGGCGCTCATACCAGCCGCTTTCGTCGATCTGCGGCAATGTCTGGCTCTGTTCCGACGGCGCGAGCGTACCCATGGCCCCGGCGCGCCAGCGTGCCACGGACAGAGCCGATTGCAGACCCGCCGCCAGCAGCAAAAAGGCCGCCGCGCCGTTGACCAGCACCGCCATCCACAAGGAACGGGGGGAAAACAGATCGATGAACAGCGCCAGCACCAGCGCCGTGATGCCTGTGGCGACAGCCAGGTACCTGAGTCGACTCAGGCGTCGGGCCTGTTGTGCCGCCAGTTGAAAGCGCGGCAGCCCTTCGAGGTCAGCGTGCCCTACATCCAGATCAACCCGCATCGCTACCCCGGAACCTGACTAATGCCGTGAATGATAGCGTTACGATATAACGCTTATCGTGAAACTTTCGTCAGGTAGGTTTCGCGAATGAATTGGCTACTGCCGGAGGGCTGAGGGAGCGAATTCATTCGCGAATAAGGCCTACCTGATACTAGCAAAATGATTGCTGAATATTGCACGGCAACGAGCTTACCCACACCCTGTAAATTCATCCCGCAGGCTCTCCAGCCGCCCCCGAATCCTCTGGAAGCCTTGTGCCAAGCGGTGGCGGGCCATGACGGGCCTGTCGACCCAGCTCTCGAATCCCTCGCCAGAAGCCTCTTTCGAGCCGTATTCATTGACGATGAGCGGCATTTTTTTGCACCTATTTTGGAACAGCATCTCGTCTTTGTTATCTGTTGTGGGTAGTTTGCGTTCGGCAAGGAGTCGTTGGCGCGCCATTTTCTTGTGCAGGACGCACAGAATTACTCAGAGGCTTCACTTTTATGAATCGCAGGAATCTCCTTAAAGCTTCCATGGCGTTGGCCGCCTACAGCAGCTTGCCGGCCTCGGGGCTTTTTGCTGCGCGAGCGCTTGCCGCCGCTGCGGACGGCGAGATAGAACATTTCGATTTCCCGACATTGCAGGCTCACGCCAAACAACTGGCCGGCAAGGCCTATGTCAGCACCAAGCAGGTGCTGCCGCCGGTACTGGCGGACATGACGCCGCTGCAATTCAACGCCATTCGCTACGACGCCGCGCACTCCTTGTGGAACGACGTCAAAGGCCAGCTGGACGTGCAGTTCTTCCACGTCGGCATGGGCTTCAAGACCCCGGTGCGCATGTACAGCCTCGACGCCAAGACCAAACAGGCGCGGGAAGTGCATTTCCGTCATGAGCTGTTCAACTACGAGAACAGCGGCATCGACAAGAATCTGGTCAAGGGCGACCTGGGCTTTGCCGGGTTCAAGCTGTTCAAGGCCCCGCAAATTGCCGTCAACGACATCGTGTCGTTCCTGGGTGCCAGCTATTTCCGCGCCGTGGACGGCAACAATCAGTACGGCCTCTCGGCACGCGGTCTGGCCATCGACACCTACGCCAAGCGTCAGGAAGAGTTTCCCGACTTCACCAAGTTCTGGTTCGAAACACCGGACAAGAATGCCACCCGCTTCGTGGTCTACGCCCTGCTGGACTCGCCGAGCGCCACCGGTGCTTATCGCTTCGACATCGACTGCCAGTCCGGTCAGGTGGTGATGGAAGTCGACGCGCACATCAACGCCCGCGCCGACATCGAGCAACTGGGCATCACGCCGATGACCAGCATGTTCAGTTGCGGCACCCACGAGCGCCGCATGTGCGACTCGATTCACCCGCAACTGCACGACTCCGACCGGCTGTCCATGTGGCGCGGTAACGGCGAGTGGATCTGTCGCCCGCTGAACAACCCGGCCAAACTGCAGTTCAACGCCTTCTCGGACAAGGACCCGAAGGGCTTCGGTCTGGTCCAGTACGATCACAACTTTGCCAGCTATCAGGACACCGTGGTCTGGTACCACCGTCGTCCGAGCCTGTGGGTCGAACCGACCACGCCATGGGGTGAAGGCGAGATCAGCCTGCTGGAGATCCCGACCACGGGCGAAACGATGGATAACATCGTGGTGTTCTGGACTCCCAAGGCCAAGGTCAAGGCTGGCGAGTCACTCAACTACGGCTACAAGCTGTTCTGGAGTCCGCTACCACCGGTCAGCACTCCGCTGGCTCAGGTCAACGCAACCCGTTCGGGCATGGGCGGCTTCACCGAAGGCTGGGCACCCGGCGAGCACTACCCGAAATACTGGGCACGTCGCTTTGCGGTGGACTTCCACGGTGGCGGCCTGGACCGTCTGCCGGAAGGCACAGGTATCGAGCCGGTGCTCAAGGTTTCCCATGGCAAGGTTCAGGACTTCAACATCCTGGTGCTGCCAGACATCAAGGGCTACCGCATCACCTTCGACTGGCTGCCTGACAGCGACTCGGTAGAGCCGGTGGAAATGCGCATGTTCATCCGCACCGGGGACCGCACCCTCAGCGAGACCTGGCTGTACCAGTACTTCCCGCCTGCTCCGGACAGACGCAAGTACCCGTAATGTTCTGAAACCGCCGTCGCGGCCAGGCGCGCTCCTGTGGGAGGGCCTTGGCCGCGACAGCAGGTTCAAGGTACTGAAAACGGGTTGCCTTCCAACTGGTCGTCGCGGCCAAGGCCCCTCCAATCCGGTTTTGATCGCCTCCAGAGTTGACAGCTCCGTGAACTGCGTCTGATATATCCCTTGTCACGCCGTTGCGAGCATTCGCTCCAGACCTGTTCTCCCCTCCTTCGGTTATTCCCTTATCGACCCGCCTGTCGCGGTCGAGGGCGGTAGCTTTGCCCATCCGAAATTCCTGACGCTCTTCAGAAGGCCGACATCATGGAGTTGAACCCTGCGGACAAGACGGCCGAGAAACCGTCGATCCTGTCATTCGATAAATCGACCGTTGTTGTGTGGGTGGTCATCGGCCTGATGCTGGTCGAAACCTTTTCCGGCGTGCTGCGCTTCTACTTCGACAAGGCAGGCATCAGCCCGCTGCTCTACCTGCCCAAGATGGCCTGTGTCCTGTTGTTTGCTCTGGAGTTGCGCACGTTCAGGGCCGGACGGCTGTTCTGGACGTGCATGGTGCTGTGGCTGGTTTTCGCGACGCTGGGGATGCTGCACGGTGCCAGCCCGTTCAATCTGGCCTTCAGTCTGTTCGCCTTGAGCCCGCTGTTTTTCGGGCTGGTGTGCAGTGAATACCTGTTCCGGCGCAGAAAGCTGCTCGCCTGGGCCGTCGGCTTTTGCCTGCTGGCATCACTGGCGGGACTGGCGCTGGACAAGTACACCTTGGTGCCCTGGAAAGGCTACAGCTACAGCGTGGGCGAAACGCAGCTCAGCGCCAACATGTCATGGAGTTCGGACGATGAAGACCGGATTGCCGGTTTCGCCCGGATGTCGAGCCTGCTGTCGATCATCATTGCCATCTACAGCCTGTACCTGCTGATGTTCATCCGCTCGCGGCCGCTCGTCATGCTGCTGAGCGCAGTGGCGCTCTATGGGATTGTGCTGACCACCAGCAAGGCACCCGCAGTCGCCTTTATGCTGACCCTCGGCCTGCTGCTGATCCAGCGGATGCCCTGGCCCAGCCGACTGGCCTGCATCCTGGCGGTCATGGCCGGTCTGCTGCTGCCCACGCTTGGCCTTCTGCATGACTTCGATGCCAGAACGGTCAGCAGCGGCGGCAGCTCGCTGGCGTCGCTGTACGACCGGCTGAACAATACCTGGCCCAATATCGTCGAGGCCATGACCCTGGCTGGCTGGGGCATGACCGGAGCGGGGTTCGGCATGGTCGGCAGTACGCTGACGATGTTTCCGGTTCCGGGTGCCGATCTGTTCATGACCCTCGACAGCAGCGTCATCTACCTGTGGGTGATGCTGGGGATTAGCGGGCTGTTGCTGTATGCGCTACAGATTCCCCTGTTCTTCGCTCTGATCAACGAGCAAAGCCCCCTGAGCCGCATGTTGCTGGCGATCAGTTTCTGTTGCTGCCTGATCAGCTGGACCACGGATATCTTCGAGGTGGCGGTGGCCAACCTGTTCATCGGCCTGGCCGCAGGCCATGTGCTGTTCGCCCGGCGCGAAGAGGAGGCGCAGGCAAGCGGCCCCGCGCACATGAAGATCACCACCCTGCCCGTCCCGCACTGAGGCCACGCCATGAGAACCCTTGCATGCCTGCTGCTTGGCTGCCTGGCCGGTCACGCATCGGCCCAGACCGAGCCGGTCTTTCTGACGGGAATCGGCACTCATCTGATGAATTTCGATCAACCTCTGAGGCAACCGCTGAATCTTGCCGGGCAGGCAGGCTTCAATGCGGTCAGGGACGATATCTTCTGGTCCACCGCCGAGCCCGGCCCCAACCAGTGGCGCATCATCCCGCAATGGCGCAACTACCTGAACATGGCCAGTGATCTGAACCTCAACCGAACCGCCATCCTGGGTTACAGCACCTCTTTTCATGGCAACGCCAAGCCCCGCACGCCCGAGGTGACAGCGGCGTTCTTGAAGTATGTCGATTACGTCAGCCGACAACTGGGCAACAAGGTGAGTTTCTACGAGGTCTGGAACGAGTGGGATCTGGAAGGACCGAAAGATCGCAAGCTCAGTCTGGATTATGCCGATCTGGTCACCAGCACCGTGCCGGTGATTCGCCAGAACACCCGCAACGTCAACGGCACTCCGGCGAAGATTCTGGCAGGTGCGATTACCCGCGATGGCATGAACGGCGGTTTCGCGGACGGCCTGATCGAAAACGGCGTGCTGGATCTGGTGGACGGTCTTTCCCTGCATCCTTACGCCCATTGCTCCGCCACCAACGGCAATACACCGGAAGCCTGGGTGCGCTGGATGACCCGCTACGAGCAGGACATCCGTACCCGTGTGGGTCGTGCTGTACCGCTCTACCTCACGGAAATGGGCTGGCCCAGCCATCAAGGCCCGTGCGGCAAGAGCGAAATCACGCAGGCCGTCTACATGGCGCGGATCTTTTTCCTGGCGCGCACAATCCCCAATGTCAAAGGCCTGTGGTGGTACGACCTGTTCAATGACGGGCCGAACCGCTACGACCAGGAGCATAACTTCGGGGTACTCAATGAAGACCTGTCGCCCAAGCCCGCCTACAACATGATGCAGGCCATTGCACCGATCATCAGCAGTTACAGCTACGATGCCCGGGCCAGCATCCTGAGCGACAGCACTTACCTGCTGTACTTCGACAAGGGTGATGAGCGGGTCCTGGTGGCCTGGGCCATCGGCCAGCCAACGGATAAACAGATCGTCAGCGAACGGCCCATGAGCGGACCGGTGAGGCTGACCGATACGATCAACCCCGAACAGGGCCGCATCGACAGCAAGCAGTCATGGCAGTGTCAGGCCAGCCGCTGCTCGACCACGATCAGGCTGACCAACTTCCCCAAGATCATCAGCCTGAGCAGCAGTCACTGATCCAGCGGCGCGCCCGAGGACTGGATGCGCTCGGCAAACTTGACCAGATCCGCCAGAGAGTCGGCCTGCATCTTGCGCATGACCGAGCCGCGCCGAACCTTGACCGTTATTTCGCTCACATTGAGCCGGTCCGCAATCTGCTTGTTTAACAGGCCGCTGACCACCAGCTCCATCACCTGCTGTTCCCCCGCATTCAGACTTGCATGACGCCGCTGCAACTCGGTTTCCACCGCACGGGTCTGGCGCCTTGCCCGGTCCCGCACCAGCCCCTGCTGGATGGCGTCCAGCAAATCCTGCTCACGAAAAGGCTTGGTCAGAAACTCCAGCGCCCCTGCCTTCATCGCCCGCACCGACATCGGAATATCGCCATGCCCGGTGATGAAAATCACGGGCAGCCCGATCCCCCACTTCGCCATCTCGCCCTGAAAATCCAGGCCGCTCATGCCCGGCATACGCACGTCCAGAATCAGGCAACCCGGCGCATCGGGTCGCGGGGTGTCGAGAAACTCCCGGGTCGAGCCGAACAGCATGGAACGCAGCCCGACCGAGGCCAGTAAATCCTCCAGAGACGAACGCACCGACTGATCGTCGTCGACCACGTAAATGATCGGTTCTTCGTCCTGCGGGGCCGGAACGATTGTTTTCATCAGCTCTCCATCTTTGCGGTAGGCAGGGTGAAGTGAAACGTCGAGCCGGCCTGTTCGCCGAGGGTCACCCAGATGCGGCCGCCATGGGCCTCGATAATGGAGCGGCTGATTGCCAGGCCAATCCCCATCCCCTGCTCCTTGGTCGTGTAGAAGGCATCGAAAATCCGTTCGAGATGTTCCGCCGGAACACCAATACCGTTGTCGGATACCGAAAACCGCACATCCGCGCCTTCACGCCAGTCCACCATCACCTGCAACCGACCCTGACCCGGCTCAAGACCGCTCATGGCGTCCATCGCATTGAGCATCATGTTCAGCAGCACCTGCTGGATCTGCACCCGGTCGGCCAGCAGCGGCGGCAGACCGTCGGGAATGTCCACCGTCAGGGTAACGCCCTGCTGGTTCATTTCACTATGGGCGAGGGAAACGATTTCGGCGACGGCATCGGCCACGCTCACCCATTCCTTGTGGGTCGAGGCCGGTTTTGCCAACGCCCGCACATGCACGATCACATCGCTGGCCCGATTGGCATCGCCGATCATGCGCTCGATGGCCTGCCGGGCCTTGGGCAGATTCGCCGGCTCGTTGGCCAGCCAGCGCAAACCGGCATTGCCACTGGTGACAATCGCCGCCAGCGGCTGGTTGACCTCATGGGCGATGGACGCAGTCAGTTCGCCCAGCATGTTGACCCGCGCAATCTGCGCCAACTGGGTACGAGCCTCGTGAGCCGTGCGGATCGCCGCTGCCAGGCGCAACGCCAGATAGGTGGTCATGGCGATGGCCAGAAGGCTGATGCCGCAGTTGATCAACCCCGACTCACTGGAGCGGGAGGTGGTCAATTCGTAGCTGATGACCGTCAATCCCATACACCCCAGCGCGACAGCGATCACGCCACCTGCGGGCATGAAACGCGCCGCCAAGAGCACCACGGCGATCTGGAAAACCCCTACCGCAATTTCCAGGTCCGTCAGCGTATCGGCAATCGCAATGGCCACCGCCAGCGCTAGCAATGCGGCCAGTCGAAGGGCCATTGCCGCCTTGCCAAAGGTTTTCGACTCACGCATTGCCCGTGTCTCGCTGGTGGGTGAAGGCTGAATATGCCAGTTTCGTGCAAAGCTTATGAAGGATTGTCGAGGCTGAACTGATCCAGCGATTCATCATAGGCAAAAAGCTCGGCATAGCGGCCCCATTGGGTGACGCAACGCAACGTCTGCATCGCATCGCTTTCGGACATGAAGTCTTCCAGTTGGTCGCGAAAGCGTCGCGCCGGTGCCGTGTGAGTGGCGCGATCATCCAGCACGCGACGGATATGTGCCACCAGCGGAACGAAACTCAACAGATGGTGGGCGAACAGTTGCTTGCGCTCATCGATATCGGCCAGCGCATAGCGACGCGCCGAAGGCAGCAGGCGGATATCGCCACCCTTGAGTTCGGCAAAGCGCAGCAATTGCAGGACTTCGGCAATCGGGAATAACTCATCGGCGTTGTAGTGCAACGCACTGGCCAGCTCCGGCAGATCAGCCGTGGCACCATAAGGCGGCGCGTGAATCGCCTCGATCAACCCGGTCAGCGCATTGATCGAAACCTGTGGCAGCACCATGCCCAGCCCGGTGCCCGGAAAGACGCCCTGACGCAACTCGCCAGCGCCACTGTCCTGAGTCATGAGCACGTAGATCTCCTCCACCAGCGCCCTGAAAGACGGGTCCTGACGATTGCGCGGCTGCGGCAGATCCACCTTGATCTCGCTGACCACCCGACCGGGGTTGGAGGAGAACAGCAGGATGCGATCGCACATCAGCACCGCTTCGGCGATGTTGTGGGTCACCATCAGAATCGACTTGATGGGCATCCGGCCTTCCGACCACATGTCCAGCAGGTCGGTGCGCAGGGTTTCGGCAGTCAGCACGTCGAGGGCAGAAAACGGCTCGTCCATCAGCAGCACATCGGGGTCGATCACCAGAGCGCGGGCCATGCCCACACGCTGGCGCATGCCGCCCGACAGCTCCTTGGGATAGGCACTCTCGAAACCGTCCAGACCAATCAGGTCGATGGCCGCCAGGGCGCGCTTGCGGCGCAAATGCGCAGGCACTCGCTGAGCTTCCAGCCCGACTTCCACGTTCTCCAGTACCGTCAGCCACGGGAACAGCGCAAAACTCTGGAAAACCATGCTCACAGTCGGTGCCCGCCCTTGCGGCCCGGCGGGAAAGCTCACCTCGCCAGCGGTAGGCACCACCAGACCGGCAATGGAGCGCAGCAGCGTGGACTTGCCCGAACCCGAACGCCCCAGCAGACCGATGATCTCGTTTTCATTGAGCTGGAGCGTCACGTTATCCAGCACCAGACGTTCCTTGCTGGCCTTGCCGTAGACATGCCGGACTTCGCGGACATCCACCAGGCAGCGTTTTTCGATAGTCATCATGCTTTCCACTCCTCAGACCAGGCTCAAACGGCGCTCGGCAAACCCGTACAGCGGACGCCAGAGCAGACGGTTGAAGGCAATTACGAACACCGACATCACGACGATACCCAAGGCGACCCGGGCGAAATCCCCGGCCTGAGTAGCGTTGGCGATATACGAACCCAACCCGGTGGCCTGCAGGGACTTGTCACCCCAGGACACCGCCTCGGCCACGATGCTGGCGTTCCACGAACCACCCGAAGCGGTGAGTGCGCCGGTGATGTAGTAAGGGAAGATCCCCGGCAAGGCCACGCGCCGCCACCACTGCCAGCCGCGCATGTTGAAGATCCCGGCCACTTCCCGCAGATCGGTCGGCAATGCACTGGCTCCGGCGATCACGTTGAACAGGATGTACCACTGAGTCCCCAGCACCATCAGCGGCGAGAGCCAGATATCCGGGTTCAGGTTCAGCCCGACAATGGCAATGACCGCAAACGGGAACAGCACGTTGGCGGGAAACGCCGCGAGAAACTGCGCGACCGGTTGCAACCGCTCGGCCCAGACAGGACGCAGGCCGATCCACACGCCGATCGGCACCCAGATCAGGCTGGCGATGACAATCAGCAAGACCACACGCAACATGGTCGCCAGCCCGAGGCCGAAAGCATTCAGCACATCGTCCATCCCCAGTGTCTGGCTGATGAAATGCATCAGCCAGACACTCGCGGCCACGCAACCGGCCAGCACCAGTACCAGCCAGAGGCTGTCAGCCAAGCGATTTACCCCGGGCTTGGGCGCAGTCTTGCGGGAGCGCCGCAAAGCCGCCCAGTCCACGGCCATCAATACACGCCAGGGCGCTGTAAACGCTGCACAGACAGCCGGAACCAGACGTGAACGCCCCAACAGGCTGTACATCCATGAGCGCGGACGCTTTTGCGAAGCGGTCTGCTCGAAACGAAACTTGTCGGCCCAGGCGACCACTGGCCGGAACAGCAACTGGTCGTAGCACAGGATCACCAGCGCCATGGCCCCCACCGCCCAGGCCACAGCCGCCGGGTCCTTGTGCGCAATGGCCAGGGCCAGCCAGGACCCGATGCCCGGCAGGTTGATCTGGGTATCGGCCACCGAAATAGCTTCGCAGGCCACCACGAAAAACCAGCCGCCAGACATCGACATCATCATGTTCCACACCAGCCCCGGCATGGCGAACGGCAGTTCCAGCCGGACAAACCTGAGCAGCGGCGAAAAACCGAACTGGCGACTGACTTCATTCAAATCGCTCGGTACCGTACGCAGGGACTGATAAAAGCTGAATGCCATATTCCAGGCCTGACTGGTAAAGATGGCAAAGATGGCCGCAAACTCTGCGCCCAGTTGCCGACCGGGAAACAGGCCCATGAAAAAGGTCACGGTAAATGCCATGAAACCCAGAACCGGAACGGACTGTAATATGTCCAGCGCCGGAATAATGATCATCTCGGCCTTGCGACTCTTGGCTGCCAGAGTGGCCACGACAAACGTGAAAATCAACGAAGCCGCCAGCGCCGCAAACATGCGCAGGGTGGTGCGCAAGGCATACTCAGGCAACTGCGCCGGATCGAGCAGCATGGGTGTACTGTCCAGTGCTGCCAGGGGTTGTGCCATTTCATGGACACCGTGAAACACCAGTATCGCGATCACTGCCAGAAGCAGCACACAGATAAAATCGGCCAGACCGGACACATGGCTGCGTGTCGATCCGTATTTGAGAGGTGGCAGGTTTTTACCGGATTCAAAGACAGAGTTCATGGCTCACCTCGAACTATTGCGTACAGGCAAGGGCGGCAAAGTTCAAAGAACTGGCCGTGAGCATTGAGCGAAAAGTTATAAGTTAAACAACTGTGCTCTTGTGAGGAGAAAGTTTATAGAAGACCGGGAAATACTTGAAACCTGCAAAAGTAGCCCGTTAACAGACTTATATATAAGTTGCGTATACCAAAGTATATGGAGAACTTCGCGAATGAGCGGAGCTCCTACACGGTAATGCCGATCAGTTAAGGCAGTTCACACTTGTGGGAGGGGCCTTGGCCGCGACAGCCAGCTTTCAGGCGCTGAAAATGTGTTGCCTGTCAGCAAGTCGTCGCGGCCAAGGCCCCTCCCACGGATTGTGACCTTGCCTCTTAACTGATCAGCGAAAGGGTTCGATTACACCCGGAAATGGCTCACCATCATCTGCAACTGGTTGCCCAGCCGCGCCAGTTCGACGCTGGAAGCTGCGGTTTCTTCGCTGGCTTCGGCCGTCTGTTCGGACACATCGCGAACATTCATGATGCTGCGGCTGATTTCATCGGCCACCGAACTCTGCTGCTCGGCTGCGGCGGCGATCTGCTGGTTCATGGCCTGAATATTGGAAACCGTGCGCGTGATGCTTTCCAGGGAGATACCTGCCTTGCGGGTCAGGGCGACACTGCTGTCGGTCAGGTTGCGGCTGCCGAGCATGATATCGGAGACCTGACGAGTACCGTTCTGCAGCCCGGCAACCAGGCTTTCGATTTCCTCGGTCGATTGCTGGGTGCGCTGGGCCAGACCGCGCACTTCATCGGCCACCACCGCAAAACCACGCCCGGCCTCACCGGCACGAGCCGCTTCGATGGCGGCGTTGAGCGCCAGCAGGTTGGTCTGTTCGGCCACCGCCTTGATCACGTCCATGACCTTGCCGATCTTGTCGCTTTCCTGTTCCAGTACCGTCATGGCATCGCTGGAACGCAGGACTTCACTGGCCAGTTTTTCGATCTGGAGAATGGCTTCACCCACCACCTTGTCGCCTTCGCGGGCTTCGTTGTCGGCAGTGGAAGCTGCAACCGAGGCCTGCTCGGCATTACGCGCCACTTCATGCACAGTGGCAGACATCTCATGCATGGCAGTGGCCACCTGATCGGTCTCGACCTTCTGATTGTTGACCCCGGCACTGGTCTGCTCGGTCACCGCTGAAAGCTCTTCGGCGGCGCTGGCAATCTGGGTGACGCCATCGCGAATCCCGGTAATCAGCTCACGCAGCGTGGCACCCATGCGCTGAATGCCTTGTTGCAACACACCCAGTTCGTCGCGACGAGTGACCACCACGGTATGGCTCAGATCACCCGAAGCAATGCGGTTCACGACTTCCAGGGTTTCCTGCAAGGGCTGGGTGATCTGGCGGGTGATGATGACGGCCGCAAACGCACCGAGCAGCAGGGCAATCAGAGTCCCGGCAATCTGGAGGTTGCGTGCCTGGGAAGTATCCTCTTCAACTAGGGTTTTCTGTTGCGCTGTGAGTTCAGTGCCCACCTTGAAGATCGCATCCCCAAGAACCGTCATTTCCTTGCGCGTGGCATTGATAGAGCTGTCCGCATCCTTGAAACCCTGTACAGAAGCCTTGTAGGCACGCAGCGCCGTTTCCAGTTGGGCAACCTTGTCGCCATGGGTCGCATTGAATGCAGCCTTGAGCCTGTCGAAACCCTGGATGGCGGCGTCTATCTGCTTGAATGCCGCCTGCTCGGTCTTTTCCGCAGGATTGCCGGTATAGCCACGCACTTCGTAACGCGCCAGTTGCACGTCCATACGGGCACTGGCAATCAGTTGCAGCAGATCGGAGCGCGCGGGATCGTAAGAGTCCATCTTCATTACCGACTCATTGATCGCCGAAAGAAGCTCATTGGCCCGCGTCGCATTGACACCCATTTCGGCACGCACAGTGGCACTGTTGCGATAGGCCGTACGCATCTGGTTCAGAACCTTTTCGTAAGCATTGAGCTGTTCGCCCAAGCGCTCCAGCAGCTGCGTATTCACCGGGGAAGTGAAGTTATGGAGTATGGACTGCCGGGTGCTCTTGAAGGCATCCAGTTGAGTCTGAACATTCTGGGCGGCGGTTTCGTCGCCATCGGCAAGCATGTATTGCAAGCGGGCCACGCGCAGCACCGTCAGCTTGTTACCCAGTTCGGTGATATCGCCAATTCTGTCGGTGCGGTCAATCAGCCTGTCCAGACTGTTCCAGCCGACAAGAGCCAGTAACGCGGTAAAAACCAGAACCAGGCCAAACCCGAGGGCCAGTTTCATGTTGACGCTGATATTCGCAAAACTGCTGTTCATAAAACTCTCCGTGATGTTCTTTCGATGCGGCCATGCAAAAGCTGAAGGTTTTATTTTTTTAAGCAGCAGACTCGCGCACAGGCATATCGGCCCACCGGGCCTGAAACTTGATCAAAAAGTCAAAAAGAGGTGTGAAAAAATTTCTGGAATGCAGCGCTGGCAAGGTCTGCTTCAGGAAAACCGAGGATTTCGGAAGGGAATAAAAAGGGCTATCGCGGGGCATTGCGGCCCGTTAACCGGAAGTCCCAGCGCTGAGGATAAAGTTATCCACAGCGCTCGGGCGAGGAATCAACACATTGCGTACTGACGTTATGTGGATAACTGCAAATCACTCATGCTGGCATTACAGACAACCCGGTTCCTGCCCGACAGCTTCGCCTGATAGAGCTGCTGATCGGCACGCTTGATAAGCGCTGTCGAGTTGGCATCGGTTGACTCGGCCAGACCGATACCGATGCTGACGGTCACCTGCCCGACCAGGGAAAAGTCGGCATCGGCAATGGTGGCGCGAATCTTCTCGGCCACGATTTCCGGGCTACGCAGGTTATCGAACTCCGGCAACAGCACTGCGAACTCTTCACCACCATAACGGGCAACGAAATCGGTGGAGCGGGTGTTCTGTTCGATGAGTTGAGCCAGTTGGTAGAGGACTTCATCCCCGATGGCATGGCCATAGGTGTCATTGATGCGCTTGAAGTGGTCGGCATCGATGAACAGCAAGGCGAACGGGCGTCCGGTCCGTTCGAAGCGCTGGCTGCACTCGATCAGTTTCTCATCGAACATGCGCCGGTTATGCACACCCGTCAGCGCATCGTGAGTGGCCAGTTTCAACAGCTCGGCATTGGCCTCGGTAAGAGCCGCCGTACGTTGTGCAACCGTGACTTCCAGCGAGCTGTTGGCATCCTGCAGTTCGCGTTCCTTACCGAGCAGGGATTGCGTCATGTTCTGTATCGACTGGCCGAGCTGGGCGATTTCCAGTACCGGATGGCTCAGCGGGAAGCTTACGTGGGGCTGCTGGTCCTGCACTTGTCTGGCTGACTTGGCCAGTTGCTCGATCGGACGGCTGAGGTACAAGGCCAGATAGTAGGCCGCCAGACCAAATGCCACAGCAGCAATGACCCCCAGCCCCAGCAAGCGATAAAAAAGGCTGTGCGCAGGTTGCAGTGCCTGAGCCAGCGGCTGACGAACCGCGACATACCAGGCCAGCCCTGAAATCGTCGGGGTCGGTATTTTCACAACACTGGTCAGGAAACCATCGCCCACGAACCATCCCGGCTCCGGAGACTGCAGCAGTTCCGGATGTTTTTCCCCCACCCGTTGCTGTGGATAAAGAACATTGCCCGCCTGATCGACGATCAGCACTTCGGTATTGGCCAGCATGCCCTCGCGCAGGACGGCCGCCTCGACAATCCTGGCCATCCAGCTCCAGTGGGCATGCGCGCTCAGCACGCCGATGACAGTGCCTTCGGCATTGCGGATGGGCGTAGCGAAATCGATGAAACGTACAGGCTCGCCGCTGGGATTGGGCAACAATTTGGCCAGCAGGACTGCTTCATGAGGATCGCCGGTGTAGGAACCTTGCAGACCCGCCTTGAACCACGGGCGCTCCTTGACCGACTGATTGACCAGCAGGCCATTCACCGCCTGCCGCACACGCCCGTCCGTATCGGCAACGCCCATCCAGGCATATTCGGAATGGGACTGACTGCGCAGCTCCATCGACCGCAGGATGGCCGGATCGTCCAGATTGCCGCTCATCATGTGGGTTTCCTGACTGAGCAGGTGCATTTCCAGTTGCCGCTCATAGAGCTGCGCCCCCAGCAATGCAGCGGCCGACTTGGCAGTACTCAACGACGTATGGGCACTCGCCTGCTTCATCTGTTCAGTGGCGATATGCCCGACATAGAAGCCGACACTCACGAGGGTAAATAACGACAAGCCCGCACACCATAAGGTCAGGTGACTACGGAGACTGGCTTTGATCATGAGTGGGCATCTGATTGGGAGGATAGTGGCACTTTATGCCGAATATGACGGCTAAAGGGCAAGGAAAAGTTTGTTCGGAGCAACCTTCAGGCTCGGGGCTTTCTGGCCGGTGGTGCGGGGCGGATCGAGAATCTGCTGGGCAGCAGATCAACGGAGGAAAGCATGTCTGTTGATAACTTTGAGAATGCTTTGGAGTGGAGGAATGAATAGTAACAAGGAGCACCTCGCACCTAGCTACGCCTCCAGGCTGTCGAAATACCGGCTTACCATCGGCTTGGACATTTCCAGTGCATCAGCCGCCGCAGTCATGCTGCCTCGCTCAGCGATCTCGATAAATACCTGCATTGAGGTAAGACGATCCATCCATTTCACCGAAATAGTTAACAATCATTTAAGCAGGGTGAAGTTTATCCACGGTTTAGCAACCAATACAGTTTCTCTAGACGCAGCACACCGCTGCTTGAAGAGAAAATCATCATGGATATCTCACGCGCTTTTCGACGATTCGCCGCTGCTACTGCTCTCATCCTGGCCACTACGGTTGTCAATGCGCAATCGGCGCCGCTGAATCTCAAGGTCTATCACGCTGATGCTGACAGCTTTAACGTCAACGCCGTGCTGGTGACCGGGGAGAAGGATGCGGTACTGCTGGATACCGGCTTTACCCGAGCCGATGCACTGCGTATCGCTGCAATGGTCTTGGATAGTCAGAAGACCTTGAAGACCATCTACATTAGCCAGCCTGATCCTGACTACTACTTCGGCATCGACATCCTGAAGTCGTACTTCCCAAAGGCGGAGGTGGTTGCTACGGCTCCTACGATCAAGAAAATCGAAGACACATTGGCCACAAAACTCAAGTTCTGGCTACCACGGATGGGAGCCAACGCTCCCGAACACGTCAGCATTCCCAAGCCGCTGGCCGGGAACACCATTGATCTGGAAGGGCATACGCTAGAAATCCGTGGTCTGAACGACCGTCTACCTCACCGAAGCTATGTGTGGATCCCCGCCATCAAAGCAGTGGTAGGTGGGGTCAATGTTTTCGCTGGCCTGCATGTTTGGACAGCGGATGCTGCGAGCGCCGAGGATCGTGCCGCATGGATGAAAAAGCTCGATGACATCGCCGCACTGCAGCCAATTGTTGTAGTGCCAGGCCACTCTGCACCAGGAGCTGCGCAGGACGTTTCTCAAGTGCGTTACACGCAAGAGTACCTGCGACGCTGGGACATAGAGTTGAAAAAGTCTGAAGGCGCAAACAGCGCCGCACTGATCAAGGCTATGCAAGCGGCCTATCCCGAGGCCGGACTGGGTATAGCACTGGACATCGGTGCGAAGGTAGCAGCAGGTGAAATCAAGTGGTAACTCAGCCTGCAGCGACAACGTTACGATTCGCTGATTTTCTGCCTTTGAGCAAATGAGGTGGCCATGTTCAACTCCGACAAACAGCTCAGATCTCCAACGGAACGTGCAGCATTGGACGATGCACAGCTATGGATGCTGCCCCGTCGCAAATTCCTGGCTAGTGCAGGAGTTGCTATCGCTGCGATGGCGCTTAGCAAAGAGGCAGCCCTTGCCAGCACGGATAAGCCGCCCAGCGCAGAGGAGCTCGGCGCGACTGGACACGAGAGAGAACAGGACCCGCAAGCAAGAACGAATGTCCTGTTGGTTCATGGTGCCTGGCAAGGCGCATGGGTCTGGGATCAGGTAGTCGCACTGCTGGCATTACATGGGGTAAATGCCGTGGAGTACGGCAATTAGTCGCCTTCAACCGCGGCAAGCACCTGGTCAAGCACTGCGACCGTTGCAGTCGAGTCGAAGGCTTTATTCACGCCCGCCCCACCAATGACATAGCGGGCAATCGGGTGCGACAAGCTCCCGCAGATAACAACCGATATCCCGGCACCACCAGGTTTAACAGTGGCCAATCGCGGGAAAACTCCAGCCTGCGATCAATCGTCGCAGCCCAGAACGCCATCTGACATTCCCTAAAGCGCGTCCGCTACCGCGAGACCACTCCTTGCTGACGTTGAGGCGCTGGGCAATGGAATTTCCAGATTCTCCTTCTGCACACACCAGAATGATTTCGGCACGAACACAGGCATCCTGCGTGCCCTTACACTGCTTGAGACGGCGTAGAAGCTCCGCGTTTTCAGTTTCAGAAGCTAATGACAGTCGCTGGTCGGCCCATAAGTGCTTAGCTCTCGACGAATTGGTTTCAAATGAGCATAAACCAGATTTTCATTGGCACTTCTGAAACACCACACTAGACCCTGAAACTCATCATGTGTTTTGTCAGGTCATCAGAGAGCTCACGCAGCTTCCGACAGTCCTTCAGACATCCCTGAACATCAGTGCTGGTTGAGTTCGCCAAGTCGGCAATCCCCTGGACTGTGCGATTGATTTCTTCGGTAACAGAAGACTGCTCCTCGGTGGCTGTAGCTACCTGCTGGTTCATATCACTGATGTGTTCAATCTGGTTTGAGATGCCCGCCAATAGCTGATTGGTCTGCTGGCTCGCTTCCACACCGGTGCTTGTCGCCGCTTGGCCTTTCCCCATTGACGCCACTGCCGCGTCTGCGCCCTGCTTCAATTCCTGGATGATTTGTTGAATTTCGTCAGTAGATACTTGAGTGCGACCTGCAAGGGTACGTACTTCATCTGCTACGACCGCAAAGCCTCGCCCCATTTCTCCTGCTCGAGCAGCCTCAATCGCAGCGTTCAGCGCAAGCAGGTTGGTTTGCTGGGATATACCTCGTATGACCGCAAGGACTTTATCAATGGTTGCGATTTGGGCCGCCAATTCTGTTACCGAGTTTGCGGCGTCGCCGATTCCGCCTGCCATCTGCTCAATATGACGACTGGAGTTACTTACGATTAAACTGGCCTCTTGTGCTTCAGAGTGGGCACCTTGGGAGGCCGTTGCTGCACTGACAGCATTGCGCGCTATCTCTTGAACCGTAAGGCCCATCTCATGAACCGCAGTGGCAACCATGTCCGTCATTTCATTTTGCTGACTGGCTCTCTGCGCAGTATTTTCAACCACCTGCGATACTTGAGCGATGGCGGTGTGCAACTGCTGACTGGTCCCGAGCACCTGCCCGATCAGGACCTTGAGCTGTTGGCTCATGACGTTGACCCGGCCCAAGGCACTGTTAGCAGGTGCAGGCGGGATAGCAATCGCCAAGTTACCTCCAGCGACCTCATTGAGCACTTGTTCCAACATAGCTGGGCTACAGCCCAATTGTGCCAATTGCTGCTTACGGCCCAGCAATATCAGCAATGCAATCTCAGCGATTAGCGCAATCAATATCCCCACAAAGAGGGCCTGAAAAAACTGCATTCGGTCGCTTGCAACGACTACAGACTGTTTTGTACGTGCCTCTACCATTCCAAGGAAGTCATCCAGAGGCTTCATGATCTGCCCTTTGAACTGATGATATTCCTTGCTGTGCAGAAGATTTCGAGCCAGCTCCAGATTCGGTGTAGCTGTCAGCGTGTAACTACCTTGGCTATCAGCGAACTTACCCTTCACCGCGTTCATCGCTTTAACTTCAAGTTGAACAAGCCCGTCAGAGTTATCCTGAGCTTGTTTGAGCCGCCCGAACTCGCCCTCGCTAAACCCGGCCTTTCGCATGAGCTCAGTAAGAGCAATAGTCTCGCCGTCATTGCGGGGGCTGGGCATACCCGCTGCGATGAAGTCCCAGTAAATTCTATGGTAATCCTGCGGACGTGGGGCTTTGCCGTTACGGATATCCAGAACCTTCAGATACTCGCGCTCATACTCAGCGTCACCAGTCACAGCATAGGTGCGAGCAAGCCTTGTCAGATCATCTGAGCTTTGACGCAGCTCATCTGCCAGTAAGTATGAATAATAGCGGTTGTCGTTGACTGCCATTAATTCGGTTGAAGAGCGTGAAATCGAGTAAAAGCTATACACCAAAAATGCGAACGTTATGGCAATAATTAATAGCAATGCATAGAAGGCCCTTGAATTTTTGACTGTATTCATTGCGCCTGAGTCCTTGAGACAGTTTTTTGGGCGAAGCCGTCCCTGGAATAGAAGGCTCCAATATTGTTTGGCAGTCATTTCAACGCAGGCAGTGCACGAATAGTGCTTCACCTGAAAATTTGCAGCGAGGCATTAGCAACCCCGTCTTTTAAATAGTTACAAGACCTCGAACACCTTCAGCCTCCATATTCACACCGCGCCCTTTCTGTACAATTTCGCCTCTGGACATAACCAGATACTGATCGGCCAGCTCGGCGGCGAAGTCGTAGAACTGCTCCACCAGCAGAATGGCCATGTCGCCGCGCTCGGCCAGTTTCTTGATGACCGCACCGATTTCCTTGATGACCGAGGGCTGAATGCCTTCGGTGGGCTCATCGAGAATCAAAAGTCGTGGACGACTGGCCAATGCCCGACCAATTGCCAGCTGCTGCTGTTGACCACCAGACAAGTCCCCACCACGTCGATGCTTCATTTGTAAAAGCACAGGAAATAGCTCATAGATGAACTCTGGAACCTCCTTTGCCTCTGATCCGGGGAAGCGCGACAATCCCATCAGCAGATTCTCCTCGACGGTCAGTCGCCCAAAAATCTCACGGCCTTGTGGCACATAGGCAATGCCAGCGTGCACACGCTGGTGCGGCTTGAAAGTGGTTATGACTTTACCTTCCCAGTTCACGGAGCCTTCCTTTGCTGGTAGCAGTCCCATCAGTACTTTGAGCAAGGTGGTTTTGCCGACGCCATTACGCCCCAACAGACAAGTGACTTCTCCGATGGTTACGTCGAAAGAAAGCCCTCGCAAGATATGGCTACCGCCGTAGTACTGATGAAGCTTTTCAACTTGAAGCATACAAATCTCCATCGGGCTTATCTGCCCAGATAAACCTCAATCACTCGCTCATCTGCCTGGACATGCTCTAATGAACCTTCGGCCAGAACGCTGCCCTGGTGCAGCACGGTCACATGATCGGCAATCGATCCGACGAAGCCCATGTCGTGCTCCACCACCATCAGCGAGTGCTTGCCGGCCAGGCTCTTGAA
>NZ_JAFGZD010000001.1 GCF_017165765.1 Pseudomonas capsici
TCTACGGCATCATCCAGAGGCGAAATAGCATCATCAACCAAAGCGCAGTGTCCACTTGACACTTAGAAGGGCGTCCAGGGGTGGCATTATCAGCAGACCCAATATCGCGCCACACTCAAGCAGCGCGGGGTCAAACAGAGCATGTCGCGCAAAGGCAATTGCCTGGACAATGCGGCGATGGAGAGCTTTTTCGGCACGCTCAAGTCCGAGTTTTTCTACCTGAGGCGATTTGAGAGCGTTGACGAATTGAAGGCGGGTCTGGATGAATACATCCACTACTACAATCATGAGCGAATCAAGCTAAGGCTCAATGGCCTGAGCCCTGTCGACTACAGGGCTCAGGCTGCTGGCTAAAATCGTCCAACTTTTGGGGGGCAGTTCAAACTTGTGGGAGGCAGCTTGCTGGCGACATCTACAGACAAGCCGATAAGAATGCCTTGATTTCATGGCCCCGTCGCCGGCAAGCCGCCTCCCGCAGTAGTGTCTGCCTTCTTCCCGGATGAATCCGGCATGGACCTGCTTTTGCATGGAGTCCCCCGACTCCAACCGTGAAGCTATTCCATGACTGATAAAAACATGCCCGCAGCATTGCGTTTCATGTTGGCTGCGCGCCGCAGCGAACTGGAAGGCCTGGAAGGATTGGCCTCCACTTGCCAGATGGTGACGCAGGTCGGCCAACTGGTGCATGCCCTGCAACGTGAGCGTGGTTATTCCAATATGTATCTGGGCAGCGGCAAGGCCCATCACCTGACTCAGCTCGATGTGCTGACCGCCGAAGCCAAGGCCATCGAAGCCCGTGTACTGGACTGTTTCGAGCGTATCGATCTGGACGCAGCCAGCGCCTCCGACCGCGCCCGGCTGTTCAACCGTATTGCCTATGTCATGCATGGCCTGGATGAGTTGCCCGGCTTGCGACGGCGTATTCGCGAGCAGCGGCTGACCCCTCAGGACGCCACCATGGTGTTGAGCCGTCTGATCGGTGGCTTGCTGGCGGTGGTGTTCGAGGCTGCCGACACGGCTATCGATCCGGTGGTCACCCGTGTGCTGGTGGCAATGTTCAATTTCATGCAGGGCAAGGAGCTGGCCGGACAAGAGCGCGCCTGTGGTGTGGGAGGGTTTCTGGCGGGCTATTTCGATGCGTCAGCCCATGACCGGCTGGAGCATCTGGTGCAGAGCCAGGAGCGTTGCTTCCAGACCTTCATCCAGTTTGCCGACGACGATGCACGACGCCTGTGGCGCAATCAGGAAAGCAGCGATTGCGTGGCGCAACTGGGGCGTTTGCGAGGCGTTGCGTTGAAAACCTCGGAAGACGAGAAAGTCGATTCGATGCTTTCCGAGGTCTGGTTCGACCTCAACACTCTGCGCATCGATGCCATGCGCGATATCGAGATCTATCTGGCCGACGGGCTGCTGGTCAAGTGTCAGGAGAGCATCAAGCAGGCCCGTGCCGATCTGGACAACCATCGACAATTGCTTACCCGTCTGGTGAGCCTGGAAGCCGAAGGCAGTGTCGATCAGGCGCGTCTGTTCAGTGTTCAGGCCATCGATCTGGACAGCCCGCCAGCCGATGGCCTGGGGCCGCATCTGGGGCGTTCGGTTCTGGATCTGTTGCAGTCCCAGACCCAGCGCCTGCTGAGCGCCAACGATGAACTCGAAGAAGCACGCCAGGCCCTCAACGAACGCAAGCTGATCGAGCGGGCCAAGCGTCTGTTGATGGATGAACATCAGTTGAGCGAAGGCCAGGCCTATGAGCGTCTGCGCCAGTCGGCGATGGAGCGCGGCCAGCGTATGGTCGACGTCTCCCAGACTCTGCTGGCCTTCGCCGCAGCGCGTCCTGCGCCACGCAAACGCCACTGACCCTTGTGCACTTGCGCCGGGCAAGCGGCGCAGGTCGCGCCCCAGTAATGTGCGAAACGATTCCGGGACCTGCAGCGTTCCAGGCCCATCATCCTGGCTGCAACCCACGCGATCCGCGGTCGCTGCAAAGCTGGCATGCAAACTGCTTTGCAGGTTGTGCAGGCCGGGTGCTTCAAGACGAAGGCCGCGGCACATAAGCGAATTCCGGACAACGGCGTCCACACGTTCATCGGCAAAGGCCTGGAGCGTGTGTACGCCGTTTTTTTATGCGTGTTTTTGGGGGAATGATATGGACGAGAAGCCAGATAGCCACGAGCAAGACAGCCCGGAAAATGCGCCTCGGCGGTCTTTCCTCAAACAGTCGCTGGGCTTGCTGGGCGGTGGTGCGGCATTGAGCATTCTGCCGCCGGGCTTGCAGTCCGTGGTCTGGGCTGCCGGCACCGATGGCCTGGAAACCACCAGTGCCAAGCTGGGGTTCATCGCCCTGACCGACGCCGCGCCGCTGTTCGTGGCCGACGAGAAAGGTCTGTTCGCCAAGTACGGCATGACCGGTGTCGAAGTGCTGAAACAGTCGTCCTGGGGCACCACCCGCGACAACCTGGTACTGGGCTCGGCCAGCAATGGCATCGATGGTGCGCACATCCTGACGCCCATGCCTTACCTGATCGCCGCAGGCAAGATCACGCCCAATAACCGGCCTGTCCCGATGTACATCCTGGCGCGTCTGAACGTGGGTGGTCAGTGCATTTCCGTGGGCAAGGAATACGCCGACCTGAAGCTGGGCCTCGACTCGGCACCTTTCAAGGCTGCACTGGATGCCAAGAAAGCAGCAGGCAAGAGCATCAATGCCGCGATGACTTTCCCCGGCGGCACCCATGACCTGTGGATGCGCTACTGGCTGGCAGCGGGTGGCATCGACCCGAACAAGGACCTGTCGACGATCGTCGTGCCGCCTCCACAAATGGTGGCCAACATGAAGGTCGGCAGCATGGACAGCTTCTGTGTGGGCGAGCCGTGGAACGGGCAACTGGTCAATCAGAAGATCGGCTACACCGCCAACACCACCAGCGAAATCTGGAATAACCATCCGGAAAAAGCCCTGGCGTTGCGTGCCGACTATGTAGACGCCAACCCCAATTCGGCCAAGGCCTTGCTCAAGGCGGTGATGGAAGCGCAGATGTTCTGCGACCAGCCGGAAAACAAGGAAGAGGTTGCGCAGATCTGCGCCAAGCGCCGCTGGATCAACGCTCCTTATGACGACATCGTGCAGCGCATGAAAGGCAACTTCGACTACGGCACCGGCAAGGTCGTGGAAAACAGTCAGTTCATGATGCGCTACTGGAACGAGTTCGCATCTTACCCGTTCAAGAGCCATGACCTGTGGTTCCTCACCGAAAACAAACGCTGGGGCTACCTGCCGCAGGGCTTCGACAGCCAGGCGCTGGTGGACAAGGTCAACCGCGAAGACATCTGGCGCAAGGCAGCGGCCGAACTGAACGTACCGGCGGCACAGATTCCGGCCTCCACCTCGCGTGGCATCGAGAAGTTCTTCGATGGCAAGACCTTTGATCCACAAAACCCGCAGGCCTACCTGGACAGCCAGACCATCAAGGCTCTGTCCTGATAGTGGCCACTCGCTTGGGAGAAATCGATGAACGCTGAAAGTAAAAGCTTCAAGGCCGCGGGGGAGCCCGTGACCGTCACCGGCAAGCCCGCCAGCCGCTGGCCTGCCAGAATCAAGAACCTGCGTCAGTTCATGGTGCAGGGTGTATTGCCACCGCTGGTGGTGGGCGCTCTGTTTCTATTGCTGTGGCAAATGCTCTGCAGCGGCAAGGGCGCGGCCTTGCCTCCGCCGACTCAAGTCATCCATGAAACCTGGGAACTGATCATCCATCCGTTCTATGACAACGGCGGCAATGACAAGGGCATGGCCTGGCAACTGCTCGCCAGCCTGCAACGTGTCGCTTACGGCTACACACTGGCAGTGGTCGCCGGGATCAGCCTTGGTGTCCTGATCGGTCAGTCGGCCTGGGCCATGCGGGCACTGGACCCGCTGTTCCAGATCCTGCGCACCGTGCCGCCACTGGCCTGGCTGCCGCTGTCGCTGGCCGGCTTCAAGGACAGCCATCCATCGGCGATTTTCGTGATTTTCATCACTGCAATCTGGCCGATCATCATCAATACCTCGGTGGGTGTACGCAACATTCCCGATGATTACCGCAACGTGGCCAAGGTCCTGCGTCTCAATGGCGTGGAGTACTTCTGCAAGATCATGCTGCCTGCCGCTGCGCCGTACATCTTCTCCGGGCTGCGTATCGGCGTCGGTCTTTCCTGGCTGGCGATCATTGCCGCCGAGATGCTGATCGGCGGCGTAGGTATCGGCTTCTTTATCTGGGATGCGTGGAACGCCTCGCGCATCAGCGACATCATCCTGGCGCTGATCTATGTCGGTGTCGTCGGGTTTCTACTCGACCGGTTGGTGGCCCTGATCGGTCATCTGGTCACTCGCGGCACATCGGCCGGTTAAGGAGCAAGCACATGAATGCGCAAGACAAGTACCTGAGCATCGAAAAAGTCAGCAAGACCTTCGAGCGTGACGGCGTTTCCAGCCAGGTTCTGACTGGCGTCAACCTGGAAGTGGCGCGTGGCGAGTACATCTCGATCATTGGTCACTCGGGCTGCGGCAAATCGACGGTCTTGAATATTGTGGCCGGGCTGACCGAGTCCACCAGCGGTGCGGTGATCCTCGATGGCAAGGAGGTTCGCGCACCGGGCCCTGATCGCAGTCTGGTGTTCCAGAACCATTCACTGTTGCCCTGGCTGACGGTCTACGAGAACGTGGCGCTGGCGGTCGACAAGGTGTTCAAGCACAGCAAGAGCAAGGCCGAGCGCCATGAGTGGGTGTTGTACAACCTGGATATGGTCAGCATGAGCCATGCCCTGCACAAGCGCCCGAGTGAAGTGTCCGGCGGCATGAAACAGCGTGTCGGCATCGCCCGTGCGCTGGCCATGCAGCCCAAGGTCCTGCTGCTGGACGAACCCTTTGGCGCACTGGATGCCCTGACCCGTGCGCACTTGCAGGACGAGGTGATGCGTATCCAGAGCGAGTTGCAGAACACAGTGCTGATGATCACCCATGATGTTGACGAAGCGGTGCTGCTTTCCGACCGTATCGTGATGATGACCAACGGCCCGTCGGCGACCATCGGCGAAATCCTCAAGATCGAACTGCCGCGTCCACGCAACCGCATTGCCATGGCCGATGATCCGCTGTACAACCAGTATCGCCATGCGGTGCTGAGCTTCCTGTACGAGAAGCATCGCAAGGTAGAAGCAGTGGCTGTCTGAGCTCTGCCTTTTTAGGGGCGAATTCATTCGCGAATGAATTCGCTCCTATAACCGCGTCCCGATCCACATCCACAGCGGCAATGTCCCCGCCGACAGAATGGTGGTCATGCAGATCGCCGAACTGGTTTTCTGCACATCCGGCAGGCTCCGCGCAAAGCCCAGCACATTGACCCCCGACGGTCCGGCCGCCATCAGCACCAGCACGGCTCGCGGCAGGCCTTCGATACCCAGAACGATACAGGCCAGCAACACCAGCAGCGGCATCAGCGCCAGTTTGGCGAAGGTGATGCCCATTGCTTCGGCGCTGGGAGTCAGTCGGTAGCTGGAAAGATTGGCACCCAGGACGATCAGGGCGCAGGGCAGGGCAGCCTGGGCCAGCCAGGTGGTGAGGTGATCGGCCCAGTCCGGTAATGCCAGGCCGGACAGGTTCAGCGCCACGCCCAGCAACAGACCGATGATCATCGGGTTGGCCAGGCTTGCAATCAAGGAGCGTGAATTGAACGGCTCGTTGCCCGCAAAGCTGTCGTACAGACTCTGGAAGCTGAACAGCAACAGGCTGTGAACGGCAATCACGGTAAACAGCAGAACCAGCCCGGGATTGCCGAACAGACTGGCAATCATCGGAATGCCGATCAATACGTTATTGGAAAAACTCGCCGTCAGGCCAAAGGGCGTCGGCTTGCCGGCAAAACGGTGATTCACCAGATTGACCACTGCAAAGACCATCAGCGCAGGCACGAAGTAGGCCGCCAGTATCCGGATATCCAGGCCATCGTGCAGTGGCGCCTTGGCCATGCCGGTAAACAGCACCATGGGCATGAACAGCTTGAAGGCCAGATTGCTCAGGGCCTTGGTACTGTCGGGAGTGAGCGCCTTGCGGCGTCCCAGCACATACCCCAGGACGATCAGCAGAAATATCGGCAGGATGGCTTGGGAAACGGCCACAGGGTGAGGCTCCTTGAGATAAATGGCCGGGCATTATGGCGCTGTTCGCCCGGCCATGCATTTCACATCGCCCCGATATCCGGCTTGCGAGTGCTCGATCCGCCATAAATCGGTGGGTGGGTGACGATATGTGTCAGGTTCACTGCCGAGTCCATCAGCTTTTGCAGGTCCGGTCTTGGGCGGGCAAGGCGTGGGTCGCCGGTGCTGGCCTCTTCAAGTGCCTGGGCGCAGGCCATCAGGGTTGCATCGCCCCGGAAGCCGCCGATCACTTGCAGGCCGAAGGGCATGCCCTTGTGATCGAGGCCGCAAGGAATCGAAACCGCCGGGTTGGTGGTCAGGGTGATGGTGTAGCACAGCGCCAGCCAGCGATAGTAATTGTCCAGTGGTACGCCATTCACTTCACGCAGGTACAGCTCGGTCCACGGGAAAGGCGAAACCGGCGTGGTGGGGGCGAGGATCAGATCGTAGCGTTCGAACTGTTGCTGAAAGCTGCGGAAGATACGGCTTTGTTCGCCATGGGCCTTGACGCAATCCTGCAACGACATGGCCGCGCCCATTTCATAGTTGGCGCGGGTATTGGGGCCGAGTGCGTCCGGATCGCGTTCATGGGCATCCTGAAGACCGGCGACGAAAGCTTCGGCTCGCAAGACGTCGAACGTGCGATGGGCGCTTTCCAGATTGAGGTCGATGGCCTCGCAGGACTTGAACAGAGGCTTGAGAGCATCGATTTTTGCCCGGAATACGGCACGTATCTCGTTATCCACGGCGCAACTGCCGAAGTCTTCGCTGTAGCCGACGCGCAGTTGACTCAGGTCGATGGGGCGGGGCGCGAACTCGTCGCTGTCGACGGCATAGCTCAGCGGGTCGGACTGGCCCAGGCCAGCAGAGGCGCGCAATTGCAGCAGCGTGTCGGCCACGGTTCGCCCCATGGGGCCGACCACGGAAATAGGTGTCCAGCCCAGTTTCTTGCGCTCGCTGGGCACCAGCCCCGGCGAAGGCCGCAGACCGACAATGCCACACAAGGCGGCGGGAATACGCAACGAGCCGCCGGTATCGGAGCCGCTGCACAGCGGCACCATGTCCACTGCCAGTGCAGCAGCCGAACCGCCCGACGAGCCGCCGGCATTCAGGTTCGGATCGAAGGGATTGCCGGTGGCACCCCAGACCACATTGCGGGTGTTGGCCCCTGCGCCCATCTCCGGGACGTTGGTCTTGCCGACCATGATCGCCCCGGCACCGCGCAGGCGAGCCACGAACAGGTTGTCATGGCTGGGCACGTTGTCGCGAAACAGCTGTGAGCCGTAAGTGGTCAGGACGTCGGCGGTTTCTTCCAGATCCTTGATGCCGATGGGCAGACCATGCAGCAACCCCAACGGTTTGCCTTGCATCACCGCCTGCTCAGCCTCTTTTGCCTCCTGATGAGCCCGCTCGAAACAGGTGGCGGAAAAGGCGTTGATCTTCGGGTTGAGGTTTTCGATGCGCTGGATACAGGCGTCCAGCAACTCGACAGGAGAAAGCTGTTTATTGCCGATCAGGGCACGCAGTTCGGTGGCGGATTTGCTGAGGAGGTTGGAGTCAGGCATGGGGGCAGTCCTTGGAATATAAAACGCAAAATCTACGATTGCTGACGCAGCCGGTTGTCGGAGTGCCGCCCAGGGCAAGCGCACTCCTGGTGGGGGGTGAGAGCGGGTGACTCATTCAGCGCCAGAATGGTTGCGACCAGTGCCTGGCCTCTTGGAACCAGCGTAGCCAGTTCCAGGTATTCGCGATCGGTATGCACCTTGCCGCCCACCGGGCCCAGGCCGCACAGGGTCGGTATGCCCAGGCTGGCGGTGAAACCGGAGTCGGCGCAGCCGCCGGTGAATTCGCCTTCCACACTGAAACCCAGCTCGGTCGCCTGCTGCTGATAGAGACGCAGCAGCTCGGTACTGTGCCGGGCTTCCATGGGTAGGAAGGTGGTGGCCTCCAGCAGACGCGCCGATGTGCCGGGCAGTTCCTCTTCGGCGACGATGTCTTGAATGGCCGCGAGAATTTCATCCCATTGCCTGAGTTCCACAAAGCGCACATCGAGCTTTGCCGTGGCACTAGGGGCGACGGTATTGCTGGAAGTGCCGCCAGACATCAAGCCCACATTGGTGGTGATGCCTGCCGCATAGTCGGTCAGGGCATGCAGTTTGATGATCTTGTGCGCCAGTGCCTGGATGGCACTGGCACCGTCGGCATGATTGACGCCCGAATGAGCGGCGCGCCCGCTGACTTCGATGATCAGCGTGGCGCCACCCTTGCGTGCGCTGACCACATTGCCGCTGGCGCGCCCTGGCTCGGGATTGAGCACGGCCTGTGCGGCACGGGCATGACGTTCGATATGGGCACGGGCGCTGCCCGAGCCGATCTCTTCATCGCCGGTATAGAGAATCTGTACCGGAAAAGGCAGGGGCGGCAGGCGTTTCAGGGCCTTGAGGGCGAAGCAGTTCAGCACCAGCCCGCCTTTCATGTCTGCCACGCCCGGGCCGTAGGCCAGTCTGTCATCGCGGGAGTAGCCGCGAGTGGCGGTGGTACCCTTGGGGAAAACCGTATCGCGATGCCCCAGCAGCAGGACCGGCTTGCCCGGACCGCCGGGCAGTTCGGCCAGCAGTACATCGCCGAAGTCTGCGATGGCGATACGTTCGACGTTTATACCGTCGGCCTGCAGTTCGGCGGCGAGCAATTCACCCACCGCGTCGACGCCTGCCTTGTCGTAGCTGTTGGAGTCGGTATCGACCAACCGTTGCAGCAGCGACTCCATGGCTTCGTATTGCCCGGCCAGCCATTGGCTGGTCTGCTTTTGCAGTTCATTCACTGAGCGTTCTCCATTGCCTTGTGTTCCCGGGCCAGGCGTGCAGCATCATTGCCCAGGTCCCAGAACAGACCGGTCATGATTTGCAGGCTTTCCTTGACCACCGGTGCCAGCAGGTGTTCGTTGGGAGCATGCTGCGAACACGCCGGGTACGAATGTGGCACCCAGACCGTGGGCAGGCCAAGCACTTCTGCAAAAACATCATTGGGCAGCGAGCCGCCGAGGTTGGGCAGCAGTGCGGGTTTCTTGCCCGTGGTGGTGGTCAGCGAAGCGAGCGCCCATTCCACCCAGGGGCTGTCAGGCGACAGGCGCGTGGCGTTCATGACGTCGATCCGGCCTTGTTTCACCTCGACATTGCTGAAGCCATGGGCATCCAGATGAGCACGTACGGCCGGTATGAATGTGTTGTAGTCGCTGTCCACCACAAAGCGCATATGACAATGGGCAAAGGCCTTGCCGGGGATGGCGTGGACCGGGGCGTCCGGGTTGCCGGTCTTGAACGCCAGGACGTCCAGGGTATTCCAGCCGAACACCTTTTCGCTCAGGCTCAGACCGGGTTCGCCCCAGTGTGGGTCGATATCCGGGTCGCCAGGGCCGCCGCCGACTTCGATATCGCTCAGTGCTTCGCGTACTTTTTCAGGAATGGCCCCGGGCATGAGACCGGCGACTTTCACACGACCTTTTTCATCCACCATGCTGGCGATGGCATTGGCCAGGATGATGCCAGGGTTGGCCAGCAGTCCGCCCCAGTTGCCGGAGTGATGCGCGCCTTCGCGCAGGTCCACATTCAGCTCGAAATTGAAGACGCCCCGTGAGCCGAGAAACAGCGTCGGGCGTGATGCCGCCAGACGAGGGCCGTCGGAAGCAATGAAGATATCGGCCGCCAGCGCTTCGCTGTGCTCTTCGCAAAAGGCACGCAGGCCGGGGGAGCCGTCTTCTTCGCCCATTTCCAGCAACAGTTTCACGTTGAAACCCAGCTTGCCGTCGCGGGCCTTTAGGGTCTGCTCCAGTGCCGTCAGGTTGATCAGGTGCTGACCCTTGTTGTCCGCCGTGCCGCGACCGTACCAGCGTTCGCCCCGTTCGACGACATTCCAGGGCGACAGGCCTTCGTACCATTGAGCGTCGTAGCCGCGCACCACATCGCCGTGGCCATAGCTGAGCAGGGTTGGCAGTTGCGGATCTTCGATACGGGTGGCAATCATCAGCGGGCCGCGTCCGGCCACCGGGTTTTCATGGATCTGCACGCTGAAACCCAGGCGCTCCACATGCGGAGTGATGAACTCTTTGAGGTAGCGATAAAGCTCCGGCAGGCTGGCGGCTTCCTGGCTTTGCGTCGGGTAGGCGACGCTGCTTTGCAGCAGGGCGAAGAAAGCGCCGTTGTCGAATTGTTCGCAGACATTTTCGATAGCATTCGAGCGACTACTCATGAGGCAACGAGCTCCAGTTTTTGAGGGGTGTCGCGAAGATGGCAGCGCACGGTTCCGCCCTTGACGGAAGCATTGGCCGGGTAGTGTTGCTTGCAGGTGTCGCCACAGCTGGGGCAGCGCGGGTGAAATGCGCAGCCGGTCGGGGGCGACATCGGATTGGGAAAGTTGCCGTGCAGGCCCAGATCGGGAATGCCCAGATGCGGGTCAGGTGTCAGCACCGAGTCCAGCAGTGCCTGGGTATAAGGGTGGCCCGGCTCGGAAAACAGCGATTCACGGCTGCGTTCTTCGACGATACGGCCCAGATACATCACCGCAACCCGGTCGGCCAGATGTTCGATCACTGCCAGGTTGTGGCTGATCAGCAGATAAGTGAGGCCGAACTCGTGCTTGAGGTCCTGCAGCAGATTGAGAATCTGCGCCTGCACCGAAACGTCCAGCGCGGAAGTGGGCTCGTCACAGATCAACACATCCGGGCGCATGATCAGCGCCCGGGCGATGGCGACCCGCTGCCGCTGGCCCCCGGAAAGCTGGCTGGGGTAGCTGTCGATCACGCGTTTTGGCAGGCCGACCACATCCAGCATGTCTTCGGTACGCTTGCGGCGTTCGGCGGTGGTGCCGATGTCGTGCACGATCATCGGCAGGGTGACGATTTCGCGCAGGGTCTTGCGCGGGTTCAGCGAAGAGTAGGGATCCTGGAAGATCGGCTGGATGCGTCGCGCCATTTCCTTGCGGTCGGTGGCGGCCAGGTGTTTACCGTTGACCAGCACATCACCGCTGCTGGGCGGCAGCAGGCCCAGCAGCATCTTTGCCAGGGTGCTCTTGCCACAGCCGGATTCACCCACCAGCCCCAGGGTTTCGCCGCGCATCAGGCGCAGGGATACGCCATCCACGGCTTTCAGGGTGGCGGTCGGTTTGAAGAAGCCCCGATTGATCTTGAACTCGCGACGGATATCACAGAGTTCCAGAGCGATATCTTTTTTCATGACAGTGCTCCTTCCCGGTGGAAGACGGCTGTAGTTCCGGGCGTGGCAAACAGGCAACGGGCCATGTGCTCGTCGCTTTCCACTGCCGGTACATGGCTGGCGCAGGCTGCAACCGCCTGCGAACAGCGGTTGCGGAATGCGCAGCCCTGCTGTTCGCCCACCAGGCTCGGCACCAGACCGGGAATCGACCCCAGCGGCTGACCCGGTTGGGTGTGCCCCGGAATCGGAATACTGGCCAGCAGGCCGCGTGTGTAAGGGTGCTGCGGGTTCTCGAACAACTGCACGGCGGGGGCTGTTTCGACGATTTGCCCGGCGTACATCACCGCCACCCGGTCTGCGATGCGTGCGACCAGTCCCAGGTCATGAGTGATGAAGATCACGGCCATGCCGAACTCCTTCTGGATGTCGCGAATCAGCCGCAGGATCTGCGCCTGAATGGTCACGTCCAGCGCCGTGGTCGGCTCGTCGGCGATAATCACATCGGGTTCGCACATCAAGGCCATGGCGATGATGACCCGCTGGCGCAGGCCGCCCGACAATTGATGCGGGTATTGGCGCAGGCGTTCGCCCGCATTGCTGATGCCGACCTTTTCCAGCATCTGGCCCGCACGCAGCATGGCGTCCTTGCGCGATACCTTGCGGTGGCGCAGCAGCACTTCGCACAACTGATCGCCAATGCTGTAGGCCGGGTTCAGCGAGGTCATGGGTTCCTGAAAGATCATGGCCAGACGGTTGCCGCGCAGGTCGCACATCTGGCGTTCGCTCTGGGTCAGCATATCGATGCCGTCCAGGCTGAGCTGCGTTGCCGTGCGTTTTGCCTTGCGTGGCAGCAGGTCCATGAGAGCCAGGGAAGTGAGGGACTTGCCGCATCCCGACTCGCCGACGATGCACAGCATTTCGCCGCGTTCGACATGGAAATCCAGGCCGCGAACGGCATGCAGGGTTTCCTGACCCAAAGGGATATCGACGCGCAGGTTTTCAACATGCAAGAGAGCCATGTCCGGATATCCTCTGTCAGTTGCGCCCATCGGGCAGGATCAGGTCACGCAGGCCGTCACCGACCAGATTGATACCCAGCACCAGCACCATCAGTGCGACGCCAGGGATGGCAATGACCCAGGGGGAAAAGAACATGTAGGGTTTGCCCTCGGCGATCATCAGGCCCCAGGACGGAATCGGCGGTTGCACGCCCACGCCCAGGAACGACAGCGCAGACTCCAGGAGGATGGCGTGGGCCATCTCCAGGGTGGCGACCACGATCAGCGCGCCCACCAGATTGGGCAGGATTTCACTGGCCAGAATGCGCAAGGTCGAGCAGCCCAGCGCCTGGGCAGAGGCGACATATTCGGCGTCGCGAATCTGTTGCACGGCGGCACGTACCACCACGGCAAAGCGGTCCCAGAGCAGGCAGCCGAGCAGAATGATCACCACTTTCAGCGAGCCGCCCATCAAGGAGGCCGAGGCCAGGGCGACCATCACCACGGGCATGGCCAGTCGCGTGGTGATCAGGTAGCTGATCACGGCGTCGACCTTGCCGCCGAAGTAACCTGCCAGCAGGCCCATGACGGTGCCGATCAGGCCGGAAATCAGCGCTGCCGAGAAGCCGATAAACAGTGAGATCCGCGCCCCGTATAGCAGACGGGAGAGGTAATCGCGCCCCAGCTTGTCGGTGCCCAGAATGTAGTCCCATGAACCGTTGGCCATCCATACCGGAGGCTTCATGCGCAGCATGACGTCCTGGGCGTAAGGGTCGTAAGGCGCAAGCCAGGGCGCGAACAGCGCACCGAACAGAATGACAGCCAGCAGCAACATGCCAATCGCAAAGCCGCGGTGACGCAGGCTGTTGCGCAGGCTGCGCAGCATGCTTTTGGCCGGTGGCTGGTAATCGTTGATGGCCAGAGCGGGTGAGGTTGTGGTGCTCATGGGGCCTCCTATTTAACGCGAATGCGTGGGTCGAGCAGTGCGTTGAGCACGTCGGCCAGCAGAGTGAGGACGATGTAGATCACGGCAATCAGCAGCACCACGGCCTGCACTACCGGAAAGTCGTCACGGGCGATGGCATCCCAGGCCAGTTGACCGATGCCTTGCAGGGAGAACACGGTTTCGATGACCACCGAGCCGCCGAGCATGAAGCCGAATTCCACGGCAGCCAGCGCCACCACCGGGATCAGGGCATTGCGCAGCGCATGCTTGAACAGCACGGTCGAAGGGCGCAGGCCCTTGGCGCGAGCTGTGCGGATGTAATCGGAATTGAGCACATCCAGCATCCCGGCGCGGGTCAGGCGCATGATGGCCGGGGTGGCGTAATAGCCCAGGGCAATCGCCGGCATGACGAAGTGCGCCCAGGTGGCATTGCCGGAAACCGGCAGCCATTTCAGCGTGACCGAGAACACCACGATCAGCATCAGGGCAAACCAGAAGCTGGGCATCGCCTGACCGAGAACAGCGATGCTCAGGGCCAGACGATCGATCCAGGTGTCGCGCTTGACGGCGGCCAGCACGCCCAGCGGAATGGCGATCAACAGGGCGATGCCCAACGCCATGGCACCCAGGCCCAAGGTGATGGACAGGCGCGAGGCAATCAGGTTGTAGACCGACTCCTGAAAGAAGAACGAATCACCCAGGTCCAGGCGCAGCAGGTCGCTCAGCCAGTTGAAATATTGCGTCACCAACGGCTTGTCGAGGCCGTACTGCACGCGGATCTGCTCGATCTGTTCGCTGGTGGCTTCCGGTCCGCCAATGGCGGTGGCCAGGTCACCGGAAAGGTGCAAGAGAGAGAAGCTGATGATCGACACGGTAATCGCTACACACAGGGCGATACCAAGACGACGCAAAAGGAATCCGGACATGGCAAGTGACCCTGTATCCATGGGAGGAACATGAGTGCGCAGTCGTGCCGCACTCACCGGTTGATTTCAGGGGGCGCTTACTTCCAGCTCGACAGGACGAAGCGGGGCAGCTCGTCCGGGTACGGCTTGAAGTTCAGGTCCGAGACGTACGCATAGTTCATCGAGTAGTTGAACAGCGGTGCCCAGTAGGCCTGTTCGCTGATGCGCTGCAAGGCCAGGCGGTAGTTATCCTTGCGCACCTGAGGGTCCAGCGCGTTGTCTGCGGTTTGCAGCCAGCCCTGGACTTGCGGGTCCTTGATGTTGTCGTCCGGGTTGCCCTTGAACCAGGTGCCCGCCGAAGCCGAGGTGTCGAGGATCGAGAACGAGCCCCAGGCCTGGAACGACATCGGCACCTTACCGCCGCGCTGCTGGTCACGCAGTGCCGCGTATTTCAGGTAGCGAAGCTTGGCGTTGATCCCTACGGCGCGCAGGTTGCCGATAATGGCTTCTACATAGTCGCGGTCGCGGTAGGCGAAGATTTCCGTCTCGAAACCATTGGGATAGCCCGCCTCGGCAAGCAGTGCCCTGGCCTTGGCCGGGTCATAGTTGTAGACAGTCGCAGCCGTGGTGTCGCAACCGAACTGGCCGGGGTAGCAGGCCACCTGCAGCGGTTTGCTTTCGCCACCGACCAGTTGTGAAGCCAGACCCTCACGGTTGATCGCGTGGTTGATGGCCTGACGCACCTTAAGGTGCTTCATGGGCGAGTCGGCGCTGGAGGTGCCACGGGCATCGAGGATCAGAAAGCCGATCCGCATGGTCCCGCCGCTGGTGACCACCAGACTCTGCATGCCCTTGAGGCTTTGCGCCTGATCGGGTGCCACACGCCAGACCCAGTCAACGCCACCGGTCATCAGCTCGGCAAGGCGTGTTTCAGAGTCGGCAATCACCTTGAACTGGATATGACCGATCTTCGGCTGGCCTTGTGGGCTGCCCTGGAAGTAGTCCGGGTTCTTGTCCATGTTCACGCCGACGCCGCTCGTGATGGACGCCACCTTGTAGGGACCGGTGCCCACCGGTTTGCGGCTGAACTCAGCCAGGCCGACTTTCTCGAAATAGTTTTTCGGGAACATCGGTACAGCGTTGGACAGATATTCGAGGGCGGCCGGGAAGGGCTTTTTCAGGTGCAGGCGGACGCTGTAATCCCCCAGCTTTTCTGCGCTCTTGATCCAGTCGACGTTCTGTACGGTGACAACCTTGGCGTCTGGCGACACCACGTAGTTGAGGGTGAACACCACATCGTCTGCCGTGAAGGCATCGCCGTTGTGGAATTTCACGCCCTGGCGCAATTCGAAATCGATGGTGCTGTCGTCGACCTGTTTCCAGCTGGTGGCCAGCATGGGTTCAAGCTGGCCGTTGTCAGGATTGCGATAGACGAGGTTGTCCCAGATCAGGCGACCGAGGATGACGCCTTCGCGCAAGTCGTTGTGATAAGGGCTGATGTTTTCAGGTTCACTGTCGGATGCGTAAACCAGGGTGTCGTCGGATTTGCCTGCGAAGGCGGTAAAGCTGCTGAACAGGCCCAGCAGCGCAATGCTGCGAGCGAAACCTTTGATGCCCATGCCGTCGTCTCCCTAAGGCGAAGTGGTTTTATCAAAGGGCAGTGAATCGCAAATGCGAAAGGAGAAAGGGGTACAAGCAGGCAATGGTTTTATTAGGCCTCGACATGACTCTAGGCAAAGCGTATCAATGCCACAAGCACAATCTTTCGATACTTGCTTTGCCGAAAAGGCAACGCTGGAGGTATTCATGCAGCTCTACGGTGTGCAGTCCACGGCTTTGCGCTACTTTCTGGAAGTGGCACGCTGCGGGTCGATCAGTGAGGCATCATTGCGACTGAATGTCGCGGCATCGGCGGTCAGTCGCCAGATTGCCAAGCTGGAGCGGGATCTGGACGCGGTGCTGTTCGAGCGGCGTGCCCGAGGCATGGTGTTGAGCGAGGCGGGTATACGTCTGGCTGCCTATGCGCGCAAATCCCAGCTCGAAGCCGAGCAGGTCGTACTGGAAATCACCGAGTTGCACAGTTTGCAACGCGGGCATGTCCGCATCGCCTGTTCCGAAGGTTTCGCGCTGGAGTTTCTGCCCAAGGCTATCGCGCTGTTTCGGCGGATCTATCAGGGCATTCACTTTTCTCTGGAAGTCTGCGCACCGGCTCAGGCAACGGAAAAGGTCCGCTCCGGCGATGCCGACCTTGGCCTGACGTTCAGCCTGACCCCGCAAAAGGAAATCAAGGTCGAGTACATCCACACCGGTGCCATCTGCGCGGTGGTGAGCAATACCCATCCTCTGGCTGAACGTCCCGAAGTCTCGCTGGCAGAGCTTCAACCCTATGCCATCGCCCTGACCAATACCGATACGACACTTCGCCAGTTGTTCGATATCTGCTGCGGCGTGCAGGGTCTGCTGTTCGATCCGGTGCTGACCAGCAATTACATCGGCGCGCTGTTGCGCTTTGTCAGGGAGGAGGGCGGCATCAGCCTGTCCAGTGAAATGACGCTGGACAGACGTCTGCTGGGCAAGGAACTCCGCTCCCTGCCGATCAGCGACGAAGGGATGAAAGCCCGACGCATCGAGTTGCAGAGCATGGCCGGGCGCAACCTGCCTGCTGCGGTCAGTGCGTTTCGGGATTTCCTGATCGAGGAGTTGGCGAAAACCTGAGTGGTAATACCTGAGCAGGCATGTCTGGTTCTCTGGTTGTTAATGTTATAGTGTATCAATATTGGCTGGCGTAGAACGTTGCCCATATCGCTTACATCATGCTTCGCCCGTGGTGGCGAAGCAGGCCAACGAGATGAACTACAGAAATGAAGAACCCCCTCCCTGACGTTGCCCTGACGGAAGTTTCCAAAGTCCTGATCCCCCTTGACTGGGTAGGCATGCAAGGTGTCGAAGTCCCGATTCTGCTGAGTGAACCCGGTGTGACGCATCCGATACATGCCTATGTGGATCTGCAGGTCGATCTGGCCGACCCTGGCGTCAAGGGCATTCATATGTCGCGCCTCTATACCTTGCTCGACAGCTTTGCCGAACATCAGCCATTCACTCCCGGCACCCTGTCGGTGCTGCTTGAAGCCATGGTGACCAGCCATGCCGACTGCCATTCCAGCCGCGCCCGGCTCAAGATGAATTTCAATCTGTTGTGCCGTCGACCGGCATTGAAGACCCAAGGCCTGAGTGGCTGGAAATCCTACCCGGTGACCTTGTGTGCGCTCTGGGCGGGAGGCCGGTTGTCCCTTGATGTCTCGGTGGATGTCACTTATTCCTCGACTTGCCCGTGTTCGGCGGCTCTGTCGCGTCAGCTTGTGGAAGAGGCGTTCCTCAAGCGCTTTGCCGGGCAGGAAACGCTGACGCCCGATCAGGCGGCGGTCTGGCTGCGTGACAATGCGTCCTTCGCGACACCCCATAGCCAGCGCAGCGTGGCAACGGTTCAGGTACGCATCTCGGAACAGGCCACCGCTCTTGGTCTGATGGCATTGATCGATGCCACCGAAAGCGCCCTGGGCACTCCGGTGCAGACCGCCGTCAAGCGCGCCGACGAGCAGGCCTTTGCCCGTCTCAATGGCCAGAACCTGATGTACGTCGAAGACGCTGCCCGCAAGATCCAGCAGGCACTGGAAGGACTGTTCGCTGCATCCAGTGTCGGTGTACGTCACCTGGAAAGCCTGCACCCCCACGATGCCGTGGCCTATACCTCCAACTACATGTCCTGAGGACTACCACCGTGATCCGCAAGAATCCTTCCGGCCATCTGCCGGTCATTGCCGAGTCGGCCTACATCGATAAAACCGCGATTATCTGCGGCAAGGTCATCATCAAGGACAACGTCTTTGTCGGTCCCTATGCCGTGATCCGCGCCGACGAGGTCAACGCCAATGGCGATATGGACCCGATCATCATCGGTGCCAATTCCAACATCCAGGATGGCGTGGTCATTCACTCCAAGTCCGGTGCGGCGGTGACCATCGGCGAATACACCTCCATTGCCCATCGTTCCATCGTGCACGGCCCCTGCACGGTGGGCGACCGGGTTTTCGTCGGTTTCAACAGCGTGCTGTTCAACTGCCAGGTGGGGAATGGCAGCGTCGTGCGCCATAACTCGGTGGTTGACGGGCGTGATCTGCCGGACAGTTTCTACGTGCCGTCCACCACCCGTATCGGCCCGAACACCGATCTCTCGCAGTTCCCGCCGGTGAGTATCTCGGCATCGGAGTTCTCGGAGGATGTGGCGCACACCAATATTGATCTGGTTCGCGGTTATAAAGCCCTGCAGAACGAGTTCTGAGCACATCGCACTGTCACGGGCAAGCCTGACTGCGGCACAATGCGCGCGGCGTTTTGTGTGAGCGAGCTTGCCCGCTGAAGCCTCATGCATTCGTTACAGCCCTCAACGGACAAGAACTTCCCATGACAACAGCTGTTCCCTTGACCCCCGCGCCGTCTTCACGGCTGCGCTCGATCGATGCCCTGCGCGGGCTGATCATTCTGTTCATGTTGCTGGATCACGTGCGGGAAACCTTCTTCCTGCATCGTCAGGTCAGCGACCCCATGGATGTGGCCACCACTGCTCCGGAACTCTTCTTCAGCCGCCTGCTGGCCCACGTGTGTGCGCCGCTGTTCGTGTTGCTGACCGGGCTTTCGGCTTATCTATACGGTGAAAAGTACAGCGGCAGGTCTGATGTTTCGGCCTTTCTGCTCAAGCGTGGTCTGTTCCTGATTGCTCTGGAGTTCACCCTGGTGAGCTTCGCCTGGACCTTCAAATTCCCGCCAACCATCATTTACCTGCAGGTCATCTGGGCCATCGGCCTGAGCATGGTGGCCTTGTCGGCAATGGTGTTCCTGCCGCGCTGGGCGCTGGTGGTGATCGGGCTGGTGATCGTTGCCGGGCATAACCTGCTGGACTCGCTGCATTTCGGCGTCGAGTCGGCCATGCACATTCCATGGGCGATTCTGCATGATCGCGGCTGGATTGAAGTCAGCGATACCTTGCGTCTGCGCACCTCCTATCCGTTGCTGCCCTGGATCGGTGTCATTGCTCTGGGCTATGCCGCCGGCCCCTGGTTTTCCTCGGCTATGGATGCTGTTGCGCGTCGCAGTCGTTTGCTGATCTGGGGCCTGGGTGCGCTGATCGGTTTCATGGTCTTGCGCCTGATCAACGGCTATGGCGAAAAGCCCTGGAGTGTTGGCGAAACCGGCGTGCAGACGCTGATGAGCTTTTTCAATATCACCAAATATCCGCCGTCATTGCTGTTCCTCAGCCTGACGCTGGGCATCGGTCTGCTGGTGCTGATCTGGTTCGAGCGGATTCAGGAGAGGGGCTGGCTGAAACCGCTGGTGATCCTGGGCTCGGCACCGATGTTCTTCTACTTGCTGCATCTGTATGTGCTGAAGTTCCTGTACCTGATTGCCGTAGCGATCTGGGGCAGGAATCAGGGCGATTACTTCGGCTTCGATGCGATGTGGGGCGTATGGCTGAGTTCGGTGTTGCTGGCGGTGGTGCTGTTCCCGGCAGTACGCTGGTTTTCCGGGCTCAAGGCGCGGCGGCGTGATATTACCTGGTTGAAATACCTGTAACGCCGACCTGCAGGAGCGGACTTGTCCGCTCCTGCAGATTTTGTTGCATCAATCGTGATGCGCTTCCCCCACGAAGGTCAGCGAGGTAAACAGGCCTCGCGCTTCGATATCGGCATCGTTGCTGACCGGCAGCGTGACTTCTGCGGCAATCACATTCAATCCCTCGTTGCGCACCACCACACTGGCGCGACCTTCGGCGTCGGTTTCGGCACTCACCACGTCCGGAGCGCTGCGATAATCCCCGACCAGTTTGATACCCGCCGCAGGCTTGCCATCCACCAGCACGCGAACCGGCAACGGTTTGCCCGGCCCGACCTTCAGCGGATCGACCTGAGGCACGATCACGAACTTCAGTTTGTCGAATGACGGCAGGCGAGCGCCTTCCTCATAAATCGCCAGACTGTATTTGAAGGTATGGATCGAGTCGGTGCCGCCCGGTACTTTGCTGCGGCCTTCGTTGATCCACTTCTTGTCCCTGTTTTTCGTCCACATGCCGTTGTCCAGCGCGACAGACATAACGGCCACAGGCTTCAGGGGTTGCAGGCGTGCATGGTCGTCCAGGCGCTGCACGGTGACCGGAACCATCCGGCCAGCAAGATCATAAGCCCAGGCTCCGCTGACCTTTTGCGCCTTGAAGGCGTTGTCTTCCGCGCCATGGCCGTAAATCACTTCAATGTTGCCGCGACGTTGTTCGGTCCACAGGCCATGGGCGCTGGCCTGACCCACAAACAGCGTACCCAGCAGGCTCAAGGCCAGAACAGATGATTTGCAAAGCATGATGCATCCTTGTTGTTATCGATCAGAGATTGAGGGTCAGGCTGACAGTGAAGTTACGTGGCTCGCCCGGTGCAACCCAGTAGTTGCTGTAGGAGCGCTCGAAATATTTCTCGTCGAACAGGTTGTTGAGGTTCAAGCCAACGGTCACGTTCTCGGTGGCCTTGTAGTGAGCCAGCAGGTCCACGGTATGGTAAGCCGGCAGCTCGAAACTGGTTCCTGCTTCACCGGAGCGATCCCCGACATACGTGAACGCGGCACCCACATCGGAGCCTCGCAGCGCGCCTTCCTGGAACTCATAGACGCCCAGCAGGCTGCCGCTGCGCTTGGCGACGCCGAGGATCCGGCTGCCGGTCGGAATGGTCTGGTCGCCCTTGGTCACTTCGGCATCGATATAGGCAAAGGCGCCGATCACCCGGATGGCATCGGTCACCTGGCCGGTCAGTTGCAGATCCAGGCCCTGGCTGCGGGCCTCACCGATGGCGCGGTTGACGTTGGTGGACGGATCGAGGGTCAGGACGTTTTCTTTCTCGATATGGAAGGCGGCGAGGGTGGTACTCAAGCGGTCGTCGAACAGCTCGCTCTTGATCCCGATCTCATAACCGATACCTTCTTCCGGATCGAAGCTCTTGCCTGAGGCATCCAGTCCGTTATTGGGTTTGAACGAGGTCGAAGCGTTGGCGAACAGCCCAACCTGCGGCGTCAGCTGATACAGCAGGCCGGCACGCTGGGTAAAGGCATCGTGAGCCTGTGTGGATCTGGCGTTGGTGGTGTAGTCATCGATCTGCTGATCGAAATGCTCGTAGCGGGCACCGATCATGCCGCGCAACTTGTCGGTGAAGACGATCTGATCCTGCAGGTTCAGGGCGCGGCTTTCGACGTGCTCGAAGAAGTCCGTACCGGTGCGGGCACCATTGGGTTTGGCCTGGCCGTAGACCGGGTTGTAGATATCGATGGCATAGGTGCTGCCACCAATATTGGTGACTCGCTCGTTCTTGCGGTAGTTCTCGTATTCGGTGCCGATCAGCACCTCATGCTCCAGGCCGACGGCGTCAAAGCGGCCACGCAATTCCAGTTGGGTGATGCTGTCATGCCAGTTCATGTCGCGTTCGCGATAACGGCGATTGACCGTGCGACCATCGGCGTTCAGCGGGCGAGCCTCGCTGGCATAACCCGACAACTCACCTTCCTTGTAATGGCTGGCCAGACGCAGCGACCAGACATCATTGAGATGATGATCCAGCGCAACCTGAATCATGTTGTTGTCGTTATCGATATCGCCGTCGTTCGGTTCGCCCAGGAAGGTCGAACGGGACATGCCGCTCCATTTGTTGTTCGGCGCAACGATGCCGCGGTCGAAAGTGGACTTGTGGCGCACGAACTCGGTTTCCACCAGCAGGCTGGTGTCGGGGTTCAACTGCCAACTGAAAGAGGGTGCCACAAAGACACGGCTGCTCTCGACATAATCGCGGAAGCTGTTGTTGTCCTCGACCGCCAGATTGACCCGCGACAGGATATTGCCTTCTTCATCCAGGGGCGTGTTGACGTCCAGCGCCGTGCGATAACGGTCCCAACTGCCGGCACTGGCCTGTAGCGTGGTGAATGCCTCGCGTTGTGGCTTCTTGGTCACGATATTGACCGTACCGCCCGGATCGCCACGGCCATACAGGCTGGCCGCCGGGCCTTTCAAGACTTCGATACGTTCGATATTGGCAGTGTCCGGCGTCGCCGGGTAGCCACGGTTGGCGCTGAAGCCATCCTTGTAGAACTCGGAAGTGGTGAAGCCGCGAATGCTGTACTCGTAAAGCGTCAGGCCGCCGAAGTTATTCTGCTTCGACACACCACCGGCATAGTCCAGGGCGCGTTCGACATTATTGCTGCCCAGGTCCTTGAGCACTGAGGCTGGAACCACACTGATCGATTGTGGAATGTCCTTGATGGCCGTATCGGTCTTGGTTGCTGTTGCCGAGCGAGTGGCCCGATAACCCTGGACCGGGCTGGTGGCCGTCTCATAGTGGTAATCGGAGGAAATGTTGACGCTGTCCAGTTCGAGGGTTTGCGGTGGTTCTTCTGCGAAGCTGACATTGCCCAGCACCCCGATTGCCAGGCTGGTCAGGGACGCGATTTTACGAGACGACATGGAGGACTTCCTGATAGTTATAGATACAATATAACATCTCCGTTGAGAATTATTACTGAATGTGGATGTAACTGAATGTAAAAACTGGTTCGATGGCGTGTAGAGAAAGTGGGGCATGCAGAAGGGAGATCCTGATCGGCGTTGCAGATCAGGATTCATCGTTCATTCAAGCTGCATCGATCCTTGTCCCGACCGACTTTCCCCCCGCCAGCTCTATGCATTTCAGCGCCAGAATGGTGGTCGGATCGACCAGCGCGACACTGTGCTCACTTATCTGAAATGCTTCGCTGTGGGCGAGCACCAATGGCAATTCCGTGCAGCCGAGAATCAGCACGCCAGCACCCAGTTCGCACAGGTGTTCCGCTGCCAGCAGCAGTTGCTCCTTGCAGAGCCCTTCGGTGAACCCGGCCTTGATGCCGCGCTCGCCGTAGATGGAATCCATGACCATATGCTGGTAATCGATTCCTGGCGTGATGATCTGCAGCCCGGCGCGTCTGGCCGCTTCGTGGTAGACCTGGCTCTGCAGCGTTCCCGATGTCGCCAGAAGGCCGATAGTCTTGCCCGAGCCATATTTCTGCACGATCCACTCCACTGTCTCGGTCAGCATGTTGACGATGGGCACCTGCAAATGGGGCTGGATGCGTTCGACAAATGCGTGGGCAGTGTTGCAGGGAATCGCGATTGCCTTTGCACCTGCGTTTTCCAGGCGTTTGCAGGTCGCGTACATCGCCATGGTCGGATCGGTTTCGTGGTGCAGCAGACTGGCAGTGCGATCAGGAATCTGTGGATTCTGCTCGACCACCATCTTGATGTGTTCCTGATCCTTTCCCGCGGCTGTGTTGGCAACCACTTTGCTCATGAAGTCCACGGTGGCGGCAGGTCCTACACCACCCACAATGCCAAGCTTGAAAGCCGGGTGTGCAGGCTGAGTTTTCTCCTGAGTCGCAAAGCTTGCGTAGATTTCATTGATATCCAGAACCGGCATCCCGCGCTCTTCAAGACCGGGGCAGACCAGCGATAGCTCCGTCATACCGGGAACCAACACCGAAGCTCCTTGTGCCTGCAAGGAAAGACATGCCTGATAAACCGTATCCAGAGGGGCACCTTCAAGGTAACCGTCCTTGATGCCGTTGACGCCATACATCGCTTCCATCAGTGCGGACTGTGCATCGGGGGCGGGATAGACGATGCCGAAATCCTTGCCCAGATAGCGCTCGAACAGTCCCGAATGGACGACAAAGTCCGAAGCGATCACCCCCAGAGTCGTCCCGGGGCGGGTCGTGAGGCGGATATGCCGGGCCAGCGCCTGCATCATGTCCAGCACCGCAATGCCCAGTTCTTCCTGGATTTCGGCGCGAAACGTATGGCTGGCGAAGCAGGGGAGCATTACTGCATCGACACCGCTTTCCTCGAACGACTTGCACACCTGGAACACATAGAACTTGCGTGATGTCATGCTGGCTTCCTTGTCCAGAGGCAGCAGCACATCCTTGAACGGGTGCTGCTCCAGCAGGAAATGGTAGTGACCCTGATCCTCAAGTACCGCCCTGGATTTCACCAGTTTGTAGAAGAGATCGCCCCCGGCCAACGAGCCCAGCCCTGCGACAATACCCAGCTTGCGGACAAGGGCACCCTTGCCGGCCGATTTCGATTTTCTCTTCATGATCTGCTCCTCAGGCAACCGGGACCGGCTGTCCGGGTCGGGTACTCGCTTCTGTGTTGTCCGGCTCTTCGTGGGGTTCGGATTTTGCAACCACGGCAGTGGCGATGCTGTTGCCCACGACGTTGGTGGCAGTGCGCGCCATGTCCAGGAACTGATCGATACCGATGATCAGCAGCAGCCCGGCTTCCGGAAGGTTGAACATCGGCAGGGTTGCGGCGACCACGACCACCGAGGCACGTGCCACGCCTGCCATGCCTTTGCTGGTGATCATCAGCGTCAGCAGAATCAACAGTTGCTGGGTGAAGCTCAGGTCGATGTTGTAAGCCTGGGCGATGAACATGATGGCGAAGGCCTGATACATCATCGAACCGTCGAGGTTGAACGAATAACCCAGTGGCAGTACGAAGCTGGAAACCCGTTTGGGCGCTCCGAACTTCTCCAGGGCTTCCATGGTTTTCGGATAGGCGGATTCGCTGCTGGCTGTCGAAAATGCCAGCAGGACGGGTTCGCGAATCAGCTTGCCCAGCGTGAAAACGGAACGCCCGAGAAACAGGTAGCCGGCACCGAAGAGTACGGTCCAGAGGATGGCAATTCCCAGATAGAACTCGGCGATCAGCTTGCCGTAATCGATCAGCAGACCAAGCCCCTGAGTGGTGATCGCCGAGGCGATGGCGGCAAACACGCCAATCGGTGCCAGGGCCATGACGTAATCGGTGATTTTGAACATCACTTTGGCCAGTTCATCGATGGTGTCGGTGATTCGCGTGTAACCGGCACGCTTGACGCCAGCCAGCGCAAAACCGAAGAACAGCGAGAACACCACGATCTGCAGGATTTCGTTATTGGCCATGGCTTCGGCAATGCTGCGCGGGAATACATGGCTGATGAACACCTTGAGGCTGAAGTCGCCGGTATTGACCGGTACGGTGGCCGTTGTGTGCTGGACAACTTCCATATTGAGCCCGGCCCCCGGCTGGAACAGGTTGACCAGTCCCATGCCGATGGTCAGTGAAATCACCGAGGCGCTCAGGAACCAGATCATGGCTCGCATGCCGATTCGCCCGACTGACTTTGAATTCCCCATGCTGGCAATGCCGCCGACCAGCGTCGCAAAAACCAGTGGAGCGATGATCATCTTGATCATGCGCAGGAAGATATCGGTAACCATCGAGAAGTACGAAGCGATCTGCCTGGCATTTTGCTCGTTTCCAGCGAAATGGTGACACGCCCAACCCACCAGCACGCCCAGTGCAATGCCCATCGCGATTTGTCGTGGAAGTCTGTTTTTCTTCACGAAGCTGTCCTCAGTGTTTTTGGCTTTGTTATCTGGCAGGAGACAAGTCAGATTCGCCCAATGGTTCTCTTGGCCCTGGTGCGAGGACGATTCTAGGCAAGCGCCCGGCGGCGATGATGAGTAATCACGCTAACCTCATGCGCTTTTGGAATAGTTGTCGAAATGGCTGCGATAGGGCGATGAAGACGACGTAAAATGCGTCCCTCATCGCAGGAGCGGTTTTATGCAAATCAAATGGCTGGACGATCTTCTGGCGATTGCCGAGTGGAAGAACTTCTCCCGGGCGGCGGAAGTTCGCTGCGTGACCCAGTCGGCCCTGTCGCGACGCATTCGGTCACTGGAGGAGTGGGTGGGCGTGGAACTGGTCGATCGCGGCACTTACCCCGTGCGGCTGACGGCTGCCGGAAGCACGTTCTGTGAAGAGGGCCGTGAAGTGCTGGCAGGCTTGCTGAGACTGCGCTCAACCTTGCGTGAAGTCGAACGCATGCCCGGGCGCTCCATTCAGGTGACCGCCGGGCACAGTCTGTCGATGACGTTTCTGCCCAAATGGCTCTCGCAGTTTCAGCAACACAACGAGCAATTCAATGCACGGGTCGTTGCTGCCAACATCCATGACGCCGTGATTGCCCTGGAGGAGGGCAGTTGCGACCTGATGATCGTCTATCACCATCCTCTTGCGCCGATCCTGCTGAACGCCGAACGTTTCGGCAGCCTGGCGCTGGGGCATGACGCTTTCATCCCCTTGTGTGCCCCGGACAAGAAAGGCCAGCCGCTATACCGCCTGCCGGGCAGCACTGCACGACCCGTCCCGCATCTTGCCTATACCGCGACCACTTTCCTTGGGCGCGTCGCCGATATTGTCATCAAGAATGGCCCGACGCCCGTCAGGCTCGAGCGCTGCTACGAAGCGGACATGGCCATGCTCCTGATGCGCATGGCCATCGAGGGCTACGGCGTAGCCTGGTTGCCGCAAAGCGCGGTCGTCGACGAGCTTGAACGAGGATCACTGGTAAGAGCCGGTGGCGAAGAGTGGAGCACACGCCTGGAAATCCGCTCTTACTGCGCGATAGCCAATCAGAATCCGACCATGCGCAGTCTCTGGAAAACGCTGGAAGGGGCTTCGCGGCATGTGCTGGAGTCTGTGCCTTGACTCCAGTGTTTCACACGATACTGAGCCCGCGAGGCCTTGCGTCTTCAACATTCAGACAGAACAACCGGCCCTGGGCATCGAAGGCTGTCCACTGCCCGGCGATGCAATTCACTCTGATATGTTCGCGTCCGGGCCAGTCGATGCACGCGTAGGTGCAGTCGTCGGTGCGTCTGAAAAAACGCAGTTGCTGATTGCCATTGCTGGTCGCGTAAGCCACCACCATCCATTCGCTACCCAGGTAGATACAGGGGCAGTCGATGGCGTTGCGGTCCAGCCCCGGCAAGCTGTATCCCGCGCACCGGCCGCTGTGTTCGATCATGATGACCGGCTCGGGGGCTTCATGACCGTTGAGCCAGTATTCTATAGGTTCGCCAGCCAGCCCGAAGGTAAGTGCCGAATCTTCACGCAGGTTCAGAGGCAATTCGTCACGCGCTTGCAAGCGGCGACCCGGAAGCTGATAGCGCCAGCATTGCAGATTGCCGCCTGGGTCGCTCAGCAATAGATGTTCGCTACTGGCATTGGCATAGACCCCGACCACCGTTCCCGGCAGATTGTCTATGTGCCAGAGGGTGCCAAAGCCAGGAGAGGTATCGACCACGCGCACATGATTGCCTTTGCCGATGGTCCAGCCGATCCCGTCGAACTGCCGGGCAAAGTCATCCATTGCCAGCATTCCCAGGTCTTGTACCGTTCTGTTCACAAGGTCCAGTTTGCTGACGCGCCACAGTTCACCTCGACGAATCACGGCCAAAGCCACTTGTCTGCTCTCGGCCAGGACCAGGCGCTGGGTGGGGACCGCGAAATGGCACAGAGTGCGTCCCTGTGCATCGAGTATCAGGACGCCACTTTCGCCCAATGCAATCAGGCTGCGCAGATCGTCCAGAGGCACAGCATCAACGATGTCTCTGACACCCGGTGCAGGCGCTTGCCAGTGGTAAATGTCCGGCGCTTCCCGCAAAGGCAAGCAAGGCAAGGGTTTAAAGCCCAGTTTGGGCATGTCGGCTTGCAGCAAAGGATCATTGCTCAGTTTTGCCAACTGTTGCAGGCCGGCAGCGTCCAGTTGCTGATCGGCTGCGATTGCACTTGTGAAGATGGCTGCGAGCCAGGCGCAGGTTTTTGTGTGCTTGCGGTTGGCGATGAGGGCCCGGGCGATGGCCAGGCGCTCGGGCTTGCGGACCGGGTCATTGCGTAATTCTGTCAGGTAGGGCTCATAAGCCTGCAGGGTATCGGGCAGAAGCATGGCCCTTTTTACCAGTGCTTCGGCTGCCAGTTTTTCTCCGCCAGCCTCGGCATTCAAAAGCCATTGAGCGGCTCGTGGGCGCTCATGAGTCAGGCTCCAGATCACATCTACCGCTTTTATCCATTCACCCTTGTCTGCCAGCGTATCTGCCCACTCCAGACGCAAGCGTTGTGCATGTTCCGGCCATTTGCTTTCCATGGATGTCACAGCCGCTTCGAATGCATTGTCGCGCCGGGCTACCTGAATTGCCCGTTGCCAGTCATCAGCCAGACAGAGTTGGCGCACTATGGTTGCCGCGGGCATGTCCCATGCCAGTGCCAGCTCGGCGCTTTGTCTGTGGCGCTTGTGACGTTCCAGGTAGTCGAGGGCTTCCTCATATGCCTTGAGCAGTTCGGCCAGGACAAACACCGCTTCGTCGATGCGGCCTTCTCGGTCCAGTTTCTCGAAGCTGGCGCGGTAGGTCTTGCGCAGCAGGTCTTGAAAGTCTGTTGGAGACTCGATGGATACTCCTGTTTCCTGCTGTTGCCCAAGCTTCAGATCGGCACGAGGTTTGGGTGTGGCAAAGGACTGTTTACCCTCGCCTGCATCGCTGTTCAGAGGGATTGCATGGCGCAGTGCTTCATTCAGGTTGCCTTCTTCAAACATGTCGAGCATGCGCTGCAGATAATCGGCCTGGCGTTTGCCAAACAACAGATTGAGACGCGATGCGTTAGTCAGGCGTGTCAGCCATTTATCGACAAAACTGGGCATAAAGCGGCGTTTCTTGCGTCGTGCCGGGATATCCGAAGAAGCATGCCTTGCAACTGTCGAAGGTGTCGCCGATGCCCGGCTGGAGGTCGTCTGGCCAGGACGCTGCAATAAACCGGATTGCATCAGCCAGCGCCCCATGAAGAACCCCGACACCACCAGGGCAATCAGCATCATGTAGTTGCTTGCTGTCGAGTGATCGGTTGAGGCCGCCGGAGCGAGGTCCCGGATCTTTGCAGTGCTGTCTGCGGCATCCGGCAGCAGGTTGAACAAGGCCACAGCCACGGTCAGCCCCAGGACTGTTTTCAATGCGGTGCCGACGATTGGCCCGTAAGTCCTGGCATGGCCGCCGCCGGTTCGCATAGCCTCCATGATTTCGTCTCGCTCACCCGGTGGCGCGCCGACGGTATTGCCCAGAAGCTCCCGAATATCAGGGGACGCATTCAGCGATGGCATTACGGGGGCGGGCAAGACAGCACTGCAATCGTAAGTGTCGAGCAGGGTGTAGGCGTTGATATCCAGCCACTGGCCGGGCTGGATTGCCGTCGCATCTTTAAAGTCCAGGGCTTCGACTTGCGAGTTGCGCACCAGCCAAAGATCGGCCATCGGCAGGTGTGTGTATTCAGGCTTCTGTAAAGGTGCCGAGCACAGGGTCCGGTTTATCAGCACCAGAGGCCAGCCCAGCAACTGTTCGCATTGCAAGCGTTGTGGCTCGCTCCAGCGGAGCAGGTCGCCTTGCTCGAAACGCCAGGCACTGGCCCCTGGCAGCCAATAGGTCAGCAGCAGTTGTCTTCGTTCTGCTTCGTCAAAACGTTCTGCCGGAAACCACAGCCCTGCGACCGCCTGCTGTCCCCGTAATACCGGTTGGTGTATCCCGCTGGCAATGTCGCTCATGAGGCCGTTTCCTGGCTGCTGACACCGTTGCATATGACCTGTAGCCGCATCGCGTTCTCTCGTACGGAAAACACCAGCAGCTCGCGGGTTTCGGTCAGTACCGCAAGCAGGCCGCTGACCGGGCAAAAGGTCTGGCGCACGATTGGGGTCGAGGTCGTGAACAGCGCCTGGATCTGATGTTCCCGGTAAAGGCTGACGGTCGTTTTCCCTGCGCTTATCAAGACCAGGCTCCAGTGATCGTTGGCTGTGTCATGTAGCAGACCGACAGGCTGGTGGCCTGAGTTCAGGCTGACGATTTCCGTATGCAGCGGATCTGCCGCGCAACTGTGAACATGCCAGGCACCGTCGGTGGTGTGATAAACCGCGCAGGGTACAAAAGATCTGCGTCGTTTTGGCGAGCCTGCGAACAGAACCTGAGTCGCATCGGCTGCCGGACCTGGTACCAGTCGACTGTTGTCGATACCCCGACTGTTTCGGGTCTTGAGGAATAACCGTCCGCACTCGTTTTTCAGATAGGCAAGTGCTTCCTGTCCAACACGGGCCAGACCAATGACCTTTTGCTCCACAGGTTTCAGCCTGCTTTCCCCTGTCTGGTCGCGCTCCCAGTAAATCAGTTTGCCCTGCTTGTCGAGGCAATAGAGTTGCCCCGGCGTCCTTTGCAGCCAGACACAGGGCTGCAACGTCGCTGTGCCCGTGGGAATCAGAAAGGTTTCACGCAATGGCTGCTTCATGCTCTGAAAGGACGCCATTTTCCAGAAGTGCAGGTTTGCAGCATTTGAAAGGACCGTCGCAAGCTGGTTGCCGACAAAGCAGGCGGCTACAGGTTTGAGTCCTGCAGGCCATAACTGCCGATGGCCTGACTGCGCTTTCTTCTGATTCATTTGCGGTACGTGAAACACCAGGGAGCCTGGCTCGTCCAGCAACATCAACGCCACATGGCTGCCTGAGGGTGAAATGACGGGAGGGCAGGTCAGTGCCACGCGCGCGCCTTTGTCCGGAGCGCGTGCAGTGGAGGACCGTGTTTCAAACTGCCCTTTGAGTAATTTCTGCCCGGCAGTCTGGTTGGGCATTGGAAGGATTACACGCCGGTGGTTCCGGCTGTAGAGATCGAACTGTATTCCCGTGCCATCCAGTGTTCGCTGCAGGTGTACTCGATGGGTAAATGCGGGAAGTACGGCTTGCCGGTCATGCCATAAGCCAACGGCCCAGCATTCCCCAGGTGTCTGAGGCTGCTCACCCAGCCAGTCTCTCCATTGTTCCCACTGCTGTGCAGTTGCGGGCGAGTTGGTGCGGGCCTGGAGCATGTTCTGCAGTGAACTGGCCGCTGTCAGGCTGGCCAGTTTTCCGGGTTTTTGCACGATTCCCCATTTCAGTTCTCCTCCGGCAGCCTGAGCCCTGCGCGCCAGAAGAATCATCAGGGCCAGGTGTACCAGACGTGGAGCGCCCCATTGCAGCGGGCCTGCATCGAACAGCACCACCACTTGCCGATTGGCTTTGCGGGCTCGTTGCTCCGGTGCCAGAAACAGATGCTCTCCGGTAGAGGCACGGCGCAGAAACTCCTCGGGAAGCTCATCTGCCAATAGCCATTCGCTGGTCAGCAGTCGCTCATAGGGGCCGCGTCGTTGCAGATCAGCCAGACCTTCGAGATCTGGCGTGCCGCCTGCCTGTACCCCACGCAAAGGACCCAGTAGCGGGTTTACGCGCCCCAGAATGTCACTGAAACCGGGCCACAGATCCGGCGAAAACCACTCCAGCCACTCACGCCAGGGTTGTAGTGCGTCAGGTATCTGCATGGTTTCCCCACAGGCTCTGGATTCGCGGCAGATGGTGTTCCAGGTCAAGGGGCAGTTGCCGGTCCAGCGCAATGACCAGCGTCGGCTCATGCCACAGCAGCAAGGGCTGACGGTCATAGCGCGCAGCAAGGGCCTGCAACAGCAATTCGGCGCTGACATCCGGCTGCCAGCGGGTCGGTAGCCACAGACCCGAAGCCTGAGCATCGGGAGCTGCGTACTCGATGCCTTCAACCCAAGGCAGATCGGAGGTTTCTCCGGTCACGATCAGCAAATCATGACTGGCTGTGGCATGCAGCCGATTGCGCTGCCCGGTATGCAATTGTTCAAGGCGCTTGTGTAAACGTCTGGCGACCTCTCCCCATGCAACCGCTGCACGAGGCTCCACAGTCGCAACCCGAGGTTTCCATGCCCATGGTTGCAGAGGCATGTTGCTCACGGTGCGAAAGACGTATGGCCAGCCAGACGGCTGCGCAAGGTCTGAAGTTCTTCGGGCAAGTTGTCGCCAGTAAAGTTGGCATCGATTTCACGCAGCAGGCTTTCACGCTCGGCGGCTACTGCAGAGGCTTCTTTGCTCAGGCAGTCGGTCGCGGCTTCGATGAGACGGCTCAAGCGTGACAGTGGCTGCAAGGTTGCTTCTTCCACGGCGCTGAACAAGTGACTGCTGGCCGATATCGCAAACAGTGCACGCAGAACCTCACGGCCATGTTGCTGCGCCTCCCGGGTAGGCAGCACATACAGCAAGGGCCACAGATCGGCTTCACTGGCCTGGCTTCTGCCGTTCAATGCCGCGGCGGCCGCGATCAGTCGCTGCGATTTGACGATTCGGCGGTCCGATAGCTGCAGACCCGCTTCGCGCAGGCTGCGAATGGCGCTGGCGAGGGCAGGGCGTACCTCGTTCAAATCAACGTCACAAGCCGCCTGCGCGAGTACATCGAGCTGGCTCAGATTCAGAAGTTGTTCGATCGGCCGTCGCTCGGATTGCCAGCCACCGGCAAGCATTGCTTCAAGCTGATGATCCGGGACCGAATCGACAAACAGATGCAGCAGGAATCGATCCCCGAATGCGGCAAGACCTTCATCGTCCGGCAGCCCGTTGGCAGCCCCGACGCATACCCGCAAGGGGCAATCGATGCGGGTATGGCCCCGTCGAAAGCGTCGTTCGTTGAGGACGCCCAGCAAGGTGTTGAGAATGGCGGTGGAGCCGAGGAAAACTTCATCGAGAAAGACGATATCGGCCTCGGGCAACATCCCGGTGGTATCGGTTTCGACACGACCTTCGCGCAGCTTCTGCAAATCTACCGAGCCGAACAGTTCGGAAGGCTCCGTGAAGCGCCCCAGCAGGTATTCGAAATAGCGACCGCCCATGGCTTGTGCGACTCGACGCACCACCGCGCTTTTGGCTGTACCCGGTGGCCCGACAATCAGGATGTGCTCCTGAGCGACCGCTGCCAGTACGATCAGCTCTGCCAACTGCTCACGACCGACCAGCCCCTCAGTAGCCACTTTCACTGCCGCACGCACCTGAAGGATCGCTTCCTGCAACAAGACGCTCATGGAAAAATGTTTCCTGATTATTCAAGCGGGCAAGCCTGCCCGAAAAGAAAGCCATGGGCAAATATCTGTTCAGGGCTTTTTCGCGGATAAGTCCGCTCCTTGGCCTCAGGAGCGGATTTATCCGCGAGGGCGTTTTTCAAACTGCCGAGCCATACACTCGATGCAGTTGAGCACGATAGAAATCGAACGCCGCCCGTGCTCCGGCAATCACTTCCTTGTCCTGTTCTTCGCTCAGCTCCAGTGCATCGAGTTGCTGGACGAAGGCGCGCCAGTGCAGGGCGCGACCGTCTTCGTGGGCGGCCAGGTGGCGGGCGCCGTGGGTTTCGTTGAGGTCGAGCTGGCGGGTGTGTTTGAACAGGATCGCTGCGCCCAGGTTGGAGCCTTCGCTGCAATACAGCCAGCCCAGCGCCTGGTAGGCCGAGCCGATGGAGGCGGGTGTCGGGGTTTGTGGCGCAGGGATTTTCAGGTCGTTCAGATCGGCTTCGACGGCGGGAAAGCGGTCGAGCTGGCTCAGGCCCGGGAGCAGTTCGTTCAGGCTTTCATTGAGATAGACCGGTTGCAGCGCACCATGAAAGCCATGTTGCAGACGCAGAAAGTTGCCGTAGCTTTCAATGCTCTGGAACGGCTCGTTGCGCATCACCAGATCGTTGATGTTGTCGTGTTCGGTGTGAGTACCGGCTTTCAATCGTTTGGCGCGTGATAGCGGTTCTGCAAGGGGGGCGGTGGACATGGCGGACTCCAGCGGGAAAGTAGAGCAGCACGATAAAGTCCGCTTCAGGTGCCAACAATCGCGGGTCCATTAAGAGTTGTTAAGGTCAGAATGCCGCTTCGCGAATCAGCACGGCGACCACCTTCTGCCACGCGTAAAGCAGCAGACTGCGTGTCTCTGCATCAATGCTGACACTGCCTCTGAGGGCCTGTTCGATGTTCTGCGACGCTCCGCCCGGCTGCAGCAGAACCCGGTACACCGCCTGTTCGGGGACGGGCTCATGTTCCTTGTTCAGCCGGGTTGCGATGCCGCCCTGATAGTCCGATGCCAGTTCGGGGGCCGAGGCCAGTTTGCGGACGGCGGTCTGCTCGACGCGGGTCACGTGCAGTTCCAGGCGAGGTCGTGACAGGTCCTCAGGGTAGAACCAGGCGCGATTGTCGGCCGCGATGCGATGCATGTCCTGTTCACTGACAAAGGCTTCGATCTGCGCGTTGCCCGGCGCGACGAGGGTTGCCAGCCATTCGCCGGAGGGCAGCCATTGACCGGTGGCCAGAGGCTCGGCGATATCGACGAGTTTTCCGTCGAAGGGTGCCCGAATCTGCAATTGGTCGATCTGGCTGCGCAAGGCGGTGTAGCGTTCCCGGGCCGTGTCGAGTTCGCGTTGCACCACCGGCAGGCGGGCAGCGGTGTCCTTGTCCATGCGCTGGAAGCTCAGTTGCCAGCTCAGGGTCTTGATCTGCAGTTCAAGATTGTTCAGCTCATGGGTCAGGGCAGGTGCTTCAAGGCGAAACATCGGTTGATCACGCTCCACGAACTGGCCGGGTTGCACATCGATGCTTTGCAACCGTGCCCCATTGGGCACCAGCAAGGTTGCCTGCTGGCTGGCGCGCAATAACGCCGGAGCCTGGACACTGCTGCGCCATGGCAGGCAGAGGCCAATCAGCAGAGCGGCGAGTAGAGCGGTGGTGATCAGGGTATTGCGGTTCATGCGGTAGTCCTTGCGGCGTCCGGCCCAGTGTTGCAACTCGCGAAAAATCGGCATCAGGATGAAAACGCCGATCTCGACGGCGAACAGCAGCAGCCCCAGCAATTTGAACGCGAAGTGATAGACCAGCAGGGCAATGCCCAGAAACAGGAAAAAGCGGTAAATCCAGGTGCCAAAGGCGTAAACCAGCAGGCTGCGCTCCAGCCAGGGCTCGAACACTTCCGGGCGCGGGTCGCCCAGACCGAACAGCCATTCGCGCAGACGCCAGCGGGCCAGGGCAAACCCCCGGGCTTGCAGGTTGGGCACGTCCAGCGCGTCGGACAGCAGAAAGTAGCCATCGAAGCGCATCAAGGGACTGAGGTTGATCGCCAGGGTCAGAATCCAGGTGGTGGTCGCAAGCATGAAGGCTGCGCTGCGCAGTGGACCATCGGGCAGGAAGCTCCAGAGCAGGGTCGCCCATGCCGCCAGTGACAGCTCCACCAGCATGCCCGCCGCGCCAATCGCCAGGCGTTGTCGTCGAGCGGTCAGGCGCCAGGCTCCGGTCGTGTCGGTGTACAGCACCGGCCACATCACCAGCAAGGCCACGCCCATACTGGCCACCCGGCAACCGAAACGCTTGCAGGTATAGGCGTGGCCCAGTTCGTGAAGCACCTTGGTGCAGCCCAGTGTCATGGCCGCCAGCAATGCGCCTTCAAGGCTGAAGAAGTGCAGGAAGGTATGCACGAAAACGTCCCACTGACGGGCCGCCAGTATCAGTCCGGTCAAGGCCGCGATCAGGGTCAGCAGGGCAAAGCCTCGGTTCATCAGCGGCCGCACCCAAGGCAATGTGCGCTCCAGAAAGGCATCGGGATTGACCAGCGGGATACGCACGAACAGGTAGTTGTGCATCAGCCAGCCGGCCCAGCCATGGCGGTTCTGCTGGCTGATCCCGAGCAGCCTGTCGTTGTCCTCCGGCCCTTGGGTCTGGACCAGTTGCAGGTTGCCGAGAAACGCCGCGAAACCTTTGACGTCCTGGATATCCAGCGTCAGGGCGGTCTGGGTGTTGACGGCTTCGAGCACCTTTTGCGTGTTGCCGCTTTCCCAGCGGGCCAGCATTTCCATTTCGGCCCAGCCAAGGCGGAAGAACTGCCCGCGAGCCGGATCTTCAAGGGTCCAGCTGGGCGAGCCGTCGCGCAACCTGGGGCCGCGATGCAGTTTCAGCTCCTGACGCAGGCGTGGCAGGTCCGGGCTTGCAAGATCGGGTATCACTTACAGCCCCACATGAATACGCAGTGCCGCCAGAGGTCGACGCAGCAGGTAATAGAACAGCACCGTGGGTTCGGCATACAGCTTGGCACTGCCCTTGAGGCCGATGCGGATGCGTGGGTCCTGGTTGTCGAAGGTGCTTTTCAGCCGATAGGCCATGACGCCATCGGGATTGACGCTGGCGCGATAGCCGATGCGTTGCAGGGTGGCCTGCAGCGGGGACGTGGGGTCGGTATTGAGGAACAGCTTCACGGGCGTGTCGGGTTGCAGGGCGATGGCGTCAGCGACGGGTAACTGGATTTCCAGATCGGCATCCTGGGGTTCGGCGATCAGCATGATGCGCTCGCCCAGTGTCACGGGCCGGCCTATCCAGTCGCTGGGGTCATCGAAAATCGCGATGCCGTCACGGGGGGCTTCAATACTCAGGCGCTTGAGGTTGGCGGTATAGAACTCCACATCGTTTCTGGCCTGTTCGCGCCGTCCTTGCAAAGTGGCCAGCGTGGTCTTGCTGCGTTCGTCGAACAGCGCCTGTTGCTGGGCCTGGCGCAATTCGGCATCGGCCACGGCGTAAGCCTGACGAGCCGTTTCCAGATGGTTGGTCTGCTCGCGGGTATCGAGTTGCACCAGCGGCTGGCCAGCAGTGACTCGCTGGTTGGGCTGGACCAGAATGCGATCCACCACGGCAGCCAGTGGCGCACGCAGCACGGCCGGGTCCCGTGCGACGATTTCCGCAGGTGCCAGGACCGACTGGCGCACCGGCAGCATCAGCAATGCCATGGCAGCCAGCCCGGCCATCCACCACAGGCGCTTGCGTCGGCGCAATGGCTGGCGTTGCGGGCGATGCCCCAACAGGCTGCTCCAGGCATGGCCGTAGCAATCCAGCAGCAAGGGTGCCAATAGTCGCTCGGTATCGCGCAGCGGGGTATCGCGACTCAAGAGCAGCGCCCCAAGCAGTGGGCCACCCGCTTTTTGCAACGGCAGCCAGATCAGACGCTGTTCGCAATACTCGCGCCATTGCGGCTGATCTTCGGTTGGCACGGACGAAACGGTCAGCTCATGGATATGCCGGGCATTGTCGGTCTGCTGCCAGCGACGGCACTGGCGGTTCAGCCAGGTGACCATGGGTGCCTGCTGTTCCACTACGGCCAGTCCCGAAAAGCCATGCAGGCTTTGAGTGTCGCAGCGCCAGAGGATCGCTTGCCGGTATTCCAGCAGCGAACGGCTGTCGTTGAGCAGGATAAAACCCAGTGCTTGCAGACTGTCGGCGGCGCGCACTTGCTGCTCCAGCTGGACCAGCAAGGTCAGGTGTTCCATGGAGCGGCTCTGCGCCTGACTCATGACTCACCCGGTGCGCTGAGTTTCGCCACGCCGCTCATGCCGGGCAGCAGACTTTCATCGCTCTGGGTGATGCGCCCGAATACCTTCACCGACTGGCTGACCGGATCGATGATCGCGCCGATCCGGCTGATCTGCGCCGGGTAGTCCTTGCCGCTTTCGTCCAGATGCACGCTGAAGTCCTGGCCCGGTTTGAGCCAGCGCAACCAGTTGGACGGTACGATCAGCTCCAGCTCGTAGGCGCTGTCATCGTAGATGCTCAGCAGCTCCTTGCCTTCGGCCACGTATTCCCAGCGTTGCGCCTTGCGGGTTGCCACACGCCCGGAGAATGGCGCAGTGATGGCGCAGCGGCTGAGAATTGCCTGATTGATCCCGCTTTCGGCCCTGGCCACCGCCATGGCAGATTGCGCCTGGGTGACGTCGGCGACACTGATGGAGTTGAGCTTGTCGAGGCGGTTGGCGACTTCAAGCTTCTTGCGCGCACCTTCCTGCACAGCGGCGGTACGGTTCAACTGCGCCTGATAGACGCTGCAATCGAAGGCCACCAGCCGGTCGCCCTTCTTGAAGCGTTCACCTTCCTTGATGGACAGCTCGGTGATCTTCCCGGCCACCTCGCTGGACAGGGTGGTCTGGGCAATGGCGCTCAGTTGCACGCGCAATACCGGCTGGGTATCGGCAGCATGGGCCATATTGGCGGCAACGCTGATCAGAATCGCCAACCAGACGCGCGAATGCTGTCGGATAGAGGAAGGTTCAGCGTGCATTTGCCGTGCTTCCTTGCTCTTTGAGCTCAACGCCTTGCAGCGAGCCCAGGCTGTCGAACATATCGACCCTGGCAATTGGAGCGATGGCGACGGGACTGGCAGGTGCCGGACGGTTTTGAGCAACGCTATTCAGAGGTGTCTCAAAGCGTGGAATCTGCACCTGACCTCGGGCCAGGTCCACGGCATTGCGGGCGATGGCCTGCGTCAGTTCGGCAATGCTTTCACCTGCCAGACGCTGGGGCAGGGGATCGAGCCCGGCGGCCTGCTGGATGGCACCGTAAGTGGCCTGCAACTCTGCGAAGCTGCGATCGCGGGTGCGTTTGGCCAGTACGGTTTCGGTTTCGATCCGCACCTTTTCCAGCAGGCTCTGGGCCTGACTGCTATAGGCGCTTTCACTTTGCGCAAGAATGCCATCCTGCAAGCGTTGCAGCTCATTGGAGCGCTCGAACAAGCGGTTGGCGCGCTGGTATTGCTGCCAGGCCACGTTGACCTGAGTCAGCACTGCCATGCGCACCGCCTGACGACGCAGCTCAGCCACGGCTTCGCGGGTTTCTCCGGTCTTCTTGATGGAGGAATAGGACAGCACGCTCATCAGGTTCCAGCTGATCTGCATGCCGGCGTCGGCCCACTGCTCATTGACCAGATAGCTGTTGCTGTCACGGTTCAGGCCTGCGAACAGATTGACGCCGGGCAACAGTTTGAGCATCGCCATGCGGGTTTCCAGTACCGCATTGCGGGCCTGATAGGTTTCCTCGCGGATTTCCGGGCGCTGGGTCATGGCCAGGGTTTCCAGGTCATCCAGGCTATAGGCCACGCTGGGTGGCGTCATGCTGGCATCATCCGGCACCGCCAGGCTGTACTGGCTGGCGGGCGGAATGTTCATCAGGCCGGCAAGCCGCGCCTTGGACAATGCCAGCTCACCGTCCAGTACTTCCAGTTGGCGAATCATTTCCACCAGACTCTTCTGATAGCGCAATGAATCGATGGGCGTCAGCAAGCGCTCGCGCTCGGTAACACGGGCCTGATCCAGAGCGGCGCGGGCCTGCACCAGTGTCGATTGAACCTGCGGCTTGAGGCGCTGCGCCGTGGCGGCATCCCAATAAGCGGTGCGTACTTGCTGGATGATGTCGGCAATCACCCGGCGACGACGTTCTTCGGCCGCCAGACTCTTGTTGGCCTGGACCTTGGCCCCGAAGTAGCTGATACCGAAGTCCAGGACGTTCCAGGACAACTGCAGATCTGCCGTATGGCCGGAACGGTCGGAGCTGGTGGACGGCTCCAGGGACTGGGTGCGGGTGCGTACCGATTCGCTGGATGAGCCCGCGACATTATCCCGGCCACGCCAGCCTGCACGGGCAGCCAGTTGCGGTAGCATCGACAGGTTCTGGGTTTCGAGCAAGCCTTCCTCCATGGCCTGCTCCATCAGCCCGACGCGTTGCTGCAGGTTGTATTTCACCGCGCGTGCCATGGCTTCGTTGAGGCTGACGGGACGGTTCAGGGGCTCCTGCTGATCGAACATCTTGCTGCGGTCGGCACTGGCCTGGGCCAGTTGCTGATCGAGGCTGACCGGCTCGGGCTTGACCGCACAGGCGCTCAGGCCGGCCACGATGAAACCGATGGTCAGGCACAGCGAGGTCTTGCGCAGCGCAAAACCGGACAGGCGCTGTTCTTGGGTGATTCTGGACATTGTTGCGTTTCCCCTGAAAAAGATCATGCGACGCGCTGGTCGTCTTTGGTCGCTGCGTTGGCGACTGTTTCTGTATCGCGTGTTGGAGCCGAGTCGTTGCCCATCAAAGAGAGCAGGCTTTCAAGCAGGCTCTGGGCCTGACGTGTCAGGTTCAGGCTCGGTGCGCTGTCTTGCAGTTGGGCGCGCAAGGCCTGTTCCGGTACGGAGGTGTTGGCAGGTGTCGGTCGGGCGGCGGCGTCCTGTGTTCGTTCCGCGCTCTCGATCTGCACCGGTGTGCGCTGTTCCTGGCCGGAGCGATCGCGGGTGATCAGCACCAGATTCAGGCGTTGAGCAGCAGCCAGTTGGCGGTTATCGACAACCAGCTTGCCGCTGCGGGGATCGAAGCGGACCCAGACTGGCAACGGCAGGCCATTGTCCATGCGCAGTTGCGGGCTGATCCGGGTGCTGGCGAGCAGCGAGGCTGGCAATTGCACTTCGCTGTTCGGGCTACCGTTGGCGACGACCTGCATCTGCCAGGTTTCGCCCGGACGAGCCGACTCGCTGGCGGCCAGGGTGTCGCTGAGGATGCTGCTACTGCCGAGCAGTTGCTCGCTGACGCTGCGCTGACTCGATTCCAGGCCTGTGGCGTCGGGCAGGATGTCGTTCAGCGCACTGTTCATTGCTGTCGGCATGCCGATCTGGCGGGTATCCACCGGCAATGAGGTATTGCTCTGGCGCACGTCATTGAAGCCGTTCGGACGCAGGCCCATCAGCGGTGCGGATTGCGCTACAGTGATAACCGGCTCGGTCACATTGGTTGCCGGTACGCTGTTGCCGGTATCGATGTCTGTTGACGGTGGTGTAATCACGACTCCGCCACTGCCGGTATCCGGGGGGATAATCACCGGAGGCGTCACCACCGGAGGTGTCACGACCGTTCCGTCACCACCCGTTACTGGCGGGATAACGGGAAGGCTGGTCGCCGTGATCGACACACTGAAATTCGTGCTGCCCGACTCCAGCAATCCGTCACTGATACGGGCTGCCAGTTGCACCTGTGCAGGCGGTGTAGCAGCGTTGTTGAGGTAGGTCAGGTGTTGCAGCACCGATTGAGCCTGTGCCTGGCTGATATCACCGGTAAAGGTGATGGTCAGGCGACCACCGCTCTGGCTGAACGTGGCAACGGCGGTATCGTTGAGCAGAATCTGGCTGCCATCGCTGGACAGTGTGAGAGTGGCGGACGGTTGCAGGCCGAAGCGGTCGTCAGTGCTGGCACCTGACGCACGCTCCAGTGTCAGGGTGGCACCTTTGTAATTGCCTGCGCCGTCGTTCAGTACATCCAGTTCGGCGTCGCTGAGAAGACCGTGAGGCGCAAGCAGCACCGCATCGCTGCCCTGGGTGAAATGCGGAGTGCCGGTCGGGCTGCTCAGTATCACCACATCCTCAGCGGCCCAGGTACTGCTCAGGGCGTACAGGCTGCCGTCCGTGGCGCTGACAAGGCGTTCGAAACCTGTCGAAGACGAATAGGCACGGACAAAGGTCAGGGCACCGCTCGTGGCATTTCTGCTGTACACCAGCAGGCTCGGATCGCTGCCGTTGTGAGCCAGGTAAAGAGCACTGCCATCGGCGCTGAGGGTGATGTCGGCCAGCGAGTAGACGTTTCTCAGCCCATCCCGGAGGGTGTCGGTCAGCGTCAGGCTGCCATCGGCGGCGCGGCTCAGAATCCTGATCGAGTTGTTGCTTCTGTCCGATACGTAAAGGAAGTTGCCATCGTCGGACAGGCCAAGTCCTCCGGTTGACGTGAGTCTCTGGCCATTGCCCAGCGCTATGAAAGAGCTTGCATAGGTCAGCGCACCGGTCGTTGTGTCGCGGTTGAAGATCGCGATGCCATTGTCCCAGCTGGCACTGACATAGACCGAGCGGCCATCGCCGGAAATCACTACGTCCGTCCCCCGACCGATACCTTGCGCCGAGTGTCCCAGCAGGGTCAGGTTACCCTGGTCATCGATCGTGAAGGTGGTGATGCCCGGCGTTGAAGTATTGGCGCTGACGGTATAAAGGGACTTTCCATCTGCGGACATCACCATTTGCCCGAAGTAGGTCGTGTTCCTGTCGTTGCTGGCGACAACCCCGACGTAATCGAGCGCTCCGGTGGTTATGTCGCGTCGGTACAGAGTAATGGTCGAGATGGCACCGGAAGCGTTCTCGGGAGTGGCTTCGGAGCCGGCCACGTAAAGAAACCTGCCATCCGCCGACAGTGTGATCGAGGACACCTGGTCCATGCCTTCCAGAAAGGCGTCCCGTTCACTGAAATACTGGCCGTCGCTGAAGCTGCCTTGTGCGACCAGCCCGTCTGCCGTGCGGGTATGGATCGTCAAGGTATTGCCAGCCACGATATAGACGAATCTGCCATCGCTGGAGGTGGCCATGGCCGAGGGGGCAGAGTCCACGCTGTTCGGCGTCAGTTGTGTAGGTTGAGTCGGATCGGTGATGGCGGGAGAGGTCAGGACCGTGCCCAGGTTCGGATTGTTGATGCCGGGTGCGGTATTGGCGGTGACTTCCACTGCGGACGAAATGTTCAGGTTGCTGACGTCGGTTCCGCCATCCAGTGTGCCACCACTGTCCTGAATACGGGTCAGGGTCACGGTGCGACTGCCCAGCGTGGGTGCCGTGCTGGCATTGCTGTAGCGAATCCCGTCAATCAGGGTCTGTGCCGCTTCGGTACTGATGCCGTTGAATGGCGTGATAATCAGCGTGGCAGTGCCTGCCGACAGGCTGACGGTGTAGCTGTAGTCGCCGACAGTCCGGGTGCCGTCCACCAGCTCGACGAATGTGCCGTTGATGTTCAGGCGTTCCTGACTGCCATCGCTCAGGCCGCTGATTTCCAGACGCAACTCGATGATCGACTGTCCCTGTTCCACCGTCGAAATCTGCGTGTCGCTGAACAGTGTGGTGCTGTTGCCAAAGCTCAGAACCGGATCCAGCGGGTTGGCTGACAGCTCTGGTGCATCATTGATTTCGGTCACGGCGATGGAGATGTCATGCACCGTCGAAGTCAGGCCGTCGCCGTCGTTGATCGACAGGCTCAGGTTGATCTGGCTGCCCGGATCGCTGTTTTCGTTGGCGTAGGTAATCTGCTTGAGCACCTGATTCGCATCGGTTGCGCTGACGGGCTGGGTGGACGTGAAGGTCAAGACCAGTGCGCCGTCCACCAGATCGAAGCTGGCAATGACGTCGCCATCCTTGAGCACCTGTTTGCCATCGGCGGAAAGCGTGAAGCCGTTGCCTTCCAGCAGGCCGAAGATATCGGCCGGGTTGGCGCCTTCGCTGCGTGCGATGCGAATACTGGCGTCGCGATAGTCGCCATCGCTGTCCAGCTGGATGTCGCTGAAACCGGTGCCTGTGAGCAATGCCAGCGCAGCGGCTTTCTCGGTATAGGCCAGGTTGGTCGGCACATCCGTGAGTAGCGGCGCATTGTTGTCGCGGAAGGTTACTGTCGAGGCCAGGTTCAGCACTGTGCTGTCGACACCGCCATTTGCTATCGTGCCGTTGTCGCGAATCAGCGTCAGGCTGACAACGCGGTCAGTACCGCTGAGGGTGCTGCTGCCGTTGTAATACCCGATGCCGTCTACCAGCCTCTGGGCGTTGGGCACGCTGAGGTTGCCGCCGCTCAGACTGACACTGGCGGTGGTGCCGCTGATGCTGACCACATAATTCAGGCCGTTGCCGGTCGTGCCGTTATTGCCCTGGGTCAGCACAATGCGTGTGCCACTGACGACCAGCGCTTCGCTTGCACCATCCTGGATGCCGGCAATAGTGAGTTCGAGTCCGCTCACCGACTGGGCTCTTTCGCCGGTGTCGATCACGGTGTCCCGGAATACGCTGACCGGATTGCCCTGGGCCGAGTATCTGGGGTCGCTGGCGGTGGTGGTGAGTGTCGGGGCGTTGTTGATGTCCAGCAGGCGCACTTCCACATTCAGCGAGGTGCTTGCACCCTGGCCGTTGTCGAAGGTCAGTACCATGACCGCCAGGCTTCCGGCGTCCGAACTGGTATTGCTGTAGCCGATCTGCTGCAGAACCTGATTGGCCAGCGCGGTGCTGACCTGACCGGTAAAGGTGATGTTCAGGCTGGAGCCATTGACGGTCAGGTTGGCGATGGCCGTGCCGCCGTTCAGGATTTGCGAACCATCGCTGCTCAGGGTAAGGCTGCCGGCAGGCATGAAGCTCAAGGTGTCTTCGGTGTTGTCACCGCGCTGCGGCGTGACGCTGAAGCTGGCGCCGTTGTAGTCGCCATTGCCATTGTCGAGTGCGTCCAGGGTCGAGTCGCTGACCACTGCATCGCTCAGCCTTTGCGCTGTACTGCCTTCCAGATAGCGGGTGCTGGCTTCCTGCAGAACTCCAATGCCGGCGCCGGTGACAATGACGCCGCCATCGGCGCTGACCTGGATCTCGCTGGCGTTGCTCTGGCTGCCTGCGGTGCTACTGAGCAGTACCAGACCTGAGTTGGTGACGCTGTAGCGATTGATGGTGCCGTCGCTGAGGGTGGTATAGAGCGTACTGCCGTTGCTGCTCAATACGGTCGAGGTGATATTGACCTGGCTTGTTGTGCTCTGCACGACAAAGGAGCGGTCTTCGACCCTGAACGTCACGATGCCTTCGGAAGTGGTGACATAAAGCGTCAGGCCATCGGGCGAGGCATTGATCCGGCTGGGAGACTTGAGCGAAACCGTATTGCCAGCGCTATCCTGCTGGCCATCGCGAATATAGAACGGCGAACCCAGATTGCCATCGGCATCGCGTTGATAGGCGATCAGAGTATGGGGAGAGGAGAAGGTCTGGGTTGTGACGAATACGTATTCTCCCCGGTTATCCATGGCCGATATGTTGAACATGTAAGGTTCGACCCAGGACGTGGTCTCAACCAGGTTCAAGGACGTCAGCCTGCCGCTGGCGCTATCTCGACTGAAGACATAGATTCCCTGATTACCGCTGTCGACGGCATATACCGACTTGCCGTCGTCCGATATTTCCAGTGTTTCTACCGTGAGGATGTAATGGCTTTCAAGGTAGACAATGCTGCCTGTGGCCGGATCTCGGTTGAACACGGCAAGCGTGTCCGAGTAGGTCTTGCCGTTTGCGCCACTCATGATGAGCGTCTGGCCATCCTGACTGACCTTCATATCAATGACTAAAGTCAGTTGAGTGTCGCTGGCCGTCATGGTGCTGCCTAACGTCAGCGCGCCAGTTTCGGTGTCACGTGTGAAGATGGCCAGCTCACCTGTGCTGCTGGCTGCATAGAGGGTTTTGCCATCACTGGACAGTTCGGTCCGGGTAATGTTGCTCAGGCCACTGATGGTGGTCATGGTTTCGAGACTTGTCAGAGCATCCAGGCTCAGATGGCTGCCGTTTTCCGCTGTCAGCGCAGCGGTACGCAGGCTTGTGGCGGCGCTTGCCTGATCGTTGCCCGAACGGGTGCTGTCCTCATGGGAAACAGCGGTGGTCTGGTCCACAGCCGCTGTCGGGCCAGTGTCCTTTGCCTGACTGGCGCTCTGCGCTTCGCTGGCGGTGGCGACATCCGCCGCAGTGGCAACCGCCGCTGCATCGAACATCATCCGTGGCTCAAGCGCCAGATACAGTCGTTGAAGACGGGGACGGGCAGGGGAGCGCTCAGTCATGGGGGCAGTCCTTGGAGGCATAAGCGGAAATGGGGAGGCGCATCATTCAATCAGCAGCACGCGATTGGCCTGGCTCTTGAGTTCGTTGGCAATGCTGTCGAAAGCGGCCTTCAGATCACCGGGGGTGTCCGATGAGTTGCCTGCGATGACATGCAGGCGTTGGCCGCCGCCGGTGCAGGGGGTCAGCCAGTCGGCAGGTGTCACGTAGTGGCCGCCGGGGCTGTTGATGTCTGTGGTGTTGCGAACCACGGCGTAGAAAACGATTCCGTTGTCGCTGAAGGATTGGCAGGTGTCGAGGTAGTTGCGCAGGGTTTCCTTTTCCGAACGCCACGCAGAACCTGCATTCCAGTTCATCAACAAGACAATGGCCTTGCGATTGGGACCGCTGCCATCGGCGTTGAAGTCCAGCGGGTATGTGCTGTCGCCCCAGCCGTTGCCGCCACGCCAGTTGGGTGACAGGGTGCTGCCTGCCCATACCAGCCCGGGCAGGGGATGGATCTGCCAGTCCCCTCTGATCTCGCGCACCCGCGTTTCGATCTTGCTTCTGCTGGCTTCCAGAGGCAGCAAGGGAGCATTGGGGATGGTGTGGTCGGTCATGATCGTCTGATCGGCACCGTCTGCATCCACTGTGCTGAGTGAGAACATGCGGCGCTCGGAAACGACGGGACGATTGTCTTCCGGGTTCAGGTACATCATGTTCGCGTTCAGACGCATCCTTGACTCGGCAGGCGAGGCAATCCAGTCATAGGTCTTGTCCCGGTAGTTGTCTCCCCTGTAGAAACTCTGGCGCCTGGCTCTGCGGTCCGGAAACATGATATTGCTCAAGTCGCCGTATTGCCGGTAGAAGCCCCGGGTGCGCAGGCTCGGGATCGGATCTTCAGTGGTCAGTGCATCCGGAGTCGTCCACTCCTTGAGCCGTGGCTGACTGTTGCGGCTGTGATCGGGGTCGTACAGATTGACATCGTTGCTGAAGGGAATAATGGCTACCCGCAGGTTCTCTTTCTCCTCGCGGGTATTGCCATTGCTGTCCTGGCCGAACAGTTCGCCCAGAAAGTGCTCCGTTGCGTCCATGTGCAACTGTGCGTCCGGGCTGATACCGGAGAATATCGAGGCAAAGTTGACCGACGAATCAATCGCCATCGCCACTTCCAGCGGCTTGCTGATCAACTCCGCCGTGGAATGCACCGTCAGTTCCTGACTGGCATTGCCGCTCACCTGTGGATCGTGGCGGGACGTGGCAGTGACCCGGTAGGTGGGGTTGCTGTCGACGCTGCGGCCTTCTTCGAGGGTGACTTCGCCCAGGTTTTCCAGCAGTTGCGCATCCATGCCCAGGTTCTGGCGCACATAAGCGGTGGCAAAGCCGACGGGGTCCCTGGCGACGTTTTCATCGCCGTCGGCATAGGCCCGGCCGACGGCCAGGGCTGCTGCGTCGGTGGCACGCTTGAGTTGCGAGGCATTGCTGGTCATGCGCGTCAGATCTATCGCATAGGCACTGGCCAGTAGCAGGCCGCCAGTGGCAAGGATCATGAAAGGCGCGACGTTACCGCGCTGAAGCCTGCGATTGAGCATGAAGCGGTCATTCCTGAAGGGGATCAGCAGGCCACCATGACGGCAGCCTCGAGGGTTACATAAGAATAAGAATCCTTCCCAATTGGCGGCAAGGCCGGCTCCATTAAGAAGCCTTAATCAAGTCTTTTCCCTGTCCAGACCGGCTTCCTGAGCCAGGTCTTCAGCCAGTTGCAGGTCGCTGTTCTGCATGCGATCGAGCGCGATGCTCTGCAGGATTCTGCCGCCGAACAGATCACTGCTCAGGGCCAGTTCGGTACTGGCCTGGCAGGTCTGCACGATCAGCATCGAGACCTTGTCTTCCTGCGGCTCTTCGGAGGAGGACTGCTCAGGGCTGTTTTCGGGCAATTCGCCGCTGTACTGATTGCCGGCGAAAGGGTCGTCGCACAACCCTGTGGCATTGCCCCGCTGCAGATGCCAGACCACTTCACCGCTGCGTCGTACCTGAGCGATGAATATCTGATAGTTATCCTTGCGCGGACCGCGGATATTCTCGATCAATTGCTCCAGGCCGCCGCTGGTCAGTCGTTCCTGAATCGACAGGATCGAGGAAAGCGTCGAGGTGCTGCGCTCCATATCGGCCTTGGCACGGCTGAGGTTGTAGAGATCGGCGCAGATAAAACCTGTCCCCAGGATGATCGGCAGGGCCAGTGCGGTTTCCAGCAGGGCGCTGCCGCGTTGCTGCGTACGCTTGATCATTGCTCGTTACCAATCAGGGCAGTGTTGTAGAGGTTGCCCAGCACCTGGCGATACTCATAGGTAAAGCGATCGGGCAGGGCCAGCAGTTTGGGCAGGGCGGTGATGTAGGTCTGTTGCAGGGCCACTTTGACGACAATCACCGGCTGACTGCCATCGGGCAACTCGGTGGCCGACTCGTCGGAGTTGGTTTCGTCGCCACCCATGACTTGCAGGGCGCTGTAGGACGTTGCATCGACCTGGATTTCGTTGGCCTTGAGATAGCCGTAGGACGCCAGGAGAATCCGGTCGGTGATCAGGGTCTGCATCTGCTCGGTGGCCATCAGGTCGACTTTCTCCCGGCGCAGACCGCCCAGTGCCGAGTCCAGCGCCAGATTGCCGATAATCACCACCAGCGCGATACGTGCCAGCTCGAAGAACATCATCAGGCCGATCAGGATCACCGGCATGATCAGCGCGGTTTCCACCGCCGTCACGCCGCGTTGTCTGTGGCGACTGATCCGCTTCACTGTGGTGTGCCCAGTGCCAGCGGACGCTGACTGGCGGCAAGCAGTTCGGTCGCGGCAGGCGAGCCGGCGTGAATGCGGGCGACGCTGGTCTGCAAGGCTTGCAACAGGTCTTCGGTATTGGCATCGGGCAGGTTGCGGCTCAGGGTCTGGCGCGCCTGATCGCTGTCGCCCTTGAGCAGATGAGCCAGTGCCAGATTCAGTACCAGGCTGGGCGTGGCATTGAGGCTGGCACCCTGCAGAAGGGTAATGGCCTGCTGCGGTTGCTGGGTGCTCAGATAGGTCATGGCCAGGTTGTTCAGGGCCGGCTGGTTGGACGGATCGATCTCCAGCACTTGCTGAAACAGCTTCTGCGCTTGCTCGGTCTGACCAAGACTGTTGTTGACCACTCCCAGGCCATTGAGCCCTTCGGTGCTGTCCGGCTGGGCCTTGAGCGCACAATTGAAATCCTTGGCCGCCGCCTGAAGCTGATTCAGCGCCAGGCGGGCGCGACCCATGCCCAGACAGGTAATCAGGCTTTCTGGCGAACTGAGATTATCGGCACCCCCGAGGGCGTGTCGGGCACGACCGTAGAGCTCCAGAGATTGCTGCGGCTTGCGCACCAGTGCCGCAACGCTGGCGTATTCCAGCAGTTCACGGGGATTGAGCTGCTGGCGCTGGTCCATTCTGGCGTAGACCTCGGTGGCTGCTTCGATGCGACCGTTATCGCGCAGTACCCGAGCCAGCCTCAAGGCCTCGGCGCTTTCCTTTTTGCTCAGGGGGGCATTGGTCTGTGGCTGGGCATTGGCATGGTCGAGGCCGGGCAGGCTGGAGCAGCCATTGAGCCCGACGATCAGCAGCGACAGCAGTGCAAGGCGCGAAAGGGACAGAGGTGAGGACACGATATTCTCCAGAGACAAGGCAGGCATCAGTTTTGCGCCAGGGCGCGGACCAGGCGGATCATCGCCGGAGCGCCCATGACCGCGATGATCGGCGGCAGGATCAGGACCATCAGCGGCACACTCATTTGCGCGGGCAGCTTTCCGGCTTTTTCTTCAAGGCCCAGTACCAGGGTCTTGCGACTTTCATCGGCAATGGTGCGTAGTGCCTGGGACAGGGGAGTGCCGTAGCGCTCGGCCTGGATCAGGGTGCCGACCATGCTTTCGATTTCCCGAACGCCGGTGCGCTCGGCAAGATTGAGCAATGCCCGCGAGCGGTCACTGACGATTTGCAGCTCGGCGAAGGTGTAGCGCAATTCATCCGCCAGTTCGGGAGCCGAGAGTGCCAGCTCTCTGGCCACCACTTGCATGATGCGGCCCAGCGGCAGGCCGGCTTCGGCACAGATCACCATCAGATCCAGGCCATCGGGGACCGAGCGGGCCATGCGTCCACCGCGGCGCGCCGCCCGCCATTTCAACCAGGCTTCGGGCAGGGTGGTGCCGACGAACAAAGCGATCAGGCCCATGGCCAGACCCTTGAGGCCGAAACGGCTTTGGGCATCCAGAACACCGAACAGGACGATGCCCAGAAACAGCAGGCCATTGGCATATTTGGCAGCCATCAGCAGACCCAGACTGGCCTGTGCGCGGAAGCCCGCCATGCTCAGCAGGCGGTTGAGATGCTGGCGATCCTGTGCCGTGCCGGCCAGATGTTCGCCAACCGAAGCCACTGGCAGCAGCAGGCGTCTGGCATTGGCAGACAGCGTCAGTTGATCGGTACGCAGGATATTGGCCTGGGCCTGCTGCTGGCGGTTGTCTTCGCCACGCCCCAGGCGTAGATCCAGGCTTTTGTCCGACAGGCCGAGGTACCAGCCAAGCAGACCCAGGCCGGTTCCGGTCAGCATCACGCCCAGGGCGAGCAGAGCGAGGGTTTCGTTGGTCATGGCTGTTGTTCTCCGCAAAGACGAGGGCTCATCCGACTCGGCTCACCATCAAGTGGTTGATGATCAGCCCCAGGGTGACGCTGGCCAGTGCGTAGAACAGCACCATATTGCCGGTGGGGTCGTTGAGCAGAAAGCGGAAGTCCTGGGGGGCATTGATGTACATGTAGCCCAGCATGGCGGGCACCAGCGATGACACGATCTTGGAAGAGGCACGCGCCTCGGAGGTCTTGGACAGAATCTTGAGTTGCAACTCGTGACGGTCGCGCAGGGTGGTCGAGAGCCGGTCCAGGGTTTCGCCCAGGCGGCCACCGGCTTCCTGATTGATGATCAGGATCACCGCGAAGAACCGGTATTCGGCCAGTGGCACCCGCAGGGTGGAATCCTGCATGACCCGCCGTAGCGGCACGCCCAGGCGCAGCCAGTGATCGATGATCGCGAACTCCACGCTCAACGGCCCGCTCAGATGATCGGCGACCAGCGCGAAGGCATTGCTGATCGGTACGCCTGCACGGCAGGTGCGGGTGATGGAATCGATGGCTTCGGGCAGGGACTGACGCAATTGTTTGTAGTATTTGGACAGCGCCTGACGATAGAACAGCGTAAACAGGGCAATGGCGGCGAATACTGCTATCAGGCTGCCGAACAGCAGCGGCATGGGCGTGTCGCGACCGATCAGTACACCGGCGAAGAAGCCTCCCATGGCGAATGCAATGACCCGTGTCCTGAGGGTCTTGCGCCAGCCCAGCAGGTTCAGGTTGATCCACAGATGGGTGATGTGAGTGCCAAGCAAGGGAATATGGCCCAGTGGCGCACTCTGCATCTCGCGCATGATGCTCTCGACCTCGGTATTCGGCGCATTCACCGTTACCTTGTCGCGCAGCAGTTGCTCCAGGCGGGCGGCACTTTCGGCGGCACGCTGGCGGCGCTTGCTCAGGCTCAACAGCCCATAGAAGGCGAACATGACGCAGGCGAAAACCAGCAGGGTGAGCAAATCGAGGACAGCTTGCATGAGGTGTCCTCTCAGAGATCGCCAAACAGATGGGAATGCTGGTTATAGAATTCGGGTCGCTGACCGCTGCCCACGTAATCGCCCAGGATCTTGCCCTGGCTGTCGGTGGAGCGGACCTTGAATCCGAACAGTTCCTGGGTCTGGATCACGTCGTTTTCCATGCCGCAGACTTCGGTGATGGAGACGACGCGCCGCCCGCCGTCACGCTGGCGTTCGACCTGAACCACCAGGTTCACGGCACTGGCTATCTGACGCCGGATGGCTTCCATGGGCAGTTGCATACTGGCCATCATCACCATGTTTTCCAGACGCATGATGGCGTCGCGGGGGGTATTGGCGTGTACCGTACAGAGTGAGCCGTCATGGCCGGTGTTCATGGCCTGCAACATGTCGAAGGCTTCACCGCCCCGCACCTCGCCGAGGATGATCCGGTCTGGCCGCATCCGCAGGGCGTTACGCACCAGGTCGCGCTGATCGACCTTGCCGGTGCCTTCGGCACTGACCGGACGGGTTTCAAGGCGCACCACATGGATCTGTTGCAGTTGCAGTTCGGCGGCGTCCTCGATGGTCAGGATGCGGTCGTCTTCGCTGATCTTCTGCGACAGTGCATTGAGCAGCGTGGTCTTGCCCGCGCCCGTACCGCCCGATACCACGATATTGAGCTTGGCAATCATGGCGCGATTGAGCACCTGGACCATTTCCATCGACATGGCGTTGCGTGCGGCCAGGGATTCGAGGGTCAGGTTGCGGCGCATGAATTTACGGATGGAAATGGTGGTGCCGTCGATGGCCAGCGGGTAGGTAATGACGTTGACCCGGCTGCCGTCGGCCAGTCGTGCATCGACCATGGGATTGGCTTCGTCGATACGCCGCCCGACACCGGCCGCGATACGCTGGGCGGTGTTGAATACATGCTCTTCATCCAGAAAGGTGATATTCGACAGCTCCAGCTTGCCAAAGCGTTCGACGAACACCTGTCCCGCGCCATTGACCAGAATGTCGTTGACCGTGTCATCGGCCAGTAGCGGCTGGATCGGCCCGATGCCCAGCATTTCGTCGAGCATTTCACTGGCAATCTGCTCTTCTTCGGGGCGTGACAGTTGCAGGCGGTTCTCATCGCAGATGCGCCGTATCTGGCTTTCGATCTGCTGGCGCAGCTTGTCGCGCCCCATAGCCGCGGCCTTGAGCGGATCGATCTGGTCATAGAGAAAGCCGCGTATCAGGCGCCGGTTCAGATTGGCACCGCTGTCGACGTTCTTGAGTGTGGGGCTGGCCTTGGTGGCGCTGACCTTCTGCATTTCGATGGCCGGCTCGACGCCTTCCGGCACGGGCGATGGCGTTGCAGCGGGTACAAGCGTTCTGGGTTTGCGTATCAGCATGATCCGGTTCCTTTGTTTCAGGCTGCGTTGCGGCGGGTCAGGGCGCCTTTGAGGCGGGCCAGCACCGATGTTGCCGCGAGGGCGTTACCCGGTTTTCGGCCACAGGCCAGGTCCGCCAGATTCAGCAGGGCCTGACGAAAGGCCGGCGCAGCTTCCAGGCGCAGCGGGCCGCCCAACAGGCTGTCGCTCAGTGCATGTCCGGCGTAAGGCAGGACCAGATCCACGCGTCTGCCGACAAAGGCCTCGAACTGTTCGCGGGCGACTGTCTGGTGAGTGCCGTGGTTCTGGTTGACGACCAGCAGCAGTTGCTGGCCTTCGCTTTCGTCACCGATTTCCTCAAGCAGGCGCTGGGTATTGCGGGCACCCTGAATGGTGAACTCGCTGAGCAGAATGCGGGTTTCGACGTGGCGCAGGACTTCCAGCGCACCCTGAGGGTGGCCGGATGGCAAGTCCCATACCACCTGATTGAACAGGCGGCACAGGTTGGCACCCAGTTCCAGCAGGTGGTCGGTGTCGATGGGGGCGAAATGATCGGCCGAAGGTTCCTGGGCCAACAGATGCAGGCGGTCATCCAGGCGTGTCATGGCCCGTTGCAGGAAGCGTGCGTCGATCTCGCTGCTGCTCAAGGCCGCGGCCAGTCCGCAGTCGCCCTGGGCTCCCAGCAGCAGAGAAAGGTCGGCGTTGTGACGGTCGTAATCCACCGCGGCCACTGGCATATGCCGTTCCCGTGACAGCAACAGGCTCAAGCCGGCGCTCACCGTGCTGGTGCCCAGCCCGCCGGAGCAGGCCGTCACAGCAATGCTGCGGCCGGTACGCACCTGGCTGGCCTGGGGTTGCCGATGGAGATTTCGCGCACGTTCCAGACTGCTGGCCAGCAAATCCAGTGGCACGGGTTTGCACAGGTAATCCACCACGCCGCTGTGGATCAGGGCACGGTACAGGTCCACATTCTGCTGGCTGCCGATGGCCAGAATCGCACAACCCGGATCGCACAGGCTCGACAGCTCCGAGATGGCCTGAAGGGGGAACTGCTCGCCATCCAGATCCACCAGCAGCAGGCTGGCCCGCTGCTCGGCACACCAGGCCTTGGCCGCTTCGATGCCGCCACTGAGCACCAGCGCTTCGGGCTGCCCCAGGCGCTGCAACTGTTCGGCGAAGCTGCGCTGGTCAGCCGTGCCTGCGGCGAACAGGACCGGAGCCAGGAAGGTTTTGTCGCCGCTGGGCAATACAGTATGGGTCTTGTCGTTCATGGCGGCGTCCTCAGTCATCCTGGGAGAAGTCGATGTTCATCAGTTCGGTGGTATTGCTTTCCTGATAACGCTGCACGGCATTGTTGGCCTGGTTGCCATCGGCGCTGTCCAGGGTGCGTGGGCGGACCATGTCGCGAGGGTCGCTGACCATCCGCGCAATGTTGGCCCGGTTGGCGCAGCCCAGGGTGCCGACCGCCTGATAGGGGGTCATGGTCCAGGCATCGGGATTGGCGATCCGGCAATCGGGGATCTGCGCGACCATGGCCTCGGAAATGATCTGCAGGTCCCAGCCGCCGGACTGCTCGGCAGCCTTGAGCTGGACCGGGGCCAGAATGATGCGGTCGGCATCCGCGCCGCGCTCGCTCAGGACCCGCGCCAGACGTCTGGCCATCTGTTCACCGGCCGGTGTGAAGGGTTGCAGGGTCAGGCTCTGGTTTTTCAGACGGCCCTGATTGCTCAGCATCGTGTTGAGGTTTTCCAGGGACTCGGCGGTCAGCCCCTTGCCCTGATTGACGGTATTCAGGGAAACGCTCAGGGCGCTGGGATTCACCTGCGTAACCGGCATCGGCGTATTGGCAAAGCGCTTGGCGCGCATTTCGTTGTACTGCGCGGTGCAGCCGGCCATAAGCAAGGGCAGGCAGGCCAGCAGCGCGAGGCGGAAAGTGGCAGGCTTCATTTTCAAGGTCTCCATCAGTACAAGTACCCTGCGCTGGCCTGACGCGGCATTTGCGCATCCATGGCTGGCAGGCCGCGGCCCGGGGTTTGCAATTCACCTTCGGTCACCGGATCGACTACATAAGCGGTCGCCAGAATCACCAGTTCGGTGTCCTCCTGTGTGCTGGTTTCACCCTCGAACAGGCGACCGAGCAACGGCACACCCTTGAGGCCCGGCAGGCCGCTGACTTGCTGGGCAACGTTGCTGCGCAGCATGCCCGCCAGGGCGAAGCTCTGGCCGCTGGCCAGTTCCACCGTGGTGTCGGCGCGACGAACCTTGAAGGCCGGGATGGTCGAGCCGCCATCGGGCAGGGTCACGGCACCGTCATCGGACAGGTCGCTGACTTCCGGCGCGATATGCAGGCTGATGCGGTTGGGCGAGAGCAGGGTGGGCGTCATGCGCAGGATCACGCCGTAGGATTTGTAGGTGATGCTGACGTTGTTGTTGGTGATGACCACGATGGGCACTTCACCCCCGGCGGCGAAGCCTGCGGTTTCGCCGGACATGGCCGTCAGGTTGGGTTCGGCCAGGACCGAAGCCATGCCTTCCACCGACAGGGCGTTGATCAGCCCGGTCAGGTTGCCGTCGGTGAAGCCGATGGTGTTGGCCGTGCGGATCAACTGACCGGCCTGGGTCGCGCCCGCAATGGTGCCAGCCGATGAGGCCGCGTTGGCGGCGTTGAACAGGCTGGTCGATGAGCCGGTCGCCAGACGGAACTTGCCGCTGTTCATGACCGAGTCCCAGTTCAGGCCCAGGGTGTGGCTGAGACTGCGGGACACTTCGACGACCCGGACCCGGATATTGACCTGGGCCGACAGCTCGACCTTGAGTTGATTGATCACGCGGGGGGCAGCCGGGCCGCCGCCTCCCGGCGCACCCGCTGGAGCGCCGCCACCGCCACCCGGTCCACCGGCTGCGCTGTCACTGGCACCGACGGCCGCCTTGACGCTGGCCATGACCTGGCGGGCTTCGAGAGGTGTGCGGACATGTCCGCGAACGATCAGGCCGTCGCCTGCCGCCGGAACGAAGCTGACCTGGGAGCCCACGACTTCGTTTTCGATCTGCTGGCGCAGGCCTTCCAGATCGAAGCCTGCGACCAGGCGCATGGCTGCAATCACATTATCGTTGGCATCCAGCGCATACAGAGTCGTGGCTCCCGAACGCTGGGCGAAGACGAAGACGCTGCTCGGGGACGGCATCTGGAAACTGGCCACTTCCGGATCGGCCAGCAGCACTTTTGCCGCGGCGCGCGGCAGTTGCAGCAGGCGTCCCTGGCGTACGGTCAGATTGACCGTCTGGGTTTCACTGATCTGTTGCAACTGGGCGCGTTGCTGGGCCGTTATGACTGGCGTGACCGGGGTTTTTGCCGGCATGTCGTAGTGGTCTGCGGTCGCCTGTTCGGCCATGACAACCGAGGGGCCGACCAGTGTGGCGCTCAAGCCGAGCCCGGCGAGCAGCAAGGAGAGTCCGTTCCGGCCCGAAGCCAGAGGTTGCGCTGTGCGTTTCATGCTGTTTTTTCCGTAAAGGCGTCTGCCGGCGCTAGCAGGCCGGGAGTCGCAACTGATCAGTGTTTCGCCAGATCCAGAACTTCGGTGGCCTTGCCTCTGAAGACCTGCACAGTGGCGGATGGCCCGGATCTGCTCGCGCTCTTCTGCGCGGGATAAATGCTGGTGGTCTTGTTCAGGGTGGTGACCTCACCGCTGGTCAGCAGCTCGTCTTCGGTCTGCTCGACCGATGAGCGGATGGCCAGTTGCAGGTTGCCGATTTCCTTGGCGACCGCCAGTTGTTCGGCTGCCGACGGCGCGACTTCCAGCGTCACGGTTTCAAAGCTCTGGCGAGTGCCGGTGCTCTTGGCGTTGGGCGTGGTTTCCAGATCCCGGCGCACGTTCAGGTCGCTGCGGGTACTGTTATTCATCGCCAGTACCCGGACATCGTGAAGGATGGTCTGGGCTGCCAGAAACGGTGCGGAGTTGGCGGTGGCGTCCGGTGCCTGGGTTTCCTGCTCGCGTTTGAGGCTCAGGATCACATCCACCCGGTCACCGGCGGCCACCAGGCCGAAGTTGCTTTCCACTGCGCTGGTCGGCACCGACACGGCGCGCATGCCGGGCTTGATGACCGAGGCCAGGAACCCGGGCTCACCGGGACGTACGACCACGCTGCTGGTCAATGGCTGACCGGCCTCGACCGGCTGACGCACAGTGGCTCCCAGCAGGGAGTCCTGTTTGTCCTGACCCTCGATGAAATACAGCGAACGCGTCATTTGTGCGGTTGCCGGTTGCCAGTCCAGACTGCCTGCATCGATGAAATCGCCCGGTTGCAGATTGCGCGAAGCGACCAGTACCTGGCGAGTGGCTTCCTTGGGGGCGGCAGGCTGAACCTGCGCCTTGACTTCAGGCGGCTTGGGCGGTGCCAGCAACGCCCGGGCGAGCAGAGCGGAGCCACTGGCAAGGACAATGGCCCCAGTCAGCAGAATGAGCGAATTCTTTTTCATCGAGTACGGCTACTGTGGGTTCAGGTATGGATGGGAAACAGCAAGGTGAACAGCGCACCTGCTGCGATGGCCAGGCCGTAGGGAATACCTGCGGGGCGCTGGGCGTCATAGATGATCGGTACTGCGATGGCGTCCTGCGGCATACGCCGGATCAGCCACATCACGCCCCTTGCAAGAGCGGCTTCGAGCATTTCCAGCGTGGGTAGCACCAGTGCCAGAATGCCGCCGGCCAGCGAGGTGATGATCAGAAAGGTGATCAGGTCTTCGCTGCCGATCCACAGGCTCAGCACGGTCATCAGCTTGACGTCGCCGCCGCCGACCCGCTCGATCATGTAGAGGCCATAACCGACCAGAAAAACCAGCGCTGCGCCTGCCGTGGACCAGCCCATGGCGGAGAGGGTCTGCCAGACCCCGAAGCTCGCAAAAGGGCCGATATTCAGAGGTGCCAGCAGGGGCATTACCAGCCATCCCGCCAGCAGGGCCAGCACCAGTCGGTTATGAATCTTGCGATACAGCAGGTCCGTGACCACGACCCAGCACAAGGCGGGAAACAGCAGAACGACGACAAGGCTGGTCATGGACGCAAATCCTGCGGGGAAATATCAGTTGCTGCCGGTGCTGTTGTTGGTGGCCTTGATCTGGTCGGCAATACCGCCGAAACGCTCCTTGAGCGCGCCGATGAACTGGCCGTCGGAACCGAAGATGTAGCCGATGGCCGCGGCCATGGAAGCCGCCAGGATGCCGTATTCGATGGCGGTCACGCCGCTTTCGTCGTTAAGGAATTTCTTGAAGGAATTGAGCATGACGCAGGCCTGTGTGAGACGTCGCAAAGGGAGTCCCGAGCGCAATCAACGGCGATCAGGGACGGTTCGATAAGGTGAAACGATACTAAGATTTATTCTCATTAAGCGGCAAGGCGGGGATCATTAAGAAGCGTTAAGGAATCGCCCGGCTCAACTGCAGTTCGACACGCAGGCCGGGCTGGTTGTCGCTCAGTTGCAGGGAGCCGCCGTGCAGTTCGCTGATGGCCTTGACGAGCGTCAGGCCGAGTCCGTTGCCGGGAATGTCGCCGGAGGTGTGCAGGCGATGGAAGCGTTCCACCACCTGTTTGGTGGCCGACGCCGGAATGCCCTCGCCGTGATCGGCCACGCCCAGAGTGGTGAAGAGCGGGCGATATCGGGCAAACAGGGTGATCGTGGAGTTGCGAGGGGCATATTTCAGCGCGTTGTCCACCAGATTGGCCATGGCCTGGAACAGCAGGGCACGGTCGCCCCAGATCCGGCAGCCGGGGTCTATGTCCAGTACCAGTGGCGAGTTGCGTTCATCGGCCAGGGGCAGGTAATACTCGCGCAGGTCGTTGAGCAGATCCTGGGCCGGAAACTCCTCGAAAAGATGGGCGCAACGCCCGGTTTCCACTTCTCCGACCCGCATCACTGCCCGGAACAGGCTCTGGATGCGTTCGCTTTCATCGGCAGCCAGCCACAGGGCGTCACGCACATCGCCCGTGGCGATTTCCGCCGCGCTGACCAGACGATTCTGCAGGCGTGTCAGCGGCGTTCGCAGTTCGTGGGCGATGTGGCTGGTCACGCCCTTGACCTCGGCCATCAGTTTGTTGATCCGCTCCAGGTTGCGATAGATATCGGTGGCCAGCCTGTCCAGTTCGTCGCCGCTGCGGTCATGGGGAGGAAAGGCCTGATGATCGCCGCTGGCAAAGCGCTTCAGGGCGTCATGAATCAGTTCTATACGGTAAAGCTTGCGCAGGCTGTAGCGCAGGCTGAGGATCAGGCTGCCCAGCAACACCAGAAACAGCCCCGCGCCGGCCATCAGTGGAATGATCTGGGTGCGTTCCAGCATCGGTTGCAGGTCGTAGGCACTGAAGTAGCGACCGCCGTCGCGCAACTGGATCACCAGCCCCATGATCTGCAGCTTTTCGTTGCGGATATTTCGCCAGTTGTCCGGGCAGTTGGAGGCAATGCAATCCATGACTTCATGCATCGTCGCGTCGCCGGTCAATACCTTGCCCTGCGGGTCAAGCAGCAGGGAATGGCGCTCGCTGCGACGATCATAGAGGTCGCGCTGCCTGAGCAGTTCTGCAACCTGATGGCTGCTGCGGCTCTGGGTCAGTTCATGCATGGTGCGCACGTCGGCGAGAATCATTTCCCGTACATGGCTGCGCATGACGTTTTCAAGTACACAGCCGCTGCCGATGACCGATAGCAGTGCTACCAGCAGACAGGCGAACGCCATGGTGGCGGCTTGTTGGAAGTTGCTGGTTTCAAGGATATGGCGCAGCTGGAAACGACTAGCCGAGTTCATAGCCGATAGCACGAATGGTCCTCAGCAGGCTGCGCTCAAACCCCTTGTCGATCTTGGTCCGCAGCTTGGAGATATGGACGTCGATCAGATTGGTCTGCGGGTCGAAGTGATAGCCCCAGACCTTTTCCAGCAGCATGGTTCGAGTGACCGTCTGCCCCGGATGCTCGGCCAGCACTTGCAGCAGACGAAATTCCTTGTCCGTCAGATCGATATTGCGCCCGGCCCGACATGCACTGCGCTGGCCCAGGTCGATACGCAAGTCTTCGATGTAAATCACTTCATCCATGGAGGTCTGATTGTGTCGACGGGCCAGTACCTCCAGGCGTAACAGCAGTTCGGTGAAGTCGAAAGGCTTGCCAAGGTAATCGTCTGCACCGGCACGCAAACCTTCGACACGGTCGCTGGTCTGGTCGTTTGCCGACAGGATCAGCACGGGAGGGCGGGAGCGGCCATTGAGCCGGTTGAGCAGTTCGATGCCATCCATCCTGGGCAGCATGCGATCCAGCACCACGACGTCGAAGGCTTCCTGGGTAAGAATCTCCAGCGCGCCTTCACCATCATGAGTCAACTTGCAGTTATGGCCGAACGCATGGAGTTTGCTGCCAAGCCAATGGCTGACGGATATGTCGTCTTCTACCACTAATACACGCATGCTGGTGCCGCTCCCTTTTTCCAGTGGCAGTCATCTTCAAACGGAAAGCCAGAATGTAACAATTAAGATTCATTAATGTTAGTAAATGCTAATCATTATCATTATTGTGCTATCAAAACGGCATGGATGTATAGGGGGGAAGTGAAAGGCAGGGGATTCAAGCGGCAAGCAACAAGTGTAAGGGATGGGATACAAATGGGGATCAGGCTTTTTTCGTTGCTCTTGTGGGACGTTTGGCCTTCGTTGTTGCACCGGCAGCCTTGCGTGTACCGGTCTTGCGTTTTTTCTTCCAGGGCGCTGCGCCACCGACCGGGCTGGCGGGGCCGCTGATGGTCATGCGCAGGCCGACGCAACGGCTGACCTGCTTGCTCATCCAGGCAGCCTGTTTGGCGACGAATTCTTCCAGGCTCATTTCACCGCTTTGCACCATATCCAGCGCCTGTTCCCAGATGGCGGTGGTACCGGGGTCGGCGATGGCGCGCGGTACTGCATCGATCAGGCTGAATGCTGCGGCAGTGGCGCACAATGCCTTGCCCTGTTTTGTCAGGTAACCCCGATCGAGCAGGCCCTGAATGATACCGGCGCGGGTAGCTTCGGTGCCGATACCGGTGGTGTCCTTGAGTTTCTGCTTGAGCAGCGGGTCTTCCACCAGTCTGGCGACATTCTTCATGGCCTTGATCAGGTCGCCTTCGGTAAAAGGTTTGGGCGGCTGGGTCCAGAGGTCCTTGAGGATGACATCGCTCACCGCACAATCGCAGCCCTGAAACAGTGCCGGCAGGTTTTGCGGGGTCGGGGCTTCGCGACCTTTGGTCGGAGCCAGGGCCTCGGGCATGGCGCGTTTCCAGCCCGGCTCGATGACCTGTTTGCCGATGGTCCGCAAGGCATGCCCGGCGCAGTCGAAGTCGGCCTGGGTCCGGTCGAATTCGTGATTGGGCAGGAATTGCGCCAGATAGCGTGCCCGGATCAGGGTGTAGACCGCTCGCGGCTTGCCGCTCAGGCGCTCGATGCCGCGGGCGGCAGCGGTGGGGATGATGCCGTGGTGAGCGCTGACCTTTGCGTCGTTCCAGGCCCTTGAGCGGCGTTGCGGGTCCAGATGCCTGAGCAGTTCGCTCAGCGCAGGATCCGATTTGCCCAGTGCGGCGATGATGGCCGCCGCTTCGCCATGCTGGCTCATGGGCAGGTAACCGCAATCGCTGCGCGGGTAGGTGATGACCTTGTGGGTTTCATACAGTGCCTGGGCGATATCCAGGGTTTCCTGAGCGCCAAGGCCGAGCTTTTTCGAGCAGATTTCCTGCAGGGTGCCCAGGTCGAAGGGCAGGGGTGCAGCCTCGCGAATCCGTTCGGTGCGAAGTTTGATGACCCTGGCGCTGGCGGCGTTGCGAATCTCCTGCGCGGCCTGCTGCGCCAGCGGCTGGTTCAGGCAGCGGTCTTGATCGTCACAGACATCCGAAGGCGCTCGCCACTGGGCAATGAAGGCCTGATCGTCATGCAGCAGTTTTACGTCGATGGCCCAATAGGGCACCGGTACGAAGTCGGCGATGCTGCGGTCGCGATCCACCACCAGTCGCAGGGTCGGTGTCTGCACACGACCCACCGGCAGCACGCCCTGATAACCGGACTGGCGACCGAGCAGAGTGAACAGACGGCTCATGTTCATGCCGATCAGCCAGTCGGCGCGGGAGCGACCCAGTGCCGAATGATAGAGGCTGAAGGTATCGGCACCGGGCTTGAGGGAAGCCAGGGCCTTGCGGATCGAGGCGTCGTCCAGTGCCGACAGCCACAAGCGCTGGATCGGCCCACGATAGCGGCAATGTTCTACCAGTTCGCGGGCAATCATCTCGCCTTCGCGGTCGGCGTCGGTGGCGATGATCAGTTCGCGGGCTTCGCCCAGCAGGCGTTTCACGGCCTTGAACTGGCTGGCGGTGCGGGGTTTGACCAGCATTTTCCATTGCTGGGGAACAATCGGCAGGTCTTCCAGCACCCAGCGTTTGTAGCGGGCGTCGTAGGCATCCGGTGGCGCGGTTTCCAGCAGGTGGCCGATGCACCAGGTTACGGTGGCATTGGGGCCTGTCCAGCAGCCATCCCCACGCCGGGTCGCGCCGAGGACGGCGGCGATATCTTTGGCCTGTGAGGGTTTTTCGCAGAGAAACAGCCGCATAACCACCGCTTGCATTGACGGGTCTTGAAGGCTGTAAGGATGAACACTGAACGCGTCGGGGGCAAGGTTTATCTGTATGGATATACAGATAAACCCTGTAGGATTTGCCCAAAGGCAGTTTAAACCGCGATTTCCACCTGCTCGCCGTTCAGGCGCACCGGCCAGACTTCGAGCTGTTGTTCCGGGTATTCCACGCAGGTGCCGTCGTGCAGACGGAAGTGCTGTTTGTACAACGGAGAGGCAATGACCAGTTCTCCGCCAATCTGCCCTATGAGGCCGCGCCCGATGACATTGGCGCCGGATTTGGGGTCGCGGTTCTCGATGGCATAGAGCTTTTCGCCCTCGGCGGTTTCAGGCAGATAGAACAGCGCGACCTGTGCGCCGTCGAGCCAGGCCACTACGCCCGAGTTGGCTACCAGATCCCGGCGCGAGCACAGGGGCTGCCACTGGATGTGTGGAATTGGTGCGGATATCTTCTCGGCATAGGCCGCGTTGGACTGGCTCATCAGACCACCTCCTTGAAAGGAATAAGGGCGATTTCTTCAGGTTTTGCCGGGCGGCGTTGCTCGCGTTCCTTGACGAAATGGACGTCCGGATCGCTGCGCTTGTCGTTGACGAAGGTGCGGAAACGCTTGAGTTTTTCCGGGTCCTTGAGGGCATTGGCCCATTCGCATTCATAGCGGTCGACCACCAGTTGCATCTGGGCTTCCAGCTCATCGGCCAGTCCCAGGCTGTCATCGATGATCACGGCCTTGAGGTAGTCCAGGCCGCCTTCCAGTGACTCGCGCCAGACCGAGGTGCGCTGCAGCTTGTCGGCGGTACGGATGTACAGCATCAGGAAGCGGTCGATGTAACGGATCAGGGTTTCGTCATCCAGATCGGTGGCGAACAGTTCCGCATGGCGCGGGCGCATGCCGCCGTTGCCGCTGACATAGAGGTTCCAGCCGTTTTCGGTGGCGATGACCCCAACGTCCTTGCTTTGTGCTTCCGCGCATTCACGGGTGCAGCCGGAAACGGCGAACTTGAGTTTGTGCGGCGAGCGCAGGCCCTTGTAGCGGTCTTCGATGCGCAAGGCCATGGCTACGCTGTCCTGCACGCCATAACGACACCAGGTACTGCCCACGCAGGATTTCACGGTGCGGGTCGATTTGCCGTAGGCATGACCGGTTTCGAAGCCGGCGTCGATCAGTTCGCTCCAGATATCCGGCAGTTCGTGCAATTGTGCGCCGAACAGGTCGATACGCTGGCCGCCGGTGATCTTGGTGTACAGGTCGTATTTCTTGGCCACGGCACCGATGGCAATCAGGCCATCCGGTGTGATTTCTCCACCGGGAATGCGCGGGACCACCGAGTAGGTGCCGTTTTTCTGCATGTTGGCCATGAAGGTGTCGTTGGTGTCCTGCAGCGGCACCAGCGAAGGTTCGGTGATCTGCCGGTTCCAGCAGGACGCGAGGATCGAGCCTACAGCCGGTTTGCAGATATCGCAGCCATGGGCACCCTTGCCGTGGCGGCTCAGCAGTTCTTCGAAGGTTTCGATGCCTTCAACGCGAACCATCGAATACAGCTCCTGACGGGTGTAGGCAAAGTGTTCGCACAGACTCTTGTCGACGCTGACGCCGCGAGCGATCAGTTCATGTTCGAACACTTGCTTGAGCAGGGCCGCGCAGCCGCCACAGCCCGTGCAGGCCTTGGTCTGGGTCTTGATACCGGCAAGATCGGTGCATCCTGCATCGATGGCCGAGCAGATCGAGCCCTTGCTGACGTTGTGGCAGGAGCAGATGGTCGCCGTGGCGGGCAGGGCATCGGCACCTAAAGTCGGTGCGCCTTCGCCACGAGGCAGAATCAGGCTCGATGGGTCGGCGGGCAGGGGAATGCCGTTCTGGGCATATTGCAGCAGGGTGTCGTAATAGCTGTTGTCGCCCACCAGCACCGCGCCCAGCACTTGCTTGCCGTCGGCCGAGACCACCAGACGGCGATAGCTGGAAGTGGCTTCATCGATAAAACGGTAGCTGACCGCACCGGCCAGTGCGCCATGGGCATCGCCGATGGAACCTACATCCACACCCAGCAGTTTGAGCTTGGTGGACATGTCGGCACCGAAGAAAGCGTCGGCGTCCTGATCGCAGAGCTGGGCCGCCACGTTGCGGGCCATTTGATAGCCCGGCGCAACCAGACCGAAGACGCTGCCGTTCCAGGCCGCGCATTCACCAATCGCGTAGATATCCGCATCGCTGGTGCGGCAGTGTTCATCGATGGCGATACCGCCACGTGGGCCGAGTTCCAGACCGCACTGGCGAGCCAGGGCGTCTTGCGGGCGAATGCCGGCAGAGAACACGATCAGGTCGGTTTCCAGGAACTCGTCGTTGGCAAAGTTCATGCGATAGCGGTACTGCTTGCCGTCGCTGATCGATTGCGTGGCGCGTGACAGATGCACACCGACGCCCAGAGCTTCGATCCGCGCCTTGAGGGCGGCGCCGCCATGGTCGTCCAGTTGCACCGGCATCAGGCGTGGGGCGAACTCCACCACATGCGCTTCGAGCCCGAGGGATTTCAGGGCGTTGGCCGCTTCCAGTCCCAGCAGACCGCCACCGACCACTACACCGCGCCTGGCTTTGGCGGCGGCATAGCGAATGGTGTCCAGGTCTTCGAGAGTGCGGTAGACCAGGCGCGAATTGCCTTGCGCACCTTCGATCGGCGGCACGAACGGGAACGAGCCCGTGGCCATGATCAGCTTGTCATAGGTGAAGCAGCCTTCAGCGGTAATGATCTCGCTGCGCTCACGATCGATCTCCAGTACCGGAACGCCCAGGTGCAGGGTCAGCCCGGCCTGTTCATAAAGAGCGGCATCGCTCATGGCCAGGGATTCGGCATCGCGACCGGTGAAGTACTCGGAAAGATGCACGCGGTCATAGGCACGCTGGCGTTCTTCGCCGAAGACATGAATGCGATAGCGATCAAGGGCGCCGCCTGCGATCAACTGCTCGACGCAATGATGACCGACCATGCCATTGCCGACGACGATAAGGGTCTGTACATCGTTGAAGGGTAAGACTGTGGTGTTCATAGCAAGTCCCGGCCTAGGCCAATCAGGTTTTTCAAAGCCAAAAAAAAAGACGCCCGGAACCTTTCGGTTCCAGGCGCCTTTGCCTGTCATTCATCGTATGTTTTGGGGTGTCATCGAGCCACGCTGCCGGATGCACTGCCCGACCACATTCATGGTGGGGTTATGGGGAGCTATGCAGAGGGTGTGCCAGTTTGCCGGAAGGCCTGTTTTCAAGGGGATATGGCGGGAGAGAGCGGTTCAGGCCCGCTTTGCATTGGTGCGTCATGGGGCACGATGCTGTAAATCTGTGCATGAACACCGCGCAGGCGCGAATTCATTCGCGAATGAATTCGCTCCTACGCGGTTTTGTGTCGTTGTATTAATCTGCCTTACCCCAGCCAGATCCGTCGCCATGAACATCACCATCACTGAAGTCCAGCCTGCCGACATTCCGCGTACCATCGATTTTGTCATGCGATCGCGCGCCGGAATATTCCCCATGCTCGATGCCAGCATCGTTCCGGCCGATCTTGCAGACTTCGAACGGGTGTATCTGAATGCGCAGGACGGCAGGTTTCTGATTGCCCTCTGCGAAGGCGAAATCATAGCGGCCATCGGTTATCTGCCTTACGACCATCGCTTTGCCCAACTGGATTACACAGGGCGCAGGGCCGTGGAGATCGTGCGCCTGTTCGTCAGTCATGAATTCAGAGGGGCCGGGCTGGCAGGGCGGTTGTACGGAGCGCTCAAGGCACATGCCGATGCCAGTGGCGTGGAGGTGTTGTATCTGCACACCCATCCGTTTCTGCCGGGTGCGATCCGCTTCTGGGAAAAGCAGGGTTTTGTAACGGTCGATGTAGAGGACGATCCGGTCTGGCAGACAACGCATATGCATTGTCTGCCTTGAGAGGTGCCCGATTCGTTCAGGTCTTACCAGAGTGCAATTTCATAGGTGAGATAGATCCGGTTACTGTCACGGCCCCGTGCGTAATCCGAACGATAGACATAGTTGCGCAGTTTCATGCCCAGACCTTTGAAGGTTCCGCTCTGCAGTACATAGGCCAGCTCGGCATCGCGCTCCCATTCGTGCAACCTCGCCGAGCCGGACTTGCCATTGTCGCCACTCAGGTACTTGGTCGAGAACGTCAGGCCCGGTATGCCGACACGTGAGAAGTCGTAGCCGTAACCGAGCATCCAGGTCTTTTCGTCCTCTTCGATGAATTTGCCGATCCCGACGTTGGTGAAGGAGTACACGGTTGCGCCGCTTATATAAGGCAGGCCCGCATCGCCGCTCAGGGTCTGGTAACCGCCACTGAAACTGTGTCCGGCCAGGGCATAGGTCAACTGGCCGCTGAGCATGTCGTTATCGATCTTGCCATCTCGCGCCGCGCCGGCATCCACACTGTGGAAATAGCGCAGATCGCTGGTCAGTACGCCTTTGCCAATCGGCAGGTCGTGCTGGATCGAAGCGAAGTTCTGGCGGTAGAAATCCTCAAGCTCGCCATAGAAGTAGCTGAGACGAATGTTCTTGCCGAGCTTGTAGTCTCCGCCGATATAAGAGAAGTCCGAGCCCTTGCCGGTAAAGCCGTCGGGAATGATCGAGCGGCTGTCCGAGGAGTCGCGCAGCTTGAATTGATCCAGATGCCCGCCGGTGAGGGTCAGGTTATCGATGTCGTTGCTGGTGAACTGGGTGCCCTGATAGGTCTGTGGCAACAGGCGCGCGTCGTTGTAAATCAGTACCGGAGTCCTGGGCAGTAAAGAGCCGTATTTGACCGTGGTCTTGGCCAGGCGCACTTTTGCGGCGGCACCCAGGCTGGAAAACTCATCCGCAGCACGGCCATCGCCGTGTACCGGCAGTAATCCTGTACCGCTGCGGCCCTTGCCAGAGTCGAGCTTGACGCCCAGCAGCCCGAGGGCATCGAGGCCAAAGCCCAGGGTTCCCTGGGTAAAACCGGATTGGTAGTCGAGCAGGAAACCTTGTGCCCATTCGGTGCGCTCGCTTTTGGCAGTAAGCGCGGCACGGGCGCTCAGACCATTCTCATCCCGGAAGTTTTCATTGAAATAGACATTGCGCAGTTGCAGCTTCAACTTGCTGTCTTCAATGAAGTCCGCTGCGCCGACACTGGCGCAGGGCAGGGCACCCAGTACGGAAAAAAGGGCTCCACGTTTAAACATACTCATGCTCGATACTCATTGTTGTTATTGAGAGTGCATTGATCTGCGGGTCCCTTTCAGGACCCGTGAGCAGTTGTGATTCAGGGCAGGGTTCAGACGAACAGCGTCAAGGCTCCGGTCAGCAAGGCCAGGGCGGTGATCACAAGGGAGGTCAGCACCGCCCATTTCAGGGTGGCCTTCTGGAATTCACCGATGTCTTTGTCGATCATGCCGACCAGCAAGAGGGTCGAGGCCACCAGCGGGCTCATCAGATGAACCGGCTGGCCCAGAATCGAAGCCCTGGCAATTTCCAGCGGGCTGATGCCATAGGCGGCTGCGGCATTGGCCAGGATGGGGACCACGCCGAAGTAATAAGCGTCGTTGGACAGTACGAAGGTCAACGGCATGCTGGTGATGGCGACCACCAGCGGGAACAGATGCCCCCATTGCGGTGGAATCCAGTTCACCAGGGTCTGTGCCAGGGCGTCGACCATCTTGGTGCCGGAAAATATTCCGGCGAACACCCCGGCGGCGAAAACCAGCAGAACTACGGTCATGGCATTGCCGGAGTGGGCCAGAATGCGCTCTTTCTGCACGTCCAGTTGCGGATAGTTGATCATCAGTGCGACGACGAAGCCGATCAGAAACAGCACGGCCGAATGCATCAGGCCTGTTACCAGCGCAATCATCACGGCGATGACCAGCGCCAGGTTGACGTAGGCCAGTCTGGGGCGCTTGTGCGGAGTATTGCCGAGGATTTCGTCGATGTAGCAGTGACCGCCGCCGCTTTGCAACTGAACGTTGCCAATGCGCTTGCGTTCGGCACGGCCCAGCAGAAACGCAGTGAATACCACCCAGGCAGCACCGCCGATCATGGTCGGCAGCAAGGGAATGAAGTACTCGCTGGCATCCAGGCCCAACGCTGCGATAGCACGGGTTGCAGGCCCGCCCCAAGGCGTCATGCCGCTCATGATGCTCAATGAAAGCATCGCGATGATGCCGAGGATCATCGGGTTCATGCCGATGCGTTTGTACAGAGGCAGCATGGCCGCGCAGGTAATCATGTAAGTGGTCGTGCCGTCGCCGTCGAGAGCGACCGTCAGCGACAAAAGCGAGGTGCCCACCGCGATCTTCATCGGATCGCCATTGACCCGTTTGAGGATCTTGCGGATCAGCGGATCGAACAGGCCCGCATCGATCATCAGGCCAAAGAACAGGATGGCGAACAGCAGCAGTGCTGCGGAGGGGGCGACCATTTTCAGGCCGTCGAGCATCATCTTGCCGGTGGTACCGCCAAAGCCGCCAATGATTGCGAAAACGATAGGAACGAGGGTCAGTGCGACAATCGGGGACAAGCGTTTGGACATGATCAGGTAGGTGAACACCACGACCATGGCCAGACCAAGGAAGGCAAGCATATGGATATTCTCTTGTTGTTATTTATGGGCAAGCGAAGGCAGCCGGGCTGGTCGGGCATCGCATGAACGATGCCTGACCTGCTCGAGTGAGTATCGGTTGGGGTATGTGTGTGTCAGATGCGCTCGGCAGCCTGCGGTGTGCTGTCCCATTGCGGGGCTTCAGGTGCAGCCGCTAGCGCTTTTCCGTCAAGCCGTTGCATGAGTACCTCGCGGTCGCATGCCTTTTCCGACAGGGAGATCACCACGGTCGCGACAGCGTTGCTGGCCAGGCTGGTCAATGCCCGGGCTTCGGACATGAAGCGATCGATACCGATCAGCAGTGCCAGGCCCGCCAGGGGAATGTCGTGGATGACCGTCAGGGTCGAGGCCAGGGCGACAAAGCCGCTGCCGGTCACGCCAGCTGCGCCCTTGGAGGACAGCAGCATGATTGCCAGCATGGTCAGAGTCTGCGTCATGCTCAGTTCGATGTTGCAGGCCTGGGCAATGAAGATGGCCGCCAGCGACAGGTAGATCGCCGTGCCGTCCAGGTTGAACGAGTACCCTGTTGGCAGGACCAGACCGACGACGCCTTTCTTGCAGCCCAGCGCCTGAAGCTTCTCCAGCATGCGCGGCATTACAGGTTCGGTCGAGGAGGTGCCGAGCACCACCAGGAACTCTTCGCGGAAGTAACGCAACAGTTTCCAGAGGCTGAAACCGTGGGCGCGGCAGATCCCGCCCAGCACCACGAATACGAAGAAGCCGCATGCGATGTACAGGGTCATGATGAGCTTGGCCAGCGAGCCCAGGGAGGTAATGCCGTACTGACCTACGGTAAAGGCCAGGGCACCAAAGGCACCGACCGGAGCGAAGCGCATCAGGTAGGAGAAGATCTTGAAGACCATGTGCGATGCCGATTCCAGCACATTGAGCACTGGCTTGCCGCGCTCGCCCAGGGACGACAGGGCGAACCCGGACAATACGGCGATGAACAGCACCGGCAAGACTTCACCCTTGTTGAACGCACCGATGAAAGTGTCCGGGATGATGTGCATGAAAAAGTCCACGACACCCAGTTTCGCGGCGGAGTCGGTGTACTGACTCAAGCCGGCAGTGCTCAGTTTCGCCGGGTCGATGTTCATGCCCACGCCTGGCTTGATCACATAGACCGCGATCAGGCCGATGAGCAGGCTGACCACCGTCAGGACGAGGAACAGCAGCATGGTCTTGCTCATCAGGCGCCCGAGAGAGCGCTTGTCGCTCATGCCGGCAATGCCGGTGACGATGGTGCAGAACACCACCGGAGCGATCATCATTTTGATCAGCTTGATGAAAGCATCGCCCAGCGGTTTGAGAGCGATGGCTTGTTGAGCCCAGAAATGACCGACCAGAACCCCAAGGATTACGGCGCAGATAATCTGAAAGTAGAGCGATTTAGCGATTTTCATGTTGCATCACCCATTATTGGAGTTGTTCTGATGCGGTACTCAGTGTCAGGCAGAGCAGTGTGCAGCGATAAAAAATGTCAGCCTGCCAGCCGTTGCGCGACAGGGGCGTAAACCTCACCCGAGAAAAGGCGACGTGCCGTTCTCACCACCGAAGCCCGGATGGTCTGTCCGTTTTCCCCGACGTAGGCCAGGGCGACCTGGATCGAACCGCTCGGATGCTCGATCCGGACCTCTTGCAGGCGCGGAGTCTGGGCGTTGCCCAGCAGTCGGGCAACCACGGTGTCTTCACTGACGCAGGCTGTAGCCAGGCCGATGGAGCCTGTAATCGCCAGGGCCTTATGACAGTTATGCGGCATGAAATAGCGAACCTTGAGGGTTCCGCCGGAATCGGGCCGCGAAACCAGTACGGGTTTGGGGATCACTTTTTCGCTGACATCGCCCAGGCCCATGGCCATTCCTGCCTGCAGGCGCAAGGCTTCGAGTTTGCGCAGAAAATCCTTGTCGGCATCGAGTTCGGCTGGTGTCTCATCGCCACGCTTGCCCAGCAGAGATGCTTCGACGATGGCCATGGGCATGGCCATGTCGATGCAGGTTACAGGCACGCCGTCGAAGACGTCGGTCTGTTTGCCGGTAGGGAACAGTTTGCCGGTCTTGCTACCGGCTGCGTCCAGGAAAGTCAGTTGCACAGGGGCTGCCGTACCCGGTACACCGTCAATGCTGGTCTGGCCTTCGTAGCTGACCTGGCCGCCTGGGGTACGGACATCGGCACAGACGAAAGTACCGGTGTTGAGGTTGCGGATCCGTACTTGCGTGACGTCGCCAGTCGCGTTGACCAGACCCTGTTCCACCGCGAACGGTCCGACGGCGCAGAGCATGTTGCCGCAGTTGGGAGCGGTATCGACACGGCGCTGGGAAACCATGACCTGCACGAACAGGTAATCCACATCGGCATCTTCATGGGGCGACGGGCTGACGATTGCCACTTTGCTGGTCTGCGGGCTGCCACCACCGATTCCGTCGATTTCCAGCTCATGGCCGGAGCCCATCAGGGCCAGAAGAAGTTCGTCGCGCTCAGCGGTAGAAGAGGGTAAGTCACTGGCGAGAAAAACCGGCCCTTTGGAAGTGCCGCCGCGCATCAGGACGCAGGGAATCGGGTGCATAATGTGTTGAACTCTTATTTTGATCAATTGAGATAATTGATGTCTTGGAAGCAAGAGTCCCATGTATTTTTAAGCGTATCCAATGCAAAGATCGTAGCTATTATTCCGATTCAAGCAATAATAATCCGCTGGTATTGAAAGCCCATCACAATCCACCAAAAGGAAAATAATGTGGAATATGAGCTGCAAGATATTCGATCGTTCGTGAAAATCGCTGAACTTGGCAGCTTTCATGAGGCAGCCGAAGTGCTGCATATTTCCCAGCCGGCACTCACCCGGCGAATCAAGAAGCTTGAGCAGGGTCTGGGCACATCATTGCTGGATCGCACCACTCGCCGCGTCAGCCTGACCAGTGTCGGCCGCGACTTCTTTCCCAAGGCACGACGACTCCTGGACGACTTCGAGGACTCGATTCTCAATATCCGGGAGTTGGCAGAGCGCCAGATCGGCCAGGTGACCCTTGCCTGTATTCCTACGGCGGCCTTCTACTTTCTGCCTTCGGTTATCCGCCTCTACAACGAACGCTATCCCAAGATCCGCATCCGCCTGCTGGACCTCAGTGCCAATGAAGGTCTGGAAGCGGTTTTGCGAGGCGAGGCGGATTTCGGTATCAACATGATGAGCGGGCAGCATCCTGACATCGAGTTTGTGCCTCTTGTCAAAGAGCCCTTTGTGCTCGCCTGTCGACGCGACCATGAGCTGGCAAAGCGTGAGTCGGTTGCCTGGATCGAACTCAGTGAATATCGCCTGATCGGTGTCGGTCGCCTGAGCGGCAACCGGATGATTCTCGACCATGCACTGGCCGGGCTGAGCTGGCGGCCAAAGTGGTTCTATGAAGTGCAGCACTTGTCGACGTCGCTGGGGATGGTCGAGGCCGGGCTTGGAATCTCTGCGATGCCCAGCCTGGCCATGCCAGCCGAAGGGCACCCCACGCTGGTCAGCGTGCCATTGGTGGACCCGGTGGTTGATCGGACCCTGGGGCTGGTTTCCCGACGTGGCGCTTCGCTTTCGCCGGCTGCCGAAAAGTTTGTGGCGATGCTGCTGGAGCAATGGCCTCAGTAGAGGGGCGCTCAGTCAAGTCATAAATCATTTTGTGGGAGGCAGCTTGCTGGCGACTTCACTTACAGACGCAGAATATCTATCGGCTTTGGGGTCTTTTCGCCAGCAAGCTGCCTCCCACAAGTTTGTCGTGCGTTAACGATCGGCATTACTCAGCAAGGCCGCAGACGCAGTATCCGTGCGCCATCGAACGGATCGGTCAGCCAGTGGGCCCTTACGCCGAAAGTGGCTTGCAAGCGTTCGGGCGTCAGTACGTCCACAGGCTTGCCCAGCGCAACCATGCTGCCGTTTTCCATCACTGCCACGCGATCACAGTCCAGTGCCTGATTGAGGTCGTGCAGGGCGATAACGGTGGTGACCGGCAGGGACTTGATCAGCCGCGGGATCGACAACTGATGCTGGATATCCAGGTGGTTGGTCGGCTCGTCCAGCAAAAGGATCTGCGGGCGTTGTGCCAGCGCCCGGGCGATATGGGTGCACTGGCGTTCGCCACCGGACAGGGTATGCCAGGCGCGCTTGATCAGATGCAGCATTCCGACATCCTGCAAGGCCTGACGGACGATGGTGTCATCGGCATCGCTCCAGGGTTCCAGAGCCGACAGCCAGGGCGTGCGACCCAGTTCGACAGCGTCCAGCACGGTAATGGCGTCGCTGGTTTCGGCCTGTTGCTCGACCACCGCCAGCAGTCGAGCGATATCCCGGCGCTTCATGCTGGCGAGTGCCTGCCCATTGAGCCTTACCTCACCGCTGGAGGGTGTCTGAATGCCTGACAGCAGCTTGAGCAGTGTGGATTTTCCCGAGCCGTTGGGGCCGACAATACCCAGGGTTTCTCCGGGCGCAATGCTCAGGTTCACATCCTTGAGCAGGACCTTGTCCTTGAGCGAATAGCCAAGGCCCGAACAAGCGAGTGCCGGTGCGTCGACGATGGGCGAAAAGGCGTTCATCGTGTGGTTTTTCCCCGGATAAGGATCAGCGCGAAGACAGGCGCGCCGATCAGCGCGGTAATGACACCGATCGGCAAGACCTGGCCCTTGATCAGGGTGCGGGACAGGATATCGGCGGCAATCAGGAACAGCGCGCCGCACAGGGCGCTGAGCGGGACCAGCCGGGCATGGCGTACCCCGGCGACCATGCGCACGGCATGGGGGATCACCAGACCGACAAAACCGATGGAGCCGACGATGGACACCATCACCGCCGTGACCAGCGCCGCCGATGCGATCAACACGATTTGCACGCGCCGCACCGGGATGCCGAGAGATGCTGCCGAATCGCTGCCGAAGGTAAAGGCATCCAGTGCCCGGCGATGCCACAGGCAGACCAGCAAGCCAACCAGCACCACCGGCACCGCCAGCCATACCGAATGCCAGCGCACGCCGCTGAGGTTGCCCAGCAGCCAGAACATGATGCCCCGTGCCTGTTCGGCGCTGGCGGATTTGGTGATGAGAAACGACGTCAGGGCATTGAAAAGCTGCGAGCCGGCGATTCCGGCCAGAATGATATGCGCGGCTGCGGTCGGGCCGTGAGAGGAGCGGGCGAGCAGGGCAACCATCGAAAAGGCCGCCACGGCGCCCACGAAAGCACCCGCCGACATGGAAATGGCTCCGGCGCCCAGGCCCAGAATGGCCACCAGCACCGCGCCCGTCGAAGCGCCGGCCGAGATGCCCAGCAGGTAGGGATCGGCCAGCGGGTTGCGTAGCAGCGACTGCAGCACGACCCCGGAAATCGCCAGCCCCGCGCCACAGGCCGCGGCTACGATGGCGCGCGTCAGTCGATAGTTCCAGACGATGCCTTCATCGATGGGGTCGAGCACATACCCGGCTGCCCACAGTTTGTTCGCCAGCACCTGGAAGACCACTGGCAGGCTGATGCTGGTTTCGCCGATGGCCGCGCCTGCCACAATGGCCAGCAGCAAGACTGCTGTAACCCAGAGCATGTGGCCGAGTGCAGTGGTCAGTTTCATTGGGCGGCGTTGTAGCGATTGGCGGCTTCGGCCAGTTCTTCGATGCCGGTAAACAACCGGATGCTGGCCTGCATGGCATCGGCATCGATGATCACGATTCGGTCATGCTTGACCGCGTCCATGTTGCGGGTCACCGGGTCGGACTTGAGGAATTCGAGTTTCCTGCGGTAGTCGTCGGCCGGAAAGCGGCGGCGATCCATGCGTGCAATCACCAGAATGTCCGGATTGGCCTTGGCGATGGTTTCCCAGCCCACGGTCGGCCATTCTTCATCGGATTCGACGATATTGCGCATGCCCAGGTTATTGAGCATGAAGTCCGGGATGCCCTTGCGGCCTGCAACGTAAGGGTCGATATCGATATCTGCACTGGAGAACCAGAACACCGCGGAGACATCCCGTTCCTTGTTCTGCTTGACGTTCTCGACCGCATGGGCCAGGCGATTGCGCAATTCTGCAACCAGTTGCTGGCCGCGATCCTGCACGTCGAATATCTGGGCGAGCTGTTCGATGCTTTTGTAGATGGTGTCGATGCGGAAGGGCTCCAGACGTGTTCCGTCTGCTCCTACCAGATTGTCCTTGCCTTCGCAGTCGGACGGCATGATGTAGGTCGGAATCTTCAGGTCATGAAACTGCTGGCGGGTGCCGACCACGCCCTGGGCACCCACCATCCATTCAAGCTGAACGGCCACCAGTTCCGGACGCTTGCCGATGACCGCCTCGAAGCTCGGATCGTTGTCCGCCAGACGCTCGACCTTGTCGTTCTGCGCCTTGAAACGTGGCAGCACATCGTTGAACCACAGCGAAGTGCCTGCCAGTCTGTCGCCCAGGCCCAGTTCATAAAGCATTTCGGTGCCTGACTGACCGATTGTCACAGCCCTGGCAGGCGCATGCTCGAAAGTCAGTTTCAGACCGCAGTTTTCGAGGGTGAGCGGGTACTGCGTGGGAGCGGCGAAGGCCGGGACGGACAGGCTCAATACGGCGATGAGTGCGCCAAGGCGAGGCAGTGACATGTAATGCGATCTCCGTTTCGTACGTGCAAGGCGCAATGTACAGACAGGAAACACATCCTCTGGCACTGCTCTGAAGGCAGGGCAAGGCAGCCCTGAACCGGCGCGCGGATGTCCTTCCCGGACACCCCGCCGGTCAGTTAACGTGCAGGTCGGCAGGTCTCCTGACTGGCATGTCATGGCCTTGACTCCCGCCTTCCCGGAAAAATGACCAGTGGCTGTGATGGAGCCGGCTCGATGCCTACAGTTGCGGGGGCAGTTTCGTTTGAGTCGCGCAGTGCGAGGCTCTCGAATTCCCTGTTAGTTCCTCTCGGAAACCGACGGGGCGCGATGGTAAACGATAAGCCTTCTTAGTGGCTAATCCTTTGCGCGAAAGCGCTGCAGGCAGTTGATCAGGTGCAGGCGCATTGCCGCCCTGGCCGCGTCGCGATCCTGATGGGCAATGGCCGAATAGATCTGTTCCTGTTCGCGCTGCTGGATCTGCGGGTCATCCATGAGCTGAAGCGACGATACATTGCCGAAGCCGACCCGTGCGCGAGGCAGAATGCTGTTGCCCAGCTGGGTCATGACATCGGTAAAGAAACTGTTGGCGGTGCATTGCACGATGCAGCGATGAAACTCGAAGTCGGCCTGGGTCGTATCGGTTTCGTTCTGGTCGCAGCGATGCAGCTCGTCCAGCGCCTTGCGGATGGCTTCCAGTTGCTCCGGTGTACGCCGTTGTGCAGCGAGGGCGGCGGATTCCGGTTCCAGGCTCAGGCGCAGTTCGATGATTGCCGCCGCATCGGGAGGACTGCCGGATATGGCTTCCGGGACCTGGAAGTCCCGCGGGCGCGAAGCATCGACCACGAAGGTGCCGATGCCATGGCGGGTTTCCACCAGCCCCTCGGCCTGCAGACGCGACATCGCTTCGCGAACCACGGTGCGGCTGACACCGGTTTCCCGGATGATGACCTGTTCGGTGGGCAGCTTTTCACCGCTCTTGATCTCGCCTTCGCGGATCTTGCGCGAGAACTCGGCGACCAGTTGCTGGGTCAGGCTGGAGCGGCGGCCTGTAGGGGGGGAAGGGTGTTCCATGGGCGGGCTGATCGGGTCCGTGTCGGGTTGCTGAGTATAACCGTAGTCATGGTGTGTTTTGTGTCGTGATCGCAGCCTATACTGCGGCATTCGATCGAATTGAGGCTGCAATGTCGGACAACGTCGTTTCCTCGCAGAAAAACCATCGCCGCCTGGCTGAAACCCTGGTTGACCGCTTCGCCCAGCGCATGCGCGATGGTCTGCTGCAGCGTGGCGAGAAGCTGCCTTCGGAGATCCATATCATGGAAGCCGAAGGGGTAAGCCGAACGGTGGTGCGCGATGCGCTGTCGCGTCTGCAGGCTGCAGGGCTGGTGGAGACGCGCCATGGGGTAGGAACCTTTGTGCTGGACATGCCGCCGCCTGAAGGTTTTTCGGTCGGGCCGGCGACCATCGCGACCCTGTCCGACGTGCTCAATCTGCTGGAGTTTCGCATCAGCCTTGAAGTCGAAGCGGCCGGGCTGGCTGCGCAGCGGCGCAGTCCCGAAGCCTTGCTGGAACTCAAGCGGGCCTTCGATGCGCTGCTCGAAGGGCCGGAAAAGTCTGGAACCACCATCAATGCCGATTTCCAGTTCCACCTCAAGATCGCCAAGGCTTCGGGCAATGCCTATCTGATCGACATCATGAAACACCTGGGTACCAAGCTGATCCCGCGTACCCGAATGAATTCCGCCTACACCGGACAAAGCGACCGCAGCGCCTACCTGGCCGGGATCAATGCCGAGCACCGCCAGATCTACAACGCGATAGCCGAAGGCAATGTGGACGCAGCCCGTTCGGCCATGTACCTGCACCTCAACGGCAGCCGCATCCGGTTGCGGCGTACTCATAGCGAGTAGTCGGGTTCACAAACCGTAGGAGGGGCCTTGGCCGCGACGACATGCTTGCAGGCAACATATTTCATTGCCTGCAAACAAGCTGTCGCGGCCAAGGCCTTTCCCACAGAAAGCTTCCTGCATCAATGAATTACTGGAAGTTGTACTGAATCCCCACCCGCAATCTCAACTGACGCTTGTCATCCTCGGAGTCGACCTTGATATCGCCGATCTCGAAGAACGGCACCCATTGCTTGCTCCAGCGATACTTGAAGGCCGCATTCTGTTCGTAATCGCTGGTGCCGTTGTCGTAGCGGATATAGTCGGCATCGAAATAGGTGAGCTGGTACTCGTAGGTCCATGGCCCTTTGGTCGAGTAGTTGACCCAGATGTCATAGCGATTGATCGACTGGTTATCCATCGCGTTGTCAGGCATGGATTCGTTGATCTTGTCCCGGTCCAGCTTGATCGAGTCATAGCGATAGCGACCGGAAATGCTCAGCGCATCGGTGACTTTGTAACCCACCTTGATCCCGGTCTTGTACGACGTGGACTTCTCGATGCTTTCCAGGGCCAGGGAAGGCGTCACGGTCCAGCGATCATTGAGCTTGTGCTGATAGCTGATCGTCAGCTCATGGCCGTTGCCGACAGTATTGTCGAAGGCCACATCCTGACGGTCGCCTGCGGTCTTGTACTTCAGCTCGCCTTCAAAACCCCAGCCGCTGTCCAGGCGTGTGCCGAACTTGACCCGGTCGGAGTGCATGCGGGTGCTTTCCGCGTATTGATGTCGATAGTTGATATAGCCGCTGTCGGCATAGCTCCAGGCAGATGGCAACAGGGCGGACAGGGAGAGCAGAGCGATTGATTTTTTCATTTTTTTATTCTTGTTTGATTGAAGTTCTGGGTGTGTTGGAGCAAATCGCGGGCAGCCGAATCCCGTAGCCGTAATGGCCTGGGGTCACGCTGTCAGCGGGGTTCGGTTTTTCAGGTCGTCAGGCGACGACCGCTCAGCCGGTGAGGCGCACGTCCATGTCGCGGCTGGCCTGGATCAATAATCGGGAGTACTCGTGCTGTGCCTGGTTGTGGACCAGTTGGCTGCTGTCGAGGGTTTCCAGAATCTGCCCCTGCTGCATGACCGCCACCCGGTCGCACAGGTGCGCGACCACTCCCAGGTCGTGGGTCACCATCAGGTAGGTGAGTCCTTGTTGTCGGCGCAGGTCGGCCAGTAGATTGAGGATCTCGGCCTGTACCGAAACATCCAGGGCCGAGGTGGGCTCATCCAGCAGCAGGACGCGGGGTTCAAGGATCAATGCCCGGGCGATGGCGACACGCTGGCGCTGGCCGCCCGACAATTGATGCGGATACCGAAAGCGGAAGCTTTCATTGAGGCCCACCCGTGACAGCACTTCGCAGACGCGCCGGTCGCGCTCGCCGATGCGATGGATGCTCAACGGCTCCTTGAGCGCTGCATCGATGGTGTGACGCGGATGCAGCGAGGCATAGGGGTCCTGAAAGACCATTTGCACGGTGCGGTAATGGCGGGCATCCAGATGCCGGCCAACTATTTGCCCGGCCACGCTCAGCCTGCCGTTCCAGTGTTGATACTGTCCGGCCAGGCAGCGCAGTACCGTGGTCTTGCCCGAGCCGGACTCGCCCACCAGTCCGAACGACTGGCCTTCGGTGACTTGCAGGTTCACGTCGCGCAGAACCTGATTCAACCCCGGGCCGGTACCAAAGCTCAGGTTCAGTGAATCGACTTCGATCATTGCCATGGGAACATTCTCAGTGAGTGAGCCAAAGGGGATCGCGTTGCAGGACCGGCAGGCTGGCGCGTGGTCGATCCAGACTGGGCAGGGCGGCGAGCAGGCCCTGGGTGTACGGATGCCGGGCCTGGTCCAGCTCGCTGGCATTCAGTGATTCCACAACCCGTCCGGCGTACATCACCAGCACCCGGTCACAGAAGTGCCGCACCAGATTCAGGTCGTGGCTGATGAAGATCAGCCCCAGGTCGCGCTCGCTGACCAGTTCTTCCAGTACGTTGAGCACCTGACGACGCACCGAGACATCCAGTGCCGAAGTGGGTTCGTCGGCGATGATCACTTGCGGATCGGTAATCACCATCATGGCAATCATGATCCGCTGGCCCATGCCGCCGGAAACCTCGTGGGGGTAGAGATCGTAGACCCGTGCCGGGTCGCGGATATGTACCTTGGCCAGCATGTCCAGGGTGCGTTCACGGGCTTCGCGTGACGACACCTTGTGATGGGCCAGATAGGCTTCGGCAATCTGCTCGCCGACCTTGATCACCGGGTTCAGCGAGTATTTGGGGTCCTGCATGATCATCGACATGCGCCGACCGCGAATGCCCTGGATCTGTTTCTCGCTGCAACCGAGCAGGTCGATATCGCCAAAGCGCAGGGTTTTGGCGGTGATGCGGGCGCTCGACGGGTGCAGGCGCAACAGGCTGCGACCGACCGTGGATTTGCCCGAACCGGACTCTCCCACGATGGCCAGTTTTTCCCGGCCCAGATTGAACGAAACATCGCGTACCGCCGCCGTTGTCTTGCCAGCATTGGTGAATTCGACGCGCAAGTCTTCTACCGCAAGCTTTATCTGAGACATGGCTTTTACCTTGTTTTTGTTATTTGCTGCGTGGGTCCAGAACATCGCGCAGGCCATCGCCGAGCAGGTTGAACGCGAGGCTGACCAGCATGATCGTCGCGCCGGGTGCTGCTACCAGCCACCAGCTTTCCAGCATGTAGCGTCGACCACTGGAAATCATCGCGCCCCATTCCGGCAGTGGTGCCTGAGCGCCCAGTCCGAGGAAGCCCAGTGCGGCTGCGGTGAGGATGATGCTGGCCATGTTCATGGTCAGGCGGATGATCACCGAGGACAGGCACATTGGAATGATGTGGCGACCGATGATGCGCACTGCCGAAGCACCTTGTAGCTTGACCGCCACCACGAAGTCGGCGTTGCGCAGCGACAGGGTTTCAGCCCGCGCCAGCCGTGCAATGGGCGGCCATGCGGTCAGGGCGATGGCAATCACCGCATGTTCCAGGCCCGGGCCGAGGGCGGCGATGAACGCCAGTGCCAGAACCAGGCTGGGGAAGGAAATGAAGATGTCGGTGATGCGCATGAACAGGCTGTCGACCCAGCCACCGAAATACCCGGACACCGTGCCGATCAGCAGGCCGATCGGGCCGACGATCACGGTCACCAGCATCACGATGTACAGGGTGATGCGCGAGCCGTAGACCAGACGGCTGAAGACGTCCCGGCCATATTCGTCGGTGCCGAACCAGTTCTCCGCACCCGGCGTGCGCAGGGCAGCCGACAGGTTCTGGGTGAGTGGATCGTGAGTGGCGATCCATGGTGCGAGAAGGGCTACCACCATCAGGGTGCCGATCACGATCAGGCCGGCCAGGGTCATCGGGTTGCGCAACAGGAAGCGCAACAGGCGTGAGCAGCTGGCAGTAAAGGCCGCGAAGCTTGAAGCCGGTACCTGGGTCATGGGCTTGATGCCGCTTGCAATGGACGTATTCATCAGCGGGTTCTCGGATCGAAGACTTTATAGAGGGCATCGCTGATCTGGTTCAGAACCACGAAGATCAGGCCGATCAGCAGCACGCAGGCCATTACGGCATTCATGTCGCCCAGCAACAGGCTGCTGGTCAGATACTGGCCGAAGCCCGGCCAGGCAAAGACCGTCTCGATCAGTACCGCGCCTTCAAGCAGGCCGCCGTAGGCCAGGGCGACGATGGTCAGCAACTGCACGCGGATATTGCGGAAGGCATGGCCCCAGACAATGCGTCGCTGCGACAGGCCCTTGACCCGTGCGGTGATGATGTATTCCTGCGACAACTGCTCAAGCATGAAGCTGCGGGTCATGCGGCTGATATAGGCCACCGAGTTGAAACTCAGGATCACAGCCGGCAGCAGGATATGACGCAGCGCGCTGCGAAAGGCCTCCCAGTCGCCGGACAGGGCCGTATCGATCAGCAGCAGCCCGGAGCGGGTTTCGATCAGGCCGTCATAGGCCAGGCCGATACGACCGACGCCGCCGGCCCAGCCCAGCCAGGCGTAGAACACCAGGAAAGCCATCATGCCCAGCCAGAAGATCGGCGTGGAGTAACCGAACAGGGTGATGACGCGGGCAATATGGTCGCCGGTGCGACCCTGGTGGGTCGCGGCATACACGCCCAGGGGCAGGCCGATCAGCACGCCGAACAGGATCGCCAGGGTCGCCAGTTCCAGAGTGGCCGGGAACACCCGGGCAATGTCTTCGATGACCGGATGGCCAGTGAGCAAGGCCTTGCCCAGATCGCCGTGCAGCAGGTCTTTGAGGTACAGGCCGAACTGGGTCCAGAGCGGCTTGTCCAGGCCCAGTTCCTGATAGGCCTGGGCGTAGGCGGCCGCATCGGCGTCGGGGCCGACGATGGCCAGTACCGGGTCAAGGGGCATGACCCGACCGATGAAGAAAGTGAGCAACAGCAGTCCGAACAGGGTCGCCGCCACTGATCCGCTGCGCCGGGTGCCGTTGGCGACCCGACTGCTCAAAAGTGAAAATGATGCACTCGACATAATGATTCCTGCCTTCGTTGAACCCATGAGGTCAGCGTTGCTTGTAGACATCCCGCAGGCGCGTGGTGGCTGCGCTGTGGCCCAGGTATTGGCGGACATCGGCGTGGATCACCACTTCGTCGGTCATTTGCGAGACCGGCATGATGGGCCCTGCCTTCTGGTCGTAGAGCGTCTGGATGCGCTGGTAGAGGCTCAGTTGTCTGGCGGCGTCGCGCTCCTGCTCGGCCTGCTCGATCATCTGGTTGATCTCGGCGTTGTAGAACGAGGTGCGCCAGCCCTGAAAGTTGCTCAGCTTGGCCTGCTCGCGGTTGTCCGGGTTGTAGACCAGAGCCCGCAGGCTGGAGTGAGGATGGCGTTCGGCGCCACCGCCCCCGCGACCGACCAGAATGTCGAAGCGACGGTCACGCATGGCACCGTAGATCTGGTTGCCGGTGCCGGTAATGATCGTGGCCTGGATGCCGGCCTGGGCCAGTGTGGATTGCAGGCTGGTGGAGATATTGATGAACGGCGAGTCGGTCAGCGAGCGAATGCTGATCTTGAAGCCGTCGGGATACCCGGCCTCGGCCAGCAGGCGTTTGGCCTGAGCGACGTTGAGCGTGTAGCCCGGATCGTCCAGTCGTGCCGCCAGACCCAGTTGCAGCGGGCGCTGATTGATCAGGCCGTAGTGGGGCATCACCACATTATTGATGCCTTGATAATCGATCAGCGAACGAATGGCCTGACGTACCCGGATATCCTGAAACAGTGGCTGCTCCATGCTCAGGGCCACGTAATACAGCGTGCCCCGGGGGATGGTCTGTACGCTGACTTCTTCGGAACGGGTCAGGGCCTTGATATCGGTGGCAGCCATGCCGCGTGCCACATCCAGATCGCCGCGCTCGACCATCAGGCGCAAGGCCTGTGACTCGGTCATGTTGCGCATGATCACCCGACGCATCTTGGCCGGCCCGCGCCAGTATTGATCGAAACGGGTCATGAGAATGACGTCGTTGGCTCGCCAGATATCCAGCTTGAAAGCCCCGGAACCGGCCGTGTGCGTGGTGAGCCAGGCCGCGCCCTGATCGTCGCCCTGAGCATGCTGCATGGCTGTGACGCGGTCGATGACAAAGGCGCTTGGCGAAGTCGCCAGAGTGTTGAGCACCAGCAGCGGGTCGGTGGCCTTGGGCAGATCGAGAACGAAGGTCGACGGCCCTTCGGCGCGCATCAACTGGCTGACGTTCTGCGCCGTATAACCGTAGGCTTTCCAGGTCGAGGCGAGGGCTCTATTGAGGGTGACCACGCGCTGCAGGGACCAGGCGACATCCTGTGCGGTGAGCGGGTTGCCGGAGTGAAAGGTCACGCCGGAACGCAGGTGAAAGGTAATGCGCATGCGGTCCGGGCTGATTTCCCAGCGCTCGGCCAGTGCCGGGATCAACTGGTCCGGGCGTGCGGCGTCCTGTTCCAGCAGCATGTCGTAGACATTGGAGTTGACCTCCGATACCTCAAGACCGGTTGCGCCAGCGGGGTCCAGTGACAGGAGATTGATCATGCTCATGCCGATCACCAGTTGATCGACAGGTGTTTCGCCCCGTGCGGTGGCAGGCGGGGTGTGCAGAAATGTCGCCGTCAGGGCGAGGCATAGCAGCCAGGGCAGGCGCTTGGGCCAGAGTTTCATGGGGGCGGTCCTTTTTTATATTTATAAAGACACTTTGACGAGGGGCGCTCTGATCGCCCCGCGTGGTACAGCCGATCAGTAGCGTTCTAGAGTATGCGTCTCGATATAGCTGAAGTTGATGTCTTCGCCCAGTCCCGGCTTCTGGGAAAGGTGCACGAAACCGTCGCTGTCCATCGGGTCGACCAGGGTATTGAGGTAGGCCGGCACATCGTCGTATTCAAGGAACGGATGCAGCAGGCCGCGCTCGTACCAGCGGCAGTTGCTGATAGCGCCGACCACGCTCAGGTTGGCTGCGCCGTTGCCGTGGACTTCGCAGTCCATGCCGAATGACTCGGCCAGGTGTGCGACTTTCATGCATGGGCCGATCCCGCCGACGCCCGCCACACCGGCGCGCAGGATATCGCAGGCCTTGCTGCTGACCCAGCTGGCACGGCTGTGGTATTTGCCGGCAATGCTTTCCGGGCCGAGTACCGGAATGTCCAGATTTGCGGCCAGCCAGGCATAGGATTCGCTGGAGTCTTCCATCATTGGCTCTTCGAACCAGGCGAAGTCGAGCTTCTGCAGTTCGCGGCCTATGTAGAGGGCGTCGGTGCGGCTGTACCAGTGGTAGCCGTCGAGCATCAGGGCGATGTCCGGCCCTACGGCTTCGCGCACGGCAGCGCAGGCCTGGACGTCCATCTGTGGGTTGGGAGCGAACGAGATCGGCGGCATCCAGGTGTGCAGCTTGATGCCCTTGTAGCCGCGCTGGACCAGCTTTTCGGCGAACTGGCCGTATTCATCCGGTGTGGACAGACCGCCCGGCATATCATCGCCGCACATGGTCGAGCCGTAGGCCAGCACCTTGTCGCGATAACCACCCAGCAACTTGTAGACGGGCAGTTTCAGGGCGCGCCCGGCCAGATCCCACAACGCTTGTTCAACCAGCGCCAGAGCGCGATCGGTGAACTGGCTGGCGCTGCCGCGTTGCCAGTGGGCCAGTTCCTGCCAGATCTTTTCCCGGTTCATGGGGTTCTGGCCGATCAGCACCTTCTTCACGAATGACTCGATGATGTGCGGACGAATCAGCTCGGGTGCACCAAAGGAAAAGCCTTCGCTGCCATCGTCGCAGGCGATGCGCAGCATGCCCATTTTGACCGGTTTTTCTTCGCCTGGGTGGGCGTGCCCGGCGCTGTCCACGGCGCGACGCGAGGGGTAGGAAAAGACATCGACACTGACAGAGATGATTTTCATGAGGGCCTTCATTGGTCTTGTATTTATAAGGAGGTTATTCGTATGTCGTCATACAACATTGGGGCGATTATTTACAGATGTTGAAGGCTTGGTCAATAGTGGTGTGACGACTATTTGGATTATTTGCGGTTTTTATAGGGGGTTATGGGAGTCATCATACAGATTTTGAGATGACGTCTTTCTTGTCATCATACTTCTATGGACGAACAGGAGCGGGTTCATCCGCGAGACGTCATTGAGGGCGACACATGTTCACCGGATGTACACGCCTCTTCGCGAATGAATTCGTTCCTGCAAAATGGCAGCAGACGCCGGGAGCTGAGGCTCCCGGCTTTTTGAGGCGGGGGTCAGGCGAGGGAGGGGCTGGCGTGCAGCGGACTGCCAGCCTGCAGATTCAAGGTGCGCTGGAAGAGGTTTGCAACGCTGGGTTGATGGCTGATGCCGATCACCAGCGTGTCGGGCAGTTCCTGTCTCAGGAAATTGAGCAGATGGCAGGCGCTCTGATCGTCCAGTTGATTGGTTGCTTCATCCAGATACAGCGTCTGCGGCGCATTCAGCAAGGCGCGAGCCAGGCCCAGGCGTTGCTGTTCGCCACCGGACAGTTCGCGTGTCCACTCGGTCTGCTGGTCCAGGCGATGCTCCAGTTTCGACAGGCCGACCTGATGCAGAACCTGCACAAGGCGCTCATCGGAAGGGCATTCGGTGGCCGGATAGGTCAGTAACTGGCGCAACGGCATTTCCGGCAGATAAGGCTGTTGCGGAATGAGCAGGCTTGATCCGCCCGGCAATTCCCAGTTTCCCCGGTAGTAGGGCCACAAGCCTTGCAGGGTGCGCAGCAGCGTGGATTTGCCCAGACCGCTGCGGCCTTCGATGCGCAGCCATTCGCCTGCCCTGGCGCTGGCATTGATGTTGTCCAGCAGGATGCTGCCATCGGGGCGGTGGATTTGCAGTTCGTCGATCCGCAAGGCTACGGTGCGTTCGATGTCGCGAACCTGGCCACGGGTGGCCTCGATGGCCTGATGAAACTGGCCAAGCCGTTCCACCGTGGCGCTCCACGCCGCGAGCCGTGGATAGACGTCGATAAACCAGCTGAGCGAGCCTTGCACTGCCGTGAAGGCGCTGCGGATCTGCATCAGGCCACCGAGGGTGATGGTCTTGGCCAGGAAGGCGGGCAGGGCGGCGAAGACCGGGATGATGCGGCTGACCCGGTCATAACTCACGGTGAAGAACTGCAGCTTGCGCATCCGCTCCATGAGCTGCCACCAGTTGCCGGCGATATGCTCGAAACGTTCGCCCAGTTGGCGTTTCTCGACCGCTTCGCCGCCATACAGCGCGATCTGCTCGGCATGGTCGCGCTTGCGCAGCAGGCTGGCGCGAAAGTCCGCTTCATAACGCTGCTGCTGAAAGTTGAGCGGCTGCAGGGGGCTTCCGAGAAAGTGAGTGAATGCCGTGCCGAGCACGGTATAGAGCACGGCCGCCCACAACAGATAGCCATGGATGGTGATGTCATGGCCCAGCACCTGGAAGTTCAGGACCCCCGAGAGGTTCCACAGCACCCCGGCAAAAGCCAGCACCTGGGCCATGTTGATGATGAACGATGCCAGTAGCTCGACGCTGCGATCCACCAGCAGGTCCACATCCTCGGCAATCCGCTGGTCCGGGTTGTCCGGTTCGCCGGTCAGCCCCAGACGGTAATAGGCCTGGCCCTGCATCCAGGCATCTATGGTGGTTTTCGTCATCGCCCGACGCCAGCGCAGCACCAGCGCCTTGCGCAGCCATTCCAGATAGACAACGATCACCACGTAGCCGGCGATGTACAGGCAATACTGGCCCATCAGCGAGTACAGCGCTTCGGTCTTGAACTCGCCCAGGGTGTCGTAGAACGTCTTGCTCCAGGCGTTGATCCAGACGTTGATCTGCACCACCAGCAAACCCATGCCGATCACGCTGAGCAGCAACATCCAGGACAGCCATTGCCTGCGGTCCAGCCAATAAGGGCTGGCCAGTGCGTAGAAGGTTTTCAGGGTTTTCATTGACCGGCTACCGCCTCTTTCGGCGCAGGCAGCAGGCGGAACTGCACCAGGTTCTGCCGATCGAACAGCTCACCGGCCAGACGCTTGAGCGCCGGAACCGTCAGGGCGTCGAGCAATTGTTGTTGCTGGCTCAGGTAGCGCGGATCGCCCCAGTAACGATCACTGAGAATCAGGCGGCGCATCTGGGTCTGTGGATCGTCGCGGCGCAGTTTTTCCTGACGTATCAGGTTTTTGCGGGCGGCGACGATGTCTTTTTCGCTGATGGTCTTCGACAGTCCGGCAAGAGTGGTCCGTGCCAGTTGCCAGAGCTCTTCGACACGCGCCGGATCGCTGCTGAAGTTCAGGCTGCTTTCGATGCGTTGGGTCTGTTGATTGAGCGTGCTGTCAAAGTTCAGCCGATAGACTCCAGAGGCTTCGCCCCGAAGCTGCTGCTTGAGAGCGGCCAGGGCAATGTCCCGCAAGGTGGCGATGCGCGCGGCATCCACCGGTGTCCAGGCGCGAGGGTGGTAGCTGAAGGCATACAGCATGGCACGGGGCTCGATGCCGATGGCCAGTTCCTGAGCGCGGTAGCCACTGAGTTGCTGTTGCTGGCTGGTCTTGAGAGGCTTGCCACGCGGGATGCCGGCCAGTTCCTGTTCAACCAGAGGCTGCAGAGCGCTGGCGTCGATATCAGCCATCAGGTAATAGGTCACCGGTGCCTGGCTCAAGCGTTTCCAGTCATTGTCCAGATCGCGGGTCTGTACGTGTTGAAGATCGACAATGGTTGGCGTCTGCCAGTTGTCCTGGCCGTATTGCAGCTTGCGCAGGGTTTTGTCCTGTAGCTCGCGAATATTGTCTGTGTTGCGTGACTGACGCTCGATCAACTCGTCCCGTGCCTGCTCGAAGGCCTCGCTGTCGATGCCTGCGGATGACTGACTCAGGCGATAGGCTTGCAGCATCGATTGCAGGCGCTGTTGCACAGGCAGGTCTTTTTTCACATCGTTCGTCGACAGGTTCAGTTGCAGGCGAGCGGCTTCCTGATCGAGTGAAAGGCTCACGCCTTGCTCTTTGCGCCAGCGATTGATCTGCTCCTGATTCCAGCCTTGCGGGGCGCTCTGTTCGGTCAGTTGCGTCGCCATCTGGCTGCGCCAGGCCGGAATCTCGGCGGTCATGAAACCGGCGCTGGAATCTGCCTTCATCTCCAGTCGACCGTTATCGCCATTGCGCTTGAGCCAGACCAGGCGGTCGCCGTTGCTCAACTGCCAGTATTCGACGTTCTGTTCGGCGAATGCCTTGCGTTTCAATACCTGTCCCTTGGCCGGAGCCGCAGGCAAGGCGGGCAGGGCATCGGGGGTTGCCGCAGCCGCGGCGGTTTCGGTTTGCGGCGCGTCCAGCGGGCTGCTCTGGATGTGCGCCAGCAGGCTGTTTACGGCTTCGACCGTGGGCAAGATCAGCGGGCGCAGGCCCGGAGCCGAGAGTTGCAGAACCCGGTCCTGGCTGTCGGTCCAGCTTTTCAGGCGTTGATTCAGGTCCTTGAGGTCAATGCTGTCCAGTGCCTCGAGATACTGCGTGGCGATGTCGTGTCGGGTGAGCACGACGCGATTCTGATTCGCGGCATCATTGAGATCGGTCACCCATTTCTCGAAACTGCGTGGCTCGTCGTTTGCCAGCATCTTTTTCGCGATGGCCCGGAGTTCCTCTCTTTCCCGGTTCATGTCGCTATCGCGCAGGCCAAAGCGCCGGACACGCTCGATTTCCGTCAGCAGTTGTTTCAACGCCACTTGATGTTCGTCACCTTCTACACCGGCAGCAATGCCCAGTACGCTGGAGTAGTCGCCGATCAGGCTTTTCTGTACGGTCAGGCTGCGCACGCCGGCTTCCCGTGGCTGGAGACGCAGCTGTTCAAGCAGGGCTGACAGGGTGATGCGATCGATCAGGCGTTCACGCAGGCCGTCCTGGGTCGGAGCGCGACTGGCAGGTTCATGCAGGCGGAACAGCAGGGCCACTTGATTGGTGCCGCTCTGGCTGTCCTGCAGACGGACGATTTTCAACTGGTTGTCGAGGGGCAATTCCCGATAGCTTTTCTCGGGCAGTTTCCCCGGTCTGGCCTTGCCGAACCAGTGCTCGATACGCGTGGGCAGGGTCGTGGGATCAATGTCGCCGACAATGGTCAGCACCATATTGTTGGGCACGTACCAGCGTTGTCCGAAGCTCTGAAGCTCAGCCAGTGTGGCCGAGCGGATCGCGGCTTCGTTGCCGATGGTGCGATGCTCCGGGTAGCGAGAGCCGATGCGCTGTGAGGCGGTGCGCTGGTCGTTCATGCGTTGGGCGACACCCAGGCCGCCACGCCATTCTTCAATGACGACCGGGCGTTCCTGTTCCAGATTGTCCGCGGTGTAGTCATGGGCCAGTGTCAGGGTCGCAAGCGCCTGCAAGGCCTGTTCGGTCTGGGCCGCGCCACCGGTCGGGCTGAGCATGTACAGCGTGCGGTCGTAGTTGGTCATGGCGTTGTAGTTACGCCCCTGAGCCCAGCCCCACTGATTCATGAGCATGCGGATATTCGCGTCCTGACCGGCACGGTTGTAGAAGTTCAGGTGCTCGACCATATGGGCGACACCCACCTGATCGTCTTCTTCGTCCACCGAGCCAGCCTTGACCGTCAGGCGCGCATCGATGCGGCCGCGTTGGCTGGCTTCACGGACCAGGCGGTATTCCAGGCCATTGCTCAGAGAGCCGCGTATGACCTGTGGGTCCCAGGTCTGGGGTTGCGGGCTGCCGGAAAACTGCGCGCAGGCGCTTAGCATCAGGCCCGACAGGCTCATGATTATTTTTTTCATCAGGAATCTCGGTTAAAGCATCTGGACTTATTGGTTATTGCAGGCTTAGAAGCGGTAGCCGACTTCCAGCCAGTACTGGCGACCCACTTCATAAGTGCTGCGCGCACTGTTGCTGATAATCGGGTTGATCTTGTCGGCAACGTTGGTCACGTCCACGGCAACGAAGGCGGCCTGATCCTTGCCGGTGGGCAGTTCCCAATCCAGGCGCATGTCCCAGGTCGGTGCGCCCTTGACTCTTGCCGTTTCGTACACGGCCACATCGTCGCCATCTATGACGACGTCATCGCCGGTATTGATGATCTGGTCGTAACCTCCGCGATAACGGAAGAAGTTGCTCCAGGTCAGATTCAACTGCGGGATCTCGGTGATGGTGGTCATGCGAGCGGTCCAGGGACGGTTGAAGTCACTGGCAGGAAGGTCTGTGTATTTCATCCGTTTGCCGTCATAGAGCACGTCCTGATTGGTATACATCTCCGAGTTGATCGCATCGTCGTAGTTGCCATAGGCATCGCGAGTGCGGGACCAGTCGAAGGCCATCTGCACGCTGGTCCGGGTGCCCTGGAACTTGAGCTCATGCACGGGGGTGATGCTCAGTGTGATGTTGTCGCTCTCACTCTTTCCTTCGTTGGTATAGGTGTAGTACTCGGTTGCATAGCCAGTCTCGGCCGATAATCCCTGAACGCGGGCCAGGGAGCGGTTGATCTTGTCTTTGCCCTTGCGGTTGACATATTTCAGGCGAAAGTCGGTATCCAGCCAGCGCTGGTCGATGCCCAGAGTCAGTTCGTCGTCATAGGGGATATCGAGAGTGGTGAACTTGTTGGTACTGGCCTGACGGGTACCCACCCAGGCTCCGGTCTGGGTCTCGCGGGCGTAACTGGTATTGAGTGCCCCACGTCCGTCGGCCAGACGGTATTTGTAGAGGTTGCGACCGTAATAGCGGTTGGCACCAAAGATCAGGACGGTACTGCGGTCGCCGAACAGGTCATAGTCACCGGAGAAGCGCGGAGCGATGTTTTTCTGCTCCATATAATCGTCGCCCTCGAAACGCAGGCCCGGGCGCAGGGTCAGCTTGCCGACTTCGATCTTGTCCTGAGCGAAGAAGGCGTATTTGTTTTCCGTCAGTTCAATCTTGCCGGCTTCATAAGTGGTCATCCGGGTCGCGTATTGGCGGATGTTGCCGTTGAGCTGTCGGCCTATCGAGCAAAGCGAGTCGTTACCGGCGCAGGTGGCGACATTGTCCCTGCGGAAGGTGGTTGCGGAGATCACGTCGTCGAGGCGTTCCCAGGTGGCGACCTGATGCGACAGTTCCATGCCCGTCGTGAAACTGTGGGTGGTACCTGCAATCTGGATCGGGAACCAGTCGGCCTTGGTGTTATAAGTCATGCCGCGTTGAGTCTGTTCGAGCGATCCTGACGAACCCTCGGCGCTACGGGCTGTGTTGCTGTTGGGATTGCCCCAGTTCTTGACCGTCGAGTAGTACCAGTTGATGTATTCGTCCGACTCCGCATCCCGTGAACTGGTCAGGTTGGTAAGCGCCAGCTTGTTGGTCCAGACGGCATTGTCGCCTTGCCATTTGGTCGTGATCGCACCCTGGAAACCACCGCCTTCGGTGGTGAAACCGGAGTTGATGCGGTTGGCCCGGAAGTAATAGTTTTCCTGTGGCGCATAGGTCAGGGAGGTATCGACGGTCAGTCGCTCACTGGCGTTCCAGTAGGTCTTGAGCAGGTAGTTGTCGATTCGCCGGGTCTGGTCCTTGCTGTTGGGCTGAGTGGGGCTGTTGTAGCCGTTGTCATAGGCATTGAGCGGAATGGTGGCGCGCTTCTGGGAGAAATTGAGGATGGCTCCGAAGTTCTCGGTCAAATGGCCTTCGAGTGTTCCACGCACCGTGGTTTTCTCGAACTCGGGCTGGTACTGCTCATCCGTGGATGTTTCGAAGCCTTCCTGGTCATTCTTGCTGATGTGGTATTTGGTCCACTCCGAGCGAGTCATCGTGGCCGAAATCTTGCCGTGCATTTCCTGAGTCGGTTTGCGGGTAATGGCGTCTACCACACCGCCATTGAAACCACCGTATTCGGCAGGCACGTTGCTGTCGAAGACCCTGACTTCTTCAAGCAGGTCCGCATCCAGCGCAATGCCGTGAGAGCGGCTGGGGGCCGAGTCGAACTGACGAATCGAGTTGTAATCGTGCTCGCCCGGATCCAGGTCGTTATTGATCGAGATGCCATCGATCATGAAGTTGTTCTGGTAGAACTTGGCACCGTTGATGCTGACATCCGCCGGGTCGATTTCACCGGGGGCGTTGGAGCTTTGCTGGGCATTGTTGAACTGCACGTTGGGGTGCATGCGCAGCAGGGTCGTGATGTCGCCATTGGCACCGGGGAACGCTTCGATGGCCTTGCGGCCAATCACGGTCTGACCCTGGAAGCTGTTCTCTTCCGGTTCGCCCAACACTACCGTGCTCTGCAACTCCATCGCCGCATCGAAACCAGCGGTCCGGGTCTGATGGAACACCAGACTGCCTTGTTCATAGCCCCAGCCAATGCCGGTGCCATGCAGCAGTTTCGCCAGAGCCTGTTCGCTGCTCATCTGGCCCTGGACGGCTTGTGAGTAAAGACCGCCCAGCAAGGCCGGGTCGACGCTCACCTGCAGGCCGCTCTGCTGGCCGAAGCTGATCAGTGCGGCCGAGAGTTCTTGTACCGAGATATCGAAACTGTGACGGGTTTGCAGGATCTGTTCACGCTCGCTCAGCGGTTCGCTGGCCATGACGGTCTGGCTGCTGATCATCCAGCACAGGCTCAAGGCGCTGAGCTGTGTGGCGTGATTCAGGTGTTTGCGAATCGCTGCGCCCAGGCTTCGCGATGGCTGAGTGTTCGGTGTCATCCCACGTCCCCGTACGGGTTAAAACCCGCATTTTTGAATGAGAATTGATCTCAATGTTATGTGCGAGTCAAAGGACGGGGCAGCGTGGAAAATTTTCAGAAAATAATTGAAAAAACTTCATGAAGGGCGGGTGTGGACCATTTTCAGGTCGTTTTCAGTCGAAGTTGAACAGGCGCTGGATCAGCTTCGGCGTGCTGCCGGTCCAGCGTTTGAAGGAACGACGGAAGTTGGCGGGATCGTTGAAATTCAGGTATTCGGCGACAGCCTCATTGCTCAGGCCCTTGATCTGATACAGATGCAGAGCCACATGCTTGCGGGCCAGATCGTGCCGGGCCTGGAAGCTGGTGCCGTGTTTCTGCAGCTTGCGCTTGAGGGTTGCCGGGCTCATGGCAAAGGCCTGGGCAGCCTGATCCAGGCTGGGGGCTTCGCGCACGTTATCGCGCAGATAACAGTAAATCCGGTCCGGCAGGCTGGCGTACATGCCCAGTGCTTCCAGTTGTGCGCCGGCTTCCTGCTGGGCGACCTGCCCGGCAATCGGCGACGCGCCCGGCCATGGGCGGGTCAGGCATTCCCTGGGAAGCCGCATCATGTCCAGCGGTCTGCCGAACGCAGTGTTTTCCCCCAGATGCACCCAGTACTGTTCGATGTAGCGTGGCTCGTCATGACAGAAACTGCATTCCCAGGGCAAACGCTCACTGCCCAAGGCATGGCTCATCGCAATCAGCGCGGTCATGCCGGCTTCCAGCACAAACTGCTGTTGTTCGCCTGCGCCGCAACTGTCCAGCCAGTAGAGATAGGCATAGTGCTCGTCCAGTTCCAGTCGCGGGGTCAGCAGCGGGCTGAGCAATGCCTGCTGCCGGATCAGTATCTCCAGGGCCTGATGCAGATTGCGGGCATGGCGCAAGGCATGGCTGGCAGCGCCGTAATGTCCGGGAAACAGGCGCTGGCCAAACAGGAAACTGGTGTCGTCGGCATCCATCTGCCGCCGGACATTGGCGATCAGGACAAAGAATTGCTGCGGGCTCAGGCGCGTCTTGCCCGCGATGATGTCCTCGTAGAACAGGCCGGTGCCCTTGAGCAGGCGATGACTGTCGATGCCCCGCGACAGCGCCAGATCGATCAGGGTCGCCGGCTGGTAGTGGCCGGGAATGAATCGGCTGTCGATTTCGTACCAGTCGCATTTGATGGTCATGGCAGACCTCAGGCTATTCGCGGCAGAGGCTGACGGACGCGGGCCAGCGAAAGATTGAGGCGCTTGAGCAGATTCTCGGGCGTCTCGTCCATGGCCATGACTGCAGCGGTGCTGGCCGAGAGGTGAAGCCGTTCGCCCTGTTGCCGGGTTTTGTGGGCCAGTCCGGCAACGGCTTGCTGCAATTCCTGGGCAAACAGTTTTGCCTGGCTTTCGCCGGTATTGGGCAATAGCACGACAAACCGGTCGCCCGCCAGGCGACAGAGCAGATCCTGACGCCTCAGGTTCAGTACCAGCAGGTGGCTCAGAGCCGACAGGACTTCATCGCCTTCGGCATGGCCGAACGCCTGATTGATGGCGCTGAAATTATCGACATCTACCACTACCAGCGACAGCGGTTGCTGATTGCGCTGGCTCTGTTCCAGGCTGATGGCCAACTGGCGCTTGAGATAATCGGCGCTTCCCAGCGGGGTGAGTTTGTCGAACAGCCGATGCTCGCGAAAGCCGCGTTCACGTTTTTCCATCTGGGCGCTGATTGCCAACTGTTCCCGGTGCCAGTGGTAGATGCCGATGGTCAACAGAATCAGGCCCACCGGCATCGGGCCGGACTCCAGCCAGTGATCCCAGCCGATGTCCTTGGGCAGGCGGATGAATTCGTCCAGCGCATCGATCCACCAGGAAAAGAACACGCAGCTCAGGCCCACCGACAGGTAATTGGTCACACGGCCGGCCGGGCGGCTCTTGAACACCAGAAACAGCCAGATCAGCGCCAGGACTGCAGAGCCGCCTTCGCCGATGATATCCAGCCATTTCCATTCGCTGACGTACTTGATATCGCCAAAAGCCATAAAGGCGAGCAGCCCCATATTGGCCGCGACCATCAGCAGGGCGAGTTTTCCGCGGTGGGGTTTGAGGATACTGAACATGGCCTGACGGGCTCCCGGAGCGCTTGATGCCGGCCAGCACAACAGATGACTGTGACACTTGAGTGACGGGGAAAAGGGTCGAATCGGCTCATGGGACATGCAGGCAGCCAATAGTGTTTCGTGGGAGGCAGCTTGCTGGTGACAGGGCTGAAGTCGCCAGCAAGCTGCCTCCCATAGTATTACCGGCGCTGTGACTTCCAGAAAACTGCACAATCGAGGGTCAAATCAGCTCATTTCCTCTCCAATACCCTCGATTTCAAGGCTTTTCGGAGTTTCCTGTCACGGAACCGTCACGCCTCGACTCTAGCTTGCGCCTCCAGTTGCCGGGTCATTTGCCTGGCCCATCGTGAAGCCTGGAGAGGACAGACATGTACAAGCGCCGCAGCAGGGCACAACTGGTCGGCTACACACTCAGCGCACTGGCTCTGGCGATTGCCAACGAGCGGCTGCAGGCTGCCGAGGTCAATGCCACCGAGCATGTCGAGGTCGTGGGGCAGGCGGCAAGTATCGATCAGGCGCTCAAGGAGCAGCGTTCTTCGGACAGCATCAAGAGTGTGGTGCATGCCGATGGCGTGGCTCAGTTACCGGACCAGAACGTCGCCGAAGCGGTGCAGCGCCTGCCGGGTATCAGTGTTGAGCGCGATCAGGGCGAAGGCCGTTTTGTTACCGTGCGTGGTCTGGCTCCCGACCTGAACAGCGTCACCATCAACGGTACGCTGGTGCCTGCGCCGGAAAGCGGTCGTCGTGCTGTGGCACTGGATGTGCTGCCTTCGGAGCTGGTGCAGTCGTTGTCGGTGATCAAGACCCTGACGCCGGACATGGATGCCAATTCCCTGGGCGGTACGGTGGATGTCGAGAGCCTCTCGGCTTTCGATCATAAAGGCCTGTTCTACACCGGCAGCAGCGAAGCCAGTTATGACAAGAACAGCGGCCAGACCAGCCCGAAGTTTTCCGGTGCAGCCAGTAATCGCTTCAGCCTCGGCGATGGCATCGACAACTTCGGTGTTGCGGCAGCCCTCAGTTGGCAGAAGCGCGATTTCGGCTCCGACAATGTCGAGACGGGCGGTGCCTGGGATGGCCAGAGCCTGCAGAAATTCGAGCAGCGCAACTACGACATCAGCCGTGAGCGAGCTGGCGGCGGTCTGAACTTCGATTACAAGCCGGACGATGTCAGCAGCTTTTACCTGCGGACGCTGTACAGCCGCTTCAAGGACGATGAAGTCCGTACCACCAATGGCTTCGAATTCGACAATGCGCAGGCCGCCGGTGTGCTGGGCGATGCCGAGGGAACCCGCAAACTCAAGGCCCGTACCGAAACCCAGGAGATCAAATCCTTGGTGTTCGGCGGTGAACGCATGTACGACCTGTGGACGGTCAGTGGTCAGGTCGGCTACAGCGAGTCCAGCGAAGACAGCCCGGGGCATATCGCAGGTGCCACTTTCGTGGGCAACAATGACTTCGCCAATACCGGTTTCTACGACAGTGAAAAGCCGCGCCCGATTGTCGGCTCCGGGTTTTACGACGCTTCGAACTTCACCCTCGACAAAGTCGACTGGGAAAAGCAGAACACCCGAGACAAGGAAAAGAATCTGCGTCTGGATCTGGCCCGCGATTACGATTTCAAAGGCTATGCCTCGCAGTTCAAGTTCGGTGGCAAGGTCAGTCGACGTGACAAGACCAATGATCTGGAAGTCTGGAAATACGAGGATTTCGATACGCTGGGGCTGACTTCCAGTGATCTGAATCTGACGCAATTCCAGAAGGGCACCATCGATTACCGGCTGGGCAATTTCGGCAATGGCATCAGCCCTGGCGCCATCAAAGGATTGCTGGGTGGGCTGAATGCTGCGGATTTCTACGATGAGTCGGAGTCGCGGGCCAACGACTTCACCATCCGTGAAGACATCAATGCCGGCTATTTCATGAACACTCTGGATATCGATAAGTGGCGCTTCATTGCCGGCCTTCGCTACGAAGGCACCGAGATGGACGCCAAGGGCACTGGCGTGCGCGACGGCGCGTTCGAATCGACCCGGACCCGCCGCGATTACCACCACTGGCTACCGGGCCTGCATGCCCGCTATCAGATCGACAAGAGCACACAGGTGCGTGCGGCCTGGACCAAAAGCGTGGTGCGTCCGACCTTCGGGCAACTGGCTCCGGGTTTTGTGATCGACGATGACGAAGCCAGCTTTGGCAATCCGGATCTGAAACCGCTGGAGTCCAGTAACCTGGATCTGGGCATCGAGCACTTCATGGGGCGCGCCGGTACGGTTTCGGCCTTTGTGTTCTACAAGGATATCCAGAACTTCGTCTACAACACCGATCTGGCGGGGACGGGGCAGTGGGCGAATTTTTCCGAGGCCAATACCTACGCCAACGGCGACAAGGCCAAGCTGTACGGCCTTGAGCTGGCTTACTCGCAGAAATTCGACTGGCTGCCTGCACCCTGGAATGGCTTGCTGCTGGGTGCCAACGCCACGTTCAGCCGCTCGGATGCCAGCATCAAAGGCTTCGATCAGAGCACGGGCACCAATCGCAAGCGTGATATCGATCTGCCGAGTCAGTCCGATACGGTGGGCAACCTGATGCTGGGCTGGGAAAACGACAAGCTCAGCCTGCGGCTGTCGGCCAACTACAAGTCGGCCTATCTCTATGAGCTCGCGTCCATCGGCGACAAGGATCATGACCTGTATGTCGATGGCCAGACCTTCATCGATTTCAGCGCTCGTTACTCCCTGAGCAAAAACCTGAAAGTCAGCTTCGAAGCGCAGAACCTCACCGATCAGCCGTACTTCGTCTACACCGGGCATCGATCCCTCAACAGCCAGTACGAAGAGTACGGCCCGACCTACAAGATCGGCCTGACCTTCACTCATTTCTGATCCGTGCCGGCGGCCTTGCTGCCGGATAACCCTGCTCAAGGATTCAAGTGTTCATGAAGATTTCGTTGCCACGCAAGACGGGTTGCCTGTCGCTGTTGATCGGCCTGATAACCGGTGCCGCGCAGGCTGCACCCACCCCCGAGATGAATATTGTGCGCTGGGCTGAAAGTGAACCGTTCAAGGCGCAGTCCGTGGAGTTTCTGCCCGGCAGTGATGGGACGAAGCGCCTGGCGGCCAGTGTCAGGAGCGGCCTGTTGCTGCTTGATGAAAAGGGCCGCCAACTGGCCCGGATGCCGGGCTCTTATCAGGCGCTGGACAGTCGTCAGGCGGGAGAGACGACATGGGTTGCGACACTGGACAATCTGCGCCAGCAACCGATGCTGAGCCGCATCGATCCTGCAAGGAATCAGTGGTCAAAACCGGTCTACCTGCCGGCACGGGATTACTCGGTCACAGGCTTGTGCCTGTATCGCGATGACGCCAGCAATGTGTTTCTGTTTCTGGTCGGTGACGAGGGCAAGGGTGAGCAATGGCTGGTAGGCAGCGGCGATAACCTCGATGAAAAACCGCGTCTGGTACGCAATTTGCCGCTGCCGCCTAATGCGGAGTTCTGCCAGGTTGACGATGGGGCTCATCGCTTGTTCGTCAATGAACAGAACATTGGCTGGTGGGCCTACCCGGCGCATCCCGAAGCCGATGTGGCTCGCATTCCAGTCGCCTTGCGTGAGCCCTTTGGCTCTGTCAGACAGGCTGCGGGTGCCATGGCGGTGGTTCCCGGCGGCTTGCTGGCGCTCGATCCCAAGGGTAAGGCCTTGCACCTCTATCAGCAGCAGGGGGATGGCGAGAGCTGGTCATCGGTGGCCGAGCTGTCGCTGATGAACCTGAAAAAGCCTGAGGGGCTGTCGGTGCACGAAAGCCAGAACGGCTTGCAACTGCTGCTCAACGACAACGATGGCGACCGCCTGTTTGAAGGCGAACTCGGCTGGAAGCCGAAACCGGTCGCTCTGGCTGCGCCGTTGCCCAGCGTGACGGCTGTCGCTCAGAGCGAGCCCGTGGCGCGTCAGGGCGATGCGGCTGACGATCCCGCGATCTGGATTCATCCGAAAAATCCGGCGCAAAGTCGCGTATTGGGCACCAACAAGAAGCAGGGGCTGCTGGTTTATGACCTCAAGGGCAAGCAGCTTCAGGAACTGGCCGTCGGGCGTCTGAACAACGTCGATGTACGCCCTGGTTTCATGCTGGGCAAGCAGAAGGTCGATCTGGCGGTGGCCAGCAATCGTGATCGCAATAGCCTGAGTCTGTTCAGCATTGATCGCAATAGCGGAGTGCTTCGCGAGGCGGGCGAAATTCCCACGCCGCTGGCGCAGATCTACGGCATCTGTCTGTTCCAGCCGGTCAGTGGCGAGATCTATGCCTTTGCCAATGACAAGGATGGCAGCTTCCTGCAGTACCGGATCAGCGCGCCTGACGGTAAGGCCAGGGGTGAGCTGGTGCGCAGCTTCAAGGTGGACAGCCAGCCGGAAGGTTGCGTGGCCGACGATCAGCGTCAGCGACTGTTTCTCGGCGAGGAAGACGTAGGTGTCTGGGCGGTGGATGCCCGGGCGGATCAACCGGCAACCCTTTCCAGTGTGATCAAGGTCGGCGATGTGGTGCATGCCGATGTCGAGGGGCTGGCGCTGTATCAGAGCGAACAGCATGACTATCTGGTGATCTCCAGCCAAGGCAATGACAGCTATGTGGTGGTCGATGCCGAAGCGCCTTATGCGCTGCGCGGTACATTTCGTGTGGGCCTCAATGCCCGGCTCGGCATCGACGGGACTTCCGAAACGGACGGCCTGGAAGTGACCTCGGCCAACCTTGGCGGGCCATGGAGCAAAGGCATGCTGGTCGTACAGGACGGCCGAAAGCGTATGCCCGAGCAGGCACAGAACTTCAAGTTCGTGCCTTGGGCCGATGTGGTGAAGACCCTCGCTCTGCCGTAAGTCGTTTGTCATCAAGCGGTGATAAATAATCGATTCATACCGGCACCCGCCTTGAGCGCCAAGTGCCGCCTATCTGGGAACTTCAAGATGCACGCCACGCTGGAACACATGACGATCTGGGGCCTTATCAGCAACGCCAGCCTACTGGTCAAGGCTGTGATGCTGACCTTGCTGATGGCTTCGCTGACCAGTTGGTATCTGATCATTCAACGCAGCCTCGCATTGCGCCATGACGCACATTCTCTGGATGCCTTTGAGCAGCGTTTTCGTCGCGAACCTGAACTGACGCCGCTGTACAACGAGGCCTTTGAGGCGGGTGAGCAGGCCAACGGCATTCAGCGGGTCTTTCAGGCGGGTTATGCCGAGTATCAACAGCTCAGGCATCGCCCGGGCATCGAGCCCGATGTCGTATTGTCCGGCGTCGAGCGTTCGCTTCAGGTGGCGATCAGCGAGCAGGAACTGCAACTGGAAAAGGGTCTGCAGTTTCTTGCCACGGTGGGCTCGGTCAGCCCGTATATCGGTTTGTTCGGGACGGTCTGGGGCATCATGAATGCTTTCATCGGCCTGTCTCAGGTGCAGCAGGCCACGTTGTCCACGGTCGCTCCCGGCATTGCCGAAGCCTTGATTGCAACCGCCATCGGTCTGTTCGCAGCTATCCCGGCTGTCATTGCCTACAACCGCTTTGCTGCACATGGCCAGACGCTCGCATCCCGTTACTACAGCTTCGGCAACGAATTGCAGGTACGCCTGAACCGGACTCTGCAAGGCCTGACTCGCAACATGGCCACTGCGGCCTGAGGGACTTTCCATGCTGGTCAAACCCCAACGCAAACATGGTCCGAAGGCCGAGATGAATGTCGTGCCCTACATCGACGTCATGCTGGTGCTGCTGGTGATTTTCATGGTGACTGCGCCGATGCTGACCCAGGGCGTGAAGATCGAACTACCGAAAGTCGCCAGTGAAGCGCTGCCCACCGATACCAAGCAACGCATCGTGACTCTGTCGGTCAAGGCTGAGGGTGGTTATTACTGGAACCTCGGGGAAAACGTCGACACCCATGCGCAGACCGATACCGCGGCCAGTCTGGAAGACATGCAAGAGCGTATCGCCAGACTGGTGGCCGAACGCGCAGACACCCAGGTGTTCATTCGCGCTGACGACAAGGCCGATTACGGACGAGTGGTCGCTGCCATGGCTGCCTTGCAGCGCAGCGGCGTGAGCCATCTGGGACTGGTGACCGAGGCCCCGCAATGAACACCATGACACTGGAACTCGAGTCTCGCGGCCCCAGTACCCTGGACTGGAGCACGCTGCGCAAGAACGGATTGGCGGCTGCCATCGCTTTCGGACTGCATGTCGCGGTGCTGGGGGCATTACTGTTCGGCTGGAGCCTTCAGGAAAAACCATCCGAACCCGTCAGAACGATGACCACTCAACTGTTCATCCTGCCGCCCGAACCTGCACCTACCCCTATTGCTCCTGCGTCTGTCGTTGAGCCTGTAGTCGAGCCAGCACCCGTCGTCTCCAGACCCATCGAGCCGCCCCGGCCACAGGTCGATACACAACGCCAGGCCCGTCAACTCGAACAGGCCGCACTGGCGCGCAAGCGTGTCGAAGAGCAAAAGCGCGAGCAGCGCCAGCGCGCCCGGGAGGTCGAGCAGCAACGTGTGGCGCAGCAGCAACAGGCCGAGCAACAACGTCAGGCCGAGCAGGTCAGACAAACCGCCGAACGTGCTCGCCAGGCCCAACAACAAACGGCGGCCGCCGACAGCAGCCAATATCAACCTGTCAGCAAGGAAGCCCCCGACTATCCCCAACGCGCACTGGACAAAGGTATCGAAGGCGACTGCACCGTCATCTACGACGTTTCACCTCAAGGTCGCGTGGTCAATCCACAGGTTCAGGGCACCTGTCATCCACTGTTTATCAGGCCATCGATGACTGCGGCTGAGACCTTCCGGTATCAGCCGCGGATTGTGGAGGGGAGGGCGGTGACGGTTTCGGGAGTGAAAAATACGTTTCATTACCGGATCAAGCAGTAAAGCAGTGTTGCGTGCAGGTCAGCGCGAAATCACCAGTACCCACGGCCCCCAACCCTCAACCTTCGCCCCATGGGGCTGCGCCATTGCGCGCAATGCGGCTTCAGGATTGCTGGTGTCATAGACGCCGGTGATGCGTTTTTCGGCCAGTTGCGAGTCTTTCAGCCAGAGGGTGCCGGGCAGGTAGCGGCGCAGTTCGTCCACCACATCGGCCATGCGGGCGTTGTCTGCAATGAGCTGGCCATTGCGCCAGGTGGCGATGCGATTGGCAGGCAAGGTCTGCAGCTCTGTCTGGCCGTTGCTGCGGTTGAAGTCCAGTTGCTGGCCTGCGGTCAGGCCGGAACTCAGGAGCCGGTTCGATTCGCGTTCGGTAACTTTGACCGATCCGTGTTGAACCCCTACCTCGATGTTGTTCTTTTCCAGATCGACATTGAAGGCTGTACCGGTGACGGTCACATCAAGGTCTTGCGCCTGCACATTGAAAGGCTTGCTGCGATCGGGTTTGACTTCGAAGAAGACCTGCCCGCAGAGCAGGCGAATATCGCGGCGAGTGGCCGTGAACTCAAAGGCAATGGCGCTGTTGCTGTCGAGCACGGCACGACTGCCGTCCGGCAACTGGATTTCACGTCGTTCGTTGGCAGTCTGGAAGTCTGCCTGCAAGGCGGTGTTCAGGCTGGGAGCCACTGCCGCGACGAGACAGGCGGCCAAGGCTCCGCCAACGGCCCAGCTCAAGGTGCGTCGGCGTCTTGGGCGGGCGGCGGGAGGAGGTGGTGGTGCCGGAGCTGCTACAGGTGGAATCGGCGGCCATTTATGGGCTGTGGCCGGAGCAAGCTGGCCGGTCAGGCTCCAGACACGTTCAGCCTTGAGCAAGGCTTCGGCATTTTCCGGTGCTGCCTGCAGCCATTCCTGAAGTTCGGCCTGCAAGCGAGCATCATCGGAGTCCTGCCGGACACGCATCAACCAATCCAGGGCAATATCCAGACGAGCTTGGCGAGGTTCGGCTTGCGGCATGTCCGGCAAGGCTCCAGCGGTAGAAAAGGCGTGGGAGGGTCGCACACTATCGCGCCCTTCTGCAAAGGACGTTTGGCCCGCGTTTTTTTTCAGATTTTCCTGAAAACTTTTTGAAGGGGGCTCAGCCATTGCCTCGCTCCAGCCAGGCTGCGCAATGACTCAAGGCATCATGTACCAACTGGTGGGTCAGCCCGACCGAGATGCCAAGGGCTGCTGCGATCTGTTGCAAGGTGTAGCCACCGAGACGATGCATCTCGAAAGCCATGCGGGTTCGTTCCGGCAATTGCGCCAGTGCATCGGAAACCTGTTGCAGTTGGTCATGGCTGACCGCTTCCTGCTCGGGCGAGGCGGTAGTGGCCGGCAGTTCCGCCAGCAGGGTATCGCCGTCGGGCTGGCGCTTTTCGGTGGCGATGCTGCGTGTCAGATCCAGCGCCAGATTGCGTACGATGCGATACAGATAGCCGACCGGGTGGTCGATGGCAGTGTCCTGGTTCTGTCTGCTGTTGAAACGTAGCCAGGCCTCCTGGACGACATCTTCGGCCCGTGCACGGCAGCCTACGATCGGCGCGGCGTAATCCACCAGGGCCGAACGATGCGTCAGATAGAGGTCAAGTTTGCTGGCGGACGAATCCACTGGGGTTAATGCTCGTATCGCGTGGGAAGGTGCGACATGTCCTGCCCGAAAACCAGCATGCTACCTGTTTTCGATAATCATTATCAAATGCGATTTATGGCTTTCAGCCACTTGTTGTCAGGAGCGCAGCGTTGCTGCTGCGCTCCTGATTCCGGCACTTATCAGAAGATGTAATCGGTGGTCAGGAAGCTGGATTCCCGATTGCGGATGATGTCGCTGATGAGCGTCTTGTTGCTGTCCTGGAATTTGGTCGCCACCAGTGTACGAATCGAGAACACTCGCAAGGCATCGTGAACCGACAGAGTACCCTCCGCGGAGTTCTTGCGACCATTGAACGGGTACTGGTCCGGACCACGCTGACACTGGGCGTTGATATTGATCCGGCCGACCTGGTTGGCGAAGGCATCCACCAATTTTCCGACCTGGGTCGAGTCATTGCCGAAGATACTCAACTGCTGGCCGAAATCGGAGTCCAGCACGTAGTCGATCACGGTTTGCAGGTCGCGATAGACGACCACCGGCACGACCGGCCCGAACTGTTCTTCGTGGTAGACGCGCATGTCCGGTGTCACGGGATACAGCAGGGCAGGGTAGAAGAAGCTTTCGCTGACTTCTGCGCCGCCTTCATTGATCACCCGAGCGCCCTTGCCGGTGGCATCGTCGACAAGACCTTGCAGGTAATCGGTCTTGCCCGGCTCCGGCAGTGGCGTAAGGGAAACGCCCGGCTCCCAGGGCATGCCGGGCTTCAACTGCGCCAGTTTCTGCTGGAACTTCTCCAGAAAGCCTTCCACGACATCTTCATGCACGAAAAGAATCTTCAAGGCAGTACAGCGTTGGCCGTTGAACGACAGCGATCCGGTTACCGACTCGTTGACGGCATTATCCAGATCCACGTCGGGCAGCACGATGCCGGGGTTTTTCGCATCCAGCCCCAGCGCGGCGCGAAGGCGGTGAGGGCGCGGATGCAGCTTTTTCAGGTCGCTGGCGGCCTTGTTGGTGCCGATAAAGGCAAACACATCGATCTTGCCGGTCGCCATCAAGGCACTCACCGTTTCCCGGCCACGTCCATAGATCACGTTGATGACGCCGGCCGGGAAGCTGTCGCGGAAGGCTTCGAGCAGCGGGCGAATCAGCAGCACACCAAACTTGGCAGGCTTTAAGACCACGGTATTGCCCATGATCAGCGCCGGAATCAGGGTGGTGAAGGTTTCGTTCAGCGGATAATTGTAAGGCCCCATGCACAGCGTCACGCCAAAGGGCACGCGGCGGATCTGACCAAGGGTATCCTGCTCCAGCTCGAAACGGCTGGAGCGACGGTCCAGTTCTTTCAGCGCATTGATGGTATCGACGATGTAATCGCAGGTCCGGTCGAATTCCTTCTCCGAGTCCTTGAGATTCTTGCCGATTTCCCACATCAGCAGATTGACCACCGCCCGACGCTGTTCGCGCATGCGCTTGAGGAACGACTCGACATGCTGAATGCGCTCGACCACACGCATTGTTGGCCAGCGACCCTGGCCACGGTCATAGGCCTGGACAGCAGCATCGAGTGCCGTCATGGCTGTTTCTGCATCCAGCAACGGCGTACTGCCCAGAATTACCGGCTCAAGCCCTGTTTCGGTTCTAAGACAAACCGGGCTGCGCACCGGAGCCAGCGGCCCTGGCCATGATTGCAGTACACCATTGACCAGATATTCCCGCTGCTCGATGGCCGGGCCTGTGCGGTACTGCTCGGGAATGTCCTCAGCGGCAGGGAACAGCGTTTCAAGACGGTTAGCCTGGGTCATCTCGTTCTCCTTTCAGTGATCAGCGTTGCAGGGGCAAGCGAACACACTACGCCACAGCAAACCCACGACGAAACCCTCAGCCTGCAACTGCCTGTTTATCATCAATATTTTTTCAAGGTGATGCTTGACTTGCCTGTTTTAATCGGTAAGATAGCGCTCATTCCGCGATAGCTCAGTTGGTAGAGCAAGTGACTGTTAATCACTGGGTCCCTGGTTCGAGTCCAGGTCGTGGAGCCAGAATTTCATGATGTAAATCAAGGTCTTGCGTAGTTTCTGCTGAAAGCGCGACAAATGACAATGAATAGGTCATTTGGCTTTCAGAAGTGAAATCGTGCAAGACCTTGTTTTTTTGCAGCTGAAAAAAGTTGCGCTCCCCGTTTTGACGATCCTGTGCCGTCTCTTGATCAATCGATTTGGAGGCGTGCGTCATGAAAATCGTATCCATAAGGTGCCAAGCCGACTGGTCATACTTCAGCAGTGGCTTGGCCGACAGGCATGGGTGAGCAAGCCATCAAGCGAATCCGAACTCATGTAGTACTAGTACTAATACAACTGTATTTAAAAACATAGTACCGCGCGCAAGCGAATCGCCTGGCGACCAGTCAGTGGTATATCCCGCCGCATTTCAGGCCTTGGCATACGACCAGCGACAGAAAGTCCAGGTAGCCCTGAACCTGATTTCCCCGCAACTGCAAAGCCAAGTGCTTGAGCAATGGGCGCAGCGCTGTGACAGGCAAGTGATGCATAACCCGGCGGGCTACCTGTTCGGCATGATCGACAGGGCGCGGAATGGGGAATTCAACCAGTTTGGGCAGACTGGCGTGGGCCGCGCTGATGGACGGGAAGCCGGGCTGTGTTTCGACAGCCAGATAGATTTTGCAATCAGTGGCTCCGCCTAATGCGCACTGGTAAATAGCCACCGACCGCGCTTCATCTTCAGATAATTTATTGGCGGCAGTTCCCACTTCTCCAGTCGCCTCCGAGCGCGCAATCACCCCCCAGGTTTTAGCCATTCACCGGTTGAGCGGGAAGGGGGCGCGCCTCTCAGAGGCTCATCGGGCAAGCATTGCATACTCCCCGCTTGAGCCCCTACCGGGCAGCGCTTCTGTGCTTCTATCGGTACTGCGCATAAAAGGAGCAGGGCGCATGCGGCATAACTTAGAGGCTTTATCTGTTGGCTCGCCGAGTCGATTTCGAACGGGTGTTCCATCCACCGGCCAACTGGAAGTTAGCGAAGTTTCAGTCCTTGCTCATACCGTGACAGAAAGCCTGAAGAAAGCCTCAATGTGATTCAACCACTGCTGCTACGCGATCAAAGTTCCGGACCGCCAGGTCTTCCCTGGAGATCCAGAAAGTCGCTTGGCCGCAATCCCCGAAATTGAGGTTGATGGCCGGGTCCCAGGCGAGCTGAAGCAGGCATACTGGCTCCCCCTCGATATCAGGCATTGTGCCCTGTAACAGCGGAACATGTCCCAGCAACTGATGAACCCTGGCCCTGGCACAGTGCTTGCGCCCATCGGGATGCTGGCGCAGGCTTTCCTCATAGGGCAAGTGCTCGCCTTCCAGGTCGCGGTATAGCCTCAGTGGGATCAACCCGGCGGTCTCAGGTGAGCCAGCGGCGTACGCGACAGTCGCCAGCAGCCCTTTGCGTAAGACACGGCCCATTATTCGCTCGTGCAACGTGGTGCCTTCATCGCCGATCTGTTCAATGAGCCAGTTTCTGAATGCCTCCCTCGTGGCTTCATCGGGAACATTATCCCAGCCGAGCAGCGCAGCGTGATCCACCCAACGCAACACATCCTCGTCAGCTACAAACTGCCGTGTTTGCTTGCTTCGCTCATTGCCTACAAGGCGCGCCAGGCGATCTATCATGATGCCGACCTGTGGGAAATCCAGTTGATAGCGCAGCGATGCGGACAGCGGCGGCTTCCATTGGAAACCAGCGTCGGCGTCAGGCATTAGGCCTGTCGCAGCCACTGCGGCTCCCAGACTCAGCTCGGACCAGCGCTGCAGGTAGGCGGTGAAGTCTGGCATCGAGCCGTTCTGCGGCGTCGGCAAACTGTCGATGTCTGGCCAGGTTTCCATCCGCCGCGCAACCAGTGGCCATTGAACGTGCAGGCATGGACCACTTTCACCGGGTAGCAGCCAGCCCGGTCCCGTAAAGGGGCTGTGCGTTGCGAACACGCCTAGAATCGGGCGCAGCTGTTCCGGTGCCTGGCGCTCGGGCTGGTCCTCTGGCACATGTGGCGCATACAGCACCCGGACACGTTCCTGCGGGGCGTCGGTATCCCAGATCTGTTCTTCTTCGTTTACAGCAAAGAAGAACAACATCCCCTGTGTTGGCATAGACGATTCGATAATGGGCAATTCTGCGCAGTCGATCTGAGCAAGAAAATGCATAGGCGTGGACTCGCCGTAACTGACACCCAGTGGCCATTCAAAAGCCTGTGGCAATTGCGGCAGGCCGCCGAGCCGACTGCGCACGCGGGGAAACGCGGTGGGTGGATAAATCCGTTGCAGCACGATGCCCGTTTTGCGGTGCTTGTGGAAGTAAGCCTCAAGCTCGGCTTCCGCCTGGTGATCGCGCAGACTGGCGTCGTAAGAGGATTGCGTTTGAATGTCCATTGCCTGAAATCTCTAGGTTGCAAAGTTGCAAAGCGTCAGAACACCGCTGTGGCTAGTCAGTACGCACTTTGAGGTGTACCGAAAGGAAAACAGTAATCGAGCGGCTGATGCTTTTCGATAGCACAGGTGTGCTATCGAATTAATGGCGCTTCGAACACGGCCTCGTCGTGGCCTATGCATTTTTTGATAACGAAGCTGTGCTCGACAACAGTCAGGCCTGCATTGCCGCGTTGCAGATCCTGGCTGATACATGAGGAGAAGGATAAGTGCCAAGCGATCCATGCCATGGACTGTCGAAACCCTGCCCAAGGACGATGCAGCCCTGTTTTGCGCCGCAAGCGCAAGACGAGGGCTGGATGCTATGTCTGTTCTGGGGGGCTGCTATCCAGTCACAATGCTGAACGGGCATTGAGTACGTTCTGCATCGCAGAGGGGTGGTAGTCCGTAGTTTTGGCCGGAAGTCACCGGAGTCTGTACATTTATTTGGAATACCAACTGGAATACCGCGAGAAGTTGGATTGAGCAATATGCTTGTATCCATATCTTGCAGGGGACGGTCAAAAGGAGCTGCTGTTTACTCCAAACCGGGCAAGCTGAGCAGGCCGCTTGTGGTGCGTTTGCTAACGCCGCTGGGCATGAGGATTTTGTGCTTCTTCATCTCTGCGAGTACCGTCAACCATTCTGTTTTGCCAAAGCGCAGCTTGGTGTCATTCCGGCTATGCGTAACTTCGTTGTCGATGGCTTCATCGGAAAGCGAGCGGCCTTCGAGAATAACCCCATATGTCTTCATCTCAACGTCAGATCTGCTACCGTTTTGCGAGTTAGAAGCTTGAGTCAGTGAAATTTCGGCAGTTGGGCAATTCTGCATCAGCGGCAACAGCCTGAGTGCCAAAGGGATCAGGTAAGTTTACGTCGCGTGCTGTCTCTGATCACGAGATTGGTTGAGAAGATGACAGGGGGCAACTCATCGAGCGCTGACCCTTCAAGCTTTTTAAGTAGAAGATGTATGGCGGTTGTCGCCATATTAAATAGCGGGGAGTCAACACTGGTCAAGGTAGGAATGCTGAATTCATCATATTGCATGTTGTCGAAGCCAACGACACAGACATCGTCGGGAACTTTCAGTCCAGCATCGTACAAACCCTTCAGGGCGCCTAGCGCCATTCGATCGCTGGCAAAAATCATTGCATCGGGGCGTCGATCAAGTGCACAGAGGTACTGGGCCACTTGCATTCCACTGGCCATTGACCAGTCACCCGCAATCTTCCAGCCATTGTCCAACGATAAATTGTACTTTTTTAACCCTTCGAGATAACCAAGGTAGCGCTCTTCGATATCCTGATTGGTGTGCCCATTTCGTTCCCCGGCGATAAATGCGATATGACGACAACCACCGCTGTAAAGATGATCAACTATCTGTGCTGTAGCGATTCGGTTGGCTTGAGCAACATAAGTAAAGTCTGGATCCATCGTCCCGAACAGAATGATGGGGACATCATGTTTTCTGAGTGCTGACAATACGGGGTTATCAGGCTGTTCGGTGACTGCAATGACACCGACGATACTCCCGGAACGGTAGAGCCCCAGTATTTCTTCGAGGGCCGGTGCCTGGAGGGCTGAGGGCTTGCGTTGCAGGAGTGAATAACCCACCTGATCTGCAGCTAATCCCAAAGACTGTACAACGTTGCTCCAGTAGGTGTCTTGATTCTGTCCGGAGCGATTGTCATAGGGACTGCGCTCGCCGAAAAAGATACAGGCCACCGTTTTTGTCGGAATGTTGCGCAGCGAGCGCGCCGCCACACTGGGTACGAAGTTCAGTTCACGAATCACCTCCTGGACCCTGGCGAGGGTCTTCTTTGCAACTTTTTCAGGGTGGTTGATGACCAGGGAAACTGTCTGAAAACTAACCCCGGCGGCATCGGCGACATCCCGAATGGTGATTCTTTTTACTTCACTTCGCATAACTCTCCGTACACACTTCATGCCGCGAGTGTGAGTTCAACAGCCCAGCCAGTAGAGGCCTTGGCGGCGATTCTGGCTGGAACCTGTTTTCTGTGCAATAAGCGCCTGCACGCAGATTACCTCATAGGCGTGTACTCAATGTGACGAAGGCGCTACGCGGCGAGCCGACCTTTAAAATTTGCAGGTTACCTGACGGGTCACTTGCTGCACTGGAGTCGGTGTTGATGGTCGAGATGTAACGACGGTCAAACAGATTGACGAGATTGAGCGACAGTGTTGTCTCCTTCAAATCCCCCAACTTGCCGAAGTCGTAGCCCATGCTGGCGTTGGTTACCCAGTATGCATCGACGCTGGAGTCGTTCGTGTAGGTGTAATAGCGCTTGTCCATGTAGTTGGTTTGCACCCCGGCGTTCCAGCGATCCCATTGCCAATCAAGGCTGCTGGAAAGCATCCAGCGGGGTGCGTCGATGACATCTTTGCCCTTGACCGCAACCTGAGCGCCGTTACTGTTGTAATTGTCTTCATAAACACTGCGGTTATAGGTCATGGTGTTAGACCAGCGCCAATGGGGATCTGGAGTCAGCGTCAGTGCCAATTCTAGGCCACGGCTGCTGACCGATCCCACGTTGGCCACGCCGTTCTGGCAAATCACAATCCCGGTACAGTTAGCGATTGCCAGCAAACGGTTATCGAAGCGTGTTCCGTAAAGCGCTGCCGAAGCTGCATAAAGCGGTGTGCTGTGGCGCATACCCAACTCAACGGTTTTTGAAGTTTCCGGTTTCAGGTCCTTGAAGCCGTTTAGTGCATCCAGTGTGGCCTGACTGGTGAACAGCGGACTGGAGGTGCCACTGGGAAACGCCGCCATATTTTCTGCGTAGGAGGCGAAAACTTCGCTTTGCTCGTCAATTTTGTAAGTGGCGCCGATCTGCGGAAGAAAGTTGTTACGGGCTTCGAGTGAACCGCTGGCTGAGGTGCCCGAGCCTTTGGCTGTTGAGGTGGTAACGACGTGTTTGGCACCGTATTCAAGCTTGAGGCGGTTATCCAGCAGCGTCCAGGTGTCACGAATATAGAACTGGCGAGTGAGGTCGTTGTAATCCTGGGCCTGGATCGTTGCCGCCCGGGGCAAACCGCTGACCTCGACAATGCCGCTTTGTGGCGCTGTTCCGGTGGTGTCGAACAGGTAACGATTTGCAGAGTTTTTATTGGACTGCACCCACATGCCAGCCTGGAACACGTGGTCTGCGACGTAGTAGGACAATGAGCTTTGAAAACCTGTTCGGTCAATGCCATAGAATGTGCTGCGAATCGAGTTGCTTGGGACTGTAGTCGACCCGTTGTTGAAGACGAATGGATAATAGGAGTTGCCAGCCCCCGAGTTGTGATGATGATAAACGGTGGTATCAAGTACCAGAGCATCACTCAAGGCGAACGTGCCACTGAGAATGTCGAGTTCGTCGTTACGGATGTTGCTTGAGTTATATACAGCATCGCTGACGCTGTTTACGCCGCCGCTGAATCTTCCATTGGCAGCGTTCACTGCGCGTTGCCAGTCGGGTGAATAGTTGGTCCAGTTGTATCCGAGCCGATCGATCTGGCTTCGTGAAAGCGATGGAATTGTCGATTCTTTGTATTCCGATTGGCTGTGAAAGAAGCTTAAGTGGTTATCGTCAAAATCATAAGTGACTTTGGCGTTCAAGGCGTGCGAGCGTTGTGGGCTGTCGCCTTTCCAGGTCTGGGCATCGTAGTTCTCGGCTGCAACGTAGGCAGCGAGCCCTTGGTACTGACCTGTATCGGCTCGCAAAAAGGTACGGGTGGTGTCGTAACTGCCAAAGGTTTGCGACAGACGGAGGCCTGGGGTCTGATCCGGATTGGCGCTTTTGAACTGCAGAGTTCCGCCCAGATCGCTGGTCGAAGAGGTACCTAACGCTCCTGTACCTTCGGCCACTTCAGTACTGACGATGTTTTCCGGAATGATTGCGCGGTTAATCGTCAGGCCATTGAAGTTACCGAAACTCATGTCCCCCAGCGTCACACCATCCAGCGTGTAGCCAAGATGATGCATGTCGAAGCCACGCAGGCTGATACGCTGGCTGCCCAACTCCCGGCCCAGCGGGTCGCTCGACTGGAAGTTGACACCTGGCAGACGCTGCAGGACTTTCATGGGGTTGCTCCCAGGCGCATAGGCCTTGGTGTCCTGCTCTGTAACCCGTTGAACCTGTCGCGTTTCTCCTTGGCCCATGACCGAGACCGTCCCCAGCGTTATTGATGTCGCACCAGTGTCCTGCGGCACATCGGCCTCTTCGGCTTTTGCCTGGCCAAGGGGAAGCAGTGGCAGGGTCAGGGCGATTTTCAGGCAAGCGGCGGTTAGCCGTTGCCCATTGAGCATCGGTTTGAAGTTCATGTAACTCATGTCCTTTCAGGCAGCAGGGCGCGATGAAATGCAGGCGTGGATGTTGGAGTTAGGGTGTTTCTGTAATCACGGATAACTGAGTGATACCCGCATTGCGAACTTCAGCAAGAACTTGCGCAACTTTTCCATATTCAGCGCTGCGGTCCGCTCGTAATGTAATTGCCGTATCAGGTTCCTGTTGATGCAGGGTTTGTAATGCGGCAGGTAGTTGGTCTATCGACAGGGCATTGGTGTCCAGAAACACTTGACCCTTCGCGTCCACACTGACGGCAACTGAGTGTTGTTGTGTTGCCTCCCCGGTGGCTGCAGTTTCAGGCAGGTTCAAGGCGATGGCATTGGTCAGCAAAGGGGCGGTTACTATAAATGTCACTAGCAAGACGAGCATGACGTCCACTAGCGGCGTGATGTTGATGTCACTGATGACATCGTCAGTTTGATTGCTTGAAAATGCCATTTCACATGACCCCGCTCAATACGCTGTTTTCTTTGCTGCGCGGTACGGCGGTCGGACGTTGCACTTGAAATGCATGGACCTGGGACAGGTTGAGGAACTCGACCGCAAACTTATCCAGATCGGCAACCAGCAGTTTCACCCGGCGCATGAAGAAGTTGTAAGCAAGTACGGCGGGAACCGCGACGGCGATACCCACCCCAGTGGCAATCAGTGCTTCACCGATAGGGCCGGCGACGACCGCGATACTCGCGGACTTGGCCGTGCTGATTGCGCTCAGCGCATGGATGATGCCAAACACAGTGCCGAACAGGCCGATAAAAGGTGCGGTGCTGCCAATGCTAGCCAACCAGCCCAGGCCACTTTCCATTGCTCGCCGTTCATCGACGATCAGCTGATGCAGATTACGCTCCAGCAAGTCTTGGCGATTCCAGGGGTGGCCCAGTTCCGTAATGCCTTGTCGGGTGGTCAGCACTTGCGCGCCAGTTGCCCCCAGTCGCGCTGCGGCACTTCCATTCTGCGCCACGTCTAGAGCCGCTTCAAGGCTTTCTGCGGTTTTGAAAGCATTTATGTATTCTCGACTCTTGCGACTTTGTCGCCACTGGTTCAGGCCTTTGAGCAGGAGCAGTGCCCACGTGACGACAGAAAAAAATAACAGGATTCCCAAAGATATCTGAGTGATGAGCGTTGCGTAGGCGTTATTCATAAGTAACCTCAGTTTGCGAGTTTGAAGGAGAGAGGGACGTTGACCCAGCCATCCGTGGCGACTTCTCCACGCTTGGCGGGCATAAATGTCCACTGATTGACGGCTTTGATAGCGGCCTGGTCCAGGCTGTCGAATCCGCTTGAAGTTAATATCTGAACCTGCTCCGGGCGACCGTCCGCCCGGACGTGCACCTTCAGCACCACCACACCTTGCTGGCGCAAGCGGGCAGCAACGGGCGGATAAGTCGGTGCCGGGTTGTTCAGGTACCCTGCGCGTCCGTAGGGGCCTACCAGCGCCGGTTCAGTGGCGGAGGAGGGAGGCTTGCCCGGGACCGTCTGTGGTGGTTGCGCCGACTCTTTAACGGGTTGCTCGGTCGGTTGTGCGGGGGACGGCGTCTTGTTCGCTATCGCGATTTTTTTCGGTGCCTGCGTGGGTGCTGGTTTAGGTTTTGGTTTTTGAGGTGCAGGTGTTTCAACGGGCTTTGGACTCTGGGGGGCAGGGGTAGCCGCCGCAGGTTCTGTTGGCGCGGATGAGCTCATCGGGGGCGCGACGGGAGGTGCCACCAATTGCATTACTACTGGCGCTGGTGGTGGGGTGGTTGCAATGTCGGCGGGGCTTTGTATCAGGAGCCAAGCCACCAAGCCGTGGACACCGATCGTCAGAAACAGACACAACAGAGTGTCCCTGCCCAAGTGTCCAGGCATGGAAATCGCGGGCAGTTTGATTGAACAGCCTGTGGCCCGAACGGCAATCGCGTCAGGCATCAGAGGCTCTAGATAATAATCCGGGCTTGGGCGCCGACGTACGCTAAACGATGACATGGACAGGCTCGCTGTAAAGGCTTGGGTAGACGCTGTTAAAGCGTTGCAGGACGCTGGCCTATGGCGAACTTGTCGTCAAAAGCCAACATATCGTTAAAGGTACAAAAGCGAGGGCTTTCCAACGTCAGAACACTTAATGTTTTCTTCAGATAAGCTCTGCAACTTTGTTGAACGAGCTCGTAGTCTTGGATTTGTTGAGCGTTCATCCACTTCACGAGATAGCCCAGCGTGATGTGAAATCCATAATCATCATGATGGGGTGAGCGAATCCCCAGGCAGTTGGCTAACCGATCTCGCACATCATTAAGTTTTTGAGTCTCGTGACTATTGGCAGGGACCAACCGCACTGTTGCACCGCTGTCCTTGTAAACATTGAAGTCATCGATGTGCATCTGTATCTGGAAATTCTCTTCAATAAAGAAATTCTTCAACCGCGCAGTGAAATATTGTGTGCAGGCTTGGATGGGCGCATTGCTGGGGACTTCACTTGGCCAGAACGGTGCCTTGCGTTTTTCGTCAATAACACCTTCAAAGACGGTCATGTGATAGCTGGAAGGCGGCAGCAGGCTCAAGCATTGACTGAACTCGTAATTGGCCAAGGTATTCCTGACGACGGTGAGCGCCTCGTTCAGAGGTGTGCGCAACGGTATCTGACTGATAATGGTGTTGCCGGCGAACGGTCGTGCTGTACCGTCTTCATAGAATTTACGGTTAACGTCGTAAGGTTTTTCGCTGTCGCCCTCGGTGGGGAGGGGAAGGGTAGACGCCGGCGAAGAGGCAAACGCGACGCTGGCTGTCATGACGCATGATTGCAGCAAGAAGGCGCGGCGCGTGTTGACGTTCATCATGAGATTAATTCCATTCATGCTGGGTTGCCAGAGCTTGAAAATCAGTAACCGGAAAAATTAGAACGTTCTAATTTTCAGCTAACCTAGCGCGTTTTTATGACGAAGAAATGACATTCATGACGATTTGAGCGTGGCTTTTGAACCTTCGCGGACTGAGTCCTGGTTCTGGCAGGTCCAAGCGGCAATCCGGTATCAGTTCAATGCAGGCGTCCCATACTCGACGTCTTGCATCTGATTCATTTTGAAACTCAGCAGTAATGAGCGAAGTTCTGCAGGGCGCTCGAGCTTGGGCAGAATCGGGATATCCGGATCGTTGAGTGATTGTTGTACGTATTGCAACTCATGGCCGGTAATCACAATGGCGGGTATCCGACGGCCTTGCAGTTCGCGCAGATAGCAATACTGTCGGCGCCGGTCGCGGCGCGATCAAGATCAAAGTCGGTGACGACAAGGTCGTAATCAACCCGAGTCTTGGGAATTGCTGAAGCTGTTTGCACATCGCAGCCCGATTTTCGCAGCAGCACTCACGCCGATCCTTGTATAGAACCGCACGATGGTTGCTCCACGTTCAGCGGCCGGTCCATTGGTGCTCGGACAATGCTCGTGAACTTTGAAAAAATCATGGTTCCCGGCGTATCGCCAAGGCATGTGCATCCAACGAGACAAAACAGGATCAGTAAAATATAGTCATAATTAATACACCTATCGTGTATTAGTATTCTCACCATTTGAAACGAACCCGCGTGGCTACTCTAGGTTCGTACTCTTTCGATGGTGAGCTGATTCCATGTCAACCATGATATTGCCCCGCCGCCTACCGCCGCATGAGCGCTGCCCTTGGCCTGAGCCGCATGCTGCCATGCTTCTTGCCAAGCCATCGTCGCTGTTTGTAACGCACCACAGCGGTGTCATTCCGGAAGTATGGTCTGCCACTGTGCCAGACCCCAAGGTGCAGACAAAGAAAAGCTCCTTGAGCGGCACTAGTGTGGCACCGTTGGTTTCACTGAGCAGCAATAGGGGGCGCGGTAGCGATGTGCCCCCCAGAAAGTCGTCGCTGCGATCAATCAGCGTCCCAATTCAGGTGGCAATTGCCCACCAAACACCAGAGCCTGGGGGTCGAACAGACCTGCCAAGTCATTGACCAGGCTCTCATGCCTTTCATCCATAAAATATTATCCATGCTGGCGCTGCTGTCACTCGCCACTCATACCCTGGCTGCATCAGCAGAGTTCTGGTATAGCCACGGCGGCGCGCCGGGTAGCGCCATCGTCGACCTGTGCAAAAGCTTCAATGCCAAACGTGATGAAGGTGATCGCCTGCACTGCATCCGTCAAGGAACCTACGAGCAGACCCTGCAGAAAACCGTGGCGGCTTATCGGGCCGGCTTAGGCCCCACGCTGGTGGAGATTTACGACGTTGCCACACCCGACATGTTGCTTGGTGGCGCCACCAAGGCTGTCGAGACCGTCATGGCCGATCACCAGAGGGCCTATTCCAGCGACACTTTCCTGCCCGTATTGCGACGCTATTACGCGGACAGTCACGGCCTTCTGGCGGCCCAGCCGTTCGCCGTCTCGACTGCCGTCCTTTACACCCATCGAAACGCTTTGGCCGCCGCAGGTATCAACGAGCCGCCCGCCACCTGGGAGGCGTTTGAGACTGCATTGCGTGGGTTGAAGAAAAGCGGTCATGCCTGCCCCCTCGCTACTGATTTTGCACCCTGGATCTGGCTGGAACAGACCAGTGCGGCACAAGGCACGGATGTTGCCCGGCGTATTGACGGGGCTGATCGTTACCAGTTCGACAAAGGCACGCACTTGCGCCTAATGAATGAACTTGCGCAATGGACCACTAAAGGACTGGTTCGATACGAGGATTCGACCCGCAGCGGTCAGCAGACGCTGGCATTCGCCAGCGATGAGTGCGCGATGCTGCTGGACTCGACCGGGGCATGGAATGTCATGCACGGTTCGCTCGAATCCGACATCGACGTCACACCGCTGCCGATCTACGCTAACTCCATTCGCAAGGCCAATGTCCCCGGTGGCTCTTCGCTGTGGGTGATGCGTGGGCATTCAGAGCAAGAGTATCGGTTAATTTCCGAATTCCTGACGTTCTTGCTGCTACCGGAAAACCAACGGGTGTTTAGCGCAAGGACCGGCTACCTGCCGGTCACTCAGGCAACAGCTGCGACATTACTATCCAGTGAACAGAAGCCGTCAGCGGTGAAGGCAGGTTTGACTGCGCTCAATGATGCAGAAAAGCCACCTTCCACGCCCTTGCGGTCTGGCTTCATCACACAGATGCGCCTGATCTGGTCGCAAGAGATGGAAAACGCACTGGCAGGCCGACAAAGCGTTGATAGCGCGCTGCGCCAGTCAACAATGCGCGCCAACGAACTGCTGAGCGTGTTTCAACAAATGCACCAGGCTCAGGCCAACGACCCGACTCACGAGGCTACGCCATGAAATCCGGCGCGCATTTTCCACAACCGCGTCTGGCGCTGCTGTTCGCCCTGCCACAACTGCTGGCGCTCGGGCTGTTTTTTTATTGGCCTGCAGTCAAGGCACTCTGGTGGTCGTTTCATCTGGTACCGCCCTTCGGAGGTGAGAATATTTTTGTCGGCTTGAGCAATTACTGGCGCGTTTTGAAAGACCCCGGCGTCCTTGCATCGCTGGGCTCGACGTTGGTCTTCAGTCTCTCGAGCGTGGTGCTTTCGATTCTCATTGCGCTTGTGTTGGCCTTATGCCTGGAGCTGAAATTGCGCGGCACCGCTATTTTTCGCAATCTACTGATCTGGCCATACGCGGTATCGGGCGCCACCATTGGTATCGTCTTTCATGTGTTGGCCAATCCGGTGATGGGTATTTTTGCTTGGCTCAACGCCATTGCACCGGATACCTGGGAACCCTATGCCAACCCGGTGCAGAGCATGCTGTTGTTGATCATGGCCTATGCATGGTGCCTGGTGCCGTTCAATTTTGTGATGCTGGTCGCGAGCCTGAAATCGGTGCCGGACGATTACCTCGCCGCCGCAGCGCTGGACGGTGCCAGCCCATTGCGGCGCATGCTCGATATACAGTTGCCCCTGATTGCGCCGTATCTATTGTTCGTGTTCGTCATCGACCTGCTGGAAAGCCTGTCCAACAGTTTCGCACTGGTGCACACCCTGACCCAGGGTGGGCCGGGCGATACCACCAACGTGCTGGCCTACAAAATTTATACCGACGGTTTCATGGGGCTGGACCTGGCAGGCTCATCCACACTTTCGGTCCTCATGCTGCTGGCGGTCGTAGTATTGAGTGTTGCCCAGTTCAAGCTCATGTCTCATCTGAAGCGCCGCGGGGTCAAAGCATGATCGAGCACAACCGACTGCTCAACGCAGGCGCCTACCTGTTACTGACTCTGGGCCTGGTGTTTGCATTGGGGCCTTTGTATATGGCCGTTTGCTCAGCAACGGTCAGCAATTCGCAACTGTTCACTCAAGGTCTGGCAGTGGTCCCCGGGGACCAACTGCTGGTGAATCTGCAGCAAGTGACAGCGCGCATGGACTTGCTGCGTTTGCTGGGCAACAGCCTGCTGGTCGCGACATTGGTGGTCATCGGCAAGCTGACGCTGTCGGCGTTGACCGCTTTTGCGGTCGTGTACTTTCGCAGCCGTTATACCTCGGTGATTTTCTTCGCTGTTTTAGGTGCGTTATTGCTGCCGCTGGAAGTACGCATCATCCCTACCTACGCCGTGGCCAGCGATCTTCTCGGTCCTTTTCGCAGCGTATTGCAATGGTTGGGAATCCAGTGTTTGCCGATACCGACGATCAACTTGCTGGACAGCTACCCCGGCCTTGCCCTGCCACTTATTGCCTCGGCTACCGGTACGTTTCTGTTCCGACAGTTTTACCAGACACTGCCTGCCGAACTGGCCGAAGCCGCACGAATGGATGGTGCCGGGCCGTGGCGATTCTTTATGGATATTTTGTTGCCTCTGTCGAAGACCAACTTCGCGGCGCTCGGCACTCTGGTGTTCATCGGGGCCTGGAAAGACTATCTGTGGCCATTGGTTGCGACCAATCGTGAGGATATGCGCACGCTGGTGCTGGGCGTCGCCAGCTTCCTGTCGACTGATGCCACTCAAATCCCCGAATGGAACCTGCTGATGGCCGCCGCCGTAGTCAGCATGCTGCCCCCCATTCTCGTCATTGCTTTCATGCAGCGATGGTTCGTCAAAGGTCTGATTGGAGTCGGTAAATGAGCGCGCTCACCCCTATTGCATGCGCTCCGGATATCGCCCTCAAAGGTCTGCACAAAGCCTATGGTGCCGAGCCTGTTTTTCAAGGGCTCAACCTGTCCTTCAAGGCAGGCGAATTGAGCGTCATTCTCGGCCCGTCCGGCTGCGGCAAGTCCACCTTGCTGCGTCTGGTTGCGGGCCTGGAAAGTGTCAGCCAGGGCCAAGTTGTTATGGGAGGCCTTGACGTTACCCGGCTGCCGCCCAGGGAGCGCCGCTGCGCCATGGTGTTCCAGAATTACGCGCTCTATCCACACATGAGCGTCTCCGAAAACATAGGTTATGCGCTCAAGCTGGGAGGCGTTTCACGCAAGGACCGACAACTGCGCATTCAAGCCTGTGCCATCTCGCTGGGGCTGGAGGGCCTGCTACAACGCAAGCCCGCCGAACTCTCGGGGGGCCAGCGCCAGCGAGTGGCGATCGGACGTGCGCTGATTCGCAAGCCGCCAGTGCTGCTGTTCGATGAGCCTCTGTGCAATCTGGACAGCGCATTGCGTCATGAGATGCGTCTGTTAATCCGGCATCTGCATCAGCAGACCGGTGCCACGATCCTGTACGTCACCCACGATCAGACCGAAGCCATGACGCTCGCTGACCAAGTGATGATTCTCAACAAAGGCAGCGTCGAACAGGTGGGTACGCCTGCCGAGATCTACGATCAACCGTCCAGCACATTTGTCGCCGGTTTCATCGGTAGCCCTCCCATGAATCTGCTGCCCGTGCACTGCCTGGAGGACAACTCCCTGATACTCGCGGACGGTCAACGCCTGCCTGTCAAGCTCGGCGTTGCCACTAGTCATGTGGGCAAATGGTTGCTAGGGCTGCGGCCTGAAGCCTTCACTCTTGATCAGCAAGGTGTCACGGCAACAGTGGAGTCCTCGGAAAGTCCGGGCAGCCATAGCCTGCTGTATTGCCAACTCGCAGGAACCCGCTGCGTTGTAAGTCTAGCCGGACGCCAGCACCTGATACCTGGCACCCAGATTAAACTGGCAATCAACGCCACCCCGGTGTTGTTCGATATCCAGAGTGGTCAACGCCAGTTCGTCTCTTTTTCTCAACCCGCCAAGTAACCGTCTATGCCCATAAAGCCTCGCTTCGTCCGCTCGCCGCTGATCGTTCACCACGGCGCCAAGGCCTACGTGCAGGAAAGCACTCTTTTAACCCTCGAAACAGCTGCTGAATGCGGCGTCCAGTAGGTTAAATAGATGTGAAAACTGACTCGCGACGCGCAGCCCATTGTCATTTATGACGACCTGCTGGACCAAACTAGCAACGGAAGCGCTGCTGTGGTCCTGCATGATCTGGATGTCATTCGCACACTCGACGCGGGCAGTTGGTTCGCACCCGAATTCGCAGTTCTGCAGATCCCGACTTTCGAGGAGATCGTGGCCTGCGTCTTGCGCCTTAACCTAGGGCTACAGGTCGAACTCAAGCCCACCATTGGCGACGACATCGAGACAGCGGAAGTCGTCATGCCAGTCCTCAAGCGACTATGGCCAGCCGATAACCACAAGCTGTTTGTATCCAGCTTTTCAGTGGGTTCACTCACCGCCGCACGCCGGTTACGGACCGACGTACCATTGGTCATTGCCTCAGTAGTCGCACCTGTGTTAGCAGGTGCTGTTGGTAGCAGCAATACTCTGAAGAAGACATGAAGTTTAAAAATGGTCGTTCTTGGCTCATGTTCAATCTAAAAATCTAAATAGAAAATGAAGCAAAAAACTAAGCTTGAAAAGTCGATGTCAGCTAAAGCATAGTTTGTCGGCTGTTGTGCCAATATAGATAGGCGAGCCCCACTGGAGCGATGAAGATTGCGAAGGACCAGCACATCGACATCGTTATCACTTTTGCTGCCAGCATAAATGCCGCATTTACAAAAAATATATTCCCGCCCATTATAAATCCAACCACGCGTTCGTAGAGAAAGCGCGAATAGGGGTAAAGCAACGTATTAAAAAAAAGCAAGGCAATCATACCAGGATTGGCTGACATTCCTTTAGTTGAGCTTGACAGTACCCAAAGGATTCCCGCGGTAATCAGCGCCCCAAATATGAGCTGCCGAGTATAGTAACTAGGGGGAAGGCCACCAAATGTTTTAAAGAAGAAAGATTGCATATAATCCTCTGGGTATGGGTGAGCAGCGAGGGACACCGGGCTTTGCAGCATCGCGGTGGAAATAATCGAAACTGCCAGCAGGGCGTTTGCGCGGGTTCGCCAGTGAGCAAGTGTATTCATCACAGCGCCTCCGACCATTCTTTGTGGATTGCTGCGATGCGTGCTGCGTAAGCCACAGAGAGGCAGACGGCATCCTTGCACGTGCGGACCAAGGCATCACGCCACTTTTTCTGCTGTGCGCCCATGGGGTCCAGCGCCTTGCCGGTCTCAACATCGACCCCCTTGGTTTCTGCCCTCACGTCGTCGACCAGATTCAACATTTTGGTTTCCTGAGCTCGCAGGCTGGTACTGGAACAGGCGATATCTTCGAGCGTGGTCAACTTTGCACTTTCATCGTCGCAGCGCTCAGCAAACCCAAAATCGGAATAGCCGGGCGGAATATCGTCGGCTCCAGCATTCGCGTGCAGGGTAAAGGCAAGGAGAAGGGCGCTTGTAACGCACAGACCAATCCTTTTTTTCATCTGTCTGCCTATTTCTATATTGATCGACACAATAGAGTGCCTTTCGACGAATTAGAAATACTACACCTGTACTATTGGAAAACCTTTGGCTTTGGGAAATGAAGTCGGTGGAAGCCTGTTCATTGTTGCTCCGGCAACGACTGCCTTCACCGTCGATCAGAGTCGAGCTGGTAACCTTCGCCTGTTCGCACTTGATTCCCAGGCTTGTCAGCAATGGATCAAGGCTCTGGATTTTTTGCTCTCGGAAGCATCCGATTCTACAGCGTCTGGCGCGGGCTGAAGGCGATAGTGGGCAAACGGTACCTCAACATAACCTTCCGGGATATCATCTTTGCTCAGCGGAACAGGTGTCAGCGGCAGCTTGCCGAAGTCTGCCAGTAACAGGCGCAAGTTGGCGGTGCTGTCATTGTTGGGGCTAAGAAAAGGAAAGTTGCTGCAAACGCTGAATTGATTAGTGTTGACCGGCTAGGTCGTTGGGCAGGAGTAATCATCACTTGCCTGAGCCCGGAAAACAGTGGTCGCACTTACAGCAAGAGCCAGAGTAGTCAGCAAGCGTTTGTGCATAAAAAATTCTTAACGCGATGCGCATGATGAGCATTGATAAAATTCTATACCCAGGGCGTATACGAACAAATAGCACATATGTGCTATTGAAAACGGTCCGGCATGAATGAATTAATTGCTGTCGTTGGTTACACATTTTCGAAGTCGACCACTAAACGCGACTTGTGACAGGCGAGCACGATCCCATGAAGGGGCTGTCCATGGAGTTGCCACTTGCGCTGTGGTTCGAGAGTGTCGGTTATTACGGTGCTGTGCGACTTGAGGGATGGATACCGTGCAGAGTGACTGCCCGTGTCCGTTGGCAGTCCGGACCCGGTGACACGCTGGCTTACATTGACGGCAACTATCGGGAAGAGGGCTGTCTGTAAAAACGATCAACAGTGTCTCGGGAAGCATCAGGTCAAGAATTACCAAGGATCCCCTTAATGAAGTACCCCGCTGTTGCAGTTATTTTGCTGGCTTTCACCTCTCAGCACGCTCTGGCGCGATCCATGGATTGTGTCAAGACATCAGCCGAAATTGAATATTTGATATGTGCCGATTCCCGTCTGCTCACTGCTGACTCCGTGACAGTATTGATGCACGAACAGGTGAGCCATACATACGGCAGGCGCAGAGCAATATTGTGCTGAAAGCTATCCAGGATCGTACCCGGCAATTGGGTCGGATTTCAGATCAGGCATCGCCGAAACCTGAGCTGGTTAAGCGAGCTATTGATCAAAGTACGTTTGATGCAGGATTTACAGGTGGGCGTTGCGCGGGAAGTAACGTCTCCTGCGAGTTTTTGCCGCAAGCGGATGCCTATGCTTACGGGTGTTTCGGGACTCGTTTTCATCAGAATAAGAACCGCGTCTGCAGTCTTTCTCAGGGCTGGGCTAGCGGGGACCTGTATCAGACCCTTGCTGTGGCAGATATTGTTGACCGGAAGCCGAAGCTGATTTCGACGTGCAAGCCCGGTATCAAGGATTGCGCTGAAGGCAGTTCTGGCTGGAATGCCAGGTCCGATGTTCCGGATGCAGACACGCAACTTATTTTTGAGCAAACCGATATCGGCGAGGTGGTCATCCGATATTTTCCGCTGATAAATGCCGTTTGTATAAAAAGCCAGTAGAGAAGCTGGTCTGGATAACATCGCTACCTGGGGCAACATTGAATGCTTTTCCGCGAGCGAACAGGACACTTCGGTTCGCCCGCCCATTCCAACTTCCAATACGTGATGGAGTTATAAATGTCCAAGCTTGCAGAGTTTCGTTTGCTGGAAAGAAAATTGGCCGAGCAGCTCAAAGAGCTGGAAGCGCTGAAAAGCGATGAGGGGCTGAAGAAAGAGATCGAATTCGAAACCAGATTGCGCAACCTGTTGGCCGATTACGGTTTCAGCCTGAAAAATGTGGTGGCGGTGCTCGATCCCCACGCTGCCGCTCCCCTATTGACGAATGACAAGCCCGTCACTGCGCGTAAAACCCGTAAAGCTCGAGTGATCAAGGTATTCAAGAATCCTGAAACCGGGGAGGTTGTTGAAACGAAAGGGGGCAATCATCGCACCCTTAAAGAGTGGAAAGCCAAATATGGTGCAGACGTTGTGGACTCCTGGCTCGTCCATTGAGTTGAATAAGTAAGCACCCGATAGCTCGCCGGGAGGTGACCGTCTAGGTTTTTATACATACCTCCCGGCTTTTTTCTTCGACGCGTTTTAATTTTTTATCTCTTGGGATAGCACATGTGTACTATTTTTTAACGTACTGGCAGCGGGTATCGTTTGGTCTTTATTGCAATCGATCATGACCAACCCGCCTTCATGCTCGAAAAAGGGTGAGCCCACTAAGCAAACGACTTACTAATTTCAAAAGCCGCCTCGTCAAAGCGACTTTTCAGAGAAAATCGGTAACAGAACTTCAATTTATTCTTAAAAAACAGTGCATTACGTCCACTCGTGTTTGTTCACTCTTTTTCTCACCGCAAGCCCACCAGAAGCACAGGTACATCAATAAAGTTTGCCCCCGTCCAGTCGATAATACTGATAGAGAGGTTCCTAGTGCTCGAAACCCTCGACACCAACAACGACGAGCCTGAGTATTCCACATGTCCCTGTTCATCAATCTGAAGCTCAAATCCAAGCTGCTGTTTGCTTTTGGTCTATGTGCGGTCATCACTGTCGGTGTTGCGGCGCTGGGGTACAGCGGGATCTCAACCATCTACAGCCTTTTGCAGAGCACAGTCAGCAACAACCTGGTCTCGATTCAGAAGACCGACTCGGTTAAAGCCAACGTGATTGCCACTCACCGGGACATGTTCAGAGCCATCAACCTGGCTTTGCGCAAAGCAGCCCCGGAAGACATTAACGCGGTCGTTTTGTCTTTCAAGGATAACCAAGCAGAGGCTGAGCAACAATTCAAAATCTATCGCGCCACTCCTCTGGAAGCTGACGAGCGCGCGGCAGGTAATGACTTCGAGCGGGACTGGCCCGCGTACGTCGCAGCTGCAGAAAACATATTTTCTCTATTGAAAAGTGGCGACGTCGACCAGGCCGTCAGGCTTGCTGATTCAAGCGCAACCCCGGCATATCGCAAGACCATTGGTGAAGTGAATATCATGATCGAGTCCAATGCCCGGCAAGCGCTTGACGTTGCCAAAGCAGGAAACGATACCAACCATGAAGTCACCTGGGCTCTGATTATCGGTGGACTTGTGGCAGCCGCTGCCGCCATCACTCTGGGACTGGTGGTCACGCGCATGATTACCCGACCGCTCTATCAGTCCGTGAACAGTGCCACTCGGATCGCTCAGGGCGACCTTACTCAAGAGATCACCTCGAACAGCGAGGATGAAACCGGACAACTGCTCAAAGCGCTGTCCAGCATGCAAAAAGACCTCAAAGGCACCGTGCAGCAGATCGCGGACGCATCCGATCAGTTGGCCTCAGCTGCTGAAGAGTTGACCGCAGTGACCGAAGACAGCACACGCGGGCTGGTTCGTCAGAATGATGAGATCCAGCAAGCCGCGACCGCGGTAAACGAGATGACTGCCGCAGTGGAAGAGGTTGCGCGTAATGCCGTCAGTACTTCCCAAGTGTCGAGTCAGACTGCAGAAGATGCGACCAAAGGCCAGTATCAAGTGCAGCAGACGGTAATGGCGATGAACACCATGGCTGGGGACATCAATGATTCCACGCAGCGTGTCGAAACCCTGGCCGGTCAGATTCGTGACATCACCAAGGTGTTGGACGTGATCCGTGGTATCGCTGAGCAGACCAATCTATTGGCGCTCAATGCCGCAATCGAGGCCGCTCGTGCCGGTGAACAGGGGCGAGGCTTTGCGGTCGTTGCCGACGAAGTCCGGGCTTTGGCCCACCGCACCCAAGCCTCCACGGGTGAAATCGAAGCGATGATCAAGGTAGTGCGCGCAGGCGCTGACGAGGCTGTGCAATCGATGGGCAAAAGCCAGTCGATGGCTCAAAGTACACAGTCGCTGGCAGCCGAGGCGGGCCTGGCATTGGAGCGAATCAGCGCCGGGGTCAGCGAAATCAACGAGCGCAACCTGGTGATTGCCAGCGCAGCCGAAGAACAGGCTCAGGTAGCACGTGAAGTCGACCGCAACCTGGTTAATATCCAGGACCTGTCTACCCAAACGTCCGCCGGCGCTAACCAAACCAACGCTTCGAGTCAGGAGCTATCCCGACTGGCCATTTCTTTCAATACACTTGTGGGTAAATTCAAGCTTTGATGGACTGCGACTTCCGAGCCAACCGGCACGCCCGTCGTCAAACATGTTCGACGCTGGCCGTTGCTGTTGGGCGGGCCGTGTGTGGTCGCCGGTGTTGCCGGTGCAATGTGCTGGTTCATGCACAAACCCAAGGCGCCAATGGCCGAAATTGCCAGTGACAAACTGCACTTGGGCCGCCCGGATGGTTTGCTGGAAGAGGCGCTGATTGGTAAGTACCGCGCCACGATCATGGTGTTCGTCTCCAATACCGTTGCGGTGAGCAAGGTTGCCGGTGATGAGCTTCTGGTGTGGGCTGCCCGCAAAAATGAAGGCAGTCCAGCCGAGAAGGTCAACGTACTCTGGACCAACGGCCTGGGCGTCATGACATGAGCAGTGGCGCGACTGATGCGCAGTGTTTACTCAGGCTCAAACACGTCAGCCCCGAACGCTCATTCTTGATCGGTGAAGATCAAGAGGGCGGTGTTTTCGCTGCGGAGAATTTCTATTACGACAGCGAGATCTACGACACCAAACTCTTCGCTTTCACTGACCGGCCGTTATACCGCCCCGGAGACTGGGTCTCGTAGAAGATCGTCGGGCGGGAGTTCAAGAATGCACGAGACTCAGTGGCGCCAGTCGCTGCCGATGTTGACGTGACCATCCTCGATGCCACCGGTACTGCGCTGCAGTCGCTGGCCCTGAAGCTTGATTCGAAGGCGGGCGCTCAAGGCCGCTTTCAGCTTCTGGACAATGCCGTTTCCGGTGGTTACGAAGTGCGTTTCAGGTACAAGGATCAGGCCTGCAGCAGCGCGTTTCGCGTAGCGGAGTACATCAAGCCGCACTTTGAGATATCCCTTAACCTTGCCAAACAGGGCTACAGCAGCAACCGACAGCGCGTCGCGTCGCGCCCGGCGAGTGCCGAGGCACGGCGTATAGCCGCGTGGACCAGCGACCTGATCCTCGTGGGCACGAATGTGACCTATCACTTGACGCAACCGGATGCCGACAAATTGCCCTGGGAGCAAGCGGTAGAACAAGCCAACGCGGGTCAGCGTTACGACGCCATCCTGTCCCACGCCTATCCACGCGCAAGCCTCAGTCGCTGGGACAATCCGGTCGCGTCCTGCACAGCATTGCCCGACGCTCAGGAGTGGCTGCAATAACAGCGCCGGGTCTGGCGTCAACGGCTCGAAGGGGAGGTAGGTTACAACGAAGTCAGTACCTTTGCCGTATGTGTTGTGGCTTTCGGTAATCCCCATTTCGACCGCGAACGCAACCGGATCTACGTACGCGGCCTGCTGTCGCTTCAAGACCGTCTCGACCTGACGCACGAGTACCTGCACCTGGCGTTCGAGGCACATCCAAATGGTCAGGATGAAGCGTATATCGAAGGCCTCGTCCGGCGTCTTTTGCTGGAATAGCGCTTGTGAACTTAACGATGAAGAGCACATCCCGAAGGACCCCCAGAATGTTACGTCTCCCGTTACTTATAGTTGGCCTGCTGCTGATCGCGCAGTCTTCATTTGCTCAAACGGCATGCCCAAGCGGTGTGGCGCCAGGCAGCCCCCAGTGCGGGGCTGACGCTGGTACATCAAGAGAAGAGGCGCCGCCAAGGCCAACAGGGGAGTGGATCAAGACATGGGGAGCAATTGCGGGTTATGCCCAGCGGGATGAAGTCTGGAGCACCACCGGTAAATTCAGTGAAGAAGACGCCTGGCAGGAAGTGCTGGGCAAATGCAATGCGTCGGGCGCTACGGACTGTAAGGTTGATATGACGTATTTCAATCCGTGCGTGGCAATGGCTCTACCATCAGCAGGTGTCGGCAATAGCAGTATCTACACGGGCAAAGATGAGAAAACCGCAGGCGCTCGCGCCATGGAAAGTTGTGAGCGCCGTCAGGGCGCAGTCTGCAAGGTAACATTTACTGAATGCACTGAGCCGTTCTTCAACAGGTTTTGATCTAAACGGACGCTCATCCTTTGGTGATTGTCATAGGGCTTATAGGCACTCATTACACACTGAGGATCGTGGCATCGGGAGGCCGATAGTACACCTGCACTATCGAAAAACTTCGAAGCGTCGAATATGCTTTTTTTCACGATTCGACCCATTTCAGTAATTTTGAACGAGACAGTGTATGACAAGCATGATGAATGAAAGGTCTGAGCCGACGGTAGAGCTTTCCGCCCAACCAGCCGCTGTCAGAGTTTTAAGGAACGCAGCCACAAAACATGCGCTTGTCGCCGTTCTGCTGTCTTTTTTGGTGGGTTGTACTTCGATTCCGAGTCAGGAACTTAGTAGTGTAAAAGATGCCCGGGGGAAAGATGTCAATGAGGCCATCGCAAAACTTGCGCCCCTGATGGGCGGCCCGCCGGATTGGGTAGAGCCTGATAGTAAAAATCCGGCGTACACCATCTATGGATGGACCCGATATAAGGGTACGTTTTCGGAGAATAAATACATGGGCGCCACTCATGACCGGAGCGCCGGGTATCTACAAATTACCGATCATTACCAACAACAAACGTGGAGAGAGTATTGCTCCGTCAATGTCACCGCTGACCCTCAAGACATCGTAGTGGATTACGAGGTGGAGAACTGTGGTTTTATGGACGCTTTTTTTGGAAGTGGTGAACTTAAGAAAAATTGTGTTCTGTGTAAGCTGGCTGAGTAATATTTAGTTCAGGGTTGTGGTCTTGGGTTTGCGACTGCGTTGTAAATAGTTCCATGTGTCGTAGAGCTTTTCACTATTTCATTTTATTCGACATGCTGTTCAATTGCTTTCAACTCGCTTGCCACCTCTGTAAGGAGACTGAATGTCTGATATCGACATTTTTGGCAGCCGTTATGGCGCGCACACCCTTAGTTTTAAAGTAGGCTCGGGCCTCAAGCTTGGGGGCGTAGCCAATTACCTGTTGGCAGCCTCCTTGCGCGCAGGGCTGGCATGGGATGTGCCGCACGACTGCATCGCTGGGGAGCGCTGTTCGAGCGCTTCGGTGACGGTCTCAGTGCGATGTGCATTGATGTGAAGGGTGTCGGCGTGGACGGTAAAGCCCTGACTATGAATGCGTAGCTAACGGCGCACAACGACAAAGGTCCGGAAATACCCAGTTGCGCTGCGGTTGCGCTGATGGCGAAAGTCACTCAGCAGTATCGTCCGCAGCCAGGCGCTCGACCCTGTGTGGGGGGAGGTCAGCGTTGAAGAGTATCTGGCAGCTATGAACGATCCGCAGAATATACAACTGGCCGTACGCTTCTCGGATGAGCAGGGTTGATCGAGGCTTTATCTGATCGCTGCCAGTCGCACTCGCAACCCGCAAGTCACCGCTCATGTCTGTGCGATGGTGGTGCGTTTCGATATCTGGATTAACGCCCACGGCTACCTGCTGGTGACGCTTGCGGGGCTGTACCCTGGTTGATGACTTCGGTGGCGATCTTCATTGGCGTCGGTGCCCTCTGGCTGCCGGTCCTTGTCCTGCAAAAGCGGATGCATGGGCTGGCATTGAGCGCGGTTGAACAGGGCCTGTTACTGGATGATCGATACCACACCCTATATCAGAAATGGTTCTGGATGGGCGTTTGCGGTTGTTTCGGCGTGTTCAGCGTGGTGTTGATGATGGTGACGAAGCTGACCCCGTGGCAGTGGTTTGAAGTGCTGGTGGCCTGATCATTTACGGTCGTTCGCTGAGCTGTTCGGCCGTCGGGAACCCGTCGACCCGGTACCTGACCGGGTAGAGCGCCACGGGCTTCATCAACTTGCCGAACCAGCGTTCAAGTTCGTCCCATTCCACAATGCGCGTATGGGTTGTTCCATCCTGCAGAGGTTGAACAAGCGAAATCCGGTCTGTTTTGGGAAGCAGCGTGATGACGTTTTCTGCCCAGCTACAGATGGAAAAAGTGCTTTCGCTGGACTCGTCCAATTTGTAGAGCAAGTAAGACGCAACGAACACATCCTCCTGTTGTTCCTCATGGAGCGCATCAAGAAGCGTCTTTTGTGAATCGTATTCACCCTGAAGGAGCATGCGTTCCAGTGTGGCGAGACGGGCCTGGCTGTCCTGATCCTGAGGCAAGAACGTGACGACCTTTTCGTCCTGATACGTATACAGCTGGCTGGAAACGGCGCATCCGGTTTCGATCACCTGGAAGCAGACCTCGATCATGTGGCGAATTCCGTGCTCATCCTTGGCGCCGGCCACCATCAAAACATCGCGGGTTGGCATCATGAAAACGGGCTGTCCCTGCAAGGGGATTCGCTGCAACACGTCAGGCAGCAGTACCCGACTGATGTCATAACCGTCATTCCAGCGACCGACATGAAGTCCCGGCGCAACCTCTTCGAAGCAGTCTTCGGTGTCCTCACGCAGGTTTCGAATTGCAATCGATAATGCTTCGTCCAGCGTGATACCCCATTCATCAGGTATACCGTTGAACAAGGTTGATAGCGAATCGGGGTAATCGACGGCGAGCAGTACAGCGCAATCTTTGCCAAAGGCCCGCTGGGCTATTTCGAACGGGGCTTCCCAGCCTTTAGTGCGGACCTGATTCAGGCGAATTTCCTCATACGTCGCCAGGCTACGAATAACCGGCCGCAACAGGGCTCTGGTGTCTTCGAAAGTCCGGGACGATGCTGAGGGGGCGGAGCTGGCATGGATAAACACCGTCACATACCTGGCCACTATTTGAGGCTTTTCGGTTTTATCAGCGTTCTGATACTCGTCAAACGCATTGTGAAGATTCAGGTAGCTGTTATCGCCATGCTCGATTCTGAATTCTTCCGGGCGGTATTCAATAGGGCCGGTAAAGCCTTGTTCGCGGGCGGCGGCGATGAGGTATTCAGCGAACTGCTCTTTTGTCAGCGGGCGATTGAAAAGGCTGTTGAATAGGTTTTTGAGCATACTTTTCAATTCCCGTAGTGAAATTTCCAGACCCCACCTAGGTTCCGGACTTGTCGTGTTGAATAGTACAGGTGTGCTATTGAACGCTAAAGAGGGTGTGCGATCATTAACGTCAGTTCAGTTCTTATTGTCAGCAACTCCGGGAGTAAACGCTGGTGCATAGATTTGCTTTGGTGCTCGCCGTACTGTCCCCACTCGTCATCGCCCCAAGTATGGCTTTTGCCGCACAGCCTGACTGGTGGTTAATCTTTGGAAGTGGGGATAAGCCGAAACGGCAAGTCATTTATGCCGATGCTCTTTCCGTCGCGGATACTCCTTCGAAATCAGGTGCTGAACCCACTCGCTCAGTGGTTGTTGTTTATGTTTTCGAAGACAAGGACAAGCCTCTTTACGCCATGTACACGATTTCCTTTCAGTGTAAGGCTGGCCGGTACCGTGTAGAGGCAGCGAATGCTCAAATGCCTTCGGGTGAGATCACCCAAGAACCAACGAGCAGTCAGTGGGCGCCGGTTGCCCGCAGCGTGATGGAGCGGCCCTATGATTTCGTATGTAACGCGAGCTCTCGGCGAACTAACGGCATGATCAAAATAGGTCGACCGGAGCTCGCGAATACGTTGCCGGAGTTCACCTATAGAGCGTTTTGGGGGCCTGAGACTAACGCTCCACGTCAGTGAATAGATAACGTCAGGTCAGCGCTACCACTGCCTTGACGAGTCTGGCGTACGCTGACCGGCAATCTGGTTCGTTACGCGGGTACCCCCTCAGAAAACAACTTTCGGCGTACATGCCAGCGCGCAGACAAGGTGCCCAATGGCGCGCAGGCGGGCAGCGCTCAGTGCATGCCCCATTAACCGCAATCCAGCAGAGAGCGACCTCCTCGCCCAACCGGCGAATGGATCAAAACCTGGGGAGGGGCGATTGTCAACTCAAAAAAACTCCCCAGGCATGTGCTGCGGTGGCTCAAGTGTCAAAGAGCGACGCGGAAAAGGATGCCATCGATCAGTGCCAGTCTGCGGGGTTTCAAGAGTGCTATGTCACCTTTACCTACATGAACCAATGTGTTGCGATGGCAACTCCAGTGTCGGGCGCCGCAGAGAGTCACATCTCATCGGTGGCAGATATTCCACTTGCTTCGCGTAACGACATAAAGAGATGTCGTGAAAATGCTGGCGTTGAGTGTTCGGTCATTTACAGCGACTGCACGGAACCAGTGTTTAGAAAATATTGATGAGTCTGCAATAAGCTGTTGCCCAGACGTCAATGGGTGGGCTTCATCTAAACAGTTAGGGGAAATACATGCCACTCAAGATGTTCAGTTGCGCAACGCTCGCACTTGCTTTGATCGGTGGATGTGATCAGCGCTGATCATTAGCAATACCCCCGGTCGTTGAGCTTCGGTCTTTAAGAAGGCGGTCACCCGGAAGCTGACAACGTTAATACTTTTGAAATAAGGTTCTGTACTCTGAATACAAAGTCTTACATCTGCGATCAACTGTAAGTTACGGGTGCAGGGCATTTTTCCAATAGCACACCCGTACTATAGGTCCGTCTTTAACGGGTATGTTATTAAGACATTCAGACTGGACATACCTTTCACATATCGGCAGCGTCGCGCCATAAAAGACCACCAGAAACTGGCTTGACGCCAATACCGGCTTTTCTAATCGCGGTGTACATCATGCGATCACAAATGACTGACGACTTCTTCTCAGCCATGCGGAAAACATGGGCAGAACCCACAAGATCCTTTTTGAAGGCGAGATGTGCGCCACCTGCAAAGGTCATTATCCTGAACGGTTTGCCAGTCTCGAATTCATGACCTGTGCGAACCTGATAAGTAGATTTTTCTTCATCTAATGCCGCCATCATGCGTACCACGTCACAGAGGTAATGCGGCGGACCATTTGAACCATCCGGCAGCGTGTAGTTGCACGCAAGGAAATTGAATCCATCTGGATCTATTGATTCGAAGACTTGCTTGAGACGCTGGGAGACCAGCCAGTACCCGCTGAATCGACCCTCAAGATCAGGGGGGGGGGCATTCGCTTTGACTTTTTGGCATGCACCAAATGCGGCACCTCCGGCAGGGACGGAAATCCACCGTTTTCAGGCCTGAGAATTCGGCTTGGAGGCGCTAAAAGGGCATCCAGGTTTTCGATCTCAACGTCCATCTCGGACCCACTGCCGAACTGTTCTTTTTCCGGTAATTGCCTAGTAGTCATTTAAGCTTCTCTTGCTGGAGTCTGCCGAGTCTTCGGTCAGAGAAACTGCGGATAGCCACTCTTTATGCGTTTCAGAACAGCCGCGATGAGAGAGTGAGGCTCAGCGCAAGGCAGATCTTTTAGCACCGACCACGGCCCATCAATCAGCACGTGCCCCGTTGGAAAGTCTGCAAGGTTGCCCCGACGTCGTAGCGCAAGGACTGCCAGTAACTCGATCGGGAAGACGCGATCAAAGTCATAGTCGAATTCGTAAGATTTCGAACCCCTGCTGTATTTACTCCGACTGATATGGAATTCAGCGGCCTGCCTCATGTGGTGCGCAAAAGTGTTCTGGTCCTGGGTCTTCCAGTTATCCAGAAGCCCCTGATAGGCGGCAATCAAGGGCTTGCGTGGCTCAAACAGAGTCGACAGTGCATAGGCGTCGCAGAGCAGGAACGTTAAAAACACATCGTGGGTGTTGTGGGCGATTCGACGTGACTGAGGGAACAGATTGAGCCGCGCATCTTTCTCCGCCATTTCCAGATAGCGCTGCGCGCTCATCTTGCCTATATCCCAGTGAGACAGCACTGTGGGGCCTGCAGCACGCAGGCTATCTGAGTACTCCTGGGGCCATTTGCCAAGCTGTGGACGCAACTGACTGTGTACCGCATCCCAGCGCAGCAACAGCGCACGGCTTTCAATCGTCCACCTGAAAAAACAAGCAAGCTCATTCAGATCCGCACGAAAGTAGGCGTCGCAGGCGGCGACGCTCCAAAAGTGGCTGATTCGTCCAAGCTGTATTCCGACCTTGGGGCTAAGGCGGCCGGCAACTGCGAGATGATCTTCCATGGCGCTTGTATAGCGGTCGACATCGCCCGAGGTCCGGGCCCGATCAAGCCATTGCATGCATTCCGGAATCAAGGACTTTAGTGACAGGTGCAACTGCATGTCTGATTCCTCAGCGTGAATTAATCATGGTGCGTATCTCAGTGCGGACTCATCCGGGAAGTCGGCAGTCCTGACGATAAGGATGCTGTGAGTGCACAGCTTGTTTGCGAGGGAATTCGCCCTCATCAAACAATGCAAACTACTGGATAGGAATGCATTTTCTGTAGGAGCTGCCGAAGGCAGCGAAGCATGCTGTGCAGAGACTGGAGTGAGACAGCGAGTGTCAGCATTGAAGATAACGTGGCACGAAGCATATTGATTACTCGACCTGAATGAACCTTTAAATATCTCTCTAGCGGGAAACAGTAATTGACCCGATGATGATTTGCGATAGCACAGGTATGCTATTGAATTGCTGGAATCAAGATTCACCTGTTGACGAGCAACATTTTAATAATGCGGGGTGGTGCTTTGGGATACGCTGCTCGCAGAGAAAACGGCTAGCGCCGTGCAATGCCGTTGCGTTGCGACGAGAATATGGGTCATGTCTATTTTGTAGTGGGCAACCAGAAGCTCAGCCTTAATATGAGAGATCTTCAGGTTGTTTGGAAGGTTCGTCACCTTCAATTGTTAAAACCAGATCAGCCGTCTAAACAGCCAAGCAATCCTGCTCATCAATTTGCTATGTGATTCCACTGGAATCAGCTCGTTCTGTCGCCGGGGTGATTCCAGTGGAATCGCTTCACGTGTTCAGAAAAACCTTGATGCCACGACGATCACTTCCAGATGAGCACACTCCTCAAGCGTTCTGCGCCTTGCTTGCTCAAAGCCGCTGTTAACGATGGTTATGGTTATGATTATGGGCTCTCGCTCACGTACCTGGAGGGTGGCAACAAGGTCTTGCTGGCCAGGCAGGGCTTTTCATTCGTCGCGGCGAGCACCCGCTGTATCGAGCTTGGCGAATACCCAAGCAGCAGATTCACAATGATCCGGAAGGACTGTTTGCGGACCTGAAAGCCCTGGCTGCGGCCGAACTGCGTGAAACTTCTGCAAGCTTTGTCGCCAAGCTCAACGAGGCCCGTTCGCCCTGTGAACGCCGCGTATTTATCTGGGGGATGCAGCTTCGTCTAGCTTCCCTGAAGGACGGTGGCATTTTGGCCAGTGGTGACTATCACCCAGGCGTTGTGGCCGTTTACAAGCGCATGGGGGCGTATACCTGTCACAGAGGCGCGCCTGGAAACTCGCTAGCACCGCCGAGATCATCAAGCTTAACCTTATCGATGAGCTGGGCTTTGCGGATTGAGCAGATCGACGTGCTCAACACATTGCAGGAGTTGCACAGCGACGGTTCGATCACCTCTGTCAGGATCAGCGATGGCATTCGCATCGGCGGGGAGTTTCCGGAGCAGGATGGCACGCAAGAAGAAGGTGAGGGCACCAAGGATATCTTCCTTGCCAGCGTGTCGGGCATCGAACGCACTGAATGGACCGAAGCTGCCGTCACCGAAGCACTGCAACCTTACTCGTTGTATGACCCGCAAAGTTTCGCACTCTCACAGTGCCATAAGCACTGAGAAACCTTCATCAACTCAGACTGACCCCCTGAAGCCGAAACATCTAAAAACACATTTTCTCCAGAATTGTTGTACGACGTCTAATGAGCTGTGTTCGACTGCTGTGGATCTAACAAAAACAATAATGGAGACATCCTCTATGGCAAGCATTCCTTCCGTCGAAGGTCAGGCATCCGGGCGCGCGCAAAATCGGTTTACACGAATGCTGAAACTACTGGGCCCCGGCATCATTGCCGTACTGTCCTGGCTAGGTGCAGGTGATCTGATCACGTCGTCTGTCGCAGGAGCTAATTACGGTTACGCGATGATGTGGGTGCTGGCGGTTTCTCTGCTGCTCAGATATCTGATCGTAAACATCATTGCTCGCTTCCAGTTGTGCAACAACCAAGGCATGACAATCCTTCAGGGCTATGCGCAACTGAATCCCTTTTTTGCCTGGTTCATGCTTGTTTATGCCTTGCTGATGGGGCATTTGATGAATGCCTACATGATCAAGGGGGCAGGTGAGTCGCTGGCGATGCTGTTCAAGATCGACCACCCATTGCTCTGTTCGGTAGCGGTGGTGCTGGCTGTCTGGATGCTGGTCGGTCGCAACATCTATTCAATGATCGAAGGTGTGATGAAGTTGCTGTTGGCTGTCATGACTCTGGCCTTTATCGCCCTGGCTGTCATGTCCGGCCCGGATGTTGTGGGTATCGTCAAAGGCACCATCGGTTTCAGTATTCCGCCGGATGAAGGTGTGCATGGTGCGCTGCTGGTTGCGGTATCGGTGATCGGCGCGGTTGCAGGTTCCATTGCAAACTTCGTGCATCCATATGTCATGCGCCAGAAGGGCTGGGTAGGGCCGCAGCACAAGCGTATTCAGCGTAACGATTTATTGTTTGCCGTGTGCGTCGGGATCGTCATTAACCTGGCCATCTGGATTGTCGGAGCGGAAATTCTGCGACCTAACGGTATCGAGGTGAAGACCCTGGGTGACTTGGGCAAGGCGCTGGAAATGTTCTTTGGCCCCGCTGGTTGGTATGTGTTCTTTATCGGTGTATTCGCGACTCTGTTCGCCAGTATTTCAGGAAAAACCACGGCATTCCCGATGCTGATTACCGATGCGCTCCAGCATGTCAGTCCTGCTCGTCGCGAGAAGTACGGTAAAGAGTTTCACCATGACCCCATGCACAAGTGGTTCATGCTGTTCATTCTGGTGACGCCATTGATCTGGTCGCTGCCTGGCATGCCGGACTTCGTGACCTTGACCATCGGGGTCAGTGCGCTGAACATCATTGGTTTGCCGGTCATTTCGCTGGGCCTGTTGATCATGTCCAACCAGAAGTCGCTGCTGGACAAGAAATATCGCAATAACCTGTTTGAAAATATCGCATTGTTCTTCGCAACATGCCTGGCGCTCTGGGTCGCTTTCCAGCTGGGTGTCGATCTGTTTGCCTGATACCGAGTTGCCGAGGAGGCTGATTGTCTCTTCGGCTCTCGGAGTTTCGTCAGGGGCTGAGCTTGCAATGTGCGGACGCAGACCCGGGCTTCTGGCTGGTGCAGAAGCCTGGGTCTTCAGGGCTCAGACCTGAAACTTGGCCACTTCCCGCTGCAGGCCCGCCGCAAGGTTGTCCAGGCTGCTGCTGGTCTTGAGCAGTTCCTGAATCGATTGGTTGTTCTGTTCGGCCATTTGCGCCGAGCGTTCTACGCTTCGGGCTACGTCCTGGCTGGCGGCAGTCTGTTCGCGAAGGGCGAAGGAAATCTGATCGACTACATGCAGCACTTTGCTGGAGCTGTCGCGGATTTCGATGATGGCCTGGCCGGCAGTTCCGGCCATGGTCACGCCCTGGTTCACTTCCTCTACGCCATTGCGCATGGTTTCTACCGTTTCGCGAACTCCGGCCTGAATCTTCTCGATCATGCCTGCGATTTCCTTGGTCGACTTGCCGGTGTTCTGTGCCAGCAGGCGCACTTCATCGGCAACCACTGCGAAACCGCGACCTTGTTCTCCGGCACGGGCTGCTTCGATGGCGGCATTGAGTGCCAGGAGGTTGGTCTGGTCTGCGATGCCTTGAATCACGCCGATGATCGACGAAATGTGTTCCGAATGCTGACCAAGATCGGCGACCTGGGCAGATGAATGCTGCACCGTCTTGGCTATGCCGCTCATGCTGGAAAGCGTATTTTCGATGACGTGTGCACCTTCCCTGGATTGCTGTCCCGAATGGCTGGCGATCTGGTGGGCTTCATCGGCGTTTTCGGAAACATGATGGATGCTTACGGTCAGCTCTTCGATGGTGGCGGCCATCATCGAGGCCGATGTCGATTGTTCCTGAATGGCACCGGACAATTGTGTGGAAGCGCCTGAAATCTGTTGCACGGCAACTACCAGTTGATTCGCCGCCTGGTTTATCTGCTGGATGGTTTCGCGCAAGCGATTCTGCATGCGATCGAAGGCTTTCGGCAGTTGGTCATGACTGCTGGTGTCGATGGCTGTATCCAGCTTGCCATTGGCAATTGCGGTGGCAGCATCGATGGCCATTTGCAGGCGCGCCGTGGTACTGCGTCCCAGGGTGGCAGCCAGAAAAAGAGAGAGTGCGACGGCGGCAAGGCCTCCCCAGATCAGGATCATGAGGGCAAGCTCCTTCGAGCTCTTCATGTGCTGGCTTCTTTTTTCCAGCAGCTGGTTCTCTGCTCCTTTGATCTCGGCCAGGGTGGCGCGCATGCTGTCCATCTTGGCTTTGTCGGCACCTGACGTAATGCGCTTGTCCAGTTCATCGTCGGGCATGTCGCGTGCTGTCAGGTCCTTGCGCAGTGCAATGATTGGATCGATATCTTCATTGATCCAGCGTTTTTGGGTTTCCTCCAGCAGGGCGAGGCGCCGTTGCTGATCCGGATTGTCAGCTGTCAGCTTTTTGAGTGACTGAAGCTTTTCAGAGAAGCTTTTTTCTCCCGCAATCAACGGTTCCAGAAACAAATCCTTTGAAGAGATGACGAAACCTCGCATGCCGGTTTCGATGTTGACCAGTTGTTCAAGGGCCAGTTGCGTATCGCCGAGGACCTGATAGGTGTGAATATTGCTGTTCGTGGCATCCTGGACTTGCTCAAAACCCCGATAGGCACCCGCTACCAATATGGCAATAATGACGCTGACTGTAGCGAAACTTAAGTAAAGTTTCTGAGAAATGCTAAGTTTTTTAAATATGGACTACTCCTGACTTAGCCATTTTTGGTGGGGTGGCTTGGTTTGTTCATTGATTTGATGGTGGGGTGGGGCGGGCAGGGACTTATTATCGTCTGTCTGGCTGTTAACTTTAGAGCGGGAATGGAAGGATTTCTTATTGTCCCCGGAGTTGGGGGCATAAGGCTTAAAACAAGGATTTTAGTTGTTTTGCTCAATAAGTCATTGATTTATGGTGGTTGTGGAGTGGGTGTTGCTTGGTGAAGAGAGGTTTGCGGCATTCATTTGGCTTGATATCAGAGATATGGTCTTTTTAATTTTTCTTCAGTTAGATCGGTCGGTTATCTCGCCGACTTGCTCCTACTTTCCTTGTCTCGTGCACTAACTTTTTTCTCTATAAGTTATATATGCCCGGTTATGGTGCGCCAACTTGGTTGTCAGTTATCGGCTGTCTGTGGTGCTGAAGATATGTTGGTTTGAGTGGTAGCCGATTCGATGATTGCTTCCGATCAGGCTTTTTGAGATGTGTTTTATTATTTTTTATTTTGTCAAGTAAAATATTATTCATGTATCGCTGTATATAAATGTTCATGATTCAGAGGATACATTCTCCCACGGCAGCCAGCTCTGCCGGCAAGAAAACAAAAAGCCTTACTCGCATCAACTCAATATCAAGCTATCGAGAGGAAGTATCATGAATCGAGTAACAGGTAAGTCCGTATTGAAAAAGCTTATGGTCACCACCGCAGCCGTGATCGGTCTGCAAGGAATGGCGTTTGCTGCTGTCAGTCAGCAACCTGTTTCTGTCCAGGAAGGTAAATATGCCCAGGTCCAGGCTCAGGATGCGGCCAAGGCCGGCGCCAAGAGCTCCACGGCGATGCCGCTGCAGGTCGCCAGTCGCCTGAGCAGTGGTTTGCGCATCAACACGGCTTGCGATGATACCGGGCTGCCTTGCCCTCGTCCTCACCGCTAAAACGTTGTAGTGGAAACTGCAGTCGCGCGCTGAATGTGTGCGGCTGCAGCAAGATCTGTCATTTGCGTGATGGTTTGCGTCACGTGCCTTGCACCAGTCCCTCCACCAATTCGATCAGCAGCCTCACCGGCTCGCTCAGATTCTCCTTTGCCCGATGCACCAGTCCCACATCCCGATGGAATGTATGTGAGCCCAGTTCCAGTGCTCGCACTTCGGCTGGCCATTGTCTGTGGTCGGCTGTCTGCGGAACCAGGGCCACCCCGACACCGTTGGCGACCAGTTTGATGATGGCTTCCAGCTCGTCCAGTTCGCAGGTTTCGCGCAGGGTGAAGTGCATCTGGCGCAGGAAGCGGTCGACCTGTCGTCCGCCGAACGAGGTGCGGTCGTAGCGGATCAGGGGTTGGGTGCAGAGCAGTTCGGTCCAGTCGTCGCCGGGTAGATGGTTCGGGACGATCAGGCGATAGGGTTCGCTGGCCAGGGCGGTCCAGCGCAGGTCGCTTTGCAGGGCGAATGGAGGGCGGATGATGGCGGCCATGTCGATCTCTCCGGCATCCACCAGATTGAGCAGTTGCATGGATACGCCCGGTATGACGCGGGTTCGGCACTGTGGCCATTGGCTGTGAAAGGTGGCCAGGGCATCGGGTAGCAATGAGCGCTGTACCGAAGCAATCGCGCCGATGTTGAGCAGTATGCTCTCGGGCTGGCCGGAAGCTGTCGAGCCAAGGTTGTTATACAGGCGGAGCAACTCCTGGGCTTGCAGGAGGGTTTGATGTCCCATCCGGTTCAGATGTGCGGTGCGCCCCTTGCGGTTGAATAGTGAATAGCCCAGTTCGGTTTCCAGGCGTTGCATTTGTGCGCTGACGGCAGCCTGGGTCAGGCCGATCCGGTTCCCGGCGGCAGCGAAAGTGCCTTCCTGTGCGACCGCGACAAGGGTCTTCAGCTCGCGAATCATTGATAAATCTCTTTTGTTAATCTGAGAAATATATATTGATTTTATTGGTGAGTCGCTGCTTCTATGATTTCTCCAGTACTTGAGCGATCGCGAGCAAGACCTTGCGGTTGATAAAACCAAAAAGCCTGGAGTTCCTGATGAACCTTTCTCCCTTTCACCTTGCGATCCCGGTCTACGACCTTGCGGCTGCGCGCTCTTTCTATGGCCAGGTGTTTGGCCTGGAAGAAGGGCGCTCCAGCGATCATTGGGTCGATTTCAACTTTTATGGTCATCAGCTTGTGATTCATGAAGCCCCCAAGAATGCGGTGCAGGAAAGTGCTCACAGCAATCCGGTGGACGGCCATGACGTGCCGGTTCCGCACTTTGGCATTGTGTTGCAGTGGGAGCAGTGGGAGGCGCTTGCCGAGCGTTTGAGGTCGTTCGAGACCCGCTTCGTGATCGAGCCTTACATTCGGTTCAAGGGGCAGGTGGGTGAGCAGGCGACCATGTTTCTGCTGGATCCTTGCGGCAATGCGCTTGAGTTCAAGGCATTCAAGGACATGAGTCAGTTGTTCGCGAAGTAGGCGTCAGGAGCTAGAGAGCTTACAAGGGGAGTGTGGTAAGGCGGTATTTCCCGCTTGTAGAAAAAAGCCCCATCAAACCAGGTTTGATGGGGCTTTGGCATTACAGCGCCATATCAGTCGCTGCGTTGCTTTCGCGTGGCTTGGCAGGTGTGGCTGCCGGAGCTGCTGCGGGTGCTGCAGCGCCAACGGCTGGAGGCGCTGGCAGTTGCAGGATTTCGCTGGTGTAAGCCCATTCCTTGGCAACCTGATCAGGATGATCGTTCAGCTTGGTGCCGTAGCTCGGGATGATCTGGTGCAGCTTTTCCTGCCAGGCAGGAGTTGCAACCTTGTCCTTGAAGACTTTCTCGAGAACGCCCAGCATGATCGGAGCTGCGGTCGATGCACCTGGCGATGCACCCAGCAGGCCGGCAATGCTGTTGTCCTTGGAGCTGACAATCTCGGTACCCAGTTTCAGGACGCCGCCTTTCTCTTCATCGCGCTTGATGATCTGAACGCGTTGACCTGCCTGCCACAGACGCCAGTCTTCTTTCTTGGCGTTCGGGAAGTATTCTTTCAGGGCTGCGAAGCGATCGTCATCGGACTGCATCAGCTGGCCGGCAAGGTACTCAACCAGCGGGTATTCCTTGATGCCGACCCGGGTCATTGGCCAGACGTTGTGCAGGGTGGTGCTGGTCAGCAGGTCCAGGTAAGAGCCTTCTTTCAGGAACTTCGTGGAGAAGGTCGCGAATGGGCCAAACAGGATAACGCGCTTGCCATCCAGTACGCGGGTGTCCAGGTGAGGAACCGACATCGGAGGTGCGCCAACCGAAGCCTGGCCATAGGCTTTGGCCATGTGCATATCGGCAATCGTCGGGTTTTCGGTCACGAGGAACGAGCCACCAACAGGGAAGGCACCGTATTCCTTGGCTTCAGGAATGCCGGACTTCTGCAGCAGGTGCAGTGCACCACCGCCCGCGCCGATGAAGACGAACTTGGCGTCGGTTTCGGTTTCTTTACCGTCTTTCAGGTTCTTGTAGGACACGCGCCACGAACCATCGGCATTACGCTTGATGTCTTCGACTTCGCTCGACAGTTGCAGATTGAAGTTAGGCTGGTTCTTCAGGTGGCCCACGAACTGGCGAGTGATTTCGCCGAAGTTCACGTCGGTGCCGATCGGAGTCCAGGTGGCCGCGATTTTCTGGTTCGGGTCACGCCCTTCCATCATCAGCGGAACCCACTTCTTGATCTGCTCCTGATCTTCGGAGTACTGCATGGCGCTGAAGAGAGGGTTGACCTTCAGGGCTTCATAGCGTCTTTTCAGGAACGAGATGTTCTTGTCGCCCCACAGGAAGCTCATGTGCGGGGTGTAGTTGATGAACGAACGCGGGTTTTTCAACACACCGTTCTTGACCTGCCACGCCCAGAACTGGCGGGAGATCTGGAAGGATTCGTTGATTTCGATGGCCTTGGAGACGTCGATCTTGCCGTCTTTTTCTGGCGTGTAGTTCAGCTCGGCCAGGGCAGAGTGACCCGTACCGGCGTTGTTCCAGCCGTTCGAGCTTTCCTGGGCGACACCATCAAGACGCTCAACCATTTCGATCGACCAGCCTGGCTCCAGCTCATTGAGCCAGATACCCAGGGTCGAACTCATGATTCCTCCCCCGATGAGCAAAACGTCTACTTTTTTTGCTTCGGCCGCATGCACGGGCATGAAGCCCATCGACATGGCCAGGCCCAGCAGAGCCGTGTTCATTTTCTTCAACATACTGTGATCCATATGATAAACGCCATCCGCCCTCCGGCTCTGTCTGTGGGAGCTGTGGCGTGTCGCATGCTATGCCGCATGCGACAAACTCTCGCACCTACAAGGACTAGAGGTGGACATACAAGGCCAATACAATAACGCTTTAGACCTCACTTTCTATGTCCTCCTGCGCTGACTTCTTATCATCATTGGCTTCAGCGGCTTGAGTGACACATAGTTCTGTTGGTACGGCTTCCTGCGCAGCAAAGACATTCCCCTGCAAGCGCAAGCCATCCCCATCAGCTTCCTCACGGAATTTCGCCTCAGGCTCGGTATTCACAGACACATCTGTGGTGTCTTGTCCCTCATCAAGGCTGCCGTGACATGCCAGAGTGACCTGCGTGTCATAAGCTCATCATCGACAGACCGGGCGAGGGCGCGCATGCTGCCATGTTCTGGCGGGCGCTCCAAGTCGGCGATGACGCGACATTTTCGCATAATGTGAACCTCCGGTGCGAGGTGCCATCACGTCCCAGAGCCTTATCCTGCCTACGTTGCCGTGCCTGATGTCATCCAGAAACTGCTTTTTGTGCGCCGTTCACGCAAAGATCAGCGCGTTTTCCTGCAATCGATAGCACGCTAAATATTACTGAATGTATCCAGTATTGTTGCCTGATCGGCGATTAATCGGTCACAGAAGGGTGTTTTTCTGCCCCTTGTAGGCGTTTGAAAACCCCCGTCCTTCCTGTTTTCGGCCTGTCTGGCCCGAAGTTTAGGGCTGTGTCCTTTTCTATGGGTTTGTGATTGATGAGATCGGCTCATGAGTACATTCAGTCAGCCCTTATAGTCATCAGGTCGCCAGATCGTTAAGTTCGCTTGCGCACAGATGGTGTGAGTTCTGGTCGGAATTTCGTGGGAGAGGGCTGTAATGCATATCAATGCGATGAATGCATTGGAAATTCGTTTTATCGAAGACACGGACCCGCTTTTCGAAAGTCGCTTGAAGCTGCATATTGATCCGCTTCAGGACGCCTCGGGATGTCTTGGGTATACGTGCAGCCGTAGCCCCCATGAGCCTTGTCTCTGGCTTCTGAGCGGGCATTGGGCAAGTGCTTCTGAAATGACGGAGCATTTCGCCGGTCCGGCCATGTCGGCGTTGATCAATTTCCTGATCGAGTCAGGCGCACACCTGACTTTTGCCAGTTTCACCACTCCTCAGGCTGAGCATTGAGAGCGATTATCTGGGGTTGGCCAGGGTCAGCCCGTTGGGTGGCAGCGGCAGGGCGGTCTTGTAAAGCACCTGCTTGAGAGCAAAGCTGGAGCGGATATTCGCGACCCCTGGAATCTTCGACAGATGATCCAGAATGAAGCGTTCCAGGTCCTGAATGTTGGCCACCAGAATCCGCAGCAGATAATCGGCATCTCCGGTCATCAGGTAGCACTCCATCACCTCCGGGCGGTCGGCCACAGCCTGCTCGAACAGCTGCAAGGCTCCTTCTACCTGCTTTTCCAGACTGACATGGATAAAGACATTGAGATGCAGACCCAGCACCTGCGGGTCCAGCAGCGTCACCTGGCCTTTGATCAGGCCTGCTTCTTCCATGGCCTTGACCCGATTGAAGCAGGGCGTGGGTGACAGGTTTACCGAGCGCCCCAGGTCCGCATTGGTGATCCCGGCATCCTGCTGCAGGCTGTTCAGAATGCTGATATCGGTTCGATCCAGTTTTTTCAAAAGAATAAACCTCTGCCAAATCGTGATTTTGCAGAGATTACATCTTTGATCCGATGGATTGATAGCCAAGAAGGGAGAAACTTTCTCCCGATACGCCAGTTAAAATTTTTCCCTCGAAGCGCTCGTTCAGAAGAGGGAAAACATGTCAGACGCAAGCAAGCACAGCGCCATGGTGACCGACTCGGCTCATTCGCAGAGTCTGGTGTCTTCGCCCAAGGCCAAGGGTGTGCTTCTCTTGATCATGGCCATCCTGATCTGGGGCGCTAACTGGCCGGTCATGAAGGCTGGTCTTGAGCACATTACGCCTGTCTGGTTTTCAACCCTGCGCTTTGCGACCGGTGCGGCCTGTCTGCTGGCATTGCAACTGGTGACCGGCAAGCTGCGGCTGCCCACTCGCCAGGATCTGCCACTGATCCTGAGTGTCGGTCTGCTGCAGATGCTGACCTTTACCGTGCTGGGTGCAATTGCCATGACTCAGGTGCCAGCCGGCCGTTCTGCCGTTCTGGCCTACACCACGCCGCTCTGGGTCACGCCGATTGCTGTCATGTTCCTGCGTGAAAAGCTGTCCACGCGGCAACTGATCGGCACACTGCTGGGGGGCGTCGGTGTCTGTGTGCTGTTCAATCCTCTGACGCTGGACTGGGGCAACGGCGCATTGGTGAAAGCCAACCTGATGCTGCTGGCGGCCTCATTCTGCTGGGCCATGTGCATCCTGCATCTGCGTTACTCAAAGAACACCGCCAGCGCCTATCAACTGGCACCCTGGCAGATGCTGGTTGCCACTATTCCCCTGATCGCACTGGCTTACTTCACGGAAGGGCCTTTCACCGGCGATGGCTCGAGAACCTTGTGGGAGATCCTGATTTTCATGGGGCCTCTGGCTACAGCGTTCTGTTTTTGCGCGGTCAATGCCGCCAGCATGTGGCTTTCCAGTACCAGCATGTCGACAGCGATGCTCGGTGTACCGGTCGTTGGGTTGTTGATGTCGGTGATCTTTATGGGGGAGCAACTGACGATGACGTTGATTGTCGGGATCATGGCGATCATCGGTGGCATTCTGATCGTGACGGTCAAGCGTTCCAGCGCAGCCTGATTGCCGCTATTGATCAAGCTGGCTCATGGCGGTTAGCGGATTAAGCCGGTTAATCACTGGCTCTTCTGGCTGATAGATTGGGCATGTCGTGTCGCCACAAAGGGATTCGGCAAACTCGACGCAGCCGCTTACAGAGTGGGTATGAGCCAGGCAGCTCCCTGTTTGACGTCCTTCATGCCCTCGCGGAGCGCTCATCCATATAGATGGAGGACTGTCCATGAAGACGCTCGCAGCAACAGCACTTTCCCTTTCTCTTCTGGCAGCCGAGGCTCATAGCGAGACGAGCCCGGTTGTGACTGTCACTCAAAACGGCTCACAGCCTTCGGCCAAGGGGCCTGCGGATTATTTCACTGGCCAGGTGCGCGTGGATGCGCCTTTCAAGGGCACCGGCGATGCACGCGTCAGTGGCGCAACGGTCACCTTCGAACCGGGCGCTCGCACCGCCTGGCATACCCACCCTTTGGGGCAGACCCTGATCGTCACTGCAGGTACGGGCCTGGTTCAGCAGCAAGGGCAACCGATCAAAACTATCCGGCCCGGCGATACGGTATGGATTCCACCTCATACCAGGCACTGGCATGGCGCGACGGCGCAAACCGGCATGACCCACATTGCGATTGCCGAGGTTCTGGATGGCAAGGTCGTGGACTGGATGCAACAGGTCAGTGATCAGGAATACGCTCAGGCGGCTGCTCTGGATAAGTGACTACCGGGGGCCTGAAAGTCCCTGCAGAATCTGTTCTGGCGTATCGACGTCGCGCACGGTGCCGGGATCATCGGTTGCCATGAGGTCGCAAACCGACGCATTGGCTGCCAGCAGTGTTCTGGCACCCTGATCGCCTTCGAGCAGCAGCAACTCGGGCCAGAACCGGCGGCCTATGATCACTGGATGGCCGCGCTGGCCTTCATATACCGGCTGTGCGATACGCTGCGGGTCGGCCAGTTGCACAAGGCTGTGCAGCGTCGCGGCTTGCAGCCAGGGCATGTCGGCAAGCAGGACGGCGACTGCAATGGCGGGCGAGGGCATCAGTGCTTCGATACCGCTGGCCAGGCTGTGTCCCATGCCAAGCTCGGCCTGTTCGCTGCGCACGATGCAGACATCGGGCACAATCCCCAGCGCTTGTGCATCGTCATCGCTGCGCAGCACCACCCAGAGCTCATTGAAGGACTGTCTGGCAGTGTCGATACTGGCTTGCAGCATGCTGCGCCCGTCGGGCAGAAGCGCCCGGCGTTTGTCGTCGGCAAAGCGTCTGCTGCGTCCGGCAGCCAATATGAGGCCGATTACCTGTGGCGCAGACTCATTCATCCGGAATCCTTGAGAGCAGGAGCAGAGTTGAACAGGCATCATAGAAGACGCACAAGGATTGATTAAGACCGCGAGCGGGATGCCGTCATGAGCTGTTTTCATGAATAAGCGGGGGCATTTCAGGGCTGATGCCGATCAGGAGACTCTGTTTAAAAGATGGAAATTCATGACCAAATCACAATATAGTCACTATTTATCAATCAGGGTCACGCAAGCCAGGCTGGAAAAATGACTGAAAAGCAGAATGTATCCCCTTCGCGTGGTCCTTTGGATCATAACGTTCGTGACCAGATCGTCGAAGCTGCCACCCAGCACTTCGGCCATTATGGGTACGAGAAGACCACGGTGTCCGATCTGGCCCGCGCCATCGGCTTTTCCAAGGCCTATATCTACAAATTCTTCGACTCCAAGCAGGCGATTGGTGAAGTGATTTGCAGCAACCGACTGGCTGCCATCATGGAAATCGTCGATGCCGCCGTTGTGGATGCGCCGACTGCTTCCGAAAAGCTGCGGCGAATGCTCAAGGCCTTGGTGGAGGCGGGCAGCAGCCTGTTTTTCCTGGATCGCAAGCTCTATGACATTGCCGCTGTCTCGGCCAGGGATCAGTGGCCTTCGGCCCGGGGTCATGAAACGCGGCTTCGGCAGTTGATCGAGCAGATTGTCCGGGAAGGCCGGGAGGCTGGCGAGTTCGAGCGCAAGACGCCGCTGGATGAAGTGGCCAATGCCATTTACCTGGTGATGTGGCCCTACATCAACCCCGTATTGTTGCAGTACAGCCTTGATCGGGCCGAAGAAACCACTGTCCATCTCTCGGCATTGATATTGCGCAGCATGGCACCTTAGTCTGAGTTTGTGACTATTGACTTAATTGGTCACTAGAATGAGAATCTGGCTCTAGATATCCATCCGAGCCAGTGATCCCATGTCCCGTCGCCTGCCTGTCGTTATCGCTCTCTGTTTATCTCCACTCGTCCTTACGGCGTGTGGCGATGCATCAATCGCTCATGATCCACGTACTCAGGCGCCTGTGGTAAGGGTCGCCAGCGTGCAGGATTCAACGGATATTTCACGTTCCTTTACCGGTGTGGTCGCTGCGCGGGTTCAGAGCGATCTGGGTTTTCGCGTGTCGGGCAAGGTGCTTGAGCGTCTGGTCGACACCGGCCAGAGCGTCAGGAAAGGTCAGCCATTGATGCGCATCGATCCGGTGGATCTCGGTCTGCAGGCGCAAGCGCAGCAAGAGGCGGTAACCGCTGCACGTGCACGGGCCAGACAGGCCATCGACGACGAGGCGCGCTACCGCAATCTGGTGGCCAGCGGTGCCGTTTCGGCTTCCACCTATGATCAGTTCAAGGCCGCGGCAGACTCCGCCAAGGCACAATTGAGCGCCGCGCAAGCCCAGGCCAATGTGGCGCAGAACGCCACAGGTTATGCCGTATTACTGGCGGATGCCGATGGTGTTGTGGTGGAAACCCTGGCCGAGCCGGGTCAGGTGGTCAGTGCCGGGCAAGCGGTGGTCAGGCTGGCGCGTGCCGGGTTGCGCGAAGCCATCGTGCATCTGCCCGAGACACTGCGTCCGGCTGTTGGCTCTGTGGCTCAGGCCAGACTGTATGGCAATGGCCGCGGCAGCGTGCCAGCCAGGTTGCGCCTGCTTTCCGATGCGGCCGATCCGGTAACTCGTACCTTCGAGGCCCGTTATGTGCTTGAGGGTGAGATGGCCAGCGCGCCATTAGGCGCTACAGTCAGCCTGCAGATTGCCAATGGCGGAGCGCAGATCCAGGCGCTGCAGGTGCCCATCGGGGCGCTTTATGACCCGGGCAGTGGTCCGGGCGTATGGATTGTTTCCGGTCAGCCCGCGAAGGTGGGCTGGCGGCCGGTTCAGGTGCTGGCCCTGCAGGACGATGTGGTGCGGGTAAGCGGTGATCTCAGGGTTGGCGAACAAGTGGTGGCATTGGGAGCCCATCTGCTGCATGACGGTGATCGGGTCTTGCCGGGCGCTGCGCTTGAACCCCGGGTTGCCGGGAGCCAGCCATGAGCGAAGGGCGTTTCAATCTGTCGGCGCTGGCCGTTCGCGAGCGATCCATCACGCTGTTCCTGATCTTTCTGATATCCGCTGCCGGGATACTGGCGTTCTTCGGGCTTGGACGGGCAGAGGACCCGCCTTTCACGGTCAAGCAGATGACGATCATCACCGCCTGGCCGGGCGCTACTGCACAGGAAATGCAGGATCAGGTCGCCGAGCCTCTGGAAAAGCGCATGCAGGAACTGCGCTGGTATGACCGTACTGAAACCTACACCCGTCCGGGCATGGCTTTCACCATGGTCTCGCTGCTCGACAGCACGCCGCCGTCGCAAGTGCAGGAAGAGTTCTATCAGGCGCGCAAGAAACTCGATGACGAAGCCAAGCTCCTGCCTGCGGGTGTCGTCGGCCCGCTGGTCAACGACGAGTTTTCGGATGTGACCTTCGCCTTGTTCGCCCTGAAAGCCAAGGGCGAGCCGCAACGCCTGCTGGTCCGCGATGCCGAATCCTTGCGTCAGCGCTTGCTGCATGTGCCGGGAGTGAAGAAGGTCAACATCATTGGCGAACAGGCTGAGCGCATCTATGTGTCGTTCTCCCATGATCGCCTCGCGACGCTGGGGGTTTCTCCTCAGGAAATCTTTGCCGCGCTGAACAGCCAGAACGTGCTGACGCCTGCCGGTTCGATCGAAACCCTGGGGCCACAGGTTTTTCTGCGTCTGGACGGTGCTTTCGACCAGTTGAAAAAGATCCGTGACACACCGGTTTCGGTACAGGGCCGCACGCTGAAGCTCTCGGACGTGGCAACGGTCGAGCGTGGTTACGAGGACCCGGCGACCTTCATGGTGCGCAACAATGGCGAGCCGGCCTTGCTGTTGGGCGTCGTGATGCGCGAAGGCTGGAACGGCCTGGACCTGGGCAAGGCCCTCGATGTCGAGACGAACAAAATCAATCAGAGCATGCCGCTGGGTATGACCCTGAGCAAAGTCTCCGACCAGTCGGTGAATATCAACTCGTCGGTCGGCGAGTTCATGGTCAAGTTTTTCATCGCATTGCTGGTGGTCATGCTGGTCTGCTTCTTCAGCATGGGCTGGCGCGTGGGTGTCGTGGTGGCAGCAGCCGTGCCCTTGACGCTGGCGGTGGTGTTCGTGGTGATGGCAGCCACCGGCAAGAGTTTCGACCGTATCACCCTGGGCTCGCTGATCCTGGCACTGGGGTTGCTGGTTGACGATGCGATCATCGCCATCGAAATGATGGTGGTGAAAATGGAGGAGGGCTACAGCCGCATCAAGGCCTCGGCCTATGCCTGGAGCCATACCGCCGCGCCCATGCTTTCCGGCACCCTGGTCACCGCCATCGGCTTCATGCCCAACGGTTTTGCGCAATCGACAGCGGGCGAATACACCAGCAACATGTTCTGGATTGTCGGCATTGCCCTGATTGCTTCCTGGGTGGTCGCCGTGGCGTTCACGCCTTATCTGGGCGTGAAGTTGCTGCCGGAGCTCAAGCAGGTCGAGGGCGGTCATGAAGCCATCTACAACACCAGGAACTACAACCGTTTCCGCAGGGTTCTGACCCGGGTCATCGCCCGCAAGTGGCTGGTCGCCGGAACCGTGATCGGTACCTTCGTGGTTGCCGTGCTTGGCATGGGGCTGGTCAAGAAACAGTTCTTCCCGACCTCCGATCGTCCCGAGGTGCTGGTCGAAGTACAGATGCCTTACGGAACCTCCATCGAGCAGACCAGTGCGGCCACGAGCAAGGTTGAGGCCTGGCTGAAAAAGCAGGAAGAGGCCCGGGTCGTCACGGCTTACATTGGTCAGGGCGCTCCACGTTTCTTCCTGGCGATGGCACCGGAACTGCCCGATCCATCGTTCGCCAAGGTGGTGGTGCTGACCGCCAGTCAGGAAGAGCGTGAAGCGCTGAAGTTGCGTCTGCGCCAGGCGGTGGCCGAAGGGCTGGCTCCCGAAGCGCAGGTGCGGGTTACGCAACTGGTGTTTGGTCCTTATTCGCCGTTCCCCGTCGCTTACCGCGTAAGCGGGCCCGATCCGGCGAAGTTGCGCGAAATCGCCGCACAGATGCAGAAAGTGCTGCAGGCCAGCCCGTTGATGAGGACCGTCAACAGCGACTGGGGCCCGCTGGTGCCGACCCTGCATTTCTCTCTGGATCAGGACCGTTTGCAGGCGGTAGGCCTGACCTCCAGTGCCGTCGCGCAACAATTGCAGTTCTTGCTCACCGGTACGCCCATTACTGCGGTGCGCGAGGATATCCGCTCGGTGCAGGTGGTCGGTCGTGCTGCTGGCGATATCCGTCTGGATCCCGCGAAGATTGCCGGTTTCACCCTGGTGGGCTCTGCCGGGCAGCGGATTCCGCTCTCTCAGGTCGGTGAAGTCGATGTACGCATGGAAGATCCCGTCCTGCGCCGTCGTGACCGTACCCCGACCATCACGGTGCGTGGCGACACCGCCGAAGGTCTGCAGCCGCCGGATGTTTCCAGCGTGGTCCTGAAACAGCTGCAACCGGTGATCGACACGCTTCCCGATGGTTACCGGATTGTGGAAGCCGGTTCGAGCGAAGAGTCGGGCAAGGCCAGCAAGGCAATGTTGCCACTGTTCCCCATCATGATCGCCATGACGCTGCTGATCATCATCCTGCAGGTGCGCTCGATGTCGGCGATGGTGATGGTGTTCATGACTGCGCCTCTGGGATTGATCGGCGTGGTGCCGACCTTGTTGCTGTTCCAGCAGCCATTCGGCATCAATGCTCTGGTCGGGCTGATTGCGCTATCGGGCATCCTGATGCGCAACACCCTGATCCTCATAGGTCAGATCCAGGACAACAAGGCTCAAGGTCTGGAGCCGTTCCGGGCCGTGGTCGAAGCCACCGTGCAGCGTGCCCGGCCGGTGCTGCTGACCGCACTGGCGGCCATTCTGGCCTTTATCCCGCTGACCCATTCGGTGTTCTGGGGAACGCTCGCCTACACCCTGATCGGCGGCACCCTGGGTGGCACCGTCATGACGCTGGTGTTCCTGCCGGCCATGTATGCCATCTGGTACCGGATCCGGCCCGATGACGAGTCGGCCGCAAAGGTGCAGCAGGCCTGATAGACCATAGGGCACCACGTCCCGGGTCGTGGTGCCGATAGTGTAATGAAGAGGTTTTGAATGACAGATTTCACGGCTCAAAAACGAATCGTAGTAACCGGCGTAGGCCTGGTCGGGCCGCTGGGGTGTGGCGTTGAGCATGTCTGGCCGCGCTTGCTGGCCGGACAGTCCGGTATCCGCCAACTCCCGGAACCGATCACTGACGGCACGGGCGTTGCCGTAGGCGGCCAGGTGCCGTCGCTGGAAGAGGATGCCATCGCGGGTTACGACCCGGAGCGCCTGATCCCGGCCAAGGATCGCAAGAAGATGGATCGCTTCATCGAGTTTGCGCTGGTGGCCGCCCATGAGGCTCTGGAACAGGCAGGCTGGCAGCCCGCTGATGAAGCGGAACAGCAGCGGACGGCGACCATCATTGCATCGGGCGTGGGTGGTTTCGGTGCCATCGCCGAAGCCGTACGGACTACCGATGCCCGTGGCCCGCGCAGACTGTCGCCATTCACCGCGCCGTCCTTCCTGGCCAACATGGCGGCCGGACATGTTTCCATCAAGTACGGTTTCAAAGGCCCGCTCGGTGCGCCGGTGACTGCTTGCGCAGCCGGTGTGCAAGCCATTGGCGACGCGGCAAGGCTCATCAGAAGCGGCGAGGCCGATATCGCGGTGTGCGGCGGCACGGAGGCGGCCATCGATCGGGTGACCCTGGGTTGCTTTGCGGCAGCCCGTGCCTTGTCCACCGGTTTTGCCGAGCGGCCAGAGGAAGCCTCGCGTCCCTTTGATCGTGACCGCGACGGCTTTGTCATGTCCGAAGGTGCCGGGTTACTGGTCATCGAATCGCTTGAACACGCTCTGGCCCGTGGCGCCACGCCCTTGGCGGAACTGGTGGGCTACGGCACCAGCGCCGATGCCTATCACCTGACCGCAGGGCCCGAAGATGGCGGAGGAGCCCGGCGCGCCATGCAGCAGGCCTTGCGACAGGCCGGTCTGAGCCCGGACGAAATCCAGCACATCAATGCCCACGCCACGTCGACTCAAGTGGGCGACAAGGGCGAGCTGGCCGCCATCCGCTCGGTGTTTGGTGCAGGTTCTGGCGTGGCGATTACCTCGACCAAATCCGCTACCGGACATCTGCTGGGAGCGGCGGGGGGCATTGAAGCCATCTTTACGGTACTGGCGCTGCGCGATCAGATCGTGCCGCCCACACTGAACCTCAATCAACCGGACGAAGCGGCAGAAGGGCTTGACCTTGTCGGCCCGACCGCCCGCAAACTGCCGCTGACGCATGCGCTGTCCAACGGCTTCGGTTTTGGTGGTGTGAATGCCAGTGTCGTTTTCCGTCGTTGGGAGCCTGCAGCTTGAGTGTAAGCAGGGTTATCGATTGGTCCTTCAGAAATGCTTCTTAATCAGTAGAATGCGCCTTTACGCTTGCCTGTTCTGAAGGAGTTTTCGTGGATAACCGTATTCGCCCAGTCGAGCTGGAAAAGGCCTACAGACTGATCAATCACGGTCCTGCCGTGCTGGTTTCCTCCAGCCATGGCGGGACCCATAACGTCATGTCGGCTTCGTGGGCCTGTGCTCTGGACTTTTCTCCGCCCAAGGTCACGGTGGTCATCGACAAGATGACCAAAACCCGTGGGCTTGTCGAAAAGAGTGGTTACTTCGCTTTGCAAGTACCGACCGTGGAGCAGGTGCAACAGGTCTATGACGTGGGTACGCAAAGTCTGACCTTTATGCCGGACAAGCTGGAAAAGTCAGGCGTCGAGCTGTTTCGTATCGAAGGACACGAGACTCCGCTGGTGGCGGGTTGTTCGGCCTGGCTGATCTGCAAGCTTGTACCTGAGCCCCATAACCAGCAGACCTACGATTTGTTCATCGGTGAGGTTGTAGGGGCCTGGGCCGATGAGCGAGCCTTCAAGGATGGCCATTGGGCATTCGAGACCGCCGATCCCCGCTGGCGCAGCCTGCACTACATCGCCGGCGGGACTTTTTACGCCATCGGCGATCTGGTCCGGGTTGCAAGTGAAGAGGAATAACCTGCTGTAAAGAATTCGGGGAGCGCAAGGCTCCCCTGAATCCATCAGCGGCGATCCAGCCAGACGGTTTTCGCATTGCAGAACTCGCGCACGCCGAAGTGTGAAAGCTCACGGCCAAAGCCGCTTTTCTTCACCCCGCCGAAGGCCACGCGCGGGTCTGAGGCGCAATAACCATTGATGAATACGCCGCCTGTTTCCAGCTCGTCAGCCAGTTGCTCGGCAAGTTCGACGTTGCGGGTGTAAATGGTCGAGGTCAGGCCGAACTCGCTGTCATTGGCCAGCTCCAGTGCATGCCTGGCATCGCGGGCGGTAATGATCGACGCCACCGGGCCGAACAACTCCTCCCTGAAAGACGTCATCCGGTCGGTGACATCGCTCAGCACCGTGGGCTCATAGAAGTTGCCAGCGCCTTCGGCTTTTTTTCCGCCCAGCAGCAGGGTCGCACCTTCGGCGAGAGTTGCTTGCACCTGCTGGTCCAGTTCGTCACGCAGATCGAAACGGGCCATGGGACCGATATAAGTCTCCGGGCTCGACGGATCGCCCATCGCCAGCAGACGAGTGGCTTCGACGAACTTGCGGGTGAAGGCTTCGACAACGCCCTGTTCGACGATCAGACGTTTGGCGGCAGCGCAGACCTGACCGGTGTTCTGATAGCGACCGATCACGGCGGCTTTCACCGCTTCATCCAGATCGGCATCGTTGAGCACGATAAAGGGATCGGAGCCGCCCAGTTCCAGTACGCATTTCTTCAAGGCGGCACCAGCCTGTGCGCCAATCGCAGTCCCGGCCCGCACGCTGCCGGTCAGGGTCACAGCGGCAATGCGCGGATCGGCAATGGCGCGTGATACGCCTTCCTGAGCCACGTTGATCACTTCAAACACACCTTGCGGGAAGCCGGCCTGTTGCAGCGCATCGCGTATCAGATAGGCACAGCCCATCACGTTGGGCGCATGTTTGAGCACATAAGTGTTGCCGGCAAGCAGGACCGGAACGGCACCGCGCAGTACTTGCCAGACCGGGAAGTTCCAAGGCATGACCGCCAGGATAGGGCCAAGCGGGCGGTATTCGATACGCGCCTTGTTGTTTTCGACCAGTGTCGGCTCCGGTGCAAGCATGGCCGGGCCATGGCTGGCGTACCATTCGCAGAGTTGCGCACATTTCTCGATTTCGCCACGGGCCTGGGCGATGGGCTTACCCATTTCCCGGGTGATCATCTGCGCCATGGACGTTGCGTTGTCACGTAATGCCTTGCCCAGGGCAATCAGCCGTTGAGCGCGCTCATCGACCGTCTTGCGTCGCCATGATGCATAACCCTCAGTCGCACGGGAAAGCGCGGCATCCAGTGCCGAGTCAGACTCGAACGCATAATGGCCGACCTGTTCACCATTGGCCGGGTTGATCGAGATTGCATGGGTGTGGCTGGAAATCTGTGTCATGACACCATCCTCTTGTGGGTGGGAATGGGGCCAGAGTATCGTCGTGCTATTTTTCGCGAAACTGAATAATAATGATCGTATCGTTCACGTTTGGAGAATGAATTGGATCTTGTCCAGCTTGAAATCTTCAAGGCCGTTGCCGAGCAAGGCAGCATCAGCGCCGCGGCGCAGCATATCCATCGTGTACCCTCGAATCTGACCACGCGCATCAAGCAACTGGAAAGCGATCTGGGCGTCGAGCTGTTCATACGTGAAAAGCATCGCTTGCGCCTGTCACCGGCTGGCTGGAATTTCCTGGACTACGCCCGGCGTATTCTGGCGCTGGTGGAAGAGGCCCGCATGGCCATTTCCGGCGAAGAACCCCAAGGGCCGTTTTCCCTGGGCTCGCTGGAGAGCACGGCGGCGGTGCGTATTCCTGCGCTGCTGGCGGCCTATAACCAGCAATACGCCAAGGTCGAACTGGACCTGTCCACGGGACCTTCCGGCACCATGATCGATGGCGTGCTGTCCGGGCGTCTGGTGGCAGCGTTCGTGGATGGGCCGGTGCTGCATCCGGCGCTGGAAGGCGTTCCTGTCTTCGAGGAGGAGATGGTGATCATTGCGCCGCTCAACCATGCTCCCGTTACCCGAGGGCTGGATGTGAGCGGTGAAAGTATCTATGCCTTTCGCGCCAACTGTTCGTATCGCCATCACTTCGAGAGCTGGTTCACCGACGATGCATCCGTGCCGGGCAAGATCTACGAAATGGAGTCCTACCACGGCATGCTGGCCTGTGTGAGTGCGGGAGCGGGGCTGGCGCTGATGCCACGCAGCATGCTCGAAAGCATGCCGGGGTGTAGCACCGTAAGCATCTGGCCGCTGTCCGAGAAGTTCCGCTTTCTGCAGACCTGGCTGGTGTGGCGCAGGGGGACGGTTTCCCAGAGTCTTACGCGGTTTGTGGAGTTGCTGGAGGCGCGGGAACCGCTTCAATGATGTGCCGAACAGGGTTCGGAAGGTGTCATGTATGAGTATTTTTCCTTTGCCCCAGGAGCGCCACGTTGTCTTGCAATAACCTTCCCCTCGTTCTGTTGCCCGGTTTGCTGAACGATGAGCGGCTTTGGGCTCATCAAGTGGCGGCTTTCGAGCCTTCACGCAGCGTTTCTGTTGCAGATCTTTCCCAGGACGACAGCATCGAGAAAATGGCTCGACGCACGCTGGAGCAGGCTCCACCGTTCTTTGCCCTGGCGGCTTTGTCGATGGGCGGATACGTGGCCATGGAAATCATGCGTCAGGCTCCCGAACGGGTGGTGGCGCTGGCGCTGTTCGACACCATGGTCCGACCGGACAGCGAGGATCGGGCCAGAGTCAGGCGTGGCCTGCTGGAACTGGCGAAGCTGGGCAAGTTCATGGGCGTGACGCCTCACTTGCTGCCCCGGATCATTCATGCTCGTTGTCTGGGGACTGTCGCCGCGCAACAGGTAATGGATATGGCCCAGACCATTGGCAGGGAAGGGTTCATTCGCCAGCAGCAAGCGATTATCGAGCGCGAGGATTACCGGTCACTGCTGGAGACGATCAGTGTGCAGACCTTGATCGTCGTCGGTGAAAACGATGAAATCACGCCGGTAGAAGAGTCTGTATTCACTCAGCAAGGCATTGCCGGTTCGCGCCTGGTGGTTCTGCCCGAATGCGGCCATCTGCCGCCTCTGGAGTACCCTGAACGCACCACCGAACTGTTGCAGGAATGGCTGAACGCGGTGTAACCGTATGAACTTACTGTTTGAGAACAATGCACTGTGGGAGAGGGGCTGCCCGCGATGAGGCAAGTTATCTACATCCCAGACCTATTCAGGGAGAAACCATGCTTATCGATCATCTGGACCATCTGGTCCTCACTACCTGCGACGCAGCTGCCTGTGAGGATTTCTATACCCGCATCATGGGCATGAGCCTGGAAACCTTCGGTAATGGCCGTACTGCCTTCCGCTTCGGCCAGCAAAAGATCAACCTGCATGTGCGCGGTCACGAATTCGAGCCCAAGGCGCATCTGCCCGTGCCCGGTGCGCTGGATCTCTGCTTTATCGCCGCCGGGCCTCTGGATGAAGTGATCGCCCATCTTCGGCAGCAGGACTGGCCGATAATTGAGGGGCCTGTGCAGCGAACCGGTGCCACGGGGCCGATCCGCTCGGTGTATGTTCGCGATCCTGACTTGAATTTGATCGAGATCTCCGAGTATTTGTGATTGGCAGGGCTAATAGCCTTGGGCTATTTTGTCAGCCGAACTTCACCCAGGGTGCCTGCCGATGTCATGTCCGCAAGTCTGTGCCGGAGCCACGTTGCAATGCAGCTTCGGCGCTGCGCCTACGGTTCTGAACGTGCTGCCGACCAATCGCGTGCTGACCAGCAGCATGCCGGCGGCGACCATCATGGATCACATTCCGTTAGTCAATATTCCCACCTTCGGAATGTGCATGAGCACCGCCAACCCGATGGTGATTGCCGCTACGGCAGCGGCATTGGGTGTGCTGACCCCCATGCCGTGCATTCCCGCGACGGCCTCGCCCTGGATTCCGGGAGGCGCACCCACGGTGCTGTTGGGCGGAATGCCAGCCATTGATTCCAACAGCATGCTGATGTGCAACTGGGCCGGGGTGATCAAGATCGTGATGCCAGGGCAGATGCAGATGTTGATTCCCTGACCTGTGCAGGCTGATTGTTTTCAAGGATGAGTAGATGAGTGCGTTGCTTTCCATCGTGGTCAGTGCCGTAGCACTGGCACTGGCTTCCCGACTGATGAATGTGGCGCTGGGTATTGTGCCAGCCGTACTGGTCGCTGCGTTTTCCTACGGTATGAGCCTGATGCTCGAGGGCAGCACGCAAGCGGTGCGCATCACCGTGGTGATGGTCGGGCTGCTGATCTACGTCGCGGGGCTGAAGCGCTTCACTGGCGAAAGCACCTGGACAGTCATCAAACTGATGATGGTGTGGATCATCGTATCGGTGCTGGTGGTTCAGGCCGCCATTCAGATCCTCTAAGGACGGGACGCACGAGCTGTGTGCAGCTTTGTGCGCCTGGCTGATAGGTAAGCTCGTTGCCGGACTAGCCTTTGATCTTTTCAAATTTTACAAGCTGTGCCTTCAGGTAATTGAGCTGTTGGCTGGTAAAACCCAGGTTGTGGTCCAGGTTGCGATTTTTTATTTCGGTGACTTGAGCGTTGGTCGTGATGTTGCCGATCTGCGCGAAGCCTTCGCGATGCAAGGCGACGACCAGTCGGTTGCCCTGCACACCTGCCTCCTGGTGGGGCTTTAGCATGGCTCCAAGATCGGAAGCCAGCCCGGTTGAGAAGGTCAGCTTGATGATGATTGCGCTGTCGTCGGTGGCATTCTCATTGCCGAATGCCATGACTTTGAGCAACGAGGAAGACATCCAGTAGCGATAGAGGTCGGTGTTGAGGTAGTCGAAGACCGGCTTGAAGGGGTCGGGCTTCCCGTTGATTGCCGTCCATTCGCTTGCCGATATCTTGCGGTAGTAAACAGTGGGCACGCAGGTACCGGATACTTTGAGCATCTTGTCGAAACTGTTGGCGTCGAACGCCATGGTGCCGTGCCACAGATCTGCGAGATCGTCCCGGGTCTTGGCCAGCATGCGCCGCTGACTGTCCGTATTGCGCCACTGGATATACAGGTTTTTGGGGATATAGGGGTTATGGGGGAGATGGCCCTGGTTATGTACCTCGGTCATCGACGGATTCCACTTGTTTGTCTTGTTGCTTGTGCGCATTGGATGCTTCCTTGAATACGTGCGAGGTGGTACCGGTCAAGATTACGTAGCCGATACGTTATTCATCCACCACCAGCGCAGCCGTGAAACCGGTTTGCCCTTGTCGTCCAGCGGTCGGCCGTCATCGGCGAATTGTTGTTCCTGGTCCAGCAACTGGCCGTTCAGGTAGCGCGCCTTGAAGGACGCCTGGCCGTTGGTATGGAAACGCTGATAAAGCCCGTCGCGCACGCCGTCCTTGTACTGCTCCAGCTCTGCCAGTTGCCCGTCTGGGTAATGGATGCTGGCTTCGCCGTGCAGCAGGCCCATTCGGTAGGTGGCCCGGCGCTGCAACAGGCCTTCGGGTGAATAGAAATTCGCGACGCCATGCAGTTTGTCGTTCACGTAAGGCAACTGTGCGGAAACCCGGCCATTGGGATGGTAGGTGAGGCTCATGCCTTGCAACTCGCCCTGGCTGTAATTCAGGTTGGCCAGCGGGCGGTCGTTTTCTTCGATCCGCAAAGGCCCGTCCAGTTGGCCGTGATTCAGGCGTCCGGTCAGTTGTGCGTCGCCGCTTTGTACATCCACAGTTTCTGTCTTGGCCATGCTCAGAATCTCAATTGACTTGCACCAGACCGCCCTTGATGGTCAGCATGCCGCCGCCATCCACGGTCTGTGATGCGGCGGCCTTGTTGGTCAGGCTGATACCCGCGTCGTTGGTCAGGGTCGTGCCGGCCTTGTTTTCCAGCGATGTCCCCGCCTGATTGGTCAGTGCCGTTCCGGCCTTCTGGGTGATCGAGGTACTGGCTTGCACCGCCAGATCCGCACCGCTCTTGATCGTGAAACTGCCGCCGCTTTCCAGGGTGATGGTGCCGCTGACCTTGAGGGTCAGGTTGCCGTCCACGGTCAGGCTGTAATTGCCGGTGACCTTGTCGGTGTAGTTGCCGCCTGTGCTGTGGGTCTGGTCGCCGCCGACCTTGACGGTGCGGGTGTCCTTCACGTCCAGCGTGTCGCTGCCGGTCTGGATGGTGACGCTGCGCTTGCCCTTTTCCAGGGTGACGGTTTCGTCGCCTTCCTTGACGGTGCGGGTACGGGCGTTCTGTACGGTCAGGGTTTCATCGTGGCCGACGGTGACCGTGGTGTCGTTGAGCACATTGGTCTTGAAGTCTTTCTGGGCTTGCAGGAAGACTTCCTCGGCGTCCTTCTTGTCCTCGAAACGCAGCTCGTTGAAACCGCCGCCGCCCTTGGATGAGTTGGTCTTGATCCCCGATTGTGTCTGGTTGGCGGGCAGGGCATAGGGCAGGGCGTTGTCGCCGTTATACACGCAACCGCTGACCAATGGCCGGTCCGGGTCGCCGTCGATAAAGGTGACGATCACCTCCTGGCCGATACGCGGCACGAACTGCATGCCGAATCCCTTGCCGGTCCAGGGCAGCACCACACGCACCCAGCAGGAGCTGGTTTCATCGTTCTTGCCGTCGCGGTCCCACGGAAACTGGATCTTGATCCGGCCATATTCGTCGGTCCAGATTTCTTCACCGGACTTGCCGACCACGGTCGCCGTCTGGGTGTGCATGCGCGGTTTGGGTGTCAGCCGTGCCGGGCGAAAGGTCGTGGCTTTGGGGATGGCCTCGAAACGGTTGCGATAGCCTTCATGACTGGCTTCGTGGGTAACCGCCGTTACTACCCAGTCGATATTCAGCGTCGCATCGTCATGGCCGCTCAGGGTGAAATAGTGCCCCGGCACCAGCCAGCGGCAGTCGCTTTCACCGATAAAGCGTTTTTCCTGACTGCGCAGGCCATCGACCCGTTGCTTGGTCAAGGCATCGCCCCGCGCCTTGGCGATATAACCGCCCGGATGCTCATACATCGACAACGGCCCGGCCTTGGCTTCGGCCTTGCTGTACAGCGAAGTGGTGGGCGTGGTGAACTCGTAATCCGACGCCGAATACACCCCGGAAACCGCCTGCAACACCAGTTGCCCGGAACGAATCCCGTGCAGCTCCCGATTGCCCATGCCCTGACCCAGATACTTCACCGCCGGCCCGTTGGGAATCGCCGGAAACGCATCGTTGTTGTCCGCCAGCACCAGCGTGTGCTTGCCTTCCTCATGGGTGAAAAACCAGAAAATCCCTTCCTCTTCCAGCAGGCGCGACACAAACGCAAAATCGGTTTCACCGTACTGCACGCAATACTCGCGGGGCGTGTAACTGCCGGTCAGCGACAGCTTGTGATCGCTGAAACCGTGGTCAGTGAAGATCGACGTCACGATGTCCGACGTGGAGAGGTTCTGAAATACCCGGTTATTGCTCGCCAGCGTCAACCACCACAACCATGGCCGCAGCAACACCTGATACCGATCCGCCGTGGCGTCGGCTGGAAGCTGACGGATTTCCGCAACCAACGCATCCATCGGCCGCAGCATCGCATCGTTATGCAGCGTGGTGGTGACGTGAGTGGCGATGGCGGAAGTCAGCGTCAACGCGGTATCCGCCTGACCATGCAGGAAATACTGCCCCAGAGTATTGAGGGATTCCTCGCCGCTGATGGAGTCAGGGTACAGCTCGGTGAGGGCTGAGCCGGTCAGGGAGAGGCTGGTTGTGGTGTCGGTGGAGCGGGGCATCAAGAGTCTCGTTGAAATAAATGAAGTTTATTTTGATAACGTTGTTTTCAGAAGCGCTTTTGTCAAAGTGGTATTCTTACTTTTAAGTTGGTTCTTTTGAGGTGCATTGAGTCTGCACCAGCAGGAACTATAGAGGTAATCGAATTTGTATTTGGATCGGCTGTTATATATTCGGGGAGATGTATTTTCCAGGTGAAATATGGCTTCTCTCTTATCCAATGCTCTGGGTAACTGACACTAGAGGCTGTGTCAGCTTTCCAGTAGTTTTTACTCCCTTGTTTTGTTCTTACCCCTGATGGGGTCAAAAAGCGAGTTCTTGTGGTTATATATGACTTTCCTGATTCGATGATAACTTGATGTGACTTGGGAAAGGTTATTCTTTGAGCGGTGACTGTGTTTTGTATAGTCGGCATTTGAGTCGACATTGTAATTTCAGCATCACTAGTAGAAAAAAGATTGTATTCAGGTGATGCTGTTAGCGTTATTCCTGAACCCGTCCAGCCCTTGGCGCGTAAAGTATTCGCGGTGATATCTGCCGCAGAGCCAATCGCAGCATGGTAGGTGTTGTTTGTGGCGTCTTTTCTGACATAAGAATTGCTGGTTCGTGCGGCGTAACATTGTTTTAGCGCTATAGTTTTCAGCCCTTCGATGCCCGGGGCAAATATAGGGTCAGTGATTATTGCTGGACGAGGCGGTGGCCAGTCCGGGAAAACGGTTTCAATAAAATCTTTCTGAGGTACTCCTAGATAGGTTTTGTTTTCCTTATCAGCGTGTGCACCGATTTCTGCTGTTAGGGAGCCATGTCCAAGTATCACAATTTTTCCCGGGTTTCCGCAGTTGTGTAAGCACCAGATGTAGTCGGAAATATAGTTGAATTCATGTCCTGCAATTACATCGTTAATGTCAACTTTTATTATGGTTGCCACTTTTTCGTTAGCAGGGTCTGCAAAGAATGTCATCCAGCTCAACGTAGTGGCATGCATGGCTCGGTCCATTAATCGTATCCTTGTACCTCCTTTCACGAGTTTCATGTAAATGCCCGTGGAGAACTCCTCCCACTCATGATGAGCTGTTGTCCCTACGAGTATGTACAGTATTCTGTTGTATCTACTCATTGAAACTCTCCGTTAGTATACTCTTTCGATCAATGCCCACATTTTCTATAATGTGCTGGGTTGCTACTCCAACACCCACTCCGCCAACTTCCCCGTCACCTGCTTCATCAACACATTCTCAATATCCCTCGCCCCGGCCCCGCTGCATTTCGCGAGTACGGCCTTGACAATCCCGTTATCAAAATCAAACTGCTTCCCCGTAGCCGCCTTGTACCGGCCACGCAATTTCTCCAGTTTGGCCAGCACGATTCCTTCCAGTGTCGCTTCATCCAGCGGGCGATAAGGCACCACGGTCATGCGGGCGAGGAAGGCGGGGCGGAAGGCTTGTAGCAGGACTTTGTGCAGGCGTTCGTTGAACGGGTCTGTGTCGAGTTCGGCGGTTGGGGTGTCGAGGATCAGTTCGGCACCGACGTTGCTGGTGGCGAGCATGACGGTGTTCTTGAAGTCCACCACCAGGCCGGTGCCGTCTTCCATCACGCCTTTGTCGAACACGTTGTAGAACGCTTCCAGTACGTCCGGGTGGGCTTTTTCGATTTCGTCCAGCAGCACCACGGAATAGGGTTTGCGGCGTACCGCTTCGGTGAGTACGCCGCCGGTGCCGTAACCGACGTAGCCGGGTGGCGCGCCTTTGAGTTGGCTGACAGTGTGGGCTTCCTGGTATTCGGAAAGGTTGATGCTGATCAGGTTGCGCTCACCTCCGTACAAGGCGTCGGCCAGGGCGTAGGCGGTTTCGGTCTTGCCGACGCCGGTAGGGCCGGGGAGCAGGAACACGCCCACCGGTTTCTGCGGGTCGGTCAGGCCGGCGCGGTAGGCTTGCAGACGTTGGGCGATGGTGTCGAGAGCGGCTTTCTGGCCCATGACCCGCTGGCCCATGCGCTGCCCCAGGGTCCGTACGGCATGGGCCTCGTCGGCGAGCATCTTGCCGACCGGGATGCCGGTCCATCCTGCGATCACGGCAGCGACGGTCTTGGAGTCGACCTGTTCCGGCACCAGCGGATCGTCCTGGCGAATGGCGTCCAGACCGGCTTCCAGGCGCACCAGTTCCGAGGCCAGGTAGTCGATGCGGCTGTCGGTGTCCGGGTCGCGTTTGGCGAGGTCAGTATTGGCGTCCACGCGCTCGCTCAGAGCCAGCAGCTCGCGACGGGTTTCCAGCAGCTCGCGCACGGCTTCACGCTCTTCGCCCCAACGTACTTCCAGTTCACGAATGGCTTGCAGGTTACTGGTGGATTCGCTTTCCAGCGTGGTAATGCGTTCCCGGTGATCGAGGCCAGTGGCCTGTTCGCGGCGCAGGCGTTCGAGTTCTTCTTTCAGGCTTTGCTGGCGATGGCGCAGGCTTTCCAGCGGCGGTGGAACGTCGTGTTGGCCGAGGGCGACACGGGCGCAGGCGGTGTCGAGAATGCTGATGGCCTTGTCCGGCAGTTGCCGCCCGGAGATATAGCGGTGGGAGAGTTTCACCGCATCGTGAATGGCCGCATCCAGTACTTGCACCCTGTGGTGCTGTTCCAGTTTGCTGGCCACGCCACGCAGCATTTCCACGGCTGTGGATTCGTCCGGTTCTTCCACCTGCACCAACTGAAAGCGTCGGGCCAGTGCCGGGTCTTTCTCGAAATACTTCTTGTATTCCATCCAGGTGGTGGCGGCCAGGGTGCGCAGTTCGCCGCGTGCCAGTGCGGGCTTGAGCAGGTTGGCGGCGTCGCTGCCACCTTCCGCGCCACCGGCACCGATCAGGGTGTGGGCTTCGTCGATAAACAGAACGATCGGCTTTTCGGCGCTGCGCACCGCGTCGATCACGCCTTTGAGGCGCTGCTCGAACTCGCCTTTTACACCAGCACCGGCTTGCAGCAGGCCAAGGTCGAGGACCCGCAGGCTGACATCCTGCAAGGAGGGCGGCACATCACCCGCGGCAATACGCAAGGCCAGGCCTTCGACCACGGCGGTTTTACCCACGCCCGGTGCGCCCACCAGAATCGGATTGTTCTGGCGACGGCGCAGCAGGATGTCGATGCACTGACGGATTTCCCCGTCGCGCCCGACAATCGGGTCGATGCGTCCGGCATGGGCATCGGCGGTCAGGTCCTGGGTGTACTGATCGAGGGTCGAACTTTCAACCGCTCGTTCTGGAGCTTTACCGGGCTGGTTCTGTGCTGCACTGGCAATGTGTTCACGAGACGCCTGTGCCCACTCCTGCAAGTTGTTACGCAGGACATCCTTGGGAATGCGCAGCAACGAAGATGCGCTGTTGAGCAACAGACTGCGACGTTCATCGCGGTCCAGCAGGGCCAGCAACAACAGTCCCGAACGAATGCTTTGCTGACCCATGACACTGGCCTGCACTACGGTGTCTTCCAGCAGACCGATGGTCTGGGCGGACAGTGCCGGTGTGCGGGTACTGCCGGATTTGAACAGTTCCAGCGCCTTGTTGATCTCGGCGGTCAGCGCATCGCGTTCCAGACCGAAACGCGGCAGCAGGCAGGCCAGGTCACCGCCTTCGATATCCAGCAGTTCCAGCAGCAGGTGTTCGATTTCAACGTAGTGATGGCCGCGTTGCAGGCAGCGCTGCGCGGCGCGTTCCAAGGCGCGGCGGCTGTCGGCGTTGAGGCGTGCTATCAGGCTGCCAAGTTCCATATTCAGGCCATCTCCGCTTGGCGCAGCCGGGTGTCGATGCGCTGCACATCTTGATTGGGTTTTCTACGCAAGCCACCGTTCCAGTTCAGGGTTGGTGGGTTCTCGCGATTCATGACCATTGGCTCTGCACCTGACACCAGCAGGGTCAGTGAGCAGTCCAGGTCGGGGCCGAAATACAGGGCGGCCATGCTTGCCAGTTGCTGATGGGCTTCGCCGTCAGGCAGCAGGCGTCTGGCTTGATCGTTCTGCAACGGGCCGATGGTCAGACGAATACCGGCATGTTCATCCCAGACGCGAGTCCCGGCGATGGCGGTACTGCCCAGTTTCAGGTTGCGGCCACCGGGTTTCAGCAGGCTGCGGCTGGCTGGCGGAATGCTGCGCCATGCGCCTTCATAGGCGCTGATCTGTACCGGCAGGCCGAAATGCTGACGCACGATGGCAGCGAAGCCGGCCAGTGAGCGACGACCGCCCGAATACAAGGCACTGCGCGCCATGATCGCGGCATCGGGCAGTGCCTGGCGTTCCTGCAGGGATTTGGGTAGCAGACCGGTCAGTGCGCGCAGCTGCGCCTGCACCGGGCTGGCAGAGGGCACCGAAAAGCCCAGCGCCACCCGATGCTTGCGCAGCACCCGGTAAAGCAGACTGAGCAGGCGATGCTGGAACAGGTCGAGAAACTCGGCAGGCGCATGATCCTTGGCGCGGGCGCGTTGTTGCAGCCATTCCTGAAAGGCGTAGGGCAAAGGGCCGTCGGGGCCGCCCAGACCGAAGACCGGTGTGGTCAGCACCGGTTGCTGGCCGGGCTCCTGAGTCAGGTTTTCGACTTCACTGGAGGCGAACAAGGGTGTCAACGGGCCGCGCAGGCGGATGGCTTCGGCCTGGGGCGAGGTGCCGGTGCCCAATGGCGAAGCCTGGGGTTGTTCGCGCTCCAGAATCAGCAAGGCCTGCAACAGCTCGAAAGCCTGTGGCTCCTTGCGCAAGACCTCACTCAGAGGGACAGGGGCATGCCGGCCTGGGGTTGCCATGTCTTGACCTCCTTGTCCGAGTTGACCAGTACCGTGCGCACGAAGCGGTTGGCCGTGGCGTAGAGCGAGAAGAATTGCGCCAGCACTGCGGAAAACAGCACTGCGCTATTGCCGACAAAGTGTTCCGGGTCCAGTTGCAGGCTGACTTCCAGCCCGTTGCGCCAGCCGCGCCAGGCATCTTCACCGACCTGGGCGATGACCCGCTCACAGGTCATTTTTTGCAGGCCTTCGATCTGCCGACGGGCACTGGCCTCGTCGCGCAGGTTATGCAGGCTGAGGATTTCCTTGAGGGCTTCCAGCGCCTTGGGACCTTCCACCAGCGACAGGTGGTTGAGGTTCAGTTGCGAAATCAGCCGCCAGCGCGACTCGCCACTCAGTTGCGGAATGCTTTGCGAGCTGGGCGGGTTGATCAGGCTGGCTCTGGCCACCGGGCCGGGCCGCTCGAAACTCAGCGGGGTTCCGGCATTCAGGCTCTGGGCCAGATGGCGATTGGTGCAGAGCAGTTCGGCTGTCAGGCTGTAATTGGGCGCATCGAGCAGCGGGTCGAAGCGGGTGTCGACCAGGCTCAGCATCAGATCGCTGCCCAACCGGTTGGGCGTCAGTCCGCTGATGCGTCGGGCATGCCAGTAGAGGCTGCTGTCGCCCAGGCTGTGCTGGCTGCCGTAATAGGCAGGCACCGGGCGCGCACCTTGGGGCGAAGCGGCACGCATGCCACGGATGCTGTGGATCTCGACGCTGTTCTCGCGATGGCTGTCGGCAATCAGCCGGTATTCGCTTTGCGTGCCGTCCGGACGCAGCGGTTCGGAGGTGCGTGGGAACAGGTTGATTGCCGGGGTGCAGCCCAGGGCGATATCGCTGGCTTGCAGGTGCAGGCGAGCCTGGGGTGCGCGATCGAAGACGATATACAGATAGAGCGTGCGTCCTTCAACATGGGCCGTGTTCAGCGGGATATCGAAGAAGTGGAATTTTTCCGGGAAGGCGAAATACTCGGCGAGCAGCCGCATGCCCGGATGTACGCCGTCTTCTTCCGGCAGCAGGGCTTCGTCGTTGGCGAAACCGGCAATTGCCGGCAGGTCGCCATGGGCAACCGGCTGGCTGCCCGGTGCGCCGCTCAAGACCTTGACGGCATGGGCGCCCAGCAAGTCGTAAAGTGCCGCGTTCACCACCGGCGAAGCGTCCAGATGCAGGCGCAGATGTTCAATGCTCAGTTGTGCCCAGTCCGTTGTTTCCCCCTGGCACTCCAGCGTCAGGCGCAGGGCCGATCGGGCCTGGATGACACCGGTCAGGGCCTGGGTTTCTTCCGCATTGAGCAGCACCGCTTCGCTGATCTGAATGGGCCACAAGGTGACTTCGGCACTGGTGCGAAAGTGGATGCTTTCACCTTTGGTCGTGGTGACAAACAGCGGTGTGTCCCGGGGCAATGCATAGCCCGCGGTCAGATTGCCTTTGCTCGGGTCCGGCTCGAAGCGAACGATGCTGCACGAGGGCAGGGGCCTGATGGCCAGCGGGTAAAGCTGTTCGAGCAAGGCGTTGCTGAACTCGTCGTAATCGTCATCGAGACGTCTTTGCAGGCGCGCGGCAAGCAGGGCGAAACCTTCGAGCAGGCGCTCGACATGCGGGTCCTGGCTTTCGCCGGGCGACAGCTCCAGGCGTTTTGCAACCTTGGGGTAGCGGTTGGCGAATACACTGCCGGCATGTCTGAGCCAGGTCAGTTCGCGCTGGTAATAATCGAGCAGTTGCGGGTCAATCGAATCGCTCATGGCTGACCTCCAGCCCGGCTTCCGAGGTCTGCACCACAAATGCCACGGGCCATTCCTGACGGTCATGGCGCAGGGTGCCGCTCAGGCGAATATCCAGTTGCCGAGGACGTCCGGGCATGGCTTGTACATCCACGCCGCTGAGGTGCAGTCGTGGTTCGAAATGAGTGATTGCAGCGCGGATTTCCCGCGTGATGCGGCGTCGGTCATCGCTGTTGCTGGCTTGCAGGGCACTCCAGTCGGCGATGCCGTAGTCGAGCAGGGTGGGGGGCGTGGTCATGTTCCCTGAAGCGCGGCGGGTATTGAGCAGGCGCAACAGTTCGGTCCGTACCGAGTCGGCCAGAGCCTGGCGGTCGAAGAACCTCGTGTGCTGCGTCTGCTCCTCGCTGAAAGCCAGGCGCTCGAATAACGGCGGACGAATGCCTGTGCCTGGCATGGCGAGTTACCTTTATCAGCTGGCTTTCTTGTTGGCGGCCAGGTCCCAGCTGGTGCCGGCCACGCCTTCCTTGGTGCCATCGTCTTTCTGGGCAGTCAGTTCCCATTTGATCTTGGTGAAGTTCAGCGAGATGGTTTCCACCGGCTTGCCGCCCGCACCACCGCTGACGCTGACGTTGGACAGCACCACGTTGTCCAGGGTGTAGACAATGAACGGCATGATCTGACCGCTGCCTTCGGAGGCGTTGCGGCCAATGGTGATCTTGGCGGTGGCGATCGGCTTGCCCGCGCAGCAGTAGCTGTTGAGGTTGGGGGTGGAGCTGTCGACGAACTTGGTCAGGGTGAACTCACCGACGTGAGGTTTACCCGAGGTACGTTCCGAGTTGCTGACGTCGTTTGTCACTTGCATGGCAACGTTATGGCTGTAGGACATGATTTCGATCTTGTCCGTGAAGCCTTCGAGCATGCTGTCGCCTTTAATATCGTCACCCAGATCCAGAATGATCGCATCCATCGGGTGTAACTCCTGCAAATTGGCAAAAAGAAAGTGGGGGAGAAGTCCTGCGAGCCAGGCCCGCAGGACTCAGGGTCAGGCTGCTACCGGCGGTGGCAGGCTGGCGACCAGACGGATCGACGCGGTCAGTTCTTCCAGCTGGAAGTGCGGACGCAGGAACACCGTGGCCCGGTAGGCACCCGGCTTGCCGGGAACCTCGGTGATGTCCACGCGAGCTTCACGCAGCGGGTACTGGGCCTTGATTTCCTGGGGGGCGTTGTCGTTGATCAGGACGTAATCCGCGATCCAGTTATTGAGGTAAGTCTGGACGTTGTCGCGGGTCATGAAGCTGCCGACCTTGTCGCGCATGATCACTTTCAGATAGTGAGCGAAACGCGAGGCAGCGAGCACGTACGGCAACATGGCGGAAATCCGGGCGTTGGCGTTGGCTTCGTTGGTGTTGTAGAGCTTGGGCTTGTTGGTGGTCTGCCCGCCGAAGAATACAGCGACGTCGCTGTTTTTCTTGTGGCAGAGCGAGATGAAGCCCAGGTCGTTGAGTTCTTTCTCGCGACGGTCGGTGATCGCCACTTCGGTCGGGCACTTGAGCGAGAGATCGCCCGAGGACGTGCGGAAGGTATGCGCTGGCAAACCTTCGACCGCACCACCGCCTTCAGCACCGCGAATCGCCGCGCACCAGCCGTATTTGGCGTAGGCTTCGGTGATGCGCTGGGACAGCGCCCAGGCGGCATTGCCCCACAGGTATTTGCTGTGGTCGGTGCCGGTGACATCTTCCACGAAGTTCATGCCTTCCACCGGGCAGGTGTCCGGGCCGTAAGGCAGACGCAGCAGGAAGTTCGGCAGTACCAGGGAGACATAGCGCGAATCTTCGCTTTCGCGGAAAGAACGCCACTTGATCAGTTCCTGGCTTTCGAACACTTTGGCCAGGTCACGAGGCACGGCCAGTTCGGTAAAGCTGCTCATGTCGAACAGGCGCGGGCTGGCGGCGGCGATGAATGGCGCATGGGCGGCGGCTGCAACGTTGGACAGCTTCTCCAGCAGGCCGATGTCCTGCGGATGACGGCCAAAGGTGTAGTCGCCTACCAGCACGCTGAACGGGTGGCCGCCGAAGGTGCCGTATTCTTCTTCGTAGATCTTCTTGAACAGCGCGCTCTGGTCGAACTCGACAGCCTTCTCCAGATCCGTCTGCAGTTCTTTCTGCGAAACGTTGAGCAGGCGCAGTTTCAGGCGGGTGCTGGTTTCGGTGTTCTGCACCAGCGAATGCAGGCCGCGCCATGAGGCTTCGAGCTTCTGCAGGTCCTCGTGGTGGAGGATCTCGTTGAGCTGATCGCTGATCAGCGAGTCGATCTGGCTGATGCGGTCGTTGATCATGGCGACGGTGTCTTTGTCGATCGCCATGCCTTCATCGAGGACCTGGGTGGCGAACTCGGCAAGCATGTCGCGAGCGTAGCCTTGCTGGCTGTCGTCATGGGCCATGCGGCCTTCGGCGATGATCTTGTCCAGCAGGGACAATGTCTGGGTTGAGCCTTCGCTGCCTTGATTCTCAGCGCTGTTTGATGTGGCCATGGTTAATCCTCAGCGAATGGGTGGGCGATGACAATCAGGCTTGCGGCTCGGCAGGCGACTCTTCGGCTGTGTCGGCACCTGCTTGTGGCGCTCCCGTTTCGCTTTCAGGACGGGCCGATTTGATCTGTTGCAGACCTTCGGTGTTGGCGACGACTTCCTGAAGCAGCTTGTCCAGATCGTCATTGCCATCGAGCTTGGTCAGCAGGTCACGAAGACGCTGGCGGGCTTCGAGCAGGCGACGCAGAGGCGTGACTTGCTTGACCAGATTGATCGGATCGAAATCGTCGATGTGGCTGAAGCGCAGCTCGACGTTGAGCTTGCTGTCATCACCGCTGAGGGTGTTGTCGACCTGGATGGCCGTGCGTGGAGCGATGGAGGCGAGCACTTCATTGAAGTTGTCGCGATCGATTTCGACGAAACGTCGATCAATGAGTTTTGCAGGGGGAGCATCAGGTTTGCCCGACAGGTCGGCCAGGATGCCGACTACAAGAGGCAGTTCCTTTTTTTCAATGGCATTGCCGATTTCTACGTCGTAGGTGATCTGAACGCGAGGAGGGCGGACCCTGTCTAGCTTGTGCTGAGTACTCTCGGCCATGGTGGCTGAACTCCGATGCATAAGGCGGGCGCAATGCAACGGTTTCCCAATGCTCGCATTCCCTTGCTTGACCGCAGAACAGATCCGCACAGGTCTATTTCTGCAATCGTCTAAATTCGTCGTGGTGGCGAATTGGCCTTGATGCTATAACAGGAACGCCCAAAAGCAATACAAAATTTTTCTTGGACAATCATGATCGCAAAACAGTTCAAATACCGACAATGGATTGCCGTATTGCTGGCTGTTTTCACGCTGACGGGTTGTTCTTTTCTGGATCCAAAAATAAGTATCGATTCGCTGATTCTGGACGTGGCATTGCGAGCCAACGATGACTCGCCTGTCGCTGTCGATTTCATTTCCGTCAACGACCCTGACTTGCTCAATAAACTGTCCGGCCTGACTGCCAGCCAGTGGTTCAGCGAGCGTGAGCAATACCGCCGCGACTACCGCCAGCTCATGGCTATCTGGGGCATGGAGCTGGTGCCGGGACAACTGATCGAATCGGGCACTTTTCCGCTGGACGGCAAGCCCTCCATGGGGCTGCTGGTTTTTGCCAATTACAATACCCCCGGCGCGCACCGCCTGCGGCTCGATGGTCAGCGCAGGATATGGCTGAAATTCGATAGCCGGGAAATGACGCTGTTCGACGAAAATGCCCATTGATCTCGCGTCGCACTGACCATGCGCCATACACAGGATGCCAAGGAAACCTTATGAGCGTGCTACCTGATGCAGTCTGCTGGCACGAAGGCATGCAATTGCTGCCCCAGCATTTTCAGTTGCAAGGCTTGCGGGCCGAAGTGCTGGCCGCCCATCTGGCCCAGGCATCGAACCCCTGGTACTGGGGTGTTTCGAACCTTGATCTGGACCCTTCGGCTCTGTTTGCCGGGCAGGTTCGTATTCTGGCGCTGGACGCCACCCTGCCCGATGGCATGCCCCTGAGCATTCGTGCCGGATCGGGGCCGATGGTGGAGCTGGATATCAACGAGGCCGCTGCGGCCTCCGCGACCTCCACGGTGATGGTCTATCTGGCGATCAGCCCCCTGTGGCGCGCCGGTCAGTTGCTGCCGCTCAAGGGGCGTCTGCAATCGGTGCTCGGCGACTCGCTGCCGGATCTGGCCAGTGGCGAAAACCCGGAAACCATTACCGTCTGGCGACCCAACCCCCGGTTGGTCACCGAGGCCAACAAGGCCGACTCCATTTGCTTGCCTCTGCTGCATTTGCGGAAAGAGGGCGGTGGTTTCGTGCAATTGCCCTATGTTGCTCCGACACCGTTGATCCTGCCGGAATCCTTGCTGGGTCGACGCATTGCCGAGCTGTGCGCCCGTACCCGGGAGAAATGCATGTTTCTCGCCGGACGCTTGCGTCAGGCCCAGCAGGCAGGTAACCAGGACGATGCCGAGGAAATCCGTCTGCAGTCCGCTGCGCTCTGGGCCAGATTGCCCGAGGTGGAAGGTGCCCTGAGCAGCCGGGTCGCCACGGCCCAGGGCCTGCATGGGTTGTTGCTCGGAATGACCGGTAGCTGGTCGGTACTGGACCCGGTTTCGGGCGTACCTGCTTATGCGCCGCTGGATTTTCTCGATCTGTATCGCGGCTACGATCAGGTGCTGACCTGGCTGGAACGCACCCTTGAACAGGTGCGGGTGGGCTTTCGCAGCCTGCCGTTCGAGCAGGCCGAACATGTCTTCTCCATTACGCTGCCCGAACAGAAATCCCGTCAGCGACTGGTGGTCGGCTTGCGCATGCCGGCCGGAGCTTCCGAACAGGCAGCCATCGAATGGCTGGGCAGGGCGATCATCGCTTCCGGTCCGCACATACCCGTGCTGGCCCGCCAGCGCATGAGCGGTTTGCCTCATCAGGTGATGAGCCGTCAGGAACAGGTGGCCTACAGTACGGGCGACGATACGCGGCTGTTTGTCATTCAGGCCGCTGGCGAGTGGTTCGATCCGACCCAGCCTTTGCACATCGTTTCATCTGTTTCGGGAGGCGCTGTCAGCCCCTGGCAAGTCGTGTTGTTCATCGACAAAACCACCCACGAATCCGCCTGAGTACGGTAGGGAAGTTGTATGGCTGAAGGGAATGCCGTTTCGCGGGGGCGTGTCATGCAGGATGCACCTCTGAGTAGCGCTTTTCGTGAGGCGTGGCAGCAATGGCTGACCGCCTGGAACGAACTGGACAAGAGTGGCGAAGACACCTCGAAACTGGTCGAGGCGGTGGCCGAACTGTCGACGCGAATCACCCGCAGGCTCTGGCGCAATGCATTTTCCAATGTAGGGGATTCTGCGACCCAGCAAATGAAAGCCATGGTCTATGCCTTTGTCGCGCTGGTGGACGAAACCCTGCTGTTCGCCGACTGGTCGGGACAGAGTGCCTGGCAGGAAAAACCTCTTGAGTCACGTCTGTATTCAAGTCGTCAGGCCGGACAACGCCTGCCGCTGGAAATCAAGCGCTTGCTCGATGAGCAGGTTTCCACCAATCGCGATTTGGGCAATGTTTACCTGCTGTGCCTGATCCTCGGCTTTCACGGTCATCTGCGTGGCGAGCGCGGTCAGGCCCTGCACGAAAAATGGCGTCATGCTCTGTTTACCTTCACCCGTCAGCGCGAACCTGACTATGCCAACGTCAGCCAGTTGCTGGCTGAACCGTCCAATGTGGCACCTCGTCAGTTGCCGTTGCGCAGGTCCCTGCCTGACGGCCTGCGTCTGGGGCTGGTGATTCTGGCGTTCACGCTGTTGTTTATCGGTATCGGGCAATTGTTCTGGCATGACATCGGCCAGCGCCTGGAACCGGTCCTGCATCTGGCGACACCCTTTGTCGTTGTGGAGGGCCTGTCATGACGCTGACAATGCTGGGTTGGGTCATCGGCATTGTTGTCATTCTGCTGATTCTGCTGCTGTGTATCTGGTGGTTGCGTACTCGTGGCGGGGCAGCGATACGCAGTTTCCATTTTGCCGTGCGCCAGATGGAGAAGGATCAGGGCGTACGCGATCACTATCAGACTTCCTGGCTGTTGATGGTGGGCGATGAGGCTCAGGGCTCTCAGCTGTGCTCGGCCTGGAATCTTTCGCCAACGGACAAGCCCGCATGGTTCGGTCGTTGGTGGTCCGATCCCGAAGGCGCGGTTCTGGTGGTGCCGCAGTCGCTGTTCATGCCTGAAGAAGGCATGAAGCTTCAGGGCAACGGTTGGGCCAGTTTGCTGAGTCTGTTGTTGCGTATCCGTGGCCAGCGCCCGCTGGACGGGGTGGTGTGGAACATCTCGGCGGCCGATCTTCTGGATGGCGAGCGTGCGGCTTCCCTGGGGCTGGCGGCGCGTCGGCGCTTTATCGAGCTGCTGCAACGTCTGGGGCTCAGTGTGCCGGTGTATGTCGTGATCAACGGCATGGACGAGATTCCCGGCTTTCAGGATCTGGTCACGGCTTTGCCCCAGGACACTCGCCAGCAGATTCTGGGCTGGAGTTCGCCTTATGACCCGGAAATGGTCTGGCAATCCCAGTGGAGCGATACCGCCCTCGATTCCGTGGTTCAGGCACTCTCGGAAGCCATTGTTCAGGTCGGTGCGTTATCGGGCAGCCTGAGTGGCGAGCTGAGTTTCCTGCCCGAGCGCCTGAAGGATCTGCGCCGCTCTCTGCAAATGCTGCTGGAGCCGGTCTTTCAGGGCAATGCCCAGGGCGAGGCGGTGCGTTTTCGGGGGCTGTATTTCACCGCCGATCAGGCATCGGCTCCGGGCCATGAAACCCTGTCGGCAAGCGATGCGCCGCTCATGCAGAGCGTCTTCGCTTCGGCTCTCTGGCAACATCGCATCAATGCCGAACGCGGGCTGGCGCAACCTGTGCCACGCCTGTTGCATCTGCGTCGACGCTGGCAGCGGGTTACGGCTATTGGTGCCCTGGTCTTTGGCGTGGTCTGGGGCATTTCCATGCTCTGGGTCTGGCGCTATTCGATCGATGAAGCCGATGAGCTGTCGCGGTTGTTGCAGGAGGCTCAGCGCAATTACGTGCAGGTCAACGATGACTCGCACCGGCAGGAACTGACCCGAAGCAATGTGCAGGCGTTCTGGAATGTGTTGCAGAATGCACCGCGCTGGCATTTCGCTTCTCCGGTTTATCCCAGCTCCTGGTTCTCTTCGCTGGATACCCGCCTGGATGGCGTGCTGCGGCATATGTCCATGAGCCATATGCGTCAGCCCTTGCATGACTTGCTGCTGGCCCAGACCAACGAGTTGCTGGCAATCACCGATAGCGACCGGCGCTCCGTTCAGGAGGGCGATGACCCTGCGCTATGGCCAAGTTACGTCAAGGCCAGGGATCTGGTGGAGCGGGCAACCCGCCTGGAACAGATGAACAATCTCTACAGCCTGTCCCTGAGCAACCAGAAAACCCCGCTGGAAGATCTGGTGCCCCTGAGCAATAACGCCCTGGGCCTGAACCTCAATGCGGGCACCTTGCATCGCGAGTCCTTCTACAACCGGTTGCTGGCGGAAAAGAGCAGTGCATCTCTCCAGCCTCTGGATCTGCTGGCCCATCGCAAAGAGGTGACTGCCAACTTCACCAAACTCATGGAGAAGTGGCTGGTTCAATACTATCGGGCAGACAACTTCATCACCGCCGCCGGTTATCTCAAGCTGCATCTGGAGCGTCTGGAGTCGAGCACCGAGAACGACCTCGAAGAACTGGAGCGTATCAAGGACCTGATTGACGACTTGCAGGCGGTCATCGACCTGACCAACGCGACCTGGAGCCGTGGCAAAGGCCAGGAACTGGTGCCTGGTTATCTGGCGATGATGGAAAGTGTCAGGCAGAGCAAGCTGCTGGGGCCGCAGGTTGCTCAGGAGCTTGAAAGCCAGGCGGCCCAGTTGCAGCACAGCTTCAAGGGGCAATGGATCGCCCAGGGGGCCGCGAGCAATAGTCTGCTGACCCAGAGTGGCAGCGGGCAACTGTCCTTGCAGGAGCGGGTTTCGCAATTGCACGCAGCCATCAACTCGTTGTTGCGCCGCGACTTCGTGGCCAGTGCCTTGCGTCAGGATGGCCGTGGCGAAAACGGGCCGGCGCAGCATGTCGATAACGACGGCCTGAGCATCGCCCTGAACCACTACAACAGCTACAAGCTGTATGCCCGTGAAGAGCTGCCGAATATTCCGGCCATGTACCGTCCGGCCATGTTGAGCACCGCCGAGGAGGCCGCCGCCGATTCCATGTGGTCGAGTCTGAGCACCCATGCGTCTTCGTCAGCGTCCCAGGAAGAGCTCCGGCTTTTCGATATCCGCACCGATCAGGCACTGGAGTTGCACAAGGCCTTTATCGAACTCAAGCATCCCCAGCTCGCCATCAGCCTGCAGAACTACCTGAACCGGGTGGCACTGGCAGATATTGCAGTAGCCTCCAGCATGGTGCTCGAACAACCGTTGTTTCGGGATCGCGCCGATATCAGTGAATGGGATGGCGGAAAAAACTTCGGGCTGCAATTGTTGAGAGCCACGGATGCCCAGGACCTCAAGCGCGGTCTGGACCAGCAGTTCCTGGTGATTTCCAAGATCACCGAGCAACATGCTCCGGCCGTGGAGTGGCTGAAGACGCAGTTGCAGAACCTGCCTCTGGTGAGTGTCGAGGAGGTGACCCGGTTTGCCTCCCTGAGTGAGGAAATGAACAAGTACAAGGCGCAGAACCCGTCCAGTTCTCCGGCCCTGATCACTCAATTGCTCAGTCGCGACTTCAATGAGATGGACGAGAACACCTGCCTGACCATTCTGCAGTCGGCCAATGTGCCGGTCAGCACCGGGCAGTTGACCCAGCGCTGGCTGAATCTGCAACAGGCGGCTCTGCGCCGTTGCCAGTTGCTGCAACAGCAGCAGGGCACCGCAGCCTGGAACGCGCTGGCCAGTTACTTCAATCAGTATCTGTCGGGGCGTTTCCCCTTTGCCCATGACTTGAGCGCGGCGGATGCCGACCCGGCAAGGGTCCAGCATTTCCTGACTCTGATCGACGAACGTTTGCCACAGGCTCAGGACGGACTGAGGAATGCTCCCTCCCGCGATCGTGCTGCGGCTGTCGAGTTTCTTGAGCGCCTGAAGCTGGCCCGACCCTGGCTGGGTGCGCTGCTGATGCGTGACAAGGCGGGGCTGGTGGGAGCCGACATGGAAATCCAGTGGCGCACCGATCGGGACAGTGAGCGCGGTGCCGATCAGGTCATCAGCTGGAAGCTGGTTTCGGGCAATCGCGAAATCAGCTATCCGGGCCAGGCGCAGCAGGTCCTGCACTGGAATGTCGGTCAGCCGCTCAGCCTGATTCTGCGTTGGGCTCGGGATGGTACTCAGCGCCCGGTCAACGATCCGTTGCAGTCCGACCTGCGTGTCAACGGACTGGAAGCCGAATGGCAATACCTTGGGCCGTGGTCATTGCTGCGCCTGATGAGTGCCCATGTATCGGTGCAGCGGCAACCCAATGTCGATTACACGGAATTCCCGCTGTCGCTTGAGGTGCCTGTCCATGCGCCTGCCAATGAGGAAAACCAGGCCCTGATGTTCGTGCGTCTTTCGTTGATGAGTCAGGGCGGCAAAGCCCCGTTGTCCATTCAACCCTTGCCGGTGCAGGCCCCGCGCTCGCCGTTCGGTTCTGCCCCTCGTTCAGTAGTTGATGCTGGAGTGTATCGATGAGTCAGCTTTCGTCACGGGTCAGCGAACTGCTGGAACCCTTGTCTGGAGAGTCACCCTGTGGCGTGAACCTTCGTCACGAACCCATCTATGACCGCCTGCGCCAATTGCGCCGCGAAGATGACACCAGCTTGCCGATGGGTGTCTGGCAGGCCGATATCAAGCGGGCAGACTGGGGGCAGGTGGAAGCGATTGCGACCTCTGTACTGCTCAGGGAAAGCAAGGATCTGATGATCGCCGGCTGGCTGGGCGAGGCCTGGCTGCACAAGGATGCCCGCTCTGGCATCGTCGATGCGTTGAGTCTGTTGATCGGCCTGTGCGAACGCTACCCGGAAGATCTGCATCCACAACCGGCCGATGGTGACCTGTCATGGCGGGCCACTCCGCTTGAATGGATTGTGCGTCGCTATCTGGAGCTGTTGCGCATTCAGTTTCAGTTTTTCGAGGGCAAAGAAGGCGAGTTCGCCGGTTTTGCCCTGGGCGACTGGCAGAAATTGCAGCGCAATCGAGTGCAGGTCAACGACAGCAAGGCTTCCAAGGTGGCCGCCGAAGCGGCTGCTGGCGATCAGACACGACTCAATGAACGGGTGCGCAGCACGCCGGTTTCCTGGTGGTTGAGCAGTTTTGATGTCACTCAGGTCGCGCTTCGCCAACTGGAGGCGCTGGACAACTGGAGTTCCGGGTATTTTGCCGAGGATGGCCCGTCGTATGCTCCCTTGAAACAGACGCTCGAATCACTGGCGGCCGTGTTCAAGGAGTTCATTGCCATGCACCCGGCACAACCTTTGCCACCCGAAACCGAAGAGGTCACTGCCGACATGACGATTGACACCCCGCTCGAACCGAACGCCGAACCTGCCCCGGCACGGGCCTTGGGTGAGCCCCGCAATCGTGAAGAAGCTTATCGGCAACTGTTGCTGATAGCCGACTACCTGGCCCGCAACGAGCCTCACAGCCCAGTGCCTTACCTGATCCGCAAAGGCGTGGAGTGGGGCAACAAACCCCTCAAGGAACTGCTTTCGGAGCTGATTACCTCCGATGCCGAGGCAAGAAGGGTCTGGGCGTTGTTGGGGGTGCTTTAGAGTACTTTGAAGCCGCCATGGAGCAATATCATGGCGCAAAAGGTTAGATATAAGCTGCCAAAGGATATCTCTCTCGGCCTGGGAATATAGCGTCAAAATCACGGTTCCCTTTCCGAGAGTTACAAGGGCCACATAAGAATTGTAGATTTTCCAAATCGTTACACCACAATGTAGCAGTTTCAACAACATTAAGAGGTATGAGGTTTTGGCGAGCCGATAATCTCAATGATGTGCTTTGTGTCCCTATTTTGAATATATTCGCTATTCCTCCGTTCATCGCACCCGTGTAATTTGTGGATATACCATGAGGATGAATGAATGAGCGGAGCTCCAGCTCTTCACCCATCGCTACAATTCCCTGCGTGTATCTCGATTGAGAAAGTATATGGTCCAGATGTAGGCAAAATGTCGGGAGACGTCGGCCACAGCCTGGACAAGTTGCATTACATTCGTCGCCTGCACCAAAATTTTTTGCAGCCAAAGAAAAGGCAGCACTTGTCGTCACCACGCTTCGCGTATTTTCCCATGTTACATTGCCACCTGCGTTGACAAGTACTTTCATTTTATGGCCTTCCTTGATGTTGAAGTGCAACGGTTTTTTTTGTTTATGAATAAAAGTTTAAATATTGCATATATTGATATTAGGGCATTGTTCATAGGTGCCTGAGTACTGTCATTTCTTTCCCCTCAATACGAAAAATCCCGCCCCAACTCACCCTGCATCCATTCCAGAAAACGTTTCACCCTGGGAAAACCGGCATGCGCCTTGGGGAATACCAGATGGTGGGCGGTGATGGGCGCGCTCAGTTCTTCGGGCGATACGGTCACCAGATCGCCTCTGGCCAGATATGTCTGAGCCAGCAGGGTGCTTTCCAGGGCAAAGCCAAGACCCTGACTGGCGGCTTCGAGGGCCATGTAAGAGCGGTCGAAACTCAGCGGGTAGGGTTTTTCCGGGCGGGAAAGGCCGTGCCGGGCAAACCATTGTGGCCACTTGATAAGGGTTGCTTCGGACAGGATCAGCGGGCTGCCGAGCAGGTCTGCCGCGCCATGGACGGGACTTCTCTGCAGCAGGGCCGGTGAGGCCATGACCGCGATCTGTTCGTTGCGCACGGTGCGCACTTCCAGCGTTGGCCAGTCGGGCAGGCCATGGCGAATGTCCACATCGATCTTGTCGCGGCTGAAGTGCAGGGATTCGTAGGAGCACGACAGATTCAACTGGATATCGGGGTGGCTCTGGCGAAACTTTTCAAGGCGTGGCATCAGCCACAGGAAGCCGAAACTGGGTGCGGAATGCAGCCGCAGGCAGTCCAGGCTGACATCGCTGGAAGCCCGCTCGGTGGCCACGGCGAAGCTGTGCAGTATCCCTGAAATTTCCGACAGGTATTGTTCGCCCACAGGAGTCAGGGTCACGCCCCGTGCGGTCCTGAGAAACAACTGGCGACCGATCATCGCTTCCAGCTTGGCCAGTTGATGGCTGACGGCCGAGGGCGTCAGGTTGAGCTGTTCGGCGGCGCGCGCCACATTACCGAAGCGGGCGGTCTGTTCGAAGGCTTGAATGGCCTTCAGTGGTGGCAGATTGAGCGAAGGGTCGCCTGGGGTATGCATGCGGGTTTCCGGTCTGGTCAGCTTTTCTTTGCGTCCAAATATCACTCATTCACTTTTCGAGTGCTGATTTTTTTTCAGCACTTGCTGAAAGTCGCGTTATTGCTCAGGTCCGGGGCGGGGCACAAGCTGAGTCATCGATTCGACCTGGGTCGATCCAATAAAAACAATTCATGAGAACCCTGCCCATGATTCTTAAAGACAAGATCGCAATCATCACCGGCGCTGCCTCTGCACGAGGTATCGGCCGAGCCACTGCCGTCACTTTTGCCCAGCAGGGCGCTCGCGTGGTCATTCTGGACCTGGACGAGTCAGCCGCCCGTGACGCCGCCGCTTCGCTGGGCGAAGGTCATCTGGGACTCGCCGCCAACGTGGCCAACGAAGAGCATGTCAGCCAGGCTGTCACCCGTGTGCTGGAGCACTTTGGCCGCATCGACGTGCTGGTCAACAACGCAGGTATCACGCAGCCACTCAAGACTCTGGATATCGGTCGCAGCGATTACGACAAGGTACTGGACGTCAGCCTGCGCGGCACCTTGCTCATGTCGCAGGCGGTGATCCCGGCCATGCGCAAGCAGACAAGCGGCAGCATCGTATGCATGTCTTCGGTTTCCGCCCAGCGCGGTGGTGGCATCTTCGGTGGTCCTCACTACAGCGCGGCCAAGGCCGGTGTACTGGGCCTGGCCAAGGCCATGGCGCGCGAACTGGGGCCGGACAATGTGCGCGTCAACTCCATTGCGCCGGGCCTGATCCACACGGACATCACCGGTGGCCTGATGCAGGATGAGCGTCGTCACGCGATTATCGAAGGCATTCCCCTCGGACGTCTGGGCGTGGCTCAGGACGTGGCCAATGCCGCACTGTTCCTGGCCAGCGATCTGTCTTCGTACCTGACCGGCATTACTCTGGATGTGAATGGCGGCATGCTGATTCACTAAACGGGCGGGCCAATCCTGCCCGCACTGTTCTGTATCGATGATACCGCCGGGTCACGAGCCTGGCGGTCAATAAAAACAAGAGATCAGACCATCATGATAACGACCACCCTGTCTGCGGACGCGGCAACCACCGTGCGCTCCAACGCCTATCGCAAGACCGCCTGGCGGCTGATGCCATTCCTGATGCTGTGCTACCTGTGTGCCTATCTGGACCGGGTCAATGTCGGTTTTGCCAAATTGCAGATGATGAACGACCTGGCCCTGAGTGAAGCGGTCTACGGCCTGGGTGCCGGCATGTTTTTCATTGGCTATTTCCTTTGTGAGGTGCCCAGCAACATCATCCTGCACCGTGTCGGCGCAAGGGTGTGGATCGCCCGCATCATGATCACCTGGGGCATCATTTCCGGCATGTTCGCCTTCGTGGAAACCGCCTGGCAATTCTACGTGCTGCGTTTTCTGCTGGGTGTAGCCGAAGCCGGCCTGGCTCCCGGTCTTCTGCTGTACCTGACCTACTGGTTCCCTTCCTATCGCCGTGCGCGCATGACCGTGCTGTGGTTTGTCGCCATTCCTCTTTCGGGAATGATCGGCGGGCCGCTGTCCGGCTGGATCATGAACAGCTTTGCCGGTTACCACGGCTGGGCGGGCTGGCAATGGATGTTCGTCATCGAGGCCATTCCCACCGTTGTGGTCGGCTTGATGGTACTGGGCTATCTCAAGGATGGCGTGCATCAGGCCACCTGGCTCAATGACGATGAGAAAGCGCTGGTCCTGCGTGAGCTCGAAGAAGACAACAGCCAGAAAGTCGTCCATGAATCCACGGGTGCCTTTATTCGCGACCGGCGTCTGTGGTTGCTGGCGGGCATCTACTTCTGCGTGGTCATGGGCCAGTACGCGATCACCTTCTGGTTGCCGACACTGGTGCGCAATGCCGGGGTATCCGATCCGTTGCACATCGGCCTGCTGAGCAGCGTGCCTTATATCTGCGCCATCGTCGCGATGCTGTTGATGGGGCGCAGCGGTGACAAGCATCGCGAGCGGCGCTGGCATCTGGTGATCCCGATGATCGCCGGGGCGGCCGGCTTGAGTCTGGCAGCCGTGATGGGTGGCAATCTGCTGCTGTCGATCATGAGCCTGTGCCTGGCTGCGGCCGGAATCCTGTCCGCGTCATCGCTGTTCTGGATGCTGCCTACCACCTTGCTGGGTGGCGTATCGGCAGCGGCAGGCATCGCGGCGGTCAACAGCTTCGCCAACCTTGCCGGCTTCTGTTCCCCCTATCTGATCGGCTGGATCACGAGTACGACAGGCTCCAGTGCCATTGGCATGTACCTGATTACCTGCGTGCTGATCTTTGGTGCCTTTCTGGTGCTGCGTGTCCCGGCTGCCCTGGTCAACCGCTAAGTTGAGGAGTTTCCCGAATGACTGCTACTGATACATCGACCGGTGCCCTGACACTGGCGCAACGTGCTCACAATATTCGCCGCAATGCTTTGCTCATGGGCCAGGTTCAAGGCCAGGGCTATGTCGGTCAGGCGCTGGGTGCTGCCGACCTGCTGGCCGTGTCCTACTTCCACGCCATTAAGCTGCGGCCCGAAGACCCGGAGTGGGAGGGCAGGGACCGGTTCTACCTGTCCATCGGCCACTACGCGATTGCCTTGTATGCCGCATTGATCGAGGCCGGAGTCATTCCTGCCGATGAGCTGGAAACCTATGGCTCCGATGACAGCCGTCTGCCGATGTCGGGTATGGCCGCTTACACGCCAGGCATGGAAATCACCGGTGGCTCACTGGGTCACGGGCTGGGTATCGCGGTGGGAGCCTGCCTGGGCCTCAAGCGCAAGCAATCGTCTTCCTTCGTCTACAACCTGCTGTCCGACGGCGAGTTGAACGAAGGTTCGACCTGGGAAGCGGTCATGTCCGCTTCCCACTGGAAGCTCGATAACCTGATCGCGATTGTCGATGTGAACAACCAGCAGGCCGATGGCCATTCCAGCGAAGTTCTGGCCTTCGAGCCCATCGTCGACCGCTGGCAGGCCTTTGGCTGGTTTACCCAGCGGGTGGATGGCAACGATCTGGGTGCGCTGGTCAAGGCCTTCGATGCTGCGCGCAACCACAGCGGGACACAGCCGCGGGTCATCATTTGCGATACCCGCATGGGCAAGGGGGTTCCCTTCCTGGAAACCCGCGAAAAGACCCACTTCATTCGTGTGGATGAACATGAATGGGATATCGCACTGGACAATCTGGAAGCCGGGAGAACCGTATGAGTACCTTGAAAAACACTACGCCTGGCAGCGAAGCGCCGAAGAAACGCCTCACCACCTCGGCCATGATTGCCTCCATTGCGGGCGAAGGCCAGGCAACCCGTCCGGCGCCCTTTGGCCATGCCCTGGCGGCACTGGTCGATCAGCGTCAGGACATCGTCGGGCTGTCTGCCGACCTGTCGAAATACACCGATCTGCATATCTTCGCCAAGGCGCATCCCGAGCGTTTCTACCAGATGGGCATGGCCGAGCAATTGCTGATGAGCGCCGCAGCGGGCATGGCCCGGGAAGGCTTCGTACCGTTCGCGACCACCTATGCGGTGTTCGCCTCGCGTCGTGCCTATGACTTCATCTGCATGGCGATTGCCGAAGAGAACCTGAACGTCAAGATCGTCTGCGGCTTGCCGGGCCTGACCACCGGTTACGGTCCAAGCCACCAGGCCACTGACGATCTGGCGATCTTCCGGGCCATGCCGAACCTGATGATCGTCGATCCTTGCGATGCCCTGGAAATCGAGCAGGCAGTGCCCGCCATCGCCGCGCACCAGGGGCCGGTCTATATGCGTCTGCTGCGGGGCAACGTGCCTCTGGTGCTGGACGAATACGGTTACACCTTCGAGTTGGGTAAGGCGAAAACCCTCAGGACCGGCAATGATGTGTTGATCATCTCCACCGGCCTCATGACCATGCGCGCCCTTGAAGCGGCCAAGAAGCTTCAGGCCGATGGTGTGGACGTGGCGGTATTGCATGTTCCGACCATCAAGCCGCTGGACGAGCAGACCATCCTGGCCGAAGCCCGTAAACCGGGCCGACTGGTAGTGACGGCTGAAAACCACTCGATCATCGGTGGTCTGGGCGAGGCGGTGGCAGGTGTACTGCTGCGCAACGGTGTAACCCCGACCTTCCGGCAGATTGCCTTGCCGGATGCCTTCCTGGATGCCGGAGCACTGCCGACCCTTCATGATCGTTACGGGATTTCAACCGACGCGGTCAGCCAGCAGATAAAAGCCTGGCTCTGAGTGCAAAAAGAAAGGGGCGCCTGTTGAAGGCGCCCCTTTTGGTTTTCGGCTTTTTATCAACTGCAGGCTTCTGCATGAATATCCTCGGCCGTGGAGTCACGAATGATCGGACCCATGCTGCTGACCGGGTGCGACTGTTCCATGATCTCCAGCGTTGCTCCGGTACCGACCAGATTCACCGTGCGGTTCTGGCAGTCATAGACACGCTTCGAATACATCACGCCCAGAAAGCCTTCACGTTTGGTAACGACGATGCGTTTACCGGCGTTTCCGCTTTTTTCCACCAGAGCGTAATTTCCGGTTGGGTCGCTGGGAACAACGATGGCCTTCTCGATGGCATGGGCCGAACATACAGGGATCAATAACCCCAACAAACAAGCCTGAATTTTCATCGGTGCTCCTGCGGATGAACTGTGCTGTCTTGGATCCAAAAGTACTCCTGTGATGGCATTTTGGATAGCGGTTGACTGTGCCTTCTGTCGGGTTGAAGGGGGAGAGCGGCTGCCGTTCGTCGTTTAGGGATGCTCCGATTAGCTCGCCTATCCCCATCAGTGGTTTGCGAGCCATGGTTTTTACTTCATGACAGCCTTCTTGATTCTGTTGCGGCCTTGAAAATGCATCGTCGTTGATCCCCCTTTTACCCCGCCTGACATTCCTGCCAGATCTCACTCATCAACTGCTTGAGCCGCAGCGCCTCGCCCCAGCGATCGGTGATATCCCGTCCATCCGCGCCGGTGATGGCGTAGGGCGGCGGCCCCAGTTCACAAGTGAAGGACAGACTGCCGGTCTCGTTGACCGGGCGGCTCAGCCAGTCCTCGATGCCGTAGCGCCAGAGCTTGAGGAAGTAGTCCAGCCAGGGCTGATGCTGGGCGAAGGTGATGGGAATCTGCACCTGCTCGCTGCTGGCGACCCGGCCATGAAAACCCCAGCTGTGACGCAGGATGGTCTGCAAGTATTCTTCGTCTTGCGAGATCGCAGGCACGGGCAGTTCCCGGCCCACGACGTAATGGGACAGGTCGGCCAGAAGTTTGAGATCCGGCATCTCGGCGAGGATATCCAGCGTGAACAGCAGATCGCTGGTGATGCGATAGCGATGGGTTTCCACCAGGATCGGGAAGTCTGCCTGCTCCGCCAGCCGCTGCCAGCCTTCGAGCAGGTCGATGGCCTGGCGCAATGTGCGTGGCTGCACATCCGCTTGCAAGGTGAGGTGGTGGCAACCATGGGGTGAAATCACATCGATTGCCCTGGCCAGATCGTCCACGCTTCGGGGGAACAGTTGGCCTTCGATCTGCAGGCCATTAGCCCTGGCTGTCGAGGACAGGCGCTGGACATGATCGTTTACCCAGAAGTGATCGGTAATGCCGTCGAATCCTGCTGCCGCTATTTTCTCCAGCTGCGCCTCAAGAGAGAGCTCGCACCGGCCTCGGTGATCGAGCATGGCCCAGAGTGACTGAAAGATCAGGAATTCAGGCATGTCAGTTCCTCAGCAGTTGCTTGAGCGGGGTTTCGGGATTGGCCAGTTGTCCGGCATCCAGACGAATCCGGCTGCCGATCAGTCGCTCGCAGAGCTTGATGTCCTTGGCCACGCTATTGCCCGGTCCCCAGCCGCAGGCTCCTGTCAGGCATTGCTGTTGATCGAGATAGAACAGCACGAAGCCACCTGTCGAAATCAGGCGCGTGGCATCGGGGCGGGCATTTGAAACCTGGCCGATGGTCTGCAGCCCCCAGTCGTACTGATCGGACCAGAAGGCGGGAGTGTCCTTGAATGGCAATTCGCGGCCCAGCAGATTCAAGGCCGCATTCCGCCCCTGGGCTTCGGCATTGCGCCAGGTTTCCTGACGCTGGAAGTCGCCATCGGGCTGTAACCGGAACTCGCAGACATCCCCGGCGGCATAGATATCCGGGGCGCTGGTGCGCAGCCTGTCATCGACACGAATTCCCTGGCCGACTTCAAGACCGGCAGATCTGGCCAGCTCGATATTGGGTTGCATGCCGATGCCGACAACCAGCAGATCGCAGGCAAGCTGTTCGCCGCTGACCAATTGCACGGCTTCGACAAGGGGCTCGCCTTGCAGGGCTTCAATGCTGACGTTCAGCCGTACGTCTACGCCGTTGCGCATATGCAGTTCCAGCAGAGCAGCGGACAGGCGTTCCGGCAGTACACGACCCGCCAGACGCGGGCCGGCTTCCAGCAAGGTCACTTGGCAGCCCAGTGCGCGTGCAGTGGCCGCGACCTCCAGCCCAATGAATCCGCCGCCGATGATGACCAGACGAGTTCCGGGTTTGAGCGCTGCACGCAAGGCAATGGCTTCGTCATGGGTGCGAAGGTAAAGCACATTGGCCAGCCGGGCCGGCACGTTGGGCAGCAGCCGCGCCCGGCCACCGGTGGCGATCAGCAAGCGGGCATACTCCAGCCATTGTCCGTCGGCCAGTTGCAGACGGTGCCGGGTCGGGTCCAGTGCCGTTACCGGATTGCCCGCCAGATGCTCGATATCCAGCTCGGCCAGCCGGAGCGGATCACAGAGGCTGCAAGCCGCAAGATCCATACTGCCCTTGAGCAATTCCTTGGACAGCGGCGGGCGTTCGTAAGGCAGGTGGCGCTCATCGCCGATCAGCACCAGCCGCCCGTTGTATCCCTCGTCCCGCAGGGTAAGGGCCGCACGGCCACCGGCATGACCGGCACCTATTATCACCAGTGGAGCAGGCATGACGGGCGCTCCTTCACTGGCCGAGGCCGAGCAGGACACGTCCCGCCTCGACCCTGACCCGATAGGTCTTGAGGTTGATGCAGACCGGAGCCCCGAGTGCCTTGCCGGAGCGGTAGTCGAAGCGTCCGTTGTGTTTGGGGCATTCGATCACATGATCCATCACCAGCCCGTCGGCCAGATGAATGGCTTCATGGGAACACAGCCCGTCGGTGGCAAAGAACTCACTGTCGGCAGAGCGGTAAACGGCATAGGTGTGCTGGGCATGGTCGAAGCGAATCACATCCTCTTCATCTATGTCGTCCACGGCGCATACATCGATCCATTGTTCGGTCATGGCAATCTCTCTTGTCATTCTTGAAAGGCAGGAACCACTCAGGACTCGGCAAGCACCTGTTCGGTAGCTGAGGGTTGTGGTCGCAAGGGGCGACGAACGAAGTAGGTCGGGTCCTTGCGCTGCTTCAGGACCGTGGGAACGATCTCTTTGAAGGCCTCGAACAGGGAGCGATAGGGCGGCGGGCAGTCGTCGGCTATTTCGGCATGAAGTTGGGCAAGAGCGTGATAAGGCACCATGGGAAACATATGGTGTTCCAGGTGGTAGTTCATCTCCATATACAAGAAGCGAAGAACCGGATTCATATAAATGGTTCGGCAGTTAGTTCGATGATCCAATGTGTCTTCAGCCAGCCCTACATGTTGGGTGATACCAAAAAGATAGGAAAGCCAGCCGCCATAAATGGACGGGAAACCGATAAACATCAAGGGCAGCCAACTGTGCAGGTAGAGCGCGGTCATGATGATCAGCGCATAGATCACCAGCCAGATGCGGGCAGTCCGAAAGACCTTGGGCAGTTCGGATTCGGGGATGAAATCCCGTTCCTCGTCACTCGCCCGGCCCTGAGCGTGACGCATGACGGCACGCAGGGTATCCAGCGCACGGGGCAGGCTGCACAGGTTCAGAAACATCTTCAACAGACTGGGTGGACGCGGTTCGACGATCTCCGGGTCCCGACCGACAATGATGGTGTCGGTGTGGTGTCTGGCATGACTCCAGCGCCAGACATGGGGTTCGAACAGGCACATGAAGCTGGCGACATGATAAACGGCATCGTTCATCCAGCGGGTCTTGAAGGCCGTGCCATGCCCGGTTTCATGCCAGCGGGCATTGGAGGCGCTGCCATAGAGCACGCCATAGATAATGAAGAACGGCACGCAGGCCCAGCTTCCCCAGAACCAGTAACCGCCCAGGCCGGACAACCCCAGTGTCAGGAACCACAGCGCGGTATCGCGCAAGGCAGGGCCATCGCTGCGCTGCATCAACTCTTTCATGCGCTTGCGAGAAACAGGGCATTGATACCAGGTTGCCGATACCAGGCCCTTTTCTGCAGCAAGCGCTGCTTCGGGGCCGGTCAATCGATAATCCCGACGCCGATAGTGCAAGTCCTGTTCATGGGCTGAATCGTGTTCAGACATTTTATTATTCTCCGCAAGCATGTTTGTTGTTGAAACTTGCCGCGATGTTTGCTGGATAGCATCGCTGGAGAAAAGAGTAGGCAGTTGCAATAAGTCGCTCAATCCCTTGAATACATTCTCTATCAAGCTATCATCCAGAATCGGAATGGCATGATAGTTTTCTATCAAGGGATCAACTATGAATAACAAGAAACGTCCTACGATTGCCACGGTGGCCGAACGCGCCGGCTTGAGTGTGGCCACCGTTGACCGGGTACTCAACGACAGGGCTCCGGTCAGCCCGCAAACCGCCGAACAGGTGTTGCAGGCCGCCGAAGCGGTCGGTTATTTCGCCGCCCGGCTGATCGGCCAGCGACTGCGCGAGCGTCGCCCTCACTATCGTTTCGGCATTCTGCTGCTGGGCACTGCGCAGGAGTTCTACGCCAACCTTGCCGCGGCCATCAACGAAGCCGCCCGGGCCTGGACCGATGCCAATCTCAGCTGCCACTTCGAGTACATCACTGACCGTACCCCGGCCGTGATTGCCGGACAGATCGAACAACTGGCGGTGAAATACGACGGACTGGGTGTCGTCAGTTTCGCTCATCCGCTGATCAACCAGACCATCCTGCAGATACGCGCCGCCGGGGTGCCGATAGTGGCCTTGCTGTCGGACTTCCACGAGACCCCGCAAGGGCCTTATGTCGGTCAGGACAATCATGCAGTCGGACGCACCATGGGCTGGCTGGTCGCCCATATCGCAGGCACACGCCAAGGATGCGTCGGGGTGCTGATGGGCGGCCATCGCTTTCTCGGGCATCAGGCCCGGGTCGACGGCCTGCACAGCTACCTCACGCAACACGCACCGCACCTGCGCCTGCTGGAGCCGCTGGTGAACATGGACAACGACGACATCACCGAAGAAGCCACCCTCGACCTGCTGGCCCGCCACGACGACCTGCGCGGACTGTGCGTAGTGGGCGGGGGCGGCGACGGAATCATCAAGGCACTGGCCCAACTGCCCGAACGACCTTCGATCTGCAGCATCCTGCTGGAATCGACATCCAGCTCGCACCAGGCGCTCGAGCAGGGCGTAGTCAGCCTGGTAATCGATTCGCAGCCACTGCTAATCGGCACTTCCCTGATCCGGCTGCTGGTCGAGTTGCAGGCAGCGCCAGTCTTTGATCCAAAGCGGCATTGTGTTCATGTGCCTTTGCAGATAGTGACGAGTGAGAATAGTGGGGCTTTGGGATATTGAGGTATGGCCGATGCTTTTGGCTTTTGGCTTTTGGAATGGTATCGGCGTTTTTGGGACATACCAACCAGACTGATGAGGTACTTGCTGAAGGCGTGGATATGGCTCGCGCTCGGGTTTGAGATACTTGCTTTGTACCGCTGCTGACAATGCCCGCAAGCTGTCTGCCATAAGTGCTTCGCTGTGGCGTGTCGTAGGTAATATGTGTTGTCTGCAGTTGTCAGCGCCTGCTGTAAATAGCGTTCAGCAGGCTATTGAGGGCAATCTGCGTCTTGCTGAGTTTCATTACAACTTCCCTGTGTTTGTAGCCGGTGCAATAGCTCTGAATTTTTCAGATGCTTAGGGTAGGCAGTTTTAGGGGGCGTGGATTTTTTGGGGGGGGCAATTTTTGCTGAGTATTGTTGTTGGCCAAGGGAGGCTTTGGGGCAGTGAGTTGTGATTGGCAGAAGTTGGCCAGAACCGGTCTCCACAGGCTATAGACATATTGCCAACTACTTCGTAACCTCCAGTCTACTGTTGTCGCTTTTTCCCTCAGCCTCTGTCGCCTTGGAATCCTCGGCTAAATCAGGTCTTGAGTTACAGGTGAATCACGGATGATATGCGACACATATGGTGTAAAATATTATCTCACATGAATTGCCTAATTTTACTTGTGTTTTTGAAGTGTTAGGAGGGGGCGCCATTGAAGCAGCTCTTTAAGTATATGAGCGAACCTCGGGACTTTTTCGAGAAGGGATTTGTTCGTCTTTCGCAACCAAGCGTATTAAATGATCCATTTGAGGCGGCGTTCTGCCGTAAAAGTTTAGATGAGCTGGCCAGTTACTTTGATGAACCGACTTCCTGGGATGCAGAATTTGGAGAATTGAAATTTTCGCAGTATGTTGATAAAAGGATGCATCACATAGGCGTGATCAGTTTCACTGAAAGTAAAGAGAATTTACTAATGTGGGCACATTATGCCAATGAACACAAAGGGATTGTGGCTGGTGTAGCATACTGCCCTCAAATGGGGTCAATTTTTGAACGCCTATTTAGGGCGGACGCCTTGATAAATTCTGCCTGGGGCGAGGAATGGTCTAAATTCGATGGAACTCCTACGCCTGTTTTTTATAGAAAAGGCTTGAGATACCGAAACGATAAGTTTGATTATGACTATTCAAATATCTCAGCAGAGGGTGCCGACAGGGTCCTATATGAGGTTTTTTTACAAAAGAGTGATGAGTGGATTTATGAACAAGAGCACCGCGTGATTCTTAGGCTGGAGCAAGCTGATCGAGTGATAGTTCCAGACATAAGCTCTATTGGCAATCTGCACATACAGAATAGAATAAAGAGCTCTAGCTATTCAACTTTTAACGCCGATTCACGTTCATGCGCGGTTAATCTATTTGACGTTGCAGACGACGCAGAGCGAATGGCTGTGGCAGTGGAGTTGGCCAAGCTAAGCAAAAATCCCAAGACTATATATCTGATGAAATTATCATCTGGCTCAATAAATAACTGCTTGATCGGCTTGAATTCGAACTTCACCAAAGCTGACATTCAAGGGGCGCACGCCAGCTCCATCGGATATTTGAATATCTGGAAAGCCACGAGAAATATGGAGTATTACAGCTTAGAGTTTGAGGAAATATAAGAAGCTAATTACTCACAGGCACTCGGTGCTGGATACTGAATGAGCGTCCCTAAAAGACGATGTGTTGATCCACCGGTTGAATCCACAGCCGAACCTTGGCATTCGCCGATGGCACCTTTGGATCGAAAGACGACCTCCCTGCACATTGGTGCTCACCGGTATCGTCGTCCGGGGAGGGCGGTATCCATTGGAATAGTTCAACCAACTCCCAGCGGATACCTTGCGGTGTTTCTATTTAACGAATTTCAGACAGGCGAACCCGGTCTTGATTTGCAGTTGTTGAATGGGCTCGATGTTTTCCTGGTCGCCGACTTTCTTGATGACGCCTATGCCGCAGAAATGTTGCTCGCGGTTGAAGATCGGAAGAATGCCTGCCTGGGGCTTGTTCCAGAAACCTTGGGTCAAGGTATAGGTGGCGCCGTCCTCGGGCGTAAAGGAGAACGGTATCTTGCAAGCACTGCCTCCTACGGTCTGCCAATAGGTCAGGATAAGTTCCTTGTTCACGGCGACCCGAGACTCGATGTAGTCGCCGTTAGAGGGTAGGGTGGTGTAACCCGCATAGCATCCATTGTCGCTGAATGTCATGGCATCCAGTCTGGCGCCATTTCCAGCCTTGAGGCGAATCGTTGCAGAGGGTTCATCGGGGCCGGGAACGGCATACTGCTTGCCCTGCAAAAACGAAGTGCAACCGCTGATTACCAACACCCCGGCCAGCAAGATGCAGCGTTTTGACGTTTGATTGAGGTACATCCATTTCTCCCGGATTCCGTTGAGTGTCCTGACCATTGCGGGGTATGGAACCGCCGAATAGCGGGCCCCGATGATAATGGATGCGGCGATGTATCAACCAGTATTCAGGGCATGGGGCTGGACAAGGATGTTTTTCGTTCCCGATCACATTTCCAGTCTTTGCTCTCTTGTCCAAGCCTTGCCAGGTATTGTTTCGGTGTCTTCAAGCTTTGCTGTACTGACCGGATAGGACTGGATAAGCAAAGCACCACCCGATCCGGTCCCACAGTCACTACAGCTTTAACGCAGCTCCACCCGCTCCAACGATCGATCCAGTTCAGTCCTGGCCATACCGATCAGATGCACAACTGAAAAAGCCAGATCACGTTTGGGACCGTTGAGGCTGTCGCCGGATTCGTAGGCGGTGGCGGCTGCGCAGCGCAGCAGTTCGGAGATATGCAGCAGGGATTCTTCGAGCGATGGGGCAGGTGGGTCGGGTGTTAACTTTTTCATGGTAAGTATTCCTTATGGGGCCACCGTTCACTCGCTGCTAAACGAATGATGGTGGCGGCTTTGTCGCGGGTTAGCAGACCGGGAATACTCACCAAAAACCGGCGCACCCGAAGGTGCCCCACGCAAAGCCGCCATAAGCAATACCTTGCATGGTGAGTAATTAACACAGGCTGCTAAACCCGGTCACTGATGAGCAGTGACCGGCACAGCCTAGAGAGCCAAAAACACCCACGCAAGGGGATGGGATTTTCTAGGAAACTTCGTGCGGATGATAGGGATGCATCCGTAAGAAATACCTTTCAAGCAAGGCATTTTCGTTAGCATAAGTAACACCGAGGCCCGTCTTGAATGCCTACCGTGCGATGTTGTCGATTCGACCGCTAGTGGCCACTAGTCAGAGTTGGCACTTGGTCGCAGACCCAAGCATGACTGCTTCAAGGTAACCGGTCGGCGAACTCACCTTCTTGAGTCATCAACAGGTCTGACCAGTTTTTGGTAAGCTCCGACTTTCAACAGCCTACAAGGGATAGTAATGGCTTTTGTTATCAGGGAAGGAGATCCCACGACCACTGGAGGTAACGTGGTCAAAGGGTCCACAAGTACAACCATCGAGTTCAAAAAGGCAGCGCGCATCAGTGATCCGGTGTGGTGTCCAAAATGCAGTTCGATGGGATTTATCGCTGAAGGTAACCCCACTTTCATTGATGAGTCCGTCGCTATTGCTACCCATGGTCATGCCGTCCAGTGTGGCTGCCCTTTCGGTAGCAATCGGCTTATTTCCACTCAAACCAGCGCCATGGCTGCCGAAGATGCAAGCGTTGCCATTGCTCCTGAATTTGCCGCTCAAGCTCAGGCTGCGACTCACCTCTGGGCTAAAGCTATCAGTGATGGATCGTATAAAAGTGAATTCACGACTGGCATCCCAACCAACAATCTAAGTGGCTACAAGCCGCCAAAACTCTGTGTCTTTGCCAAGACCTGTACCGTGCCTCCCGAGTCAACTGAGGCGGGCACGGTGATCGAGCCAGTGGCCAACTTTGGTCAGACCGTAGTGATGGGGTCGACAGGCATCGCAAGTACGGAAGGCGGGGTGGCCCTTGGCAGGGTAGCTGGGCAGGCGTTGATTGAAACACTCGGCACCTGGAGTCTACGTGGTGCTGCCGTTGTGGCAGGTACAGCGGCCAGCACTCTGTTGTTAGCGCTTTTGCCTACCAGCATGGGCGATTCAACTCTGACCGAGAAGCAACTGCGCGGGATGACGCTGGCCCCGACCCGAGTACGCTTTCAGTTCAGACGTGATGCCGAAGGCGTCATGCGGGTCTATGGCATCCACACCAGCGCGACCTCGGGTATGGAGAGCGTGCCGGTGGTCGATGTTAGCTGGAACAAAGACCGAAGCGCCATGGAGGCCAGGCTCAACGGCATCACCGTTATCTGGACACCCAATAACGGCACTGTGGTGCAGGCTCCAACGACTTATCCGGGCGTTACCAACGCGCTGGAGAGCATTCTGGTTCACCCGGTCGCTGAGAACACTGACAGCCAGATTGAGGTCTATCCCGGCTCGGATGATTTGACCTGGCAGGATTGCATACTCGTTTTCCCCATTGATTCTGGTGTACCGCCGCTGTACTTGGTCTTCGCCAAACCAATGGTTAATCCGCTGGAGGTAGGCATTTACAGCGACCTGAGTTCGCGCAGTCGACGAGACGGGTTGGATATTGACCATATTCCAGCTCAAGCTGCCCTTAAAAAATACATATTGGCAAACTATCCAGAACTTCCACCGGAAATAATTGCCGACTACTTGCGCAAAGCTCCAAGTATCGCGATACCTACTCGCGTTCACCAGAAATACAGTGAGACCTACGGTGGCCGCAATATTAAGGAGAAGCAGGCAAGGGATGCCGAAAATCTGAGGGCTGCGGTGGACAGCAACTTCGATGCAATCAAGCCGGGACTGCTGGAAGAGGGATTGCCCGAAACAGAAATCGAGGCGTCACGAGCTGAGCTGCACAAATTACATGAAGAACAGGGGTGGTACTGATGGGCACGACAACCATTGAGGGCTACATCAAGGCTCTTGGCGAAACCTATGAGTCATTGCTTGGCCAGGGATTCTTTCCATCGACAAAACCCTGGAAGATATTCGATGACGATGATCAATTCAGTCTCAATATTGAAAACGGTTTAAGTCTCACGTTTCATGAGGGGACTCGGAAGCTTGAAAGCATATTCATCACTCTGATCAAAACGACACCGTCAACTGCTGAGTACAAGGGGCTGCTACCCAGGCCTTTCGTTTCGGAGATGAATCAGTCCGAGGTACACGCTAGCTTTGGTGAACCGATGGCCTCAAAAGGTCAGGTGAAGATGCCAAAGCCTATGGGTATGACGGGCGGCTGGGATGCCTATCGGCTTTATCCTGCCATTCACCCCAATGCCAAAGTTGTCTTTCAATACACGGCAGCGCTGCTAGTTAACACGTTAGTCTTTTCCTTGATTGACAAAGGTCACGACTGACCCGCACTCAGCCAGGGCACTTCCTTGAAGCAGCCTGGCTGGGGCTTGGCGTTTTTTACGAGTATTTGTAGCAGTACTTCAACGCGGCTCCACTCGCTCCAACGATCGATCCAGTTCAGTCCTGGCCATGCCGATCAGATGCACGACTGAAAAAGCCAGATCACGTTTGGGACCGTTGAGGCTGTCGCCGGATTCGTAGGCGGTGGCGGCTGCGCAGCGCAGCAGTTCGGAGATATGCAGCAGGGATTCTTCGAGGGAAGGAACAGGTGGGTCGGGGGTTACTTTTTTCACGGTCGAGTTACCTATATCGGGCCACCTTTCACTCACTGCTAAATGACAGAGGGTGGCGACTTTGACGCGGGTTAGCAGACCGGTAACTCAACCAAAACCGGCGCACCCGAAGGTGCCCCACGCAAAGCCGCCATATAGGCGTGACTCTTGTGTGGTTGAGCTATGCAGGCTGCTAAACCCGATCACTGATGAGCAGTGACCGGCACAGCCTAGAGAGCCAAAAACACCCACGCAAGGGGCTGGGATTTTCTAGGAAACTTCGTGCGGATGATAGGGATGCATCCGTAAGAAATGCCCTGCAAGCAGGACATTTTCGTTAGCTCAAGTAACACTGATCACCCACAAAGCCGCCTTCAAACCATCACGGAATCTTGAACCGCGCACTGACCTTGGTCTTGCCATCCGCCAGGGTCAGCAGGGCGCTTACCCGTGAGCCCGGCTGGTAACTCACGCCCTTGCTTTGCAGTTGATTGCCGCTGAGCGCGACGATGTCGGTTTTTACCCGTTTATGGCGGGTGGTGATGGTCAGCACGCCGGTGACGTTGTCGGTACTGACCGGTTGATCGTGATCGGTCAGGTACAGGTCCACGGTATCGCCGTTGGCGACCATTTCGATGGCAACCAGCCCGGCATCTTCGATCAGACCACCGTGCTGCGGCTGAGGAACGCCATGGGCACTGGCCTGGCTCATGAACAGGGCACAGGCAACCAGCAGGGAATTGAAAACAGCTTTCATTGACAGGTTCCCTCTATCACTTCTTGTTCAGACGAGCGATTTCCGACGCTGGCAGGGTTGATTCTGCGCGGGGCAGAGGTGCCAGACCGGTCGCCTTGTGGAACGAGAGCGACGAGCTGTAGGCCAGGATGTCGTATTTTTCCTTGTTGCCATCGATCCCGACACGCTCACCGCCCTCCGAGCGGTCGCGGTATTCGATACCCAGCACATAGGTGCCTTTCCAGGGCAGTGTGAAACGGACCTTGCCTTCGCCATCGGTGGTGGCCAGAAGCACCCAGCCGGACCCCGAAGACAGCTTCACCGGGACATTGCCCAGCGGGTCGTGCAGGTGAAAGACCTGGAACTCCACTTCATCGCCCTTTACAACGCCGGTCGGCACGATATCCAGATCCAGTTCGGGCTCGCGGGCACGGAAGTCGCTGACCCAGCGGGTGGCCGGGGTCCAGTAGGCGCTGACGGTCTTGCCTTCGTCCTTGACCTGAAAGATCGGGTACTGCTTGTCGAAGGCCAGCCATGAATCATTCTTGCCGGGCTTCTGAGCGACCGTGAAATGGTCGCGTTCGAGTTTCATCTTCAATGGGACCGTACCTGAAGCGCTTGTCCACTGAGCTTCCAGGGCCTTGAAACGATCCATGCCGCCGGGGGTGACTTCCAGCATGTTGCTGTCATATTCGCCGTAGTAGAAAGTCATGCTGCGGTCCGGGGCTTGCTCGAACCAGATCTGGTGGGCCTGTACAGCGGGGGCGGCAAGCAGGAGTGCCGAAGCGGCAAGCAAGGTGCTCAGGGTTTTCTTCATGACGATTCATATCCATTGGGCCAAGCCGACCACAATACCCAGCCAAAGCTTCTGTGTCAGGCTTGCGTGAGCTTTTTCACAGATAAGGTCATGATCTGGCCGCCAATTTTTTTCGTATGAGGCCCAAAGCTTTTTCCGTTCAGGGCCGGAACACGTCTACTGTTTCAACAAGGAATATGGACAAGGGAAGCGAGCAAATCTTGGAAATGATGGCAAAAGAATGGTACAGGGTTGATGCAGATCATGAATGCACAGGTTCAATGGTGAATCCGTGTATGTCGAAGATGTTTTCAACCTGTCTGGAGGCTGCCTTTGAAGAGTGATCTTCGTCTTGCCTCATTGCTGATTTTTGTTGTGTGCCTGTGCGTCGTGTTACTGACGGCATGGCAGATAGTGACGGTGCGCCAGAATACGCTGGTGAGTATCGAAACCAACACCGTCAACCTTACCAGCGCTCTGAGCAACTACACCGAGGGGATGTTCAGGCAGAGCGAGTTGATGCTGGTCGGCCTTATCGAAAGGGTCGAGAAGGAGGGCGTCGGCGAAAAGCAGATCGAACGCCTGAGATCGGTGGTCGCTCAGGAAATGGCCACCCTGAAACCCTTGAACAGCGTGGTGCTGTATGACGCGCAAGGCAATGGCATTTTCCTGAGTAACCGGCATATTCCGAGAATGGGAGGTGAGGACCGCGAGTTCTTCATGTACCACAAGGAAAACCGCGACCGTGGAGTGTTTATCGGGCCTGCCTTTCGCAGCCGGGTCACCAATGCCTGGCTGGTTTCGATCAGTCGGCGGATCGATAATCCTGACTCGAGTTTTGCCGGCGTCATGCTGATCACCATCAGCATCGATCATTTGCTCAAGTTCTATTCCAATATCGATGTCGGCCATACAGGGGTCATCAGCCTGAGTTCGTCCCAGGGGCGGCTGCTGGTCAGATATCCCTTCCACGAGACGGATATCAACCGTGACCTGTCCTCGGCACCGATCTTTGCCAAGACCCGCAAGGAACTGTCGGGTACGGCCGAGTTCATTTCCAATGTGGACGGCGTCGATCGTCTCTACGCATTCAAGAAGAGCGAGCATTACCCGCTGGTGACCACGGTTGCCGTGGGGCGAGAGGAGGCCATGCAAATCTGGTGGAGCCAGGCCCGCCAGTCGATAGTGGTGGTGCTGGTGCTATTGGGATTGCTGGTTACGCTGGGTGTTCGCCTGATCAGTCATCTTCATCGGCGCATACGGGCCGAAAACGAACTGCTGGTTTCCCAGGCAGCGCTGATCGAGCTGAACCAGAGCCTGGAGCTTCTGGCTTCTCAGGACAAACTGACGGGGCTGGCCAACCGCAGGCGTTTCGATCAGTTTCTGGATATCGAATTCAAACGGGCCAGGCGCGAGCGGCGCGCCTTGTCGCTGATCCTTATCGATGTGGATTACTTCAAACTCTACAACGATCATTACGGCCATCTGGCCGGTGACGAGTGCCTCAAAGCCATCAGCCGGATCATCGAGCAATGCATAAGACGCCCGGGCGACATGGCGGCCCGTTATGGCGGGGAGGAGTTTGCGGTGGTGATTCCGGATACTGACGAGGCGGGGGCCTGCGCAGTGGCCGAGGCCATTCTGGATAAGATTCGCAGCCAGTGCATCGAGCATATTTCCAGCCCGTTCAACATCGTGACCATCAGCCTGGGTGTGGCAACCCTCGGCCATCGCAGCGAGCCTGTGGACCAGAAAGGTCTGATCGAACTGGCCGACCGGGCGCTCTATTCGGCCAAGTCCCAGGGCAAGAATCAGGTGAGCAGGGCGTCGAAGTTCCTTCTCGACGCCAGCCCGGCCTGGTCACAGATCACGAGCCATAAGTAGATTCAATCCGTGGGAGGGGCCTTGGCCGCGACAGCCTGTTGAAGTGCGCTGAAAATGTGCTGCCTTCAAGCGCAGGCAGGTCGTCGCGGCCAAGGCCTCTCCCACAAGTGGCGATTGATCGGCATTACTCCTGTTCGATTGCCTTGGGTTTGCGGCGCAGTACCGACAGCACCCAGACGAAGAAGATCGGCACCAGAATCACCCCCAGCAGTGTTGCGCTGAGCATGCCGCCGATCACGCCGGTGCCGATGGCGCGCTGGCTGGCTGCGCCGGCACCGGTGGCGATGGTCAGCGGGACGACGCCCAGGATAAAGGCCAGTGAGGTCATCACGATCGGGCGGAAGCGCAGGCGTGCCGCCTGAAGAGCCGACTCGCGCAGGGAATGACCTTGCTCCCACAGTTCCTTGGCGAATTCGACGATCAGAATCGCGTTCTTCGCCGCCAGACCGATGATGGTGATCAGGCCGACCTTGAAGTACACATCGTTGGGCATGTCGACCGCGGTTACCGCCAGCACGGCTCCCAAGGCTCCGACCGGTACGATCAGCATGACCACCAGTGGAATCGCCCAGCTTTCATAAAGCGCAACCAGCAGCAGGAACACCACTACCAGCGCCAGAGCGAACAACACGGTTGCCTGACCGCTGGCAACTTTCTCCTGGTAGGAAAGGCCGGTCCACTCATAGTCAATGCCCGCTGGCAGTTCGGAAACAATCCGTTCGATCTCGGCCATCGCCTCGCCGGTGCTGATCCCGGGTGCTGCGTCACCCGAAATCTTGAACGCCGGGTAGCCGTTGTAGCGGGCGATCTGCACCGGGCCTTCTTCCCATTGGGTGGTGACGAAGGCGCCCAGCGGAACCAGTGTGCCGCTGCTGTTGGGGACATGCAGTTTCAGGACGCTTTCCGGCGTCATGCGCGATTCCTGATCGGCCTGCACCACGACGCGTTGCTGACGGCCGGCGTTGGCGAAGTCACTGATGACCGATGAGCCGAACGCCGTGGACAGAGCATTGTTGATCGACTCGAAACTCACACCCAAGGCGCGGGCCTTTTCCCGGTCGATGTTCAGACGCAACTGTGGCGCTTCCGCCAGACCTTCCATCATCGCGTAGAGAATCTTCGGATTGCCGTTGGCCTTGCCCAGCAATTCGTTGCGTGCGGCCAGCAAGGCTTCGCGGCCCAGACCGGCGCGGTCCTGCAGGCGCAATGCAAAGCCACCCGAAGTGCCGAGGCCTTCGATCGGCGGTGGCGTGACGGCCATTACCGTACCGTCGCTCAGGCCTGCGAAATGCTGGTTGAACGCAGCCGCTTCATCGGCGGCCGACTGTCCCTTGCCGCGCTCGGACCAGTCCTTCAGGGTCGGGAAAGCCAGACCGGCGTTTTCACCCATGCCGGAGAAACTGAAACCCAGCAGCATCGTCACCGAGTCGGTGCTCTCGCGGGACATCAGGTACTTTTCCAGCAATTGTGCAGTCTCGTCGGTCCGCGCGCGGGTGGCACCGGGTGGCAGTTGCACGTCGACGATCAGATAGCCCTGGTCTTCAACCGGCACGAAGGATTCCGGCAGGCGCAGATAGAAGAAGCCCAGCAGACCCACGATGCCGACATACACCAGCATGTAACGGCCCGCACGCTTGAGCATGCTTGAGCTCAGACGCTCGTAGCGGTGGGTCAGCTTTTCGAACAGATGGTTGAAGCCACCGAAGAAACCGCGTTTTTCGTGATGCCCGGCCGGAATCGGCTTGAGCAGGGTGGCGCACAGCGCAGGGGTGAAGGTCAGGGCCAGGAAGCCCGAGAACAGGATCGACACCGCCAGTGACAACGAGAACTGCTGGTAGATCACTCCGACCGAGCCGCCCATGAAGGCCAGCGGCAGGAACACGGCAGCCAGCACCAGAGTGATGCCCAGAATCGCCCCCGACACCTGGCCCATCGCCTTGACCGTAGCAGCCGCCGGGGACAGGCCTTCTTCGGCCATGATCCGTTCGACGTTTTCCACCACCACAATGGCGTCGTCTACCAGAATACCGATGGCCAGTACCATGCCGAACATGGTCATCATGTTCACCGAGAAGCCGAGCAGGTACATGATCGCCAGCGTACCGGCCAGACAGACCGGCACCACGATGGTCGGAATCAGGGTGTAGCGGATGTTCTGCAGGAACAGGAACATCACCAGGAACACCAGCACCATGGCTTCGATCAGGGTGTAGATCACCTTGTCGATGGCCACATCCACAAAGCGCGAAGTGTCATAGGGTACGGAAAACTCGACATCGTCCGGGAAGTTGACCGACAGCTCGGTCAGGCGCTGTTTGACGGCCTTTACCGTCTCGATGGCGTTGGCCCCCGGCGAGAGCTGGATGGCCGCAGCCACGGCACGCTTGCCGTTGAGGCGCGACTCGAAGTTGTAGTCCTGGCTGCCCACGGCAAGGCGTGCGACATCGGACAGATGCACGGTCGAACCATCCTGATTGGCGCGCAGCACGATGCGCCCGAACTCTTCGGGGTTATCCAGCGTGCCCTTGACCGCCAGGGTTGCGGTCAGCTCTTGCAGCGACGAGCCGGGCGTACTGCCGAAGCTGCCGGCAGGCACCTGGACGTTCTGGCCCTGAATCGCCGTATTCACGTCATCGATGGACAGACCGAAACCCACCAGCTTCTGTGGGTCGATCCACACGCGCATGGCCGCTTCTGCAGCAAAGAACTGAAGCTTGCCGACGCCGGTCACGCGGCTGATTTCATTGTTGACGTTACGCGCCGCATAGTCGGCCAGGGCAACGGTGTCCTTGTTGGTCGAATCGCCCTTGTAACTCAGGGCGAAAATCATCAGGAATCCGGAACTGGCCTGTTCCACCTGCAACCCCTGGTTCAGCACCGGTTGCGGCAGGCGTGCTTCGGCTTTCTTGATGCGGTTCTGCACCTCGACCTGAGCCATGTCCGGGTTGGTCCCCGGATTGAAGGTCACGTTGATCTCGGCAGAACCGGTGGAGTTGCTGGTCGACTCGTAATACAGCATCCCCTTGGCGCCGTTGAGTTCGTCCTCGATGACGCTGGTGACCGAGTCCACCAGCACCTTGGCGGAGGCGCCGGGGTAGGTAGCGGTGACGGTGATCTGCGGCGGCGCCACGACCGGGTATTGCGCCACCGGCAGCGACGGCAAAGCCATCAGGCCCGCTAGCAGGATGAACAAGGCAACGACCCAGGCGAAGTTGGGGCGCTTGATAAAGAACAGTGACATAGAAAGTTATCCTTGATCGCGCTGAGGTCGGCCTTACTGGGCCTTGGCCTGCTGCTGAGCGGGTTGCGATTTGGGGACTACCTTGTCACCAGGGTTGAGACCGGTCATGTTGCCGACAATGATCTGCTCGCCGGTATTCAGGCCTTCGGTGATCTGCCAGCGCGAGCCCTGCATCGCACCGGTTTTCACCGGTCTGGCTTCCACTGTTCCATCCTTGCCGATGACCAGCACCTGGGCCGCGCCGTCGCTGGAGCGCTTGATAGCACGCTGAGGAATCAGGATGGCGTTATCGCTGGTGCTCTGTGGGGTATGAACCCGCACATACATGCCGGGCAGCAGGATGCCGTCCGGGTTGGGGAAACGGGCGCGCAGGGAAACCTGGCCGGTGGTGGGGTCTACGGCGATATCGGTGAACAGCAGGGTGCCGCGGCTCTGGTAGTCGGTGCCTTCGACACTCAGGGTCAAGGCGTCTTCACCGCCCTTGGGCAGACTGCCGTTCTGGATGGCGCTACGCATGCGCAGAGCGTCGGCCACCGGCTGGGTGAAGTCGGCATACACCGGGTCCAGTTGCTGGATGGTCGCCATCAATGTGGTTTCACCCTGACCGACCAGCGCACCTTCGGTAACGGTGGCGCGACCGATACGACCGGAGATGGGTGCCCTGACGGTGGCATACCCCAGATCCAGCCGTGCCGTCTCGACGTCGGCCTGGGCCGAGCGCCTGGCGGCGTTGGCGTTCTGCAGTGCGGCTTTGGCGGTGTCGTAATCCTGCTGGCTGACCGCTTCGATTTTCACCAGCGGTTCATAGCGTTTGACGGTGGCCTGGGTCTCGTAAAGCGTGGCTTCGGTACGCGCCAGTTCACCCTGGGCCTTGGAAAGTGCGGCCTTGAATGGGGCAGGGTCGATCTGGAACAGAACATCGCCAGCCTTTACATCGGCACCTTCGACAAAGTTGCGACTGAGCACGATGCCCGCGACCCGGGCTCGTACCTGAGCAACACGGACCGGCTCGATGCGGCCTGGCAGTTCGTTGACCAGCGTGAAAGATTCGGCCTTGACGGCCACGGACTCCACTTCCCGTGGCGCGCCTGACGCTCCCCAGCCCTGTTGGGCCTTTTGATCGCAACCTGCCAGACCCAAGGCGGCCAGCAGCGTGACAACCGGAATAACACGCCATTCGCGCAACGTACTCATGCTTTCACCCGGGCAACGCCCATTAGTCGCTAAAGTTGCGAATGATCTGTTTTGTACTAAAGTGAGTCAATATTGGCTCATGTGAATCTTTTGTGAGCAATTGTTAATGTTCTTTGAGGAAACGGGCTTTTTCTGCACAATGCCCGCCACGCCATTTCGACGAGTGAAAAGCTATCCAATGGATTTACCCGCTGCTGATGAAAAACTCCTGAAAGCCCTGGCTGTCGCGCTTGTCGAACACCCGGCAGGTACGGTCAAGGACATCGCCCAGGCTGCCGGTGTGAGCAAGGCGACCCTCAATCGCTTCTGCGGGACACGCAACAACCTCATCGAAATGTTGCTCAACCATGGCTCGCACCTGATGAATCAGGTCATCGAAGCGTCGGATCTGGAGCATGCTCCACCGCTGGATGCATTGAGTCGTCTGATCGAAGGGCACCTTACCCATCGTGAAGTACTGGTGTTCCTGTGTTTCCAGTGGCGTCCGGATTCCATGGACGAGCGCTGTGGTGGCACCCGCTGGATGCCGTACTCGGGAGCGCTGGACGCTTTCTTTCTGCGCGGCCAGCGAGAAGGTGTTTTCCGGATCGATATCGGCGCGCCGGTGCTGACAGAAATCTTCGCGTCGCAGCTGTTCGGACTGGTGGATGCAGAGCGCCGCGGCCGGGTAGCGCGTTCGGGTATGGCAGCTTTGTTGCAGCAGTTCTTCCTGCAAGGGGCAGGTGTGAAGTAAGCGTTCACACCCCCGCCAACTGGCTGGATATCAATCCGTGGGAGGGGCCTTGGCCGCGACGACCTGCTTACAGGCAACACATTTTCAGCACCTTCAAGCCGGCTGTCGCGGCCAAGGCCCCTCCCACAAGTGACAGTTATGCCTTACTTAACTGATCGGTCGGCTGGCCTATCCTTGTAACGCCTCGCGCATGGTCTGCATTTTCAGATCGCTCTCCCGATACTCGCTCTCCGGCTCCGATTCACTGACCAGTCCACACCCGGCAAACAGGGTCGCTCGCTGACCATCCAGCAGTGCAGAGCGCAGGGCGACGGCAAATTCGCAGCTGCCGCGATCATCCAGCCAGCCCACCGGCCCGGCGTACCAGCCACGGTCCAGATGCTCATGATTGCGGATGTAATCCAGGGCTTTGCTTCGCGGCAGTCCACCCACCGCCGGGGTAGGATGCAGGCTTTCGGCGATGCCCAGCAGGCTGGTGGAGGGTGCAAGCGTGCCCTGGACCGGCGTCAGCAGATGCTGGATATGCGGCAGTTTGTGCAGACGCGGCTGTCGGGCGATATCCAGTTCCAGACAGTGCTGACTCAGGCATTCCTTCAGGCTGGCGACCACCATCGCATGCTCGGCATTGTCCTTCTGACTGGCCAGCAATTGCTCGCCCAGCCTTGTATCGTCAACCGTGTTGCGACCGCGAGGTGCGCTGCCGGCCAGAGCCATGGTCTGCAACTTGTTGCCCTGCACGGTCAGCAGGCATTCGGGCGAGGCCCCCATGAAACAACTGTTCTGCCGGGCGAAGGCAAACAGATAGGCATTGGGCTGTTTGTGCAACAGACGCTGCATGACCTGATGCAAGGGCTGCGCTATCGGTATGTTCTGCGAGCGGGCCAGCACGACCTTTTTCAGATCGCTGCGCTGGATCTGGCTGACCGCATTGCTCACATCCTGTTTCCAGAGATGCGCCATGGACAGACGCACATAGTTATCGGCCGGCACAAGAGTACCGGGCACGGGACGCTCGAGAACTGCAGCCCATTGCTCTACCAGCCTTTCAGCCAGTTGCTCACAGGCGGTGTCTTGTTCCACTAGCGCATTGACGATCAGGCGTGTGCGGCCTTCGTTTTCGTGCAACTCGAAGCGCGGCAAGGTCATGGCGGCATCGGGGAAATCTCGCCACAAGCGGGTCCGGTGATGCTGTCTGTCAAAGGCAAAGCCACCGAACAGCGCCGGCCGGTGGGGGCCATGCACAACGGCGTCTGCCGCCAGACTCTGCCAGCGTGTTTCGAGCGTCTGCCAGCTCTCGGTGCTATCGGTATTGAACTCGTGGACAAGCCCCAGCCCAAGACGATATTGCGCCTGAGCCTTGACGTGCCACAGGCTGGCCGGTTGCAGGTGCTGGCGGTTGGCGCTGAACAAGGTCAGCGGTTCGACTTCCGGTGAAGGCGTGGAGAACGACGCCAGCACCCGAGGTCGCTGCGCACTGACCCGCTGCCGGGCCTGTTTCAGGCATTCCAGAAGCCCGTCGAACGAGGGAAGTGGGTTCATTGTTCACGAGCCTCCGGATGCAGGGTGCGCCAGTGCGTGATCTGCTGATTGATGAACCAGTGGATCAGGTCCTTGAAGAAGTCTTCGGTCTGATCCACCGGCAGGCCCGCTTCGGCAGCCCATTGCCGCCGCTCCTCAAGCATGGCCGCGACCCGCTCCGGGGCCGGAATGCTCTGTTCGTCGGCCTTGAAGCGGGTCGCGGCCTTTACATAGGTCAAGCGTCGGGCAAGCAGGTCGACGATCTGCTGGTCAATGCTGTCGATGCCCAGGCGTATGTCGCCCAGGTTCTGGCAGTCGGGCGCGGACTTGATGGCACTCATGGAGAACTCCGGATTCACTGAGCCATGACGGCGAGTTGGCGTTTGTCGATCTTGCCCACGGCGGTCAGCGGCCAGGCACCGACCCACTCGAACTGATCGGGCAACTTGTCTTCGCCCAGCCCGCACTGGCGCAACTGGTCGCGTACCTGCTGAGCGGCGCCCGGAGGTTGTTCGCCGAGAATGAAGGCGCAGATGCGCTCGCCCAGCAGGTTGTCGGGTACGGCAACCACAACCGCGGCTTCGACTTCAGGCAAGGCATTGAGGTGGGATTCGATCAGTGCGGCGGAGATCTTTTCCCCGCTGCGCTGGATCTGCTCCTTGATCCGGCCTTCGACGATGATGTTGCCTTCCGGGGTCCAGCGCGCTAGGTCACCGCTGCGGTAAAAGCCATCCCGGGTAAAGCTGACGGCGTTATGGGCGTCGGCCCGGTAGTAACCGGAGATGGTGTAAGGGCCGCGGGTCAGTAACTCACCGGTCTGGCCCGGTGCGACGTCCTGCAGATCGGCGTCCACCAGCCGTACTTCATCGAATGGCGACAGCGGGCGACCCTGAGTGTTGATCACCACATAGAGAGAGTCCGAGGGGCGGGTGTAGCACAGCAGGCCTTCGGCCATGCCGAATACCTGTTGCAGCCGACAGCCGAGGGTGTCCAGCAACTGCTGCGCCAGAACCGGATCGAGTCGCGAACCGCCGACCTGCAGCAGCTTCAGGCTCGACAGATCGCTGTCCTCCCATTCCCGGCCCTGAGCCCAGAGTTGGGCCAGTGGCGGCACCAGCGCCACATGGGTGACCCGTTCGCGTTCGATCAGCGGCATCGCCTGATCGCAACTGGCGCTTTCTCCCAGAATGACTGTCGCGCCTGCCGCCAGACTGCCCAGGATACCCGGGCAGGCCAGGGTGAAGTTATGGGCGGTCGGCAGGACTGCGAGGTACACGCTGTTGCTGTCGATTTCGCACAGTTCTGCCGAAAGGGAAAAGTTGTAGGCGTAGGCCGCATGGCTGCGGGGAATAAGCTTGGGGGTTCCGGTGGTGCCGCCGGAAAGCAGCAACAGCGCGGTGTCGCGCGGATCGATGATCGGCCATGGCGGGCAGGGCGCATCCAGGGAAGACAAGGCAGTAAAAGCTCCCGGTTCGCCATCGACAATCACATGGCGCAACGAGGGCTGGCGCTCGATGATGCCCACGGCCATTTCCCGGTAATCGAAGTCACGGATGCGCTCGGGGATCAGATAGGCCACCGGCTCGGCCAGTTGGCACAGCGCTTCGATGTCCTGGGCGCGTTGGGTGGGCATGGTCAGGATCGGCAGTGCGCCGATGCGCATCACGGCGAAAAAAGCGCTGACAAAAGCCATGCCGTTTGGCAGTTGCAGCATGACCCGGTCACCGGCCACGATGCCCAGTGCCGCCAGCCCGCCTGCCAGACGTTCGACCCGTTGCTGGAGTTGTGTGTAACTCACGCGCAGCTCGCCTGCGACCAGAGCGGTAGACGAGCCCTTGGCCTGCGCCCAGTGTTGCAGGCGCTGGGGAAGTGTCAGGTCGAGATAGGGTTGCAGCGGGTCATTTGCCAGTCTGTGTTCTGTGTTCATGTCAGGCTCCCGTTAATGATGGAAAGGGCTGATGCTGTTCTCGATAAAGTCGAGAACCCGGGCCGCAAAGGCCCTGGGACGCTGAGTCAGATAAAAGTGATCGCCTGCCATGGCATGTTGCTGATGATCGCCACACAGCCATTGGCTCCAGGCAGCGACTTCCTCGGCATCGGCCTCAGGGTCATGGCTGCCGTGCAGCAGTAAGGTCGGGGTGCGCAGCCGCTGGCGCTGTGGATCAAGCAGGCGGTGATAGCTCTCGGTGGCCTGGAAGTCGGCGCGCAGCAACGGCATGAACAGCATCAGCAGGTCGCGGTCGGCCAGCAGTTCTTCGCTGCAGCCACCAATGGCGACCAGTTGCTCGATAAAGCGCTGGTCATCCAGGTGGCTGAGCAGACGCCTGCCACTCAGATGCGGTGCATGGCAGGCAGACAGCACCAGCCCGGCGGGCGGTGTACCGGCTTTTTCCAGCAGCAGGCAGGTTTCGAAAGCCACCTGAGCGCCCATGCTGTGCCCGGCCAGAATCAGCTTCTGGCGCTGCGGGTTGCTCAGTGCCCGGATTTCGGCGGCAAGGCTTTCGGCCAGTGGCTGGACCTGACGCACACAAGGTTCATGCATGCGCTGGTCGCGTCCCGGATAGACCGCCAGCGACAGATCCAGGCCCGGTTCGTCCAGGCCGCGCCAACTGTGAAACGCACCACTGCTGGCTCCGGCGAAGGGGCAGAGCAGCATGTGGGTGTCGCAGTGGTCGGCCTGAAGATAAGGTCGCAACATCCCCATGACCTCAAGCCTCCGCCCGCAGTTGTGCGGCATCGATGATGCGCGGCGGCGCGACCGAACGCTGCTCGGCAGGCCCGGCGCAGCGCAGGGTTTCCTGCCAGAGCCTGGCCAGTGCCAGTTGGTAGTCGCCGCTCAGGCCGGTTGTGACAGGCTCGCCCTGAATACAGGCCTTCAGGCGCTGCAACAGCCAGGCGACCCCTGCCGGTCCTTCGATTTCATGGGCACTGCGCCAGTGGCTGGCCGCCGGATGCAGCGGCAGCGCAGTGGCCCGTTCCAGGTAATGGGCGGTACTGGTGTAGAGCGTCTGTCGATCATCGTCATGGCTGTCGGCATGCAGCGCGGGCGTCCAGTTGACCGGGCCATAGCTGGCATCCAGCGACAGATAACCGCTGCTCCAGGCCAGGTTCAACTGATGCATGACCAGGCTGTGCAGATCCGGGTCGTCGGGGTCCATCCAGCTTTGCAGGCGCAACAGCACGCGGCTGCCGGGCAGATTGAGCGACAGGGTGTGGAAGTCCGGATCGCGATCCACCAGGTTGACGCTGGCCTGGGCTGCCAGCTCGCAGCCCAGGGCTTGCAGCAGCAGGTCCAGGCTCGAATAGAGCAACTGGCGACTGGTGGTCAGTTGCGCCAGTTGCGGTTTCTGGCCGTCGAGCAACTGGCTGACACGTTGCGCCGCTCCGGTCCAGCAACGTCCGGCTTCAGTGTGCGGGTAGAAACTGTTGACGATGTAATGCAGCCCCGACTGCGCGGCCAGTTGCTGATGACGGGCGATTTCATCCGGGTGAACCGGATGCTCCTGAATGACATGCAGACCGCGGCGCAACAGCTTTTCCGTGAGCTGCCCGCCGACACCGCCAACGATGGCCGAGCGCACCACGACACAGGCAATGTCCAGGTCGCCGGGCAGTTGCTCGATGTCGGTGTACAGCGGGATGCCGAAGGCATTGGCCAGCGACCGTGAGCGCGGGCTGCCATTGGCCAGCAAGCCAGCCAGTTGCAGGCCCGGTTGTTCGTCCAGAAAACTGTTGAGGTACAGCTCGCCGAATTTGGCCCCGACTATCAGGACCTTCAAGGGTGTACTCATTGCCGATGCTCCTTATGGGTAGCTGCCAGCCAGTTGTTGATGGCGGCGGCGGTGCGCTCGACCTGTTGCGGTTCGAGCAGCAGTTGCCAGTGATCGCAGTTCATGGTCTGGCGACTGGCTTGTGCAGCCCAGTCCTGCCAGTCCCGCTCGGCGGGTTGCCAGTGCTGTGGACGCCCTTCGGCAGTCAGCCACAGGCAAGGCAGGTTCAGGTGCTGCGGACGCGAATGGCGGGTCAGCAACTTCATCAGATGTTCGATGCGTTGCAGCCACTGTCGAGCCTGTTCCGGTTCCGGCTGGTTCTTCAGGACTCCGGCCCGTGTGGCATTGCCCATGAACACTTCCAGTTGCCTGGACGGGGAGAGCTGTTCCAGATCGTCCGGCAGTTCGACGGTCTTCGCACCCTGGGCCATCAGGCGCAGAAGGCCCGAGCGGTTTTCGAAGTGGAAGTCCTCACGACAGACCGGGTCCAGCAGGATCAGGCGCACCTGCTGGCCCTCACGCTGCAACAGATGAGCCGCGGCCTCGGCCACGAATGATCCGTAGGACCAGCCCAGCAGCACATATGGCCCGTTGGCCTGTTGACGGCGAATGGCGCATACGTAATTGGCTGCCAGATCCTGCAGGGACCGAGCGTTCAGTGCCTCGGCGGCCTGCAGGCCGAAGACCTGCAGATCCAGTGCCCGAGCCAGCGGCAGGTAAGCGCCTGTCTCGCCATCGGATGCATGGAACACAAACATCGGCAGCTTGTTGCGCCCACGGGCCAGAGCCAGCGGATTGTCGTCGGAGCGGGTTTCAGTGGTCTGCAGGGTGGCGCAGAAGTCGCCCATACGCGGGTTGTCGAACAGATTGCGCAAGCTGCTGCCCGGATACCCCATGCGGTTGAGGCGCGCGATCATGCGAGTCGCGATCAGGCTGTCGCCGCCACTCTGGAAGAAGTCGCTTTCGGCATCCAGGCTTTGCCCGAGCAGTTCCTGCCACAGGCCTGACACGGCGCTGAGGATGGCCGGGTCGACGACGGCAGTCGGTCTGGCTTCTGCCGCAATGTCTTCGGTCTGCGCTGCATTGGATTCACTGCCAAAGTGTTCGACCTGACGCAGCGTCAGTGGCCAGTCAGTCGGCTGTGCGATACCGGCCTGCAAGGCAGGCAGATCCAGATGGCTAGTGCCTTCGGCCCTGGCCAGCATGAAATGCTGACGCATGCTGTCCCTGGCCTGCTCTGGCCAGTTCATCACCCAACTGAAGCCTGAGGCCTGTACGGTCTGACGCCAGCGCGGCAGGTCGAGCATGGCTTTGTCGTCCTCGCTGCGCTCGTCTTCAAAGTTGCTCAGCCCCTCGATGAAACCGATGCTCGCCAGTTGCAGCGCACTGTCGCGTTCGGTTGCCTCCAGCAACAGCAAGTGGCCGCCGCTGCGCAGCAGGCGATGCAGACGCTTGAGCGAACGGCTCACGTGGGACGCATCGTGCATCACGTTGACCGCTACTATCAGGTCATAACCCTGTTCGGGGTGCTGGGTGAAATCCACGGGCCGATTCAGGTCCAGAATCGAACTGGTCAGTTGCGGCCAGTCGGCAAAGCGCTCCTGCGCCTGCTTGAGGAACAGCGTGGACAGGTCGGTGAAGCGGTATTCGCTCAGGTGGCTTTCCAGCATCGGCAACAGGTGATTGGTCGTGGCACCGGTCCCGGCACCGACTTCCAGCACCCGCAGATCACGCCGCTTGCCGGCCAGCGCCTTGGCAGTCAGCGCCAGCGCACTGTTCAGGCAATGCAGGACCGGGTTGTTGCTGTAGAGGGCCTTGACCACCGCGTCGCTGTTGCCGAACAACAGACTCAGCGGCGAACGATCTCCGCGCAGCAATTCCCCGTGCAACTCGATGCAGGCATCCAGGTAGGTCGAAAGCGTCTGGCTCCATTCGGCAGCGGGCAGGCTGTCGAGGGTGGCCGGGGCGCCCTGTGGCAACAGGGTCAGGTAGCTTTGACCTTGTTGTTCCACCCAGCCCTGCTGGCAGAGCATGCCCAGCCACTGGCGCAGCAGCCCGCGGAATTGCGGCAAGGCTCCCAGGCGGGTCATCACCTGTGGCAGGTCATGGCTCTGACCGGCCTGGGTGAACAGCCCATGCTGTTGCAGGGTCGCCAGAATGCCCTGGCGGGCACGGCTTTCCAGCGCCTGCCAAGTCAGATCCACTTCCTGGCGCTGTGCGTCGTTCAGGTCCGGCAGTTCGCTCAGCGGCAATGGCAGCGGGGCGAGAATGCGGTCATCCAGAGCCGCCGGCGGCGTGGCAATCAGTTCGCCGAGCAAGGTGCGGCTATCGCTGTCGACACTGATCCGCGCGGCATGCACGCCGCTGGCAGCGCGCAACTGCGTTTCGAGCGCTTGCGGATCGAAGCGCTCACCCTCCAGGTTCAGGGACCAGTCGTGGCGCGGCAGGGCGGGTAGCTCATCGAAGCCTTGCGGCTGGCTGGCCAGCTTGTGCAACAGTTCGCCGTAGGCCTGGAACAGGTTGTCGATCAGGCCATCGGCCAGCACGTCTTCCATGCAGTACCAACTGAACACCAGTTCACCGTCTATCTCCATGACCTGATGGTCGAGCCAGACCTGCGGGGTCTGGGTGAAGACATGCACCGGGTCGCCCAGGGTCGAGGTCATGGCCTGATCGATGGCCTTACCATCCAGAGACATGCCGAGCATGCTGGTGAACACCACCGGCATGGCCGGTTGACGGCTCTGGCCCTGACGGCGTCCGAGTTCGCGCATCAGTTCCACGCCGTTGACTTGGGTGTGAGCCAGACGCTGCCAGAGGCGTGCCTGGGTACTTTCCATGACCTGACGCAGGCTGTCGCCGCGTCCCAGCTGGAAGTCGATCAACAACACCGAAGTGAAATCGCCGATCAGTTGCTGAACCTGCGGATGCAGCGGACGGCGGTTGAAGTAGGTCAGGTTGAGTGTGAAATCCGGCGTGCGGCTGACGCTTTCCAGGGTCTGGGCAAACAGCGCCAGCAAGGCGGCCGAGGCGGTGACGCCCGACTGCTGGCATTGCGCTTTGAAGCGGCTCCAGTGCCCGGCACCCAGAGTGGCCTGCAGCGTTCGGAAACGTGGCTGACCCTGTTGCGGCACGTCGGCCATGGGCAACTGCGGTGCAGGCGGAAGCTGCTCCAGAGTGTCCTGCCAGTAGCGCCAGGACTGCCGCCATTGCAGGCTGTCGCGCTGGGCCAGATCGGTCAGTACATAATCGCGGAAGGTCAATTGCAGAGGTGCGAGGTCCTGACCGGCATAGGCGGTGGCCAGATCATCCATCATCACCTTGAAACTCTGCACATCGAACAGCAGCAGATCAAGGTTCATGTGCAGACGGCAGTTGCCGGCATCCAGTTCGCTGACCGCGACCTCGAACAGCGGCCAGCGGTCGGCGGGCAGGACCCGATACGACATCTCTTCGCGAATGCCCAGCAAGCGTTGCTGCTGTTGCTCCCCTGGCAGGTCGCGCAGGTCATTGCGTGGCAGTTTGTACCAGGGCGTCTGCTCCAGAATGCGTTGCCGACCGTCGCTGTCCACCACCATGCGCAGCATGTCGTGGCGGGCGATCAGCGCATTCCAGGCCCGCTCGAAACGGTCCAGGTCGAAGTCGGCATAGGCCTTGTCCCATTCGAACAGCACATGGCAGGCCACACCGCCGTATTCGATCAGATCGGTACGACCGAGCCAGTAGGCGTGCTGAATCGGCGTCAGCGGGAATGGCTCGAAGCGGGCCTGCGGATCCGGCACGATCTGCAGATCGTTGGAGGCCACTGGTGCTTTCCCGGCATTGGCCAGCAACAGGGCGCTCAGACCGCGGATGCTGAGGTCGCGATAGGCCTGTTCGGCGTCCAGACGAATGCCCAACTGGCGCTGGATATCGCTGCTCAGTTCCAGAAACAGCAGGGAATCCAGGCCCAGTTGCATCAGGTCCTGGTTTTCCGATGGGGCGGAGTCGGAGGCCAGTCGCAATTGTCGACAGATCGATGCGCTCAGCCACTGATTCAGTGCCTGACGATCGGCCTGCGCATCGCCGGTCAGGATCGGTGCTGCAATGGCCTCGGTCTGCCGGTTTTTTCTGGCGGGTGGCTGGGTCGCAGCTTGCTTGTGCCGCTGCGTGAACAGTTTGCGACGGGGATCGATGCGTTCCTCATCCACACGCATTGCCAGATGCCATGGCGCACCGCGCATGATCGCCTGTTCCAGATGCCAGAGTCCTTCGCCGGTTTCCAGCGTGCCCATACCGCCTTCGGCCAGTCTGGCATGCAGGTTGTCTTTGGCGGCACGACCGATTTCACCCCAGGCGCCCCAGGCAATGCTGATGGTGCGCAGGCTGGCATCGGGGCTGGACTCGGCCAGACCGTCCAGATAGGCACTGGCCAGTGCATGGGCACCCTGGCCCGGCGCGCCGAGACTGGCGGCGGCCGAAGAGTAGAGCAGCAGATAGCGGCCCTGATCGGCCAGTGCGGTCTGGAGCTGGAGGGCAGCCGAGCATTTGACCTGCAACAGCGGTTGCATGCGGCTGTTGTCGAGGTTGGCCAGCGGCGTATCGTCCAGCAGTCCGGCGCTATGAATGGCACCGCTCAGGCCGCCGTCCAGTTGCAGGTCTTCCAGACACATGCCCAGTGCGGCCGGGTCGCTGACATCGCAGTCGAGCCAGCGCAGTTCGCAGCCGTGCTGCTGTTGCAGGCGGGCGAACCATTGCCCGGCATCTTCAGGGCAGCGAGGGGCGAGCAGGGCAATGCGTCGGGCACCTTGACAAGCCAGCCACTCGACGCTCAAGCGACCCAGGCCGCCAAAGGCACCGGTCACCACATGCCAGCCATTGCCGGTGAAACTTTGCGCCGGGAGATGTGTGGTGCCGTGGGTTTGTACGGCCAGTGTCTGGGCCTGTACCAGACCCTTGCGTATGGCGATCCAGCGTTCGCCGCTCTGTGCGGCACTCAGCCCCGGCAAGAGCTGTTGCCATTCATCACTGCCATCCAGATCGATAGCCGCCAGTGCCCGCTCCGGTTGCTCGGCACTGGCAACCTTGAGCAGTCCCCAGATCGCACGCTGCTCGGGATTCACGGTGGTCGTTGACCAGGCATTGCGGGTGACCACCAGCAAGGGTTGGTCCGTATTGCGGGTCAGGGCGTCGAGCACGTCGGCGGTGATGGCTTGCAATGCGCCGTTTTCCACGATCAGCAGGCAGGCCTTTGCCTCAGGGGCGTGAGCGATGCCCACAGCGGCCAGTAACGGTCGTGCGCTGGCCGGTTCAATGCGCAGCGCCGGTACAGGTGAGTCCTGCACTTCCAGGGTTTGCCACTGCCAGGCGTAATGAGTACCGGGCGCTGCCTTCAACGCAGGCAGAGCAACGCTGGCGGCTGGCTGGTTATCGGCACTGGCCAGCAAGAGCCATTGCCCCTGGGCGTCACGCTGCTTGAGCGTTACACGGGCGACCCCGAACGGGCTGGCGCACCATTCCAGCGACAGATCGTCCAGCCGCTCCGGCAAGGCGACAGGCTGAGCGAATACCGGTACCTGGCGCGTCTCTCCATGCCGAGCGGCCAATTCGTTGCACGCCTGTTGAAGGCGCTCCTGCCAGCGCTGGGCTTGCCCGACGCAGTCTCTCCAGTCGGGCTGATAGAGGCTTTCACCCAGTTGCCGACCCAGAACGGGGCTGCCACTGTCGTGTCCGGCACTGACCGGGCTGGCGGTGATGCTGGAGGCCTGGGTACGGGCCAGCAGAATATGTTCGCTGATATTGGCGGTGGCGCTGCCATCGTCCGGCAGCCAGTCCAGGCGCTCGAAACCGCTTTCCCGACATTGCTGCTGCCAGTGTCCGGTGGACAGAAACAGCTCGCCGCCACGCGCCTGTTCGTCGTGCAGCGGCAGTACCAGCGGGCCGAACACGAAATCGAAAAGCCGCATCGGACGGGTGATTTCACGCATCAACAGACCACCACCGGGTTTGAGCAACGGGCGCAGGTTCTGCAGCGTCTGCCCCACATGCTGGGTGGCATGGATCACGTTCGCGGCGACGATCAGGTCATAGTGACCGGCCTGGAAACCTTGCTCGCCGGCGGGTTTCTGCAGGTCGAACTGGGCGTAATCGACAAAGTTGTACTCGCTGAACTTTTCTTCGGCACGGCGGCTGAACAGCGCGGAAATATCGGTAAAGCAATACCGCACATCCGCCACGTCCTTGAGTTCGGGCAGTAGCCAGGCGGTGGTGCCGCCCGTACCGCCACCGACTTCCAGAATGCGCAGCGGACCGCCACCGTTCTGCCGGTTCTGGTCGATCAGCCCGGTTATCACGCCTGCAGCGATCTGGTTGAAATAGCGACCGAAGCTGAATTGCTGATACAGCACTTCAACGCCGCTCGAAGCGCTTTCCGGGAAGATCACTGCCACGGGCTCGACCGAGCCGTTCATCATGGCGAAAAGCTGCTCGCCGGCACGTTCGACGGTTTCTGCGATCACGTCCAGACCTTCGCAGCAGTCGCGCAATTCCTTGAGCAAGGTTGCCCGTTGCTCGTAAGGCACGGGAATGGCCGTGCGGTAGCGGCCTTGTTCCTGCGTGTAGTAACCGTCTTCCACACAGGCATTGAGCAGGCGTACCAGCAGTTGCCGGTGACGCGGCAGCAGACGCCCGCCACGCAGGATATCCAGCGCGGGAGCGCCAGCATCGATGCGTTCGCCCACGCACTGACGAACCATCTGATCGACATAGATCGCGTGCAGCTTGGTCACGCACACATAGAGACGTTCCAGACGCGGCAGGTCCAGGCTTGCGCCTTCCTCCACGACGACCTTGCGACCGGCTTCCAGCAGCGGGTCTTGTTGCACCGTCGCCAGTGTCCGGGTCGGGGTGTCGCACCAGTAGCGTTGTTCATCGAAGGCATAAAGCGGTGCCTGGATGCGTTGCCCGCTGCCTGGCAGCAACTCGCGCCATGGCAGGTTGGCTCCGGCGGCAAACAGGCGCAGCAGGCTGTCCTGCAACACCGTCTGTGCGGGCTTGTGGCGTCGGGCGCTGGCGATCCAGGACACCCCCGGTTGTTGCAGGCGAGTGCCGATGCCGGTCAGCGGCGCATCGGGGCCAAGTTCGAGGCTGATGCCGACACCGGTTTGCAGTGCCTGCTGCAATGCCTGATGGAAGCGCACCGGTTCACGCATGTGTCGACGCCAGTAATCGCCGCTTTCCAGCTCGGCCTGGGTCAGCGGCTGGCCGGTCAGGGTCGAGATCAGCGGGATTTTTGCAGGGGTGGGATGCAGGCGGGCGCAGGCTTGCTGGAACTCTTCGAGGATCGGGTCGAGCAGACGAGAGTGCGCTGCACCGGCCACGCTCAGGCGGTTATGGCGAATCTGCAGGTTTTGCAGCGTCTGCGTCAGGGCCTCGATGCCGTCGCGATTGCCCGAGGCCACCAGATGCTGTTCGGCATTGTGGACGGCAATTTCGACGCCATGCTGGTGAGCCAGAGGTTCCAGGGTCGTGGCGTCGCAGAACACGGCGAGCATCGCACCGTCGGCGGCGCTCTGGTTCATCAGGCGGCCACGGGTAATGACCAGTGGCAGCACGTCTTCCAGACGGTAGATGCCGGCGATGACCACGGCCGCGAACTCACCCACCGAATGGCCGATCAGCAGGTCCGGCGTCAGGCCTTGTTCCCGCCAATGGGCAGCCATGGCCACGGCAAAGGCGACGATGGCCGGTTGCGCGTAATCCATGCGATCGATCAGTGCCTCATGTTCGCCGAACATCACTGATTGCAGCGAAGGCTGAAGGTGCGCGGCGCAGGCGGCAAAGCTGCGGTCAAGACTTTCGGTAAAAGCCTTGGACCGGCCATAAAGATTTTTGCCCATGCCTGCCCATTGACTGCCCTGACCGCTGCACAGCCAGAGCTGTGCGGCCTGTTGTGCATGGCCTTCATGCAACAAGGCATCGCTGTTGCCCTGGGCAAAGGCCTCGAGTGCCGGTGCCGTTTCATCGTGCAGCGGCACGGCAAGGCGGTAGGGCAAGTCCAACTGACGACCATGCAGCGCGGTATGGGCCAGATTGGCCGCAGCATCGCTGTGTTTGAGCTGCTGGGCATAGCGACCGGCCAGTTGCCGCAGCGATGTCTGGCTGGCAGCACTGAGCAGCAGGGCGCTGGCTTCTGGTTTCGGGCTGGTGTTACGCAAATGGTCGGGCATGGCTTCGACGACCACATGGCAGTTGGTACCACCTATCCCGAATGAGGAAACACCGGCACGGCGTGGTCCGGCTGGCCAGTCACGTGGCCGGGTCGGGACATGGAAAGGACTGTTTTCCAGTTGCAGTGCCGGGTTGGCCCGCTCGAAGTTGATGCTGGGTGGAATGCGTCCGTGGCTGACGGCAAGTACGGTCTTGATCAGGCTGGCGATACCGGCTGCCGTGTCCAGGTGGCCGAGGTTGCCCTTGACCGAACCCAGCGCACAGCCACCGATATCGCTGCGCTGGGCGAATACGTCGCGCAGCGCCTGCACTTCGATGGGGTCGCCCAGTGGCGTGCCGGTGCCGTGGGCCTCGATCATGCCGATGCTGGAGCATTCGATATCGGCCAGCAGCAGCGCATCGCTGATGACTTCACGCTGACCGACCACCGATGGCGCGGTGTAGCCGACCTTGTGATGGCCGTCGTTGTTGATCGCACTGCCGCGCAGTACGGCAAGAATCGGATCGTCGTCGCGCAGGGCATCTTCCAGGCGGCGCAGGGTCACTGCACCGACGCCGTTGCCGGCAAAGGTGCCCTGGGCACCGGCATCGAAAGGACGGCAGCGACCATCCGGCGAGAAAATCATGCCTGGCTGATAGAGGTAGCCAGCCTGTTGCGGAAACGACACCGCAACCCCACCGGCAACGGCCATGGAGCACTCGCCGCTGCGCAGGCTTTCACACGCCATGTGCACGGCGACCAGCGAGCTGGAGCAGGCTGTCTGCACTGTCATGGCCGGACCGCGCAGGTTGAGCTTGTAGGCGGCGCGGCTGGCCAGATAATCCTTGTCGTTGCCCATCAGCGCTTGCAGGCCCTTGACCTGCGCCACTTCGGTCACGCGGATATTGTCGCGGCCCGGATAGGTGCTCATGCGCCCGGAAGCGAAAACCCCGGTTTTATGGGGCACGTCGCGGGGCGCAAAACCGGCATGTTCCAGAGCGTGCCAGACGGTCTGCAGAAACAGCCGTTGCTGAGGATCGATGGATTCGGCTTCCTGACGCGAATAGCCGAACAGCGCTGCATCGAACCGGTCCGGGTTATCGATGGTGGAGGCCACATTGACGAAGTCGGGGTTGTCGATCAGTGCCGGATCCAGGCCGACGGCCAGCAGCTCTTCGCGGCTGAAACGGCGGCTGCATTCGCGGCCGTCCAGCAGGTTTTGCCAGTACTCGGTACTGTCACTGGCTCCAGGGAAACGGCAAGCCAGACCAATGACTGCGATGGGTTCACTGGTGCCGTAGAACTCTTCAAAGGTGTGCATGAATGACCTCTTGGGCAGAAGTAGAAGAAGTGGATGAAGTGCGTTCAAGGCGGCGACGCAGTCGCAGCGCGGGCCACAGACAGATGCAGGCAATCGCCGAGAGAATCGCCAGCAAGGCTGGATAGCCCAGATAGTGGGCGACCTGCAGAGCGGCCATTGAGCCCAGCATGGCGATGGCCGCATCTACCGATTGCAGCAGGGCATAGTCCGAGGCCGGCTGGTGGGGCCGCACGACGCCCATCAGCAGGTTGTAGAGCGTGACGAAGCTGATGGCCGCCGCGACATTGACCAGCGCGAACAGCGCCAGCCAGGCTGTGAGGTTGTAGAGCGTGGCACCCAGAGCTGCTGCAACGGCAATCGCGGCGTGGATGCCCATGGCGGGCAGCAGGCAGTGCCAGGCACCGAAGCGTCTGGCCATCCAGCCTCCGAGGAATACGCCAATCGCGCTGGCGACGGTGCCGTACAGTGCCGTTACAAAGCCCAGATCCCCGAGACTCAGTCCCCGATCCAGCAGCAGAACGGTTTGCACGGCCATCAGTCCGCGCATTGCCAGGTAGTAGATGGCGGTCAGGCACAGGGCAGGCCACAGGGCGGTGAAGCTGCTGAGGTCCAGTCGCGGGTGCTGTGCCGGTTCGGTCCCGGCCTTGCTGGCAGGCAACAAGCCCACTGGCAGCAACAACAGCAATGACACCGCTGCCATCCCGATGAAACCCGCACGCCAGCCCCAGCCCTCGGCCAGGTACAGGAACACGAACGAGCCGAACACCACGCCCAGATAACTGCCGCCCACTTGCGCGGTATTGGCGAACGGACGGCTGGCAGCATCACAGGTGGTAATGGTGATGCCGTCGGCATAGATGTCGTGACTGGCCGACAGCAACGCCAACAGCATCAGGCCTGCCATGATCGGGTAGATCGAGTGTTCCGGTGCCAGAAAACCGAGCACCAGCAGAGTCACCGCCATGCACAGTTGCAGGATCACCAGACTGCCCAGATAGCGGTTGCCGCGCAACGCAATGCTGTGGCGTTCACACCAGGGTGCCCAGAGAAACTTGCCGACCCAGGGCAGGAACGTCAGCGACAACAGGCTGAGGCTGGCAAGGTCCAGCCCCTGATGACGGAAGTAGCCGACTACCCCTTGCAGCATCAAGGCAGTGAGCATGCCTTGATGCAGGTAGTAGCACCAATAAGGAAGGTAGCGGGTCATGAAACACTTCCGATGCGACGCAGCCGCCTGGCGTTGCGCTGGGTCAGTTGCGAGCGACGGGCCTGTTCCAGATCCTCGATGACCGGTGCGCTCTGGCTCAGGTGCAGGGCCAGCGCATGGGCATTGGGGTAGCCGAACAGGTCCGTGACCTGCAAGTGCGGATAACCCTTGCGGCTCAGGTGGACATGCAGTTGCACCAGCTTCAGAGAGCTTGCGCCGGCATCGAAGAAGTTCTGCCGGGCGTCGTGCAGTTTCAATCCGGTGACTTCCCTGAAGCCCTGGCGGATCTGCTCGACGATCTGTTCATCCACCTGGCCGCCGGTTTCCACAGGTTGCAGCACAGGCAGTGCCCGGGGCAGGGCGCTTACCGAATCGCTTGCCTGTTGGCGTATGACCAGTTGCTCCAGAGGCAGGGCCCAGGCCTGTGGCTGTTCGGCCAGTTGCCGCAACAGGGCGATGTATTGCGCGAACATGGCGTTGAGCATGGCGGGCTCGAACAGCGCCTCGACTGCATCCCAGTTCAGGCACAGATCGCCTTCCGACTCGTAGACCTGGTGGTCCAGCCAGATCTGCGGCGTCTGGGAAATACCCCAGACCGGCTTGAGCCAGGACGATTCGGCCATGAAGCGGCCTTTGTCGAAGCCCAGCGCACTGGTGAAGACCACCGGCATCTGTGCGGCAGCCATGCCATTGCGTCTGGCCAGTTCTCGCATCACCCGGATCGCCGAATGATCGCGCTGGGCCAGGTCGCGCCAGAGTCGCTGTTGCAGGCGCTGGGCGCTGCCGAGCCATTGGCCGGTGGGTTGCCAGGCCAGTAGCAGCAAGGAAGTGAAGTCGCCCAAGACCCGGTCGATGTGCGGGTGTAATGGCTGACGATCGAACAGTGTGAGGTTCAGGGTCAGTTCGCGTTCGCTGCTCCAGGCCGACAGTACGGCGGCAAAGGCACTGAGCAGCAGGCCCGAAGGGGTCAGTTGATGCTGGTGCGCCCGGGTTTTCAGGCATTCCCAGGTGGCTGCCGGAATCCGTTCGGCCAGACGCACGAAGCGCGGCGTACCGACTTCGCCCGGATCGCGGCGCAACGGCAGACGTGGCGCAGGCGGCAGGCTGTCCAGTCGACGCTGCCAGTAAGCCTGGGCAGTGACGGCCTCGGGCTGTGTGGCACGCAGACACTGGTAATCCCGGAACCCGATCTCGATGGGCTCCAGTTCGCGATCAGGCTGCTGATACAGCACTTCCAGCTCGGCCAGCAGAATCTGCATGCTCATGCCGTCCAGCAACAGGTTGTCCAGACTGATGAAAATGCTGCTGTGGGTGCCGCCATCTTCGGCAATCTGTACATCGAACAGTGGCCACTGTTCCGGGTCGAGGACCTGATGGGAGAGACGATCGCGCAGTGCCCGGGTTTCCGGAGCCTGCAATGCGCTGACGCGATGGCGTTGCGGCACAAAGGCCGGAACCTGCTCCAGCACTTGCATACGGCCATCGCGCACCACTGCGCGCAGGGTGTCGTGGCGGGTAATCAATTGTTGCCAGACGGCTTCGAAGCGCGGGATATCCAGATGTTCGACGCAGAACTCCACAAAGAAATGTGCGCCTACGCCACCCAGTGCGAAGCCGCGCTGGCGACCTACCAGATAGGCTTCCTGCACATCGCTCAGTGCGAAAGGCTCATAGCGGCCTGCGGGATCATGCTGTAGCTGTGTCGCGGGGGGGCTCTGGTCAGCGACCAGTGTCGCGGCGAAGGCTTGCAGGTTCGGAAAGTTGAACAGGTCATCGAGTCGGGCGCGATAGCCATGCTTGCCCAGTTCGCCGATCAGTCGAGTGGCCAGCAGTGAGTCGCCGCCAAGCTGGAAGAACTGGCTCTGGCAATGCACCGGGCCGGTCTGCAGCAGCTCTTCCCAGAGACGCGCCAGCAGTCGCTCGCTGTCGGTGCCCGGAGCCTGAGTGTCATCAAGGGTTTCGACCACTGGCTTGCACAGTTGGGCCAGCGCCTTGTGGTCGATCTTGCCATTGGCCGTCAGGGGCAGGGCGTCGAGAAAGTACAGGCGCTGCGGGACCATATAGCCGGGCAGTTCGCTGGCCAGGGCTTTGGCCAGTCGTGCGGCGTCGGGCTTGTGCAGGGTGTCGCTGGCACGCAGCACCAACCGTTGCATATCGCCCAGACGATCGGCATGACCGCTGCTCAATCCGGCCTGAGCCAGCAGGTTTTGCCAGTAGGCCGTATCGCGCAGTTGTTGCGCTGCACTCTGACCCTCGCCGAGCAGATCGGCACTGACCAGCGCCAGTGGGGACGCCTGAGCCAGTTCCAGCACACAGACCGCGGCCCCCGGTGCGCAGAGTTTCAGCCAGTACCGGAGCGTCGACTCCGGCTGATCGAGGCGATGCAACTGGTTGTTGATCAACAACACATCGGCGCTGTAATGCAGGGCCTGGCGTTCGGCATCGGTGTCGCGACAGACCTTGCCATGGGCAAAACGGGCCAGACGTTCCCGGGCTTTGAGGACCAGCGCCTGTGACGCTTCGACAGCCGTGTAATGTACCTGGGCCGCGCTCAGTCGCTCCAGCAGATGAACCGCGCCCACCGCGCTGCGGGCACCGGCTTCGATCAGCCTTACCGGGCGTTGCAGGCTCTGGCTGAGGCTGGCAATGGAAGTTGTCAGTTGCTCGAGGGCTGCATGGCTGCCAGCGCTTTGCATCAGCAGATGTTCGGGTGACCAGTACGGATGATCGAGCAGGGTCCGGGCATTGCGCTGACCGCGCAGAATATCGCTGAGCGCGTCGTGATGAGCGTTCAGGGCTTCCTTGAGGGCGTAAGTCGAATCGTTGTCGGCACAGCCGAGCGATCCGGCAACCTGTACGCGCTGCCATAGCCCGTCGGCGTTGCAGCTCAGGCGGCCCTGGGCACTCAGCCAGTCCAGCCAGCGCCCCATCAGCCCGCGCCACTGTTCCTGGGCACCATAGGCTTGCAGCGCAGCGTCAAGGCTGAGCGGTGTGCTGAAATCCAGACCGTTGAGAGCCAGATGCTGAATCAGGAAGTCAGCCAGCAGAGCATCTGGCGAGGCCGACATGTCGGTGATGGAGGAAGACGCCAGCCAGTGCGCATAATCGGTCGGTGTACGCGGATCGGCTTCCACCGGGCTGCACAGACTTGTGCCCTGAGGCACGACAAAGGCCACCAGGCTTTTTTCCCGTTCGCCCAGAGCCATGCTGATGGCACTCTTGACGCCATCCAGACGATTGAAGGCGGCGTCGATCTCGCCCAGCTCGATGCGATAGCCGCCGACCTTGACCTGCTTGTCGCGACGGCCAAGAAACTCCAGAGTGCCATCGGGCCAGTAGCAGCCCATGTCGCCGGTGCGATACCAGCGCTCGCCGTCCACTTCGACAAACTGCCGGGCGCTGCGCTCGATATCGTTGAAGTAACCCTGGGCGACGCCGATACCGCCAATCCACAGCTCGCCTGCAACCCAGTCCGGGCAGTCGCGGCCCAGTTCATCCACCACGCGGTAGCTCTGGTTGGCCAGCGGCGTGCCGTAGGGAATCGAACGCCAGTGGGGTTCGACACGCGCCACGGTGCAGGTGTTGGACCAGATTGCCGCTTCCGTGGCACCGCCCATGGCCACGAACTGACCATCGGTACGGTACTGGTGATAACGCTCCGGCAGATCCAGGCCGATCCAGTCGCCGGACAGCATGACCACTCGCAGGTGCGCCGGACTGTCCAGCTCGAAACCTTCGCTGTAGGTCAGCAGCATGTCGAACAGTGCGGGCACGCTGTTCCAGAGCGTGATGCCATGCTTCACGATCAGCTCGCACCACAGCGCCGGGTCGCGGCGTTGCTGCTCGTTGACCAGCACAATGGATGCACCTGACCCGAGTACACCGAAGATGTCGTAGACCGACAGGTCGAAATGCAGCGCCGAGAGGGCCAGTACCCGGTCGTCTGTGCCGACTTCATGACGCTGGCTGATATCCACGCAGGTGTTCAAGGCACTTCGATGGCTGATGACCACGCCTTTGGGTTCACCAGTGGAGCCCGAGGTGTAGATGATATAGGCCGGTTGTTGCTCATCGACCGGCACTTGCTCCAGCAGCGGCTCGCCGAGGATTGCCTGCTGCCAGTCGAGACGATTGTCGATTTCGCTTTCGCGAGGTTCGTCGGTGCTGGTCAGCACGCATTTGACCCCGGCACCTTTATAGATTCCCAGACGTCGTGCCAGCGGTTGATCGGGCGGTACGGGCACGTAAATGGCGCCTGCCTTGAGGATGCCCAGCACGGCGATGATCTGGCCGATGTCCTTGAACATGCTGACCGCAACCGTATCGCCTGCGCCTACGCCTCGGGCTTGCAGACTGCCTGCCAGGCGGCTGGCCTGGTCGATCATCTGCGCGAAGCTCAATTGGCGTTCGCCCTGAATCAGGGCGATGGCGTCAGGCGTCTCTTCAGCCTGAGCGAATACCGCCTCGTGCAGCAGGCCTGCGGGTACGGGTTGCGCCGTGGCGTTCACCTGCGCGCGAACCTCCCGCTGGATGGCAGGCATCAGCTCCGGCAGCGGGCGTGACCAGCCGGTCGGGTCTGCAATCAGGGCCAGGACCTGTTCGAAATAGACCTCGAACAGCGTGTCGGTCAGTCCTTTTGGGAACAGGTCGTTGTTGCTGTCCCATTGCAGCATGATCTGGCCACGGTGCTCGAACGCCAGATGGTCGATCCACACTTGCGGGGTCTGGGAAATGCCCCAGCCCAATTCGCCGATCGAGGTTTCTTCGGCTTCGCCATACAGCGGGCGTCCCAGGTTGCTGGTAAATACCAGAGGCGCGCCGTGGGGATGGCGCTGGTGCTTCTTGAGTTCACGCAGCACCTCGACGCCGGACCATGCGCTGTGCTCATGGACTTCGGCAAAGGTCCGCTGGTTGGCCAGTGCCAGTTCGGCAAAAGTCTGGCCGTGACATTCCACAGGCAGCGGCAGGATATTGGTGAAGTCGGCAATCATGTCCGATACCGCCGGATGCAGCGGCTGACGGTCGAACAGGGTCAGGTTCAGCAGCAGTTTGCGTTGGCCGCTCCAGCGACCCAATACCGCGCTGAACAGCGTGGCCAGTGCCATGGTCGGGGTCACGCCGTGGTGGCCGGCGTGCTCTTTGAATATCTGCCATTGCCCGGCGTCCAGTTGTCCGCGACGACGACTGATGCGGACCTGCTCGATGCGTTCGGGCTCCTGGGCCAATGGCAGGATCGGTGCCAGCGGCAAGTCGTCCAGACGCGCCATCCACCAGGCCTTGGCCTGTTCGATGCGGGCCTGATCGTTGCGTTCGACCTGAGCCAGATAACTGCAGAAATCGTAGTCGCTGGAAGAGGGCGGCAGCGGTTGCTCCCCGATCAGGGCAATCAGCTCTTCGAACAACTGGTTGAAACTGGCGGCATCGCAGACCAGCAGATCGATGTTGACCTGCAGCCGGTGCTTGCCTTCGGGCAGCAGGCACAGCTGAAAGTCGAAGGTCTCGCCAGTCTCGACCTGCAGACGGCGATGGCTCAGTTGCTCACGCAGTTGCAGCAGGCTCTGCTGGCGCGAATCTTCGTCGTGCCGACGCAGGTCATGAACCTTCAGCCCCGGCCACGATGAGTGCGGCTGCCACTGCTGAAGACCGTTGGGCAGAAAGCGAGTCTTGAGCATCGGGTGGCGTTCGATCAGTTGATAGATCGCAGGCTCCAGCACCTGTGGCGTCAGGCCCTGGCCGTCGAACTCCTGATACAGATGGCAACCCACGCCGCCCAGTGGCTGCTCGCTGGAGCGCCCCACCAGATAGGCATGCTGCACGGCGGTCAGCGGGAATGGCTGGCCATCGCTCATGCGCGGCAGCGGCTGGCTGGCGACGCTCTGGGTGTTGTCATTGACAGCGGCTGTGCCCAGCAGCGCTTGCCAGCCGTCCAGCGTCGGGTGTTCGTAAAGATCGCTCAAGGTCACCTTGAAGCCCTGGCGCCGAAAGCGATTGAGCCAGGCCATCAAGTGCATTGAATCGAGGCCCAGGCGCAGAAGATTTGCATCGCCTGGTAGCTGATCGACGGGCAGGCGGAGTTGCTTGGCGAGTTCATCAACCAATGTCGCGGGGTTGAAGGCTGCAAGCGCTGTGGCGTGCTTGGTCGAGGCTTTTCTGGTCGATGTGTACATGGTAAGACTCCATCCAGACAAGTACTCATGCCGCGCGGCCAGTGGTGCGTTGCTGCGCGGCGTTCAGGGTTCAGGTGTTCAGGTTCCAGTGGCGTGCCTGGCTCTGCTGCCGCCACAGGCGGGCGTACAGGCCATCTCGTGCCAGCAGCTCGTCGTGGCAGCCGCGTTCGACGATGCGCCCGCGATCCATGACCAGAATCTGGTCGGCATGCTGGATGTTGTGCAGGCGGTGAGCGATGACCAGCACCGTGCGGTCACGCACCAGCGCATCGAGCCCCTGCTGGATAGCGGCTTCCGAGGACGGATCGACGCTGGAAGTGGCTTCGTCCAGAAGCAGGATCGGGCTGTTCTTGAGCAGGGCGCGGGCAATCGACAGGCGTTGCCGTTCGCCGCCCGACAGCCAGCCGCCCCCTTCGCCGATGCGCGTGGCATAGCCTTCGGGCAAGGCTTCGATGAAGTCGTGGGCACGTGCCAGACGCGCGGCGTGGACGACCTCCTGTTCGCTGGCACCAGGCTTGCCGACCAGCAGGTTGTCGAGCACCGTGCCGGAGAACAGCGTCACGTCCTGGAAGACCATCGAGATGTGTTCCTGCAGGTAATCGCTGCCAATCTCGCGGGCTTCGATACCGCCGATCAGCAGTTTGCCGCTGTCGATGTCCCAGAGCCGTGCCACCAGATGCGCCAGGGTGCTTTTGCCAGCGCCGCTGGGGCCGACCAGAGCGGTCAGCGTGCCAGCCGGCAGGTGACAGGACAGGCCGTCGATCACCGTTGCGTCGCGCTCGGCATAGCGGAAGCGGACATCCTTGAGTTCGATGTCGAAATGTTGGGGTTTGCGGGGCTGAGCGGGTTCCGGCATCGGTTGCTGTTCCAGCAACTGCTCGGTGCGCGACAGCGCCAGGTGGCCGAAACGCAGCAGCAGGGTGGAGAAGCCCAGGTCGATGGCCTGGCGATACAGCGGCAGCGACAGAACGCTGAACAGCAGCAGGTTTTCGATACTCAACTGTCCGGCAAGCAGCAGCTTGCAGCCGAGCAATACCATCAGGATAAAACCGCCTTCGATCACCAGCCCGAACAGACCCACCCAGGGTGCCGGTTTGAGCTCGATGCTGACCATGGCCCGGTGCTGCGCATCCATCACCCTGTTCAGACGTTGCAGGGCGCTGCCGAAACGGCCGAAGCTGCGGATCACGGCAATGCCCTGAAGGTATTCCTGCAACGCGGCCTGAGTCCGGTTGTTGCTGGCCAGCATGCGCTCGGCCTGGACCAGGGTCTTGCGGATGGCCCCGTAGATGGCCAGGCAGGCCAGCGGCAGCATCGCCAGCACGGCCCAAGCCAGCACCGGTTGCAGCCAGAACAGGAAGATCAGCATGAAGCCCAGTTGCGCCAGTGAGAGGGCGAACACGCCGAGAAAGTGCGACCAGAGATGCTCCACCAGCGCCAGGTCACCGGTGACCCGGGCGCTGATTTCGCCGCTGTTGTTCTGGCCGAACCAGCCCAGGGGCAGCTTTTGCAGATGGTCGACCAGCCGCAGGCGGGCGCTGGCCATCATGGCGTAGGCTCCGGTGAAGATCAGCGGCGTACCCATGGCTCCGACCACGATGCGCAACACCAGGCAGGCCAGCATGGCCAGCGCCAGGCCGATCACGCTCAGGGTGCTGGCGCTGCCGTTGAGCAGGCTGTCGAGCAGCCAGTACAACAAGGGATAGGGCGCTGCGCTCAACAGACCTTCGAGCACCGCGAGGCGCAGCCCCTGATTCAGATGAACGTCACGCTGGCCTGCCAGGCGTTCGCCGGCACGCATCAGTTGGGAAATCATGCCGGTACTCCTGCGCTGCTCAGTTGCCATTGGCGAATACGGGTGTGGTCCTGCCAGAGCTGTCGATACAGTTCGCAGCTTTCCAGTAACTGTTCATGGCGCCCGGCACCGCGTACCTGGCCCCGGTCCAGCACCACGATGCACTGCGCAGCGGTGACGGTATGCAGGCGGTGAGCGATCATCAGCACGGTCCGGCCGCGGCACAGATTGGCTAGCGCCTGCTGGATCAGCGCTTCGTTTTCGCTGTCGGCATACGCGGTGGCTTCGTCAAGAATCAGCACCGGTGCGTTCTTCAGCAGTGCACGGGCAATCGACAGGCGCTGGCGTTCGCCACCGGACAGTTGCGCGCCGCCTTCGCCGACAGGGGTCTGGTAACCCTGCGGCAGACGCATGATGAATTCGTGGGCACAGGCGGCGCGGGCGGCGGCTTCGACGCTGACCTGATCGGCATCGGGGCGCGCCAGCAGCAGGTTGTCGAGCACACTGCCGTCGAACAGATGAACATGCTGGAACACCGCGGCGACCCGTTCGAGCAAGGCATCCAGCGGCCAGTCGCGCAGTTCCACGCCGCCCAGGGTGATGTGGCCGCTGTCGGCATCGAACAGGCGGCAGACCAGTTGCGCCACGGTGCTCTTGCCCGAGCCGCTGGGGCCGACCAACGCCGTCAACTGGCCGGCCTGAGCGCTGAAGCTGACTTGATCCAGCGCCTTGCGCTCGCCATAGGCGTGGCAGACCTTGTCCAGTTGCAGATCCAGCGGCGCATCGGGGATGCGCGCGTCGGGGTTGGCACTCAACCGCGGGCTGAGCAGCACATTATTGATGCGCGCCAGTGCTGCGTTGCGCTGGACCTGATCGCCGAGCATGTAGGTCAGGCGCAACAGTGGCATCAGCACGGCGGGGGCCAGCAGCAGAAACAGCAACAGGGTTTCCAGGTTGAGGCTGCCTTGCAGCAGCAGCCAGGCGCCCAGCGGTGCGACGATGATCAGGTTGGCGCTGAGCAGGCCCGAGAAAACTACCCAGAACAGCGAGCTGCGGCGGGCAAAACCGGCGACCCAGGCGGCGGCACCGCGAATGTCATGGCTCAGGGTGCCGAAGCGCAGGCTGGTCAGGCCGAAGCTTTTGACCACCTGAATGCCTTGCAGGTATTCGCTGAAACTCTGGGAAATCCGTTGCTGCAGGCTTTGCCATTGGGCCATGCGTTCGGCGGAGCCCTTGACCATCAGCATCTGCGCGACAAAGGCCAGCGGCAGCGGAGCCATGCAGGCCAGCGCCAGACGCCAGTCGACGATGAACAGCAGGATCAGGGTCAGCGGCGGCATCACGGCGGCGGCTATCGAGTCGGGCAGCGAGTGGGCGAAGAAGCCTTCCAGCGAGCCGACATCGTCGTTGAGGGTACGGCGCAGGTCGCTGCTGCTGTTTCGACTGAAAAAGCTCAGTGGCACTTCGCCCAGGTGCCGGGCAATCCGGCTGCGCAACTGGCGCAGCAGCTCGAAGGCCGCCAGATGCGCCGTGACGTGGCTGATGGTCATGACCAGCCAGCGCAGAGCGACAGCCGCCAGCGCACCGAGCCCCCAGTTCAGGGCGACGTCGGCGTCAGGCGTGGCGCTGAGCAGGGTCTGGGCAATCTTGTAGATGCACCACAGTGGCACCAGGCTGAGCAGGGTTGAAACCACGGCACAGCTGATCGCGATGGCAAACATTCCGGGCGCCAGTTTCAACAGCCCGGTGTGGCTCAAGGGTTCGATTGCGCTCGCATTGTGTTGTGGGTTCATTCGCAACTCCTCTGTTTTGCGTGTCTTTCAGCAGGCAGCACGATGCCGTGCCGACGGCTCGAAGGCCGTGGCAGGGAGGTGATGTCCCGTCGAGAGAGCGAAGCGCCTGGCTTCGCTCGTTACACCTTGGGTGTCAGAACGTGATTCTGGTGCTCAGCCCCAATTCACGGCCCTGGCCGGGCTGGCTGAACTGCGCGCCAGAGGTGATGTAGGAGTAGGTCCGGTAATCCTTGTCGCCCAGGTTGTTGCCGTACAGCGCCAGTTCCAGATCGGGTTTCGGTAGCCAGGCAAGGCGTGCATCCACCAGGCTGTAGCCGCCTTGCGACACTTCGTTGTCGACATCGAAATAATGCTTGCCGGTGTAGCTGATGCCGACACTCGGGCGCAGTTCGCCCAGCAGGTTGTCGAAGTAGAAGCTGCGTTCGGCCGAAGCGCGCAAGGTGCGTCCGGGTGTGTAGGTCAGGCTGTTGCCCTGGCGGTCGGAGTCGAGCATGCGGTTACGGTTGACGGTCCCGGCCAGACGAATCAGGGTGGCTTCGTCGGCGCGCCAGTCCAGGGACATTTCCGCCCCTTCACTGCGCGCCTTGCCGATGTTGCTCAAGGCCTGGGTGCCGGTGCCGGCGGCGCCGATGAACTGCTGCACGTCGTCGATATCGATGCGGTACAGCGCGGCGTTGAGCCACAGACGCTTGTCCAGCAGGCTGGATTTGACGCCGACTTCCATGTTCAGCGATTTCTCCGGCGAGTAAGCCACCGAGTCGGCGGTGATGGAGCCGATGCGGTTGTAGCCACCGGCCTTGAAGCCTTTGCTGACCGAGGCATACAGGCGGGTATCCGGCGTCGCCTGGAAGCCCAGCGCCACTTTGGGCGTGGTGCTGGTGAAGGTATCGTTGCCCGTATAAACGAAGCCCGGCGTGAACAGTGCGTCCGCCTGGGTGTAAGTGGTTTCGGCCTTTTCCTCGCTGTGGCGGGCACCCAGGGTCAGGTCCCAGCGTGGTGCCAGATGCCAGGTGAATTCACCGAACACGGCTTTCTCAGTGTTTTCGATACGGCTGTCGGCGAGCCCGAAGGAGCCGAGCAACGGCGCGCCGGTTTCAGGTTCACGCTGTGAATGGCTGCGGCTCTTCTGCCAGTACAGACCGCCCACTGCATCCCAGGCACGGTCTGCGCCCTGGGTGGAGAGGCGCAGTTCCTGGCTGACGGTGCGCTGTTTTTCCGGCCACAGGAAGCCCATGTCGCCGAACAGGCGTTCGTGACGATAGTTTTGCAGCGAGGTGATGGAGGTCAGTTTCAGGGAGTCGCTGAGGTTCCAGTCCAGAGTCGCGCTGCTGGTTTCGACCCGGCGTACATACACCGACTCCATCAGCGGCACACTGGCCCGCCGCTGCTCGTAGGTGGCGTCGGCCAGGTACTGCTCGTTGTAGGAGGTCAGGCGATCACGGGCATAGGCCAGTTTAAGGCTGAAGTCTTCGTTGGGCCGGAACGTCAGCGCGACGTTGCCGCCACCGTTGTCGCTGTCGCCATGATGTTCGCTGCGGGTCAGTTCGCCATTGGTGTCATCGTGGTAGACCGTGCCCTGAATGAACAGCCTGTCCTCGATCAGCGGGGCCGAGCCGCTGGCCGCGACTTGTTGATGCAGGTTGCTGAAGCGGCTTTGCAGAGTGGCCGTCGGGGTGTTGTCCGGCTGGCGGGTAATGATGTTCAGCGCCCCGGCATGGGCGTTGCGTCCGTACAGGGTGCCTTGCGGTCCTTTGAGCAGCTCGATGTGTTCGACGTCGAGCAACTGCTGATTGAAGGTGCCCAGGTACTGCGGGACGCCATCGACGTAGATCGCGACCGGGGCGTTGTAAGGGTCCGAAGAGGAAATCCCGCGCATGCTCAGGCTGGGGAACACGCTGGCGCCGGTATTGCGTATCAGCAGCTCGGGGAACACTCGCTCCAGATCGCCACTGTTATAGACGTTGGCGCGCTCAAGGTCGTCGGCATTGGCCACCGACAGCGCCAGATCGGTCTGATCCTGGGCCTGGGTCCGTTTGCTGGCGGTCACTTGCATTTCCGGCAGGTTGAGAACATCGTCCGCCAGAGCTTGGCCGGATACGGCGAACATGATCGCCAGGCTGAGGATAGAGCGCTGCATGAGAAGACTCTGCTGTGATGGAAGCCGCTATCTTCTGGTTATGGTTATGTTGTTGCGCGTGCGATCGGGGTATTAATGCGCGCAATCGGCACTATAGTTGATAAGTGTTATCATTTGAGTCTGATTCCCAAAAGAGTACGTGCCGATGAGCCTCAATCATTACCACGCTGATTATGAGTTGCCCAAGGTGCTGACCGAAGAGGTGGGCGATGAGCTCGATATCCGCCTGATCGAATGGCAGGTCGAGGAAGACCGGCACCTGGATGCTTCCTGCGAGGCTTCGCTGACTGTCTCCTATCACGCCAACTGCGCGGGCTGGCGCAGCTTTGCCGATACCTCGCCCTTGAGCTGGCGCGAAGATCATTGCTGTCTGTTTCACTCGACGGTGCCGTTACAGGGCGTGGGCTTTGTTCCGGCCGGTACTCGCTGGCGCGGGGTGAACATCAGCTTTGCGGCTCACCGGCTGGGCATGCTTGACCTGGCCACCCAACTGTTCGAGTACGACGGCCCCTGGGAGAAAACCCGCACGCTGGACAGCGCGGCGCGTCTGGCACAGTTCCCTGCGCCACACGTAGTGCGACGCATTGGCCAGGAAATGCTCGGCTGTCGGCTGGAAGGCGTTGCCAGGGACTTGCTGCTGCGCGGTAAGGCCTATGAAATGCTCGGGCAGTTGACCGCACATATTCAGGACCTGGCGCGCTTCACCGGACTGAGTGCCGGCGGTCGCGATCTGGCCCGTGTCGAGCGGGCGCGCAAACTGCTGGAGGCTCATCCCGAGCAGGAATGGACCATCGAGTCACTGGCGCAGTGTGTGGAACTCAACACCAAGAAACTCAAGCAGGGTTTTCGCGACGTCTACGACAGCGGCGTGTACGGCTATCTGCAGAAAGTCCGTATCGAGCGGGCTGCGCAACTTCTAAAGCAAAGGGGATCGGTCAGCGAAGTGGCGGCGGCAGTCGGGTATTCCAATGCCAGCCACTTCGCCAAGGTCTTTCGTCGTTACTACGGCATCAATCCGCTGCATTTCAGTACGCTGGCTGCCAATGGCATGGATGAGGTGGCGATCCGCGCCGGTGCCGATCCATTCTGAGCCGCAAGACGTGCTTCAGAAGTCATAGGCGATCTTGCTGTACCAGAATCCGCCACCCGGATAGAACGGCGGGTTGCTGTAGAGATTCAGGCCATTGGCCGAAGGGATTGCGTTCTTGTCCGGGCGCACATCGAAAATGTTGGTGCCTCCCAGGCTGACCGTGATGTTTTCCTGAATGGTGTAGGACAGGTCCAGATCGGTAATCCATTTGGCACCGAAGCTGCGGTCGCCACTTTCCAGTTGTTGCAGTGTCTTGACCTTGCCGTAACGGGTGGTCTGCAGGTTCACATTCAGGTCGCCCAGGGTCCAGTTGGCACCCAGAACCCATTTGGTCTTGGGTTGGGCATCGGTGAGGTCGCCTTCCCGGGCACGACCGACCCAGGTCAGGCTGCCGCCGGTATTGTCGCCCAGGCCTTGCAAGGCCGAAGGCGCGTTCTTGACGTCGGTGATGATGGTCTTGTTGTAATTGAATCCGGCGCTCCAGCGCACATCGCCAAAGGCACCGTAACGGCTGGAATGATCGAACACGATATCCAGGCCGCGAGTGCGGGTGTCGAAGGCGTTGGCGTAATACGAGGTCCAGGTGCTGTTGTCCACGCCCTGGGCCGTGAGAATCGGTGCCAGTGCCGGGCCGTAAAGGCTTTCGGTGCGTGCGATGCGGTCGGCGATCTCGATCCAGTAGGCATCGACCGTCAGGCTGGTGCGCGGTGCCGGTTGCCAGGTCAGACCCAGGCCCAGGTTGCGGGATTTTTCCGGGTCCAGAGGTGTGGCACCCAGCGCTTGGGCCAGCGCCGAGTTGACCGGCGCAATGCGGGTCACGGCGGGCACGACGGTGCCGTCGGGGGCCGTGCCGACCCGGTTGTCCGAGATGCTGTAGCCGATCTGGGTCAGGGAGGGCGCCCGGAAGCCTGTGCCCACTGTGCCGCGCACCGCGAAGGTGTCGGTGAATTCATAGCGGGAGTTGAGCTTGGCACTGAGGGTGTTGCCCGAGTCGTCATCGAAATGCTCTGCGCGCAGTGCCAGATCGATGAACAAGGGCTCGATGGGCGTGATGCCGAAGTCCACATAAGCCGCATAGTTGTTGCGTTTGATGCTGGTTGCATCCTGAGGCGAAATGACCGCCGCAGCCTGAGCGGCAATCGAGGCCAACTGGCCTGCCAGCGGATTGGGCTGGCCACTGGGCAGAGTGGCCGGGAAACGATAGCCACCCACTTGATAGGCCTGTGCGTCACCGGCGAAGGTCCGGAAGCGCTCCCAGCGATGTTCCAGGCCTGCGGAAACCTGTAGCGGGACGCCGAACACGCCGTCAAAGGCGCGGGTGATATCCAGGTTGTTGACCCACTGCTCGAAGCGATAGGTCGCCAGGTCATCGAATGAAGTCGGGGAGGCCGGCCCCAGTGACGGGTTGATGGTCAGGTCACTGTATTGATGATTGTTGTTGCGTCCGTATGTGGTGCTCAGGTCCCAGTTCCAGCCCAGGGATTCGCCTTTGGCGCCGATCAGGTACTGGTAGTCGGTGTCATCCAGGTTGTTCAGCGGGTAGTAGCCGTCGGGGAACAGTTCCGGAATGTTGGCGTTGCCATTGGGGTAGCGGAAATAGTTGTTGATGATGGCGTCGCGTTGGCCATAGGTGCCGTAGGAATACAGCCGGGTCTGCTCATCCAGGGGCAGTTCGGCGTTGTAGGCCAGGTTGAAGGCCTTGATCTGCGGATCGCCATTCTTGACGCCTACCCGGTCCCAGGTCGCTTCGCGAGGATCGCCGGGGAAATAGGCATTGTTGGTAGCCTTTTCATTCCAGCTGGCATCGCCGCGTTTGCGCGCATCGGCGGACAGGTGCAGGAAACCGCCATCCCCCAGTTCGAAGCCCGTATCGCCCTCGAACTTGGTCACTTCGCCTTCACCGCTGTAGAGCCTGCCATAGGTCACGCCCAGGTGGCCGCCCTGGGCGCTGGATTTGAGGATGACGTTGATCACGCCCGCGATGGCATCGGAGCCATACTGGGCAGCGGCGCTGTCCTTGAGGACTTCGATGCGCTCCACCGCGCTGATGGGGATCATGTCGATATCCACCGAGTTGGCACCGCTGCTGTCGGTGGAGCCGTTGGCGGGGAGGGCACTGTTATGGCGTCGCTTGCCATTGACCAGCACCAGTGTGTAGGCCGGTGCCAGGCTGCGGTTGGACAGAGGGCGGATGGTGGAGTTGTAACCGGCGACGTTGGTGCCGTAATTGAACGAAGGCAACAGCTTGGCGATGGCTTCGGTCAGGTCGGCGCGGCCGGTCTTGAGCAGTTGTTCGCTGGTGACGATATCGATGGGCGCCGGGCTGTCGGTCACCGTGCGTTCGGTGCCGCGAATCCCGGTGGAGATGACCGTGACCTTGTCCAGACGGGTATCATTGCCGGCTTCTTCTGCTGCCTGCACGGGCGTTATCAAGCCCAGACCGGCAAGGGCGATGCCTTTCAACAGGTGAGGGGGCAGGGACGTTCTGGCTGCTCGAGCAGTGAAGGCCATGGGTGATGATCCTTGTCAGTTTCGGGAAGTTTTTCTGAGCCTCCACTGGTAAGGGTCGGTCTGTAAGCGGGAATATATGGTTATGAAACAATCATGTGAAAGTTCTTTTCGGCATAAGCTAATTATGAAAAATATGTATTTATATTTTAAAGTAGATAAATTAATTGCATTTTATGGTCGGTGAATAATCTGTTCTGACCGCCCCGAGCATCTCAGTTGCGCTGCCTGCGCCACTTTGTCGCACCTCGGGCTGTGGCCCGTAACCGCACGCTTCCTGCCTTTGCCTGCATGCCGTCCGTGGATTCGCGGTGTTCGGCGCAGCGTGAGAGTGGTAGATTCGCGACCATGAAATTCGTCCGAACCCACCGCTCGCTCATTGCCTGGATGCTGTATGGCTTCATCCTGTTCAATGGGTTCATGTGCAGCATCAGCCATGGGCAGATGCTGGGGACGTTTTCCTCTGTAGAGGCCGCCGATATCTGTGGCGATCACCCGGACACTTCCCTGTCTATGGAAGGCCCGGACGAGGCCAGGCATGCGTTGGTCATGCAACTGGCGATGCTTGACTGCACCTTTGCCGGCAAGCTGACCGGTTTCGTGGTGTTCTTCATCGGGCTGGGCTGGCTGCTTCGCTCGCGCAATGTCAGGCTGCGCATCCCGCCGGGCCTGATGCGCGAGTCTTCCCGTCACACTTCGCCGGGGCTGGTGCCGCAGGCACCCTGAAGCCCGGTCTTGCGTTCACTGGTTGTCTGCAGCGCATCCGGCATGTGACGTGCTGCATGCCTTGCCTGTTTTCCTTCAAAGGACCGTAATGCATGACTCAATACCTGACCCGTCGCGAAGTGCTCGCGGGCCTCTCATTGCTGAGCCTTGGCGTTCTGACCGGTTGCAATAACTCCAATGCCTTGCCGTTCAAGTACGGCAAGGATCTGAGCAACAAGATCATCGGGCGCAACTTCAAGCTGCGCAACGCTCAGGGCGACGTGCTGACCCTGTCGAGTTTCCGGGGTTACATGCCGATGGTGTTTTTCGGCTTTACCCAGTGCCCGGCAGTCTGTCCGACCGCATTGGCCCGGGCGGCGCAGATCAAGAAACTGATGGGCGCCGATGCCGATACCTTCCAGGTGGTGTTCATCACCCTGGACCCTGAGCGTGACACGCCAAAAGTCATCGAATCCTACGTAAAGGCTTTCGATCCAAGCTTTGTGGCGCTGTCCGGCACTCTGGAAGAAACCGCGGCCACGGCCAAGGAATTCGGCGTGTTCTACGAGAAGGTGCCGCTGGGCGACACTTATACGATTTCCCACACCTCCACCAGCTATGTGTTCGATACCCGTGGCGTGTTGCGCCTCGGCCTGTCTCACTCGCTGTCCGCACAGCAATGCGCGGAAGACCTGCTCACTTTGATGGAAGTATGTTGATGAATACTCTGATCCGTAATGCCCTGACCACTGCCCCGTGCAAAAGCCTGCTGCTGGCCCTTTCCGTGCTGGGTTTCAGCCTGCAGGCCCATGCGCAGACCACCGTTGACGATGCCTGGGTACGTGCCACGGTTGCCGGGCAGCCAGCGACCGGCGCTTTCATGAACATCACTTCGAGCACGGGCGGCAAGCTGGTGGAAGTCAGTTCGCCTGCCGCGAAAGACGTGCAGATCCATCAGATGAGCATGAAGAATGATGTGATGAACATGCAGCAGGTCAAATCCATTGACCTGCCGGCTGGCAAGACAGTAGTGCTGGACTCCAACGGCTATCACGTGATGCTCATGGGGCTGGTGGCTCAGGTGAAGGAGGGCGATCAGGTGCCACTGACCCTGACCGTCGAGGACGACAAGGGCGTCAAGGAGTCGATCAAGGTCAGCGCACCTGTCAGGGCGCTGACTGCTCAGGGGCATTCCGGCCATGGCGATCATAGCGGCCACTGATTGAGGTTTGTCCCGGTCTGTTCCAGGCCCCGTCATGCCCGTGCATGCCGGGGCTTTTTTAATGGTGAGATTTTTATATTCAATTAAAGAATAACAGGAGAACTAAATATTCTTTTCAGGAACAAGCGCGATCAGGGATGATTGCCCGGCGCTACCAACTTGGAAAGGTGACTGATACCAACAGAACCTGGATTTTTACTGAAAAAATGCAGGAGTGTATCAATGGGCAATGTCCAGACCGCAGCCAGTGCGCACGAAGTGCCTTGGCGCCAAACGCCGAGCGGCGAATTGGTCGATCTGGGGCGTCCTTTTCGGGGACCCTTGGCGCAGTCGCGGTTGCACCGTACGCCCAAGCCGGTTCTTGGACGCCGTGAAGCCGTTCTGCTCGGTGCATTTGCTCTGGTGCTGCATGGTGCTGTGATCTACTGGCTGAGTCAGGCCAAGACACCTGTTCTGCCGGTTGTCCCGCCGGAAATCCCGCCGATGACCATCGAATTCTCTCAGCCCGCGCCGCCCGTGGTTGAAACGCCGCCACCGCCGCCGGAGCCAATCGTTCAACCCGTAGTCGAGCCGCCGCCTCCCGTGGAGGATGAGCTGGCCGTCAAGCCACCACCCAAGCCAAAACCCAAACCGGTCGTGAAGCCGCCACCTCCCAAGCCTGTCGCCAAGCCTGTGGAGCAACCGCCAGCGCCACCTGCTCCGCCACAACCGGTTGCAGCGCCCGCGCCACCCGCGCCGCCTGCACCGGCACCGGTGACCCCGGCTTCGGCCAGCGCCGGTTACCTGCGCAACCCGGCTCCGGAATACCCGGCGTTGGCCATGCGCCGCGGTTGGGAAGGGACGGTTCTGTTGCGAGTGCATGTACTGGCCAGCGGCAAACCCGGCGAAATACAGATTCAGAAAAGCAGTGGTCGTGACTCGCTCGACGAAGCCGCCGTAACGGCAGTCAAGCGCTGGAGCTTCGTTCCCGCCAAGCAGGGCGATGTCGCTCAGGACGGCTGGGTCAGCGTACCCATCGACTTCAAGATCAAATAACGGTTGCAACGATTCAATGCGGGCCACCTGACAAAAGGAGCATCGCGACACCAGAACCTGACGTATCAGCACGAGAGCACAGATCATGAACTTACTGGCATCCCCTTTTGAATCCATCGAACACGCGGTCATCTGGCTGCTGGTGGTCTTTTCCGTCGCGACCTGGGGCCTGGCCTTGCTCAAGGGCGTACAGTTTTCACGTCTGAAATCCCAGGATCGCAAGTTCCATAAACAGTTCTGGGCGGCCTCCAGCCTGGATTCGGCCGCCGAGCTGGCTCAGCAACAGCCTGGCGCTGCCGCTCGCGTTGCCCAGGCCGGTTATGCCGCCATTCAGGTTCATGAAGGCGGACAGCAGACGGACCTGAGCCAGTCGATCAACCATCAGGATCGTCTGGAGCGTGCCTTGCGTCAGCAGATCGTGCGTGAGCGTCGTTCGCTGGAAACCGGTCTGGCTATCCTGGCCAGTATCGGCAGCACTTCGCCCTTTATCGGTCTGTTCGGTACGGTGTGGGGCATCATGTCGGCACTCAAGGGCATCAGCGCAGCGGGGTCCGCCAGCCTGGAAACCGTGGCCGGCCCGATCGGTGCGGCACTGGTTGCAACCGGTGTCGGTATCGCGGTCGCAGTACCTGCGGTGCTGGTCTACAACTACTTCCTGCGTCGCCTGAAGCTGACCGCTGCCGACCTGGACGACTTTGCCCATGATTTCTACAGCCTGGCGCAGAAACACTCATTCCGTGTCCTGCTGCACCCGGTCCTGACCAAGAATGGCGCCGGTGCTGGCCAGAAAGTGAAGGAGGCGTCCTGATATGGCCTTCTCCACTCAAGACAATGACGAAGTACTCAGCGAAATCAACGTAACGCCTCTGGTGGACGTGATGCTGGTACTGCTGGTGGTGTTCATCGTCACCGCGCCGCTGCTGACCAACTCGATTCCGATCAATCTGCCCAAGACCGAAGCGGTCGCCCCGGCAGAGCAGAAGGACCCGCTGGTAGTGAGCATCGACGGGAAGGGCAAGGTATTCATCAACAAGGACGAGATCCAGGCAGATCTGCTGGAAACCAATCTTCAGGCCGCCAAGGCCAAGGATGCGCAGGTTCGTGTGCAGCTTCAGGCGGACAACGATGTGAACTACGGCGAAGTGGCTCGCGCCATGGCCTCGATCGAACGTGCAGGTATCACCAAGTTATCGGTGATCACTGCCAAATAGAGCAATACCCTTCAAGACAGTGAAGCCTTTAAGGCCGTATCCCCAGGTAGGTACGGTCTTTTTTTTGCCTGTGGGTTGGCGTTTTTCGCGAATGAATTGGCTCCTGCGGGCAAGAGTCCCGGCAGGAGCCAATTCATTGGCGAACGGTCTTGCGTGCGCAAGCAATGTGGCGGCAGGCGTGTAGAGTCCGCTGCCTCAATGCGCCCCGGCTGCCTTGTTCAGATCGCCTTCGGCCCATTCGGTGTAGATACAGGCATCGGCAGTCGCCCAGCGTACCAGTACCGGATCTCCAGCCTGCAACTGCAGACCGGTGGCCGACAGTGCCTTGACCGTCATGGCTGTGCCGCCGGGCGTGACAACTGCGCAGGTCTGGCTTTCACCGAGAAACAACACTTCCGTCACCTTGGCAGTCACCTCGTTCCAGCCCTGTTCCAGCGGTGTCGCCGCAGCCTGCTGAAGACTCAGGGCCTGGGCTTTTTCCGGGCGGATCATCAGCAACAGGTCCTGATCGGTTTTCAGGCCGGAAGTCAGTCGGATCGACAGTGGCGCGCCTTCAAAGGTCGCCACCGCATTGCCTTGAGCCTTGAGCTTCAGGAAGTTCGAGTTGCCCAGGAACGAAGCGACAAAGGCATTGGGCGGGTTCTGATAGAGGTCATAGCCGGTGCCCAGGCCGACGATCTTGCCGTGGCTGAAGATCGCAATGCGCTGCGACAGGCGCATGGCTTCTTCCTGATCATGAGTCACGTAGACAATGGTGATGCCCAGGCGGCGATGCAATTGCCGCAGTTCATCCTGCAGATCTTCACGCAGTTTCTTGTCCAGCGCGCCCAGGGGCTCGTCCATCAGCAGAATGCGTGGTTCGTAAACCAGTGCCCGGGCAATGGCCACACGTTGCTGCTGGCCGCCGGACAGTTGCGAAGGGCGGCGATGGGCGAACTGTTCCAGTTGCACCAGCTTGAGCATGGCATCCACGCGTTTGTCGCGCTCGGCCGCCGGCAGTTTGCGGATGGCCAGCGGGAAGGCGATGTTGTCGCGTACCGACAGGTGCGGAAACAGCGAGTAACGCTGGAACACCATGCCGATATCCCGCTTGTGGGGCGGTACGTTCACCAGTGACTTGCCACCCACCAGGATTTCTCCCGAACTGGGCGTTTCGAACCCTGCCAGCATCGACAATGTGGTGCTCTTGCCTGAGCCGCTGGAGCCCAGGAAGGTCAGGAATTCACCGTCCTGAATATCCAGATCGATGTTGTCCACGGCAGCGAAATCGCCGTAATGCTTGTTCAGGTTGCACAGGCTGACCAGAGTGTTCGGGTCGTGTTGCGCGTTGTCTTTGATTACGGCGCTCATGAGGTACTCCGGGCTTCGTTGCGGCGACGCAGGGTCGCGGCGATGAACATGACCAGCACCGACAGGGCGATCAGCAGCGTCGAAGCGACTGCAATGACCGGGGTCAGATCCTGACGCAGAGTGGTCCACATTTTGACGGGTAGGGTTTGCAGGGTCGGGCTGGCCATCATCACGCTCAGGACCACCTCGTCCCACGACACCAGGAACGCGAACAGCGCACCGGCGATCATGCCGGGGCGAATGGCCGGGAAGGTGACCTTGATCACCGCCTGCATCCGCGATGCGCCACAGATCACGGCAGCATCCTCGATGGACTGGTCGAACAGTTTCAGCGAGTTGATGATCGAGATGATGGTGAACGGCAGCGCCACGATCACATGGCTGACCACGAAGGAAAACAGCGTGCCGGTGTAGCCCAGCTTGAGGAACAGCGCATACACGGCCACGGCAATGATCACCAGCGGCACGATCATCGGCAGGGTGAAGAGGCCATACAGCATGTCACGGCCCGGAAAGCGTCCGCGCACCAGCGCAAAGGCGGTGGGCAGGCCCAGGGCGACGGCGCTGATGGTGGTCAGCACGGCGACCTTGAAGCTGGACATCGCCGCGTCCATCCATTCCGGATTGGAGAAGAACTGTTGATACCACTTCAGGGTCCAGCCCGGTGGCGGGAACACCAGCCACTGGGAGGAACCGAACGAAAGCAGCACGATGAACAGGATCGGCAGCAACAGAAACAGCGCGATCACGCCGGTGGTCAGGTACAGACCCAACCGCAGGCGCGTGCTCATGGCATTGGGAGTCAGGAGCATGGCTTACCTCGCATTGCTGGCGCCGACCGGGGATTCCGGCTGGAGCTTGAGATAGAAGTAGAACAGCACCAGGGTAATCAGGATCAGCAGCGCGGCTGCGGCGCTGGCCAGTCCCCAGTTCAGGAAGGATTGCACCTGCTGGACGATGAACTCGGGCAGCATCATGTTCTGTGCGCCACCGAGCAGAGCGGGGGTGACGTAGTAACCCAGCGACATGACGAAAACCATCAACCCCCCGGAAAACAGTCCCGAGCGGCACAGCGGCAGGAACACCCTGAAGAAATTGGTCCACGGGCTTGCGCCGCAGATGGAGCCGGCCTGCAACACCATCGGGTCAATGGCCTGCATGGTCGCCTGCAACGGCAGCACGATGAACGGAATCATGATGTAGCTCATGCCGATCACCACGCCAGTGAGGTTGTGCACCATCTCCAGTGGCTGATCGATAATTCCCATCGCCATCAGTGTCTTGTTGACCACACCGGAAGCCTGGAGCAGTACCAGCCAGGAGTAGGTGCGGGCCAGCAGGCTGGTCCACATCGACAGCAGCACGATATTGAGAATCCAGCGGCCCCAGCCGCGTGGCACCAGGGTAATCGCCCAGGCCAGCGGGAAACCCAGCAGCACACTGAACAGGGTTACCAGACCCGCCACCGAGAAGGTGTTGAACAACACTCTGGCGTAGGCGGAGTTGGCGAACAGTTGTTCGTAGTTGCCCAGCCCCGGAACAGGTTCCAGCACACCGCGAAGCAACAGACCTATGAGTGGTGCGAAGAAAAAAAGCCCCAGAAAGAGCAGTGCCGGGAGCAGGTTGCGACTGCCGCGCCAGCGTTGTGACAAAGACGTTTTTGGCTGCATCTTCACTGCCTTGGTGCAAGCCGCGCCAGCGGTGCTTGACGCACCACCGGCCGGGTTGGGTTGACGGGAAGCAATAGCCGTCATTTTTACTTGACCAGCCATTCGTTCCACCGTGTCGCGATATCAGGACCGTTCTTGGCCCAGTAGGCGAAGTCGAGAGTGATCTGCTCCGAGGCATATGCGGTCGGCAGGTTCGGTGCCAGTGTCGAATCCAGACGCGGTACGCTGTCCAGGTTGACCGGTGCATAGGCGCTGAGGTTGGAGAAGTCGGCCTGGCCTTTGGGACTGGTCGCTTCGGCGATGAACTTCATGGCAGCGGCCTTGTTCTTGGCCCCTTTGGGCACGACCAGGAAATCGGCCATGACCAGGTTCTGCTTCCAGCTCACGCCCACAGGTGCGCCATCCTGTTGCAAGGCGTAGACACGGCCGTTCCACATCTGACCCATGGACGCTTCACCCGAAGCCAGCAGTTGCTGGGATTGAGCGCCGCCGCCCCACCAGACGATGTCTTTCTTGATGGTGTCGAGTTTCTTGAAGGCGCGGTCCAGATCCAGCGGGTAGAGCTTGTCAGGCGCAACGCCATCGGCCAGCAGTGCCAGCTCAAGCACACCAGGGCTTGGCCATTTGTAGAGCGCGCGTTTGCCGGGATAGGTCTTGGTGTCGAACATGGCAGACCAGTCTTGCGGGGTCTTGGCGCCTACCTTGCTTTCGTTGTAACCCAGTACGAAGGAGAAGAAGAACGAGCCTGCGCCGTGATCCGAGACGAAGCGCGGGTCGATCCGGTCGCGTTTGATGGTGGTGAAATCAAGGGGTTCCAGCAGGCCTTCGCTGGCGGCACGCAGGGCGAAGTCGGCTTCCACATCCACGACATCCCATTGCACGTTGCCGCTTTCCACCATGGCCTTGAGTTTGCCGTAGTCGGTAGGACCGTCCTGCACAACGGTAATGCCGCTGGCTTTGGTGAAGGGCGTTGCCCAGGCCTGCTTCTGTGCGTCCTGGGTAGAGCCACCCCAACTGACGAAGTTGACGCTTTCGGCGGCCATGGCTGTGAGACTCGAGATAGCCAGAATGCCAGCAGCAAGAGCTGCAGTTGCTCGTTTGTTCAACACCATTTTCACGCCCTCATTTGTTGTGTTTTGAGCGGGCTTTTCATGCCCGCGTATTCGGGAGCAGTAGGTCCAGTGGACCGGAGAAACTGGTGACCGTGTCGGGTGCTGTTGTTGGCTTTCTCCCCCGGCGGGGGACACCTGACAAAACCTTCGGTCTACGGAATGTCATATTATGGTATTCCAAACTTTGTGCAAGTATTTTGCCTTGTCGGAACCCGTTCATTTTGCTTTTTTTACCGGTGAAACCCCTGTTTTACGGGGGTTAGCGTCTCTTCTTCTATCGTGTTACCTGCTGCCTTCCAGTGCTGAAATCAGCCAGTAAAGGGAATACTTTCAACCACTTCCAGATCGTATCCGGTCAGTCCGGCGTATTTGAGGGGAGGGCCCAGATGGCGCAATTTGCCCACGCCAAGGTCTTGCAGAATCTGTGCGCCAGTGCCGACTTCCGAATAAATGCGTGACTGCGAACGGGTGTATTGACGCGGCGGCTGGGTAAGCTGCGGAATACGTTCCAGCAGTGCCTGGGAAGATTCGTGGTTGGCCAGCACCACGACCACGCCGCGACCTTCTTCGGCGACTTTCTGCAGCGCAGCCCAGAGCGTCCAGTTCGCCGGCCCCGTGTACTCGGCACCTACCAGATCGCGCAGTGGATCGACCACGTGTACGCGCACCAGTGTCGGGTAATCGCGCTGGATATCGCCCATGACCATGGCCATGTGTACGCCACCTTCGATCCGGTCCTCGTAGCTGAACAGGCGGAAGGTCCCGTGAACGGTCGGCAGTTCGCGTTCGCCGATGCGCACGACAGTGTGTTCGGTGCTCAGGCGGTAGTGGATCAGATCGGCGATGGTGCCGATACGGATGCCATGCTTTTCGGCGAACAGCTCCAGATCGGGGCGGCGGGCCATGGTGCCGTCATCGTTCATGACTTCCACGATCACCGATGCAGGCGTCAGGCCTGCCAGACGCGCCAGGTCACAGCCGGCTTCGGTATGACCGGCACGGGTCAGCACACCGCCTTCGCGGGCGCGCAGCGGGAAAATATGGCCGGGCTGGACCAGATCATCGGCGCAGGCTTCGGGATTCACGGCAGCCTGAATGGTGCGGGCACGGTCTGCGGCGGAAATGCCGGTGCTGACACCCGTGGCGGCTTCGATGGAAACGGTGAATGCCGTGGCGAATACGCTGCCGTTGCTGGGCACCATCTGCTCCAGCCCCAGACGCTGGCAATGTTCGTCGGTCAGGGTAAGGCAGATCAGGCCACGGGCTTCGCGGGCCATGAAACTGATGGCCTGAGGCGTGCAGAGATCGGCGGCGAGCAGCAGGTCACCTTCGTTTTCCCGGTCTTCGTCGTCCACCAGCAGGACCATCTTGCCCTGACGGTAGTCTTCAATGATGTCTTCGATGCGATCGAACGCCATACTCAGGATCTCGGTGTTATGGATGAAAAATCGTGGTATACCATAAGACAGAATATTTCACAGATTCCCTATCATTGAAACAGTGAGATCGCGATGAAGGCTTATTGGATTGCAAATGTGGATGTCACCGACCCCAAGCAGTACAGCGAATATACCCAGCGAGCGCCAGCGGCATTTGAATTATTTGGTGGCAAATTCATGGCGCGCGGTGGGCGCTCCGAAGCCGTCGAAGGCCGCGACACGCCACAGCGCACCGTGGTGATCGAATTCGAGTCGTATGAGCAGGCTTTGGCCTGTTATCGCTCGCCCGAGTATCAGGAAGCGATGAGTCATCGCCAGGGCGTGGCGAAGGCCGAGATTGTGATTGTCGAGGGGATCGCGCAGCAGGAGTAATGCCGATCAGTCAAGGCAGTCACTTGTAGAAGGGGCCTTGGCCGCGACGATGCAGCTTGCAGGCAACACATGTTCAGCGCTTTCAAGCAGGTCGTCGCGGCCAAGGTTCTCCCATGAATTCTGACCTTGCCGCCTGATTGGCTTTTACCGGATGAAATGCACCTTGCCGGTATCGTCATTGCCCATGTACAGGCCATATACCCCGGCCTGACGTTCGGCGATGTAGCGTTCGAGGATTTGCCGGATGGCGGGGTAGTAGATGCTGTCCCACGGGATGTCTTCGGGGGCGAAGAATCTGTAATCCAGCGTCTCCGGCCCGAACTGGCCGGTAACCTCCAGGGCTATGGCGCGGAAGACGATATACACCTCGCTGATCCTCGGCACGCTGAAGATGGAGTAGGGCGAGATGATTTCTGCGCGTACGCCGCTTTCTTCCCAGACTTCCCGCAGGGCGGCCTGTTCGGTGGTTTCGCCGCTCTCCATGAAACCGGCCGGTAGCGTCCAGGTGCCGGGGCGTGGTGCGATTGCCCGCTGGCACAGCAGGTATTTGCCTTCCTGCTCGATGATGCAGCCGGCAATGATCTTCGGATTGACGTAGTGAATGTAATTGCAGCTGCCGCACATCAGTCGCGCATGGGTATCGCCCGGTGGCACGCGCTGATCGAGATCGGCACTGCCACATTGCGGACAAAAGCGCGGCGCAGGCATGTCAGCGTCCTATTCGGGGTTCTTTGATGGCAATCGGCGCAACGATGTCGCGGACTTTGGCGTCATCGTCCTGCTTGGACTTGAGGTATTCCAGTGCCACAGCGGCAGCATTGCGTACGTGATCGACCGAAGCCTGGTGGGCGGCCAGAGGGTCGCCGCTCTTGATGGCTTCGACGATGCGTTCCATTTCCTGGCTGCTGGCACCGCGTCGGTTGATCTGTGACACCGAGGTGGCTCGCAGGTAGCTGATGCGCGCCTGCAACTGGCGCAACTGGGTGGCGGCGATGTGATTGCCCGAGCCTTCGAGCAGTACATCGTAGAAGCTTTGCACCGAATCGATGACCTGTTGCAGTTCGCCATCGTCGAGCGCCTTGCGGTTTTCCTCGAGGGCCTTTTCCAGGGCACGGATATCCTTTGCCTTGGCTCGCAGGGTGAAAAGCTGCACGATCAACCCTTCGAGCACGCAACGCAGCTCATAGATGTCGCAGGCATCTTCCAGGGTAATGATGGCGACCCGCGGCCCCTTGGCGTCGGCAAACTCCACCAGCCCCTCGGACTCCAGATGGCGCAAGGCTTCACGCACGGATGTCCGGCTGACCCCGAGACGATCGCACAGGTCTCGCTCGACCAGACGATCTCCCGGCAGGAGCTGGAAGTTCATGATCGCGCTGCGCAGTTTGTCCAGCACGATTTCGCGCAGGGTAACGGGGTTGCGATTGACCTTGAAGTTGTCGTCGAGTGGCAGGCGTTTCATCGGGTGTGCTCGGAGTGGGGCTGTCTATGTGAAAAACACGGCCAGAACAAGGACGGTCGCGTTCATGGCGTCAGCCTGAAAACCGGCCGGGCTGACGCATGACCGGGCATGCATCGCCCGGAAGGACGCCGAGTTTATCATGCCGTTGCTCTTGACTACCAAGAACCCCGTCTCATGCAAAAGGTGGCAGAGCCCCCAGTTTGCCGCGGTAGTAGAGCATCGGCGTCGCAGGTGTTTCGGGCAGGATCAGGTTTTTCACCGCGCCAACGATGATCGCGTGATCGCCGCCGTCATATTCGCGCCACAGTTCGCACTCGATGATCGCCGTTGCCTTGCTCAGTAAAGGGTTGCCGAGGTCGCTCAGGTGCCATTCGATGCCCTTGGTCTTGTCCTTGCCCTTGCTGGCGAACGCATAGGCTTCAGCCTGTTGATCGGCAGAGAGCAGGTGGATGGCGAACTTCTTGCTGTCGCGCAGCACGGGGTAGGTGTCGCTGGCGTAGTTCGGGCAGAACAGCACCAGTGCCGGGTCGATGGACAGTGCGCTGAAGGCGCTGGCGGTGATGCCTACCAGACTGCCTTCGGCATCCAGTGTGGTGACGATGGTCACGCCCGAAGGAAAGGACGCCATGACTTCTTTATAAATGCCGGGTTCTATCATTGCCGCCGCCTCACTCAACGCATTACAAAAGGATCAGGCATGGGGGCCTGCGATAGATTGATCCATACCGTTTTCAGTTCGGTATAGGCCAGGACCGAGTCAATGCCGCTTTCCCGGCCATAGCCGCTGTTCTTGAACCCGCCGATGGGGGCCATGGCAGATACGGCTCGATAGGTGTTGACCCAGATGATACCTGAACGGATGTCCCGTGCCAGACGGTGTGCGCGGCCCAGGTCCCGGGTCCAGATACCGGCTGCCAGGCCGAACTGGGAGTCGTTGGCAATCGCCAGGGCTTCGGCCTCATCCTTGAAGCGGATTACCGAAGCGACAGGACCGAAGACTTCTTCCTGCATGATCTTCATGGAATTGCGGTCGCACTCGAACAGGGTCGGCTCGTAGAACCAGCCTTCGCCTGCCGTTTCGGGCCGCTTGCCACCCAGACGCAGGCGTGCGCCTTCGGCCAGAGCGTCAGCCACCAGGCCTTCGACTACGGCCAGTTGCTGGGCAGTGGCCATCGGGCCCATTTCAGTGGTTTCGTCCTGGGGGTTGCCGATGCGGATGCGGCTGGCGCGTTCGGCCAGACGTTCGACGAACTCGTCGTAGATCTCGTCCTGGACCAGCAGTCGCGAACCGGACACGCAGCTTTGCCCCGATGCGGCATAGATACCGGCGACCGCGCCATTGATGGCGCTGTCCAGATCGGCGTCGGCAAAGATGATATTGGGGGATTTGCCACCCAGTTCCAGCGACAGCTTGGCGAAGTTTTCGGCACTGCTGCGCACCACATGGCGCGCGGTTGCAGCGCCGCCGGTAAAGGCGATCTTGCGCACCAGCGGATGACGGGTCAGCGCCGCGCCGGTACTTGGGCCGTAGCCGGTCACGACATTCACCACGCCCGGTGGAATACCGGCTTCCAGCGCCAGACGCGCCAGTTCCAGAATGGTCGCCGAGGCATGCTCGGAAGGCTTGAGCACGATGGTATTGCCTGCCGCCAGTGCCGGAGCCAGCTTGATGGCGGTCAGATACAGCGGGCTGTTCCAGGGAATGATTCCGGCAACCACGCCCATGGGTTCATGGACCGTGTAGGCAAACAGGTCGGGCTTGTCGAGGGGCAGGGTGCCGCCTTCGAGTTTGTCCGCAAGACCGGCCGTGTAGTGGAAAAACTCCGGCAGATAGCTCACCTGACCGCGGGTTTCGCGGATCAGCTTGCCGTTGTCGCGGCTTTCCAGTTGCGCCAGTTGTTCCTTGTTTTCGGCGATCAGGTCGCCCAGCCTGCGCAGCAGCTTGCCCCGTGCCGTGGCTGTCAGACCACGCCAGGCCTTGCCTTCAAAGGCCTTTTGCGCGGCCTGGACGGCGCGTTCCACGTCTGCTTCATCGGCGTCGGGCAACTGCGCCCAGGGTTCGGCCAATGCAGGGTTGAGACTGTCGAAGGTCTTGCCGGAAAGTGCGTCGACCCATTGGCCGTCGATGCACATCTGAAAGCGCGTGAGAGTCATGCAACGATTCCCTTTGCCGGGTTATGTAGAGCTGCCGACTTGTCGAGAAAGTCCAGCAACACCTGATTGACCAGACGCGGCGATTCCACCGGCATCATGTGCCGCTGCTCGGGCAGTATCGCAACTTCTGCACCATGGATACGCATTGCCAGTTGACGGGCCATGTCCGGCGTCGAACCGGGGTCCAGCTCGCCGGTGGCAATCAGCGTCGGTGCGCGAATATCGCCCAGATCGTCGGCGCGGTACATATCCTGTGTGGCGAACAGCTTGTAAGTGGTCAGGTAGCCCTGTGGATCGTTGCTGGCCAGATTCTGGCGGATGGCAGCGATCTGCGCAGGGTTGGCCGCCTGGTATTCCTTGCTGAACCAGCGCGACAAGGCCTCTGCGGCATTGGCGTCGGGTCCGTGTTCGGCTGCCTGGCTGGTGCGTGCGATCACACCGGCACGTTGTTCGGGGGTGCGATTGAACACACTGTTGAGAATGACCATGCCGGACAGGTATTGCGGGAAGTGCAGGGCGAAGGCCCGCGCCACCAGCCCGCCCATCGAGAAACCGATGATCGTGGCCTGAGGCAGGCCCAGGTGGTCGAGCAGTTCACGCAGTTGTTCTGCATAACCGGGCAGGCCGGTATCCGGGTCCGGGCGCGGACTCGAACCATGACCCAGCATGTCGTAGGCAATGACTCGGTAATGCGGGGAAAGGCCGACAATCTGACCGCCCCACATTTCTTTGTTCAGACCCACCCCGTGAATCAACACCACAGGGTGGCCCTGGCCGGTGGCCAGATAACTGGTTCCGGCCGGGGTGCGTTCAGCGGTGAGCTGAATCATGGATCGCTCCTGCGCAGACATTATTGTTGGGGGTGGATGATCACTGGGCCTTCTCGGCAGCCAGTTCTTCCAGATCGATATAACGGTTGCCGATACGCGGATGCAGGCGGCCACCGTTGGCTGCACCCAGTACGACGATGATTTCGTCGGCGCGCGGTGCGTCTTCGATCTGCATTTCCAGAGTGATGTAGTGCGAACGCAGACCTTCGTCATCCTTGTGCATCATCGGGATCTGGATGGAAGTGCCCGGGCCGCCGCGCTTGTTGGTGAAGCTCAGGTAGCTCTTGGCCTTGACCGCTTCACGGTAGTGATTGCCGAAACGCAGGGTGTGAATCACCGCCGAAGCGTGTTCGATCTCGCCCTCGGCGCCGACCACTGCGGCCTTGCCGTAGGCTTCGATCTTGTCTGCACCGCCGATGGCGGCAGTCAGGCGCTTGACCATCAGTTCGCCCAGCTCGGAGCAGTTGGCGCGGATTTCCGGCTTGAGGTCTTCGACAAAACCACGACCGAGCCAAGGGTTCTTGATCACGACAGCCAGGCCGACCATGGTCACTGGTTTGTCGGTCGCCTTGCCGCCTTCGATGAAGGTTTCTTCGGTGTAATTGACGATCTTGCGAATTTCAAAGCTCATGTAGGACTCCCGGATCGAGCACTGTTGTATTTCGTATGATGGTATACCATAAGATTGTGTGTGCAAGTGCTTTATTCGGGCACGCTGTAAAAACCTTCTCCGGTGACCATTCGTCAGTGGTGTCCTGCGGTTCTTTGAACGTTGTCCGGCGTTAGCAGGCCAGATATTTCATGGGCCATGGACGGTTTTCGTCTCCTTCAGCCCACTACAGGAGAAAGAAATGACTGACTACCCAAGACCTCCTTTTCCGCAACAGGCGCAATCGGTGCCTGGTTCGCAAGCGAAGATGGAGCCCTATCCCGACTGTGGCGAGCAGAGCTACCGCGGTTCTGAACGGCTGCAAGACAAGATTGCCCTGATCACAGGTGCCGACAGCGGCATTGGCCGTGCAGTGGCCATTGCCTTTGCACGGGAGGGGGCCGATGTCGCGCTCTCTTACCTTGATGAGCATGAGGATGCTCAGGAAACCGCTCGCTGGGTCGAGCAGGCTGGCAGGCAGTGCCTGCTGCTGCCGGGGGATCTGGCGCAGAAAGAGCACTGCCGCAACATCGTCGAGGAAACGGTTGGACGCTTTGGTCGTATCGATGTGCTGGTCAATAACGCAGCCTTCCAGATGACTCATGAAACCTTCGAGGACATCTCCGATGAGGAATGGGTGAGAACCTTCGATATCAATATCACGGCTATATTTCGCATCTGTCAGGCGGCAGTGCCGCACATGGCTGCGGGCAGTTCGATCATCAACACCAGCTCGGTAAATGCCGACATGCCCAAGCCGACCCTGCTGCCTTATGCCTCCACCAAAGGCGCGATTGCCAATTTTTCCGGCGGTCTGGCGCAATTGCTTGGCGAGCGTGGAATCCGGGTCAACAGTGTCGCGCCGGGACCGATCTGGACACCCCTGATCGTGTCGACCATGACCGACGAAGAAGTCCGCAATTTCGGTAGCCAGACGCCGCTGGGGCGTCCGGGACAGCCTGTCGAGGTGGCACCGATTTATGTGCTGCTGGCTTCCGACCAGTCCAGCTATACCTCCGGTGCGCTGTATAGCGTGACGGGCGGCAAGCCGATTTTGTAGCGAACATTCTGCTTTCGCTGCAATCCCATGCAGTGATGGCCTGTCGATGAGGTACCGACAGGCCGTTGCTGTTTGCCTATGTCATTCATTTTTGACTGTGCCTTGACTCTTGCGGGGATATCCCCGTAAGTTGATCGACTCAGTCATGCATCAACTTCAGGAGAAATGCCATGTATCCCGATGTTCAGCTCTATATCGATGGCCAATGGCGTGCAAGCCGCGATGGGCGCACCTTGCCGGTCATCGATCCTGCCACCGGCCAGTCGCTGGGAACCGTGGCTCATGCCAGCATTCCCGATCTGGATGAAGCCCTGGCGGCAGCTGAACGTGGTTTTGCAACCTGGCGCGCCACTTCGGCCTACGACCGCTACAAGATCATGCAGAAGGCTGCGCAACTGCTGCGCGAGCGTGTCGACAGCATTGCCCGCATCATGACCCAGGAACAGGGCAAGCCGCTGGCTGAAGCGCGTATGGAAACCCAGTCCGCCGCCGATATCATCGACTGGCTGGCCGAGGAGGGGCGTCGTAGTTATGGGCGTCTCGTGCCGTCGCGCAATCCGTCCATCGAACAGAAGGTGATCAAGGAGCCGGTCGGCCCCGTTGCCGCGTTCACGCCCTGGAACTTCCCGATCAACCAGGTGGTGCGCAAGCTGTCGTCGGCACTGGCCGCCGGTTGCTCGATCATCATCAAGGCCCCGGAAGAAACCCCGGCATCGCCTGCCGAACTGATCCGTGCCTTTGCCGATGCCGGTGTGCCGGCGGGCGTTATCGGTCTGGTGTATGGCGTGCCTGCCGAAATCTCCAATTACCTGATCCCGCATCCGGTGATCCGCAAAGTGACCTTTACCGGCTCCACGCCGGTTGGCAAACAGTTGGCGGCTCTGGCGGGCCAGCATATGAAGCGCGCCACCATGGAGCTGGGCGGTCATGCGCCTGCATTGGTATTCGACGATGCCGACCTTGATCTGGCTGCGCGAGTGCTGTCCACCGCCAAATTCCGCAATGCGGGTCAGGTCTGTGTCTCGCCGACGCGAATTCTGGTGCAGCGCAAGGTATTCGAGGCCTTTACCGAGAAGTTCGTGGGGCTGACCCGCGAGGTCCGGGTCGGCAATGGCCTGGAAGCGGGCATTACCATGGGGCCGGTAGCGAATGAGCGTCGTATTCCGGCGCTGGTGGATCTGATCGAGGATGCCGTGGGTGCCGGTGCGAAACTGGAAACGGGCGGCAAGGCCGTTGAAGGGGCAGGGTATTTCTTCGAGCCGACCGTGTTGAGCGGCCTGACTCGGGAGATGCGCATCATGAACGAAGAGCCTTTTGGCCCTGTTGCGTTGCTGGTGCCGTTCGACACAGTGGAAGAGGTGATTGCCGAGTCCAACCGCGTGCCGTTCGGTCTTGCCTCTTATGCCTTCACCACTTCGATGAAGACTGCCCAGGCGCTGAGCAATGGTATCGAAGCCGGCATGCTGTCGATCAACCATCAGGGTATCGGCTTGCCGGAAGTCCCGTTTGGCGGGATCAAGGACTCGGGTTACGGTTCCGAAGGCGGTACCGAAGCCATTGAGGCCTACCTCAATACCAAGCTGGTGACGCAATTCAATTAAGCTGACTCAGTGGGAGCGGATCGGACGGCGCTCCGCTCCCACGCAGTTTTATTCCCGTGCCTGCTGAATGCCGTTCTGCTTCATCACCAGATTCTTCTCCTTCTTGTACTGCAAGGCGACTTCCGGCGCAGGGCCGCTCTGGCCGGTTTCCATCCAGCGGCGCAGGCGGCTGGCATCGGCAAAGTGCGTGTATTTGCCGAAGGCATCGAGAATCACTACTGAAACCGGGCGGTTGGCCATGCTGGTCAGCAGTACCAGACAATGGCCTGCCTGGTTGGTGAAACCGGTCTTGGTCAGCTTGATGTCCCAGTTGTCCTTGCGCACAAGGTGGTCCGTGTTGCTGAAGCCAAGGCTGTAAGTCGGCTTGCGGAAGGTCACGGTCTTTTCCGGGGTAGTGCTCAGCTCGCTGATCAGCGGGTATTTGCGAGCAGCCATGATCAGCTTGGTGAGGTCGCGTGCCGTGGAAACGTTATAGACCGACAGCCCGGTAGGCTCGACATAGGCCGTATGCTTCATGCCCAGCGCCTTGGCCTTGGCGTTCATCGCCAGGATGAAAGCCGGGTAGCCGCCCGGATAACTATGGGCCAGGCTCGCGGCGGCACGGTTTTCCGAAGACATCAGGGTGATCAGCAACATGTCCTTGCGGTTCATTTCGCTGCCCAGCTTGACGCGGGAGAACACGCCTTTCATTTCCGGGGTCTGGGAAATGTTGACCGGAATGACTTCGTCCATCGGCTGCTTGGCATCCAGTACGACCATCGCTGTCATGAGCTTGGTGACCGAAGCGATCGGCACGATAACGTCAGGATTGTGTGAATACAGAACCTTGTCGGTCTGCATATCAATAACCAGTGTGCTGCCGGAAGCCAGATGAAGCTGTGAAGGATCCCGGTTCAGAGCCGCGATTTCGTTTGCAATGGCATGGGTGGAAACTACAGGGCCTGTAAGTGCAAATAAAAGACCCAGAAGTGGCAGACGAATTTTCAAGAACAGGGCTCGCTCGATAAATGTGCAGTTTTGCACGTGGATATAGGAAAAACGCTGCATTTTAGGAGCGGAGTTTGTTCAAAGTCGATGGGGTGAACAGGACGTTTCGTCAATTAATTCACGAATCGTGGTTTTATTAAGTTGCTGTTAAGTAGGAAAGCCAGGAATTGATGGCGTGCCTTGAATATTCGTGGTGTCGCAGGCCGACACCGATTAGCATCCACGCCATCAATGCTCATCGATTTAAGGAAGCGTGCAATGCTCAAGGGGTTTATCGGCAAGGATTACGTTGTTCTGGTGATCGCTGCATCTCTGGTCGCTGTCGTGCTGCTTGTCACCGGCTTTTTTTCACGACCTGCCGACTGGGCGGGTTGGGTCCAGGCTACCGGGCTGATCGTAGGCATGATGGTTGCTGTGGCCGTGCCGGGTATCCAGCGCAAGCAGGAGGCGGCAGTGGCTCACAAGCAATTGCGTGAACGCGAGACCGGCTATGCCCGCCGTATTCAATACCTGTGCGGCGAGTTGACCGAGCTGCAGGCCAGAACCAGCCTCAATCTCACTCATTTGCGTGCCAGTGACCGGCATCGTCTGAAATACACCTTGCAGGATTATCTGCACCGCCTGTTCGAGTCCCACAAACATGATTTGAATGATGATCGTGTCGTGCTGGCTTATGAGCTGCGTCAGGTGGCCAACGACCTGATCGATGAACTGGACAGCGGTCGTACGGACCGTGTCGTGTTCGTCGCACTGGAGAAACGTCTGCAGAAGCTGGCTCATCGCTGCCAGATCAATGCGGCAATGGCCGAGCGCGTCTGAGGTTTTCCCGGGCCCATAAAAAAGCCCACATCGAAGGATGTGGGCAAGGGGATGTGCGGAGCAATCGCACGAAGCCTGTGAAATCGGGTACTGCACTCAGCCGTTGAGCTTATGGCTTTCCAGCTTCTCGGAGCTGGCCTGGGCTGCAGGCAGAGAGGCGAAAGGGCCGCTGACGGGCTCGCCGTTGTGCATCAGATACCAGCAGGCCAGAAGGCCGCGTTCTCTGAGTGTGGCCGGGACGGCGCTGCCAACTACTGACATGATCTGAACCTTGTTCATGGCTGTCTCCATCAATCAATGGCGCTACTTTACGCAGCCATCGTCTCCGACAGAAATCATCGTTCTCGATAGTGGTCATTGATAATCGCGAGGGTTGCGCGCCTTGACGGGCAACCCCGGTTTGATGACAAAGCAACGAAAAGCCCCGCACTTGGCGGGGCTTTTGTCGGGTTACCAGTGACCGCGTGGTGGGCCATAGTAGACGGGTGGTGGTCCATAACGGCGGTAGTAGCCCGGTGGCGGAGCCGGGTAGCGTTCCACGACCTCATAAACCGGGCGCGGCTGGTAGTAAACCACTGGCGGAGGAGGTGGCGCGTAGTAGACCGGCTGCGGTGGAACATAGACCGGCTGGCGTTCTACATACACTGTCCTGTCATGGCTGGACGAAACTGCAGCTCCAACCACGGCAGCGCCGACGATTGCACCCAGTACGGCTGGCCCACCCCAGCCACGATCAGCGTTGGCCTGGCCTGCCAATGCCAGGGCACCTATAAACAAGGCAATTTTGGGGATATGACGAATCATGACTGTTCCTCGCTCTCAACCCGTTGTCGCGGGCCTGCATTACGCTCAAGCACTGCCACGGGATAACTCTAAGACATCGTAATCGGAGAAATCTGCGAAGCCATTAGGTAAATTTTGTGTAAGGGGGCCGGCGATGTTTGTGTAGCGGATTCATCGTGGGGGCTCGGAGCAGATTCTACGCTGGCTCCGAGGGGTTAATCCAATACCGTTCGGTAGGAAGTAAACGTAATCAGGTAAGCCTTCCCGTTTACTCCAGCCTCGCCAACCGCTCCTCAAGCGCCGCAATCCGCGCTTCCAGTTCATCCAGCCTCTCGTTGGATGCTGATGAGGATGAACGCTCCGGCTGGTTTTGCCGGGCTGCCAGAAGTTCCTGCAGGTCCGCCGGGTCTCCCAACGAATGCATGTAGCGATCTTCGCGCTGGCCGGGCTGGCGTGGCAGCAGGGTTGCCAGACCCCGGACGATGAGGCGATCCAGTTGGTGGACGACCTGTTCGCTGTCTTCGAAGTCGTGCATGCGATTGCTGCGGGTCAGCAGTTCGTTGCTGGTCTGTGGGCCACGCAGCAGTAGCAGGCCGGTCAGGATCATCTGGGCTGGCACCAGTTCCAGGTGCTTGTCGACCTTGTGCTCCCAGCGGTCGGCGCGGCTGCCCATGACCAGGCGAGCGAGGCCCCGGTTTTCCAGGGCGCGCAGGCTTTGGCCGACCTGGCCCTGAGTCAGGTTCATCACCGGATCACGGCTGGTTTTCTGGTTGCAGGCAAGAACCAGCGCATTGAGTGTCAGCGGATAGGTTTCCGGGCTGGTGGCCTGTTTTTCGATCAGGCAGCCGAGAATGCGTACTTCGGTGCTGTTGAGTCGCAGCGCCTCGGTGCCATCGGCTGATTCGGTTGCAGAAGGTTCGGTGGTCATTACGCTTTTTCCCTGAGCGATGGCGGGGTGTCAGCCTATGGGTTGCACTGAATTATTTCCAGTGCGCCGATGATTCGCTGCATGGCACTGAGAAAAGACTCGCCATCTTTCCTCAAGAGCATGTCTATAATTCCTGACTTTCACTTTCAGGATCTGTCATGTCTATTTCCCTGTACGCCGCTTCCGTCCCTGTATTCCAGCAAATGCTCAACGCGCTGAATGACGTTCTGGTCAAGGCCGAGGCCCACGCGACCGAGAAGAAAATCCAGCCTGAAGCCCTGTTGCAGGCGCGTCTGTTCCCGGACATGCTGCCTTTTACCCGTCAGATTCAGATCGCCGTGGATTTCGCCAAGGGCGCTTCGGCTCGTCTGGCTGGCGTCGAGATTCCGAAATACGAAGATAACGAAACCACCTTTGCCGATCTGCAAGCCCTGATCGCCAAGACTCTGGCCTTCATCGCCAGCATCAAGCCGCAAGATGTCGACGGCAAGGAAGGCATTGAGATCGTTCTGCGTCCTGGCACCGACAAGGAAAAGCGCCTCAACGGCCAGGCTTACCTGCTCAGCTATGCCTTGCCGCAGTTCTTTTTCCATGTCACCACGGCCTACGATCTGCTGCGCCACAATGGCGTGGAAATCGGCAAGCGCGATTACATGGGCAAATTCTAGGCTCAGTCGGTAAACAGCTTGTTTCGGGCACTCTCGGTAATGGCGACAATGCCGGGGTGCTTGACCTTGCGTTCGACGGTAATGGCATAGAACGATTCGGTCACCGATTCGGTATGGCCAATGATCTTCACGTCGTATTGACTCTGTACTTCATCGGCGATCACGCTGGGGGCGACGAATACGCCACTGCCGGATTTACCGAAAGCCTTCATCAGGGCGCTGTCGTCGAACTCGCCGATGATCCGTGGCTGGATTTTCTGTTCGGCGAACCAGCGCATCAACCTGCCGCGTACCACGGTGTCCTGCCCGGGAATCAATAGCGGCGCTCCATGCATGCACTGCGGAAAGTCTCCCCACAGACTTTCAGCCACGCCCTGGGTGGCGAAGAAGCTGACGCCGCACTCTCCCAGTTTCTGGTTGTAGCCTTTGATGTCCAGATGTGGTGGCATAGGGCTGTCAGATATCACCATGTCCAGTTTCTGGATCGCCAGGTCAGCCAGCAGGCGTTCGAGCTTGTCTTCACGGCAGGTGATGCGGATCGACTCGTCAAGCTCCATGGTGGGCGCAATCAGTCGATAGACGATGGATTTGGGTACGACATCTGCCACGCCGATGCGAAACAGGATCTGTTGTTCGTCGGGCTGCGAGCGCAGCATGGTTTCCAGTTCATTACCCAACTGGAACATCTGTTCGGCATAAGGCAGTGCCAGGCGACCGGCTTCGGTCAGTTCCAGTTGCCGCCCTACACGGCGGAAGAGATCGACGCCCAGGGTCTCCTCGAACAGGCTGATCTGGCCGCTGATGGTCTGGGGTGTGAGGTTCAATTGTTCGCAGGCACGCACGATGCTGCCGGTTCGGGCCACGACCCAGAAATAGTGAAGTTGGCGGTAGTTGAGCATAAAGATTGCCGATTCGGTAAAACCGAAGTATACACCTTGAAAAATCGAATTTTTCTGATGTTTCCATGTCTCTAGAATGCTTCGCTGACGCCGGACCAAAGGTGATGTCCGGCCTTGCATATCGAGGGAAGCATGATCAAACCCGTTTACGCCGCATTGCTGACATGTTCACTGGTTGTGATGGCTGGCTGTGACCAGGTAGAAACATCGACCAAGCAAATCCTGGACACGGCTGCCAACACAGCCAAACAGGCGATTGACGATACCCATGAAGCTGCAACCAAGGCACTGGAAGATACCCGCAAGGATCTTTCGGTACTTGAACCCAAGAAACAGCCCGAGTCTCCCGAAGAGAAGTCTGGTAAAGAAATCTAACGCTTAACATTGGCTCAAGCAGGACACGATCTATGGAATACCTTTTGGAACTCGTTACAAGTCCCGCAGCCTGGATTGCCTTGGCCACGCTGGTGGTGATGGAAGTCGTGTTGGGTATCGATAACCTGATCTTCATTTCCATTCTGACCAACAAGTTGCCGGAGCATCAGCGCGCCAAGGCTCGTCGCCTGGGTATCAGTGCGGCTCTGATCATGCGTCTGGGCCTGCTCAGTACCGTGGCCTTCATCGTCCAGTTGACCGAGCCTGTACTCGAAGTGTTCGGCCAGGCGTTCTCCTGGAAGGACATGATCCTGATTGCGGGTGGCCTGTTCCTGGTCTGGAAGGCGACCACGGAAATCCATCACAGCATGGACAGCAAGGTCGAAGAGGAAAAGACGATCGGATCCGCTGTCACCCTGAGCATGGGCGCGGCAATCTTCCAGATCCTGCTGCTGGACCTGGTGTTCTCCATCGACAGCATCATCACGGCTGTGGGCATGACCGAACACTTGCCGATCATGATTATCGCTGTGGTGTCTGCCGTGATCGTGATGATGGTGGCTGCCAACCCGTTGGCCAAGTTCATCAATGACAACCCGACGGTGGTCATGCTGGCCCTGGGCTTCCTGATCATGATCGGTATGACGCTGATCGCTGAAGGTTTCGGTGCCCATGTGCCTAAAGGCTACATCTACGCCGCCATGACGTTCTCGGCCGCTGTTGAGATCCTCAACATTCTGGCTCGCAAGGCCAAGCGTAAAAAGGCTGCTGCCGAGCAGGCTGCCAAAGCCTGATCCCCGGATCGGCGAAGCAAAAAAATGGTCGGCCCTGTAACGGGGCCGACCATTTTGCATTTCATGGGCGCTGATCAGTGAGCTGTTGCAGGCTGTCTTTTATCAAGCCGGACCACTGGTGTCGGTCGAACGGCGCGAGGTTGGTGACGACGGGAAATTCTCAGTACTCCCCAAAGCATGGCGCCTGCAACCATCAGCCATGCCACGATCAGCATCACGATTGTCATTTCCAGGCTCATAAGTGCCTCCGTATTTGCCGCTTCTTCTTGCTGTCTGAATAACTGACAGTCTAGTCCCTCACATGTTTCGATTAATTGACGGCTATGACCAATTTGATCTATCCAGTCACTCTGACTGTGTCAGAAGGCTATACCCACGCGCTGTGCCGCTCTATGATCGATGCCCGAGTCGGGTCGCGCGTTACCTGACACCAGTTGAAGTGAGTGAAAATGCTGCCGGTATCTTTCTTGTTCAACGCTGCCAGATCCCGGCGGCCATGGTGGGTGATTGCCCTTGTATTGAGCCTGAGCGCCTGCACCTCGATGGTCACACCACAGATTCAGCGCCTGCCGGATCGAGTGGAACTCAATTCTGTGCCGTTCTTTCGTGGCAACGCTTATCAAAGTGGGCCCGGGGCGTTGGCGGGCATGCTGGCCAACCGTCAGGTGCTGATTACGCCCGGTCTGCTCGATAAACCGCTGCAATTGCCAGGCGGCGAGGGGCGACTCGAAAGCAGCATGCAGAACGTGGCGCGCCAATACGGCTTCATGGTTTACCCGCTCGATGGCGAATTGCACGCCTTGCTGGAGCAGGTTTCGGCGGGTTATCCGGTGATGCTGCGCCTGTCCGACGGTTCGGCCTGGTGGAAAGAGCCCCGGTATGTCGTGTTGGTGGGCTACAACCGCATCAAGCAGACCGTTCTGTTGCAGGCTGGCATGAATCGTCGGCAGTTGATGAGCTTTGGCAGCTTCAACTCTGCCTGGAAGGATGCAGGTAGCTGGGCGATCCTGATTCAGGGGCCGAGACAACTGCCTGCCAATGTGGATCGGCAGCGCTGGCTGAAAGCTGCCAATGAGCTGTCCCAGGCGGGGCAGGAGCAGGCGGCGGGTGAGGCGGTCAAGACGCTGGACCGGCAGGGTGTTAAATAAGTTTGGTCTGAAGGAGTGAAAGCCCCCGACCTGCAGGGGTTTCACTCTGTTCAGCTTCAAAAACCCAGTCTGTCACGCAGGCTGTAATACCAGGCGCCCAGGGCTGTAAGCGGCGTGCGCAGCAACTGGCCGCCGGGGAAGGGGTAGTGGGGCAGGTCGGCGAATGCATCGAAACGCTCGGCCTGACCGCGCAAGGCTTCGGCGAGCACCTTGCCTGCCAGATGGGTGTAGGTCACGCCATGTCCGCTGCAGCCCTGAGAGTAATAGATGTTGTCGCCCAGGCGTCCGACCTGCGGCAAGCGTGACAGGGTCAGCAGGAAGTTGCCGGTCCAGGCGTAATCGATTTTCACGTTCTTGAGCTGCGGGAAGGCCTTGAGCATCTTGGGACGAATGATGGCTTCGATATTGGCCGGATCCCGCGCGCCATACACCACGCCGCCGCCAAAGATCAGGCGCTTGTCGGCACTGAGGCGATAATAGTCCAGCAGGTAATTGCAGTCCTCGACGCAGTAATCCTGAGGCAGCAGGGATTTGGCCAGCTCTTCGCTCAGCGGTTCGGTGGTGATGACCTGAGTGCCGCATGGCATGGATTTGGCTGCCAGCTCCGGCACCAGGTTGCCCAGATAGGCATTGCCGGCCACGATGATGAATCTGGCGCGGACTTTCCCTTGAGCGGTATGCACGACCGGACTGGCCCCGCGCTCGATGCGGATCGCCGCCGACTGTTCATGAATCACGCCGCCCAGCGACTCCACGGCCGCCGCTTCGCCCAACGCCAGGTTCAGCGGATGGATGTGGCCGCCGGTCATATCCAGCATGCCGCCGATGTATTGTTCGCAGGCCACGACTTCGCCGATGCGACGCTTGTCCATCAATTCCAGATGCGTATGTCCGTAGCGCTCCCACAGGCGTTTTTGCGCTTCCAGGTGCGCCATCTGTTTATTGGTCAGGGCTGCGAACACGCCACCGTCCTTCAGGTCGCACTGAATGCCGTAGCGCGAAACCCGGTCACGAATGATCGTCGCGCCCTCGAACGCCATCTGGCCCAGTAACTGCGCCTGTTTTGGACCAACGCTACGCTCGATGACATCGATATCGCGGCTGTAGCTGTTGACGATCTGCCCGCCGTTACGACCCGAAGCACCAAAGCCGACCTTCGCGGCCTCGAGTACTGTCACCCTGAAGCCATGCTCAAGCAGGAAGAGGGCGCTGGAAAGGCCGGTATAGCCTGCGCCGATGATGCAGACATCTGTCTCCACTTCACCCTGCAAGGCAGGACGTTCCGGCGCTGGATTGGCTGAGGCTGCATAGTAGGACTGCGGGTAGAGCGTGTTCGCCATCCTGAAGCTCCGTTTAAAATTCTTGACGTGTGCCGTGATCCTACCCCAGTTAAAAAGCCTCTGCCAGCCATCCGCTAAAACATATTCGTCCGTGCAGCACCTAAAAGCGTTGCTAATTCATAGGCTTAGCTGAAAAAGTGATTGACAGGCCAGTCAATATCCGTAGAATGCGCTCCCACAGCAGGCACGTAGCTCAGTTGGTTAGAGCACCACCTTGACATGGTGGGGGTCGTTGGTTCGAGTCCAATCGCGCCTACCAGACAAAATCCGCTCTGCTGGGCGGTAGAGAAGGGCGATCCGAAAGGGTCGCCCTTTTTTCGTTCGGCTGACGGAAAGCCGCATGACGATCACGATTCAGTCTGCCGACCTGTTATTGCACCGCAACCTCATGACTACAGTCGAATTACAAGATGAAGGGTGCTCTCATTCTGGATGTTGTAATCGCTCAAGGCTTTTTGGTCTTCAAGCAGTTTCCCGGAAAAGATGAGCCTTTGTTCCGTAGCAGGAATGCCATACCTGTTCTCGAGATTGTCTTTCACATTCCTGATCGTATCCGACGGCTCTACTTCCAGAACCAGGTTTTCTCCGGTCAGTTTCTTCACATAAATAATCATTTCGTCACCTGCGGTCGAAGGGCATAGGTGGCGCGAATGGGCGTGTCTCGATCGTCTTTCGGGTAGATTTCTACAGTTCGCTTGCGCGCCTGAATACAGGTTAAAAGCGAGGTTCAATGACCGAAACTGACAGAAATGCCAGTGCCAGGCGCTTTCGGACCGCTGGCCAGGCCTTCTTTGTCGGGATGTGCTGAGGTGGCTTGATGAGACCCAGGCTGAGTGTGAAGGCAAAAATTCGAATATATCAGTGGGTTAGTGCGAAAAGCCGTTGACACCTCTTTCAATATCCGTAGAATGCGCTCCCACAGCAGGCACGTAGCTCAGTTGGTTAGAGCACCACCTTGACATGGTGGGGGTCGTTGGTTCGAGTCCAATCGCGCCTACCAGACAAAATCCGCTCTGCTGGGCGGTAGAGAAGGGCGATCCGAAAGGGTCGCCCTTTTTTCGTTCCTGAGAAAACGTTCACAAATTACAGGCAGTGTTCACAGAAGGCAACGTGAACAGAAAATTTGGCCTGTGGTGAGCGTTCACACGTCATTCACAGTGATGTTCACGGCAGCGTTCACACAAGAAATTGTGAACGACTTAGCCTAACTCATTGATCTGAAAGGTCGGAACACCTTCTTGTTAAGGTGGTGGGCATTGTTCGTGCCTCACAATGACGGCTTCTAACCATCTGAGCTACGTGCCTGCTGTGGTGGGTAAGTAGCTAAACGTCTGTGGCACCAAGCCAATGAGCTATCAATGTATGAGAGAGGCGACCAGTCAGTGTATGAGTCTGTCTGGTAGGAAGACATGCCCTCATTTTCTGGCTGGGGCGCATGAGCGCATGGGGGTAGGGAGGGGGTGTAGGGGGTAGTGCTATTTATGCATTGTCCCCTGATATTTTCTAGGGGAAATTCTAGGTTTTACGTACCCCAAGTTTATATGCAAGCTCTAAAGCTTCCTCCATCAACTTAATGGCTTCCTTGTATTGAGCTGCGTAACCTTGCTCCCTTAAAACACCTTCAGGTCTAAGATCCTGAACCACTGCGTCTAGTAAGCCGTAAAATGTAACAATGTCAATTGCAAATTGCTCTGGTAATAATCCCAGTTTCTCCAGATGGGCCTTGAAAACCTTGTTGTAATCAGGCTGTATCGAAACTATTGATTGCTCTTTATGTTCTTGAAAGTGTGCCTTTTTTTTAGCCGCTAAAGCGCTATCTCTGTTGTTCGCTATCATGAGGTCGGTGTAGGTTTGTTTTGCGTCATTGAGATAGTTTCTTATATTTATCATTTTTACTATGTATGAGACCTCTGCTAGCAGGGCGGCTTGAACTGTTTTTCTTGCGTTGTGATCCCTCCTAACTGCCCCTATGGCTTGGGGGATAAATCCTAGGCACGCACCAGCGACGACTGACCAGAAAGGTATCCAAAGGTTGGGTGTAGGGGTTAAGGCTTTTAGCTCTCTTACAATTTGAATGTAACTTAGTAGCTGTTCTGGAGGAATTGTATCCATATCAAACTCCTAGGCTGTGACAATCGCGATGCGCTATTTTGGTTGACAATTTTTGTTGATTGTAATATAAGATCAATATATGGTAAACGGGCCTGCCTAGCTACTCAGGTAAACTGTATGTCCCTAATAGGGGGCGCTTCAAGGTTAGTAGTGTCATAGCGTAGCCTTCAATGGCGTAGTGTTGATATGAACGCTGAGAGGACAATGGGAGGATGGTTAGCAAAACTCCCCAGTAAGGCGTAACTGATACGTCAGCATATCCCCTCTGGCTTTGTTAGAGGGGTAGGTACTGGTAGCTAAACTATCGGGCACAGCAGGCTAAGCCCCTGTGAAGAACGGCCAATGTGGGAACGCATTGAGCACCCTAAGAGGGCATAGATACAGTTAGAGTATAACGCTCTCTTTGATCTAGCTATACCTTTAATTCAAGGAAAGAATTGAATGCACGACTCAACTCCTGAATCTATTAGGCTCATATTGAAGTCAGCTTCTGCGTTCCACCCTATAGGTCTGCTATGTAATTTACTTCTACTTTCTACGATTGTTGCATCCACCATGATTGCCATATTCAAAGGCAAGGTGCTAGGCGCTTTGCTGTTGGTGCTCTCAGCGTTTGTGATTCGGGTGATAGTCATGTGGGGGTTGAGGCTATATCTGTTTCGTAAGTACAGATAGAGATGTGGTGGTTATGCTCTGAGGTCAATGCATCTCACCTCAGTTAATAAATAATTATTACGGTTTAACAAGAGACATACGTCTAATATCTGCATCAAACTCGCCATCAACCTTAGCTTTGATATTGAGGTATTTCTCTACGTCTTCTTTCTTAGGGCGTCCTACTGGTCTAGTTATGCCAGCGAGCTTAAGCATCTCCTTCACTGCTGACACATTACCATTGATAAGCTCTACCTTGAGTTGTTCTATAGACTTGTCGAACCAGTAAAGTCTATGTTCTTCTTTCCAGCCTTGTAGGTCTGCATGACTGTCTAGCAGTGTTAGGCTTACGCCTATCTTCTCAGCTAGCTCAATGTGTGAGAAGGCTTCTATGTATTCCTTTCTGTATGTTTCTTTAATGTTCATTCTTTTTCTCTCTTAAGGGTAGTAGTGGGCTTTCAGCAGGAGTCACTGCGTGACAGCAGAAGCAAGAGCACGCCACGGAGTGGCAACGCAATAAAGAAAGATCAAGAGCATATATACTGGTGGGTAGTTTGCTTTTGATCTTCTCTTTTAATGCGTGCTCTTGTCGGCTATGCCGACGTTGCTTTTGCTTTTAAGTGTAAGAGTGGTGGCTAAACTATTAAAGATCAAGATCCCTTAAGGGTCTTTAAGAGAAAATGATCCGAGAGTGACGCCGTTGATCTTTGTTAGGCTGGAGTAAGTGAAAATGTCACTTCTATATCCGACCGCATTAATTGCTGAGGGGTAAGAGTGGTGTCTCTTACTATCCGAGCGTATTTCACTGTAGGGTTACAGAGATGTCTTCTCTATATTCGGCCGTATTAAATCAGGAGATAGCAGAGAGAGGTTTTCTCTCTATATCCGACCGTAATTATAACTGAGGTAGAGAAGGGTAGGAGTCAGCAAAGCGTACCTCAAACTCTAGCATCTCCCGAACACTAGGGTTACGCTCAAGGAACATGCTCATTCCGCCAATAGCTAACCTAGCGCATTGACATATTCTACGTGCCTGTCGGTCACTCATTGGCTTGAGTTCTTCAAGGTAGATAGATTGTTTAATAGCCTCAGTGCTTAGCTCTGGAAGCATACAAGCTCTGAGTACATGGGCTGGGCTAGCGCTCATAGTCCCATTGTTAACGCCTCCTGCTGTCATACAGGAACCATAAACATAATCATCAAGCCAACTATAGTACTCGGTGTGAGCCACTTTAAAATGCTTAGCGTAAGGATTTATAGTTACTTTGGGTTTAGGGCCGCGTCTCTTGCCTGTAGCGCTCTCAGGGGCTGTGAGAGGCTGAGTCCTGCTAGAGAGGTGGTGACTGATGAGGTCAAGGAAAGGACGCCTAGGAGAGCTATTACAGGGGCTAGGGGGGTCATAGTCATAAGGGGCATGAAGCATAGTATGAGTGGTGTACTCACCTAGCACCTCACTAGTGTTCTTGTCTATAACGTAGCTACCTACTGTAGAGGTTCGATGGTTTGTAGTGATGATGTTGCGTATGTCTGTATTAAGTGGGACGGTCATTGCCTATCCTTCTCATTCGTCAGGGGTTACACCTTATAGTCAGCGCTCACTGCTGGGGTTTTATTGATGGTCTTTTCTGTCTCCCAAGTCAGTTGGCCTACAGCTTGTAAGGACATTCGATGCTTTAGGGCTAATGCGTAGATGGCATCAGGATCGCCCTTAGCTGTAAGTATCTCTCTAGCTACCTTACGTTTGAGCTTGACAGGGATGATGGCTTTGATTGTGGATTGAATGTTAGGTATAAGTATGTAGTCTTCTTCTGAAACTATATGAGACATGTCATGGCTCCTACAATGAGTCTAGATACTGTTAGTAGTGTGAGGAGGATGGTATAGATAAAGATAGCCCATGTTATACAAGGTTTCATGATCTAGGCTTTAGCTTCTCTATGTCGTCAATAGCCTTATGCAGCATGAATGCTGTAGTGAATACACCTTCTAACTCATGGTGGCGCGGGTTGATGCAAAGGAAATTACCCCTTTGGTTCATTTGATATTGTACATCCTTGTAAAACTTAGGCTCGCCTACAAGGCTTTCATTCTTCAAGGCAGTAGCTTTAATAGTTTTTTCAAGCTCAGCCTTGCGACGCTCAAGATATTTTCGCTCACCTTCTGATAGGTAGTAGTTCATTGCTCAACTCCTAGTCGTTTGTAAATGTTGGCTTTAATGGCCTTCATGGCGTCAGCTTGATTTTTACCTGTAGCTGCTGGCCCGCTAATAATGCTTTTGTTAACGCCTTGAAAGTTTCCATTCTCATCGTAGATATTATTTGTAGGCGTGCTGTTGTTGCGTGTCTGTCTAGCTGTCTCAATAGCTGCTTGAGCATTGATGCCTTCACGAATGAAAGGATCATTTTTATAAAGTCGCTGTAGAGTTTGTTCCTTAATCTGTTTCATCATGGCTACGGCATCCTTGGGGTTATCTAGGCCATGAAGCGTCTTAGGTCGTTCTGATAGCTGCCAGCCAGAGTTATGTGCAATGTCTTTAATTTCCTCAACACTGCGTCCAGTCTCTTGAGAAATGGCCACTAGGTCGTTATGTGTATACTTCATATTGTGTTTCCTTCTTATGGAGAGTCACTCACAGAGTGACGATGCGATATTTATAAGGGGAGGCCTGAGAGGGAGCAGATTTTTTGCGTTCTACTATGCCTGAGTTAATCAAGTGTTTGATTACTCCTTCTACAGAACGCTTAGATAGGGCAGACGCCCTACAGAAGTCACTACCTGAGATAGTTGACCAACCCTCATTATCGGCTTGGTTACGAATCATTAGATAGATTATTTTTCTAGATAACGTATTAAGTTGTTGGTGTTGTGTTGCCACAATTTCTTCTAGCGTAATGCTCATTGCTGTTGCCTCTATTGGTTTTATATAAGCTCTCCCCCTATATCCCCCTGATGTAGGGCTCATAATATTTTCTAGGTAAAAACACAGAGCTTTCCCATCGCATAACTAGCTGTGCAAAGAGAAGGATGTTGGAGAGAGGGGGGTGCTAGGGGATATACCTATACCCATTTTGGAAGGGTGGGTGCAAACACCGAGGTGATATTTCTATCATTGTTACTATGCTATACCTTGATTTTAGGGAAAAGACGACAAATTTTTTTTAATTTTCTCGAATTAATTCAATTATGTCGAAAAGTGCCCGTTCATACCCCCTAGCATCAGCCTGTAGCAAGGCCCAGTTGTAAGCCCCTATAAGCCTGCTAGGGAGGTGTTATATCTACAGGTAGTAAGTCTGTGAGGTTGGTTCCTTACGCCTCACCAGTGAGCTTACAGAGGCTTTAATCAATAAGGTGGAGAACATCCACAGCATTCAAGTGAGAGTATCTAGCTACAGACCTAGTGTCTCTATGACCGGACACAATCATTATCTGAGCATTGTTAAAACCCTTCTTAGCTACGTTAGTAATTCTTGTATGTCTCAACTGGTGGAGTCTTACACTATTGTCTAGGTTGGTGGCTATGCGTGCCCTTCTAACGGCCTGTGAGACGCTGTGAGGGGCTACAGTGAACAACCTGCTCTTGGGTATACGCTCAGCTACAGCGCGTCTCATAGCCTCTCTGAATAGCTCTACAGCACGCAAGGTGAGAGGAACAGAGCGTGTACCATTCTTCCCGTCTACAACATCAGCTATACGTTGATCTAGGTGCAGACAGTTAACTGTGAGTTTCAGTATCTCAGAACGCCTCATGGCTGTTTCATAGGCAAGCTCAGCTATCAGAGCCATGGTAGGTGATAACTCATTCAAGATGAGGTGCAGTTCACCAATGGTCACTACCTTGTCACTCGACTTTCCTGGCTTGGGCAGGACTATTTCCTGTACGGGGTTAGCTATATCTATCAGCAAGCCCCGCTTTGCATACTTGAAGAACCGAGAGAGGAACGCTAACTGATGCCTACAGGTGGCAGCTTTCACTGTCTGTAAGCGTCTTAGCTTGAAGTCATTAATCATTTTGGGGGTGATGTCATGGATGGGCTGGGGGAAGGCTTGAGCAAGCTGCTCAACAATCTGGATGGCATGGTCATAGCTGCCCTTGCCCTTGAGGTGGGATTCACAATAGGTCATGCCTAGGGTGAGTATGGTGTGATGCTTGTGGTCCTTGTGAATAGCTTCCTGCTTGTCAGCCCATGCTTGAGCCTCAGCTTGAGTAGGGAAGGTAGCTGATTGAGCAGGTCTGCCCTTGATGCGTACCTGAGCATTCCAGTTGCCAGAAGGAAGGGAGCGAATGTTAGCCATATTTGACGCCTCATAGTGTGAATGGGCGTTCTCTCAGGGCCTTGAACCACAAGGGTTGTAGGCCAGCAGGGTGCCTGCTTGACATGGTGGGGGTCGTTGGTTCGAGTCCAATCGCGCCTACCAGATAAAGTCCGCTCTGCTGGGCGGTGAAGAAGGGCGATCCGAAAGGGTCGCCCTTTTTGCGTTTATCGTGTTTGAAACCTGTCCCCTATTTGTTGTTGGGGCGGGCGAAGGACTTGACGATGGATTTGGTCGCCGTGCTGGCCTTGAGGTCGCTGATGTTCGCGGTAGCGAGCCATTTGCAGGCAGAAATCTCGTTCCGGGGCGAGGGTTCGCTGGAGGCCGGGATCATGGTTGTGAAAATGTGATGAATGACCCGGTCCTTTTCATATTCATCCACATACATTAACTCCAGGTTCTCAAGACCCGTTTCTTCACTCAGTTCGCGTACGGCTGCCTGCGCAGGCGTTTCTCCCGCTTCGATCCTGCCGCCGGGCAGTGCCCATTTCGATTTCGGCTTGCGAACGTAAAGGATCTGATCGTCACGCTTGCAGATGACTGTCGCTCGTTCTTTCATTTTTCCACCTTTTAACGTCCAGTCATCCTTGATATCTGCACGACTGCCATGAAACTTGAGATTACTGTTGCAAAAGACTCAAGTCATAAAAATGTAATAAAAATGCAATCAAGCATAATCAGTGCCAGAACGGTTATTGGAAGAATAGTCTGCTGTAACGAAAGAACCCGGCGTATGACCGGGCTCTTGTCGGGTGTCAGGTGCGTTACATGAAGCCGGATACGGGGATGTGCTCCGCCATCTTTCGGTAGGTCTTTTCATCGGTTGCGGCAAGCAGGCTTCTTCCATCCTTGAGCGTAGCCACGAAGGTTATTTCCTTTTCTTCGTTTGCCAGCAGCATGCCTGCTGCAGCGCCTACAGGACCAAGCACCAGAGCGCCTGCAATGCTCTTTCCTATTGCGTCGTCCATTCTCCTGTTGGTGACTTTGCTGGCAACTTCCACTGACTTGATTTCGTCCTGTTTGAAACAGATTCCAGGCCACGGGAAGAGAGGGGTTACAAGCGTAATGGTGCCAGAGCGGTACTCTCCATTACCTTGAAGAAAATCACCCGCTAAAACATTGATCTTAGCCATATGTGTTTCCCCATCGTTTCATCCAATGGCTATTGCGCGCTCCATAAAGGGGCATGTCAACCGACAGGGGGTAAGGAGAAGGGCTTTATGACGAATGGTTTGATGAAATTTGCAGTTATTTGCAGCAAGATATTTCGGTGATGACACTTGTTAAGCAGAGACTTGAAATCGAGACTTCGGGTTATATGAATTTCGACTGCAGGAGCGGGCTGTCCGACAAGTGGGACAACCCGCAGATCAGCATCAGGCTGCCGAGGCTTCCTGCTTCAGTGTCGCCATGTCGATCACGAAGCGATATTTCACATCGCCCTTGAGCATGCGCTCGTAGGCTTCGTTGATGTCCTGCATGGCGATCAGTTCGATATCCGAAACGATGCCGTGTTCGGCACAGAAATCCAGCATTTCCTGGGTTTCCTGAATGCCGCCTATCAGGGAGCCTGCCAGACTGCGACGCTTGAAGATCAGTCCGAACACCGCCGGTGATGGATGGGGCTCGGCTGGCGCGCCCACCAGGGTCATGGTGCCGTCACGCTTGAGCAGTCCCAGAAAGGCGTCGAGATCGTGAGGTGCTGCGACGGTATTGAGGATGAAGTCCAGGCTGTTGGCCTGCGCGGCCATCTCTGCGGCATCCTTGGAAACCACGACTTCATCCGCCCCCAGGCGCAGGCCGTCTTCGCGTTTATTGGGCGATGTCGTGAACAGCACCACATGCGCGCCCATGGCATGGGCGATCTTCACGGCCATGTGACCCAGTCCGCCAAGGCCGACAATGCCCACTCGCTTGCCTGGTCCGACTTTCCAGTGATGCAGAGGGGAATAAGTGGTGATGCCCGCGCACAGCAGTGGCGCGACAGCGGCCAGATTGTCGCTGTGGGAGATGCGCAGGACGAATTTCTCCTTGACCACGATAGTGTCGGAGTAGCCACCAAAGGTGTTCTCGCCGCCAAAGACCGGGCCGTTATAGGTGCCGGTAAAACCGTTTTCGCAGTACTGTTCTTCACCTTCGGCACAGGAGGCGCAATGCTGACAACTGTCGACCATGCAGCCGACACCCGCCAGGTCTCCCACCTTGAAGTTCTTGACATCGGCACCCACGGCACTGACCCGACCGACGATTTCGTGTCCCGGAACCGAAGGATAAAGCGTGTTGTGCCATTCGTTACGGGCGGTGTGCAGGTCCGAGTGACAGACGCCGCAGTACAGAATGTCTATCTGCACATCGTCGGCCCCGGGAGTGCGGCGTTCGAAACGATAGGGTTTGAGGGTGTCATTCGGTTCTTTTGCGGCGTAACTGTAAGTCTTGACCATTGCGATCACCTTGTGAGGAAGGTTGAAGGAAATAGAAAGCCAGGGTAGCGGACAGGCTTCAAGTATTGCAGCGTGACCCGATTTGACCCGCTCAAGAAGCGGATAGTGCCGAGCGCGCTTCAGCTTTTCTGTCGTGATGAAGCTTTGGTGTACTTCGTAATACGCATTTTCTTGCCTTCAATCACATATCCTGCTTGCCACCCTTGGGCGCTGCCGTCGAAGATAGCCGTAGTGAGTGACAGGATTTGGTGTTTTTCCATGCAGGTTCCCCCTTTGTCCCCGGCCTTGTATCAGCCCACTGATGATTCCCGGGCCGCATTGCCTGTGCCTTCCAATGAAGAGTCCATGAAAGCCTTGCTGCGTGAGGCACGCAACAGCATGCCCGATGTGGCCTGGGCGGCCTACGGTGCCGGGACGCACAAGCGCCTGCTGGGGAGTGGATCTGTACCGGCCGATTGGCCGGGCGAGATTCCCTGCGACGGTTTCGATGGCTTCTGCAGCAAGCGACAATTGCATCGCTGGGTTGTGGGGATGGGGGAAACTCCATTGGGCTGGCTGCTGGCGCCCAGAAGCGAATCGGCCAATCCGGCACTGGCCGATCTGGCCTTGCGATTGGGCTATCTGTTGCAGAGTGTCGCGCTGGTAAGGGCGCAGAATACTCAGCGGGTCCTTTATGAAATCAGTTATCTGGCCAGTTCGACACGGGACCGCAGCACTTTCCTCAAAGGCATCCATAAACAACTGGCGACGTTGATCGATGCGGAAAACTTCTACCTGGCGCTGTACGACAGCCAGCGAGACAAGATCACTTATCCCTACTACATCGACGTAGCCGATCACGAGGCGATGGAGCCGGAAAGCTTCGAGTATCTCGACCGTTCGCGGCTGTCCATGACGGGCCATGTACTGTCCACCGGTCAGCCGATGTTCGTCGATGCCGCGGCAATCAGGCAGGCCCAGGCCCAAGGGCGATTCTTCTGTGAGGGACGTCATCCCGAGTTCTGGATGGGCGCACCGCTGAAGAAGGCATCCGACGAAGTCTTCGGCATGCTGGCCATGCAGGTATATGACGTCTCGCGCATCTACAGTGTCGAAGACCGTGCGCTGTTTCTGGTGGTTGCCCGGCATGTGGCGATGGCTCTGGACCGGATTCTGCACCGGGCCGACCTTGAGCATACCGTGCTGCTGCGCACCCAGCAGTTGTCGGCTGCCAACGATGCCCTCAGGCAGGAAGTGGCCGATCGCGAACGTGCGGAGCATCTGCAGAGTGCGTTGTTCCAGATTACCGAGCTGTCCAGCCAGCCAGGTGACATGGCAGAGCTGTTCCATAGCCTGCATATGATCGTCGGCGAGTTGCTGGTGGCCTACAACTTCTATATTGCTCTGTACGACAGCTCTACCGGAGAAGTGACATTCCCCTATTACAGCGATGAGCGACTGACAACACCGCCCCGGTCACGGCGCGGCCAGCGTGGCTTTACCGAGTATGTCATCCGCCAGCGCCGTCCTTGCCTGATCGATCGTGAAGATGCCTACAGGCTGGAAAGGGAAGGCGAGATCGAGATTCAGAATGACTCCAATCGGTCGTCATCCTGGCTGGGCATACCCTTGTTCGAGGGGGATGATGTCCGGGGCGTGCTGGCAGTACAGAGTTATTCGCAGAATGTGAGTTACACACTGCGGGATCAGGAACTGCTGACCTTCGTCTCCCGGCATATCGATACGGCTCTGTCCCGGCGAAGTGCTGCCGAAGCGATCCACACCGCCAATCTGCGTCTGGAAGCGCGGGTGCAGGATCGGACCCGCGAACTGGATCTGGTCAATGCCCGGCTCCAGCATGAAAATTCCCATGACTCGCTGACCGGACTGCCGAATCGCAGTCAGTTGCAGCAGAGCCTGAAAGAGGCCTGGCAGGCTTTCTGTGGTCGTGACCAGCAATTGGTGGTCATGTTCATTGATCTGGATCGTTTCAAGGTGGTCAACGACAGCCTCGGTCACCACTTTGGCGATATTCTGCTGGTTCAGGCGGCAGCCCGTCTGCGCAGTTGTATTCGTGATGGTGATCTATTGGCGCGCCTGGGTGGCGACGAGTTTGCGATCCTGGGGATCGGGGCACCGCTGGCTGTCGGGGTCGGCATTGCCGAGCGCATCCTGGAAGCCTTCGATCTGCCGTTCTTTATCAGCGGTCAGGCTGTCTTTTCCTCCTGCAGTATCGGCGTGGTCGGTGCTGATCGTCAGTTTCATCAGGAGCCCGCCGAGTTGCTGCGCGATGCCGATACGGCAATGTACCGGGCCAAGAATGGCGGGCGTGACAGCTTTGTGGTGTTCAATCAGGAGTTGCGCCGCGAGGTTTCCGATCAGGTCGAACGCGAAGGCGCATTGCGCAAGGCGCTCAAGCGGACCAACGAACTGATTCCGTATTTTCAGCCGATCATCTGCGTCAATACCGGCAAGCTGCTGGCCCTCGAAGCCTTGATCCGCTGGCGTCAGCCCGATGGCCGGGTCATCGCTCCCGGCAGTTTTCTGCCGGCTCTGGAAGGCTTGCGGCTTATCGGGCGGCTGGACATTTACATGTTGCAGCGCGTCATTGCCATTCTGGCCGACCCGGCCAATGCCCACTGGCCACCGGTGCATGTCAACTGTTCCAGCTACAGCATCACTCGCCCCGAATTTGCCGGTGAGGTCCTGACCCTGTTGACGGAGTACGGCGTTGCGCCTTCGCGCCTGTGTCTGGAACTCACCGAGGGCGCGCTGGTGGCCGATCCCGAGCAGGCCCGTCAGTCCATGAAGCGGCTGGCCGATCAGGGCATGTCGGTGGTATTGGACGATTTCGGTGCGGGGTTCTCCTCGCTAAGCTATGTGCACCAGTATCACTTCAGCGGCCTGAAGATCGATAAATCCTTTGTTCTCGAACTGACCACCAGTGCCAGAAGCCGGGCGATCGTGCGCGCCATCGTGCGGATGGCCGAATCTCTGGACCTGACCGTGGTGGCCGAGGGTGTCGAAGATCACGCCACTCTGGAATTGTTGCGCGGGATGGGGGCCGGTCAGGCGCAGGGCTATCATTTCGCGATGCCGTTGCCTCTGGAGCAGCTCGACCTGAGCAAGAATATCGAGTTGGGCCTGCACTGGACCCAGACCGGCAATGACTTGCCATGAACGGCATAGTCTCTCCGTTTCTTTCTGGGGATTGGTTGAAGTGCATTTTCAAAGTCTTTCAAAATCAAATGGTTGTGCTTTTAAAAGACGACTGGCACCGGTTTTGCTGCGAAAGGGGCGCACCCACCGCAGGAGGTGAAAGATGATTATCAACAACGGCACGCTCGAAGGTCTGGTTTCCAGATTTGTCGGGCGCAAGACAGTGGATGAGGTTTCCCAGAACTCATTCAGTACTGTTGCGGCTGCTGAGAGTCTGGTTCCGGCTGTCACTCCGGTGACCGCCAGGGCGGACAGTTCCGCGTCCCAGGACAGTACCAAGAGCAACAATGGCTATGACGAATCCTTTGCCCGGATGATGTTCAACATCAAGACCCTGGCCGAGAAAACCCTGTCCGAGAAAACCGCTGACAGCGATAACGGCCTGATCGCCTCGAACGGTTCGGGCAGTACGATCAATACCGGCACATCGACCAGCTCGATTCAGCAGGAATTCATGGATTACATGAAACAGACTGCCGAAGAGAAAATGCGTGAAAAACTCACCGGTGTCAGCAAGGCCGAATACGAAGCCATGAGCCCTGAAGAGAAGCTGGCCGTGGACAAGAAAGTCCAGGAAGCCCTCAAGGAACATCAGACGGCTGCTGTCGATGACATCAATGCGAGAATCAATGGCATCAAGGCCGGGATGCTTGCTTAAAGGCTGGTATCGTCAATCCTGATGTTTGATCGTTATCTTGTGATAGACAGCTTGCTGGCGAACAGTTGCCAGCAAGCTGCCTATCACAGGTTTTGAAATGCGCCCATCTATTATTCCAGCTGATGCCGATACGGCAGATCCGGTCCCACCCTGGTGCAGGTCAGTGCCGCCGCCCTGACGGCAAAGCCGAGCATTTCATCCAGGGTTTCCCGTGACAGGGATTCAAGACCTTGCGGGGTATCCAGCTGACGCTCGCTGAGGAACGTCAGCAACGCTGCCTGGAAGGTATCTCCTGCGCCCACCGTGTCCACGGTCTTGACGCTTTGCGCCGCCACCGACCAGTTCCCGTGTTGCCGGCTAAAAATGCTGGCACCTTCCGCGCCCCGGGTCAGCACCACGAACTGGCAGCGCTTGTTCAGCCACTCCTGGGCAATGCCCTGCGGGTCGCTGTCCGGGTAGAGCAGATGCAGGTCTTCGTCGCTGACCTTGATGATATGTGCGTGCGCGGCAAAGGCGCCGATCCGGGCGCGCCAGCGTTCTATATCCGGCTCCGGGTTGAGTCGCACGTTGGGGTCCAGAGTAATCAGGCGATTATTGCTTTCCCGGGCAACCAGAGCCAGAAGGGTATCGGCAATCGGCTGCACGACCAGCGAAAACGAGCCTACATGAATACCGCGCACCTTTTCATCCAGGGCAGGCAGGTGCTCCAGCTGCAACTGCCGGTCGGCACAACCTTCGCCGCGAAAACTGTAGGTGGGCGAACCGTCGGCACCGACCGCTACCATGGCCAGTGTCGTAGGCGCTTCAAAGTCGATCAGATAGCCGGGGTTGACCGCTTCCTGATCCAGCACGGCGCGCAGGCGACGGCCCAGGTAGTCGGTGGACAGGCCGGCGAAAAAAGCGGCCTCGACCCCAAGGCGGCGCAGACCTATCGCCACGTTGAAAGGTGAACCACCGGCAACGGCTTCAAGACCCAGTCTGTTGAGCGAACCGTTGTCGTCCGCTCGGGTGAAAATATCGAAAAGAGCTTCGCCGCAGACAAGAAACATAAGTGCTCCGTGAAATGGCAGGGATCAGACTGCCCGCAATTGATCCTGATAACGTGCGTGGACATGCTCGTAAGCAGCCACATTTTTTGCGACAGGGTAGGTTTCGCTGTCGGGGTCGAGTCTGACGCAGCGTTCGCAAAGTGTTTGCAGATCCGTTGCCTGTCCATTCTCGCCAGCCCAGCACCAGGCCGCCTGGATGGCTGCACCCAGGGCCGCTGCTTCGGCGTATTCGGTGCAAATGACGGGAGTATCCATGATGTCGGCAATCATCTGTCGCCAGATGGCGCTTTTCGAGCCGCCGCCGATCAAACGGATGGTCTGGCTCTTGATGCCACTGGCCCTCAGCAGGTCCAGACCGTAGCGTAACCCGAGGCTGGTGCCTTCAACCACGGCACGACACAGATTGGCCCGGGTCAGATTGGTGCTGTTCAGACCCAGGATGCTGCCGGTCGCATCGGGCAGGGCGGGGACTCGTTCACCGTTGAGAAACGGCAGCATGAGTACACCTTCCGCTCCGATGGGTGCCTGGGCGACTGCCTGATTGAAACCGTCGATATCCAGCGAGAACAACTCGCGAACGGCACTGGTGGCATTGGTCAGGTTCATGGTGCAGATCAGTGGCAGCCAGCCATCGGATGAAGAGCAGAAGGTTGCCACCGATGCCTGTTCGCTGACCTGAGGCTGATCGGCGAAGGCGTACACGGTACCTGATGAGCCGAGACTCATGGTGATCAGGCCCGGCTTGATATTGCCGGTACCGATGGCGCCCATCATATTGTCGCCACCACCGCTGGACACCACCGCGTCCGGGTTCAGGCCCAGCAGGCTGGCGATTTCACCTCGAATCGTGCCGACCTTGTGCTGTGCCGGCAGCAATTCCGGAAGCGCGTTGCCCAGACGGCCAGTCGGGTCTATATGCGCCAGCAGCGGCAGATCCCATTCCCGGGTGCGCACATTGAAGTAGCCGGTCCCCGACGCATCGCCATAGTCCGTGCAGCAACGCCCGGTCAGCCAGTAGTTGAGGTAATCGTGAGGCAACAGGATTTTGTCGATGCGTTCGAACAGTTCCGGGTGCTGCTCCTTGGTCCACAGCAGCTTGGAAACCGTATAGCCCGGCGCTATGACCAGTCCCAGACGTTGCAGCGAGCCTTGCTCGCCACCCAGATAATCCAGCAGGCGCTGGTTCTCGGGAGTGGTTTCGGTGTCGCACCATAATTTGGCCGGGCGCAGCACCTGGCCCTGGGCGTCCAGCAGCACCAGACCATGCTGCTGGCCGGAAACACCGATGCCTTTGATCTGCAGGCCCGAAATGCCGGCCTTGGTCAGAGCGCTGCGGGTTGCCTGTTCCAGCGCGTCCAGCCATTGCTGCACATCCTGTTCGCGTCGGCCGTGGGCGTTGCTGATCAGGCTGTGCGGGGCAGAGCCCTCGCCCAGCACCCGACCGCTATCCGCATCCAGAACGATGGCTTTGGTACCTTGGGTCCCGCAATCGATTCCAAGAAACATGGTTGCCTCTCAAAGGCCGTTGGCCAGGATTTTTTCCAGTGTGCCGCTGACTCCCAGGTCCCGCAGGTTATTGACGTTCTGCTCGAAAGCGGCGACGAATTCGGCAGAGCGGGGGATTGCCAGGCCAAAGATTTCTTCCACGCCCAGTAACCGCTGGGTCAGCAACGCATCGTCGGCAACCAGCGCCTGACAGAAGTCAGCCCGTGGGTCGGGAATCCTGTAGGTCGTGCCGTTCTCGTCCACGCCCTTGAGATACAAGGCCCAGGCCGCTACCACCAGTGAGGCGCGCTGCAGATTGCCCTGATCGACAATCAGCCGGTTGATGGTCGGGATGGTGAACTTGGGGAATTTCGAGGAGCCATCCGAACACACGCGCTCCAGTTGGTCGGCAATCGCCTGATTGGAGAAACGCTCGATCAGGGTGTCCTTGTAGCCTTCCAGATCGATGCCCGGCACCGATGCCAGTTGCGGGGTGACATCCAGATCCATGTAGGTGCGGATATAACGCACGAACAGCGGGTCGTTCATGGTTTCGTGAACGAAGCGATAGCCTTTCAGAAAGCCCAGATAGGTCAGGGCCAGATGGCTGCCGTTGAGCAGCTTGATTTTCATCTCTTCGTAAGGTGTCACGTCGTCGGTGAACTGCACGCCGACCTTTTCCCAGGCCGGGCGGCCATTGACGAACTTGTCTTCCAGTACCCATTGCACAAAAGGCTCGCACACCACCGGCCAGGCGTCGTCGATATGCTTTTCATCGGCCAGTTTCAGGCGATGTGCCGAACTGGTCATGGGCGTGATGCGGTCGACCATGGCGTTGGGGAAGCTCACGTTCTCGGCAATCCAGTCATGCAGATCGGCGTCGCGCAGGGCGGCAAAGGCCAGCAGTGCCTTGCGGGTCACGGCGCCGTTGTGGGGCAGGTTATCGCAGGACATCAGTGTAAAGGCCGGGATGCCTGCCGCACGCCGGCGGGCCAGCGCGGCACACAGAAAGCCGAATACCGTGCCCGGGGTATTGGGATGGGCCAGGTCATGTCTGATCTGTGGCAGATGGGCCATGAACTGGCCGTTGCTGTCATCGATGCAGTAGCCGCCTTCAGTGATGGTCAGCGAAACGATGCGGATTTCCGGGCTGGCCAGCTTGTCGATCAGTGCCTGGGGATCTTCTTCGGCCAGCAGCATGCCGCTGATGGAGGCAATGACCCGGGTTTCGGTGTCCGGTGTGTCACCCAGCTCAAACAGGGTGTAGAGATAGTCCTGACCGGCCAGTGCATCTCGCACGCTTCGGTCTTCGGGGCGCAGGCCTACGCCGCAGATGCTCCAGTCCAGGCCTTCGCCGCTGTTCATCAGGGCATCGGTGTAAAACGCCTGATGTGCCCGGTGAAAGCCGCCGACGCCGATATGGGCGATGCCCTGGCGTGTTTCACTGGCCGAGTAGTCGGGGCGGGCAATATCGGCGCCCAGTTGTGACAGGTTCTGTTTGTTCAGTTTCATGTCAGAGGCTCTCCAATAAGTCAGGCAGCGACCAGGGCCTTGGCAATCACCAGTCCCTGCTCGTCGAACAGATGGCAATGGTCGCTATCGAGATGCAGGTTCAGGGTTTCGCCATACTGGCTGGCCAGGTCGCCACGGATACGCATGGTCAGGGCTTCGCCCGAGCGGGTGCGGACATGGCAATAGGTATCGCTGCCCAGGCGTTCGCTGACATCGGCGGTGACCTGCAACTGACACTCGCCGCTCTGGGCAATATTCAGATGCTCGGGACGGATACCCAGCGTGACCGGAGCGCCGACACTCAAACCCGCACGACTCACCGGCAAGGTGATACGTGTACCGGCATCCAGCTCGACTTCACACTCATGGCTGTCGACGCGGCTGAGACGCCCCTTGAGAAAGCCCATTTTCGGTGTGCCGAGAAAGCCTGCGACAAACAGGTTGGCCGGGCGGTGATACAGATCCAGCGGCGAGCCGACCTGCTCGACCTTGCCACCATTGAGCACCACCACCTTGTCGGCCAGAGTCATGGCTTCGACCTGATCGTGGGTGACGTAGATCATCGTGGCCTGCAGTTCCTTGTGCAGGCGAGACAACTCCAGCCGGGTCTGCACCCGCAAGGCGGCGTCGAGGTTGGAAAGGGGTTCGTCGAAGAGGAAGATTTTCGGGTTGCGCACGATGGCCCGGCCAATGGCGACCCGTTGACGCTGACCGCCGGAAAGCTGCTTGGGTTTACGTTCCAGCAGCGGTCCCAGTTCCAGGATGCGCGCCGCTTCATCCACCTTCTTCTTGATCTCGGCCTTGTCGCCACCCGCCAGATCCAGGGCAAAGGACAGATTCTTGCCCACGGTCATGTGCGGATACAGGGCGTAGGTCTGGAACACCATGGCCAGGTCGCGCTTGGCCGGAGTGACCTGGGTGATCTCGCGACCATCGAGTTCGATGCTTCCGGAAGTGACTTCTTCCAGTCCGGCAATCAGGCGCAGCAGGGTGGACTTGCCACAACCCGAGGGGCCGACGAAGACCACGAACTCGCGATCGTTCACATCCAGATCGATGCCTTTGATGATCTGATGGCCGTCGAAGCCTTTTTGCAGATTTCTGATACTGAGATTAGCCATGCTTGACTCCGTTTTTATTCTTGAATTCGGGCTATTTGACGGCGCCGAACGACAGGCCGCGGACCAGTTGCTTCTGGCTGATCCAGCCGAAAATCAGGATCGGTGCGCAGGCCAGGGTCGAGACGGCCGAGAGCTTGGCCCAGAACAATCCTTCGGGGCTTGAGTACGAGGCGATCAGCGCCGTGAGCGGTGCGGCACTGGAGGACGTGAGGTTCAGGGACCAGAACGCCTCGTTCCAGCACAGAATCAGTGACAGCAGCGCCGTCGATGCCAGGCCGCCCTTGCAGATCGGCATCAGCACCCGGAATATCTCCTGGCGGGTGCTGGCACCGTCCAGTCGCGAGGCTTCGAGGATTTCTCCGGGAATGTCCTTGAAGTAGGTGTAAATCATCCAGACCACGATCGGCAGGTTGATCAGCGTGTAGATGATGATCAGTGCCAGACGTGAATCCAGCAGGCCAAAGGTCTTGGCCAGCAGGTAGATCGGCATCAGCACCCCCACCGGCGGCAGCATCTTGGTGGAGAGCATCCACAGCAGCGTGCTCTTGGTCCGTTTGGTCTCGAAGAACGCCATGGAGTAGGCCGCCGGGATCGCCACCAGCATGCACAGGATCGTGGCGCTGAACGAGATCAGCACCGAGTTCCAGGCAAAGTGGAAGTAATCGCTGCGTTCCTGAATGTGCAGGTAGTTTTCCAGCGTCGGCGTGAAGAACAGTTGCGGCGGCGTCGCGAAAGCGTCGATCTCGGTCTTGAAGCTGGTCAGCACCATCCAGAAGATCGGGAAGAAGATCAGTGCGGCGATAAGCCAGGACAAGGCCCCGAGCAGCACGCTTTGCAGGCGTCGTGATTGTTTCAGCGTCATCATGGCAAGGCCCTCATGACTTGTCGGTGAGGTTTTTGCCGATCATCCGGATCAGGATGATCGCCGCGATATTGGCAATGACGACCGCAATCAGGCCGCCCGCCGAGGCCATGCCGACATCGAACTGCAGCAATGCCTGGATGTAGATCAGGTACGCCAGGTTGGTCGAGGCGAAGCCCGGACCGCCATTGGTGGTGGTAAAGATTTCGGCAAACACCGAGAGCAGGAAAATCGTCTCGATCATCACCACCACGGCGATCGGCCGGGCCAGGTGGGGCAGGGTCAGGTGCCAGAAAATCGCAATTGGGCCGGCACCGTCGAGTCGTGCCGCTTCCTTCTGTTCCTGGTCCAGCGACTGCATGGCGGTCATCAGGATCAGGATGGCGAACGGCAGCCACTGCCATGACACGATGATAATGATCGACAGCATCGGGTAATGGGCGAACCAGTCGACGGGTTCTGCACCGAAGAAGCGCCACACGGCGGCCAGTACACCGGAAACCGGATGGAAAATCAGGTTTTTCCAGATCAGGGCGCTGACCGTGGGCATGATGAAGAAGGGCGAGATCAACAACACCCGTACGATGCCGCGGCCAAAGAACTCGCTGGCTTCCAGCAGGGCGGAAATCAGTACGCCGAGAATCACGCTGATCGCCAGCACGCTGCCCACCAGCAGCAAGGTATTTCCGGCACCGGGCAGGAAGCCGCTGTCGGTGACGAAGTAAGTGAAGTTTTCCAGGCCGACGAATTCGTTATCGCCGGGGCTCAACAGGTTGTAGCGAATCAGCGAGAAGTAAATGGTCATGCCCAGCGGCACGATCATCCAGACCAGCAAGAGGGTCACGGAAGGGCTGACCAGAAACCATCCGGGTTTGAATCTGTTGTTTCTGGCCTTGGGGATCTCGCCGGATAAATCCGGACGAGCAGGAGTGGCTGAGGTCTTCATGGGGAACTCCGAACCGGGATTTGCCTGTCAGCGGGAGTCGAGGGGCTGACGCCCCCCGGCTTGAGTCACGAGGTCTACTTTTTCGGGTAGCCGGCTCGTTTCATGTCGCGCTCGGTGGAGTTCTGCGCCATTTTCAAGGCGTTCTCCACTGTCGACTGGCCGATCAGGGCTGCCGAGAACTGCTGGCCGACACTGGTGCCGATGGCCTGGAACTCGGGAATGGTCACCAACTGGATGCCCACGTAAGGCACCGGCTTGAGGGTGGGCGTCTTGGGTGTCACGGCCATCAGGGATTTGAGGGTGATATCGGCGAACGGCGCGGCTTTCTTGTATTCATCGGTGTAGGTCGATGCACGTGTGCCTGGCGGCACATTGGAAACACCATCTTTCTCGGCAACCAGAGCGGCATATTCCCTGGAGGTTGCCCATTGAGTGAAGGCCTGGGCGTCCTTGGTGTTCTTGGCACTGGTCGGGATCGCCAGAGACCAGGAATACAGCCACGACGAGCCTTTGTCCGTCACCTCATGAGGGGCATAGGTGAAGCCGACATGGTCTGCCACCTTGCTCTGGCTCTTGTCGGTGACAAAGGAGCCCGCCACGCTGGCATCGACCCAGATCGCGCACTTGCCGCTGTTGAACAGGGCCAGGTTTTCGTTGAAACCGTTGCTCGATGCGCCGGGTGGCCCGGACTGTTTCATGGTGTTGACGTAGAAGTTGAGGGCGTTTTTCCATTCCGGTTGATCGAACTGGGGTTTCCATTGTTCGTCGAACCAGCGTGCACCGTAGGCGTTGGCCACCGTAGTAATCAGTGCCATGTTCTCGCCCCAGCCGGCCTTGCCGCGCAGGCAGATGCCGTATTGCTCCTTGGACTTGTCGGTGAGCTTGCCCGCGAACTCGGCAATCTGAGTCCAGGTCGGACGCTCCGGCATGGTCAGGCCGGCATTCTGGAACAGGTCCTTGCGATAGTAGGTAATCGAGCTTTCCGCATAGAACGGCAGGGCGAACAGCTTGCCATCCACCGACAGACCGTCGCGCACGGAGGGGAAGACATCATCGAGCTGGTAGCTGGCAGGCAGGTCTTTCATTTCCTGCAGCCAGCCCTTGGCGCCCCAGAGTGAGGCTTCGTACATGCCGATGGTCAGCACATCGAACTGACCGCCCTTGGTGGCAATGTCGGTGGTCAGGCGCTGGCGCAGGACGTTTTCTTCCAGCACCACCCAGTTGAGCTTGATGTCGGGATGCTGTTCTTCAAAGGTCTTGGAGAGGCGTTGCATGCGGATCATGTCGCTGTTGTTGACCGTGGCGATGGTCACGGTCCCTGCAGCAGCGTTGCCGCCGAACAGGAAACCGGCGCTGAGGACTGAACTGGCAAGCAGGAATTTTGCTGAGGTCTTCATGGGTCACTCCTCTTCCATGCTCGGTGAGCCTGGAGGGTCGGTTATTGTTTTTGTCTCTTCCGGAGATGAGGAAGATGTGGGCTGATTACACCGGCCTTGAAGCGCGATGACAAATCCTGCGCCGCACTTCAACTGATACTTTTTTGCATTCGGCACAGATCTGAAAACCCACTGCAGCCGCCATCGGGCAGGCTGCAATGCAGAATCAGCGTAGACGAGAAGGGTGAAAACAGGACGAATCAGTACAGGTTCTGTTCGGTGAGGCGCTGGACGGCAAGGCGTCGGTAATGGGAGGGCGTCATGCCTTTGAGCTGCTGGAAGCGGCGGTTGAAGTTGGAAATGTTATTGAAACCCGACTCGAAACAGATATCCGTCACGGGCATGTCGCCGTCGGCCAGCAGCTCGCAGGACTTGCTGATGCGCAGGCGATTGACGAATTCCACGAAGCAGCGTCCGGTGGCCTGTTTGAACACCCGGGAAAAGTACGTGGGTTTCATCCCCAGATATTCGGCGACCTCTTCCAGAGGCAGTTCGCGCCCGTAGTGGGCAAAGATATAGTCCACCGCCCGGTTGGTCCGCTCCACACTGTGCTCGTCGGCCATGTGCGACACCGTGGTGCCCGAAAGCAACTGGAAGTCATCGCTGGCAGCCAGCAGTTCCAGCAGGATCAGAAAGTGCCCGAGCCGGGTGATGCCTCGGGAATCGGCGATCTTCTGCATCAGCTTCATGGCCTGGCGGATCGTGCGTTTGCAGCGAAACTCGATACCGTACTGGGCGCGTTCCAGCAGCGGCGTCAGGCTCTTGAGTTCGGTAAACACCTGATTGCCGCTTTCCAGCAACTCATCGGTGAAGTTGACCAGCATGTCGCGCTTGGGCACCACTTCGTCTTCCTGGATCTGACTGATCCAGTTGTGCGGCAGGTTCGGGCCGGTGAGGAACAGACTGCCGGGGTGGAAGTTGCCGATATAGTCGCCGACGAATACCTTTCCGGAGCTGGCGACGATCAGGTGCAGCTCGTATTCCTTGTGGAAGTGCCAGCGCACCAGCGGGCAGGGAAAGCCGTGTTCGCGATAGATGATCGACAGGCCATTATGGTCGTCCATCAACTCGTAGGAAGGGTCTGAGATTCTTGCTGTTCTTGTCATGGTCCGACCGCCTCCAAAGGTACCAGCCTGCTAATGTGCCTCAATTGTTCCATTCATGCCCAGTCGTCTTGTGCAAATTGCCAAGTAGCTATTTGCAGCGAAACCGGAGTCATTGCCTGATGAAACAGATCCTTCTGATCGGAATTGGTGCCGGAGATCCCGAACAAATTACCGTGCAGGCCATCAATGCCCTGAATCGTGCCAGGGTGTTCTTTCTTCTGGACAAGGGCTATGCCGAGGATGATCTGCTGCGCCTGAGAAAAGAGATATGCCAGCGCTATATCCAGGGTGACGATTATCGGCTGGTGCAGGTATGCGATCCCCGGCGCGAAGACGATCCTCAAGGCTATGAGCGCGGCATCGAGCACTGGCATGAGCAGCGGGCGGTGCTGTTCGAACGGTTGATCGGTGATGAGCTGGGGGCGCAGGAGACGGGGGCCTTTCTGGTCTGGGGTGATCCGTCGCTGTACGACAGCACCCTGAGGATTCTCGAGCAGGTGCTGGCCCGGGGCAGGGAAGTGTTCGATTACCGGGTCATTCCCGGCATTACCAGTGTCCAGGCGCTGGTGGCGCAGCATCGTGTGCCATTGAACCGGATTGGCGAACCGATTCGTATCACCACCGGCAGGCGACTGGCCGACATGGCGGCAGAGGAACTGGACAATGTAGTGGTGATGCTCGATGCGCACTGCACCTTCGAACGCTTTGTCGGGCAGGGGCTGGATATCTATTGGGGGGCTTACCTGGGGACGCCGGACGAGATCCTGCTGTCCGGTCCGCTCGATGAACTCCATGGACAGATCAGGCGGCTACGCGATGAGGCGCGCAGCCGCAAGGGCTGGATCATGGATACCTATCTGCTGCGCAAGGGATGATTCAATCCTTGCGATTCTTCGCCTCGATCCACTGTGCCATGTACTGGGTGCTTTTGTGGTGATGATGGCGAAGCATCGCGCCGGTGAAATTGGCGATGCGATGGCAGGGCAGGTCCTGGCGCAAGGCTTCGATACGTTCGATCAGGCTGTCGCAGTGCTGCCTGTGCTGGAAGCGCGTTTGCAGAAGCGTCCGGCCCGCGGCCTGAGCCTCGTTCCACAAGGTCTGATCCTGATACAGACGCACCGCCGCGCTGGCGATTTCGCTGGCACTGCGAGCAATGCTGCCCGGCCAGGGCAGGCCGCCGCTCATGGCTTCGGCGCCCACGGGCGTCGTTACCGAAGGCGTGCCGCTGAGCATGGCATCCATCAGCTTGCCTTTGATGCCGGCACCAAAGCGTAGCGGTGCCAGGCAAATACGTGCGCCGGACATCACTTCCAGGGCGTCTTCGGCCCAGTTCATGATGTGAAAGCCCTGCGCCGCGTTATGCAGTGCCGTGGCTTTGGGCGGTGTATAGGCACCGTAGATATGCAGTTGTGCAGTGGGCAACTGTTGGCGAATCAGCGGCCAGATGGCGCTTTTCATCCAGAGGACGGCGTCCCAGTTGGGGGCATGACGAAAGTTGCCGATGCTGAGAAAGTGCGCCCGCTGCTCGAAGGGCGTTGCGCTGTTCGGTACGCCATCGAGCATCAGGGGGCACCAGTGCAGCAGGGATTTCGGCACGCCAAACTGCTCGTTCAGCAGGTCGATTTCCACGTCCGAAACCATCAGATTCAGGTCGCAGCGATAGAGTGAGGCCACTTCCCGCTGTGCCAGATCGCTGCTGGCGATGTGCTTGAACAGATGTGAATGGTCGGAATCGAAAAAACCATTCAAATCATCGGGTTCCGAGGATTCGTTCAAGTGCTCTTTAAGCAGTTGATGGCGCGTGTGGCGCAGGCTCTGGAAGTCGGACGTTTCCAGAATTCGCAGGGCATCGGGGCAGTGCTTCTCTACCCGCCAGCCAAACTGTTCTTCGATCAGGAACTGGTCGAACAGCACGATATCGGGCTGAAGCTCGCTGACGAAGGTATCGAAGCTGCTGCTGTTGAGCTCGATGCGTACTTCGTCGATACCGAGGCTCTTCAGGTCGGCACGGTGTTCGCCTTCCGTTGCCGGGCTGGCGAAAGTGATGTGCCAGTGCTGTTCGAGAAAACACTGGATCAATTGCATGACATGGCCGCTGGCCGCCGAGGAACGGGGCTCGGGCCATACATAGCCAATGATCAACAGTCGGGTTTTTGCTCGGGATGGAATCTGGGCGGGGTGGACGTCATTGTTAGCCAAGGATGCTTTTTACCTTGTCGCGCAGATCATCGATGGAGAACGGCTTGCCGATCACATGCATGTCGGCCGGCACTTCGATGTTTTCCGAATAGCCACTGGCGAACAGGATCGGCAGTTGCGCACGCAGTTTGCGTGCCTGTCTGGCCAGTTCCGTGCCGCGCATGTCAGGCAGGCCCTGATCGGTCATCAGCAGATCGATGCGAGTGGCCTGGTCTTCGAGATGAGCCAGCGCTTCCTGGGCGTCCGAAGCTTCGAGTACCTGATACTCCAGTTCTTCAAGCACATCGATGATCAGCATGCGTACGATGCTGTCATCTTCGACCACAAGAATGGTGTTGGCTGCGTCGGGCATGGCGATTTCCTAGAAAATGGTAGTGAAGCTACGCACAAGGCGCAGCCTGCGGGCTTTTGTACGAAAAGTCACTGCATTTGGATCATGTTGTCTTGAAAACAGGCCAACCTGATCGAAAACAGTCGACTTTTTGCCCGTTCTATCCATCAGTAAATAAAACACAACCAGAAGTTCCATCTGATTTGATTGGATAGCTATCCTTGGCCATAAGGCTTTACTCGCTGCAGATGGCGAGCTTATCGCCGATTTATGTGTGAAATTTCAATCCTCTATGCGAGAAAAGTGAGTCTTTTTCTTGCTGTTACGGCAAACTCTACTGTTTTGATATCACGCCAGGGACTTTTCATGAACCGGACGTCTGTCGTCGATGAGCAGCGCTTTCGCAAACTACTGGTCCGCAACATCAGTCTGCCGCTGGGTGTGGGCGTTTTAAGTGCGTTTTTCTTCGCCGTCCTGATCGGCTACCTGCTTTCGGTCATCCAGTGGGTCGAGCATACGGACCGGGTCCTCAACAGCACCAACCGGGCCATGAAGCTTTCCATCGACATGGAGACCGGCATGCGCGGTTTCCTGCTGACCGGGCAGGAAAACTTTCTTGACCCCTATGAAGTCGCGAAACCCTTGCTCAAGGCCGAGTTGAAAAACCTGGAAGAGCTGGTTGTCGATAACCCGACGCAAGTGGACCGTTTCCGCCGGTTGTCCACCCTGCAGGAGGAGTGGGGGCATTTCGCTCAGGAAATGATTGAAATGCGCCGTCAGAACGGCGATTTCGTCCTGGCCACCCGGGCCGGGCGCGGCAAGCGCATTACCGATGAAATCCGTACCGAGTACGATCAGGTCGTCGCCATGGAGCAGCAGTTGCGCCTTGCCCGCAACGCCGACGTGACCCGCACGACCATTGCGTGCGTGGTGCTGTACATGATCTTTGTGCTGGCGGTCAGTGGCATCCTGGCTTACTTCGGACGGCGTGATCTGCTTTCGCTGTCCACGACATACAGCTCCAACCTGAATCAGCTTGAAGACAACGCCGAGCGTTTGCAGAAGGTTGCCTGGTTGCGCAATGGCCAGAGCGAGCTGGCCGAACAGGTGCTTGGCCAGTTGACGCTCAATACCCTCGGGCAGCATATCCTGCAGTTCTTCGCCCAGTATCTGGGGGCTGTGGTAGCGGCTGTCTATGTCCGTCAGGAGCACGGTGGCCTGTTACGTGTCGCCTCTTACGGGTTCTCCCGGGAGCATGAAGAGCAGGAGCAGACGATCTACAGTGGCGAAGGTGTCATCGGCCAGGCTGCCCAGCAGAACCGCATCGTCGCCCTCGATGGATTGCCCGGCGATTATTTCAAGTACAGCTCCGGTCTGGGCGAAGGCCTGCCGAGCAGTGTGGTGATCGTCCCGACCAGCAATGACGATCAGGTGAATGGCGTGGTCGAACTGGGCTTCATGCGCGCGCTGACCGAAAAGGACATCGAGTTTCTGGAGCTGGTGGCCTCGAATGTCGGCACTTCCATCGAGGCGGCGCGTTATCGTCAGCGTCTCCAGGAAGTCCTGACCGAAACCCAGCAGCTCAATGAAGAATTGCAGGTCCAGCAGGAAGAGTTGCGTACCGCCAACGAAGAGCTCGAAGAGCAGTCGCGCATCCTCAAGGAATCCCAGGCGCATCTGGAAACCCAGCAGGCCGAACTCGAGCAGACCAACACCCAGTTGGCCGAACAGAGTCAGGCCCTGGAAGATCAGCGCGATATCCTCGACAGCAAGAACGAAGAACTGAGTCAGGCCCAGGTGGAGTTGCAGGCTCGTGCCGACGAACTGCAGCGCTCCAGCAAGTACAAGTCCGAGTTCCTGGCCAACATGTCCCATGAACTGCGCACGCCGCTCAACAGCTCGTTGATCCTGGCCAAGCTGCTGGCGGAAAACCCGACCGAGAACCTGACCCAGGAGCAGGTCAAGTTTGCCGAATCGATCTACTCGGCAGGCAATGATCTGCTGAACCTGATCAACGACATTCTGGATATCTCCAAGGTCGAGGCGGGCAAGCTGGAAGTCCGTCCCGAGAACAGCAGTGTGTCGCGTCTGGTGGATGGCCTGCGTGGCATGTTCCAGCCGCTGGCAAGCGAAAAGAATCTGGATTTCATCGTGGAAGTGCAGCCTGGCACGCCAACCATGCTGTTTACCGATCGCCAGCGTCTGGAGCAGATTCTCAAGAATCTCTTGTCCAACGCCATCAAGTTCACCGAGAGCGGTACCGTGAGCATGATCGTTTCCCGTCAGCCGGGTGCGGGCATTGTGTTTACCGTGCGCGACTCCGGTATCGGTATTGCCCCGGAGCATCAGCAGAGCATTTTCGAAGCCTTCCGCCAGGCCGATGGCACCACCAACCGCCGTTACGGCGGCACCGGTCTGGGACTGTCGATTTCCCGCGATCTGGCAGCCTTGCTGGGCGGCTCCATCAGCGTCACCAGTGCGCCGGGCCAGGGCAGTATTTTCTCTCTGGTATTGCCCGAGCAGTACGTCGAGCAGGAGCGCGAAGAGGAGGGCAGCGAGCGGTCGGTGATCATTTCTTCGCCTGCCGTCACGCTGCCGTTGGCAAGTCAGCCGGTTGTCGAGTCCAAACCGGACATACCGCTGGCAACCTTTGCCGATGATCGCCACAAGGCACCGTTCAGCGGGCGCTGCATTCTGGTTATCGAAGATGAAGTGCAGTTCGCGCAGATCCTTTTCGATCTGGCCCACGAGCTGGGATACAACTGTCTGGTTGCCCATGCCGCCGATGAAGGTTTCAACCTGGCAGCGGAGTTCATCCCCGATGCAATCCTGCTGGACATGCGCCTGCCGGATCATTCGGGCCTGACCGTGCTGCAGCGCCTCAAGGAACTGGCACCTACCCGGCATATCCCGGTGCATGTGATTTCTGTCGAGGATCGTCAGGAAGCGGCCATGCACATGGGCGCGATCGGTTATGCGGTCAAGCCGACGACCCGTGAAGAGCTCAAGGATGTCTTTGCCAGACTCGAAGCCAAGCTGACTCAGAAGGTCAAGCGTATTCTGCTGGTCGAGGACGATGCCTTGCAGCGTGACAGCATTGCGCGGCTGATCGGTGACGATGATATCGAAATCACCGCCGTGGGCTTCGCTCATGAGGCGCTGGATCTGCTGCGGGAAAATATCTACGACTGCATGATCATCGACCTCAAGTTGCCGGACATGCTGGGCAATGAGCTGCTCAAGCGCATGTCCACCGAGGACATCCGTTCCTTCCCGCCGGTGATCGTCTACACGGGGCGTAACATGACCCGTGACGAAGAGGCCGAGCTGATGAAGTATTCGCGCTCGATCATCATCAAGGGTGCCCGTTCGCCGGAGCGCCTGCTGGATGAGGTCACCCTGTTCCTGCACAAGATCGAGTCGCAGCTCTCCAACGAGCGGCAGAAAATGCTCAAGACGGCCCGCAGTCGCGACAAGGTCTTCGAGGCGCGCAAGATCCTGGTGGTCGATGACGATGTGCGCAATATCTTCGCCCTCACCAGTGCTCTGGAGCACAAGGGCGCGGTGGTGGAGATCGCCCGTAACGGCATTGAAGCCATTGCAAAGCTCAATGAGGTCGAGGATATCGATCTGGTGCTGATGGATGTGATGATGCCGGAGATGGACGGTTACGAAGCGACCGTCGAGATTCGCAAGGATCCTCGCTGGCGCAAGCTGCCGATCATTGCGGTGACCGCCAAGGCCATGAAGGACGATCAGGAGCGTTGCCTGCAGGCGGGTTCCAACGATTATCTGGCCAAGCCCATCGACCTTGACCGGTTATTCTCGTTGATTCGGGTCTGGCTGCCGAAAATGGAACGTATTTGAGTAATGGCTGCCCAAACGATTTATTTTTTCAGGCTTTTTCATGGCACTTGATCGAAACGCGGATATCGAGCTGCAACTGCTGATCGATGCGATTTACCTGAAATACAGCTACGACTTTCGGGACTATTCCGGCGCGTCCATCAAGCGTCGGGTCAACCATGCTCTGCGTCAGTTCGATTGCAGCACCATTTCTGCCTTGCAGGAGCGTGTGCTGCACGATCCGGCGGCCTTCATGCAATTGCTGCAATTGCTGACCATTCCGGTCAGCGAGATGTTTCGCGATCCTTCGCACTTTCTGGCCATCCGCCAGGAGGTTGTGCCGCTGCTCAGGACCTATCCGTCGATCAAGGTCTGGATCGCCGGATGCAGTACGGGGGAAGAAGTCTATTCGATGGCCATTCTGTTGCGCGAAGAGGGGTTGCTGGAGCGCACCATCATTTATGCCACCGATATCAATCCAAGCTCCCTGGAAAAGGCCAAGCAGGGCATCTTCTCCATGGAGAGCGTGCGGGCCTATGCCGAAAACTATCGCAAGGCCGGTGGTCAGCGCGAGCTCTCGGATTACTACACCTCGGCCTATGATTACGCGATCTTCGACAAGACCTTGCGCGAGAATGTCACTTTCGCCGATCACAGTCTGGCCACTGACAGCGTTTTCTCCGAAACGCAGCTCATTTCATGCCGTAACGTGCTGATCTATTTCAACAAGAACCTTCAGAACCGAACCTTCGGGTTGTTCCATGAGTCATTATGCCATCGCGGATTTCTGGCCTTGGGCAGCAAGGAGACTCTGGATTTTTCCGAGTACAGCGATTCTTTCGAAACATTGGTGAAACCGGAACGGATCTACCGGAAAAAATGAAAACCACCTTCAGTGTCGAGTCGGCCGATTGCATTCTGCCGGCAGTGGATGCCATTGTCGTCGGTGCCTCGGCGGGTGGTGTGGAAGCATTGCTGAAAATATTCGGCATGCTCAGGCCGGGCTTTGCTCTGCCGATCATTGCCGTCCTGCATCTGCCGGAGGAGCGCCGCAGCCAGTTGGCCCATGTATTCCAGAATCGTCTGGCAATCCCGGTCAAGGAAGCTGACGACAAGGAGTCCATCATGCCCGGCACGCTGTATTTTGCGCCTGCCGGTTATCACCTGTCGGTGGAGAACGATCACAGCTTTTCATTGAGTCAGGAAGAGCGCGTTTTTCATTCGCGGCCCAGCATCGATATTCTGTTCGATTCGGCTGCGGATGCCTTTGGCTCACGCCTTGCAGGCGTATTGCTGACCGGTGCCAATAACGATGGGGCGCTCGGCTTGGCAAAAATAAACAGATACGGTGGTTTTACCGTGATTCAGGATCCGGATCAGGCCCTGGCGCGCACCATGCCAGAGGCGGCTCTGGCGCTTCATTCGCCTGATTACCTTCTGCCTTTGAATGAAATAGGCCAACTGCTGGTCAAGCTGGAACGAATCACATGCTAAATGAAATCCAGGCAAAACTGCTCATAGTCGACGATTTGCCGGAAAACCTGCTTGCCCTGGAAGCATTGATCAAGCGCGATGACCGCACGGTGTACAAGGCCTTGTCGGCCGATGAAGCCTTGTCCCTGTTGCTGCAGCATGAGTTCGCCCTGGCCATCCTCGACGTGCAGATGCCCGGCATGAACGGTTTCGAGCTGGCCGAGATGATGCGCAGTACGGAAAAGACCAAACATATCCCCATTGTGTTTGTCAGCGCGGCGGGGCGTGAACTCAACTACGCCTTCAAGGGTTACGAAAGCGGAGCCGTGGACTTCCTGCACAAGCCGCTGGATATCCACGCGGTCAAGAGCAAGGTCAATGTCTTTGTCGAACTGTATCGCCAGCGCAAGGCCGTGAAAATGCAGGTCGAGGCGCTGGAGCAGAGTCGCCAGGAACAGGAAGCATTGCTCAAGCGTCTGCAGGCGACCCAGGGCGAACTCGAACATGCCATTCGCATGCGCGACGACTTCATGTCCATCGTCTCTCATGAGGTGCGCACGCCCCTCAATGGCCTGATTCTGGAAACCCAGTTGCGCAAGTTGCATCTTGCCAAGGACAACACCTCGGCGTTCACCCTGGACAAACTGCGCGGCATGGTCGAGCGCGACGAGCGCCAGATCCAGAGCCTGATCCGGCTGATCGAGGACATGCTCGATGTGTCCCGCATCCGCACCGGCAAGCTGTCGATCCGGCCCAATGCCTTTGATCTGAGCGAGCTGGTGGGCCAGTTGCTGGAAAACTTCGCGGCTCAGATTGCTGCGACCGAATCCACCGTTACCCTGTTTGCCGACGAGCCGGTCATCGGGGTCTGGGACGAATTCCGGATCGAGCAGGTGGTGGCCAACCTGCTGACCAACGCCATGCGCTACGGTGCCCGCAAGCCGATCGAGGTGCGTGTGTATTGTGCAGATGGCGAGGCACGGGTCGAGGTGACCGATCAGGGGATCGGTATTTCCGAGGAAAACCAGAAGCGCATCTTCCAGCAGTTCGAGCGGGTAACGGCCAAGCATGCAGTGGCCGGCCTGGGACTGGGTCTGTTTATCTCCGAACAGATTGTCCTGGCCCATGGCGGCCGGATTGTCGTGGAAAGCGAAGAGGGCAAGGGCTCGACATTCCGGGTCTGCCTGCCGCTCTAGGATTGATACCTCCCACGGGGTTGTGCGAAGTTTCAGAAAAATTTGCGCAACCTCTACAACGCGCCGTGGTCGTATTGGCAGCTACTATTTACAGAACAAAGGCAGTTCCATGAGCGCTGATGCAGAAAACGTCGTACTAATCGTCGAAGACGAACCCTTGATTCTGATGCTGTTGGCCGACTATCTGTCGGGCGAGGGCTATCGGGTCTTGCAGGCCTCCAACGGCGAGCAGGCGTTCGAGATTCTGGCTACCAAGCCTCATCTGGACCTGATGATCACCGACTATCGCCTGCCAGGCGGTTTCTCCGGCGTGATGATTGCCGAGCCGGCGGTCAAGCTGCGCCCTGAACTGAAGGTCATCTTCATCAGCGGCTACCCGGCGGAAATCCTGGATTGCGACAGCCCTATCACCCGCAAGGCGCCGATCCTGGCCAAGCCATTCACCATGGAAACCCTGCACACCCAGATTCAGCGCCTTCTGGCCTGAGACTCTGGCCATTCAGGCTTCAATCATCTCCCGCACCTTGGATGTCAGGTGATCGAACGCAAAGGGTTTGGTGATCATCTGCATGCCTGTGTCCAGAAAGCCCGAGCGTGCGGCTGCATGTTCGGCATAACCGGTAATGAACAGCACTTTCAGCTCAGGCCTTAACTGCCGGGCTATTTCCGCCAGTTGTCGACCGTTCATGCCGGGCAGGCCGACGTCGCTGATCAGCAGGTCGATGCGCTGATCCGACTCCAGGACCGGTACCGCGCCTCGTGCATCGCCTGCCTCTATGTAGGCATATCCCAGCTCGCTGAGTACCGCGCAGACCAGGGCTCGTACGGCCGGATCGTCTTCGACTATCAGGACGGTTTCGCCTTCTTTGGCGCAAAGGGTATTGCCCTGATAACTCTGTTCTTTTTCGGGTTGATCGCCCTGGAAGCGCGGCAGAAACAATTGCACGGTAGTGCCGCGACCGACTTCGCTCTGGATGGCAACATGGCCATGAGATTGTTTGCTGAAGCCATAGATCATCGACAATCCGAGCCCCGTACCCTGGCCGATGGGTTTGGTGGTGAAGAACGGATCGAAGGCACGGCTGACAATGGCCTCCGGCATGCCGCAGCCGTTGTCGCTGACGCTCAGGACCACATAGTCGCCCGGCAAGAGGTTTTCATGGGCGTTGGTGAACGACTTGTCCAGCCGCTGGTTGAAGGTTTCGATCTGCAAATGCCCACCATCGGGCATGGCGTCCCGGGCATTGAGCACCAGGTTCAGCAGAGCATTTTCCAGCTGGTTGGGATCGGCTTCGGCTGTCCATAGCTCGGCATTGAAGCGCATGTCCAGGTGAATGCTTTCATTGAGGCTGCGCTGGATCAGTTCGCCCATGGAACTGACCAACTGGTTCATCTCCACTGGTTTGGAGTCCAGCGACTGGCGCCTGGAAAACGCCAGCAGTCGATGGGTGAGGGCGGCGGCACGGTTGGCCGAGGTCACGCCCAGGTCGATCAGTTTGTCCAGGTCTTCGACACGGCCCCGTTCCAGGCGTCGCCTGATCAGTTCGAGGCTGCCGATGATACCCGTGAGCATGTTGTTGAAGTCGTGAGCGATACCGCCCGTCAATTGGCCGACGGCCTCCATCTTCTGTGACTGACGTAGAATTTCCTCTTTATTGCGCAGTTGTGTCGTTCGCTCTTCGACCTGCTGCTCAAGGGTTTCGTTGAGACTGCGCAGCTGGGCTTCGGCCTGCTTGCGCTCGGAGATATCGGAAGTCACTCCGACAAGGGCGCTGACCCGGCCGTTCTTGGCGCGGATGGCCCGGGCGCGGACATCGACCCAGTTGACTGAGCCGTCCGGCCAGATATCGCGGTATTCGATGATGAAATCGACGCCCGTATCCAGGCTGCGTTGCAAGGCCGATTGCATGCGGGGCTGATCTTCGGGGTGAACCGTTTCCAGCCAGTCGTCGTAGCTGAAATTGTCGTGTTCTTCACGACCATAGTGGGATTTGCTGATGGCCGAACAGGTGAGCACAAGAAATTCGGCTTCCAGTTGCCAGGAGCCGAGACGACCTGCCTTGAGTGCGTTTTGCAGGCGTCTCTCGCCTTCCACCAGGTCTTCCATGCGTGCCCGTGCTTCGTACTGCCGCCTTCGTCCACGCACAGCCGTTGACACCAGACTGACCAGAGTCGCGGGATGGAAAGGGCGTTCCAGAAAGGTGACATTGCCCAGCAGACTGCCGAGCCGCGTCGAAGGGTTCTGCTCCGGTCCGCCATGGTGAGTGAGCAACACCACGGGCAGATCGGACCAGGCTGGCTGGTTGGCCAGCAGGCTGAGCAACGGGTTGATGTCCCTGCCGCGCAATGCTTCGTCGGCAATCACTGCAAGTCCGGCACCCATACTCAGTTCGTGGCCAAGTTCATTGAGGTCGCGGGCGATCGTAGCCCGATAGCCCGCTTCCTCAAGGATCATTACCGCAATCTGGCTGTCACGCCCTCTGGGGGCCAGAATGACAGCCCGTTCCGATAACAATCCGCTGGCACTCACTCGTCTTCATCCTTGAGCAGTGGCTTGCTTTCGCCAAAGTAATCGGGAGCACCTCGCAGGATTCCCTGAAAGGCTGCCAGTGGATCGCCTATCCTCAGGCCGCTTCTGCCGATTCGGTATTCGCGAATCGTCGATTCGTGAGTACCGGTTCGCTTCTTGATGATGGATATGGCCCGGCGGATCTGGCCGAGCGCCTCGAAGTAGCGCAACAGTATCACTGTGTCCGCCAGATAGGTAATGTCTACTGGCGCTTGCATGTCACCGATCAGACCGTGCTGTGCCACGGTCATGAAGGTAGAGGCGTTCTGTCGGTTGAGATAGAGCAGAAGTTCATGCATGTGCAGAATCAGCGAATTCTCTTCCGGCATTGCCGCCTGGTAGCCGTTGATGCTGTCGATGACTACAGTCTTGATCTGTTTTTCATCCACACAACGACGAACCCTGTGGGAGAACTCCCCCGGTGACAATTCAGCTGCGTCCACCTGCTCGACCAGCAGGTTGCCGGTGTCCTGCAGGGCCTTGAGATCGATACCTATCTTTCTCATCCGCTCGAACAGCAGCCCCAGTTCTTCATCGAAGATGAACAGGCCGACCCGTTCGCCACGGGCGACGGCTTCAGCGGCAAATACCAGGGCGATCAGGGATTTGCCAGTGCCAGCCGGACCGAGGATCAGCGTACTCGAGCCTCCGTCTATACCGCCACCGAGCAGTTCGTCCAGCTCCTTGATGCCGCTGCTGAGTTGCTTGTGGACATAGTCGCTGCGGTGTTATGCCGCGACCAGCCGTGGGAACACATGGACACCATCCGGCATGATGGTGAAATCATGAAAGCCGCCGCGATACTTCTGGCCGCGATATTTGACGATCTTTATGCGTCGCCGCTCCGCGCCGTAGTTGGGCGTCAGTTCCTGCAGGCGGATGACGCCATGGGCGACGCTGTGTACGGTCTTGTCCAGCGTCTCGGCGGTCAAGTCGTCAAGCAGCAGGACGGTAGTGTCGTAGCGCGCGAAATAATGTTTGATGGCCAGGATTTGCCGCCTGTAACGCAGTGAACTTTGCGCCAGCAGACGAATTTCAGAAAGGCTGTCGATGACTACGCGGGAAGGCTTGACGCGTTCCACCACATCAAAGATCTGCCGTGTCGCTTCCCCCAGTTCAAGGTCGGAGGAGTACAGCAGGCTCTGATGCTGTTCATCATCGAGCAGGCTTTCAGGAGGTGTCAGTTCGAAAATCTCGATGTTCTTGTCCAGCTCCCAGCCGTGGGAACGTGCTCCTTCACGTAACTCTCGTTCGGTTTCCGAGAGTGTGATGTACAGGCAGACTTCACCCGCTTGGGCACCCGCTCGCAAGAAATGCAGCGCGACGGTGGTCTTGCCGGTTCCGGGTTCTCCTTCGAGAAGGAAAACGTGATTGCGTGAAAGACCACCCGAAAGGATGTCATCCAGACCTTCTATACCGGTTACCGCTTTTGAGTTTTCCAAGTATTGCCCTCTTGTTTCCGATTACAGGCAATGAATCTGGACCCCTTTTGACGGGTGCGGTTCAGACTTTTTATCCCGCAGACACTGGACTGCAGCTGATTCCGGGTCCGGGAAATGTCATAAAAGTCGCCTTACGACAGCCGGTAAGTGATTGCTATAGTCCGCTTTATTCAGACAATAACTACCCCCCGAGGATGATGCCGTGTCCGATTACCAAGCCTTTCTCGTCGAGCTGACTGACCACATCGCTCATGTGCAGATTAATCGACCGGACAAGGTCAATGCCATGAATGCCGCCTTCTGGACCGAGATCATAGAGATATTCCAATGGATCGAGGAAAACGATGAGGTTCGCGTCGTGGTCCTGAGTGGTGCGGGCAAGCATTTTTCCTCCGGAATCGACCTGGCGCTGCTGGCTTCCATCGCCGGCCAGATGGGCAAGGATGTGGGGCGCAATGCGCGCCTGTTGCGCAACAAGATCCAGCAGATGCAGGCTTCGTTCACTGCCGTGGATAACTGTCGCAAGCCGGTGCTGGCAGCGATCCATGGTTACTGCCTGGGCGGAGCAATCGACCTGGTTTCCGCCTGTGACATGCGTTATGCCGCTGCCGATGCGCAATTCTCGATCCGGGAAATCGATATGGGCATGGCCGCCGATGTCGGCACCCTGCAACGTCTGCCGCGGATCATTGGCGATGGCATGATGCGGGAACTGGCCTATACCGGGCGTACAGTCGGTGCCGAGGAGGCTCTGCGCATCGGTCTGGTCAACAGCACCTTTGCCGATGCACCGAGCCTGCTTGAGGCTGTCTTTGCCATCGCCCGTGAAATCGCCGCCAAGTCGCCCATCGCGATAGAAGGCACCAAGCAGATGATCGCCTACATGCGTGATCATCGTATCGATGACGGTCTCGAACACGTTGCCATCTGGAACTCTGCCATGCTGCAATCGGTCGATCTCAGGCTGGCCATGGCTGCGCACATGAGCAAACAGAAGCCGGTTTTCGACAATTAAGGAGTCTTGTCATGACACGCCCGGCGCGTTGGACAACTGCAGTTCTGGATACCTCGGCCACAGGTGGCTGGGCCGTGGTTCATGGTGATCAGGGTTTTCTGCTTGACGGCAATGGCGTCATGTTTCCAAGGGAATGGCTGAAGCGTCAGGACCTGCCGGTACAAAGCGAGCATGGCATCGGCCATTTCGATGGCGAGCCGGTCTATGTGCTGGTGCTCGATCGGTCGGTAGAGGTCGAAGGCTGTACCTGGCAGGGGCTGCGCCAGTTCATGCTGCAGGGCGATTTTGCGGTCTATCAGAAGCTCGGCTATGCGGCGCAGATCAGCACCTGGGCTCGCGAGCATCGATTCTGTGGTGCCTGTGGCCGCCCGACGGTGCAGATTCCCGGTGAACGGGCCATGTACTGCGAACATGACAACCTGCGTTTCTACCCGCGAATCTCGCCAAGCATGATCGTGCTGATTACCCGTGGCGATGAAATCCTGCTGGCTCGCTCACCGCGTTTCGTGACCGGCGTCTACAGCACTCTGGCAGGCTTTGCCGAACCCGGCGAGTCGGCCGAGGACTGTGTACGCCGGGAAGTGATGGAAGAAGTGCAGATCCGCATCCGCAACATCACTTACATGGGCAGCCAGTGCTGGCCGTTCCCGCATTCGATGATGCTGGGTTTCCACGCCGAATATGAAAGCGGTGAAATCGTGCCCCAGGCCGATGAGATCGAAGATGCGCGCTGGTTTCATGTCGATGATCTGCCGCCGTTACCGGCCAGCCGCTCCATTGCGCGCTATCTGATCGAAGCGTATCTGGCCCGTCGCTCAGGCGCCCCCGAACCAGTGCTGCCAGGCTAGGCGCACGGTCAGGCCCAGGACCACGATTATGAACACCGGACGAATGAATTTGGCACCGCCCTTGATGGCGGTGCCTGCGCCGAAATAGGCGCCGAGCATCACCGACAGGCCCATGCTCAGCCCGAGGACGAAGTCCACCTGACCCGAAAAGATGAATATCGACAAGGCGACGGCATTGCTGACGAAGTTCATGCTGCGCGCCACACCGCTGGCCTTTACCAGATCCACCGGATACATCATCAGCGTGCTGACGGTCCAGAAGGCACCGGTGCCCGGTCCTGCGACGCCGTCATAGAAGCCCAGCGTCAGCCCCTGAGGCAATTGCCATGTCTTCCTGATCGGTGCATTGCTGTCCAGCGGAGCCTTGGGGGTGCCGCCGAACAGCAGATACAGACCGCAGCCGAACACAATCACCGGCAGCATCTGGTTGATCCATTCGGCAGGCAGATAATGCGCGATCACCGCGCCGAGAGCCGCGCCCACGGCGGTGCCCACCAGTGCATGAGCCCATTGCCGGGGATGGAAAAGCTTGCGGCGATAGTAGGTAAAGCTGGCCGTGGCCGAGCCGAAGGTCGAGCTGAGCTTGTTGGTGCCCAGCACCAGATGCGGCGGCAGGCCGGCTGTCATCAGGGCAGGGGTGGTCAATAGCCCGCCGCCTCCGGCAATGGCATCGATGAATCCGGCGATGAAGGCAACAACGATCAGAATGGCGAGGGTGGCAAGGTCGACACTGAGTTCAAAAGGCATGTTCGGTATGGCTTATAAGGCAGGGGGGCAGAATGGCTGCCCGGAGGCGTGCATTCTACTCCCCTGTCTGCCCGGTGTCAGACAATGGTCGAAGGCGTTTTCAGATTTCACCCAGCCCGACCCAGCGCTGTTCACGTGCCGCAAGGCGGATTGCGGCTGCCAGGCGTTCGATCTGCCAGGCTTCTTCGAAGTCCGGCCCTCGCTTGCCAAGGCCGCATACGGCCTGAATCAGTGAGTGAACTTCCAGCGCCTTGAGTTCGTTGTAACCTAATTGATGGCCGGGTGCCGGGCAGAAGGCCGCATAACCTGCCTGGGCGGGACCCGCGAGTATCCGCTGGAAGCCATCGCGCCCGGTTGCGCCGCTGCGATAGATGCGCAGCTCGTTCAAGCGCTCCTGATCGAAGGCCAGAGTGCCGCGGGTGCCACTGATTTCAAAGCTCAGGTGGTTCTTGTAGCCATGTTTGAGCCAACTGCTGCTGAAAGTGCCGCGTGCACCGCTGGCAAAGCGCAGCAGGGCGTGAGTCTGATCGTCTACGGCAATCGGGCGCAGCTCGTTGCTGCCGTGGGTGGCTGGACGCTGGCGATGCACGGTGCTTGAATCGGCGCACACCGCTTCGATATCGCCCAGCAGGTAGCGGGCCATGGCCAGCAGATGGCTGCCAAGGTCGGCCAGTGCTCCACCGGCATGCGCGGCTTCACAGCGCCATGACCATGGCGAGGCTGGATCGCCCATGAAATCCTCGCTGAACTCGCCCTGAAAACTGATGATTTCCCCCAGCTCGCCTGCTTCGATCATCTCTTTTGCGAGGTCGATGATCGGGTTGTGCTGATAGTTGTAACCCACTTGCGTCACAACGCCAGCGGCCTCGGCACTGCGGCGCATTTCATCCGCCTGGGCAAGACTGACCGCCAGAGGCTTTTCGCAATACACGGCCTTTCCCGCAGCGATGGCTGCCATGGCCATGGGGAAGTGCAAATGATTGGGTGTGGTGATCGCCACGACTTGTACCTGGGGATCGTCGATCAGTTGTTGCCAGTCGCTGTGGCTGCGCTCAAAGCCCCATGCCTGAGCACATTGCTCGGCGCGGGCGCTGTCCGCATCGGCCAGAGCAGCCAGGTGAACAGGCACAGGCAACTCAAAGGCCGCGCTGACATTGCGAAACGCCAGGGCATGGGCGCGCCCCATGAAACCGGTGCCGATCAGGCCGATACCCAGTGGGGCGGTGAGAGGGATTTTCCGCATGACAATCTCCGTGATGGATTATTGTTTTTCGGAAAATATATTCCATAAAATTTAATTATGGAAATTTAATTCTTGTTTTGTGCTGGGCAGTCAAGGCATACGTAAACTTGTGGGAGGCAGCTTGCCGGTTAAAAGGCCCGAAAACCGGCAGATATTTTGCGTATGCACGCTGAAGTCGCCAGCAAGCTGCCTGCCACAAAGTGATTACTCCTGACTCAGGAAAGAAACCCGCCATCCACATTCAACGCAACGCCAGTGGTGTAGCTCGATGCTTCACTGGCCAGATACAGCACCGCGCCTGCCATTTCGCTGGGAGCAGCCACGCGCTTGAGGGGAATCTGAGCCAGCGCCATGTTGAGGATGGCGTCGTTCTTGACCAGTGCCGAGGCGAACCTGGTGTCGGTGAGGCCTGGCAGCAGGGCATTGCAACGGATACCGAAGGCCGCACATTCCTTGGCAAATACCTTGGTCATATTGATGACGGCTGCCTTGGTCACCGAATATATGCCTTGGAACTGGCCCGGGGATACGCCATTGATCGAGGCCACATTGATGATGCTGCCGCCGCCGTTTTCACGCATCAGCTTGCCGGCTTCCACCGACATGAAGAAGTAACCGCGAATGTTCACATCCACGGTCTTCTGAAAAGCACCGAGGTCCGTATCCAGCACATTGCAGAATTGCGGGTTGGTGGCCGCATTGTTGACCAGCACGTCCAGACGACCGAACTGTTGGCGAATCTGCTCGAACACGCTTTGAATCTGTTCCATCTCACCGATATGGCAGGCAATGGCCGTCGCCTTGCCACCTTCGGCGATAATCGCATCTGCAACCTGCTGGCAGCCCTCGATCTTGCGGCTGGAAACAATGACATGCGCGCCTTGCTGAGCCAGCAGCCGGGCAATGGCTTCACCGATACCGCGGCTGGCACCGGAAACGAAGGCGATCTTGCCATCAAGGTCGAATAACTGGGTTCTGGACATGGTGGTTTCCTTGGGTCACTGCACTCAAAGGCTGGATTTTTCGATCACTTGCAGGCTCATGCGCTCCAGCAGCAGGTTCATCTGAATGAACTGCGCGAAGCGTTTGTCCCGGGTCTGGCCGTGGAAGAAACGGTAGTAGATCTGCTGCACGATGCCCGCCAGACGGAACAGGCCATAGGTGTAATAGAAATCGAAGTTGTCGATACGAATGCCTGAGCGTTCGGCGTAGTACTCGACAAATTGCTCGCGGGTCAGCATCCCGGGGGCATTGCTGGGCTGGCGACGCATCAGTTGCACGGGCGCTGGGTCGTCGGCCTGTATCCAGTAAGCCAGGGTGTTGCCCAGATCCATCAGCGGATCGCCCAGCGTGGTCAGTTCCCAGTCCAGCACGCCGATGATGCGCATCGGGTTTTCGGGGTCGAGAATCACGTTGTCGAAGCGGTAATCGTTGTGCACGATGGCTGGCTGCGGATGGTCGGCGGGCATTTTCTCTGTCAGCCAGTTCCTGACCTTTTCCCAGGCGGGAGCGTCGGGAGTCATGGCTTTCTCGTAGCGCTCGCTCCAGCCCAGGATCTGCCGCTCGACATAACCCTGCGGTTTGCCCAGATCGGCCAGGCCGCAGGCCTGATAGTCGACCCGATGCAGTTCTACCAGCTTGTCGATGAAGCTTTTGCACAGTGCCTCGGTCTGCCCGGCGTCCAGATTCAATTCCGGCGGTAGGTCCGAGCGCAGAATGATGCCCTTGACCCGCTCCATAACGTAGAAGTCGGAACCGATCAGGCTTTCATCGGTGCAGTGCGCATAGGCTTTCGGGCAATAGGGGAACGCATCCCTGAGGCCGTTGAGAATGCGGAACTCGCGGCCCATATCGTGAGCCGACCTGGCTTTTTGCCCGAATGGCGGGCGGCGCAGAACGAACTCCTGTTCGGGGTAGCGGACCAGATAAGTGAGGTTCGAAGCACCTCCCGGAAACTGGCTGATCTGCGGCAAGCCGCTGAGACCGGGTATCCGGGTTTTGAGGTAGGGATCGATGAGGTGTGCGTCCAGCTCTTCGCCTGGACGAATATCCGTGGACTGGTCGGTGAGCGCCATGCTTATTCCTGCTTATTATGGTCTGCCAGGATCATTGGCTAATCTAATGAACCACGTGTCTGCGAACAACCCTGGGCGAGCCTTATAGGCTAGCGTGTTGCCCGTCGATCAGCCGGTTTGATTCAGGCGAAAAAAAACCGAAGCCCTTGAGCTTCGGTTTTCTTGTGCATCGCCAGGAGGCAGCTCCCGGATCAGACCGGAAACAGATCGCTCAGCTTCATGGCCAGCATCATGTCGCCTTCGGCGCGCAGCTTGCCGCCCATGAAGGCCTGCATGCCATCGGTCTCGCCGCTGACGATGCCTTTGAGGGTTTCGCTGTCCATGATCAGGGTCACGTTGGCGTCAGGGTTCTCACCTTCCTGCAGTTCGCAGGTGCTGTCCTTGACGATCAGGGCGTAGTGCTTGTCTTTGTCAGTGATGTTGAAACCGAAAACCAGGTCCAGGCCCGCAGCGGCGCTTGGGTTGAACTTGGCTTTCATGGTTTGGACAGCTTCGGCTACTGAGGTCATGGTCTTATCCTTTTAGGGTTGGTTCTGGCGCCGTTCAGGGCGCGATTTGCCGGACTCAGCGGTAAGTGATGAGTTCCGGCGCCTTCAGCAGTTGCAGGTGTGTGTCACTGTTGAAGGAAGCCAGGGTTACCTTGCTGCCACTGAATTCCAGTCGGTTCAGCGAGGTGTTGACGATATGCCAGTTAAGCTCGAATGCCTGCTGCGCGGGCATTCCGGTAACAAGGTGCAGCAAAGCCGTGATGGTGCCGCCGGAAGTGAACACGGCGATGCGCTCATGTCTGCCGGCCGCTTCGATGATTCTGTCCAGGCCCGCTTTTACGCCAGCGACGAATGCCAGCCAGCTTTGCATGCCTGGTGTGTCGTGTTCGCCGCCCAGCCAGCGGCTGACGATCTGCGCGAACAGGCGCTGGAATTCGGCCGGGTTATGGCCAGCATTGCGCAGGATATTCAGGGTGTCGGGTTCATCGGGGAGCATGGCGGGTATCAGGGCGCGCACGACACCCTCGGCATCGAACTCATTGAAGGCGCTGTCGATTTCCAGTGCAGGTGCTTCAAGGCCGGCCTCGGCCAGTTGGGCCAGAGCATTCTGTGCAGTGTCTTTCTGACGCCGCAGATTGCCGGACAGGCAACGGTCCAAGCGTAGCCCGAGTTGTGCCAGATGCGCGCCGAGTACCTGAGCCTGACGGATACCGACAGGCGACAGGACGTCGTAATCGTCTGCACCGAATGAAGCCTGGCCATGTCGTATCAGATAAATGCTGCCCACGTCCGTGTCGTCTCGGTACGTTGAAGGTCCGGCGAGGTTATGGGGGATGGCCGGGGCCTGTCAACGAAAAAACATACGCTCGTTTGAAATTACTGTTTTAACTATTTGCAACAGGTAGCGCGCTGGTGAACGCCCGGACGCGTCGGTATGCTTTAGCCATCGCAGCCCTTGACTGGTAAGGGCGCAACGCAAGTGAGGAACATCTGTGGATTTTGTCGCCGATTACGCAAGTTTTCTGGCCAGGACGGTGACGCTGGTCATTGCCATCGTCATCGTGCTCGTGGCTATTGCGTCAGTACGTGGAAAAGGCCGTCGCAAGTCGGCAGGACAGCTTCAGGTCACCAAGCTCAACGAGTTCTACAAAGGCTTGCGCGAGAATCTGGAGCAGGCACTGCTCGACAAGGATCGCCTCAAGGTCTTGCGCAAGGAGCAGGCCAAGGCTCTGAAGAAAGAGAAGAAACAGGCCGAGCCCGAAGTCAAGCCACGGGTCTACGTGCTGGATTTCAATGGCGACATCAAGGCTTCTGCCACCGAAAGCATGCGTCATGAAATCACCGCATTGCTGACCCTGGCCACTGAAAAGGACGAAGTGGTCCTGCGCCTGGAAAGCGGCGGCGGCATGGTTCACAGCTATGGCCTGGCATCATCGCAACTGGCGCGTATCCGTCAGGCGGGGATTCCGTTGACCATCTGCATCGACAAGGTCGCGGCCAGCGGTGGTTACATGATGGCCTGCATCGGCAACAAGATCATCAGCGCTCCGTTCGCGATCCTCGGTTCGATTGGCGTCGTGGCGCAGTTGCCCAACGTGAACCGGCTGCTGAAAAAGCACGATATCGATTTTGAAGTCCTGACCGCAGGTGAGTACAAGCGCACTTTGACCGTATTCGGCGAAAACACCGAGAAGGGCCGTGAGAAGTTCCAGCAGGACCTGGATATCACCCATGACCTGTTCAAAGGCTTCGTTGCCAGTTATCGCCCGCAGTTGTCCATCGATGAAGTGGCGACCGGTGAAGTCTGGCTGGGTATGGCGGCTCTTGAGAAGCAACTGGTCGATGAATTGCAGACCAGCGATCAGTATCTGGCCGAGCGGGCCAAGGAGGCAGAGGTCTTTCACTTGAACTACGCCCAGCGCAAGAGCCTGCAGGAGCGGGTGGGGCTGGCGGCCGAATCATCGGTGGATCGGCTGGTGACCGGCTGGTGGAATCGTTTGACCCAACAGCGTTTCTGGTGATGCCTTCGCGAATGAATTGGCTCTGTCCTCGTTAAGTGTTGTGGTGTCTCTGGTATAGCGTTGGTAATGCTGTAGGAGTTCGCCCGCCGCCCCGGCACCGCGCTGTCGCGTAGCAAACAGGTGCCGTGTGGTTGCTGATTGAGGGTCCGGCTTGAGGCCGCCTTGCGCCTTTACGGCGCGTCACTTTGGTTTCGGCCAAAGTAACCAAAACCATTGCTCCGGGTTCGGCCCCGCCTGACGGCGGGGTTCCTTCGCTCCGGCACTGATCCGGCGGTCGCCGCAATGGGCCATCCATGGCCCTGTGCGGCTAACTCTGCATCCATGCAGAGTTACCACCGGATCAGTGCCTCCACTCAGCCTTCACCAACGTCGCGTTCTGCAGCGCCCTCACGATTGCGGCAAAGAGCTTTTACGCTTGCGCTTTTTAAACCGAGATGGTCCAGACGCCGCCGATTGCGACGTAAGGGAACCCCGGCTTGCCGGGGCCGAACCGGAGCCCATGGTTTCCCCCCTTTGCCGAAACAAAGGGGGCCGCCGTAAAGGCGGAACCGGTAGAACCAGCACATACCGATAATGGATATGTCCACCGGAAAACGTTTTACCCCACGAAAAATACTTTTAATTCATGGTCTTGCTTGATGAGAGGCAGCTTGCTGGCGACAACGGTGAAGTCGCCAGCAAGCTGCCTCCCACAGTCCTCTGACGGACTACAGAGCGAATCCCTTCGCGAAACACTGCCCGTCAGCGACGACGGAACAGCGGCAGAGGCTCGTCGGTTGCAGCCTGGTAGGTCACCGAGAAGTCCTTGAGGCCTTCCAGGGCGTCGTAAGGGTCTTTGTCGGCGCGGACGGCGAAAGCATCGAAACCGCAGCGACGCAGGTAGAACAACTGGTCACGCAATACATCGCCAATTGCCCGCAACTCGCCCTTGTAGCCATAGCGATCACGCAGCAGGCGTGCATTGGAGTAGCTGCGGCCATCGGTGAAAGCCGGGAAGTTCAGGGCAATGACCTGGAACTGGTCGACATGCTCGCCGATCTCTTCAGCTTCCTCATCGCTGTCCAGCCATACGCCAAGACCGCCATCGCGGGCCTTGAGTGCATGGCCGTGTTCACGCCACAGCGCCAGCGGAACGATCAGGTCATCGCAGTTGGACAGGCTGTCGAAAGTCGTTTCCTTGGGCAGCAGGTGCCAGGTTTCGTCGATGACTTCGTTGTTCTTAATGATTCGCTGCATAGACGCGCTCCTTGAAAGGGTCAATGCCAATACGCTGGTAGGTGTCGATGAAGCGTTCGTCTTCGGTGCGTTTCTCGACGTAGACGTCAATCAGCTTCTCGATCACATCCGGCATTGCTTCCTGGGCGAAGGAGGGGCCGAGGATCTTGCCCAGGCTTGCATCGCGGCTGGCACTGCCGCCGAGCGAAACCTGATAGAACTCTTCGCCTTTCTTGTCCACGCCCAGAATGCCGATATGGCCGACGTGGTGGTGACCGCATGCGTTCATGCAGCCGGAAATGTTCAGGTCCAGTTCGCCGATGTCGAACAGGTAGTCCAGATCATCGAAGCGACGCTGGATGGATTCGGCGATCGGGATCGACTTGGCGTTAGCCAGGGAGCAGAAATCACCGCCAGGGCAGCAGATGATGTCGGTCAGCAGGCCGATATTCGGAGTGGCGAAGCCGCCTTCACGCAGTTCGTTCCAGAGAGTGAACAGCTCCGATTGCTCGACGTCGGCCAGAATGATGTTCTGCTCGTGGGAGGTGCGCAACTGGCCGAAGCTGTAGCGGTCGGCCAGGTCGGCAACGGCGTCCAGCTGTTTGTCGGTCAGGTCTCCAGGAGCAACGCCGGTTGGCTTGAGCGACAGGGTCACGGCAACGTAGCCCGGCTTCTTGTGGGCCAGGACATTGCGGGTACGCCAGCGGGCGAAGCCGGGATGTTGAGCGTCCAGGGCGGCCAGCTCGTCGTGCTGGTCGCTGAGAGCCTTGTATTGCGGGTCGACGAAGTGCCTGGCAACGCGCTGCACTTCGGCTTCGGTCAGAGTGGTCTGGCCGCCGCGCAGGTGAGCCATTTCGGCTTCGACCTTTTCGGCGAAGACTTCAGGCGTGAGTGCCTTGACCAGAATCTTGATCCGGGCCTTGTACTTGTTGTCGCGACGACCGTAGCGGTTGTAGACCCGCAGGATGGCATCCAGATAGCTCAACAGATCCTGCCATGGCAGGAATTCGTTGATGAAAGCGCCAACTACCGGAGTACGGCCAAGGCCGCCACCGACCAGGACGCGGAAGCCCAGCTCGCCGGCAGCGTTGTACACCGGCTCCAGGCCGATATCGTGTACTTCAATGGCTGCGCGGTCGCTTTTCGAGCCATTGATCGCGATCTTGAACTTGCGCGGCAGGTAGGCGAATTCCGGGTGGAAGGTGGTCCACTGCCGAACGATTTCACACCATGGGCGCGGGTCGATCACTTCGTCGGCGGCTACACCGGCGAACTGGTCGGTGGTCACGTTGCGCAGGCAGTTGCCGCTGGTCTGGATGGCGTGCATCTGCACGGTGGCCAGTTCGGCCAGAATATCCGGCACGTCTTCCAGGGCCGGCCAGTTGAACTGGACGTTCTGGCGGGTACTGATATGTGCATAGCCCTTGTCGTAATCGCGGGCTATCTTGGCCATCATGCGCGTCTGACGCGACGTCAGTTGGCCGTAAGGCACGGCAACGCGCAGCATCGGCGCGAAACGCTGGACATAAAGACCGTTTTGCAGGCGCAGCGGTCGAAACTCTTCTTCGCTCAGTTCCCCTGCCAGATAGCGTCGGGTCTGGTCACGGAACTGCTTGACGCGGTCCTCGATGATCCGCTGATCGTACTCGTCGTATACGTACATATAGGTCCTGTTCTCAGGCTTCGTAATGAAGCAAGGTCTGCTGCGTCAAACGCGACTGTTGTAAACACGGTCTGCCTTTGCTCGCGAAGCCTTGCGCCATCCAGACAATTCTGCGCGCACGGTCGCGCACTCCCTACGGAGCGCGGCGAAGATACCAGTTTGCAGATATCGGTAAAAGTGATGTTTATATATATGCAAATCGTTAAAAGCGATAAGCAAAAGATGCTGGTCATATGACCTTGCTTGCCGTGTGGAAAATTATCGACTTTACTCATTGTCTGGCGATGCCTGATGAGGGCACGACCTGATTCTTTCATATGCAATCACCTATAAAACCGACAAGAGGCGATGCGATGAGCAAGCACCCGAAGACCACCCGGTCCGATAGCCATGTGGATGCCTGGGCTATTTCCTTCATCATTCTGCTGGCAGTAGGCGCTGCTGTTTTCTGGGTCAGCGGGCAATAGCGCAACCTGACTTTTCGAGAGGCAGATTGCGCGGCTCTCCAGTATTCGGAGTGGGTGGCCGATAACCATTCATCGCTTGGTCATTCCAAGGCTTTGTGAATATGAATGGTTTTATCTGTCGCTGCCTGATCATTCTCGCCGGTATATGGAGCGGTTCGCTGCTGGCCGCTTCCGTCACTTTTCTCAGCCCGGGCTTTGCGGCCGATGGCTACTGGCAGAGTTATGCCCGTGTCATGCAATCTGCTGCCGAAGGCACCGGCATGTCACTCGAAGTGTTGTACACCGACCGCGATACCCGGAAGTTGCTGGCCATGGCCCGAGAAGCACTGCAGGGCGCTGGCGAGCGTCCCGACTATCTGGTTTTTTCCAATGAACTGAATGTGGCCCCTCAGGTGCTGCGTCTTTCCGAGGGTAGTGGCGTCAAGCTGCTGGCCGTCAACAACACATTGACCGAGGATCAGATGCGGATTCTCGGTGATCTTCCCGCGCGATACCCCAATTTCCTCGGCAGTCTGGTCGGTAATGATGAGGAGGGCGGCTATCTGACGGCCAAACGGCTGATCAGCCTCTATCCCGGACTCGCCGACGGTAAGCCCGTCGAGATGCTGGCGTTTTCCGGCACCAACTCCACCCCGGTTTCCCTGGAGCGTGAGCGCGGTATGCGCCGTGCACTTGCCGAGTTTCCGCAGGTTCATCTGCGCCAGATCGTGCTGGGTGGCTGGCGTCGGGACAGGGCGCAGGAACAGGCTCGTGTACTGCTCAAGCGCTATCCGGATATCCGTCTGATCTGGGCTGCAAATGAGCAGATGGCTTTCGGTGCCATGGATGCCTTGCGCGAGCGTGGCGGCGAGCCGGGCAGGGACATCCTTTTCAGTGCCATTAATGGCACGAAGATTTCGTTGCAGGCGCAGTTGAGTGGTCATCTGAGTGTGGTGGCGACCGGGCATTTCACCATTGGTGGCTGGGCGATGCTTCTGTTGCATGACTATGAGATGGCTGATGTGCAGACTCGCAAGCGCATCGGCGATCGCTGCGTCCGTGTGCTGGAACTGGTGGAGCGACATGATGCCAGGCGGTTTCTGGAGGCGGCCAAAGTCGAGCGTTACTATCTGGACAGGCAGGCATTCAGCCGCGAGCCGGTGGGTGATGATTCGCCGTTTGCCCTCAAGAACATGCTGCCGATGGTTCAGCCCGAGGCGAAATAAAGCACCAGTTGCACGATGCCGAACAGGGTCAGAGCGAAGAAAACGGTAAACAGCAGGCCCAACAGCAGAAAGTGGGAAGGTTTGCCGTGGGTGAAGTCGCGCTGGCGATTCCTGTTGCTTTGCACGCCAAAGGCAGCAGCCATGACGCTGTGCAGCATTTGCCAGAAGGTGGGTGGCTTGCCCTGGTCTTTTGGCGAGTCATCGGATGGATCGTCCATAAGCCCTCGCTGACCGGCCTTCAAGTGATCGGGTCACTTACAGCATAGCCAACGTCGCCTTTCCATGAGCGGCGATGCGTCCATGGAAAGGCGGCAGGCGACGGATTACTCGTCGTAACCCAGGTTGGGGGCCAGCCAGCGTTCGGTCACGTTCAGATCCTGACCTTTGCGAGCGGTGTAGCTTTCGACCTGATCCTTGTCGATCTTGCCCACAGCGAAGTATTGCGCCTGCGGATGGGCGAAGTACCAGCCACTGACAGCGGCAGCCGGGAACATGGCGTAGTGCTCGGTGAGGAATACACCGCTCTTGCCGGGCGTATGGGGCGGCGTACCTTCAGGCAGCGGGTCGAGCAGGGCGAACAGGGTGCTTTTCTCGGTGTGATCCGGGCAGGCCGGGTAACCCGGTGCCGGGCGGATGCCCACATATTGCTCCTTGATAAGCGCTTCGTTGTCCAGATGCTCGTCCCTGGCGTAGCCCCAGTACTCCTTGCGCACCTGTTGGTGCAGCCATTCGGCGCAGGCTTCGGCCAGACGGTCGGCCAGTGCCTTGACCATGATCGAGTTATAGTCGTCGCCCTTGTCCTGATAGGCCTTGGCCACTTCTTCGGCACCGATGCCGGCAGTGGTGATGAAACCGCCTATATAGTCGGTCACGCCGCTGTCCTTGGGCGCCACGAAATCGGCCAGGGAGAAGTTCGGCTTGCCATCGGTCTTGATGATCTGCTGGCGCAGGTGATGCAGCTTCGCCAGTGGCTGGCCGTCTTCGCCGTAGACTTCCAGATCATCGTCATTGACCTGATTGGCAGGCCAGAAGCCGAATACCGCACGGGCGCTGATCAGTTTTTCGTCGATCAGCTTGCGCAGCATCTGCTGGGCATCGGCAAACAGCGTGGTGGCAGCTTCGCCGACCACTTCGTCGGTCAGGATGCGCGGGTATTTGCCGGCCAGATCCCAGGAAATGAAGAACGGCGTCCAGTCGATGTATTCGGCCAGCACATCCAGGTCTATATCTTCAAGGATGCGGGTGCCGGTGAAGGTTGGTTTGGCCGGTTCGTAGCTGTTCCAGTCGAATTGCGGCTTTTTCGCCACGGCCGCGCCATAGCTCAGGCGTTCGGTACGGGCGCTGCGAGCCGAGGTGCGTTCCCGGACTTCGACGTACTCGCGGCGGGTTTTCTCGATAAAGCCGGCTTTCAGTTCCTTGGACAGCAACTGGGTGGCTACACCCACGGCGCGGGAAGCGTCGGTGACATACACCACGGCGTCGTTGCTGTATTTGGGCTCGATCTTGACCGCCGTATGCGCCTTGGAAGTGGTCGCGCCGCCGATCATCAACGGCAGATGGAAATCCTGGCGCTGCATCTCGCGGGCGACATGGACCATTTCGTCCAGCGAAGGCGTGATCAGGCCGGACAGGCCGATGATGTCGCACTTCTCGTCGCGAGCCACTTGCAGGATCTTCTCGGCTGGCACCATGACGCCCAGGTCAACGATGTCGTAGCCGTTGCAGCCCAGTACCACGCCGACGATGTTCTTGCCGATGTCGTGCACGTCGCCCTTGACCGTGGCCATCAGGATCTTGCCCTTGGCTTCGGGCTTGTCGCCTTTTTCCAGCTCGATGAACGGGATCAGGTGCGCCACGGCCTGCTTCATCACGCGGGCGGATTTCACGACCTGCGGCAGGAACATTTTCCCGGAGCCGAACAGATCGCCCACCACGTTCATGCCGGCCATCAGCGGGCCTTCGATCACTTCGATCGGGCGCGAGAAGGACAGGCGGGATTCTTCGGTGTCTTCGACGATGTGAGTGGTGATGCCCTTGACCAGCGCATGCTCGAGGCGCTGATTCACCGGCCAGTTGCGCCACTCTTCGGTTTCGGCTTCCTTGACGCTGCCATCACCCTTGAAGCTGTCGGCAATCGCCAGCAGCGCGTCGGTGCCTTCGGGGGTACGGTTGAGCACCACGTCTTCGACCCGCTCGCGCAATTCGGCCGGGATCTGGTCGTAGATTTCCAGCTGACCGGCGTTGACGATACCCATGCTCAGGCCGTTGCGGATCGCATGCAGCAGGAATACCGAGTGAATCGCCTCGCGCACCGGGTTGTTGCCGCGGAACGAGAACGACACGTTGGAAACGCCGCCGGAGCTCAGGGCATAGGGCAGTTCGTCACGGATATAGGCGCAGGCATTGATGAAGTCCACAGCATAGTTGTTGTGCTCTTCGATGCCGGTAGCAATGGCGAAGATGTTCGGGTCGAAGATGATGTCTTCCGGCGGGAAGCCCACTTCATTGACGAGGATGTCGTAGGAGCGCTTGCAGATTTCCTTCTTGCGCGCTTCGGTATCGGCCTGACCGGCTTCGTCGAACGCCATGACCACCACCGCAGCGCCATAGCGCTTGCAGAGTCGTGCATGATGGATGAACTGCTCGACGCCTTCCTTCATGCTGATGGAGTTGACGATGCCCTTGCCCTGGATGCATTTGAGGCCGGCTTCGATCACGTCCCACTTGGAGGAGTCGATCATGATCGGCACGCGGGAGATGTCCGGCTCGCCTGCGATCAGGTTGAGGAAGGTCACCATGGCCTTCTTCGAGTCCAGCATCCCTTCGTCCATGTTGATGTCGATCACCTGGGCACCGGCTTCGACCTGCTGCAGGGCGACTTCCAGGGCTTCGGTGTAGTTGTCTTCACGGATCAGGCGGGCGAAGCGGGCGGAACCGGTGATGTTGGTGCGCTCGCCGACGTTGACGAACAGCGACTGGCGATCGATGGTGAACGGCTCGAGACCCGACAGGCGGCAGGCCTTAGGAATATCCGGGATCTGGCGCGGCGCGTAGCCGGATACGGCTTCGGCAATCGCCTTGATGTGCGCAGGCGTGGTGCCGCAGCAGCCGCCGACGATGTTCAGGAAGCCGCTCTGAGCGAATTCCTCGATGATCTTTGCCGTCTGGCTGGGCAACTCATCGTATTCGCCGAAGGCGTTGGGCAGGCCGGCGTTCGGGTGCGCGGAAACATGGGTGTTGGCCTTGGTGGCCAGCTCCTGCAGGTAAGGGCGCAGGTCACTGGCACCCAGGGCGCAGTTCAGGCCTACCGAGATCGGTTTGGCGTGGCTGATGGAGTTCCAGAAGGCTTCGGTGGTCTGGCCCGACAGGGTACGGCCCGAAGCATCGGTAATGGTGCCGGAAATCATGATCGGCAGCTCGAAGCCGATTTCCTCGAAGACACCCTGCACGGCGAAGATCGCCGCCTTGGCGTTGAGGGTGTCGAAGATGGTTTCGATCAGGATCAGGTCGGCACCGCCTTCGATCAGGCCGCGAGTGGCTTCGGTGTAGTTTTCGACCAGTTCGTCGAAGGTCACGTTGCGATAGCCGGGGTTGTTTACGTCCGGCGACAGGGAGCAGGTGCGACTGGTCGGGCCGAGTACACCCGCGACAAAGCGCGGCTTGTCCGGGGTTTCGAGGGTCTTGGCATCGGCCACCTTGCGCGCCAGGCGTGCGCCTTCCACGTTCAGCTCGTAGACCAGCGCCTCCATGCCGTAATCGGCCTGGGAAACCTGAGTGGCGTTGAAGGTGTTGGTTTCCAGAATGTCTGCGCCGGCATCCAGATAGGCCTTCTCGATGGCACCGATCACATCGGGACGAGTCAGGACCAGCAGGTCGTTGTTGCCTTTGACATCGCTCGGCCAGTCGGCAAAACGTTTGCCACGGTAATCCTCTTCCTCGAGCCTGTAGCTCTGGATCATGGTGCCCATGCCGCCATCGAGGATCAGGATCCTCTGTTTCAGAGCGTTGAGAAAGGCTTGATGGCGGGCGCTGCGGTCAGACATGGGAATACCTTGGAAAGGCCGATACAGAGGGCCGAGATCATACCAAACCGGAGCGCTTTTGGTGTTGATGGCGGCTTTGCATGAAAATAGCTCATGTTGAAACCCGCTATCCCCTGTAGAATTGCGCGATTTGATTTCAAGGCCCCGGATATGCCGTACCGCTCGTTGCAAAGCCTCGTTCTGCTGTTGTGGTGCTGCGCTGTCCAGGCTCAGGGAGTGCCTGCGGCATCGGCACCGAATATTTCCTATGTGCGTGATATCCAGCCGATCCTGACTCAGAAGTGTGTGGCCTGCCATGCCTGTAACGATGCGCCTTGCCAGTTGAATCTGGGCAGCGGCGAAGGCATGAGTCGCGGGGCCAACAAGATGCCGGTCTATCAGGGCGAGCGCAGTGCCGCGATGACACCGACTCGTCTGTTCTATGATGCGCAGGGCACCGATGCCTGGCGGAGCAAGGACTTTTATTCGGTGCTCGATGCCCAGGGCAGTCAGGCTTCCCTGATGGCCCGCATGCTGGAACTGGGCCACAGTGCGCCATTACCGCCCAACAGCAAGATCCCGGACGACATCGTGCTGGGCCTGAACCGGGAAAACCTCTGCCCGTTACCGGGCGAATTCCCGGCCTATGCCCAGGCGCATCCCACGGGTGGCATGCCGCTGGCAGTGGCCGGTCTGAGCGATGCCGAATACCAGACCCTGCAACGCTGGCTGGCAGCCGGTGCGCCGGTTGAGCAGCAGCCCATCAGGCCCAATATCGCCGAGGCTGCTCAGATCGCCGAATGGGAAGCCTTGCTCAATCGTCCGGGCTCCAGAGAAGCGCTGGTGGGCCGCTGGCTGTACGAGCATCTGTTTCTGGCTCACGTCTATTTTGAAGGCGGCGATACCGGGCATTTCTTCCAGTGGGTCCGCTCGCGCACGCCAAGCGGCAAGCCTGTCGATCTGATTGCCACCCGGCGTCCCAACGACGATCCGGGCAATGACTTCTATTACCGGCTGATTCCCGTACAGGGCGTGATCGTCCACAAGACTCACATCACCTACCCGATGAGCCCCCAGAAGCTCAAACGGGTCAAGGAACTGTTTTACAGCTCCAGCTGGAGCGTGAATGCAATGCCTGGCTATGGCCCGGGGCATCGTGCCAACCCGTTCCTGACCTTCGAGGCGATTCCGGCGCAGGCGCGTTATCAGTTCATGCTCGATAACGCCGAATACTTCGTGCGCACCTTCATCCGCGGGCCGGTGTGCCGTGGCCAGATTGCGACCGACGTGATCCGCGACCATTTCTGGGTGCTGTTCCAGGAGCCGGGTCATGATCGTTACATCACCGATGCCCAGTATCGCGGGCAGGCAACGCCTTTGCTGGCCATGCCGGGTCAGAACGATGAAGTCGGCAGCATCCTGAGTCTGTGGCTTTCGTACCGGGACCGTCGCAACGCCTATGAGGATCTGCGCCGCGACAGCTACGCCAGCATGACGCCACCGAGCTGGTCGACGCTGTGGGCCGGTAACGATAACTCGCTGCTGACGGTGTTCCGTCATTTCGACAGCGCCTCCGTGACCAAGGGGTTGATTGGCGATGTTCCGCATTCGCTGTGGCTATTCGACTATCCGCTGCTGGAACGCACCTATTACCAGTTGGCAGTGAACTTCGACGTCTACGGCAATATTTCCCATCAGGCCCAGACCCGGCTTTATTTCGACCTGATTCGCAACGGCGCGGAAATCAACTTCCTGCGTCTGATGCCGGCAGACAAGCGCGAGAAGATGCTGAGTGATCTGTATCAGGATTCCGGCAAGTTCAAGATGTGGCTGGACTACCAGCGCATCGATGGCGATACCGCCAGCGGCCTGAAACTCGACGGGCATCATCCTCGTCAGGACTTCGCACGGCAGTTGATTCAGCGCTCCGGTACGCTCAATGCCGCACCGGACCCGATCAACCGCTGTCTGGGCGCTTACTGCTCGCGGCCGGGTATCGGTCCTGCCTTTGCCCAGGCAGAACAGTCCCTCAGTCGGCTGGTTTCACGGCCTGCTGCGGGCCTCAAGGTCATCGATCAGTTGCCCGAGGCGACCATGTTGCGTGTCGAAGACGCCAGCGGCAAACGCATGATGTACAGCATGCTGCGCAACCGCGCTCACAGTAACGTGGCCTTCCTGCTGGGCGAGTCCTATCGTTATCAGCCGGGCCTGGACACCCTGACCATTTACCCGGGTGTGCTCAGCAGCTATCCGAACTTCATGTTCAACATCCCGGCCGCTGAAGTGCCCGGTTTCGTCGATGCCATGCAGCAGGTCAAGGATCAGGCCGGGTTCGAGAAAATTGTGGAACGCTGGGGTGTGCGGCGTACCCATCCGCTGTTCTGGACCTATTTCCATGACATCAATCGGTATATTCAGGAGACCGAGCCGCGAGAGAGCGGTGTGCTGGACATGAACCGCTACGAAAACCTGTAGAAGTCGTCGCAGGCCACGTAAATCGTGGCCTGCGGCCACTACTGTTTCCTGAACGAAACAGGATTTCTCTGATCTTTTTTGTCATCTGACTGTCCGACCCCATGCGCGTCCGGCTCACTTCGAGTGTCGGGCTTGGTTGAAAAGGCAGGTGACAAGAGGTTGGGTAGATGTTGATTTCGGTTCAGGCTTTACGGGCTTTCGCCGCGTGGGTTGTTGTGTGTCATCACTTCATGCAGATTTTTTTCGATTTCAAGGCCAGCGGTCCCGTTGGCGAGTTCTTTGTTTCCAAGGGCGCCGTGGGCGTCGATATCTTCTTTGTCATCAGCGGACTGGTGATTTACCTCTCGACCCATAACAGCGACATGCCCGCCGGGCGTTTCATCCTGCACCGCCTGATCCGTATCGTTCCCGCCTACTGGCTGTATACCGCTGCCATGGGACTGTTGCTGCTGGTGGCGGCTCCCTGGTTGCCGCATCAGGTGATCGGCTGGCAGAACTTCCTGCTTTCGCTGTTTTTCATCCCTTCTGAAAACCCCGGTGGTTATGGCCTGTACCCCACGTTGAACGTCGGCTGGACCTTGAACTACGAGATGCTGTTTTACGTGCTGTTTTCCATGGTGTTTCTGTTCGAGCAACGCCATCGGCCCCTGATCATCGCCGCAGCACTCTTTGCCGTGACCGAGATTCTGGCTCGCAGCGGCCTGATCAGCCGGTTCTACGGTAACGACATCGTCTACGAGTTCCTGCTGGGGATCGGCATCGGCATGCTGTATCGCCGGGGCTGGATCAAGGAAGGGCTATGGCTGCCATTGGCGGGTATGGTCGCCGCCATGATGGTGATTCATCACCTGACCAACGAGCAGCGCCTGCTGAACTGGGGGCTGCCAAGCGCCCTGATCGTGTTCTGCGCCATCTCGCTTGAGCCCTACTTGCGTCGCAGTCGCTTGCTCAAGTCCATGGGGGACTGTTCCTATTCGGTCTATCTGCTGCATGTTCTGGTGCTTTATGGCGGCCTGCTAATGGCTCAGCGCTTTGCCTTGAATCCGTATGTGGTATTTGCCTTCTGCGTGCCGATCATCGCCATCGGCGCATGGTGCAGTTACGAGTGGATCGAGAAGGGCCTGTATCGCCGGATGCGTCGTAGTCTGGATGCTCGTCGGGAGGGTGGAGGCGCTGTTGCTCTTTCCTGACAAAAACACTAGGACTTTGTATGCGCATCCGATTGGCGTAAACTGCCCGCAAGTCTGCGAGGAACGTTCATGACCGCTATCACTATTACCGATGCTGCCCACGATTATCTGGCCGATCTGCTGGAAAAGCAGAATACCCCGGGTATCGGCATCCGCGTGTTTATCACCCAGCCTGGCACCCAGTACGCTGAAACCTGCATTGCCTACTGCAAGCCGGGCGAAGAAAAACCTGAAGACAAGGCCATTGGCCTCAAGAGCTTCACGGCCTGGATCGACGGTTTCAGCGAAGCCTTTCTGGATGACGCCGTGGTCGATTACGCCACCGATCGCATGGGCGGCCAGTTGACCATCAAGGCGCCAAACGCCAAGGTGCCGATGGTCAATGCCGACAGCCCGATCAACGAGCGCATCAACTACTACCTGCAAACCGAGATCAATCCGGGGCTCGCCAGCCACGGTGGTCAGGTGACCCTGATCGACGTGATCGAGGAAGAAGAGCGCAATATCGCCGTTCTGCAGTTCGGTGGTGGTTGCCAGGGCTGCGGTCAGGCCGATGTCACCTTGAAGGAAGGTATCGAGCGTACCTTGCTGGAGCGTATTCCCGAGCTGTCGGGTGTGCGTGATGTGACTGACCATACCCAGAAAGAAAACGCTTACTACTGAGTTGTTTTCTCCGCGAATGAATCCGTTCCTGCCGTGGGAGCGAATTCATTCGCGAACATCTTCAGGGCCTGAACAGATGCGCATGTCCGGCGCGATACAGCGATGAATCGCCAAACGTATCGTCAGCCAGTACACGACCGACCAGAATCAGCGCCGTACGCTTGAATCCCTTCTCCTGCACCTTGTCGTGAATGTCGGCCAGGGTGCCCAGAACCCAGTCCTGATCCGGCCAGCTTGCGCGATGGACCACGGCTATCGGGCAGTCCGCGCCGTAATGCGGTATCAGTTCTTCGACGATTTTCTGCAGGTTGCTGACCCCGAGATGAATGGCCATGGTGGCGCGATGCTGGGCCAGGCTTGCCAGCTCTTCGCCAGCGGGCATCGACGTCTTGTCGGCGTAGCGGGTCAGGATCACGCTCTGGGAAATGTCCGGCAATGTCAGTTCGGTACCCAGCAAGGCTGCGCAGGCGGCTGTGGCCGTTACACCGGGAATGATTTCAAAGGGAATGTCCAGCTCGCGCAGGCGGCGAATCTGTTCGCCAATCGCGCCATACAGGCTCGGGTCGCCGGAGTGCACCCTGGCCACATCCCGGCCTTGTTCATGAGCAGATTTCATCAAGGAGATGATCTGTTCCAGGTGCAGCTCGGCACTGTTGACCACCTGAACGGCTCGATTGCCATCCAGTACTGCCACCGGCACCAGTGATCCGGCATAGATGATGACCGGGCAGCTATGGATCAGTCGTTGTCCCTTGACGGTGATCAGATCGGGATCGCCAGGGCCTGCGCCGATGAAAAAGACAGTCAATATATTCTCCTGAATCAGGCGGGATGAATGAACAGTGGGTTATCGACTCTGCTCGCCAGGGCAAATGTTGCACAGGCGTTCTTCTGGCGTTCGATCACCAGTGTTGCCGGGCTTTTGCTCAATTGGCTGGCCAGTGCCAGCGCTGCGCTTTCGGCAACCCCGAGGCAGCCTGTGTGCCGGAAAGCCGTTGGTGAGCGGTGAGTCAGTTGTGGTTCGTATTCTGCCATTTGCGAGGCGCTGAAGAAGATCAGCGGCACTGACAGCTTTTCAGCCAGTTCCTGCAACCCCGGCTCGTCCTGTTTGAGGTCGATGGAAGCGAGGGCGGTGATGGCGTCCACTTTCAGGTCGTGGGCTTTGAGGCTGCTTTCGATCAGTTCCAGCAGCTTCGCCGCCGTGCAGCCGCGCTGGCAACCCAGGCCTGCCACAAGGACAGGGCCGGATTGCTCGATGCCATGATCAGGCGTGGAGGTCGGCATTGTTGCGACGGAACAGCCAGGCACTGATCAGACCCAGGGCCACCCAGAACAGCGCATTGGTCAGCAGCGAAGCCAGGATGAACTGCGATTCCAGAGCTTCGGGGGCCAGGCTCTCATGCGTCAATGGCTGTGGCGCGCCAAGCAAATGCGGTAAGACCATAATGGCCGCGCCCAGCACCTTGAGCAGCCAGTTCTGGCTGAAGGCGATCAAGGCCAGACCCGCAGCCGTGGAGGCCGCAGTCCCGATCCACCAGTATTGGCGCAGGTTCAGATCGGCAGCCGCAGTACCTGGCAACTCCGGTGGCAGGCCCAGCGTCGGCGCGAGGACAAAGACCGCAAAACCGGCCAGCCCCCACAGCGCGCCCTGGGAGGTGCGGCCCGGTGCGCGCAGCGTATAGAGCGCCACCAGCATCAGGGCAAAACCCACCGCGACCACCAGATTGCCGCCGGTCGTAGAGAGAATGCGCTGCCAGCCGTCCTCCGGCTCCCAGGCTTCTTCATCGTGGCTGTGTCCTGCAACCGAACCCTCGGTGTGCTCATGTTCGTGTACGTGCTCGGCGGGCGCCTTTTCGTAGGTTTCGGCCTGAAGAATCAGGGGCGAGACCCAGAAGCTTTGCAGCAGGGTCAGCAACAGGGCCGCCAGCAGACCGCTGAAACCTGCCGTCTGAATGATTCGCTTGAACATGGCGTCGGGTCTCAATGGCAAGGGAAGGCGGCGCTGTGGCGGGTGTCGTGGGCAGCGTTGTGAACGGCGGCAATGTGCGAGAAACCGGCGAAATACACCAGGCAGGCACCAAGAATCGCTGCACCGATGGCGGCGGTCAGGCGTTGGGCCTGGGTGGAAGTGGTGGTGCTCGACTGGCTGCTGCTGATGGTGGACATGGCGCTTCCCTCTGGTTTCGTCAGGCAGGCATGCGCACAGGAACCTGCTGACGGACGTCAGAAGGCTTCAACTGCGCCCGCCCACCGCGGGTGTGTCATTGAGTCGGTATCGGGCCGGTCTCCGGGCTCGCGAGGGGTATCGACATTCAGCTTCGACGCCTTCAGGATCACCTTCCCATGCCATGGCACAGTGGCTCTGATCTTCTCTCGCTTACCGTTGCGGGGGCAGCACCGGACTGACTCAGGGGTAACTGAGCGCACCGGTTTCCCGTTTCACCCCGTGAGGGGCACCCGTAACAAGCTGTGTAGGAGAGCATGGGCGGCTGTGAACGTCAATCTGAACGATTGACCTGCCTTCGACCTCTGCGTAGCCTTGCGCACTTGAGGTTCTCGGCCTTGTGTGAAAGGTCGGGCTAAGACGGGAATGCGGTCCAAGCCGCAGCTGCCCCCGCAACTGTAAACGGTGATTTCATTGCATGGCCACTGCGCGAGCGGGAAGGCGCAATGAATGCCTGTCCTTTCGACACGCCGCCGTAAGCCAGGAGACCTGCCTCGAACCGGGCCACAGGCCCACGAATTCTCACTACAACCGGGCGGGGTGATCCGGTGGCGAATCGATCCGTGTGCAGCGCACGGTTCTCGTCCTGCTTGCCCGCCGTATTGCCAAAGGGCATCCGATGAAAACACTGGCCAAACTTCCCGTCACCATCGTTACCGGCTTCCTGGGCTCGGGCAAGACCACCCTGTTGCGGCACATGCTCGATAACGCCGAAGGGCGTCGTATAGCAGTGATCGTCAATGAATTCGGCGAACTGGGTATCGACGGCGAAATCCTCAAGCAATGCACCATCGGCTGTACCGAAGAAGAAGCCAGCGGCCGCGTCTATGAGCTGGCCAACGGCTGCCTGTGCTGCACGGTGCAGGAAGAGTTCTTCCCGGTGATGCGTGAACTGGTGGCACGTCGCGGTGATCTGGACCATATCCTTATTGAAACCTCGGGCCTGGCGCTGCCAAAACCTCTGGTCCAGGCCTTCCAGTGGCCGGAAATCCGCAATGCCTGCACCGTCGATGCGGTCATCACGGTCGTGGACAGCCCTGCGGTAGCGGCGGGCACTTTCGCCGCTTTCCCGGATCAGGTGGATGCCCAGCGCAAGCTCGATCCGAACCTGGACCACGAATCCCCGCTGCATGAGCTGTTCGCCGATCAGTTGGCCAGCGCCGATCTGGTGATTCTCAACAAGGCCGACATGATCGACGCCGAAGGTCTGGCTGCGGTACGTGCCGAAGTTGCCGAAGAGCTGCCACCGGCGGTCAAGGTCATCGAAGCCAGCAATGGCCGTCTGCCAATCAATGTACTGCTGGGCGTGGGTGCCGAGTCGGAGCTGCATATCGACGGTCGCAAGACCCACCATGACCATCACGACGATGAGGATCATGACGACCACGATCACGATGCTTTCGATTCGATTTCCATCAAGTTGCCACAGGCTGACGAAAGCCTGCTGCTCGATGCCCTGACGCAACTGGTGGTCAAGCACGGCATTCTGCGGATCAAGGGCTTTGCTGCCATCCCCGGCAAGCCGATGCGCCTGCTGATCCAGGGCGTGGGCACGCGCTTCGACAAGCATTTCGACCGCGCCTGGCGCGCCGACGAAGAGCGCATCACCAATCTGGTGCTGATCGGTCAGGAACTGGATGCCGTGGCGCTGGAAGCGCAACTCAACGCTGCGATTGCCGGCTGATCCATGCACTTGCTGAGAACCCAGCCGGGCGGTTTCGTACCCGACGACAGCATTGCCGACCTGGGGCAGACGCCGGCCGAGCTGGTGATTCTCTGCAGCGGTGATTCAAGCCTGGCTCTGCTGGCCGAAGCTGCGCAGCAACTGCCCGACGATTACCCGAGCCTGCGTCTGGCCAACCCGATGCAGGTGCAGAACCACGCCTCGGTGGATTTGTATGTCGATGAGGTGTTGCGCCATGCCAGGGTCATTCTGATTTCCCTGCATGGTGGCATCGGCTACTGGCGCTATGGTGTCGAGCGCTTGATGGAACTGGCGGCCCAAGGCGTGCAGGTGATTCTGGTGCCGGGCGATGATCGTCCCGATCCGGAACTGAGCGACCTGAGCACCGTGCCTGCCGAGGCCCGGGACCGGCTCTGGCAGTTCTTGCGTCAGGGCGGCTTGCAGAATGCTCTGGATCTTTATCGTTGCATGGCCAGCAACTGGCTGGAGCGCGATTATCCATGGGCCGAACCCCAGCCATTACCACGCACGGCCATCTATCACCCGCACAAGGCGACGGCTACGCTGCCGGACTGGCAGGCAGACTGGACACCGGGGTGTCCGGTGGTCGCGTTGCTGTTCTATCGCTCTCACTTGCAGGCGGCCAATACCGGTTTCATCGATGTGTTCTGCGAGCGCTTACAGGCCGAAGGGCTCAACCCCTTGCCGATTGCGCTGGCCAGTCTCAAGGAGCCGGGTTGTCTGAGCATGGTCGAGGACTGGCTGGATGAAGTCGAAGCCGAGCTGATCCTCAATACCACGGGCTTTGCCCAATCCAGTCCCGAAGCGCCGCATCTGCGGCCGTTTCGTCGCAATGTGCCGGTGATTCAGGCCATCTGCGCCCAGGACAACCAGCCCGCCTGGCAGGCCAGCGAGCAGGGGCTTGGAGCGCGGGATCTGGCGATGCACATTGCCTTGCCGGAACTGGACGGGCGAATCATCAGCCGGCCCATCAGCTTCAAGGACCTGGCCTGGCGCAGCGAGCGTAGCCAGTCGGATGTGGTGTGCTATCGCGCCCATCCCGAGCGTATGGACTTCGTCGCGCAACTGGCACGACGCTGGATCGAACTGGCGCGCCTGCCCAATTCCAGCAAACGGGTGGCGCTGATCCTGGCCAACTACCCGACCCGCGATGGCCGGATCGGCAACGGGGTAGGGCTCGACACACCTGCGGCGGCGCTGAATATCCTGCGCGCCATGCAGGATGAGGGGTATCCGCTGGCGCAACTGCCCGAAAGCGGCACTGCGCTGATTCAGCAATTGCTGGGCGGCGTCACCAACGATCTGGACAGTATCGATCTGCGCCCTTGCCAACAAAGCATGGCGCTGGACGAGTACCTCGATGCCTTCAATGACTTGCCTCAGGCCAGTCGCGATGCCGTGAATAGCCGCTGGGGCGCGCCGCAGAACGACCCGATGTTCCGCAGCGGGCGGATGATGATTGCCGGTATCCGCTTTGGCCTGACCTTTGTCGGCATCCAGCCAGCCCGCGGCTATCAGGTGGACCCCAGTGCGGTCTACCACGACCCTGATCTGGTGCCGCCTCACGGTTATCTCGCGTTCTACTTCTGGCTGCGCAAGGCCTATGGTGCCCATGCGCTGCTGCATGTGGGCAAACATGGCAATCTGGAATGGCTGCCGGGCAAGGGCGTCGGTCTGTCTCAAGACTGCTGGCCCGATGCAGTGCTGGGCGCAATGCCCAATATCTACCCCTTTATCGTCAACGATCCGGGCGAGGGTGCCCAGGCCAAGCGTCGCACCCAGGCGGTTATCATCGACCATCTGATGCCGCCTCTGACCCGCGCCGAAACCTACGGTCCGCTGCGCAATCTGGAACTGCTGGCCGACGAGTATTACGAAGCGCAACTGCTTGACCCGCGCCGGGCGCAGGAACTGCAGCGTGACATTCTCAGACTGGTGCGCGAAACCCGTATCGACCGCGAACTGGCGCTGGACGACTCCATCGGCAGCGACGCCGATGCCGCCATCTGGCTGCCGCGTCTGGACACCTACCTGTGTGACTTGAAGGAGTCGCAGATCCGCGATGGCCTGCATGTCTTCGGCCAATCCCCCCAAGGCCGTCTGCGCATCGACACGCTGCTGGCACTGCTGCGCATTCCCCGTGGCGATGGGCGTGGCGCGCAGTCGAGTCTGTTGCGTGTGTTGGCCAAGGCTCTGGCGCTGGATTTCGACCCGCTGGATTGCGAACTGGCCGAACCCTGGAACGGTCCGCGGCCGTCTGCCTTGCTGGCAGTGAGTGACGATCCGTGGCGCACTACCGGCGATACCCGAGAGCGGCTTGAGCTGTATGCCGCGATTCTGATCGAGCGAGTCGTTGCAGAGGAGGCGATCGACGAGCTGCCGGATCATCCCGAGCTGACACTGGTTCTGGAGAGCCTTCGCGATGTGGTCGCCCCGCGCCTGGATGCCTGCGGCCGCGGAGAAATGCGCGGCCTGCTGGATGCCCTGGATGGCCGTTTCGTGCCTGCCGGGCCGAGCGGTGCACCGAGTCGCGGGCGGCTGGACGTGCTTCCCACTGGCCGCAACTTCTTTACCGTCGATGTGCGCAACCTGCCGACCACTACGGCCTGGCGCATCGGCTTCCAGTCGGCCAACCTGTTGCTGGAACGCCATCTTCAGGATCATGGGGATCACCTGCGCCAGCTCGGCCTGTCAGTCTGGGGCACGGCCACCATGCGCACCGGTGGCGACGATATTGCCCAGGCCATGGCCCTGATGGGCGTGCGTCCGGTCTGGGCGACCGGGAGTCAGCGGGTCGATGATTTCGAGATTCTGCCGCTGAGCCTGCTGGATCGCCCCCGTGTCGACGTGACCTTGCGGGTGTCCGGGTTCTTCCGTGACGCCTTTGCCAACCTGATCCGCCTGTTCGATGCTGCGGTGCAGGCCGTGGCAGCGCTGGATGAGCCGGATGATCTGAACCCCCTGGCCGCCCGTGTTCGTGAAGAACGCCGCAGCTTTCAGGAAGCCGGTCTGAGCGAAGACGAAGCGGCGCGTCAGGCGGGCTGGCGCATCTTCGGAGCCAAACCCGGTGCTTATGGCGCGGGTGTGCAGGGAGCGATTGACGGTCGCCTGTGGCAGAGCCGTGACGATCTGGCCGAGGTCTATCTGAACTGGGGCGGCTATGCCTATGGTGCCGCCGATGAAGGCACTCCGGCCCGCCAGCAGTTCGCGCACCGGCTGACGCAGGTTCAGGCCGTGTTGCAGAACCAGGACAATCGCGAGCATGACCTGCTCGATTCCAACGACTATTACCAGTTTCAGGGAGGCATGCTGGCGGCCGTCGAAAGCCTGATCGGGCAGAAGACTGCCAGCTACCATGGTGACAACAGCCAGCCGGATTTGCCCCGAATCCGTACCCTCAAGGAAGAACTGAACCGGGTGATTCGCAGTCGGGCGGCGAATCCGAAGTGGATCGAAGGCGTCAAGCGTCATGGTTATAAAGGCGCATTCGAGATGGCTGCGACCATGGACTTCCTGTTCGCGTTCGATGCCACCACTGAACTGATCGATGACCATCAGTATGCATTGCTGACCGATGCGTACCTGCTTGACCCGTCGACCCGCGACTTCATCCGCGAGCACAACCCCGATGCCTTGCGCGACATGACCGAGCGTATGCTCGAAGCCCAGCAGCGTGGGCTCTGGCAGGAGCCGGGGGACTATCGCGAAGCGCTGGAAGACCTGTTGCTGGATATAGAAGAGAGCTGATGACCTTGTCTGACCCAAGCATGACCGATACCCCACATTTTCCTCTGGCGGCTGTGGTGGGCGCCGATGATCTGAAACTGGCGCTGTGCCTGACGGCCATCGACCCGAAAATCGGTGGTGTGCTCATCGAAGGGCCGCGCGGCATGGCCAAGTCGACCCTGGCCCGTGGTCTGGCGGATTTGCTGGCCAGTGGTCAGTTTGTCACCTTGCCGCTGGGGGCTACCGAAGAACGGCTGGTCGGCACCCTGGATCTGGATGCGGCGCTGTCCGAAGGGCGTGCCCGGTTTTCTCCCGGTGTTCTGGCCAAGGCGGACGGTGGCGTGCTGTATGTGGATGAAGTCAACCTGCTGGCCGACCATCTGGTGGACCTGCTGCTGGATGTCGCTGCCAGTGGCACCAACCTGGTGGAGCGCGATGGCATTTCCCACCGCCATGCGGCGCGATTCGTGCTGATTGGCACCATGAACCCGGAAGAGGGCGAATTGCGCCCGCAACTGCTGGACCGTTTCGGCTTGAATGTGGCCTTGAGCGGACAGACGTTGCCGACCGAGCGCAGCCAGATCATCCGTCGTCGCCTGGATTTCGATGCCGACCCTCAAGCCTTTTGTCTGGCGTGGCAAGGTCGGCAGCAGGCCTTGAAGCAGCGTTGCGAGCAGGCCCGTGCGCTGTTGCCCGCCATCGAGCTTGATGACCGTTCGCTGGGGCTTGTGACCGAGCGCTGCTTTGCGGCGGGCGTCGATGGCATGCGTGCCGATCTGGTCTGGCTGCGTGCTGCGCGGGCTCATGCCGCATGGCGTGGCGTCGGGATGATCGAGGAGCAGGATATCGATGCGGTGGCCGAGTTTGCCTTGAGGCATCGTCGACGCGATCCTGCGCCATCGACCCAGAACCCCGAACCGCCACAGGCCAGACCACAGGAACCTCAGCCGCAGAGCGGGCAGGGCAACTGGGGTGAGCTGCCTGCCAGGCCTGTACCCACCGGTGCGCGCCGCGAAGTGCCGAGCTGGCCAAAAAAGCCCTAGGCATCCGCCCTCGTTCGGCAAAGGGGGCGGATGCCAGTCCCCGTCCTGGCCGGCTGACTTCCGGGCGTCATGGTGCAGCGCGCTCTGGTCTCGACGGTGCGATTGCCTGGTTGCCGACACTGTTGCGCGGTCGTCCGCAAAACCGCCATGACCTGGTACGCCAGCCTCGCAGCAGCCGGCCGAGCGAGTTATTGCTGGTGATTGTCGATGCCTCGGCCTCGACACATCGTCATCAGGCATTGAGTCAGGCCAAGGGCGTGCTGGCTCAGGTCTTCGACGATGCCTATCGCCGTCGCGCCAGACTGGCGCTGCTGACTGCCAGCGGCAAGGCTCCCCAGTGGAAGCATCAAGGCCTCAAGGCTTCGGCGGCATTACGGCCCTGGCTGGATGCTCTGGGTGCAGGCGGAGGAACACCGCTTTTCGCGGCTATCGAGCAGGCAAGGGAATGGTTGAAAATGCGTCACCGGCGTTATCCCGCCGAACATGTGCGCCTGCTGATCCTCACCGATGGCCGGGTCAGGGATATGCCGCAATGTGCAGGGTTCGACTGCGAGAGTCTGCTGATCGATATCGAGAAGGGACCGATCCGGTTGGGCCGGGCGCGGGAACTGGCAGGAAGGCTGGGTGCCGATTATCGGCATATCGAAGAGCTTCGCGAATGAATTCTTTCCTGAAGTGGAAGCGAATTCATTCGCGATAAAGAGTTACTCCATCAAGCCGGCATGGTCCACGGCTGGAGGCTGTAGCCTTCATTGCTGATTTCTTCGCGAGCCTCTTTCAGAGCGCTGGCAAGTTGCACAGGGTCGGAGTAAGTGCTGCTCGGGATCTGTTTACGACCGATCAGTGCGCAGGTGCGATCGATCACTGTAAGGCTCAGTTCGCCGCTTCCGGCCTGGGCTGCCCAGGCAACACACTGGAAAGGTGCAAAGGCGTTTCCAGCGATCAGAAGTGCATCGTTGAAGCGCAGTGGGGCGTTCATTTTCAATTCCTCAAAATGCCCATATCAGTCCAGTCACGTCGGCGGGCTTTACCGTTCGGCTGGTTACCTGTGTTGATGCCGAACAGGGTGGGATGAGTCACACCGCTTGCCGGATATTTTCAATTTTTTTACATCCATGGCGTATTCGGCTTGATCTGAGGCAACTTTTACGGTGTTCGGTTCAATGACCGGCAGAATTTCCTGGCCGCCAAAACGTTACAACCTGTTTAATTACTTTTCGTTATGAGCGATATATTTAAACGGTACAAGGGGGTGTCAAATATTTGCTAACGTAACATTCGGGCTCGTCAACTTACTGTTTATAAAAAGATTTTAACAACTCAAATCCAAGTCGGGCGCCAAGGAAACCTAATATGCATGAAGCGGCCCAAACACGACGTTTGTTGATTGTTGATCCCAGTGACGATTGTCATCAGTTGATCCCTGTCCTGCAGACTGCCGGATGGGCTGTGGACAGCAATACACTGGAAGCAGCGCTTAACCAGCGTTGCGATGTCGGTCTGATTCGTCTCATGCCTGAGCATTTCGAGCATCCCGAAATGGTCAAGGAGCTGATTACCCGCAGCAATACACAATGGATCGCCGTGCTTGCGCCCAATGATCTGCGGCGCGAAAAGATCGGCGATTTTGTCTGCGAGTGGTTTTTCGATTTCCATACCTTGCCTTTCGATGTGGCCCGCATGCAGGTCACGCTCGGACGGGCTTATGGCATGGCGCGCCTGCGTGCCCAGGGCTCGAACCAGGTGTCGAGCGGCGATCACGAGATGCTGGGCGAGAGCCGCCCCATAAGGGAATTGCGTCGGCTGCTGGGCAAGCTGGCGCCTACCGAGTCGCCGGTATTGATCCGTGGTGAGCGGGGTACAGGCAAGGAACTGGTGGCGCGTACCCTGCACATGCAGTCGCAACGCAGAAACAAGCCCTTCGTTGCTGTCAATTGCGGGGCCATTGCCGAACATCTGTTGCACACCGAGCTGTTCGGCTATGAAAAAGGCGCATTCAATGGTGCCCTCGAGCGCAAGATCGGTCGTATCGAGGCGGCCAATGGCGGAACGCTGTTTCTGGACGATATCGGTGATCTGCCACTGGAAATCCAGGCACATCTGTTGCGTCTGTTGCAGGATCGGCATATCGAGCGTTTCGGGGGTAACGAGCCGGTTCCCGTGGATGTCCGGGTGCTGGCTGCGACCCATGTGGACCTTGAAACGGCGATTCGCAAGAAGCGTTTTCGAGAAGATCTTTACTACCGCCTCAATGTCCTGCAGGTCGGCACGGCACCGTTGCGCGAGCGGCATGGCGATCTGGCCATGCTGGCCAACCACTTTGCGCATTTCTACAGCCAGGAAACCGGCAGGCGGGCACGCAACTTCAGTCAGGACGCGCTGATCGCCATGGGCAAGCATGACTGGCCCGGTAATGTGCGCGAACTGGCCAACCGGGTACGGCGCGGGCTGGTGCTGGCCGAAGGGCGGCAGATCGAAGCGGCGGATCTTGGGCTGCTCGGTGAAGAGGACATTGCCAGCAGCATGGGGACGCTGGATGACTACAAGTCACGGGCCGAGCGTCAGGCGTTGTGCGATGTGTTGACTCGCCACAGTGACAACCTCAGCGTTGCGGCCAAGGTTCTAGGTATTTCGCGGCCGACTTTCTATCGTCTGCTGCACAAGCATCAAATCCGCTGAGTCAGTCAGTAGCTGCGTGACGGCCTTCAGTGCCTGCTCGCGGCGTGCCTCCCAGTTACCTCCGATAACCTGATAGTTCTGTTCGTGGCGCTCCAGCCATTGCCGACTGTCCTCGAAAAATGCCTGACGCTCGCTCAGTTGCGGCTGGCAGCGCTGTCCATCACTGATCCAGTCGACGCCTTCGGGAGAAAGCAGTAGATGCAGGTCATAGTGCCTGCTGAGCAATTGCTGCTCGATCCACTGCGGGCAATCCCCGAACAAGGTCTTGCTCCAGAGCATATTGCTCAGCAGATGGGTGTCGAGAATCAGCAGTGGCGGGGCGGTAGCGTGGGCGGCGTCCTCCCGGGCCAGTTGGCCCCGGGCAATATCGGGAATATCGCTGTAGACCGTGTCGCGACCTTTCTCCTCGATGAAATGACGCACGTATTCACCCACCAGCAAACCGCCGAAACGCTTGTGGATTTCGCCGGACAACCAGCTTTTGCCGCTGGATTCGGGACCTGCCAGAACCAGGACTTTCATCGCGCCAGCGCCAGATCGTTGCGCCATTCACGCCAGCCCTGCACAGCCAGCAGGGTAAAGAGCCCATATAGCGCAGCGGTCAGGTACAACCCTTTGTAGATGAACAGGCCAACGAAGATGACATCCAGAACGATCCACAAGGGCCAGCACTGGAGCCGCTTTTGTGCCATCCACACCTGAGCCACAAGGCTGAAACCGGTCAGCGCTGCATCGAGCCAGGGCTGTGCAGCATCGGTCAAGTGAGCCATGAAAGCGCCGAGCACCAGGCTGATCAGCGCGCCGATTGCCAGACCGCCCAGGACCGGAACGCCGGGCAGAACCGTGACCGCACGCACTGGCAGGCCATTGCCGTGGCGGGTCCATTGCAGCCAGCCATACACCTGCAGGCCGGCGTAGATCACTTGCAGCAGCATGTCCGAATAAAGCTTTACGTCAAAGAAGATCCAGATATAGATCACCACCATCACCAGACCGATTGGCCAGCACCAGGGGTTCTGCTTCACTGTAAGCCAGACTGCTATCACGCCGAGGGCGGCAGCGAAGAGTTCAAGTCCGGACATGGCGGCTCCCGAGAGTGGTCGATGAGATGAGTGGGCGCGCGATTGTAAGCGCTTATCTGCAAGACCGGGAGTCTCATCGACAAGTCGCGTGAGGCTTTACCTGCGCAGGTCTGCTAGCATCTCGGCGCTTTTACGCATCCTCTTCAAGAATTGTTCAGGTTCGGATGCTCATAGTTACAACCTTTTTGCAAAACAACACTAATGAGCGAGCCGCAGGCAGCGCTTTATGGGGGAATGATGGAGCTTTGGACCGCCGTTCAGGCGTTGATATTGGGTATTGTCGAGGGGCTGACGGAGTTTCTGCCGATTTCCAGTACGGGACATCAGATCATCGTCGCCGACTTGATAGGCTTCGGCGGCGAACGGGCCATGGCGTTCAATATCATCATCCAGTTGGGTGCCATTCTGGCCGTGGTCTGGGAGTTTCGGCGCAAGATCATCGATGTGGTCGTGGGCCTGCCCAAACAGCAGCAGGCGCAGCGTTTCACTATCAACCTGCTGATCGCTTTCCTGCCCGCCGTGGTGCTGGGGGTGATTTTTGCCGACCTGATTCACCACTACCTGTTCAACCCCATCACGGTCGCGACCGCTCTGGTGATCGGTGGCGTGATCATGCTCTGGGCCGAGCGTCGCCAGCATGTGGTACGTGCCGAGACCGTCGATGACATGACCTGGCGCGATGCCTTGAAAGTGGGTTGCGCGCAGTGTCTGGCAATGATTCCGGGGACTTCACGCTCGGGTTCGACCATTATCGGCGGTCTGCTGTTCGGCCTCTCTCGCAAGGCGGCGACCGAGTTCTCGTTCTTCCTGGCCATGCCGACCATGGTCGGTGCCGCCGTGTATTCGGGCTACAAGTACCGGGAGCTGTTCCGTCCCGACGACTTTGCGGTGTTCGCGGTAGGTTTCGTCGTCTCGTTCATTTTCGCCATGATCGCCGTGCGTGGTCTGCTCAAGTTCATCGCGACCCACAGCTATGCCGTGTTCGCCTGGTATCGCATCGCCTTTGGCCTGTTGATCCTCGCGACCTGGCAGTTTGGCTGGATCGACTGGGCAGCCGCCAAGGCATGACCCTGCCACGGCAGCGTTCTTCGACTCAGAGACCGAACCGGGGCAGCGCTCCGGTTCAGCACTTGAATCTCAAGGTCTGCATCCTTGCGCTGCTGTGCGTGATGCCTGCCTATGGCGCGGGCCTGTCCTGGTTCAAGACCGGCATGCCCATTGTGCTTGCGGCTTATGTACTCGTCAGCCTGCTGGCGTTTGTGCTTTACCGGCATGACAAGCGTCAGGCCGGCAATGGCGGCTGGCGTACTCCCGAGAACGTTCTGCACATGGCCGAGCTGTTCGGCGGTTGGCCCGGCGCTTTGCTGGGCCAACAGGTTTTCCGGCACAAGACGCGCAAGGTGTCTTTCCAGCTGGTGTTCTGGCTGATCGTGCTGGGGCATCAGTTGTTCTGGATCGATCAGCTGTTTCTCGACAGCGGCTGGTTCAAACCCTGGCTTTCACAGTTTGAGCGCTACCTGCAGGCGCTTCGGTAGCCTGCCGACCACCAGTTGATGGGAGCGGGTCAGCAAGTCCTTGATCTCTTCGTCGCTCATGGTCTTCGGCTGCTGGACACTGATCCAGTGGGCTCGTGCCAGATAAGGAGCCGGACGAATTCCCGGGCGATCCACATAGCCCAGAAACAGATCCGGATTGACCTTGAACGACAGGCCCTGGCCTGCAAGGTCCATCACCGCGAACATCTTCTTCTCGGCAATGGAAAACACGCGTACGCCACCCCATTTGTAGTCTTCACGGGCTCCGGGCAGGCTCAGGCAGAAGCGGGCGATCTCTTCGGTTTGCATGGTTTGGGCAGGCCTCCATTTCTAAATTGTTCGATAGTCGCACGAATAATCCCCGAGCGGATTGTTTGCCCATGCGCCTGTGTCTACTGTGCATCTTTTGTCTTGTCAGGAGCCTGGAATGTCTGCCGTGCAATTCGCTGAAGGTGAGCTCAATTATCTGCTGGAAGGCCCGGCCGATGCGCCGGTGCTGGTGCTGTCCAATTCTCTTGGCACCGATCTGCATATGTGGGATGCGCAGATTCCGGCATTCACCCGGCATTTTCGCGTATTGCGCTATGACACTCGCGGCCATGGTCGTTCGCTGGTCAGCGAAGGTCCTTACAGTATCGAGCGCAATGGGCGTGATGTGCTGGCATTGCTGGATGCGCTGGACATCGACAAGGTGTCTTTCTGCGGTCTGTCCATGGGCGGGCTGATCGGGCAATGGCTGGCGATCAATGCGCCCGAGCGTCTTGAGCGCGTGGTGTTGTGCAACACCGCATCGAAGATCGGTACGCCTGAGGTGTGGAACCCGCGTATCGAGACCGTGCTGCGCGATGGCAAGGACGCCATGGTCGCGCTGCGCGATGCGTCCATTGCTCGCTGGTTCACGCCTGAGTTCGCGGTGGCCGAACCTGCCAGGGTCGAGCCCATCGTCGGCATGCTGGCGCAGACTTCGCCTCAGGGCTATGCCGCCAACTGTGCCGCTGTGCGCGATGCCGATTTCCGTGATCGGATTGCTTCCATCGATCTGCCTGTTCTGGTGGTGTGCGGCACTCAGGATGCCGTGACCACGCCGGCAGACGGGCGCTTCATGATCGAGCGTATTCAGGGCGCGCAGATGATCGAACTGCACGCGGCGCATCTGTCGAATGTCGAGGCGGGGGAGTCGTTCACCCGGCCGGTGCTGGCATTTCTGACTGGCGAATGACCCGCGCTGTTCCGCCCGGCGGAGCGCTGCCATAATCGCCTGTCAGTAATGCGAGGGTGGCCCGGTGTTTGATCTCAATGATCTGTTCTATTTCGTTCAGGTGGTCGAATGCCAGGGCTTTGCGGCGGCCAGTCGCAAGCTCGGTATTCCCAAATCCAAGCTCAGTCGCCGGCTGGCCGGGCTTGAAGAGCGACTGGGGGTCAGGCTGATTCAGCGTTCCACACGCAAGTTTGCCGTCACCGAAAGCGGTCGCGATTACTACGGCCACTGTGTCGCGATGATGGTCGAGGCCGAGGTTGCCGAAGAAACCATCGCCCGCTCCAGGGCCGAGCCTCAGGGGCGAGTGAGTATCAGTTGCCCGCCGGGTCTGGCAGCCATGGGCGTCAGTGAAACCATTGCCCGCTTCATGGTCGCCCATCCCAAGGTTCAGGTGCATGTGGAAAGCTCCAATCGACGTGTCGATCCATTGACCGAAAACATCGATATCGCCTTGCGCGTGCGCTTTCCGCCTCTGGAGGATGACGGGTTGGTGGTCAAGATTCTCGGGCACAGTGCCCAGCGGCTGGTTGCACATCCTGAGCTGGCCAGCCAGTTGTCCGCCACGCCCACTTTTGAAGAACTGTCGGCAATGCCCAGCCTCGATCTTCCGTCATCGACTCACGACCATCGCTGGGTGCTGAGCACCGGGGCTGGCGAATATACCGAGGTACGGCACACGCCCAAACTGGTCTGTTCCGATCTGACGACCATTCGCCAGGCTGCATTGCATGGAGTAGGTGTCGCGCAACTCCCCGAGGTTCTTGTCAGAAAGGCTTTGCAGGATGGCCGATTGGTAGAACTGTTCGCCGAATCCCCACCCAAGTGCGGCATCGTGCATGCCGTATTCGCCTCGCGCCGTGGCTTGCTGCCGGCAGTCAGAGGGCTGCTGGATGCGCTGGATGAAGACTTCAAGGTATTCCAGGCCGATATGGGAAATAGCCGCTGTTCTGAATATGGAACGAAGTATCATGTTTTTGCCGACTAATCGCTGATTGGGATTGTGGATAGGATTCTCGCCACTGATCGCCCGGTGGCGATTCTCAATTCAGGAAGTCCGTTATGAAAGTTCTGCACATCGATTCCAGCATTCTTGGCGACCATTCCGCTTCACGTCAGCTCAGCCGCAGTGTTGTCCAGGCTTATCAGGCCACCCATGTCGATAGCCAAGTGATTTATCGCGATCTGGCCAGCGATGCCCTGAGCCATTTCTCGGCTGCCACTCTCGCTGCCGCAGGCACTCCGGCTGAAGGACGGGATGCCGCTCAACAGCAGGAAGTCGATGTAAACGAGGCGATCTTGCAGGAGTTTCTGGACGCTGACGTGGTGATCGTGGGCGCACCGATGTACAACTTCACCATTCCCAGCCAGCTCAAGGCCTGGATCGACCGGATCACCGTTGCCGGTCGTACTTTCCGCTACAGCGAAGCAGGCCCGGAAGGTCTGTGCGGCGGCAAGAAAGTCATTATCGTTTCCACCTCCGGTGGTTTGCATGCCGGCCAGCCGACGGGCGCCGGTCATGAAGAGCTGCTCAAGGCCCTGTTCGCCTTTATCGGTGTAACCGATCTGCAATTCGTACGCGCCCATGGCCTGGCTTATGGCGAAGAGCCTCGTGCCAATGCCATGAGTGCCGCACAGCAACACATTGAGCAGAACCTGTTTGCGGCGGCCTGATCGCCACGAATTCTGCTTCTGAACCCGCCAGCCCGGCGCATTGATCTGCGTCGGGCTGGCGGTTTTTTTGCTGTGTATACGCTGCAATCCGAAACCTTGACAGCTTCCTTACAGGTACGCGGGCCTGTCCGGCAGTAAAATGGCCCCAGCCGGAACATAGACGTCCGATAAATAGTCTGGCCCGGCTTATGCACTATTTCTCGTTCAGAGACTCTCATTAGCTGTGAGAGCCGGGGTGCCGGGGCATGAGGCCCGATACAGGCGCAGAAATGGATTGTTCGGGACTACAAAGGATGAGTCTTCAAATGATACGTCTTTGTGCAGCGATGCTGGTTTTTCTGCTCAATGGCCTGATTTCAGTGCAAGTGCAGGCTGATGAGCAATGGAGCGCAGGCTTTCATGAGCTGAGCTTTCCCGACCCTCTGGATTCGCAGTTGATGCAGGCTTTTGCCTTCTACCCCTCTACGCAGGAGGAGCAGGTGAGCGTGCTGCAGGGTTACCGGGTCGAAGCCGGCGAAGATGCACCGATTGCCATGGGGCGCTTCCCCTTGCTGCTGTTGTCCCACGGCAACACAGGCAATCCGCTGGCCCTGCACGATCTGGCGACCTCTCTTGCCCGTCAGGGCTTTGTGGTGGTGGCCGTGATGCATCCTGGCGATAACTATCGCGATCACAGCCGTCTGGGCAGCCTGAGCAACCTTTATGGTCGCCCGCTGCAGATTTCCGAAGCCATCAGCGCAGCCTTGCTCGACCCCATGCTGTCGCCTTATCTCAATGCCCGTCAGGTCGGTGTGATCGGTTATTCGGCCGGTGGCGAAACCGCATTGATCCTGGCCGGTGCCCAGCCCGACCTCAAGCGCCTGCGCCAGTATTGCCTGGAGCGGCCCGACGATCGCGATGCCTGCAAGACTCAGGGCGAACTGGTGGCTGACCGGGATGACCTGCATGCCCAGGCCGACCCGCGTGTAGGGGCGTTGATGCTCATGGCACCCTTGAGCCTGATGTTCGGCCGCCACACCCTGAGCGAGGTGCATGTGCCGGTGCTGATGTACGCCGGGGATGACGACCAGTTGCTGCCTATCGACAAGAATGCCGAGGCTCTGGCGCGCAAACTGCCGCAGGTATCGGATTACAAGTTGCTGGCAGGAGCAGGGCACTTCGTGTTCATGGCCCCGTGCAGCGATGAGCAGCGCGCAACCATGCCAGTGCTGTGCACTGATCGCGAAGGCGTCGACCGCGAAGACATCCATCGCACCCTGAGTGCCGAAGCGGTACGTTTCTTCAGCACTACGCTGGGCTCATCCGCTGCGGATCGCTCCGGCATGCAGACGGCCAATCATCAGTTGCCCGACTCGCTGCTGCCTTCGGCCAGCGACCTCAGGTAATCGCCAAAACCGCCGCATGCCCGTGGATCGAGTCGGGTGCTGGTGGTGACTCTTGGTCTGCAACTCCAGGCGATGCGGGCACCGCTGAGTTCCAGCTGGCGGACAAGATGAACATCCTCGTGACAGGCCAGCAAGGGAAAACCTCCGGCCCGCAAATAGGCAGCAGCACTCACCCCCAGATTGGCACCATGAATGTGCCGATGCCCGTCGCGATGTTGATAGTGCTGTTCAAACAGCGTCTGCACTGAGGCTGACAGGCCGTTGTCCTGTATGGGAATGGTGATGGTTCCACAGACGGCATCGGCATCCAGTGCCAGTTGTTCCACCAGCCAGTCGGCTGCCACGTTGCTGTCGCCGTCGGTGTTGGCCAGCCAGCGGGCACCTTGCTCCAGGAGGTAGCCTGCGCCTGCCGCGCGTGCCTGTCCGACATTGCGTGCGGTCACATCAAGTGTGCTGACACCGTACTCCAGGGCGATATCGGCCGAGTGATCGGTACAGCTGTCCAGCACCACGAGTATCGTGACCTGCTCGCCATTCAGGCCCGGGTGCCTGCTGGCCTGGAGCAGGCTTTCAAGGCAGGCTCCGAGCAGTTTTTCTTCGTTGTGCACCGGGATCAGAATACCTATCAACGGAGATTTTCCCGAGTGGCTACTGAGGTTCGATCGTGACTCCAGAGGTCCAGCAAAAAGTCATCTTCGTGATGACTGAACAAGTGGTGCATCTCCAGGCGTTCGTCCAGCATCTGATGAACCTGCTCGGCATTCAGGGGGCATTCTTCGATGTCCGGTCGCCAGTGGCAGGCCAGTAACTGCCCACCGGACTTGAGGGAGGCCAGTGCACAATCGATCCAGCGCTGCAGGTCCTGGAGATCCAGGTAATAGCCCAGTTCGCTGAATACGATCAGGTCGAACTGTCCCTCTGGCCATTGTTGCGGAAGCTGGGCATGCAGCACGCTGGCGTGCTTGAACGGTGCAAGGCGTTCACGGGCAAGATCCACGGCCAGGATAGAAGTGTCGCAACACAGTAAATGCTCGCAACGCTCGGCCAGGCCGGCGCTCAGTTCGCCATTGGCGCAACCGGGTTCGAAAATCGCGGTATATCGTTCGCGGGGCAGGGCGGCCAGGGTCAGGGCGCGTTTGCGGCGCTCGTACCAGCGTTGCCGGAAGGCCCATGGATCGTTGTTGTCGCGGAAAATTTCATCGAAATACTGCTCCGTGACACTCATATGAAAACCACCTCGAAGGGTTGCAACAATCGTTCAAGAATCCCGGCAGGCAGTATCGGCGCAAGGCCGATGTCTGGATCGCCCTGCAACTGGCTGGCAAAGGCATGAGCCGCATGGCGCTTGCGGGCAATGGTCATGGGGTCAAGCAAGACCTTGCGGGCACGCTCCCAGGGCAGGCGGTCATCTTCAGGGCTTGCCCAGTGCCAGGCCCAGACCGGGACTTCATTGAGTCTGGCACCAACCTTGGTACAGGCCCGTGCACAGGCACGCCCGACCGCTTCATGATCGGGATGACCATCTTCGGCCCAGGTGGTGAACACCACATCGGTGGGCAGCAGATAGCGTTCGATGAACGCTGCCAGTTTTTCCTCCTGAGCGGCGACGGCACTGTCCGGGAAGCCGCCACGAATCCATTGCAGGCGATGCAGGGGCAGGTCCAGACGACGCAAGGCTTCGGCGCTTTCCTGAGGGCGGATCACGCTCAGGCGTTCGGCGGGCCAGAGTTGCGAGCCGGGATGGCTGGCGCTGCCGTCGGTGACCGACAGCAGTTTCAGGTTGCGTTCCAGTTGTGCCAGCTGACACATCAGGCCGCCGCAGCCGAGGATTTCATCATCCGGGTGAGGTGCGACAATGACCGCCCGTGAGTGGGGAGGAACCAGCAGATCGGCGCTGATGACGGGGGCGGCGGCCAGTTTCTGTGAGGCATTCCAGGCTTTGAGGCTGGTGCCGCGACCGGCAATCAGTTTTTTCTTCATGGTTACCAGGCGGCACCCCAAGGGCTATTCGATACCTTGCCTGCCAGTTGCCCCAGCACCGCCAGATCTTTCTCGGCATGGCTCTGGCGCAGAAAGACCGGCAGGTCGGCAATCAGGCGGGCGAAATGGGCGTCCTTGCAGTAAGGGGTTGCCCCCAGCGCACGCCCTACATGGTGGATGACCTGTTCGGCGGTGTTTTCGACATGGGCACGACAGCGTCGAGCCAGTTGTTCGGCATCATCGGCAGGAGCCCGGTCCAGACTGGCAGCCGCAGCTCCCAGAAGCTGGCCGGCGCTGTACAAGGCCACATCCACTGCGCCCAGATGGGCGAGGGTATGGGGTTCTTCCTTGACGGCCTGTGCCAGAAGCCGTTGCGCCAGTGCTCTCGAAGCGCCATACCAGCAAGCCGCAATACCGATGCCGCCATGCCAGAAGCCGGGACGCGACAGGTACGCACCGGGCGTGCCGACTAGCGAACCGGTGGCCTGTTCGAATTGAACCTCGATACTGCCGGTTGCTCCCATGCCGACGGCTCGCCATCCGCCGGACGCGATATGTATACCGGGTTGATCGAGGGCCACGGCCACCAGTTGCTGACGATTTTCTTCATCCCAGGCGGTGATCAGCGCGTGGCTCAGGACCGCCGCCCCCGAACACCAGGCCTTGCGCCCGTTGAGTCGCAGCGAGTCGGCCTTGCCGCTGATGTTGACCCTGGCATTGGGCGGCTCTGCAGCCCACATGCCCCAGGTCGTACCGGGATCGGGCGGCTCGGCACCCAGTTCCTGCATGATCGCCAGGGCGTCGGTATGGCCCTCATAGAATTTGCACAGCCCCAGATCATGAGCCGCCACACACGCCAGCGCATGCCAGCGCTCCAGGGTCTTGCCGCTGGCGGGCATCGGCAGGCGATCGAGTCCTTCGTTCACCAATGCCCGCAGGCACTCGCCCAGCGCCTGCGGATCGGCATAGCCGTGCCTGCGCCAGTCGAGAAACTCCTTGAGTGCCTGGGTCATGACTGATCTTCACGCTGCAGCTCGAACAGCAGCAGTGAGCGGGGTGTCACTGTGTAGCGAGAACCGAAGTCAAATTTCTCCTTGCTGCGCACATCTTCCTGACTGGTATCGATCAGGCAGGTGAAGTGCGTGCCTTCGGGCACCTGCGGGAAGGTGAAATCCACACCTTCATGATGAGCATTGACCATCAGCAGCAGGGTGGCATCGGCTCCCGGACGGCGAATACCGGTTTCCTGAGCACGACCGTCCATCAGCATGCCGAGGCAGCGGGCGTGGCTGTCGTGCCATTGCTCGACGCTCATTTCATTGCCGTCCGGTGCCAGCCAGGTGACATCCTTGACGCCGATCTCCTCGTTGTAGTCGCCTACCAGGAAGCGGCTGCGGCGCAGGATCGGGTAGCTCTGGCGCAGCTTGATCACGCGTTTGACGAATTTGAGCAGCGCCTTGCCATCGGAATCCAAGTCCCAGTTGACCCAGCCGATCTCGCTGTCCTGGCAATAGGCATTGTTATTGCCGTGCTGGGTGCGGGCGAACTCGTCGCCGGCCACCATCATCGGTGTGCCCTGGGCCAGCAGCAGGGTGGCGAAGAAATTGCGCATCTGGCGCAGGCGCAACTGGTTGATTTCAACATTGTCCGTCGGGCCTTCGACACCATGGTTCCAGGACAGGTTGTTATTGCTGCCGTCCTGATTGTTCTCGTCGTTGGCTTCGTTGTGCTTGTCGTTGTAGGACACCAGGTCATGCAGGGTGAAGCCGTCGTGGGCGGTGATGAAGTTCACCGACGCCTGAGGGCGACGTCCGCGCTGATTGAACATGTTGCCCGAGGCAGTCATGCGTCCGGCAAAGTCGGCTAGCTGATTGTCATCGCCTTTCCAGAAGGCACGCACGGTGTCGCGGAACTTGTCGTTCCACTCCATCCAGCCCGGCGGGAAACCACCCACCTGATAACCGCCGGGGCCGCAGTCCCAGGGTTCGGCGATTAGTTTTACCTGGCGCAGGACCGGGTCCTGGCGACAGGCGACCAGGAAGCTGTGCCGCTCATCGAAACCGTCGTGGTAGCGGCCCAGAATGGTTGCCAGGTCGAAACGGAAGCCATCGACATGCATCTCCGAAGCCCAGTAGCGCAGGGAGTCGGTGACCATCTGCAGTACGCAAGGGTGGCTCAGGTCCAGGGTGTTGCCGGTGCCCGAGTCGTTGATGTAGAAGCGCTTGTCGTCCGGCATCAGCCGGTAATACGAGGCGTTGTCGATGCCGCGCATGGACAGGGTCGGCCCAAGCTCGTTGCCTTCCGCGGTGTGGTTGTAGACCACATCGAGAATGACCTCCAGCCCGGCATGGTGCATGTGGGCGATCATTTCCTTGAACTCGGCGATCTTGCCGTGTGCCAGGTAGCGCGGGTCCGGGGCGAAGAATGCGATGCTGTTGTAGCCCCAGTAATTGGTCATGCCTTTTTGCAGCAGGTGCTGGTCATTGACGAAGGCATGCACCGGAAGGAGTTCGACGGCAGTCACTCCCAGCTTGCGCACGTGATCGATGACTTCCTCGACCATCAGCCCGGAAAAGGTGCCGCGCAGTTCTTCCGGTACGGCAGGGTGGCGCATGGTGAAACCGCGCACGTGGGTCTCATAGATAATGGTCTTGTCCCAGGGCGTACCGACTCGCTGGTCCCGGCCCCAGGTGTAGGCCGGGTCGATGACTTTGCTCTTGGGCACGAAGGGCGCGCTGTCACGTTCATCGAAGCTCAGGTCGCCATCCGGGTGGCCGATGGTGTAGCCGAACAAGGCTTCCGACCATTTCAGCTGGCCGACCAGTTGTTTGGCATAGGGGTCGATGAGCAACTTGTTATGGTTGAAACGATGACCGTTCTTCGGGTCGTACGGGCCGTAGACCCTGTACCCGTAGATCAGGCCGGGATGGGCGTCGGGAAGGTAGCCGTGAAAGATTTCATCGGTGTATTCCGGCAGCTCGATACGCTCCAGTTCAATCTCGCCGCTGGGGTCGAACAGACACAGTTCGACCTTGGTCGCGTTGGCGGAGAACAACGCAAAGTTGACTCCCAGGCCGTCCCAGCTGGCGCCGAGGGGGAAGGGCAGACCTTCACGAATGCGTGAGGTCGAGCTGGCCGGTGTTTCGTGAGTCGTCGAAGTATCGCTTTTCACGGTTCTGGACTTTGTATTCATGATTCCTTCCTGACTCGATGATGACTTTCCGGGCAGCCGAAAACGCTATCGAAACCTGACAGCTTCAATACTGCTGAAGAGAGATGCCGGGGTTGCCGCAGGTCACGTCCTGATCGACGCGACATCTGCGGCAGTGGGCAGGTACTGGACCTGCTGTGGTGTTTCAGGTTGTCGGTGGCTTGCGTGGCTTTTTCGCCGCAGGCTTGGGCGGCTGTTCTGCCTGGGTAGGGGTGGATTTGGGTTTGGCAGCGGGCTTTGGCTTGGGCGCTGCTGCCGGTTTGGCTGCCGGGGCTGCCTTGGGGGCCGGTTTGGAAGGCGCAGTCTTTGGTGTGGCTGCATCTACCTTTGGCAGTTTGGGCTTGTTGGCCTTGCTGGCACTGGTTTTATCCGGCGCCAGTGCTTCGGCTTCAGCCAGTTTGCGGGCCATTTCCCAATGGCGGTGCTCATGCCCAACAGGCTTCCCTTCCGATTCCCATATCTGATATGCAAATTCGCGGATTCTTTTTTCGTCGGCACTCATCTCGACACTCCCAGGTATTACATAGTTTGAATAAGCAGGTTTACAGAAAATTCCTTGAGCGCTGCACTGAGCTGTATTTCCCTGTCATTTATAACTACGACGTCAGAAAAGAGGCCCTTCCAGTCTGGATGTGAATCAGCGAACGGCAGAATGATTCGTGTATCGCCCCAATTGGCAGCATTAATGAATGGAGTTTGCGCAGTGCCCAATAGTTCACTGCATGTGCGTGGAACAACAACGATGGCGCGCTCGCCCTCCCATACACGAGCGAAAGCCACTACATGCTCTGCATGACTGCCCGTCACTTCCAGGGGCAAGTACTCCCCGTGACTGAACAGCTCTGAATGTCCGGCGCGCAGATTCAGCACCTGCGCGATCAGCGCCTGCTTGACTCTGCCGTCCTGCCAGGTGTCCAGCAATTCACAGGCCTGCATGGACTCGGCCAGGGCCCGCTCGCGGGCCTTGTAGTCCACCGGGCGACGGTTGTCCGGGTCCACCAGACTGAAGTCCCAGAACTCGGTGCCCTGATACAGATCCGGCACGCCGGGGGCGGTCAGGCGCAGCAGAGTCTGTGCCAGGCTGTTGAGTGCCCCGGCGACTGCAATACGGTTGGCGGTGGCCCCCAGGGACTGACGCAACGCCTGAGCTTCGGGGGCCAGCAGCAGGCGTTGCAGGAATTCCCGGCAGGCACTTTCGTAGGCCTGATTGGGCGCGCCCCAGCTACTTTGCAGCTTGGCTTCGCGCAAGGCTTTTTCCTGCCAGTGAACCATGCGCCGTGCATAAGTTTCGTGGGCTTCTTCGCCTTCAAGATCCAGCGGCCAACTGCCCAGCAGAGCCTGATAGAGCATCAGCTCATCACCTGCGCTGATGGCCGGTTCTTCGCCCTTGAGCGGTACCGCCAATTGCCGCCAGCGTTCCACCTGCTCGGCATACCAGCCTGCGCATTCACTGAGCACGGCCAGTCGTGTACGGGTGTCTTCGCCACGTTTGTGGTCGTGGGTCGCGGTCGCCAGCAGGTTGTCGGGGAATTTTTCACGACGCTGCTGACAGGCCTGATGGAAGGCTTCCACCGGCGCACTGAAGTGCTGAGGATGAAATCCCACGTCGTTGCGCGACAGCAGCACCGCTGAGCGGTAGAACGCAGTGTCTTCCACGGACTTGGCGGCCACGGGGGAGGTGAGTTGCTGAAAGCGCACGCAGGCCTTGCGCTGCAGATCACGCCGAGGTCCGCGTGGCAGCTTGCGCCAGGGTTCGCCACCCAGCCAGCGTTGCAGGTAATCCAGCACCGGCCAGTCGCCTTCGTTGAGGCTGGTGCGTGCGCCCTGCATGGCCTGCTGGAAGAAGCGATCGTCTTCTACCGAGCGTCCGCACGCGCTGATGTAGGTGCGGTAGATCGGGAAATTCACCACCAGCGCCAGTAACGCACGGCGAATGGCACCCAGCGTCAGGTCGCGACTCATCAGGTCGCTGCGTGCCACCTGTAGCAGCGCCTGGGCAAGATTCTCGAAATCCCCGGCCAGAGTGCCATGCAGCACCAGATCACGGGCCTGCAGGACTTCCTGATCGAAGTCGGCAGTGCGCTCCGTCAGCCGGTTCCAGAGCTCGGCCAAGGGTGCCTGACCCTTGGGGTCGTGCTGTAGCAGAGACACCTGATTCATGAACTCGTAACCGGTGGTGCCGTCCACGCTCCAGTCGTCGCGCAGCGGCTCATCGGGGCCGAGGATTTTCTCGACGAAAATCGGCAGGTGTTCCAGTTGCGCATGGGCCGGGCGCTGTTTGAGCAGCCCTTGCACCCGGCGATGGAGTTTGCGGCCATAGCCGCGCGGGTCGGCAAGCCCGTCGATATGGTCGATGCGCAGGCCGTCTACCAGACCCTCTTCGATCAACTGGAAAATCTTGCCGTGGGTGGCCTCGAAAACCACGGGCCGCTCGACCCGCAGGCCGCCCAGTTCATTGATGTCGAAAAAGCGCCGCCAGTTGATGTCATCGGCAGCGGTTCGCCAGCTTGCCAGCCGGTAATGTTGACGCTCCAGCAAGTGATGCAAGCGCTCGAAGCCTGCGCTTTCTCTTGAATCGAACAGGGCGATGCCTTGCTCGATGGCTGCAAGAATTTCCGGAGTCCTGGCCAGTTCCGCCAGCTCGGCCTTGGCCTGCCGGGCGCGTTCGTAGGCCTGAGGATACTGATTCAGTGCGCCGAAGCGCTGGCCCAATTCGGTCAGTTGCGGATGCCCGCTGGCCTGCAGCAATGGGCCGTAGCTGGTAGGCGTGACGGGAAAGTGATGCTGGTAGTGTTCGATATGAAACGAGCCGTGCTGCGCATCGAAACGCAACGGGATCTCACCGGCCTGCAACACCGCACCATAGTCACTGCTCAGGAAAGGCAGCAGCAACTGGCCTTCCAGCAGCGGGTCGGGGGAATTCCACTGAATATCGAAGAAGCTGGCATAAGGGCTGCCGCGTCCCCATTCCAGCAGATCGAGCCACCAGGGATTGTCCGCGCCCCCGACGGCCATGTGATTGGAAACGATATCGAGGATCAGACCCATGCCATGGGCGCGCAGGGCTGTCATCAGACGACGCAGCGCCGGTTCGCCCCCTAGTTGCGGATTGATGATCGTCGGGTCGACCACGTCGTAGCCATGCATGGAATCGGCACGAGCCTTGAGCAGTGGTGAGGCGTAGATATGGCTGATACCCAGACTGGCAAAGTAGGGCACCAATGGCACGGCGTCGTCGAGGGTGAAGTCCTTGTGGAACTGCAGGCGCTGGGTAGCGCGCAAGGGTTGCAGGGTTATGCTCATCGGTCACGCTCCGCAGCTTGCAGCCGGGATTGGGACAGCAGTTCCAGTCGTCGTGCAGCGTCTTCGTTGTCGAGCAGGGTGGCGCTTTCTGCATTGAAGCGCCGCCGCCAGTTAGGATGGCTGTCGATGGTGCCGGGCAGGTTGGCCTGTTCATGAACGCCCAGTGCATCTTCCATCGGCAGGAGTACCAGGGGGGCACGGGTGTGGCCCAGATAACGGATGCTGGCATCGATGATCCGGGTGAAGTCCTCGGTATCGGAGGGCAGGTTGTCGTTGTTCTGGCTCAGGGCACGGCGCAGGCCATCGTATTCGCGAGTACGTTCCTCACGCCAGTGGCGCTCGCTCTGTTCGTCGAGATGACCCAGGCGCGAATGCCATTCGATGTCCAGTTCGCTCAGCCAGCCGGTCAGGGTGGGCAGGTCATGGGTGCTGGTGGTCGCCAGTGCTTCGTCCGACCAGTCGAGGATAGGTTTGAAATGGCCGTTGTTCTGCTCGAACAGCAAGACGCGCATGCCCAGAATCGCCCGGGCCGACAGTTTTTCATGCAGCCCTTCGGGCACCGTACCCAGATCCTCTCCGAGCACGATTGCCTTGTGCCGCCAGGACTCCAGACTTAGCAGGCGCAGCATGTCGTCCAGCGGATAGTTGAGGTAGGCACCTTCGCTGGGTGGCGAGCCCAATGGCACGACCCACAGGCGTTGCAGGCCCATCACGTGGTCGATCCGCAGGCCGCCGGCATGGGCGAAGTTGGCTCGCAGCATCTCGATGAAGGCCCGGAAACCATTGCGTTTCAGCCCTTCGGGAGAGAAGGCCGAGATGCCCCAGCTCTGTCCCGAGCGATTGAGAATATCCGGTGGCGCGCCAACGGTCAGGGCCGACAGCAGCTCGTCCTGGCGACTCCAGGCCTGACTGCCGGCCCCGTCGGCACCCACTGCCAGGTCTGCAATCAGACCGACGCGCATGCCGCTGCTGCGCGCTGCAACCTGCGCACGTTCCAGGCTGCGTGCGATCAGCCACTGCGCAAAGGCATGAAAGCTGATCAGCGGGCCATGGGCGGCGGCGAACAGGGCAATGGCTTCACTGCGCGGCTCTTTCAGTTCGTCCGGCCATTCATGCCAGTTGTCACTGATGCCCATGTTCTGGCTCTCGGCGCGCAGCGCTTCGAAGCGGCAATGGTTTTCCAGTGCTTCGCCGCCGGCATGGCGGAAGCTGTTGAAGTCCTCGTAGAGAGGATGCGCCCCGGTACTGAAGGCCTCATAGAGTTTATGAAGGGCTTTCCACTTGACGCTGGCGGCAGCGGGCCAGTCGATCAGTGGCATATCTTCCAGACGCTTGAATTCATCGCTGACACCGGCGTCTTCAATGGCCTGACGCCAGGCGCGTTCGCCAAGGATCATGCCCGGCGAAGCGTAAAGGCTGTTGAGGAACAGGCGGCTGGAGGGCGAATACGGGCTGTAGCGCTGCGGGTCGCTGGCGAACATGGCGTGGATTGGGCTGATCGCCAGGGCATCGGCACCCCTTTCGCCAGCCGAACGCACCAGTGCTTCAAGCGCCTGGGTGTCGCCGAATCCGCCATCGCCTTCACGACGCAGACTGTAAAGCTGAACAGTCAGGCCCCAGGTGCGGGGTTTCCGGGCATCGGTGGCCATGGCCATGCTGAAACAGGTCTGTGGTGCGACAGCGATGGTCAGGTGCTGTCCGGCTATATCCAGTTGCTGATAGCCGACCGTTGCCAGGGCTGGCAGTTCGGCGTTGGAGGTGAGCCTGGCGGCCAGTCGCGAGCCGTCTTCCAGATGCAGGACGAACGGTGTCTCGGGCTCGAACCACTCCGACAGGTCCAGATTGCTGCCATGATCCACTGTCAGCAGTGGCGGGGCACTGGCACCGTGGCGGGCGGTCTGCAACTGCAACAGACTGGCATCGATGGCTTCGCTGCTGTCGGTGCGATAGCCGAGTGCTTCAAGAACCTTTCGCAAGACCTGGGGGCTGACTGTCTGCGGGCGTGCGTTGGCATCGACCCAGTGCACCGACAAGCCTGCTTCACTGGCAAGTCTCTCCAATTGCTCATTGCTCATCCTGTTCCTCCAGAACATCACTTGCTGTCAGGCTGACAATGGCCGTGTAAGGATTGAGGGTGCCCTGTGGGGAAAGTTCTACAGGATGTGACTGAGTGGTAAAGAGAATCGTAGCGCGGTCCTGCCCGGGCGCCACTACCGGGTGCTTGCCGAGATTCAGATCGATGCGCAGGACATTGCCGTCGCCCATGCGCCAGCGTGCACTCACGGCACCATCGCCTAGCACTTCGCAGCCCAATGGGCGTGTGCCCGGCAGGCGCGGAACGATCTCGCGATGACGGATGCCCAGCAACTGTTTATAGAGCAGCAGCCAGCTTCGGTGCTCGTTGCCCTGATCGTCTTTGGCCTCGATGGCATTCAGGTCGGGACGTGAGGCTGTAAAGGTCTGCGGGTCGTTGGGGTCGGGGATGTGCTTGCGGCGTTCTTCATCGGCAAAGGCTGCAAAAGCGGCGAACTCTTTGCGTCGGCCTTCGCGAACGGCGTCGGCCAGTTCGCCATGGTGGCTGGTGAAAAACAGAAAAGGCTCTTTCGCTCCCCATTCATCGCCCATGAACATCAGCGGGATCATCGGTGACAACAGCAGCAGCGCGGTCGCCGCCTTGAGCGCAGGGGCAGGGCAGAGCCGGTTCAGCCGCTCGCCCAGAGCGCGATTGCCGATCTGGTCGTGATTCTGCAGGAAGAGGACGAAAGCGCCGGGCTCAAGGTGTCCGCTGGGCTCGCCCCGGTTATGGCCATGCTGGGTCGCTTCGCCCTGGTAGACGAAACCTTCGCTCAGCAGGCGCGCCAGCTTCTGGGTCGGCTGCTGGGCGAAATCCGCATAATAGGCATCGGTTTCTCCGGTCAGCAGAACATGCAGCGTGTTATGCCCGTCATCGTTCCATTGGGCATCGAAGCCTTGTTCCAGCAGTCTTGCCTGATTGAATTCGTTTTCCAGGTTCAGCCAGACGTGCCGATCCTTGCCGATCTGCTGGCGCACTCGCCGGGCAAACTCTGGCAGAAAGGTGTCGTCCTTGATGGCGTGCACGGCATCCAGACGCAACCCGTCGAAACGATAGTCGAGCAGCCACATCAAGGCATTATTGATGAAGAAGTCGCGAACCTGCTGGCGACGAAAATCGATGGCATCGCCCCAGGGCGTTTTCACATCGCTGCGAAAGAAACTTTTGGCGTAGCTGCCCAGATAATTGCCGTCCGGGCCGAAATGGTTGTAGACCACATCGAGAATCACCATCAGGCCATGACCATGGGCCGTGTCTATCAGGTGCTTGAGTTGATCCGGGGTGCCGTAGGATGACTGGGGAGCATAAGGCAGTACGCCGTCGTATCCCCAGTTGCGATCACCGGGGAACTGCGCAAGCGGCATCAACTCGATGGCGGTGATACCCAGTTCTGCAAGGCGTGCCAGGTGAGTCTCTACTTCGGCATAGCCGCCCAGTGCGCCCACATGAATTTCCTGGATGACGGCTTCATGCCAGGGGCGGCCCTGCCAGTGGCTGTGTTGCCACTGATAGGCCTGATGGTCGATCACGATGCTCCGGGAGTGAACATCATCGACCTGAGCGCGGGAGGCCGGGTCCGGCACCTCCAGATCCCTGTCGATTCTGTAGCGGTAGCGGGTGCCCGCCGAGCAGCGAGCCTCCACGGCAAACCAGCCATCCTGTTGTGCTTCCATGTCCAGCGAGCGGCCATCATCCAGTTCGACACTTACATCCTGAGCATCCGGTGCCCAAAGGGTGAACCGGGTATGTTCGGGGTTCAACAAAACGGCGCCGTGGCACCCGCTATCCTCTGTTGTCCGCACAGGCATCCAGTAACCCCTTCTCCTCAATAGTAAGTCGACACACCTGCATTCTTTTTCAACAGGTCCTGATAGAGCTCGGCATAGGGTTCCACCGCCTGTTGCCAGTTGAACGGTGCCGCCATGGCCCGGCAGCGCATGGCATTGAGCAGCGCAGTGTTGTCGAACACCTTGAAGGCACGATTCAGGGCTTCGGTGTAGCTCTCTATGGTGGAGTCATTGAACAGAAAACCGGTCACGCCGTCTTCAATCGTGTCCGCCAGGCCACCGGTATTGCGGGCAACCGGCAGTGAGCCGAAACGCTGGGCGTACATCTGGCTCAGACCGCAAGGCTCGTAGCGGGACGGCATCAACAGAAAGTCGCTTCCGGCGAACATGCGACGGGCATCGGTTTCATTGAAGCCGATACGTACACTGATGCGGCCCGGGAAACGTGCTGCCAGGACGCGCATGGCTTCCTCTTCTTCCGGCTCGCCACGACCGATGATCGCGATCTGTCCGCCTTTATTGACGATGTGCTCGGCCACGCCAATGGTCAGGTCCAGACCCTTCTGATACACCAGCCGGGAAACCACGGCGAACAGCGGGCCGGTGGAAGGTTCAAGTTCGAACAGTTCACGAACGTAGTCGGCGTTGATTTCCTTGCGCAGCCATTCGTTGGGGGCGAAATGACAGATCAGGTGCTCGTCGGTGCTGGCATCCCAGCTGGCATCGATCCCGTTGGGAATACCGCTGAGCTGGCCTTTGTCTGCCTTGCTTTGCAGAAAACCCTCCAGGCCGCAGCCGAAGTCGGCAGTGGTGATTTCTTTTGCATAGGTCGCGCTGACGGTCGTGATATGGCTGGCGTAGGCCATGCCGGCCTTGATGAACGACAGCTTGCCGTAGAACTCCATGCCGTCGCTGCTCAAGGCTTCGTCCGGAATGCCCAGCTCACGACTCGAACCTGTACTGACGGTGCCTTGATAGGCCAGGTTGTGAATGGTGAAAATGCTTGGCGTAGTCTGCCCGCGCCAGCGCATATAGGCTGGAGCCAGACCGGCAGGCCAGTCGTGGGCATGCACCAGCTCCGGGCTCCACTGGCTTTTTACTGCGCCAGCGGCGAAATCGGCTGCTGCCAGACCCAGTCGGGCGAAGCGGATGTGGTTGTCGGACCAGTCGCGACCGTTGGCATCCCCATAAGGCGTGCCTTCACGTTCGTACAGTTCGGGGCAGATCAGTACATAAATGACCAGCCCGTCCTTCATGTCCATGCGACCGATCTTGCAGGCTGGCAGGGCGGCATAGCCTCCCAGCTCACTGATCACATGGATCGGATTGCCGCTGTTGAGCACTTGTGGGTAGCCGGGGATCAGTACGCGCACATCATGCAGGTGACGCATGGCACGCGGCAGGGCAGCAGAGACGTCGCCCAGGCCGCCGGTTTTTACCAGATCGGCCAGTTCCGAGGTCACGAACAGCACTTTGCGTCTGTTGACCGGGGAGATCATGGGCTGTGCGGTTGAAGTGGGTAACTGAAGCTGAGGAACAGTGGTTGTAGCAAATGATGGTAGATGAGTCAGCTCGTTGGCCAGCTGATTAAAACTCTCTCCCTTCTGGGTTTTGACCGCGGCGCTAATCATCGTTTTCTCCCATTCAACACAGTGTTGGTGCGGCATTGGCGTTTTATGAGCCATTTCCTATGGCTGGCGTTATTGCACTACGCAAGATCAGTACCTGTTTCATCTCTTGCGCGGTGATGGGGCATTGCAAGAAGGGCCAATGCTTATTGGTCAGCCAATAGCATAGGCGCTCTAAGCAGATGACCCGGGCGTTTTGGAGAAGTTTCGACTTTTTTACGGGGAAATGTCTGGCATGGGCGTCAGGCGTAGATAACGCACAGGCTTTGGGAGCCCGCAGAGGCAGGGGTGCGTCTTTATGGTGCGGATTGCAGAGGGAAAAAAACCCTGATGACCGGTCGTCGGATAGCTGAGTTGAGGGTGCAGAGTCGGAAGAATTCCGTTACAGGTACCATTGTTTTGCGCGTTTTTCCTGCAGTGAACAGGTTGTATGCCTCTTCTGAGTGCATCAGGCGTTTTATCTTTGGGCGTCCGAGGAAATTTCCTACGTTTGGGCTGGAACATTTAGGGGGTATGCACGATAGAATCTGCCCCTCTTTGGCTTGCCTTTCTGCGTGCTCGCCTGATGGAATCAAATTGTGTTGTCGTATTGAAGAGGTTGGAAATGGAAGCCCCAGAGGTGTTGGTACTACAAGCGAGCTATACCAATCCGGTGCATGCCGAAGCGATTGGGTTCGTCTTGAATCACTATGCCGAGGATGTCATGGGCGGTGGCGAGTCATTGTCGGTCGATACACGTCAGCAACTGGCCATTGAGCTGGCCAAGCGGCCTCATGCCTTCAGTGTGCTGGCTTTTATCGCCGGTGAGCCGGTAGGGCTGGTCAACTGCTTCGAAGGGTTTTCGACTTTCGCCTGTCGCCCGCTGGTCAATATTCACGATGTAGTCGTGCTTGCCCAATACCGGGGACGGGGCATCTGCCAGAAAATGCTCGCCAAGGTCGAAGAGATCGCCCGTCAGCGTGGTTGCTGCAAGCTGACGCTCGAAGTGCTGGAAGGTAATGCGGCGGCGCAGGCCGTCTATGCAAGGCAGGGATTCGGCAGCTATGAGCTGGATCCGCAAATGGGACGTGCGATGTTCTGGCAGAAAACGCTTTAAGCTACGCTCATTGCGGGCAAGCCGGATATCAGGCTTGCCACTGAGCGTTGAGGCGGGGTGTGCAGATCAGGCTTGCAGGGCTGTGCCAGGAGCGGCCAGCTGTGCTTGCTGCAGAAGCAGGCTCAAGTGAGCTACCTTGCTGAGCAACTGTTCACGTTCTTCTTTGAGCGCGCGCAGTTCGTCGCGACGGATAGTGACGTACAGGGTTTGTGGTGCAAGTGCTGGTAGTACAGTGCCCATTGCTCACCTCGCAAATGGCGGATTCAACGTCGGAAAGACCTCTGCATTGACAATCGTTCCCTGAATCGCCACTGCTTGTCTCTCTATCGGCTCCGATTTTGATTTCTTTTGCGGAAAATTGGAACTTTTTTATTTTTAATTGTCGCGAACCTTTCGCGTTAACGACAAAATGCAGTATCGGGTGGATGAAAATGCCGCTGCCCCCACCTTGGGGAACCGATGCCAGAGCTTTCTTGACTAACCAGCACGTATCACTGAATCACGTGCTGTAATCGAGAATGCAAGGCACCTTTTTACAGATTTGAGGAGCACCTTTTCATGCAACTTGGGATTGTTGGACTGGGCCGCATGGGCGGCAATATTGCACGGCGACTGATGCTCGATGGCCACAGCACTGTGGTCTATGACCGCGATGAAGCCTCTCGCAATGCCCTGGCCAACGAAGGTTCGACGGCTGCCGATGATCTCGCGTCACTGGTGGCGGCGCTCGAAAAACCACGTGCTGTGTGGGTAATGCTCCCGGCCGGTGCTCCGACCGAAGACACCATCCAGGTGCTGAGCGAATTGCTCGAAGCCGATGACGTCATCATCGATGGCGGCAACACCTTCTACAAGGACGACATTCGCCGTGCCAAGGAACTGAGCGAAAAAGGTCTGCACTACATCGATGTCGGCACCTCCGGCGGTGTCTGGGGGCTGGAGCGGGGCTACTGCATGATGATCGGTGGCGAAAGCGCCATCGTCGAGCGCCTGGACCCGCTGTTCGCCACCCTGGCTCCGGGCTATGGCTCCATCGAGCGCACCAGGGACCGCAAATCCAGCGATGACCGTGCCGAGCGTGGCTACATCCACTCGGGCCCGGCCGGTTCCGGTCATTTCGTGAAGATGATCCATAACGGCATCGAGTACGGGATGATGCAGGCCTTTGCCGAGGGCTTCGATCTGCTCAAGCAGAAGAATTCCGAGCATCTGCCGTCCGAGCAGCGTTTCGACCTCAATACTGCCGACATCGCCGAAGTCTGGCGTCGTGGCAGCGTGGTTTCGTCCTGGCTGCTGGATCTGACCGCCGATGCCCTGGCCACTGACCCGAATCTGGATGCGTTCTCCGGTTCCGTAGCCGACAGTGGCGAAGGCCGCTGGACCATCGAGGCAGCCATCGAGCAGGCGGTACCGGTTCCGGTATTGTCCAGCGCGCTCTTTGCCCGTTTCCGTTCGCGTCAGACCAGTTCTTACGCAGACAAGATGCTTTCCGCCATGCGCTTCGGGTTCGGTGGTCACAAGGAGCCCAAGTAATGGGCCTGTCACGCGGCAAGGCCGCACACAAGGCTGAGGTTGCTCCTGCTACGACACTGTTTCTGTTCGGTGCTCACGGTGACCTGGTAAAGCGTTTGTTGATGCCGGCGCTCTACAACCTGGCGCGTGACGGACTGTTGGACGAGGGGCTGCATATTGTCGGTGTGGATCACAATGCGGTCAGTGACACCGACTTCGCCCTCAAGCTGGAAAACTTCATTCGCCAGGAGGCCGCCAGCAAGGTCTCCGAGGCGGGTGGAGAAGCCCTGGACCCTGAGCTCTGGGGCAGGCTGGCCAAGCGCATCAGCTATGTGCAAGGCGACTTTCTCGATGATTCGACCTATCAGGACATCGCCAGCAAGATCGAAGGCAGCGGCACGGCCAATGCCGTTTTCTATCTTGCCACGGCACCGCGCTTCTTCAGTGAAGTGGTTTCACGACTCGGTTCCTCGGGCCTGCTGACGGAAGCCGAAGGCAGTTTCCGCCGGGTGGTGATTGAAAAACCGTTCGGTTCGGATCTGGCCAGTGCGGTTGAACTCAATGCCTGTCTGCTCAAGGTCATGAGCGAAAAGCAGATTTATCGCATCGACCATTATCTGGGCAAGGAAACGGTACAGAACATTCTGGTCACCCGTTTCTCCAACGCCTTTTTCGAATCGTTCTGGAACAACCATTACATCGATCACATACAGATAACGGCGGCCGAAACCGTGGGTGTCGAGACTCGCGGCAGCTTTTATGAAAACACCGGGGCGCTGCGCGACATGGTGCCCAATCACCTGTTCCAGTTGCTGGCCATGGTTGCCATGGAGCCTCCGGCTGCGTTCGGCGCCGATGCGGTGCGGGGCGAGAAGGCCAAGGTCATCGGTGCAATCCGCCCATGGAGCAGGGAAGAGGCGCTGAGCAACTCGGTACGCGGCCAGTATACCAAGGGCCGCTCGGGTGATCGCGAGGTTGTCGGTTATCGCGAGGAGGAGCGTGTCGCTGCCGACAGCACGACCGAAACCTATGTGGCCCTCAAGGTGCTGGTGGATAACTGGCGTTGGGTCGGGGTGCCGTTCTATCTGCGCACCGGCAAACGCATGAGCTCCCGTGATACCGAAATCGCCATCTGCTTCAAGCCGGCGCCCTATGCCCAGTTCCGGGATACTGAGGTCGATCGGCTCAAGCCCAATTATCTGCGGATCCAGATTCAGCCCAATGAGGGCGTCTGGTTCGATCTGTTTGCCAAGCGTCCGGGGCCGACCCTGGACATGGAAGACATCGAACTGGGTTTTGCTTACAAGGACTTTTTCGAGATGCAGCCATCGACCGGCTACGAAACCCTGATCTACGACTGCCTTACGGGCGATCAGACGCTGTTCCAGCGTGCCGACAATATCGAGAATGGCTGGCGCGCCGTGCAGCCGTTTCTGGATGCCTGGGCCGACAAGCCCGAGGTGCAGTTTTACAAGGCCGGTGAAGACGGTCCCGAAGCTGCGAAAGATCTGCTGGCCCGTGACGGTCGCGAGTGGCGCCAGATTGATGACTGATCGTTCGCAGTCACTTATCCGTTTCCTGTTGTCCGATATCGATGGCACCTTGTTGCGCCCCGATCACAGCCTCACTCCGGCCACTGTCGATGCAGTGGGGCGGTTACGCGATGCCGGAATTCACTTCACCCTGGCCAGCAGTCGTCCGCCGCGGGCCATGGTGCAGATCATCGAAGCCTTGGGTGTCGACCTGCCGACAGTCTCTTTCAACGGCGGCACCATTACTCATCCCGATGGCAGCCTGCTGGCGGCCTATCGGATCGAGCCGGCCGCTGCGCGCACGTGCCTGGAGCTGTTTGCCACTGAAGAGGTTGCGATCTGGGTCTTTGCCGACAACCAATGGTTGTTGCTCGACCCCGATAGCGCCTATGTCGATCATGAGCGTCATGCGCTGGGTTATGAACCGTTGCTGGTGGACAGCTTCGAGCCTTATCTGGATCGTATCGACAAGATCGTGGCCTCCAGCACTGACTTCAACTTGCTCGAAACCCTGGAAAACCGGCTCAATCCCTTGATTGAGGGGCAGGCCCTGGCCGCGCGTTCGCAATCTTATTATCTCGATGTCACGGCTTTGGCAGCCAACAAGGGCACGGCTCTGGCGACGCTTGCCGAGTATCTGGGTGTCGAGCTTGTGAACACCGCCGCCATTGGCGATGGGGGCAACGATGTCGCCATGTTCCAGTTGGCCGGGCTCTCCATTGCCATGGGCCAGGCAGATCCCGCTGTACAGGGGCAGGCCTATGTCGTTACCGAAAGCAATCTTCAGGACGGCGTGGCGCAAGCTATCGACCGTTACATCCTGCCGCGCTGAGGTCTGCTGTTCCCGGCGCGGTTTCACGATAGGGACGGACATTCTCGAATGGCTGCACTGATTGAAGACTACGCATTGCTGGGTAATTGCCGGACCGCCGCTCTGGTTGCCCGGAACGGTTCACTGGACTGGCTGTGTTTTCCGCGTTTCGATGCGCCGGCCTGTTTCGCGGCCTTGCTGGGCGACAGCGATAATGGCCGCTGGAAGATCGCTCCGGCAGAGGAGGTCACCTCTGTCGAGCGCAGTTATCGCGACGGGACCCTGATTCTGGAAACCCTGTTCCGGACCGCCAACGGCAGTGCGCTGCTGATCGATTTCATGCCCATGGGGGCTGACAACCAGGTGGTGCGGATCGTGGTCGGCCTCGAAGGACGTGTCGGGTTCAGCATGGACCTCGCCATTCGCTTCGATTACGGCAGTTCGGTGCCCTGGGTCGAGAAAAAAGACCCGCACACCCTGACGGCGGTTGCCGGACCCGAGATGCTGGTATTGCGCAGCCCGGTTCCTCTGCAGCCCCATGACCACCATACCGGCAGTGACTTCCATGTGGCGGCTGGGGAGCGCAAGGTCTTTACCTTGTCTCATCAGCCTTCATATGAACCGATCCTTCCCGAAACCGATGCCGGGCAGGCGATGCTTCGCACGGAGGCTTTCTGGCGAGCATTTTCCGATCGCTGTCCTGATGTCGGGCCATGGACCGCTCAGGTCAAGCGTTCGCTGATTACCCTCAAGGCCATGACCTACCAGCCTACGGGCGGTATCGTCGCCGCAGTGACGACTTCGCTGCCCGAGCAGTTGGGTGGCGAACGTAATTGGGATTACCGGTATTGCTGGTTGCGCGATGCGACCATGACGTTGCTGGCATTCATGAACCTGGGCTATTTCGAGGAAGCGACGGAGTGGCGTGACTGGCTGTTGCGCTCGGTGGCGGGTAATCCCGAGCAGATACAGATCATGTATGGGCTGGGCGGTGAGCGGCGGCTGCAGGAGTATGAACTGCCCTGGCTGAGCGGTTACAAGGGGTCGCAACCCGTGCGCATCGGCAACGGTGCCGCAACCCAGATGCAACTGGATGTCTACGGCGAAGTGGCCGACGCCATGATCCAGGCCCTCAAGGGCGGAATGCCGCGACATCCGCGCAGCATTGCCATTTCCAAGGTGGTGATGCCGTTTCTGGAAACGGTCTGGCATTTGCCGGATGCGGGCATCTGGGAGATTCGTTCCGAGCCCCGACACTTTACTCATTCCAAGGTCATGGCCTGGGTGGCTTTCGACCGCAATGCCACACAGATTGCCCATGCGGCGATCAATGACGAAGACCGGGCGCTGGCGCAGCACTATCGGGACGTGGCGGATCGCATTCACGCCGATGTCTGCCTCAATGGCTTCAATGAGCAACTGGGCTGTTTCGTACAGACTTATGGCGCTACCGAGATGGATGCCAGTCTGCTACAGATTGCCCTGACCGGGTTTCTGCCTGCCACCGACCCTCGGGTGGTCGCCACGGTGGACAGGATCGAGCGCACACTGATGCAGGACGGTCTGCTGCTGCGTTATGACAATGAGCGCAGCGTCGACGGCCTGTCGGGAACCGAAGGGACTTTCCTGGTGTGTTCGTTCTGGCTTGCCGATGTCTATGTCCTGCAGGGACGCAAGCGCGAAGCCCGGGAGCTGTTCGACCGCTTGTGCGGTCTGTGCAATGACGTGGGATTGCTGGCCGAGCAATACGAGCCCAAAGGCAGGCATATGCTGGGTAATTTCCCCCAGGCATTCAGCCATATCGGCATCATCAATACCGCGCTGAACCTGCATCGTGCGGAGTGTCCGCTCAAGTCGCGTGCTTCGGCTGGCTTTGAAAGCCTTCCGGGGTAGTTGCTGGTTCGCGAATGAATTCGCTCTGTCCTAGGCTTTGTACGAAATGTATCTGCGCTCGATGATGCTGCGTTAAAAACAGGCTCGGAATGCTCATTTACACCAGTAAAGTCGGGCGCGACTCCGACCGTTCCTCGCCTGTTTTTGCCTTGCCTCACCTTCGCTCGAAAACATTTCGTACAGAGCCTGGCCAAGTATTGTGGTGTCTCTGGTGCAGCGCTGGTAAATGAAGTCGCCAGCAAGCTGCCTCCCACAATCCTCTGACGGACTTGTAAATAGAGCCAATTCATTCGTGAAAATGCAGTGAAAGATGAATCTGGTCGGCTGGCAATCGATCCCGCAGGCAGACTGCTAGGGTTAAAGAGCCTTGCTGACTTTCACGTCGGTGATCTGGTCATCGCTCTGACTGTGCATCTTTTCCAGTGCAGCCCTGGCTTCTTCTACCGAAGCCGATTGCAGTTGGGCGAATTCGAAGCGGCGTTCGCCATTGAGCTTGTAGCTGACGGCGTATTTGGTCGTGCTGGCAGGGTTGTTCACATTGGCTCCTTGGGATCAGCTCAGGCGAGAGGTCGAGCGACGGACGATCTTGATCGAGTGGGTAAATTGCGGCTTGCGACCGGGATTCGCACTCGGTTTGCGGCCAGTGGTATCGATGGTGATATTCCAGTAGCCGGTACTGGGCGCTGCGATCTTGGCCGGGAATTTGTCGAAGGCGCCGCCATGGTAGGTATGGCGTCCGCCGTTCTTGAAGCTGCGAAAGTTGGCATCGTTCATCAGGCGAATATTGCACGTCTGCGAGCATTCGATGACTACCAGATCGTCCTCGTTCAAGTGCTCACGCTGGTGTACGAATTTCATGGGTGTCTCCGAAATCAGTGGCTTTTTCTGAAAAAATCAAAACGATAGCATGCGAGGCGTGCCATTTGCCGTTGTTTGGGCGTCAATTGCGCTCTTTCTGGTAAAAAGTGTCCCGGTCGGGATCTAATTGCGCCAGTGCTTGTCGTAGCACCTTTAAATTGGAGGGGATTGTATGAAACTGGCCGTTGTAGTCATGGCTTTGGCGATAAGCGGATGTGCGACCGTTGCCGATATCGAGCATTCGCCTGCGACCCTGAACGTGATTTCCGGCAAGACGCCTCAGCAATATGCCGACTGTTTCGCCGGCAAGATCAGCGAGAGTCGCAAGCCCCCGGTCATCGAACCTCATCGTGACGGCCTGCGCCTGATCGTTGCGCAAAGTTTCAGCAATGACCCGGCAGCAGTGATTTACGTCGAGAACCGCTCCGGTGGCAGCACGATCAAGGTCCATGAACGTCTTTCCAATCTGCCTTTGCGTTTCAAGGATGTGCGCAACGCTGCCGAGGCCTGCATTTCAGGCTGATCGCCGTTTATTTGCACACCACCAGTACGCTGCGGCTCTTGTAGTTGCCCACGTCCAGGCCCAGGGTTTTCTCGCTTTCGGCCGGGCGGGGAGTGCCATCGGTGCCGACGATCTCGTAGCCGGTGCCCGCGCAGGATGCATCGGCCTTTTCATAGCAACTGGCCCATGACATCGCTTCACCCGAGCAATCGATGCTCAGGCCTTGCTTGCCATTCTTCAGGTAGGTGTTGGAGGCGGTGGCGCAGCCAGTCAGGCCCAGTACAGCAATAATGGACAGAACTCTGATCATGTTTTTCGCTTCAAGGTAAGGCCGGGGGGAAGGTTTGCAATACGAGGGTTGGACTGATCGGCGGTGCCATCGTTCCGCCATGTGAGCCATGATAATTCTTCTGTCATGTGTCTGTCGTCATGTCATCACGGTGCTGCAATCGGTTTGCGTTGCAATCGTCGCAAATCCGAATGGAGAGGCGACTCATGCGACTGTGCATAATCGGTGCCGGGTACGTGGGGCTGGTAACGGCAGCCTGCTTTGCCGAAATGGGCAATCAGGTGCTGTGTGTCGAAACCCGTCTGCAGAGAATTGCCGCCTTGCGGCGCGGTGAGTGCCCGATTTACGAGCCGGGTCTCGAGCTCATGCTCAAGGAGCATCAGGCCAGTGGGTTGCTCAGGTTTACTTCGAGCCTGGAAGAGGGCGTACGGCAGGCCGATATCATTTTCATTGCCGTGGGTACGCCCGGTAACGAAGACGGCGCGGTGGATCTGTCCCATGTGCTGAAAGTCGCCGATCAGTTGGGCCAATGCCTGAATCGGGCTTGTCTGGTGGTCAACAAGTCAACCGTGCCGGTGGGCACTGCCGAAACGTTGCTTCTGCGCATCAACGGACATCTGTCGCGACGTGGCCTGACCGCTCGCGTGAGGGTGGCGAGCAACCCCGAGTTTCTCAAGGAAGGTGCTGCCATCGAGGATTTCATGAGGCCCGACCGGGTGATTCTGGGATGTGCCGAACCTGAGTCCGCGCAACTGCTGCAACGCTTGTACGGACCGTTTCTGCGCAACCGCGAGCGCGCTCTGGTCATGGACATACGTGCCGCCGAGTTCAGCAAATACGCCGCCAATGCATTCCTGGCGACCAGGATTTCCTTCATCAACGAAATGGCTGGCCTGTGTGCTCATCTGGATGTCGACATCGAACAGGTGCGGCGCGGTATCGGCAGTGACAGACGAATCGGTACGCATTTCATCTACGCCGGTTGCGGCTATGGTGGTTCGTGCTTTCCCAAGGATGTGCAGGCCCTGATTCGCACAGCCGAGCAGCAGGGTTTCGAGCCACAGATCCTGCGTGCCGTACAGCAGCGCAATGCTATCCAGAAAACCGTGTTGTTCCAGGCCTTGCTCCAGCATTTCGGCGGTTACCTGCAGGGGCGGGTGGTTGCCTTGTGGGGTCTGGCCTTCAAGCCCGGCACCGATGACATCCGGGAAGCGCCAAGCCTGGTGCTGATCGATGCCTTGCTGGCGGCCGGTGCCAAAGTCCAGGCCACGGACCCGGCGGCCATGGGACCGGTGGCCGAATATTATTGCGGCGCAGTGCAAAGTGGTCAGCTACGCTTGAGCGAGTCGCTGTACAGCTGTGTCGAAGGCGCAGATGCAGTGGTTCTGCTGACCGAATGGAAGCAGTTTCGTCAGCCGGATTTCATCCGCGTACGGGGCCTGATGCGCATGCCCGTGCTTTTCGATGGGCGCAATATCTATGATTTTGCGGAACTATCTGCGCATGGATTCCTCTACCATGGCATCGGACGGCCAGTGGCGGGGCATTGTAAGGTGACCGCCGCCTGATTAGACTGCGCCGCTAACACCAACAGCCCTTACCAAGGACTTTTATGATCAAGAAATGCTTGTTCCCAGCAGCCGGTTACGGCACTCGCTTTTTGCCAGCGACCAAGGCCATGCCCAAGGAAATGCTGCCGGTGGTCAACAAGCCACTGATCCAATACGGTGTGGAAGAAGCGCTCGCCGCTGGTTTGAATGAGATCTCCATCGTCACCGGTCGCGGTAAACGTGCGCTGGAAGACCATTTCGATATCAGCTACGAGCTGGAACACCAGATCAAGGGTACGGATAAAGAGAAGTACCTGGTCGGTATTCGCAAACTGATCGACGAGTGCAGCTTCTCCTACACTCGCCAGACCGAAATGAAAGGCCTGGGTCACGCGATCCTCAGCGGTCGTCCTCTGATCGGCAAGGAAGCGTTCGCCGTTGTTCTGGCGGACGACCTGTGTGTGAACCTCGATGGCGACGGCGTGCTGGCCCAGATGGTCAAGTTGCACAACCATTACGGCTGCTCGATCATCGCGATCCAGGAAGTCGATCCTCAGGAAACCAACAAGTACGGTGTGATTGCCGGTGACGAAATCAAGCCGGGCCTGTTCCGTGTCACCGACATGGTCGAGAAGCCAAAGCCTGAAGATGCTCCATCGAACATGGCGATCATCGGCCGTTACATTCTGACGCCGGACATTTTCGAGAAGATCGAACAGACTGCTCCAGGCAAAGGTGGCGAGATCCAGATCACCGACGCCCTGATGAAGCAGGCTGCCGAAGGCAACGTGCTGGCCTACAAGTTCAAGGGCCAGCGTTTCGACTGCGGTGGTGCTGAAGGCTATATCGAAGCAACCAATTTCTGCTTCGAGCACTTCTACAAAACGGGCAAGGCTTACTGAGTCACGCTCGCACGCTTCAAGACAAGGCCACCTTCGGGTGGCCTTGTCGTTTTCTGACTGACCGTTTAGCGGTTATGCTGGCCCATCGCTAAGGAGACAGTAATGGCTTACGACTTCGATCTTTTTGTAATTGGTGCCGGTTCCGGCGGTGTAAGGGCGGCGCGTTTTGCCGCCGGTTTCGGCGCGCGAGTGGCCGTTGCCGAGAGTCGCTATCTGGGAGGCACCTGCGTCAATGTGGGCTGTGTGCCCAAGAAGCTTCTGGTGTACGGCGCGCATTACTCCGAAGACTTCGAGCAGGCCAAAGGCTTTGGCTGGTCGCTTGGCGAGGCACAATTCGACTGGGCTACGCTGATTGCCAACAAGGACCGCGAAATCAACCGTCTCAATGGCATCTACCGCAATCTGCTGGTCAACAGCGGCGTTACGCTGCTGGAAGGCCATGCCCGGATCACAGGGCCGCAGCGCGTCGAGATCAACGGCCAGAGTTACAGTGCCGAACGCATTCTGATTGCAACCGGTGGCTGGCCTCAGGTACCTGACGTGCCGGGCCGCGAGCATGCCATCACTTCCAATGAGGCCTTTTATCTCAAGGAACTGCCCAAGCGCGTGACGGTGGTCGGCGGTGGCTATATTGCCGTCGAGTTCGCCTCGATCTTCAACGGTCTGGGGGCCGACACTACGCTGCTCTATCGCGGCGACCTGTTCCTGCGCGGCTTCGATGGCGGTGTGCGCACTCACTTGCATGAAGAGCTGGTCAAGCGAGACATGAATATCCGCTTCAACAGCGATATCCAGCGCATCGAAAAGCAGGCCGATGGCAGCCTGTTGCTGACCCTCAAGGATGGCAGCACTCAGGAGACGGACTGCGTGTTCTATGCCACGGGGCGTCGTCCGATGCTCGACAACCTCGGGCTGGAAAGTGTCGACATCAAGCTGGACGAGCGGGGCTACATTGAAGTCGATGAGCATTATCAGAGCAGCGAGCCTTCGATCCTCGCCATTGGCGATGTGATCGGAGGTGTGCAATTGACGCCGGTGGCACTGGCCGAAGGCATGGCCGTTGCCCGCCGCCTGTTCAAGCCGGAACAATACCGTCCGGTGGATTACAACCATATTCCGACGGCGGTCTTCAGCCTGCCGAATATTGGTACTGTCGGCCTGACCGAAGAAGACGCCATCAAGGCCGGACATCAGGTGCAGATTTTCGAGAGCCGTTTCCGTCCGATGAAACTGACCCTGACGGATGTGCAGGAGAAGACCTTCATGAAACTGGTGGTCGATGCCCAGACCGACCGCGTATTGGGTTGCCACATGGTAGGGCCGGATGCCGGCGAGATCGTCCAGAGCCTGGCAATCGCTTTGAAGGCTGGCGCGACCAAACAGATCTTCGACGACACCATTGGCGTACACCCCACTGCCGCGGAAGAGTTTGTGACGATGAGGGCGCCGGTAGCGCGGGCGCTGTAGCTCCTCTTGCAGCTTGAAGCTTGTAGCTTGACGCCCGCTACAAGCCGCAAGCTTTAAGTTGCAAGCTATGTCACGGCGGCCTTAATATTTGTTTTTTTCATAATTAGCTTATAAGAAAATGTAATTTTTAATGGTTTTGTTATGCGCTTAGTCTTGTCTGACAGGTTTCAAGTCATTCAGGAGCAATACCATGAGCAACGTCAGCGCTTTGCCAGTCCAGCAGGGGACTCCAGGCCCGGAAAAGTCAGGAAGTGTTCGGGATCGGGTTTCGCCTGAGGAGTGGGAAGTGCGGGTCAAGCTGGCGGCGGCTTATCGTCTGGCAGCCCTCAAGCGCTGGACCGATCATATCTACACCCATTTCTCCGCCCGGGTTCCAGGCCCGGACGAGCATTTTCTGATCAACGCCTTCGGCCTGTTGTTCGATGAAATCACGGCCTCGAATCTGGTCAAGGTCGATCTCAATGGCACCATCGTCGACGACCCGACAGGGCTCGGCATCAACTACGCCGGTTATGTGATTCACAGCGCAATCCATGGCGCACGCCCCGATCTTCAGGCAGTGCTGCATACCCATACCCGCGACGGCATTGCGGTGTCTGCGCAGAAGGACGGGCTGTTGCTGATTTCCCAGCACTCGCTGGCTTTCTCGGGGCGAGTGGCTTATCACGGTTATGAAGGGATTGCCTTGAACCTGGACGAGCGTGAGCGGCTGGTGGCTGACCTGGGTGACAAGAGTGTGATGATCCTGCGCAACCATGGCTTGCTGACGGCCGGGGTGAGTGTCGAGCATGCCTTCCAGCAACTGCACTCCCTGGAGTACGCCTGCAATATCCAGATCGCTGCCCAGGCTGCGGGCAATGCGCAACTGATCTTCCCGCCTGCCGAGGTGATTGCCACCGTCGAGAATCAGGCCAAGGCCATCAAGGATGGTAACGGGCCGGGTGTGGCCAGGCACTGGAATGCGCTTATCCGTCAGCTTGAGCGCACCGATACCGACTACAAGACCTGATTTCTTGTGCTGACTGCAAATCACGGGACATTGCCCTTGTTGGGTGATGCTCGTTTTCAATTGTTGGTGTAGTGTGCGCACCCAAAACAAGGGGCGCATGCATGCAAAACCTGCTGAACGAAATTCTTGATGAAGTCAGACCCTTGCTCGGCCAGGGCAAGGTCGCCAATTACATTCCAGCGCTGGGTGAAGTTCGCCCCGATCAATTGGGTATCGCGGTCTATAGCAACAGCGGCGAAGTGTTTCATGCCGGTGATGCAGCCACGCCGTTTTCGATCCAGAGTATTTCCAAGGTCTTCAGTCTGGTTCAGGCCATCGGACATTCCGGCGAGGATATCTGGAAGCGTCTTGGGCACGAGCCTTCCGGTCAGCCCTTCAACTCTCTGGTCCAGCTGGAGTTCGAGCGGGGCAGGCCGCGCAACCCGTTCATCAATGCCGGGGCGCTGGTGATCTGCGATATCAATCAGTCGCGCTTCGCTGCTCCTGCGCTGTCGATGCGGGACTTCGTGCGACGTCTGTGCGGCAACCCGACCATCATCTCCGATACCAAGGTTGCGGAATCCGAATATCAGCACCGTTCCCGCAATGCTGCGGCGGCCTATCTGATGAAGTCCTTCGACAACTTCAATGGCGACGTCGAAGACGTTCTGCGCAGTTATTTCCACCATTGTGCCCTGAGCATGAACTGCATCGATCTGGCGCGGGCCTTCGGTTTTCTGGCCAATCAGGGTTTCTGCACCCACAGTGGCGAGCAGATTCTGACGGCACGCCAGGCCACGCAACTCAACTCGATCATGGCCACCAGCGGTCTTTACGACGAGGCCGGCAACTTTGCCTACCGGGTCGGCCTGCCGGGCAAGAGTGGCGTGGGCGGCGGTATTGTTGCGGTGGTGCCGGGACGTTTTTCTGTCTGTGTCTGGTCCCCGGAATTGAACGCGGCGGGCAATTCGCTGGTCGGTATGGCTGCGCTGGAAAAACTGAGTGCGAGGATTGAGTGGTCTGTGTTCTAGACCTGTATCGAGAGAGGTAAGCCATTGAAGGGAATGAAGTCTGGAACGCTCATGATGAGCCTTGCACTGGCGCTTGCCGGATGCAGCAGCCAGCGGGTTCAAGAACCGGAATTGAGCCCCGATCAGGCGCGGGCGAAGATCGTGCGCCTGATGCCGCCCAAGACTCCGGATCGTCAGGCATGGGCTGGCGATATCTATGCCGCGTTCGTGGCACAGAGAATCGATCTGACTACCGAGAATCTGTGTTCCGTGCTGGCGGTGACCGAGCAGGAGTCCACTTATCAGGTCGATCCGACCGTGCCGGGAATGGCGAAGATCGCCCGTGCCGAGATCGACCGACGTGCCTCGCGGCTGCATATCCCTGCTGCGCTGGTCAACGCTGCCCTGCGGATCCGCTCGCCCAGTGGCAAATCCTATGGAGCGCGGCTGGAGGCGGCTCGTACCGAGAAGGAACTGAGCGCCATTTTCGATGACTTCATCGGCATGGTGCCGCTGGGGCAGACCCTGTTCGGCAATTTCAATCCGGTGCGTACCGGCGGGCCGATGCAGGTCAGCATTGCCTTTGCCGAAAAACAGGCGGCCAATTATCCCTATCCGGTCGATGGTTCGATCCGCCGTGAGGTCTTTACCCGTCGCGGTGGCATGTATTTCGGTATCGCCCATCTGCTCGGCTATCCAGCGAGCTACACGCAGTCGATCTATCGTTTCGCGGATTTCAATGCCGGCTGGTATGCCAGCCGCAATGCGGCTTTCCAGAATGCGGTCAGCCTTGCCACCGGGATCGAGCTGGCACTGGATGGCGACCTGATTCGCTACGATTCGACGTCGCCGGGCTCGACGGAACTGGCAGTCCGCACCCTGGGCGCTCGTCTGGACATGAGCAATTCGGCCATCTGGAATCAGCTCAAGCAGGGTGACACGTTCGAGTTCGAGGAAACCCGGCTTTACACCCGAGTCTTCGAACTGGCGCAAAAAACTCAGGGCAAGCCGCTGCCGCGTGCCGTACTGCCCGGCATTGTCCTGAAAAGTCCGAAGATTACCCGCAAACTGACAACGGCCTGGTTTGCCGAGCGTGTCGATGAGCGACGCGAGCGCTGTATCCAGCGCTCTTCGACAGGCATTTGAAGATTTCAGGGAAAGGCTTGCAGTTTCTCCAGAGTGATGGCGTCCGGTTCACCATCGAAGAAGGTGTCCAGCACTTCCTTGAACAATGGGTGTTCCGGGGCTGCGGCTGCAAACAGGGTCATGCTCGAATGCAGCTTGAGATCATCCGGGGAGCCGAAAATCTGTCGAGCCGACCGCTGCACCTGAGGTGCGATGGTTTTTGCACACAGCTCCAGACGCGGCCCCAGCAGTGGGTGTCGCAAATAAGCCCGGGCTTCATCGAGGCCGCTGATGGCATAGCGCTGCGCCATGGCGCTACGTCCCAGGCCCTTGATCTGCGGAAATACAAACCACATCCAGTGGCTGCGCTTTCTGCCGGCTTCCAGTTCGGCCAGTGCCTGGCGGAAAACCGGCTCCTGAGCGTTGACGAAGCGTTGCAGGTCGTAAGCGTCGTCCATCATGTGCCTCTTTTTCACGTGGGGCCGGGGTCGTTTTGTTATATCAGGCCTGCTCTCAATTCATTGCTGTTTCAAGAGTTCCTGCGCGCATGTCCTTTGTCCCTCGTTTGACTTCCTTCCTGCAGCAGGCAATCCGCGCCATGCAGCTAGTCTGGACCACTTCACGAATCTTGTCCCTCGGGTTGGTGCTGGCGACCCTGATTGCCGGTCTGCTGCCTGCGCTGGCCGCCTGGCTGGGGCAGCGCATCGTCGATTCGGTACTGGCTGCCATCGAACTCAATACGGCCACCGGCGATGCGCCGCTGTGGCCGGTCTTGCGTTATGTCTTGCTTGAGGCGGGCGTGCTGGCGTTATTGGCCGCCGCTCAACGGGCGTTATCGGTTCAGCAGGCCTTGTTGCGGGTACAGCTCGGGCAGAAGGTCAACACCCTGATTCTGGAGAAGGCCCAGACTCTTTCGCTGCTGCAGTTCGAGGATTCGGAGTTCTACGACAAGCTGGTGCGGGTCCGGCGTGAGGCGTCGGTGAGGCCGCTGGCGTTGGTCACCAAATCCCTGGGGCTGATGCAGAACCTGATTGCCCTGATGGGTTTCGCTGTGCTGCTGGTGCATTTTTCACCCTGGGCGCTGTTGATTCTGGTGCTGGGTGCATTGCCGGTGTTCTTTGCCGAAGCGCATTTTTCGGGCAATGCCTTTCGGCTGTTTGCCCGTCGCGCTCCGGAAACACGCCAGCAGAATTACATCGAGGCGCTGCTCTCCAACGAGGTTCATATCAAGGAGGTCAAGCTGTTCGGTTTTGCGCCGCTGCTGCTCAAGCGCTACCGGGATACTTTCGAGCGTCTGTATGCCGAAGACCGACAATTGACCATACGCCGCGATGGCTGGGGTTTCCTGCTGGGATTACTGGGTACTGCGGCCTTTTACCTGACGTATGCCTGGGTGATTGTCGATGCCGTACACGGGCGTATCACGCTTGGGCAAATGACCATGTATCTGGTGCTGTTCAAACAGGGGCAGAGCGCAGTGAGCAGCAGCCTGATGGCCATCAGCGGTTTGTACGAGGATGGCCTGTATCTGGCGGATCTTTATGAATATCTGGGACAGCCGGTTCAGGCACGGTCCGGCAGGCTGACCCAAGGCGTTGCACCCGGCGATGGCCTGCGTTTCGAAGCGGTGAGCTTCAGCTATCCAGGTTCCAGCCAGCCGGCACTGGAAAATATCGATCTGCATCTGGCACCCGGTCGCAGCGTGGCTCTGGTGGGGGCCAATGGTTCGGGCAAGACTACGCTGATCAAGCTGCTGACTCGTCTTTATCGGCCGGATCGCGGGCGCATCCTGCTCGATGGCAGCGATCTGCAGGAGTGGGACGAAGACGCCTTGCGTACCCGTATCGGAGTGATCTTTCAGGATTTCATCCGCTATCAGTTCCTGGTGGGTGAGAACCTTGGCGTAGGGGATATCACGGCCTTCGATGACGAGAGCCGCTGGAAGGAGGCGGCTGCCCAGGGCATGGCGGCATCTTTCATTGCACAGCTCGACAAGGGCTATGCCACCCAGTTGGGTCGCTGGTTCAAGGGTGGCCAGGAGCTGTCCGGCGGGCAATGGCAGAAGATTGCCTTGTCCCGCGCCTACATGCGGCGCGATGCCGATATCCTGATTCTCGATGAGCCGACGGCTGCGCTGGATGCGGCAGCGGAAGCCGCGGTATTCGACCGTTTTCGCGAGTACGCCAAAGGGCGCATGACGCTGTTGATCTCCCATCGTTTTTCCAGCGTGCGCAACGCTGAACATATCGTGGTACTCGAGCATGGGCGGGTGCTGGAGCGTGGCGATCACGACAGCTTGATGGCTGCCGGTGGCCACTACGCAAGGCTGTTCGATCTGCAGGCCCAGGGTTATCGCTAAGCGCTCTGGCACGCAGGTGTTGACTGGCGGACACCAACAAAACACTTGCAGCTGTTGGCTTGAGGGCGTTTTATAGGGCCTCTTTGCCAAGCGCAGGAACGCGCTCGTTTTTATCTGAACCAGACGGAGACATCGATGCAATTTCGTTCATTGGGCAAGACCGATATTTCGGTCAGCGCCATCGCGCTGGGCACCATGACCTGGGGCGAGCAAAACACCCAGGCCCAGGCTTTCGAGCAGATCCAGCTGGCCAAGAAGGCTGGCGTCAACTTCATCGACACCGCCGAAATGTACCCGGTGCCGCCACGCGGGGAAACCTATACCAAGACCGAAAGCATCATCGGCGAATACTTCAAGAAGTACGGTGATCGCAAGGATTGGGTACTGGCCAGCAAGGTGGCAGGCCCTGGCCGCATGGAGCATATCCGCAATGGCAACCCGCGCCTGGATCGCGCCAATATCACCGCCGCGCTGGAGGCCAGCCTCAAGCGTCTGAACACCGACTATCTGGATCTGTACCAACTGCACTGGCCGGACCGCAAGACCAATTTCTTCGGTGTGCTGGGTTATCAGCATGACCCGGACGACTCGGCGGTCGAGATCGGGGAAACCCTGGCGGTGCTGAACGATCTGGTCAAGGCCGGCAAGATCCGTCATTTCGGTCTGTCCAACGAAACCCCGTGGGGCACTCAGCGTTTCCTGCACCTGGCCGAAACCCATGGCCTGCCGCGTGCCGTTTCCATCCAGAACCCGTACAACCTGCTTAACCGCAGCTTCGAAATCGGCCTGGCGGAAATCGCCATTCGCGAGCAGATCGGTCTGCTGGCCTATTCGCCACTGGCGTTCGGTGTGCTTGCTGGCAAATACCTCGACGGCGCACGTCCGGCCGATGGTCGTCTGACCTTGTTCGAGCGTTTCCAGCGTTACAACAATCCGCAGGCCGAGCGCGCTACCGCGCAATACGTGGCACTGGCTCGCCAGCACGGTCTGGACCCGGCACAAATGGCCCTGGCCTATGTGACCAGCCGTCCGTTCGTGACCAGCAACATCATTGGTGCCACCACGCTTGAGCAACTGGCCGTCAATCTGGCGAGCATCGATGTCTCGCTGTCCGATGAGGTCGTTGCCGGTATCGAAGCGATTCATGTCGGCCAGCCCAACCCGGCTCCATAAAATACAGCCCCCCTCCCAATCTTTGGCAGGGGGGGCTTGCCCGCGACTGGCGGCTGAAATCGACGCCGATCAAGTCGCGGAAATCTCCCCGTTTTGGTGCGCAAATCCCTGTTCGCGAATGAGTTCGCTCCTGTCTTGTGCGTGTGCAAACGCATTTGTAGCTTCTTATGCATTAATGGTATTTAAAAACTTACCATTAATGGCATTAAGCTATAAGCCATCGGACAACCGGAGAACCTAATTACATATCGATGAACGCTACCGTCCGCCGCACGGATCGCTCGTTGTTACCCGGGTAGAGAGGCCTGGGGTCAGGGATTTAAAAGGGGAGCGGTATGGGGAGTTTCAAACGACACTTGCTGGGGACGGCCATTTTGTCAGCCAATTTGCTGACTGCCGGAACCTGGAGCGCCGCAGCACTGGCCGAGGAGGCCAAGGAAGAGAGCAAGACGCTCGATACCGTCATCGTGACCGGTACCCGGGCTCAGGAGCGCACCGCCAGCGCTTCGTTGTCACCCATTGATGTCATTTCCGGCGACAGCCTGCGCAATTCCGGCTCTGGAGAGCTGGGTGCGGTACTGGCCCGTCTGATTCCTTCGATCAACTTTCCGCGCCCCAGTCTGGTGGATGGCGCTGAACTGACACGTCCTGCGCAATTGCGTGGCCTGTCGCCCGATCAGGTGCTGGTGCTGGTCAATGGCAAGCGCCGTCACACTTCGGCCTTCGTCAATCTCGGGGGCGCGGTCGGACGTGGTTCGGCACCAGCGGACCTGAACGCCATTCCGCTGTCGGCCATCGATCATATCGAAGTGCTGCGCGACGGTGCGTCGGCGCGTTATGGCTCGGATGCTATCGCCGGGGTCATCAACGTCATTCTCAAGGAAGGCGACCATGGCGGTTCGATTTCCACACAGTACGGTCAGTACAAGAAGGGCGATGGCATCAAGCGCAATATTTCGGGTAACACCGGTTTTGCCCTGGGCAGCAATGGTTTCCTCAACCTTTCCGGTGAGGGGGCAAACAACGACTACACCGACCGTGCCGGTAATGACTTTCGCGCTGCAAGCATCGGTTCTGCCACTTATGGCCAGCATGTATTCCGTCAGGGTGAACCGGAAACCGAGGAAGGCAAGATCCAGTTCAACGGTGGCTACAGCTTCAGCGATGCTGCCGAGTTCTACAGCTTTGGTGGCTACAGCAAGCGTCGCGGCGAAACGGCGGCGTTCTATCGGGCCAGCAACGCCTCGAACAACATCCCGGCCATTTATCCCAATGGTTACCTGCCGCTGATTCACGGCACTCTGGAAGATACTTCTCTGGTCGCGGGCTTGCGTGGCGAGCTTGCCAATAACTGGCATTACGATCTGTCTGCCAACTATGGCAAGAACTCCTACGAGTTGCGCACCAAGACCATCAACACTTCTCTGGGGCTGGCCACTCCGCGCTCGTTCTACAACGGCACGCTGACCAACGACCAGAAGCAGCTCAGCCTGGACCTGTCCCGTGAGTTCAGTGCGGCGTGGTTGCCGTATCCGGTGTCGGTGGCGTTCGGTGCCGAGTATCTGCATCAGGGCTACCAGATCGAGGCGGGCCAGGCCGAGTCCTACTTCCAGACCGGCAGCTCGGGGCTTGGCGGTTTCCGTGCGGCGGATGCGGGCAGCTATTCGCGACACAACTTTGCCCAGTATCTGGACCTGGAAACCAACATCACCGAGAAACTCGGCGTTTCGGCTGCCGTACGTCGCGAGGATTACAGCGACTTCGGTTCCAATACCAGCGGTTCGGTTTCGGCGCGTTATGATTTCACGCCGCAGATCGCCTTGCGCGGCAGTGTTTCGACAGGGTTCCGCGCGCCGTCGTTGGCTCAGCAGAACTTTACCTATACCTCGTCGCAACTGATCGGCAACACCATCCAGGAGGCGGGGACGTTCCCGGCCAGCAGCAATGTGGCGCAACTTCTGGGTGCCGAGGATCTCAAGGCCGAGAAGTCCCGCAACTACAGCCTGGGTCTGGTGCTCAAGCCGCTGGACAACCTGACCGTGACGGCGGATGTCTACCGTATCGATATCCGTGACCGTATCTCGCTGTCATCCAACCTGGTGCTCAACAACGCTGCAACCAGCTATCTGCAGGCCAATGGCATCACTGACATCAACTACACCAGTGTCCGTTACTTCACCAATGCCACCGACACCAGCACCGATGGCGTCGATCTGGTTGCCAACTACCGCTATCAGTTCGATAACGGTGTGGATTGGAACAGCACCCTGGGCTACAACTACAACCACACCAAGGTTACCAGCGTAAAAGCCAACCCGGCGGTGCTGGATCAGTTGGGTGTCAACCTGGTGCGTGTAGATCGTCGCGAGCGCATCGGCCTGCTGGGTGATACCACGCCGGAGCACAAGCTCACCCTGGCCAACGATTTCACGATCGGCAACTGGACGCTGCACTCCAACCTGGTGCGTTACGGCGAGTTCACCAGCTATCAGGCTGCTGAAGTCAACGACCAGACGTTCAAGGCGGCCTGGCTGCTGGATCTGGCCGTGGATTACAAACTCAAGAACTGGGTCTTCACCGTGGGCGGCGACAACGTTACCGATGAATACCCCGAGAAGCTGAACGAGTTCGCGTCCAGTGGCGGCAACCTGGCTTACAGCACGTTTTCACCTTATGGGTATAGCGGCGCGTTTTACTACGCACGTGCCACCTACAACTGGTAATGCTTGGGTTGTAAAAAAACGCTCCCGCTTATGGCGGGAGCGTTTTTTTGTAAGGGGGTTACCCCTGTCGGGCGACAGGGGTGAGGTGATGGCTTTCAGCTACCCTGCAGCGGTTTGGCATCCTGGAAGAAGTAGTCTTTCCAGGATTCTGGCTTGTTCTTGATCGCACCGACGCGGTACAGGAACTCGGCCAGCGGATAGGTATTTTTCGGGGTGATGGTGAACTGGAATTCCGGTTTGTCGATGATCTGCAGCAGTTCGGCACGATCGATCTTTGCCTTGGTGACGCGGATGTAGGTGTCTGCCGCAGCGCCGATGTCCTTGCGCACGAACTCTTCGGCTTCCGACAGGGCTTCAATGAATGCCTTGTAGGTCTTCGGGTTTTCCTTACGGAATTTCTCGGTGGCGAACAGCACGGTCGGTGAGTTTGGTCCCAGCAGGTCGTAGGTGTTGAGCACAACATGCACGCCAGGATTTTTCAGCTCCTGTTCCTGAAAGGGCGGATTGGAGAAATGCCCGGTCAGCTCGGTGCCACCGGCGATCAGACTGGCAGCAGCGTCCGGATGCGGCAGGCTGACGGTGTATTTGTCGAGGCGGGCGTATTCCTTGTCACCCCATTGTTTGGCGGCTGCATATTGCAGGTAGCGCGACTGTACGGAAACGCTCACGGCCGGCACGGCAATGCGGTCCTTCTCCGTGAAGTCGGCGATGGTCTTGACCTTGGGATTGTTGCTGACCAGGTAATACGGGAAGTTGCCCAGCGAAGCGACGGCCTTGACGTTCTGTCTGTCTTTTGTGCGGTCCCAGATGGTCAGCAGCGGGCCGACACCGGCACCTGCGATATCGATGGAGCCTGACAGCAAGGCATCGTTCACTGCCGAGCCGCCCGAGAGCTGGGTCCAGTCGACCTTGATTTCCAGGCCTTCTTCCTTGCCATGTTTCTCGATCAGGTTCTGGTCGCGGACAACATTGAGCAGCAGATAGACGATACCGAACTGTTCGGCAATCCGTATTTCACCTTCGGCCTGCGCGGTGGCAGGCATGATCAGTGCGCCGGACATCAGTGCAGCACCCAGGCCGATGGCGGTTGCCAGGCGAGACAGGCGTTTCGTGGGTTTTTGCATACAGGGCTCCAGCTTCCAGGGATCTATTCGGATGTGGAGTGAGCTTATCTGCATAAAAAATCTTAATTAAATAACATTTAAGAATAATTATATGATGAATAAATAGTGGCTATTTATAATCGCCACTCAGGTCGGGCGCCGCTTTTCATTGGTCCGGCTGGGCCTTGCCCGAAGCCTTTTTCGGCTTTGGTTTTTCGGTGGGCTCGCGCAGGTGTTCCAGTGCCGCTTCCTTCTTTATCAGCAGCAATTCCAGCATGCGATTCTGTTGGCGAGTGTCCGTCAGGTTCTGCTTGAGTTCGATGTTTTCGTCCTGGGCGGTGCGCAGGCGTTCTTCGAGCAGGGCGCATTGTGTCTGGGAATGCTGGTGCTGTTCGCTGGTGCTGGCAGCTTGTTGAGTGGCCCGGCTCAGCAGGTCCTTGTGATCGTTCAGCTCTCTTGCCACGTTGCGACTTTCTGTCAGCAGTCTTTCGTTGTCACGGTTCAAGCGAGTGATTTCCTCCTGACGCATGGTCAGGCTTTGCTGAGCCTGGCGCAGTTCCATCTGGACCTGTTGAAGCTGGCCTTCATGGCGTTGTTGCTCGCGGGTGCGCTGCTCCATGATCGAGTTGCGATAGTGCTCCAGTGCTTCCCGGGCGTGCCGGTGTTTTTCTTCCAGTGAATGAATCTGCCCGTCCTTGTCTTGCAGGCGTGCTTCCAGGTCGCTGTTGGCCTGCAGCAGTCTGGCATTTTCCGTCTGCTCGGTTTGCAGTGTCTGTTGAGTGTGGAGCAGGGCGGCGCTCTGTTGCTCGAAAGCATCGGTCTGGCGCATCAGTCTCTCTTGCAGTTCGTCGATTCGTTGCTGTGCGGTCGTGATGTCCTGCTGCAGGGCTTTGCGGCTGGCGTCGTGCTCGTCGCGGGCCAGGTCGATACGTTCTTGAGCCTGTTCCTGCAGGCGCTGGGCAAGCCTGCTTACCAGATCCGTCAGTTCATCGTTGATGGCAGGAGGCGTGGTGTCGGTTTCATCCAGCTCTCTGAGATAGCGATGGATAGTGGTTTTCGAGCCGGTATTGCCCATTTCGACCCGTACAGCATCGATGCTGGGGTTTTCCCCGCGAGAGAGCAGGGCAAGCCGTGCCTTGTTCACCAGCGCCTTGTTTACACCGCCGCGGGCCATACTGCCTCCTACGATTTCGTACTGTGGTATGTATCCTGTAATTACATACTATATGAGATTGCCTTGAGGCGTTGAATTTGTAATCAATTAACCCGTGATATTGGCGTATTATCCCGTGTCATAAGCCTGTCTGGCCTGCAAGGGCGACATGCGCAGTACACAAGGGGAGAAGGGCCATGAATGACGTTGATCGCTATATCGAAGCTGCGACCCGGGATAACACCCGGCGCAGCTACCGAGCGGCCATCGAGCATTTCGAGGTGACCTGGGGCGGGTTTCTGCCCGCCACCAGCGAGAGTGTGGCTCGCTATCTGGCGGCCTATGCCGCGACGCTGTCGGTCAATACCCTGAAGCTGCGCATGTCGGCATTGGCGCAGTGGCATAACAGCCAGGGTTTTGCCGACCCGACCAAGTCCGCGATGGTGCGCAAGGTGCTCAAGGGCATACGTGCGCTGCATCCCGCTCAGGAGAAACAGGCCGAGCCTTTGCAATTGCAGGATCTGGAGCGCGTAGTCGCCTGGCTTGAGGCAGAGGCGAGGGAAGCGCTGATGCGACACGATCAGGCGCACCTGTTGCGCTGTCGTCGCGATGCGGCGCTGATCCTGCTGGGTTTCTGGCGAGGGTTTCGCAGTGACGAGCTGTGTCGCCTGCAAGTCGAGGATATCAAGGCGGTTCCCGAATCGGGGATCAGTCTCTATCTGCCGCGCAGTAAAGGGGATCGGGATAATATCGGCAAGACCTACCAGACCCCGGCCCTGCAACGGCTGTGTCCTGTGCAGGCTTACATCGAATGGGTCAATTGCTCGGCGCTTGCAAGCGGCCCGGTATTCCGTGCCATCGACCGCTGGGGCAATCTGAGCGAGGAGGGCCTGCATGCCAACAGTGTCATTCCCTTGCTGCGTCAGGCCTTCGAACGCGCAGGAATCACCGCCGATCAATACACCAGCCACTCGTTGCGCCGCGGGTTTGCCACCTGGGCACATCGCAGCGGATGGGACCTCAAGTCGCTCATGGCTTACGTGGGGTGGCGGGACATGAAGTCTGCGATGCGTTACATTGAGCCGGTTCCGTTCAGCGGTCCTTCCGGGGACGTGAACGACTTGAAGGTTTCTTCTATTAATAAGCTTCGCCGATAGGCAAAACTAATAAGCGACATCAGGTTTGCCAATGAGCCTTTGTCATCAATCGTGCGTAAGCTTCACTCCATCGAATTCACAACCCATCAGGAGATTCACCGATGCCTATTATCAACAGCCAAGTAAAACCGTTCAAAGCCACCGCATTCAAGAACGGTGCTTTCGTCGACGTTTCGGAAGCTGACTTCAAAGGTAAATGGTCTGTCGTATTCTTCTACCCAGCCGACTTCACCTTTGTCTGCCCAACCGAGCTGGAAGACCTGGCTGACAACTACGCTGAGTTCCAGAAACTGGGCGTTGAGATCTACAGCGTTTCCACCGACACCCACTTTGCCCACGCTGCATGGCACAACACTTCGCCAGCAATCGGCAAAATCCAGTACACCATGATCGGCGACCCTACTCTGCAGATCTCCCGCAACTTCGACGTGCTGATCGAAGAAGCCGGTCTGGCTGACCGCGGTACTTTCGTGGTCAACCCTGAAGGCCAGATCAAGATCGTTGAGCTGAACGATGGCGGCGTTGGCCGTGACGCTTCCGAGCTGCTGCGCAAGATCAAGGCTGCTCAGTACGTTGCTGCTCACCCGGGCGAAGTCTGCCCTGCCAAGTGGAAAGAAGGCGAGGCCACTCTGGCTCCGTCCCTGGACCTGGTCGGCAAGATCTGAGTCGTATGAAACGGCTAGGGGCTTTGAGCTCTTGAGCAAGTAAACCGCATCGCCCCAAAAAACGCCCGGGCGGTCATCGCCTGGGCGTTGTTTTTTCTACCTTCGTAAAATAGGAAGTCGCCACATGTTGGACGCCAATCTTAAAGCCCAGTTGAAATCCTACCTGGAGCGGGTTACTCGCCCCATCGAGATCGTTGCGTCCCTTGATGACGGCGCCAAATCCCAGGAAATGCTGGCTCTGCTGAACGATGTGCTCAGTGTTTCCAAAGACATTACTCTGCAAGACAACGGCACCGATGCACGCAAGCCATCGTTCTCGTTGAACAGCCCTGGCCAGAATATCAGCCTGAGTTTTGCCGGTATTCCCATGGGACACGAATTCACCTCGCTGGTCCTGGCGTTGCTGCAAACCGGCGGCTACCCACCCAAGGTCAGCGCGGAAACCATCGAACAGGTTCGCGCCCTGCAAGGCGAGTTCCATTTCGAGACTTATTTCTCGCAGTCTTGCCAGAACTGCCCGGACGTCGTTCAGGCCCTGAACCTGATGGCAGTCCTCAATCCGAGCATCAAGCATGTCGCCATCGACGGTGCGCTGTTCCAGGATGAAGTGACCGAACGCAAGATCATGTCGGTGCCGAGCATCTACCTCAATGGCGAACTGTTCGGCCAGGGCCGCATGGGCCTGGAAGAAATCCTCGCCAAGATCGACACCGGTGCCAGTGCCCGCCAGGCTGAAAAGCTCAATGCCAAGGACGCTTTCGACGTTCTGGTCGTCGGCGGTGGTCCTGCCGGCTCGGCAGCTGCCGTTTATGCCGCACGCAAAGGCATTCGTACCGGTGTGGCGGCCGAGCGCTTCGGCGGTCAGGTGCTGGACACCATGGCCATCGAGAACTTCATCTCGGTCCAGCATACCGAAGGCCCGAAACTGGCCGTTGCGCTCGAAGAGCACGTCAAGCAATACAACGTCGACATCATGAACCTGCAACGTGCCGACAAACTGATCCCCGGCAAGGCCGGCGAGTTGCATGAAGTGAAGTTCGCCAGTGGTGCGAGCCTCAAGGCCAAGACCGTGATTCTGGCCACCGGTGCCCGCTGGAGGGAGATGAATGTCCCAGGCGAGCAGCAATACCGCAACAAGGGCGTTGCCTACTGCCCGCACTGCGACGGCCCGCTGTTCAAAGGCAAGCGTGTTGCGGTAATCGGTGGTGGCAACTCGGGTGTGGAAGCAGCCATTGACCTGGCGGGTATCGTGTCCCACGTGACCCTGCTGGAATTCGATGTACAGTTGCGTGCCGACGCAGTCCTGCAGCGCAAGCTGAACAGCCTGCCGAACGTCACTGTGATTACCAGCGCCCAGACCACTGAAGTGACCGGCGACGAGCAGAAGGTCAACGGCCTGCGCTACAAGAACCGTGTGAACGGTGAAGAAGTGACCATCGAACTGGAAGGTATCTTCGTGCAGATCGGCCTGCTGCCTAACAGTGAATGGCTCAAGGGTACCGTCGAGTTGTCGCCACGTGGCGAGATCGTGGTCGATGCACGGGGCGAGACTTCGGTTCCGGGTATCTTCGGTGCCGGTGACGTAACGGTTGCTCCTTACAAGCAGATCATCATCGCCCTGGGCGAGGGTGCCAAGGCTTCCCTGAGCGCCTTCGATCACCTGATCCGTACGTCTGCTCCGGCCTGATTGAAGCTGGCAGAACAAAAAGCCCCATGAGCGATCATGGGGCTTTTCAGTATCTGCCGTGCTATCGGTGCAGGAGGGATTTACAGCGGCGTTGGCTGGATGATTTCCACCCAGTAGCCATCCGGGTCCTTGATGAAGGCCAGGTTGTTCATGCGCCCATCGGCCAGGCGTTTCTGGAAGTCCACGCCAAGCTTTTCAAAGCGTTCGCAGGCGGCATGCACGTCCGGCACGGATACGCAGATATGCCCGAAGCCGCGCGGGTCGCTGTTGCCGCTGTGGTAGGAGAAAGCCGGATCGTTTTCGGTGCCGTGGTTGTGCGTCAGTTCCAGGATGCCCGGGATGGATTTCATCCACTCGTGGCGAGCCTTGTCGTCGGCAGGGATCTGGGACTTGTCGACCAGTGCCAGGAAGTACAGGCTGAACTCGGCTTCCGGGAAGTCGCGCTTTTCTACCAGGCTGAAACCCAGTACGCGGGTGTAGAAATCCAGCGAGGCAGTCACGTCCTTGACGCGCAGCATGGTGTGGTTGAACACGAAGCGCTGGGTGGCCGCTTCGGGTTCGGCGGTCACGCCAGGGAAGGTGTTGAGTTCTTGCAGGCTCATGGGGATCTCCAACAGAGTGTTCAAAAAAATTGCCAGATGATACGGGGCAGGGCGGCCGCTGCCAAACCTTGCGCGGATCAAAAGTGCTTCGCCCCTTGCTCGTGGCGGGCGACAGGCTCAGAATTTCCAGTTTCCTGTACTGAGTAGCTTCGATCATGACTTTCTTGCCATGCAGAGCCTTGTTCATCAGCCTGTGCCTGTCTGCGGCAGGTGCGCATGCCGCCGATGCAATGATCATCTGGCCGGCGGGTTGGGAGGTGGAATCGCTGCCGGCAGCAGACCCCGCCACTCAACCGTCCGTGCAAGTCAGACAACGTGCAGTGAAAAACGATCAGGCCGGTAATCCGAGTATGGTGATGGAGCTGACCCAGTCACGTCTGGTGCCTGGCCATGAGGTCAATGTTCAGGCTGTTTTGCTGGAAATGCGCAAGTCGATCCAGATCAATTTTGCCCGCAGCGGCATGCAGAGCGTTTGCACCCATGTGCGTGAAGGGCAGCTCAGTGTGATTCCTTCGATGGAAACCACCTGCACCGTCACTCAGAACGGCGTGCATGTGCTGACCCAGACCCTGGTGGCGGCGGCGAACAAGGAGATGGCGTGGTCGCTGTCCTATGCCGGATCGGTCGATGGCTATGCGGCCAACAAGGATGAAGTCCTGCGTATCAGGGAGAGTCTGAAGCTGGATTCGGCCCCTTAGGCCATGGGATTTTCCTGCAGGCAAAAAGAAGCCCGCCGAAGCGGGCATGGGGCGCTATTCCTTTAGCGGTCTTCATCTTGTAAGAAGACGTGTGAAAAAAATGTGAAGTCCTGACTTGATGTTTATTGCTCCTGGGTACGAGGGAGGCAAATCATCCGGGCAGGTCCTGTGACTTTGTCGGACGTTTTTACCGCTCGTCAAAAAGTTAGCGTCTTCGTATAGCGGCTACTGAAAAAATATTGACGATGACTCTTCGGTGAAGCGGATGTGTTGTCATGCTAGCAATGTGCTTTACATCGAGTAACAAATCTTCACCAGGCTGTCGGGATGCTGAATGAGGCGACGTATGTTCAAGTTGCAGCAGTGAGCATTATGTTGGATAGCAGGGAAATTTTATTGGCGTCATTATTTTTGCGTGAAGACGGTATGCGGTATGTCGGTGGCGTTATATGCACTTCATGCTGAAGTGTGAGGTGTCTATATGAATCATGCATACTCGTGCATTCATATATATGAGTTCTGTTGAGAGAGGGCAATAAAAAGCCCTGCAGATGCAGGGCCTGGTTTGACGAGAAAGTACGATCAGGCACGCAGCCAGGAATCGACAGTCTCGACGCCGTATTGCTCTTTCCAGGCTTTGAGGCCGCGATGGTTGCCGCCTTTGGTTTCAATCAGCTCGCCTGTGTGCGGGTTCTGATAGACCTTTACAACCCGTGCACGGCGGCGTTTTGGGCCGGGAGCCGGGGTAACCAGGGAAGTGGAACTGACAGGATCGAGAATGGCAATGATGTCGCGCAGGCTTTTGCCGTAGCTGCTCATCAGATCCTGAAGTTTCTGTTCGAATTCAATCTCCTTTTTCAGTCCGGCGTCATTCTTCAGGGATTCCAGCTGTGCAAGCTGTTCTTGAAGGGCTTTCTCTGCTGCGCGGAACTCGGCAAGTCTGGACAAATAAAATACTCCAACGGTGTAGTGGCTGTTGATAGCCCGATAAAGCGATATGACAAAAACGTTAGGCCGACTCGCTCGTTTGGTTCCTACCCGGCTCCGGCATTTTTCAATGATGAAACTAAGCGTTCCGCCATGCATGCCGGTGGAGTGGGTAGTTATAATCAGTTGCCTGTAAATAATGCACGTTTTTTACGAGTTAGAAAATAGTATTCTTGAAAATGATTAAATGAAATTGCTTTCATCAGTTGGCGGTTTCTATCACTGCTTGTGTTATCGGGCGAAGCACGTTGTAAGTTATTTCCGATATTAGGTTTGGAGTGAGAGATGTCTGAAACATGTCGGATCAGGTTAAAAAAAGACGCGAAATGCTTACTTTCGGGCAGGTGCAGCGCCTGTCTGTCAGGCGCCTAGAGTCCCTGCTGCAATGCCGGATCATCAGGATTCTGCTGTTCCAGCTCCGCCAGCAAGACCTGCACGTTCTGCAGTTGGCCGTTTTCTTTCCAGTACTGGATCAACAGGATTCGAGCCCGTCGGTTGGCAGGCTGGTTCTGGAGTATCTGTACCAGCTGCTTCTGTGCGGCTTCCAGTTGGTCAAGGTCATGCAAGGCTACCGCCAGGTCATAGCGGTAATCATTGTTCCCCGGTTCAAGTTCTGCCGCTTTTGCCAGGCTGAGCAGTGCGTACTCGCTCTGTCCATGATGCAGCAGCCACATACCCAGTGCGTGTTGCAGCAGGGAAGACTCCGGGTTGCGTTCCAGTAACTTCGCAAACAGGCTGCGGGCCTGATCTGCCTGACCTTTCCTGTCCAGAAGTTCGATATGTGCCAGGGCGGCTTCGATGTTGTCCGGGTCCAGGGCAATGGCACTCTTGAGAGCTGAAAGCGCAGGCTCCAGATCTCCGGTCTGCAGATAGAGCTTTGCCAGTTGCAACTGGTTCTGTGCACTCTGGGGCTGGTTTTTCAAGGCTTCCTGGTAGGTTTCGGCGCTTTGTTGCAGAACGGCGAAATACAGGCCCAGATCATCCGCAGACAATCCCAGCAAGGCGCGGGTGGCGCTGAATCTCACGGATTGTTCGGCATCTTCCAGCAATGGGCCGAGCAACAGGCTGCGCTTGTTATCAGGGATCAGCTGCACACTGGCTTCGATGGCCGCCTGACGTACTTCGGGCGACGGGTCCTTGAGGCCGTTATTAAGTAACTTGAGTGCCTGAGGGCTGGGATAATTGCCCAGTTCGGCCAGCAGGGCCATACGGTGGGTGGGGGAAAGGTCCGTACGCGCCAGTTGCTGATAAAGCATGCGCGCTGCGCCAGGTTTGCCATCGTGGGCCTGTTGCATGGCTTGGGCGTAGGTGTGATTCAGTTTGGCGGCGGGTTGGGCAGGGGGGCTGCGCCATGACCACACGACCAATGACAGCACCAGCAGTATTATCAGTGCAGCCGCGATACCGACCAGCTTGCGGCGTCGGGTGCCAGGGTGAGGCGATGAGCCCTGTAAAGGCATTTTGGGCATACCGGGTTCCAGTTCCAGACGGCATGAAGCTTCGGGCAGTGACTGGCTGCTGTCAAACCTCAATCGTGTATAGCCTGCAAATACGGGACGGAAAAAAGCCCCGCGTTCAGGGAACGCAGGGCTTTCATGGCTTGCCAGGCGATCAGGCCTGGGGTTGCCAGCCACCACCCAACGCCTTGTAGATGGCCACGATTCCTCGATAGGTCTCGATTTCTGCCTGAGCCTGGGAGTCTTCGGCTGCCAGACGTTCCCGCTCGGCATCCAGCAGAACCAGGAAGTCTGCCGTGCCTTCGCGATACTGAATGGATGCCAGCCTCGCTGCGGCACGACTCGATTCACTCTGGCGAATCAGCGCCAGCAGGCGTTGCTGGCGTTTGTCGTAGTCGCTGAAAGCGTTTTCCGATTCTTCGAGGGCCAGCAGGACTTGCTGTTCATAGTTGGCCAGCGCGCCTTCGGCATCGGCATCGGCGCTGCGGATCCGGGCGCGGACGCTACCCAGATCGAAAGCCGCCCAGGTGATGTTGGGCCCCAGGGCCCAGGCCCTGGCAGCCGACGAGCCTATCTGCGAGCCGCGTCCGGCAGTAAAGCCCAGAAAGCCGCTCAGGCTGACCCGTGGAAACAGATCGGCAGTGGCCACTCCGATACGCGCGGTGGAGGCAGCCAATTGCCGTTCGGCGGCACGGATATCGGGGCGTTGACGCAAGACCTGCGCCGGATCGCCAATCGGCAAGGCCTTGGCGATAGCGGGCAGTTTTGCCGGGCTCAGATCCACGCTGAGACTTTCAGGCCGTTCGCCCAGCAAGGTCGCGATGCGGTTGCGCTGACGCACCTGCTCGGCCTGCAATTGCGGCACGCTGGCTTCGACAGCGGCGAGGCGGGCGTCGGCGCGTACCACGTCCAGTTCGTTGCCGACGCCGGCATCGCGCAGCTGGGTGGTCACGCCTCGGGAGTCCTGCTGGTTCTTCAGGTTGTCCCGGGCGATGGCCTCACGCAGTTGAGCGCCGCGCAATTGGCCGTAGGCATCGACCACTTCGGCAATCAGTGTGACCTGAAGCTGATAGAGATCGGCTTCGGCGGCTTGCTGATCGGCTTCGCTGGCTTCCAGTTGCCGTTGAATGCGCCCGAACAGGTCCAGCTCCCAGGCCATGTCCAGACCCAGATCGTAGCGCTCGGTATTGACCCGGCGCTCGGTGGTGCCCGGTTGCTGACCTTTGCCCAGATCGCTGCTGGCACGGCTGGTGATCACCGGCATGGCATCATTGCTGACGTCATCGCGAATCGCCCGTGCCGATTTCAGGCGGGCAAAGGCGACGCGCAGGTCACGGTTGCCTTCCAGGGAGCGGCTGACCAGCGTGTTCAGGGTCGGGTCTTCGAACTGCTGCCACCACAGGGTATCCACTTTGCTGCGGTCATGGTTGACCAGGGCTGCCGAGGCGATTTTTGCCGGAGCCGTCTCGGGTACCTTGTAGTCCGGGCCGACGGCGCAAGCCGTCAGCGCCAGAACCAGCAGGCTCGGAGCGAAGAGTTTAAGCGCGCTCATCAATGCATCTCCGCAGACAAGGTGTTCAGTTTCTGTGCCCTGGCTGCCTTGCGGGCATCCTGGCGTTCGACATGGTTACGGATCAGCACATAGAAGACCGGCGTCAACAGCAGGCCGAAGAAGGTCACCCCGAGCATCCCGGAGAACACCGCCACGCCCATGGCATGACGCATCTCGGCACCGGCACCGCTGGACAGCACCAGTGGCACCACACCCATGATGAAGGCGAAGGACGTCATCAGGATCGGACGCAGACGCAGGCGGCAGGCTTCCAGTACCGCATCCAGAGGGCTCAGGCCTTCTTCCTGCTTATCCTTGGCGAACTCGACGATCAGAATCGCGTTCTTGCACGCCAGGCCTACCAGCACGATCAGTCCGATCTGGGTAAAGATGTTGTTGTCGCTACCGGCAAGGATGACCCCGGCAATGGCCGACAGCAGTGTCATCGGTACGATCAGGATCACGGCCAGCGGCAGGCTCCAGCTTTCGTATTGAGCCGCCAGTACCAGGAAGGCCAGCAGCACACAGAGCGGGAAGACAAAGAGCGCGGTATTGCCCGAAAGAATCTGCTGGTACGTCAGGTCAGTCCACTCGTAGACCATGCCGTTGGGCAGTTCTTCCTTGAGCAGTTTCTCGATGGCCGCCTGGGCTTGTCCGGAGCTGTAGCCAGGGGCTGCGGCACCGTTGATTTCCGCGGTGATGAAGCCGTTGTAGTGCATCACACGGTCGGGTCCTGCGGTGTCGCTGATCTTGACGAAAGTCGCCAGCGGGATCATTTCACCCAGATTGTTGCGCACCTTGAGTTGCCCGATCTGGTCCGACTCCTGACGGAACTGCTGTTCGGCCTGAACGTTGACCTGATAGGTACGGCCAAAACGGTTGAAGTCGTTGGCGTACAGCGAGCCGAGATAAACCTGCAGGGTGTCGAAGATATCGCTGATGGCAACGCCGTGTGTCTTGGCTTTTTCGCGGTCGATGGCGGCATCGACCTGCGGCACGTTCACGGTGTAGCTGGTGAACAGACCTGCCAGTTCCGGCACGCTGCGGCTTTTGGCGATGACGTTCTGGGTTTCCTTGTACAGCTCGTCATAACCCAGGTTGCCACGGTCTTCGACCTGCAGACGGAAGCCGCCGATGGTGCCCAGTCCTTGTACCGGCGGTGGCGGGAAGATCGCCATGTAAGCATCCTGAATGGAGGCGAACTTGCCGTTCAGCGCGCCCGCGATGGCATTGGCCGACTGGCTCGGGTCCTTGCGCTGGTCGAAGTCCTTGAGGGCAACGAACACCACGCCGTTGTTGGGGCTGTTGGTGAAGCCGTTGATCGACAGGCCCGGGAAGGCGATGGCGTTTTCCACGCCTGGCTGTTGCAGCGCCAGATCGGACATGCGCTTGATGACATCTTCGGTGCGATCCAGGCTGGCAGCGTCCGGCAACTGAGCGAAGGCGACCAGATACTGTTTGTCCTGGCTTGGTACGAAACCGGTCGGCGTGCTGGAAAAGCCCATCCAGGTCATGACCATCAGGCCAGCGTAAACCAGCAGTGCGATGCCGCTGCTGCGGATGACACGGGCGACTGTGCCGACATAGCCATGGCTGGCCTTCTCGAAGAAACGGTTGAAGGGACGGAACAGCCAGCCACCGAGTATCCGGTCCAGAAACAGCGAGAATCGGTCTTTTGGCGCACCATGAGCCTTGAGCAGTACCGCGGCCAGAGCCGGCGACAGGGTCAGGGAGTTGAAGGCCGAGATCACGGTCGAGATGGCAATGGTCAGAGCGAACTGCTTGTAGAACTGACCTGTCAGCCCGGAAATGAACGCCGCCGGTACGAAGACCGCACACAGCACCAGTGCCGTGGCGATGATCGGCCCCGTCACTTCACCCATGGCCTTGTGGGTTGCCTCCATGGGCGACAGTCCCAGTTCGATATTACGCTCGACGTTTTCCACCACGACGATGGCGTCATCGACCACGATCCCGATGGCCAGTACCAACCCGAACAACGACAGGGCGTTGAGGGAGAAACCGAACATGTGCATGACCGCGAATGTACCGATCAGCGAAACCGGAACGGCAACCAGCGGGATGATCGAGGCGCGCCAGGTCTGCAGGAACAGGATCACCACCAGAACGACCAGGATAAGGGCTTCGAACAGGGTGTGGATCACCGCCTCGATGGAGCCGCGCACGAAAATGGTCGGGTCATAGACGATGCTGTAGTCCATGCCTTCGGGGAAGCCCTTTTTCAGCTCGGCCATTTTGCTGCGCACGTCATTCGAGATATCGATGGCGTTGGAGCCCGGGCGCTGGAAGATCGGCAGGGCTACCGCCGGCTTGTTGTTGAGCAGCGAGCGCAGTGCGTACTGATTGGAGCCCAGTTCCACGCGGGCGACATCCCTGAGGCGAGTGATTTCACCATCGGCGCCTGCGCGAATGACGACGTTCTCGAATTCCTCTTCAGTGACCAGACGGCCCTGAGTGTTGATCGACATCTGGAAGCTGGTCGCGCTCGGGGAGGGCGGCGCACCCAGCTGGCCTGCCGCAACCTGGCGGTTCTGTTCGCGAATGGCGTTGACCACATCGGTGGCGGTCAGATTGCGTGAAGCGGTCTTGTTCGGGTCCAGCCAGACACGCAGCGAGTAGTCGCCCATGCCGAACAGTTGCACGTCACCGACGCCGCCCAGTCGTGCCAGTTCATCCTTGATGTTGAGCACGGCATAGTTGGACAGATACAGCATGTCGTAGCGGTTGTCCGGGGAGGTCAAGTGCACGACCATGGTCAGGTCGGGAGACGCCTTGTCCACAGTAATACCGATACGGGTCACTTCCTCGGGCAGCTTGGGTTCGGTACGGGTCACACGGTTCTGCACCTGCACCTGCGCGTTGTCCAGGTCAGTGCCCAGCGCGAAGGTAATGGTCAGGGTCAGCTTGCCGTCGGCCGTCGACTGCGAAGACATGTAGAGCATGTTCTCGACGCCGGTAATGGCCTGTTCCAGTGGCGAAGCAACGGTTTCACCGATGACCTTGGGGTTGGCACCGGGGAAGTTGGCACGTACCACGACAGTGGGCGGAACCACCTCAGGGTATTCACTGATCGGCAACTGGAACAGCGAGATGGCACCGGCGATCAGGATCAGCAGTGACAGCACCGCCGCGAAGATCGGCCGCGTGATAAAGAATTTGGAGAAGTTCATCGGACGAGTCCCTTAGCCGCGAGGCGCAGTTGCGCTGGCGATTTTGACGGCCGCCTTGGGCGCCACTTGTGACAGATTGCTGGCTTCGAGGGCCTGGCGTTGTTTGAGCAGTGCAGCCAGTGTTTCGCTGGAGGCCATTGGTGTCACTTCAGGATCTACAGGCTGGCCCGGACGAACGCGCTGCAAGCCTTTGACGATGATGGTGTCGTCCTTGGCAAGGCCGCTACGCACGATGCGCAGACCTTCCACCTTTGGACCCAGCTCGACGAAGCGGTAGGTCGGCTTGTTGTCCTTGTCCATCACCAGCACGAATTTCTTGCCCAGATCGGTGCCCACGGCTTCGTCGTTGATCAACACGGCCGAATAGGTGCCGCTGCCCACCAGCTTGAGGCGGGCGTACAGGCCTGGAGTGAAGCTGCCGTCGGTGTTGTCGAACACGGCGCGACCGCGAATGGTGCCGGTCCTCGGGTTGACCTGGTTGTCGACGAAGTTCATCTGGCCCAGGTGAGGATTACCGGTTTCGTTGGACAGTCCCAGATAGACCGGAGTGGTCTGGCCGCGCTGCCCCTTGCGTGCGAGTTCTGTGTACTTGAGGAAGACGCGCTCGTCGGCATCGAAGTAGGCGTAGACCTTGTCGGTGGAAACCACGCTGGTCAGAGGCGTGACATCGGCCGTCACGATGTTGCCGGCGGTGATTTCGGCACGGCTGACGCGCCCGCTGATGGGCGCAGTGACGCGGGTGAAGCTCAGGTTGAGCCTGGCCACGTCCAGTTGTGCCTGAATGGCGGCGACGCCAGCTTTTGCCTCCTGGGCCGAGGTGGTGCGCGAGTCGGCCAGTTCGGCGGAAATCGCATTATTGGTGCGCAGACGCTCACCGCGTTCTGCTTCGTTTTCACTGCGGTTGGCTACGGCGCGAGCCTGTTGCAGTTGGGCTTCGAGGCGGCGTACTTCGGCCTGGAAAGGGCGTGGGTCGATCTGAAACAGCAGGTCGCCTTTCTTGACCAGTGAGCCATCGGTAAAGGCTACCTGATCGATCTGCCCGGAAACCCGTGGACGAACTTCGACGGTTTCCGGCGCTTCGAGGCGACCGGTGAACTCATCCCATTCGTTGATCGGCTGTTCCAGGACTTTGGCGACGCTGACTTTGGCCGCTGCTGGAGCCATGGTGGCCTCTGGTGCGCGTCCACAGGCACTTATCAGGATCAGGGCCAGGGCGGTGAGGGGATAGCGCAGGTGGGAGAGAGACTGAGACATGGAAAATCCGCCGATAGTGTGAGATGGACGGATTCTGTTGCGGGGAGGTTCTATTAACGAATCGAATAAACCGAAGGTTATTATCAGCAGGAATGATAAATGGAACCTTTGCCTCTTTCTGGGTTCGTTCCATTCGTTGCCGTATCAAATACCCAAGGGACCATTGAGCCTTGGCAGCGGCAGTGCAGCGTGTAAATTACGACCTGCGTATCAGGTCTGCAAGCTCATCCAGATCGATGTGTCCTGCCGCGGCCAAGCGGTGTTCGACACACCGCTTGGCCGCGCAGAAGGTTACCGCTATCAGGTCTTGAACTTGCGCACCAGGGCATCCAGCTCGTTGGAGAGGGTTGCCAGGCTGTGGGAGTCATTGCGGGCCGAGTCGGAGAGGTCGGCAATCAGTTGCGCATCGCCATGGATCTGGCTGATATGGCGGTTGATGTCTTCTGCCACCTGATGCTGTTCTTCGGCTGCCGTTGCGATCTGGGTGTTCATGTCGCGGATCACGTCCACCGATTCGCGGATCTGCCCGAAGCTGCTGCGAGCCTGACCGATCTTGGTGACCGATTGCTGCGAGACATCCAGACTGGCGTGCATCTGTTGTGCCACGGAGGCGGTGCGTCTGGCCAGGTTGCCCAACAGGGTATCGATCTCTGCCGTCGAGTCGGCCGTGCGTTTGGCCAGGGCGCGAACTTCGTCGGCCACGACCGCAAAGCCACGGCCCTGTTCGCCAGCACGCGCCGCTTCGATGGCGGCGTTGAGCGCCAGCAGGTTGGTCTGTTCGGCAATGGAGCGAATGGTGTCGAGGATCGACTGAATGTCGTTGCTGTCTTTTTCCAGCTCCGACATGTCCTTGGCCGAACGGGCGATTTCCGAGCTCAGCTTGTCGACGCTGCTTACCGCGTCGTCGATCTGCCGCTGGCCTTCGCGGGCCTGCTGTTGACCGTTGTCGGCCGATTCCGCGGCCTGGCTGCAGGAGCGGGCGACTTCGTTGGCGGTGGCAACCATTTCATGGAATGCCGTGGATACCATATCCACCGCTTCACGCTGACGACCTGCCGCTTCGGCCATGTCGTTGGAGACACGGGTAGAGCTCTGCGACGTGTCGAGGATCTTGTGTGCGGCCTGTCCGATATGCTGGATCAGGTTGCGGATTGCAGTCAGGAACTGGTTGAACCAGCCAGCCAGTTGAGCCGTTTCGTCCTTGCCGCGTACCGCCAGGGTTTGTGTCAGATCGCCTTCGCCCTGGGCAATGCCTTCAAGGCCGCTGGATACGCTATGGATCGGACGCACGATCACGCTGGCGAAGCTGGCACCGACGATAGCGAAGACAATCGCCAGTACGGCAGCGATGATGCCGATCATCCAGGTCAGGCGAGTGGCCGAGGCCATGACTTCATCCTGTTTGATCAGGCCGATGAAGTTCCAGCCCAGCTCTGGCGACGGATAAACGTTGGCCATGTAGCGCTCACCGTTGAGCTGTACTTCAACCAGGCCTTTTTCGGTCTTGGCCAGTTGCGCGAAGCCATCACCCTGTTCACCGAGCTTCTTGAAGTTATGCTCCGGCTGCTTGGGGTCGACCAGCACGTTGCCGTTCTTTTCCATCAGGATCAGATAGCCGCTTTCGCCCAGCTTGATTTCCTTGACGATGCTGGTCAGTTGCTTGAGCGATACGTCGATGTTCACCACGCCGCCCGGATTGCCCAGGGTGTTGGGAATCGCTCGTACGGTACTTACCAGAACGGCGTCGTCATTGGCCCAGTAGTAGGCATCGCTGCGTACGGTCTTGCCCGGGTTGGCCATGGCGGTCTTGTACCAAGGACGAACGCGCGGGTCGTAGTTGCTCATCTTCGGATCTTCCGGCGTCATCACGTAGCTGCCGTTGATCAGGCCATAGGAGACGTAGGAATAAGCCGGAAAGCTCTTGGCGATGCTGGCGAAGAATGCAGTGGTCTGCTTGTCGTTTTCCGACTGTGCAGTAGGGGCGGCACCGGTGTAGTTTCGCAGGTCATCGCCGGCACCGGCGATCAGCGGATGCGAGGCGATGTAGTTGACGTTCTGGGTGATGTTCTCGAAGAACAGTTGCATGGCGTTGTCGATCTGACGAATTTCGCGACTGCTGCTGTTCACGAAGTTATCAGTCGCATTGTTGCGCAGGTTCACGATAACGATAATTGCAACGACGACGATGGGCAGACATGCAATGACTGCAAAGGCCCACGTCAGTTTCTGTTTGATATTCATCCATGCTCCAGATTTTTTTGTAAATCGTTATCTGACGACAGCACGCACAAGTGGAACCCAGGCTAAAAGCGAGTCGTAAGTCCTGCCTTATGGCATACCGAGAATTTCGGCAATCCTCAGAGAATCTTTAGCAAGCGCAATGCCATCGTTCTCATGAGAAATTCATGTCACTTTTATGACCGAGTTCGCGGCTGATGGTGGCGCTGCACTCCAGCAACAAGACCTGAAAACGCTCTTTCGCACCTTCAGGGTCCATGACCGCATCGGGGCCGGAGAGGTTGATGGCGGCGCTGACCTGACCCTTGTGATCCTTGATCGAAGTGGCAATCGCTGTCGAATAATCGGAGCGGTGCAGCACCCAGCCACGCTCCCGATCGCTCTGGATCAGGGATTGCAGCTCGGGCAATGTGCGCGGGGCAGGGGATGGGTAATCGTCCAGCCGGATGTGCTGATAGAGTGCACCCAGCTCTGCTTCGCTCAACGCGGTCAGCAGCATGCGCCCCATTGCGGTGCAGTGGCAGGCGATCCGGGTGCCTACCGGGATATTCACCGACAGGCGTTGCGCCGCGAAGGCGCGATACAGGTACAGGCTGTCGGTCTGTTCGCGAATGCTCAGGTGGCATGACAGCGAAGTGCGGTCACGCAACTCGTTCAGATGCGGCATGGCGACTTCGACGATATCGCGGCTGGCCAGGTAGCTGAAACCGTCGCTGATGACCCTGGCGCCCAGCTCGTACTGGCTGTTGACCTTGTTCAGGTAACCCATATGGGTGAGGGTGAAGAGGATTCTGTAGACAGCCGAAGTGCTGACTTCCAGGCGTTCGGCGATCTCATTGATGCCGAGCGAGCGCGTCCTTGCGTCGAACATGCCCAGCACGCTCAGGCCCCTGGCGAGGGCCGGAACAATGTAGTCGGTGTCCTTGTTATGGGGGGCAATGGTTTTCATGGATGTTCAGCCATTGAACTCGTGCATGGCATCCAGCACTGCGTCCTTGAAATACTCCAGCGAAGCCCGGTCGCAGAGGATCTGGAAGCAGGGCGTCGTGTCCAGGCCCGTGTTGATCACGATCACATTGATACGCGCCGCCGATGTCTGGGCCACCGCGCCCTGGCCGAAGGCCTGCGTGCGCAGATCGACACCACAGAGCTTGGCCATCACTTGCGCAATGCAGGCACCGCTCAGTTGCAGCCAGGCATGACTGTCCTGACGCGGCAGCAGGTAGTTGGCGCTGTGGTCCAGCTCCCAGCGCGCTTCTTCATCGGAAATGCGTTCGCCCTGATCGCGGAGGCTGCCCAGAATCAGGTATTCGGTCTGCGACAGGCGTGCGACATGGCTGCCGTCCGCCTGGGTGGCTGCCCGGTTGGGGGTATCCGGCAACGTGAAACCACGGGCCTGCAGGTACTCGGCACTCTGCGTTCCGCGAAAGCCCACGCGTGGGGTATCGGTCAGGTCCACCAGCGTGCACAGCTGGACAGGGGGATTTTCGATAGTGAGGCTGGACATGATCAAAGCTCCTGGCGCTGGTTTTCAGGATCGAAGAAAGGCAGTTTCACCACGGTGGCCTGGACCACGACGCCGTCCTCGACCCGGATCGGGATCTGTTGGCCGGGTGTGCTCTGATCAAAGGCGGCGTAAGCCAGGCCAATGATCTTGTCCAGGGTCCGGGAGTACTCGCAGGAGGTTACGTTGCCGCTGATGTCCGGCCCCTTGAGCACCAGATGGCCTTCCAGTGGTTGCGGGCTGGCCTTGGGCAGAGTGAAGCCCACCAGCTTGCGGGTCTGCGGTTGTGCTTCGAGGATGTCCACCGAGCGTCGGCCGACAAAGAACGGCTTGGTACGGCTGACTGCCCAGCCCATGTCGATTTCGCTCGGGTGGGTCATGCCGTCGGTGTCCTGGCTGATGATCACATGGCCTTTTTCCAGACGCAGCAGGCGCTGGGTTTCGACCCCGAAAGGACGAATGTCGTATGCCTTGCCTGCTTCGATCAGGGCGTCCCAGAGTTGCAGGGCATGGCGCGCCGGAACGTGGATTTCATAACCCAGTTCACCCACGAAACCTACCCGCAACAGACGGGCCTTGATCCCGGCTACAGTACCTTGGCGCACCGCCAGGTACGGGAAACCTTCGGCCGAAAGATCCAGGTCGGAGCAGACTTTTTCCAGGACCTTGCGTGAGTCCGGCCCGGCCACGTTGACCGCTGAAATCGCCGCGGTGACGTTGGCGATATCAACGTTCAGGCGCCACTGAGCGTTCCACTTGAGCATCTGCTGGTAGATACGATCCACACCGCTGGTGGTAGCGGTGACGTAGAAATGATTGTCGGCGAAACGCGCACAGACACCGTCGTCGATGACCACGCCATGTTCGTTGGTCATCAAGGCATAACGCGAACGGCCCACCGGTTGCTTGAGAAAGGCGAAGGTGTACATGCGATTGAGCAGTTCGGCAGCGTCCGGGCCGCGCACATCCAGCCCGCCGAGTGTCGAGACGTCGATGATGCCGACTTTGGTGCGTACATGCAGCGCTTCGGTCTGCATGCATCTCTCACGCTCGCCTGGCTTGCCGTAGTAAGCGGGACGCTGCCAGATGCCTGCGGGCATCATCTTTGCCCCTGCTTCCAGGTGTCTTTTGTGCATCGGCGTCTGCCGGTACGGGTCGAAGGCTCGCCCTGCAACGTGGGCCAGTTTCTCGGCTTCGAAAGGCGGACGGGCAGTGGTGACACCGGTTTCGCTGATACTGCGTTGGGTCGAAGACGCGACCAGGCGGGCCGTCGGCAGCGCCGAATGCCTGCCTTGTGACGGCCCCATGCCGACCGTGGAATAGCGCTTGACCAGTTGCACGTCGCGGTAGCCGATGCGCGTGGCGTTGATGATGTCGCGCACTTGCAGGTCTTCGTCGAAGTCGACGAAATCCTTGCCCTTGGGATGAGGAAAGATAGGCCAGGCAAAGTTGACGCGGGCTTCGCTGCGCAGAGGCTGCGGGCTGGTGCCGGGTTCCAGGCCCAGTGCGGCAAGCACTTCGGCGCTGGCATGGATGGCATCGGCCAGCACATTGTCCAGCGCATGATAACCATGCACCGAACCGGCTACGCCGAGATTTTTCGGCAGGCCGCTCAGGGTGAATTCCGACAGTTGATCGTCATAGCTCAACTTGCCGCCCGCCTGACACAGCAACTGATAGACCGGCATATAGCCACCGGACATGCACAGCAGATCGCATTGGACGGTCAGGCCGCTACTGGCGACCTGACCCTGGCCGGTGATCCTGCGCAGGTCCGCACCGCTCACATGGCGCATGCCTTTTTCATGCAGCGCCTCATAAACGGTTGTGCCAGGGTGGCAAGCAATACCGCGTTTTTCCAGCGCATCGAGAAGGGCTCTGTCTGCCGGGTTGGCGCGCATGTCGGCCACCGCAACCACTTCCACGCCCTGATCATGCAGATCCAGCGCGGCCAGATAACCGTCATCGTTACCGGTCAGGATCACGGCGCGTTTGCCGGGCTTGACGGCATACAGCTTCATCAGGCGCTGGGCTGCACTGGTCAGCATCACGCCGGGCAAATCGTTATTGCGGAAAATCACCGGTTGGTCGAACGAGCCGCTGCACACCAGGCAGTGGCTCGCCCGCACTTTGTACATGCGCTTGCCCTGAATGACCGGCAGGTAGTTGTCGGTGAACCAGCCGTTGCAGGTCGCTTGCTTGAGCACGCGAATATTGGCGTGACCTTCCACGGCATCGAGCAGATCGCGCCGCAGTTTTTCGCCACGCTGGCCTTCGATATCGAAGCGGGCATAGGTCAACGAGCCACCGAGAATCGGCTGCTGTTCGATCAGCAGGACTTTGGCACCGGCATTGGCGGCAGTCAGTGCCGCCTGCAGGCCAGCCGGTCCTGCGCCGATAATGGCCAGGTCGGTGAACAGATAAGCCTTGTCGTAATACTCGGGCCGGAATTCAAGGTCCAGCACACCCAGCCCGGCTTTCTTGCGGATGATCGGCTCCCAGACTTTCCACATGCCCCTGGGCTTGTAGAACGAACGGTAATAGAAGCCTACCGGCATGAATTTCGAGAATTTGCCCAGATACGCGTCCTTGTCGTTGTCCAGCGAACCGTTGAAATTCTGGCCGGTCGCCTGCAGGCCGGCTTCAAGTGCATGGGTATCGGCCAGCACGTTGGGTTCGTGGGGTAACTGGATCAGCGTATTGGCGTCTTGCCCGGCCATGGTCAGCGGGCCACGCGGGCGGTGGTACTTGAACGAGCGTGATAGCAGGAAACGACCGTTGGCGAGCAGGGCGCTGGCGATGCTGTCGCCTTGCAGGCCCTGATAGGACTTGCCGTCAAAGCTGAATGTCAGCGGCTGATTGCGATCGATCAACAGGCCCATGGGGGCCGGCAGGCGGGTCAGGGTGCTCATCCTGCGATCTCCTTGGACGGGGCCGGTATGAAATCGACGCGGGCGGTAAAGATTTCCCGTGGGTCGAAGGTGCGGATGATTTCGTCGCTGGCGGTATGGCGCTCGGCCAGAAACCAGTAGCTGGACGGGTTGTGCATCCACCATTCGCGTACCACGCCCAGGGTGTCCTCGCTGTTGAACACGTAATCGGCCCATTCGGCATCGCTGCAGGCCTGCGGATCGGGCATGAGCTTGAACTCGCCGCCGTAGGTGAATTCGCTGATATTGCGTGGCCCGTTGAGCGGGCATGTCATGACTTTCATGTATCGCTCTCCGTCAGTGGCTGGCCGCTGTCGCGCCCATTTCGTTGACTTGCCGGAAGGTCGAAAAACGTTCCAGGCCAAAGGGTCTGATCAGTTCCGGCACCTTGCCGCCGCTGGCCACCAGTTCCGCCATGGTCTTGCCGCAGATGGGCGTGGCCTTGAAACCCCAGGTGCCCCAGCCTGCATCCAGGTAATAATTTTTTACCGGTGAAAGACCCATGATCGGGCTGTAGTCCGGGGTCATGTCGGTGATCCCGGCCCACTGACGCATCAACTTGGCATTGGCCAGGAACGGGAACATCTCGATGGCGTGGGCCAGCAAGCTTTCCTTGAGGTCCAGAGTGGAGCGGGTGTTGAACAGCGGGTAAGGATCGGAGCCGCCGCCAAACACCACTTCGCCGCGGCTGGTCTGCTGCACGTAGCAATGCAGAGCCGACGAACTCACCAACGGGTCGAGGAAGGGTTTGAACGGTTGGGTCACCATGGCTTGCAGCGGGAAGGTCTGGATCGGCGAGCGAATCCCGGCCTTTTTCATCAGTTGCGAACTCATGCCTGCTACTGCCTGCACTGCGCAGCCGCATTTGACGGTGCCGCGATTGGTTTTCACGGCTGTGATGGTGCCGTTTTCGATGACCAGCTCCTGAACCTCGGTGAGCTGATGGATCTCCACGCCACGCTTGGCTGCCTGCTTGGCATAACCCCAGGCCACGGCGTCATGCCGGGCGGTGGCGCCGTCGATGTGCCACAGACCGGCGATTACCGGCAGATGGCCCGGATCGAGGTTGAGGCTCGGTACCAGTTCACGGATCTGCTGGCGGTCGATCATCTCGGTACGGCCGCCGAAGTGCTTGTTGACCTCGGCACGCTGGCGGAACGAACGTACCGTTGCGTCGGTATGGGCCAGGGTCAGTTGCCCGCGATGGGAGTACATGATGTTGAAGTCGAATTCGTTGGACAGGCCTTCAAACATCCGCACCGATTCGGCATAGAAACGCACGCCTTCGCTGGTGAGATAGTTGGAGCGAATCACTGCTGTATTGCGTGCGGTATTGCCGCCGCCCAGGTAGCCTTTTTCCAGTACGGCGATATTAGTGATGCCGTGATACCGGGACAGGTAATAGGCGGTGGACAGGGCATGACCGCCACCGCCGATGATCACCACGTCATAAGAGGGCTTGAGTTCCCTGGGGGCGGGCAGATCCACCTCGACCGGATACTCCGAGCTGAGCCCGTACTTCAATAGATTGAAAGGCATACGGCCTCCGATTGGCTGCGTTGCGCTTGAGCCTGCTGACGGGCAGCGGTCACGGTATTTTTCATGAGAAAGGCAATGGTCATGGGGCCGACCCCACCCGGTACGGGAGTAATGGCCGAGACTCTGGACAGCGCGCTGTCGAAATCCACATCGCCGACCAGACGGCTGCGGTCGTTGTCCTGGATGCGGTTGATGCCGACGTCGATCACCACGGCGCCGTGCTTGAGCCAGCTGGCATCGATCATTCGCGGGCGACCGACGGCGGCGACCACGATATCGGCCAGTTGACACAGGGCCTTGGCGTCGAGGCTGCGCGAATGCACGACCGTAACCGAGCAGTGAGCCTGGAGCAGCAGGGCGGCCATGGGTTTGCCGACGATATTGGAGCGGCCGATCACCACCGCATGCTTGCCGGTGAGGTCACCGCAGGTCTCTTCCAGCAACTGCATGCAGCCACTGGGCGTGCAGGGTGTCAGCACATTACGGCCCTGACTCAGTCCGCCGACGTTTTCACTGTGAAAACCGTCCACGTCCTTGCACGGATCGATGGCCTCCAAGGCCAGGGTTTCTTCTATCTGGGAGGGCAGCGGCAGTTGCAGCAGGATGCCGTTGACCTTCGGGTCGGCATTCAATTCGGCGATCAGCGCCAGCAAGCGTGCCTGCGAGCTGTCCGCAGGCAGTCGGTATTCCAGCGACTGAATACCGGCTTCCTCGGCACGCAGGATCTTGTTGCGCACATAGACCTGACTGGCCGGATCGTCACCCACCAGAATCACCGCCAATGCCGGCTCGATGCCTTCGGTCTTGAGTCGCTGGACATCGGTTTTGACCTGCCGCAGCACTCGGCCCGCCGCCGCCTTGCCATCAATCAGTTTTGAAGTGCTCACCGGAAGATCACCGTTCTGTCCGTGTTGAGGAACACCCGGTGTTCCAGGTGGTATTTCACCGCTCTGGACAGCGCAATGGTTTCGGTATTACGGCCAGCGGCTACCAGATCGTCAGGCAGATAGACGTGATCCACACGTTGTACTTCCTGCTCGATGATCGGCCCTTCGTCCAGGTCGCTGGTGACGTAATGCGCGGTTGCACCGATCAGCTTCACGCCACGCTCGTAGGCCTGGTGATAAGGCTTGGCACCCTTGAAACCGGGCAGAAAGGAGTGATGGATATTGATTGCCCGGCCCGAAAGTTGCTGGCACAGATCATCGGAAAGGATCTGCATGTAGCGGGCGAGCACCACCAGTTCGGTGCAGGTTTCATCGACCACTTTCATCAGCGCCGCTTCCTGCTGGGCCTTGGTTTCCCGGGTGACCGGCAGATAGATGAAGCGAATGCCCTCGCGCTCGGCCATCGGACGCAGGTCCAGGTGGTTGGAAACGATGGCAGTGATGGTCATGTCCATCTCGCCTTTGTGATAGCGATACAGAAGGTCGGTCAGGCAATGATCGAACTTGCTGACCATCAGCAGAACGCGCATGGGTTGGCGTGTGTCGTGCAGTTCCCACTGCATGGAAAAGTCGCTGGCGACGGCATCGAAGCCATCCTTGAGCTGCTGGATATCGCCTTGATGGCCATCGTTGAAACGAAACACGGCGCGCATGAAGAACCTGCCGCTGAACTCATCATCGAACTGGGCCATTTCACCGATGTAGCACTGGTTGCCCGCCAGATAGGAAGTCACCGCCGCGACAATGCCGGAAGTCGCCGGGCAACTGATCTTGAGGATGAAATGGTTCTTTTCGTGTTGCATGGCTTGTCCTCTGGAAAGTGGCGGCAGCTCAGCGCAGGGCGAAAGATTCAGGGGTAAAGATTATTTTTGCGGACGAATAAAAATTCCTGACAGGAATTAAATATTCGCGATTGGCGTTTTATAGGCGAAAGGGTTTGCAGCGTCCAGAGGTTTCTTGAAACTTTTTTTACTGAGGAGAAATTTTGTGTGGGAGGTTCGCGAATGAATTCGCTTACACCGATCCAGGTGGGCGCCAATTCATTCGCGAAAAAACATCAGGCGGCAGATCACTCGCCCTGCGCACCATAGTTCATGATCGACAGCAGGCGGATCGGCACTTGCACCAGTTGTTCCGGCCCATGAGGAATCTCGCCGTCGAAGGTCAGGCTGTCTCCGGCCTCCATGCGATACACCTGATTGCCATGGCGATAGATCAGCTCACCTTCCAGCAGATGCAGGAATTCGGTGCCGGGGTGGGAGAAGGTCGGGAACTCTTCGCTGGCGTCGTCCATGGTGACCATGTACGCCTCGAAACTCTTCTTCGGCCCTCGGGTATGGTTGAGCAGGTGGTAGGTGTGGCCTTTCTCGGTTCCGCGCCTGACCACTTCCAGTCCTTCATCGGCCTTGACCAGCAATGCGCTGCTGCCTTGCTGGTCGTACTGGCTGAACAGTTTGGACATGGGCATGCCCAGGACGTCGCACAGACGACTGAGGTTATCCAGGCTGGTGGAAACCTGAGCATTCTCGATCTTGCTCAGCATGCCCTGGCTGATCCCTGCGATACGGGCTACATCGGCCAGCTTCAACTCCTGAGCCTGACGCTGGCGCTTGATCTGGATACCCAGGTATTGCTCCAGTTTCAGCTTGGGCTGTGGTTCGTTCGGCATATTCATCGGCTTTGCACGGTTTCCGCTCAATAATTTTTATTTCGCACCATGAATGTGCGATATCCATCTCTCCGCAGGCAGTGGCGGCGGATTATTCCCTGAAGGAAACCGAGTTTCCCATATATACAGAGGAAATTCCGCCTTTCGCTGAATTCGACTTTTGGTATACCAGGCTGGCAAGCGCTTTGCATTCCTATTGGGAAATTAACTTTCCTGATCGGAATAACCGTTCCGGCAGGAAGTGAACAGCGGTCCTCACCTCAACGTTTTGCTTTCGCCAGGAGACAAGTCTCATGTTGCCAACAGAAACACAGCGTCTGATCGAGGAGCATGGCATCAAGTATGTGCTGGCTCAGTTCGTGGATATCCATGGCTCCTCCAAGACCAAATCGGTTCCTGTCTCGGGCCTGGAGATGGTGATCGAAGATGGCGCCGGTTTTGCCGGTTTCGCCATCTGTGGCATGGGCATGGAGCCCCATGGTCCGGATTTCATGGCCAAGGGCGATCTCTCTTCGCTGACGCCGGTGCCGTGGCAGCCGGGTTATGGCCGGGTAGTGTGCATCGGTCACGTCGAAGGCAAGCCCTGGCCTTATGACAGCCGTTACGTGCTGCAACAGCAGGTCGAGCGCCTCAGCCAGCGAGGCTGGACCCTCAATACCGGCCTGGAGCCAGAGTTCAGCCTGTTCAAGCGCGATGCGGCAGGCACTCTGCAACTGGTGGATAACAGCGATAGCCTCGACAAGCCGTGTTATGACTACAAAGGCCTGTCACGTTCCCGGGAGTTTCTCGAGCGCCTGACCGAAGCCTTGCAGCCCGTAGGTTTCGACATCTACCAGATCGACCACGAAGACGCCAACGGCCAGTTCGAGATCAATTACACCTACAGCGATGCCATGGAGTCTGCGGACCGTTTCACCTTTTTCCGCATGGCCGCCGGCGAGATCGCCAATGACATGGGCATGATCTGCTCGTTCATGCCCAAGCCCGATCCCAAGCGCGCCGGTAACGGCATGCACTTCCACCTCTCGATCAGCAGCGCGACCAACAAGAACATGTTCCATGACGCCAGCGATCCGAGCGGCATGGGCCTGTCGAAGATGGCTTATCACTTTGCCGCCGGTCTTCTGGCCCATGGCCCGGCGCTGTGTGCCTTCGCGGCACCGACGGTCAATTCCTACAAGCGTCTGGTGGTAGGCAATTCACTGTCCGGCGCGACCTGGGCACCGGCCTTTATCGCCTTTGGCGCCAACAACCGTTCGGCCATGGTGCGCGTGCCTTATGGCCGCCTCGAATTCCGTCTGCCGGATGCCGGCTGCAACCCTTATCTGGTTAGCGCCGCGATCATCGCAGCAGGTCTGGACGGGATTGATCGCAAGCTGGAGGTCGATCAGGTCTGCAATGAAAACCTCTACAAGCTGAGCCTGGAAGAGATCGCTGCGCGGGGCATCAAGACCCTGCCGCAGTCTCTCAAGGAAGCCTGCGACGCCCTGGAAGCCGACCCGTTGTTCGCCGAAGTGCTGGGTAACGAAATCGTCGGCGAATTCATCAGGCTCAAGCGCATGGAGTGGGTGGAATACAGCCGCCATGTCAGCGACTGGGAAGTGAAACGGTATACGGAGTTCTTTTGAACTCAGCTGCAGGTTTTTAGCTGCAAGCTGCAAGAAAAAGCAGTTTGGAGTGAATACAGAATTTGTCATCCACGCAGTCAGCTTGCCGCTTAGAGCTTGCCGCTTGCCACTGCCGAACAACGTGAGGCTGCCTTTATGTGCGGAATTGTTGGTTTGTATCTGAAAAATCCGGCGCTGGAATCCCGGCTTGGCAAACTCTTCGAGCCGATGCTCGAAGCCATGACCGACCGCGGGCCGGACAGCGCGGGGTTTGCCATTTATGGAGATGAAGTGACCGATGGCTGGGTCAAGCTGACCTTGCAGGCCACCACCGAAGGGTACGACTTCAAGGCGCTGATCGCGGCGCTGGAAGGCCGGCTCGGTGCGTCTCTGGACTGGTTCCAGAATGCGAGCGCCGTGGTGCTGAAGATCCAGGCTGAGGAAGCTGTCGTGCGTGCGGCACTGGGCGAGCTGGCTCCGAGCGTGCGCATCATGAGCGCGGGCAAGAGCATCGAAATCCTCAAGGGCATGGGCTTGCCGAAAGAGATTTCCGAGCGTTTTGGTCTGGGCAACATGAAAGGCAGCCACATCATCGGTCATACGCGCATGGCCACTGAAAGTGCCGTGACCATGGAAGGCAGCCACCCGTTTTCCACTGGCGCGGACCTGTGCCTGGTGCACAACGGCTCGCTGTCCAACCACTTTCGTCTGCGCCAGGAGCTGCGCCGTGAAGGGATCAACTTCGACACCGAGAACGACACTGAAGTCGCTGCCGGTTACCTGGCCTGGCGCCTGCAACAGGGCGATTCGCTGAAGACCGCGCTGGACAGTTCGCTTGAAGCACTGGATGGCTTCTTCACCTTTGCCATCGGCACCCGCAACGGTTTTGCCGTGATTCGCGACCCGATTGCCTGCAAGCCGGCGATCCTCGCCGAGACCGACGATTACGTCGCCATGGCTTCGGAGTATCAGGCGCTGTCGAGCCTGCCGGGAATCGAGAAGGCCAAAGTCTGGGAACCTGTTCCCGCCACCATGTACATCTGGGAACGCGAGTCGGCTTAAGGAGCACGCACATGAAAACCATCGATCTTTCCACTGCCAGCGTGCGTGAGCTCAATCAGGCGCTGCACGACCAAGTCAGACAACTCGAAGAACGCGAGTGGGTCGTCACCCATCCCAATGGCGCGCACAACCTGGCGGTCGGCGTCAACGAAGCGGTGTCCGTGGATATCCAGGGGCACGCCGGTTACTACTGCGCGGGGATGAACCAGAAGGCCTCGATCACCGTGCACGGCAACGTCGGCGTCGGGTGCGCCGAAAACATGATGTCGGGCTATGTGCGGGTCAAGGGCAGCGCCTCACAAGCCGCGGGCGCGACGGCTCATGGCGGCTTGCTGGTCATCGAAGGTGATGCCGGTGCCCGTTGTGGCATTTCCATGAAAGGGATCGACATCGTGGTCGGCGGCAGCATCGGCCACATGAGCTGCTTCATGGGCCAGGCCGGTCGGCTGGTGGTGTGTGGCGATGCGGGCGATGCCCTGGGCGACTCGCTGTACGAAACGAAGATTTTCGTCAAAGGCAGCGTGGAGTCGCTGGGTTCCGACTGCATCGAGAAGGAGATGCGGCCGGAGCATCTGGAAGAGCTGCAAGAGCTGCTCAATCGTGCCGGCTTCAATGAAAAGGCCGCCGATTTCAAACGCTACGGCTCGGCCCGTCAGCTCTACAACTTCAAAGTCGATAACGCCTCCGCGTACTGATCCAGGAGCATCATCATGAGTGACAAAGCAACTCCAGTCCTGCGCGAATCCGCGACTTTCGACCGCCTGACCATTCAGGAAATCCAGCGTGCCGCTGAAACCGGTATCTATGACATTCGCGGCGGCGGCACCAAGCGCAAGCTCCCGCATTTCGATGACCTGCTGCTGCTCGGTGCCAGTGTTTCCCGCTACCCGCTGGAAGGTTATCGCGAGAAGTGCGGCACCGATGTCATCCTCGGCAATCGCTTCGCCAAGAAGCCGATCCACCTGAAGATTCCGGTGACCATCGCGGGCATGAGCTTTGGTGCCTTATCGGCCAATGCCAAGGAAGCACTGGGTCGTGGTGCGACCATCGCGGGCACCAGCACCACCACCGGCGACGGCGGCATGACCCCGGAAGAGCGCGGTCAGTCCCAGCACCTGGTTTACCAATACCTGCCATCGCGTTACGGCATGAACCCGGATGATCTGCGCAAGGCCGATGCCATCGAGATCGTCCTGGGGCAGGGCGCCAAACCGGGTGGTGGCGGCATGCTGCTGGGCATGAAAGTCACCGAGCGTGTTGCGGGTATGCGGACGCTGCCCATCGGTGTCGATCAGCGTTCGGCCTGTCGTCACCCGGACTGGACCGGCCCGGACGATCTGGCGATCAAGATTGCCGAGATCCGTGAAATCACCGACTGGGAAAAACCGATCTACGTGAAGATCGGTGCGAGCCGCCCGTATTACGACGTCAAGCTGGCGGTCAAGGCCGGTGCCGATGTGATTGTGCTCGATGGCATGCAGGGCGGAACGGCGGCGACTCAGGAAGTGTTCATCGAACACGTGGGTATCCCGATTCTGCCTGCCATTCCGCAGGCCGTTCAGGCTTTGCAGGAAATGGGCATGCATCGCAAGGTGCAACTGATCGTGTCCGGAGGCATCCGTAACGGTGCCGACGTGGCCAAGGCCATGGCGCTGGGTGCCGATGCGGTTGCCATTGGTACGGCGGCGCTGATTGCCCTGGGCGATAACCATCCGAGACTGGACGAGGAACTGAAGAAGATCGGTTCGGCCGCCGGTTTCTATGATGACTGGCAAAACGGTCGCGACCCGGCAGGTATCACGACCCAGGACCCGGAACTGTCCAAACGTCTGGATCCGGTCGAGGGTGGGCGTCGGCTGGCAAACTACTTGCGTGTCCTGGTGCTGGAAGCCCAGACCATGGCCCGCGCCTGCGGCAAGTCGCACCTGCATAACCTCGATCCCGAGGATCTGGTGGCGCTGACGGTGGAGTCTGCCGCCATGGCGCGAGTGCCATTGGCCGGAACCAGCTGGATTCCGGGTCAGCAGTACTGATTGGCCTGCAGGAGTGCGCTTGCCCACGACGGCTTGGTCGCGGGCAAGCGCGCTCCTGCATCTATAACAGAGGCCGCAAAGGCCCGCAGTCTCCAACCATTCTGCTTTCTGCCCGGCACTTTCCCTTCATTTGCAGGAGCTTTGAACATGGTTAATCGTCTACCCGAAAAATCTCTTCTGGCTTTACTGACGCTCGCCTCCTGTGTGCCTCTGGCGCAGGCGGCAGACACTCCCACGCTGAACACCGGCAGTACCGCCTGGATGATCACCGCCGCCGTGCTGGTGCTGTTCATGTGTCTGCCCGGTCTTGCGCTGTTTTATGGCGGTCTGGTGCGGGCCAAGAACATGCTTTCGCTGTTTACCCAGTGTTTCGGTATTGCGGGGCTGGTGGGGGTGTTGTGGATCATCTATGGCTACAGCATGGTGGTCGACACCAGCAACATGGTTGAAGGCGAGGTTACCTTCAACAGTTTTGTCGGCGGTCTGAGCCGGGTCTTTCTGGCGGGCATGACACCGGACAGTCTGGTGGGCGAGATTCCCGAAGGCGTATTCGTGACCTTTCAGATGACTTTCGCAATCATTACCCCAGCCCTGATCGCAGGTGCTTTTGCCGAGCGCATGAAATTCTCGGCAGCGCTGCTGTTCATGGCGATCTGGTTCACTCTGGTCTACGCGCCGGTGGCGCACATGGTCTGGGGCGGAGCAGGGGCCTTGATGCATAACTGGGGCGTGCTGGATTTCGCGGGTGGCACGGCCGTGCACATCAATGCCGGCGTTGCGGCACTGGCGGCCTGTCTCGTACTGGGCAAGCGCAAGGGCTATCAGAATACGCCGATGCCTGCGCACAACCTGAGCCTGACCATGGTCGGTGCGGCGATGCTGTGGGTCGGCTGGTTCGGTTTCAACATCGGTTCAGGCGGCGGCCTGAGCGGCACCTCGGGCATTGTCATGCTCAACACTCAGGTAGGCGCGTGCGCCGGTATTCTGGGCTGGATGTTTACCGAGTGGTTCAAGGTCGGCAAGCCCAGCGCACTGGGCCTGGCCAGTGGCGCATTGGCCGGTCTGGTGGGCATTACTCCGGCTTGCGCCTATGTCGGTGTCGGCGGAGCCCTGGCAATCGGCTTGCTGTGTGGCGTGTTCTGCTACCTGAGTGTGACCGTTCTGAAGAAGCGCCTGGGCTATGACGACAGCCTGGACGTATTCGGCCTGCACGGTGTGGGCGGCATGATCGGCGCGGTGTTGACCGGTGTGTTCTGTGTGCCGTCGATGGGTGGCCTGATGCCGGATGTGAGCATGGGCGCGCAGGTCATCGCACAGATCAAGGGTGTGCTGTTCACCACGGTTTATTGCTTCGTGGTCAGTTGGGGAATTCTCAAGCTCGTCAATGCCCTGATCGGCCTGCGTGCCCATGAGTCGGTGGAAGAGATGGGGTTGGATCTGGCCGAGCACAATGAACGTGCCTATAACCATTGAACGAAGTTGAGGCAGGAGCGGATTCATTCGCAAAGCATTTCGCAGATAAATCCGCTCTTATCAAACAAGACGAAACTGATGTGTCATGGTAGGAGCGCCCAGGGCAAGCGCGCTCCTGCGGACGGCTTCAACGAAACGCTGGCACTACGTGCTTGATGAACAGTTCCAGCGATTTCTTCTTCTCGGCGTGTGACAGGCTGTTGTCACACCAGAAGCTGAACTCGTCGACCCCGAGCTCCTGGTAGTAGCGGATGCGCGGGATGATTTCTTCCGGAGTGCCGATCATGGTGTTCTTGCGGATGTTTTCCAGCTCGAACTCCGGGCGCTCCTTGAATTTCTCTTCCGGGCTTGGTGCCAGGAAGCCATTGACCGGTGTCTGTTTGTTGCCGAACCAGGCATCGAAGGTGCGATAGAACTTCGAGATCGCGGTTGCGCCGACTTTCCAGCCTTCGGGATCGTCTGCGGTATGGACGTGGGTGTGACGCAGGACCATCAGTTGCGGGCGAGGGACGCTTGGGTTGTTATCCAGTGCGGCCTGGAACTTGTTCTTCAGGTCCAGGACTTCTTCGTCGCCTTTCATCAGCGGCGTGACCATGACGTTGCAGCCGTTCTGCACCGCAAAGTTGTGAGAGTCCGGGTCGCGGGCAGCGATCCACATCGGCGGCGTCTTGACCGGTTTCGGCACACTGGTGGAGGTAGGGAATTTCCAGATATCGCCGTCGTGTGCATAGTCGCCTTGCCACAGGGCCTTGACCACCGGAACCATCTCGCGCAAAGCCTTGCCACCTTCCGATGCGGGCATGCCACCGGCCATGCGATCGAACTCGACCTGATAGGCACCGCGAGCCAGGCCCACTTCCATGCGCCCATTGCTGATGACATCCAGCAGCGCGCATTCGCCAGCGACCCGCAACGGGTGCCAGAACGGAGCAATGATAGTGCCTGCACCCAGATGGATAGTGCTGGTTCTGGCGGCGAGATAGGCCAGCAGCGGCATGGGGCTTGGAGAAATGGTGTATTCCATTGCATGGTGTTCGCCGATCCAGACGGTACTGAATCCGCCTTTTTCGGCCAGCAGCGTCAGTTCGGTCAGGTCCTCGAACAACTGACGATGGCTGACTTGCTCATCCCAGCGTTCCATGTGCACGAACAACGAAAATTTCATGACACTCACCTCGGTTCAATCGTGGTGCCCCAGCAGGCTGGAGCCGATATTTTCTGGTATGCCGCAAGGCTGTGTGGTGATGTAGCTTAGCCGTGTGGTGGGGGGAAGCGCGTTTTGTCTGATGGTATACCGTAATACTTTATGTGCAAGTATTTTTTTGGTGAGCAAGAAATCACCGCCAGACTGCCGTTGCGTCGGGCACAGCCAATGGTGCTGGCGGCTGTAGCCGACGATCAGGATTTGTTTCGTGGAGTCACTCGTTCCAGAAACAGGAAAACAGCGAAAGTGGCAAAGCAACTCCTGATTTAATGAAACGCCGTTCAAGATCCATAACTAAAATCGGAACTAGCAAGGTTTCGTCCTTCAAGGACGGGGGCATTGAGAATATTTTGTTCATGTTTGTGAACACTATGGAACGAAAGTGAACGGATACCACTTCAACAAAATTAAAGTGTCCGGGCCTTTATCGTCATCGTGCCGGTGTCAGAGAGTTCGCGGGTAAAACAGGCTTTGCAAATCCATCGATCTGCTTCATTTGATTAACAGTTGTACGTTGCACGAGACGTTAGTTGTAAATGAACGGAGCGTCCCGTTAAGGAATATAAATGTCGCATTGTCGCTGTATGAAGTCATAATGACTCGTTTTCGGTGATGATCCAGGAATCGTAATGCCCAATCTCTTGCTGTCGGCACTGGTGCCTCTGGTGGCCGACCTCACCCGCGAGCTGCCTCAAGAAGAGCGTTACCGACGCCTGCTGCATGCCTTGCGGCAATGGCTGCCTTGCGATGCCGTGGCCTTGCTCAGGCTTGAGGACGATGTATTGATCCCGCTGGCGGTCGATGGCTTGAGCCCTGACACGCTGGGACGCCGGTTCCGGGTACAGGAGCATCCCCGGCTCAGGATTCTGCTGGAAAGCCAGGGGCCGGTGCGTTTCTCCATGGATTGCGACCTGCCTGACCCTTATGACGGTCTGGTGGAAGGGCATGGCCAACTGGAGGTCCATGACTGCCTGGGATGCGCGCTGTATTTTCAGGACAAGCCCTGGGGGCTTATCACGCTGGATTCGCTGGATCCTTCCAGTTTCGGCAGTGTCGACCTGGAGAACCTGCAGGCCTTTGCCAGCCTTGCTGCCGCAACGGTCATGGCCAGTGACCGGATCAGCCAGTTGGGCCGCAGCTATGAAGAGCAGCGACAACTGGCCGAGGTCTACAAGCGGGCAGCAGGCGGACGCGCCCCCCGTGAGCTGATCGGCCAGAGTGCCGTGCACAAGCGTATGCAGCAGGAAATCCAGCTGGTCGGCAACAGCCCGCTGACGGTGCTGGTCACCGGCGAAACCGGGGTCGGCAAGGAGCTGGTTGCCGAGTCGATCCACCTGCATTCCTCCAGGGCGCACAAGCCCTTGATCAGCCTCAACTGTGCGGCCTTGCCTGAAACCCTGGTGGAGAGCGAGCTGTTCGGGCACGTCAAGGGTGCGTTCTCCGGCGCGGTCAATGGCCGTAGCGGCAAGTTCGAGCTGGCTGACGGAGGCACGCTTTTTCTGGATGAGGTCGGCGAGTTGCCGCTGCCTGTGCAGTCAAAATTGCTGCGCGTACTGCAGAGCGGCCAGTTGCAGCGGGTGGGCTCGGATCACGAGCATCATGTGGATGTGCGCATCATCGCAGCCACCAACCGGGATCTGGCCGAGGAAGTCCGATCAGGGCGTTTTCGCGCCGATCTCTATCATCGGCTGAGCGTCTATCCCCTGCATGTGCCGCCTCTGCGCGAGCGGGGGCGCGATGTGTTGCTGCTGGCCGGTTTCTTTCTGGAAGAAAACCGCATGCGCATGGGCTTGCGCAGTCTGCGACTCAACGCCGAGGCCCAGAAGCTGCTGCTTGCCCATACATGGCCCGGCAATGTGCGTGAACTGGAACACTTGATCAGCCGTGCGGTTCTCAAGGCCTTGTCCTCCCACCCGGACAGGCCGCGTATCCTGACCATCGAAGCCCATGCCCTGGGGCTCGATGATCAAGTGCCAGCCACACCGATGCTTAATGTGCCGAACGCTGGTCTGGCGATTGCCGCAGGGCAGGGCCTCAAGGAGGCTGTGGACGCTTATCAGCGCGCATTGATTGTCGACGCTCTGGAGCGGCATCAAGGCAAATGGGCCGAGGTGGCGAGGGAATTATCGGTGGACCGGGCTAACTTGAGTCGTCTTGGCAAACGTTTGGGAGTTCGCTGAATATTGTCCTGATGTCAGACGATATTGGCTCACTGGTCGCCTGTTATTAAAAAAGAATGAATTTTTTGGCGCGGTGTTGTGTCATCTCTAGTCCATAGTCACAACACAAGAGGTATAGCCTAATAATGGCACTGCCCAAGCACTACCGCATCGATTACTTATTAAACGGAACGTTCAAAAGTTTTTATATTCGTGCCGATAATATGGACAACGCCGAGGCCTGGCACTACGCAAGTGTTGACGCCGGTCTGGCTCGTATTCCCAAATACCGACTGGAGAAAGTACCCCGTGTAACGAAACCACATGCTGAACATTTTGGTATTACCAATGTGGAGTGGGTAAAAGCCTGATAACCCGCTTAGTTGACGTTAATGCTGCATCGGGCCGGTTCCGAACCAGCCTGATGCGCTCCTTCCGACTCCTGAATTTCTTGAGTGAAGCCGGTCATGAAGAGCACTGAGCCATTCCAGCAAGGGCGTGTCTTCGAAACGGATCTGCCTGCGCGACTGGATCGGCTGCCGTGGGGCCGTTTTCATACTCTGCTGGTCATGGCTCTGGGGATCACCTGGCTGCTTGACGGTCTGGAAGTGACCCTGGCCGGCTCCGTGGCGGGCGCTCTGAAAGACAGCCCGGTTCTCAACCTCTCCAACAGCGATATCGGCCTGGCAGGTGCGGTGTATATCGCTGGTGCGGTGCTGGGGGCGTTGTTCTTCGGCTGGCTGACCGATCGTCTCGGGCGTCGCAAGCTGTTTTTCATCACGCTGCTGCTGTATGTGGGGGCCACAGCCGCCACGGCGTTTTCATTCAACCTGTGGAGCTTCCTGCTGTTTCGCTTTTTGACCGGCATGGGCATTGGCGGTGAATACACTGCCATCAATTCGACCATTCAGGAGTTCACTCCCGCGCGCTACCGGGGCTGGGTAGACCTGAGTATCAACGGGACGTTCTGGCTGGGCGCAGCCCTGGGGGCGGGTGGTTCGATTCTGTTGCTGGACCCGCAGTGGCTGGGCGGTGAACTGGGCTGGCGGCTGTGTTTCGGCATCGGTGCCGTTCTCGGGCTGTTGATCCTGCTGATGCGCCTCTGGTTGCCGGAAAGCCCGCGCTGGCTGCTGATTCATGACCGGCCGGAGGAGGCCAGACACATCGTCGAGCAGATCGAAGCCGATATGCGTCGTCAGGGGCATGTGTTGTCCGAGCCGCAAGGCCCACCGCTGCGTCTGCAGGCCCGCGATCACACGCCGCTGGGGGAGATTGCCCGGACCCTGCTGGTGACTTTCCGTCAGCGCTCACTGGTCGGGATGACCCTGTTGACGGCCCAGGCCTTTTTCTACAACGCGATTTTCTTTACCTACGCTCTGGTGCTTACCGAGTTCTATGGCGTCCCGTCAGCACAGGTGGGTTGGTATGTGTTGCCCCTGGCGCTGGGTAATTTCTGCGGGCCACTGCTGCTGGGACGACTGTTCGATGTCATCGGGCGGCGGATCATGATCAGCTTCACCTACGCGATTGCCGGTGTGTTGCTGACCATCAGTGGCTATCTGTTCGCACAGGGGCTGCTGGATGTCAGGCAGCAGGCCATTGCCTGGATGGTGATCTTCTTTTTTGCTTCGGCCGCTGCCAGCTCTGCCTATCTGACGGTGTCGGAAACCTTCCCGCTGGAAATTCGTGCCCTGGCCATTGCGGTGTTCTATGCCTTTGGCACAGGCCTGGGAGGCATTATCGGCCCGACACTGTTCGGCCAGTTGATCGAAACCCGGAACCGCGACAATGTGCTGATCGGTTATCTGATCGGGGCTGGCCTGATGATGATCGCCGCTCTGGTACAGGCCATCTGGGGCGCGGCAGCCGAGCGCAAATCGCTGGAGGAGGTTGCCCGACCTTTGTCTCAGGTCAGGGAGCGGTCTGATCGATCAGCCTGACGACGCCACGCAAATCCTGGACCGAAGCCTGCAAGCCTTCGATCTTGGCGCTGACTTCCTGCATTTCGGTCGGGCGGAAGGTGTGCTGCAGGTACATGACATGGCCTGCCAGGTTCCTTGACACCTGCTCCAGATCGTTCGCTGTCCTTTGCAAATACTCCTGAATGTCTTTCAGTGGTTCGATTTGCACCAGCGTTTACTCCGGCAGTTGCGTGCCAATGGTTTGATTGAGCCCTGTCCTTTGGATTGTGATCTTTATATCGGCAATGATGGCACTGTGCTTGAGTTTATTTTCCGAAAACTTACGGCTCGTCGGATTCCGAATACGAATCCAGCAATTGAGCCAGTGCACGGGTGCGCTCCAGGCCGCTGGTGGTAGACATGATCTGCGCGACGGCTTCAATGGCGCCTGCCTTGGCTGCGGCGCGCTCGGCATCGGTGTTATTGGGCGTGGCGTCCTGCGCGGCTTCAATAATCGATTGCTCAAAGGTGTTCATGGTTCTCGCTCTTTGGGGGCAAATGTCTTTGATACCGATAGCGGGCCGTTATTTCAAGTCGCAGTCCGACTCAGTCTCCCTCGTAGGGGAAATCCTGCAGGGTCTGTACCAGCGACACGTCGTCCGGTCCCTGGAGGTTGTCCAGCACCCAGCATTGGCCCCCCGGATTCCTGGCCAGCAGCAGACGAGTGCTCTGGGTGCTCGCGCCCAGCGGATAAACCATCTCGACCACTGCCTGTTTATCGGAGCTGGACACCAGCTTCCACTCGGTCGCCTGGATCACCTCGTTATCCTGGGTTCCGGTCCAAGGATCGGCGCTGATCGCACACTGATCGCCAGGCTGCTGGCAACTCCAGTCCTTCTTCAGCAAGGCCAGCAGGTTCTTGGACAGATACTCCGGTCCACCTTTGCCACTGATATAGAAATCATGGTGATTGGTGTAGATCCAGCGTGCCGTATCGACCGGAGTACCCGCAGGGCAGGCGGCCTGAACGGCGCTGGAAAATACACAGGCGGCAAGAACGATGGCAAGAGATCTGGACATGGAGCGAGACTCGGCAAATGGGTAGTCGATGAAGATGTAACGCTGATGACACACATTTGGAGGCCAAGCGCGGGAAAAAGCAATATTTTTGGCTGCTCAGAGAGGGCAGAGGGCGGAGCTACCAGGTCAAGCCTTCATATCCTTCCCGGTCAAAGGCCCTCAAGCCTGAGGGCCTTTGTTCTGACCGTTTCATCTCGGTGCTTCGACAATCTCCAGAATCTTGCCGGTGCTGATCTGCACATGTACGTATTTATCCTGGATGCGTACCCACTGGCTATTGGTGCCTGGCGACTTGAGGCCCTTGTCTTTCCAGTCGCTCATGGCGGCCTTGGAACTCTGGAATCGTTGTGGCACCAGTGAGCCGACATCCAGTTCCTGGTAGGTGGTGCTGGGTGCTTCTACCTGTTGTGCCGCCTGGGCGGGCAGGGTAGTGATGGCGAAGCAGCCCAGCAGTGCCATGCAGGCGATCGATGATTTGCTGTTCATGTCGGGATCCCGATCCGTTGAATGGTGGTTTTATGCACCGGGAGCTTTCACATTGCAAATCATTCGACAGGTTACTTCTTCGAGACAGGAACGATATCGACGATCTGCCCATTGGTGATCTGCACGCGGACATATTTGTCATTGATCCGCACCCACTGGCTCTCTTTGGCGGGTTCGGCAAGGCCTTTGCTTTTCCAGTCGGTGATGGCGGCTTCGGTACGCTGGAATTTCTGCGGTGCCCGTGAGCCCAGCTCCAGCTCATGCATGTTGTCTGCGGACTCTTCGACTTTCTGCTCCGCCTGTACAGGCAGGGTGGTCAAGGAAAAGCAGCCCAGCAGGGTCATGCAGGCGATCAACGATTTGCTGTTCATGTCAGACTCCCAGTCTATTGATCAATGGCTTTATGCCGGTTGCATAGACTGGGACCCTGGTCACTGCAAAACATTCGATTGGATATGATGTCCTTGATTATCCAGCCAGTGCAGCGGCAATGCTCACCGACACCGGTGTGGTGGCGCGGCCTATCAGAGTACTGAGCTGGTGGCTGTCATCGTAAAGCGCGCCTCTGGATGCGCCGCTGTCGGAGTCGGCCAGCAGATGGGCAATCGGCTGTGGCAAACCGGCTTTTTCCAGTGCACCTTGATAATCGGCCTGCGGGAGGTTTACGTAAGGCAGGCTTTTCCCGCTCTGCTGCGATACCTGCGCGGCGAAGTCGGTCAGGGTGTAGGACTCATCGCCCGCCAGTTCGTAGATGCGACCTGCCTGGTTCTCGCTTGAAGTCAGGACCACTGCGGCCGCTTCTGCATAGTCCTGGCGGGCTGCCGAACTGATGCGGCCATCGCCCGCGCAGCCATAGACCGAACCGAGGCCCAGGGCGGCAGGGATGCCTGCGGTGTAGTTTTCGTGGTACCAGCCGTTGCGCAGAATAACGCTGGGTACACCGCTGTCGCGCAATGCGCTTTCGGTTTCGATGTGTTCTTGTGCCAGACCCAATACAGACGTATCGGCATGAAGAACGCTGGTGTAGGCTAGCAATTTGACATCGGCACGTTTGGCGGCGTCGATCACGGCCTGGTGCTGGGGCAGGCGTTGGCCCACTTCGCTGGACGAAATCAGCAGCACCTTCTGTGCGCCAGTCAGCGCACCGTCGAGGGTAGAAGGCTGCGAGTAGTCCGCATGGCGGATCTGCACGCCCAGCGCGGCGAGGTCGGCCGCTTTTTCCGGGCTGCGCACGGCTGCGACGATTTGTGAAGACGGAACGCGCTTGAGCAGTTGTTCAATGACGAGGCGGCCAAGCTGGCCGGTAGCACCTGTGACGACGATCATGAGTGGGACCTTTATGCTCATTGAATTGAATTGAAGTGAAAGGCCAGCATAATCTTCAAGCTAACCTTTCGTAAGTACTAACAAAAAGGTAGGTATATGAGCCATCTCTTGAGTGGGCCCGGATCAAACTCCGAAATATCGAGCACTGCCGCAGGGCGTCAGGGGGAACTCATGGCCGCCGAGTGTCCATCACGCAGTGTGCTCAGCCATGTGTGCAGCCGCTGGGGGGTACTGGTTCTGGTGGTGCTGCGCGATGGCACGCATCGCTTCAGCGAGATCCGCCGCAAGATCGGAGGCGTCAGCGAAAAAATGCTCGCTCAGACCCTGCAGAATCTGGAATACGATGGCTTTGTCGATCGCAAGTCACTGCCGGTGGTGCCGCCTCATGTCGAATATCGCCTTACTCCCATGGGGGAAGAAATAGCCCTGCAGGTCGAGACCATGGCCCGCTGGATAGAAGGCAACATGCCTCGCATCATGCAGGCCCGTGAAGTGTCCGGTGAACCGTTGCTGGAGTAGTTTTTTCATGGGGCGTCCTGCTTCCTCTCGGCAGACAATCCCCTGCAACCCTCAACTTCTTGGTATCGTGCGCGCCGAAATATTTACTTACATATATCGCCCGCGTCGTTTGTCATTACCGAGAAGCTGTAGAAATGCCCAATCCCATTCCTCTGAAGGATCATGAAAAAGAGAGCAGTCTGGTCAATTTGCGTGTAGTGGCCTGTGCGTTGCTGGTCGTTGCCTTGAGCGGTTGCCTGATCGCTCGCATGTACTTTCTGCAGGTCGTCGAGTTCGACTATCACTCCACTATCTCCGAAAACAATCGGGTGCATGTACTGCCGATTCCGCCCGAGCGCGGTTTGATCTATGACCGCAATGGTGTAGTGCTGGCCGATAACCGGCCCAGCTTCAATCTGACCCTGACCCGCGAGCGCGCCAACGACTGGCACAAGGTCATCGACGAGTTGATGAGCATCCTGTCGCTGCCCGACGAGGACCGTATCCTTTTCGAGAAAGAGCTCAAGCAGGTCCGTCACCCGTTTGAACCCGCCACCTTGCTCTACGAATTGACCGAAGAGCAGATCGCCTTGCTGGCGGTCAACCAGTTCCGTTTGCCGGGCGTCGATGTCGCGCCGCAGTTCATCCGCCACTATCCCCTGGGCGCACATTTTGCCCATTCCATCGGCTATGTCGGGCGGATCAACGAGAAAGAATCCAAGCAACTGGACACCGATTACCGTGGCACCCAGTCCATAGGCAAGACCGGCATCGAGCGCTTCTACGAGTCCGAATTGCATGGGCATGTGGGCTATGAGGAAGTCGAGACCAATGCCCAGGGCCGCGTATTGCGGGTGCTCAAACACACCGATCCGACTCCGGGCAAGAACATCACCCTGAGTCTGGATGTGCATTTACAGGAAGCAGCCGAGAAGGCTCTGGGTGATCGCCGTGGTTCGGTGGTGGCGCTGGATCCGGCCACGGGTGAAGTGCTGGCGATGGTCAGTAAACCCAGCTTCGACCCCAACCTGTTCGTGACCGGTATCAGCTTCAAGCAATATGCAGCGCTGCGCGATTCCATCGACCGGCCATTGTTCAACCGGGTATTGCGCGGCCTGTATGCGCCCGGTTCGACGGTCAAGCCCGAAGTGGCAATTGCCGGGCTCGATACGGGTGTGGTCAATGCCTCGACCCGGGTATTCGATCCGGGGTATTTCCAGTTGCCGGATTTCGACCACAAGTACCGCAACTGGAACCATAGCGGCGATGGCTGGGTGGACATGGACACCGCGATCATGCGTTCCAACGATACCTATTTCTACACCCTGGCCCACAAGCTGGGCATCGACCGCCTGCATGACTACATGGCCATGTTCGGCCTGGGCCAGAAAGTCTCGCTGGATATGTTCGAAGAGTCTGCAGGCCTGATGCCTTCGCGGGAGTGGAAGCGGGCGACGCGGCGTCAGGCCTGGTTCCCCGGCGAGACGGTGATTCTGGGCATTGGCCAGGGCTATATGCAGGTCACGCCGCTGCAACTGGCTCAGGCGACGTCACTGATTGCCAGCAAGGGTGTCTGGCATCGTCCGCACCTGGCGGTCGAGGTGGGTGATGTGGCGCCGGTGGATGAACATCCGATGCCCAATATTGTGCTGCATGATCCAAATGAGTGGAATCAGGTCAATCAAGGCATGCAAATGGTTATGCATGACCCGCGTGGTATTGCCCGTGACGCGGCCAAGGGCGTGCAGTATCACATCGCTGGCAAGAGCGGCACCGCGCAGGTGGTGGCGATCAAGCAGGGCGAGCGTTACGACCGGCTCAAGACGCTGGAGCGCAACCGGGACAACGCATTGTTCGTCGGCTTTGCCCCGGCCGAGCATCCGAAAATCGTCGTTTCCGTCATGATCGAGAACGGCGAGGCGGGCGGCCGGGTGGCCGGGCCTGTGGTCAGGGAAGTGCTCGATGCCTGGTTGCTGGACGATTCCGGCAAGCTCAAGCCGCAATACGCAGCGCCGAGCAAGCCTGAAGGTCCTCCGCATGCTTGAGGATGTCATTTGCCCCGAGGGCCGGTTTCTCTGAGGAAAACTGCCAGTACGATGGCAAGCACGATGCCGGCCAGCAGGTAGTCGCCTGCCTGCTGGAAGACCTTAAGGCTCATGTCGCCCCCTGCGGCGATTCGGCTCAGCAGGTGGCCGAATACCGGTGTCAGCAAGGCGCTGAAGGTAAACACCAGGAAGTTGATTGCGCCGGTTGCGCTGCCTTTCACGTTGTCCGGGTTGACCTCCTTGATGATGGTGTAGGGAATCATCGCAGCTCCCGAACCAATACCCAGCAGCAGGCCGAACAGGTAAGGCGGGGCGATGCCGGCGGGCAGATACAGAATCGCGCTACACGACACCAGCATCAGCAAGGCTCCGCCGATCATGACCGGCTTGCGCCGCCCCAGACGGTCCGAAACATAGCCCAGCAACGGACAGCCGATCACCCAGCCCAGCGGCACCATACTGCTGCGATTCACCGCTTCGGCATAGCCGATGGACAAGCCTTCGCGCAGGAATGGAACACCCCAGATCATGTCGCCGATGGTGGTCGGCAGAAACAGCAGGCCGGCGCTGAAACCACAGAGATAGGACTGAGGGTTGCTCAGCACCTGTCTGTAGGGCGTGAGCAGCGAACCTGCCGAACCACTGCTGTTGAGCGGCCTTGGATCATGGCCTTTGGGCGTCGCGATCAGCACCAGAAACGCAACCACAGCCAGGCAGGCTGCCGAAATGAACCAGAACTGCTCCCAAAGGATAGTGCCGTGAATCAGTGGCCCGACTCCGAATTGCCCGGCAAAACCGCCCAGCATGCCGAAGCATTGGGTAAACCCCACGGCGGTTGCCAGATAGCGCGACGGAAAACCATGCGTGGCCAGATAGACCGCCCCGATAAAGGAACAGGCCGAGCCGGCACCTTGCAGCAGGCGTCCGATCTGCGCGGCCTGTAATTCGCCCAGGCCGAACAGAGCAGCACCCAGGGCAACCATCAGGATGCCCAGCGGAATCACATACTTGGCACCGAGCCGATCCAGCGCAGCGCCCGCAATGATCGAGAAGACCGAGTAGGTGTAGTAATAGAGTCCGATCAGGGCACCGATTGCCACCACATCCTGGCCGAATGCCTGAGTCAGCTCCGGCATCATCACGCCGGGCGCAGAGCGCAGCGAATACTGAATGAAGTAGAACAGGACACAGAACAGCCAGGCAATGACAAAGCCTGCATGCAGCCGCTCGGAACCTGTGGACAGGGTTGGGGATGAGATGGAGGGCATAGGGTGAATGACTCGCTTACAGCATCTGGAGACTCCACACCATAGACCGACCTGGCGGGCATGACCTTGCAGCAGGTCAATAAAAACGCGGTAACACCTGAAACAGAGCGATTTCTTTCCGATAAAGGCACAGACGTACAAGGCTTGTAAGGGCCGCTCATGCCTACTGTGGAGTCTGCATCTGGCAGCCTCTGGAAACTTCACATGAATCGCAATGACCTGCGCCGCGTCGATCTGAATCTGTTGGTGATTTTTGAAGCCTTGATGTTTGAGCGCAACCTCACCCGGGTTGCCGAGAAGCTGTTTATCGGTCAGCCGGCGGTCAGTGCCGCGCTGGGGCGTTTGCGCGATCTGTTCGATGATCAATTGTTGCTGCGCAATGGCCGGGCCATGGAGCCTACGGCCAGAGCCCTGGATATCCTCAAGGAAATCCGGCCTGCACTGGATACCATTTCCGGTGCGGTCAGCCGGGCCAAGGAATTCGATCCTGCCACCAGCACCGATGTCTTTCGCATCGGGCTGTCCGATGATGCCGAGTTCGGCCTGTTACCACCGTTACTCAAGCAGCTTCGCGAAGAGGCCCCCGGCATCATTGTGGTCATTCGCCGGGCCAATTACCTGCTGCTGCCTGCCTTGCTGGCCTCAGGGGAAATTTCGGTGGGTGTCAGCTACACGGTGGATCTGCCTGCCAACGCCAAGCGCAGGAAATTGCGCGAAATCGGTTGCAAGGTGATTCGTGGCGATGCCCGTCCGGGTGCCTTGAGCCTGGATGAATACTGTGAACGGCAGCATGCGATGGTGTCGTTTTCCGGTGACCTGAGTGGCAATATCGATCTTGACCTGGCCCGCGTAGGACGTGCCCGCAAGGTGGTATTGGCCGTTCCCCAGTTCAATGGCTTGCGCGCCTTGCTGGCCGGCACCGAATTGATTGCCACTGTCCCGGATTACGCGGCCTGTGCGCTGGTGGAAGGCAGTGCATTGCGCGCCGAAGATCCGCCATTCCCCATAGTGCCCGCCGAATTGTCGATGGTCTGGAGCGGTGTCCATGACAACGATCCGGCCGAGCGCTGGCTGCGTTCGCGTATTGCTCACTACATGTCAGCGCCGCTGGATGTGAATGCCTGAGGTGCAAGACAGCACATACATTCAATTTCTGGCCTGTAATCAACGGCACTATCTCCCTCGGTCAAGCGCATCGTCTGGCCTGGAGATTTTCATTCGGTGTTTACGGAGCTGCCGGCCATGTCCGATCCCATTCGTCTCGACACACAAGCACGTGTTCTGAACAGCACAGTCTTCAATGAAGTCGTCACCCTGGTCATCAAGCACCGGATCAAGGCCGGACAAGAGCCTGCTTATGAGGCCTGGCTGCGCCGCATCGTCACCATTGCCGGGGGGTATCCCGGACATTTGGGCGTGGATGTAATCCGCAGCAAGTCCGGCGGTTTGCATCTGTTTACCTGTGTCCTGCGTTTCCATTCCACCGAAGCCATGCAGAGCTGGCTGGAATCCGATGAGCGCAAGCAACTGGTCCAGGAGGCTGCGCCTATGCTTGCCGATGGCGACCAGACGCAGGTCAATCCGCACAACGAGTTCTGGTTCAACCCGGTGGCGGATGAGGCTGGACCTCCACCTCGCTGGAAGCAGGCGTGCGTGACCTTTCTGGTCATCCTGCCGCTGAGTCTGTTGATTCCTCTGCTGTGGAAGCCGGTCTTTGCCCTCAGTCCATGGCTGTCGGGCTATCTCGTCAGCAATGCGCTGGTGACGGTAACCATCGTTCTGTTGGTGGTTTATCTATTGATGCCTGCGGCCACACGCCTTTTTGCATCCTGGCTGAAGGCTCCACAAGGAAAGTGAACCCATGAGTGATGACAAAACCGATTTGCAGCGCAGGCGCTTCATTGCCAAAGGCTCATTGCTGAGCGCCGCTGCGGCGATCCTGCCTGCCTTGCCATTCTCCGGTTATGCCGGTGCTTCCCAAACTTTTGCCAAAGGTGCTGCGATGAATGTCGAACTGATTCTCTTCAATGGTCAATTTCACACGGTCGATCGTGAAAAGCCAAAGGCCAGTGCCGTAGCGATCAGTGGCGGGCGGTTTGTCGCAGTGGGAACGGATGCTGAAGTGATGGCGTTGCGCGGCAGCGCCACTCAGGTCATCGACCTGAAACAGCGCACGGTGATTCCCGGTCTGAACGACTCACACCTGCATCTGATCCGCGGTGGTCTCAATTACAACCTGGAGCTGCGCTGGGAAGGCGTTCCGTCCCTGGCCGATGCCTTGCGCATGCTCAAGGAACAGGCCGACCGCACGCCGACCCCGCAGTGGGTGCGGGTAGTGGGTGGCTGGAATGAGTTCCAGTTTGCCGAAAAGCGTATGCCGACTCTTGAAGAACTCAATCAGGCGGCACCCGATACCCCGGTATTTGTGCTGCACCTCTATGATCGCGCCTTGCTCAACCGCGCCGCCTTGCGCGTGGCAGGCTACACCCGCGATACCCCCAATCCGCCCGGAGGCGAGATCGTTCGGGATTCCCAGGGCAATCCCACCGGCATGCTGGTGGCCAAACCCAATGCGATGATCCTGTATTCGACCCTGGCCAAGGGGCCGAAACTGCCGCTGGAGTATCAGGTCAACTCGACCCGACAGTTCATGCGCGAACTCAACCGGCTAGGCGTCACCAGTGCCATCGATGCAGGTGGCGGCTTCCAGAACTATCCCGATGATTACGCGGTGATCGAGCAACTGGCCCGCGAAAAGCAGCTTACGGTGCGTATTTCCTACAACCTGTTCACCCAGAAGCCCAAGGAAGAACTGGCCGACTTCAAGAACTGGACCAGCTCGGTCACTCTGCATCAGGGTGACGATTTCCTGCGGCATAACGGGGCAGGGGAGATGCTCACGTTCTCGGCAGCCGACTTCGAGGATTTCCTTGAACCTCGCCCGGATCTGCCGCCTGGCATGGAGCAGGACCTTGAGCCTGTGGTACGGCATCTGGTCGAGCATCGCTGGCCGTTCCGGTTACATGCGACCTATGACGAATCCATCAGCCGGATGCTGGATGTCTTCGAGAAGGTCAACCGCGATATCCCGTTCAATGGCCTGCCGTGGTTCTTCGATCACTGTGAAACCATTACCCCAAGGAATATCGAGCGGGTCAGGGCACTGGGCGGTGGCATTGCGATTCAGGACCGCATGGCGTTCCAGGGCGAATACTTCGTCGACCGCTACGGTGCCAAGGCTGCCGAAATGACCCCGCCGATCAAGCGCATGCTCTCCGAAGGCGTGCCGGTCGGGGCCGGCACCGACGCTACACGGGTTTCCAGCTACAACCCCTGGACATCGCTGTACTGGATGGTCAGCGGGCGCACGGTCGGCGGGCTTGAGCTGTATCCCGAAGGCCTGTCTCGTGAAACCGCGCTTGAACTCTTCACCCACGGCAGCGCCTGGTTCTCGTCCGAACAAGGCAAGAAGGGGCAGATCAAGGTCGGTCAACTCGCGGATCTGGTCGCCTTGTCGGCGGACTACTTCAGTGTCGAGGAAGAGTCCATCAAGTGGATCGAGTCGGTGCTGACGGTCGTCGATGGCAAGGTTGTCTTCGGCTCCGGTGATTTCGAAAAACTGGCACCTGTGAGCCTGCCTGTGCTGCCGGACTGGTCGCCGGTCGCAAAAGTCGCAGGGCACTGGCGACCGGCTTCACCGGTACTGGCCCAGGTTCACCAGTGCAGCGGCCCTTGTGCCGTGCATTCCCATAGCCACGAACGCGCGCGTCTTTCCAGCGTGCCGGTCAGCGACTTCCAGGGTTTCTGGGGCGCGTTTGGCTGTTCGTGCTTTGCGTTCTGATTGTTCCACCCTTGCATGCAACGATAAAAAACCGAGGAGTCAACCATGAGCACCCCGTACAAACGCTTGAACAAAGATGACGCAGCGGTTCTGCTGGTCGATCACCAGACTGGCCTGATTTCTCTGGTCCAGGACTTTTCGCCCAACGAATTCAAGAACAATGTCCTGGCTCTGGGCGATGTGGCCAAGTTCTTCAACCTGCCGACCATCCTCACCACCAGCTTCGAGCAAGGCCCCAACGGTCCGCTGGTGCCGGAACTCAAGGAAATGTTCCCGGACGCCCCTTACATTCCACGTCCTGGCCAGATCAATGCCTGGGACAACGAAGATTTCGTCAAGGCCGTCAAGGCGACCGGTCGCAAGCAGTTGATCATCGCGGGTGTGGTGACCGATGTGTGCGTGGCATTCCCGACCCTCTGCGCTCTGGCCGAAGGTTTTGAGGTGTTCGTGGTGACCGATTCTTCCGGCACTTTCAATGAAACGGTCCAGCAAGCCGCGTGGGCGCGCATGACTGCCGCGGGTGCACAACTGGTCAACTGGTTCTCGGTTGCCTGCGAACTTCAGATCGACTGGCGCAATGACATGGAAGGTCTGGCCAATCTGCTGTCCCAGCGCATCCCGAACTACCGCAACCTGATCAACAGCTACACCGCTTTCACCGCCCGCTGAAACCGGCAGCCCCTCTACGTCGGCAGTGACCAGACAGTCACTGTCGACGCACCTTTTGCAGATTCAAAAAGATTATGTAGTGATCAAAAATAATCACTACATAAATGTTGACGCCTGCCTTTTCCTTTTGCATTATGCAGCTGTCTCCCTGATCGGGAGCGCTGAAAACGATGTACTGAACAGGCTCGGCAAGCCGTCGAGATGTTCCCCGGATGCAGGCTGCCCACAAGGCAGATTGATGAAGCTGACCCGGCATGGCCCGTCCGAAAGGGCGAGCAGCTGGCGAAACGTCCTCATGATACTTGTGGCAGACCTTGTAACGGTCGCCAGCCAGGTCTTTGGCTTTCGCTACGCTCTCCTTCCGTGACGCTTCCCTGTTGTAGTGGCTTTATCTCAAGGCTACCTGCATGTCCTACGGCTCGGGTTGCAAGACGTGAACATGACTCACTGTCTTATCCGACAGGCAGTTTTATATATCAATGGTCTTAAACAGGTTAACGAGCGAAGGAGCATCAACATGAATATCAACAATCATCCAACTATTGATGAGCTGGCTCGTCTGTTTGCAGCACGCAAAGATACTTTGGACAGCCATATCCTCTGGATCGAAAACTCGGGTGAAGTGCATATCGACCCCATGTCGCCCTGCACGGCAGAGGGCGAATTCCAGGAAAAACACCCTGAAATGCTTGCTTGCCTGAAGATGTTCCGCAGAGGGCAGGGCTATGTCGGCAAGAAAGCCGCCGCCGATAAAGAGTTCATGAAGGGCCTGTTGCAGAATCTGAAAGATGAATGGCAGCAAGCAAAAAAACAACAGCGTTTTGTTCGGGTTGCCTGACTGCAATAAACACACATGATTATTAAAAGTGCCCTCTCATTGAGGGCACTTTTTTAATGGCGTCATTAGTCTTTAAAAGAAAGATCCAGTTATTTCTGTCACTGAAAAACCTCCTGCAGCCCCATACTTTCTTGCCGCTTGCCGCTTGCCGCTTGCCGCTTGCCGCTTGCCCGCGTAACAAACCCGACACACGGTGGATACAAAAAATTGACGTCATAATGATGTCAATCTACAATCGCGCCGAATTTGATATCAATATGATATTGCAGGGATGTGCGTCGTGTATCTATCCGCTCAAGGACGGCTCTGCCAGTCCTTCTCGCTGCCACTTCTCTGGTTTCCCCGGCCGTTTCCGCTCCCGCCTCCAGTGAGCAGAACCTGATCTGTCGATCAGTTTTCGCCTCGAACTGCTTTTAAAAATCTTTCCAGACTTTCTGATCCCCGCAGGAATACTTCCGCATGGACGCCAAGCACCTCGCCTTCCTGGCCCGTCAACCGTCGGCCCGTGTCCAACCGCGTGAGCGCTTCTGTGGCCTGCCCAAACGCGGCATTGCGCTGATCCTGGCTCATGCGATGTTCTGGCAGCCAATGTGGGCGCAGGCCGATGGCGTGGTGGTCAGTGGTTCGGGGACCGGCCTGGGGCAGGCGGGCAATGGCGTGCCGATCGTCAATATCGCGACCCCCAATGCCGGCGGGCTGTCGCACAACCAGTTCCAGCAGTACAACGTCGACGCCCAGGGCCTGATCCTCAACAACATCGCCCAGCAGACCGGTGCGACCCAGTTGGGCGGGATCATCGTCGGCAACCCGAACCTGAACAACGGGGTGGCGGCGCAGGTCATCCTCAACGAAGTGGTGGGCGCCAACGCCAGCCAGCTCAAGGGCTACACCGAAGTGGCCGGGCAGGCGGCGCGGGTGATCGTGGCCAACCCCTATGGCATCACCTGTAATGGCTGCGGTTTTCTCAACACCCCGCAGGTGACCCTGACCACCGGCAAGCCGGTGCTGGACGGCAACGGCAACCTGACGCACTTCAATGTCCAGAACGGCAGCGTGGCCATCGAAGGACTGGGGCTGAACGCCGATAACGTTGATCAGTTCGACATCATCACCCGCAGCGCGAAGCTCAACGCCGAGCTGCACGCGAAAAGGCTCAACGTCATCGCCGGACGCAATGATGTCGACGCCAGGACCCTCACTGCCACGGCGCTGGCGGACGACGGCAGCGCCAAACCTGAACTGGCCATCGACAGCTCGGCGCTGGGCGGCATGTACGTCGGGGCCGTGAAACTGGTCGGCACCGAGGCGGGTGTCGGGGTGCGGCTGGCCAGCAATGTGGCGGCCAGTGCCGGGGATATCCAGATCGATGCCAATGGCCACCTGAGCCTGACCCAGGCGGCTGCCAGCGGCGCGGTCACGGTCAAGGCTGCCAGCGTCGAGGCCAACGGGCCGCTGTATGCGGGTTCCTCGCTGACGGTGACCACGCCGGGCGATCTGGCCATTCAGCAGAATGTCGCCGCGCGCGATGTCGTCACCTTGTCCAGCGGCGGGCAACTGACCAACACCGCGATCATCGAAGCGGGCGTCAATGCCGACACCGGCCGCAATGCCACGGGCGATGTGGTGCTCTCGGCGGACAACCTGACCAACACCGGCAGCGTGGTGGCCAGCCGCGCCCTGCAGGCGAATGCCACCCGGACGTTGACCAACCAGGGCGGGACCCTGAGCGGGCAGGCCAGTACCCGGGTCACGGCCACGACCCTCGATAACCATCAGTCGGGGCGCATCCTGAGCCAGGGCGGCAGCGTGGACATCACCAGCAGCCAGGTCGCGAACCAGGGGGGACGGATCGCCAGCAGCGGTGCTTTGACCCTGACCGCCGACACCGTGAACAACAATCAGGGCGTCGTGCGCAGTGAGGGCACTCTGAGCCTGGACAGCGGTTCGCTGGCCAACACCGCGGGCAGCGTGACCAGCAAAGGTGCCGCGACCCTGACCGTCACCGACGCAGTGGTCAACCAGGGCGGCGAAGTGCTGAGCGATGCTGCGCTGACCCTCAACAGCGGCACGCTGGACAACAGCCGCAGCGGACGCATCGCTGGCAAAGGCGTGACGGTCACCACCGGTGCCTTCGACAACCACCTGGACGGTCGCCTGACCAGCACCGAGGCCTTGCGCCTGACGGCGGCGCAGGTCAATAACAGCGAAGCGGGGCGCATCGCCAGTGCCATGGCGTTGACCGCCGTGGTTACCGGGCTGGATCAACATGCGGATGGTCGCCTGTACAGCAGCAGCGACGTCAGCCTGGACCTGAGCCGTGGTCACCTCAATAACCAGGACGGCCTGATCACCGCCCCCGGCCAGTTGCTGCTCAAGAACTTCGGCACGGTCGATAACCAGCGCGGCGAAATCTCAAGCGCCCAGGGCTTTACCCTGGCGGCGACGTCGCTGGACAACACCGACGGCACGGTATTGAGCGATCAGGCGTTGATCATGCGCATCGACCAGGTGCTGACCAACCTGCGCGGTCGGGTGTCCGGCACGGGGCTCGAGCTGGAAGCCACGACCCTGACCAACACCCTCGGCGAACTCTCCAGCAAGGGCACACTGACCGCCACGCTCGGCGAGTTCGACAACAGTGCCAAAGGGCGTCTGCTGGCTAACGGTACGCTGCTGCTGACCGCCGATGCCTTGACCAACACCGGCGGCAGTGTCACCAGCAAAGGTGCCGCGACCCTGACCGTCACCGACGCGCTGGTCAACCAGGGCGGCGAAGTGCTCAGCGATGCGGGGTTGACCCTCAACAGCGGCACGCTGGACAACAGCCGCAGCGGGCGGATTGCCGGTAAAGGCGTGACCGTCACCACCGGCGCGTTCGACAACCACCTCGATGGTCGCCTGACCAGCACTGCCGCGATGACCCTGACCGCCGCGCAGGTGAATAACAGCGAAGCCGGACGTATCGCCAGTGCCATGGCCCTGACCGCCGTGGTTACGGGACTGGATCAGCACGCCGACGGTCGCCTGTACGGCAACGGCGACGTCAGCCTGGACCTGAGCCGTGGCCACCTCAATAACCAGGACGGCCTGATCACCGCCCCCGGCCAGTTGCTGCTCAAGAACTTCGGCACGGTCGATAACCAGCGCGGCGAAATCTCCAGCGCCAAAGGCTTTACCCTGGCGGCGACGTCGCTGGACAACACCGACGGCACGGTATTGAGCGATCAGGCCTTGATCGTGCGCATCGACCAACTGCTGACCAACCTGCGCGGCCTGGTGTCCGGCAAAGGCGTTGACCTCACGGCCGACACCCTGAACAACACCCTTGGCGAGGTGAGCAGCGAGGCGGCCCTGAAGCTGGACGTCACCGGCGACCTCAGCAACCGCCAGGGCCTGCTGAGCAGCGCGGGGGCCACCAGCCTCGAGGCCCGGAGCCTGGACAACGCCGAAGGCCAGGTCCAGGCCGACGAGGTACTGACCGTCCGTCTGGCCCAGGCGCTGAGCAACCAGGCCGGGACCCTGGGCGCGGGGCTGGGCCTGAACCTGCGGGCCGCGAGCCTGGACAACCGCCTGGCCGGGGCCGTGCTGACCGATGGTCAATTGGATATCACCCTGACCGGCACCCTGGACAACCGCAGCGGTGGCCAGGTGCAGGCCAAGGGCATACTGACCCTGACCAGTCAGACCCTGAACAACCAGGGCGGCCGTGTGGTGGGGCAGGACCTGCTGACCGTGAACAGCGACAGCGCGCTCAACCGCGGCGGGGTGATCCGCGCCGACAAGCTGATGACGCTGTTGATCGGTGACCTCGATAACAACCAGATTGGCCTGAGCGCCGCGCAGAAGGGCGTGATCACCGGCCAGGCCGGGCTGAGCTTTATCGGCACCCGACTGAATAACCAGAACGGCCTGCTCACGGCCGTGGGCGGGATGACGCTGGAGGCCGACACGGTCCTCAACGGCGCGGGCCGCATCGCCAGCCAGAGCGACCTGACGGCCACCGTCGACACCGTGACCCAGCAGGGCGGCGAACTGGTGGCCCAGGGCACCCTGACCCTGACCGGCCAGCGCCTGGATAACCGGGCCGGTGGTCTGGTGGGCGCCACAAAAGCGCTGAAACTCGAAGTCGACGACCTCGACAACCGGGCCGGTGAAGTGTCCAGTCAGGTGGGCGTGGAACTGATCGGTGATGCACTCGACAACCGCGACGGCGGCAAGGTACTGGCCGGCACCGCGCTGCAACTGCTTGTCGAGCGGGTGATCAACGAGAACAAGGGCCTGCTGTTCGGCCAGACCCTGAGCCTGACCGGCCAGCGCCTGGACAACGCCGGTGGCACCCTGGGCAGCCAGCAGGCCCAGACGCTGACCTTGAGCGGTGCCCTGGACAACCGCGGCGGCCTGCTCAACAGCGAAGCGGCGCTGACGGTCAAGGCCGCCTCGCTGGACAACACCGGCGGCACGCTGTCCAGCGCCGAGGCGCTCAAGGTCAGCACCGACGGTGCGCTGATCAACCAGACAGGCTCGATCACCACCGACACGACCCTGACCCTGGTCAGCGACAGCCTGGACAACCGCCAGAAAGGCCTGCTGTCCGGGCAGGGCGCGACCCGCGTCACCACCGGGGCCTTCGACAACAGCCAGGGCGGGCAACTGACCGGCGGCGACACCCTGGAACTGATCGCCGGCGACGTCATCAACCAGAGCGCGGGGCGCATCGCCAGTGCCCTGGCCCTGACCGCCAGCGTCACCAGCCTCGAGCAGCAGGGCGGCGAACTGTTCAGCCAGACCACCCTGAGCCTGGACCTCAATAAAGGCCAACTGAACAACCAGGGCGGGCTGATCAACAGCCCCGGTGCGCTGCTGCTGAAAAACCTCAAGGCCGTGGACAACCGGGGCGGGGAAATCTCCAGTGCCCAGGCCTTTACCCTCATGGCCCAGTCATTGGACAACAGCGGCGGCAAGCTGCTCGGCAGCCAGGCGCTGACCCTGGACCTGGTCGCGTTCTTCAGGAACCTCAAGGGCAGCGTGTCGGCCACCGGGCTGACGATCGACAGCGACAGCCTGAGCAACGACGAAGGCCTGATCAGCAGCCGGGCGGGGATGACCCTGACCGTGGACCAGGCCCTGAGCAACGTCAAGGGCACGGTGATCGCCGATGGCGACCTGGACGTCAGCGCCGCAACCGCTAACAACACCCTGGGCCAGATCACCAGCCAGAAAGCCCTGACCGCGGTGATCGGCAACCTGCAACAGCAGGGCGGGCAACTGTCGGCACTGGGGGCTCTGAGCCTGACCGGCACCACCCTGAACAACAGCGCCCAGGGCTGGGTCGGTGCCGGCGAAGCCCTGACCCTGACCGTCGATGACATCGACAACCAGGGCGGCGAGATCTCCACGCAACACGGCATCACCCTGAGCGGCGACACGCTGACCAACAGCGGTGGGCAGATCCTCGCGCAGCAGGCGCTGACCCTCGACGTCGCGAACATCACCAACCACGCCCAGGGCGTGCTCTCCGGCAAGACCGGCCTGACCCTGACCGGTGCTTCGCTGGACAACAGCGGCGGGGTAATGAGCGGCCTGCAAGGGCTGGTCATCGACCTGTCCGGCGCACTAAACAACAGCACCGGTGCGATTGGCAGCGAAGGTCTTCTGAGCATCGAGGCGGGCAGCCTGACCAACACGGCGGGCAGCGTCTCCAGTGCCGGTCAACTGACCCTCGACATCGCCGGTGCCCTCGGCAACCAGGGCGGCGAACTGGTCACCGACGACACCCTCACCCTGACCAGCAGCGGCCTGGACAACCTGCAAGGCACCATCAGCGCCAAGGGCCGGGTGATGATCGACACCGGCGACCTGGACAACAGCCAGAAGGGCCGGATCAGCAGTGGCGAGCGGCTGGACCTGACCGCCGCGCAACTGACCAACCGCGACGGTGGCCGCATCGGCAGCCAGCAGGCGCTGGTGGCCAGCGTCAGCGGCCTTGACCAACAGAAGGGCAGCCTGTTCAGCAACACCTCCCTGAGCCTGGACGTGAACCAGGGCCTGCTGGACAACCAGGGCGGCCTGATCACTGCGCCCGGCGCGCTGCTGCTGAAAAACCTCAAGACCGTGCTCAACCAGGGCGGCGAAATCTCCAGCACCCAGGCCTTTACCCTGACGGCACAGAGCCTGGACAACAGCGGCGGCTCGCTGCTGAGCAACCAGCTGCTGACCCTGCGCATCGATCAGGCCCTGAACAACGTCAAGGGCCTGATCGCTGCGGCGGGCGTCGATGTCACGGCGGCCAGCCTGGACAACACCGGTGGCACCCTGACCAGCCGCAACGCCCTGGACCTGACCGTCACCGGCCGGCTCACCAACCGCGACAAGGGCCTGATCAATGCCGCCGAGACGTTGAAAATCACCTCGGGTGACCTCAATAACCGGGGCGGGCAACTGCTGGGCGGCGGCGCGCTGACCCTCACCAGTGCGGCCCTCGACACCGGTGCCCAGGGCCTGATCAACAGCCAGGGCACCCTGACTGTCACCGCCGACAGCCTGAGCGCCGACAGCGGTGGCGAAGTCTCGGCCCTGGGCAGCCTGACCCTGGTCCTCGACGCCCTGTCGCTCAACGCCAGCCGCCTGATCGGCAATGCCGCGCTGAGCCTGGACCTCAAGGGGGCCGACCTCACCAACCGCGACGGCCTGATCAGCGCCACCGGTCCCTTGACCCTCAGCCGGGTACGGGACGTCAACAACCAGGGCGGGGAAATCTCCAGTGCCCAGAGCTTCACCCTGACCGCCCGGACCCTGGACAACAGCGGCGGCCAACTGATCAGCAACGCCCTGCTGACCCTCCAGGCCGACAGCCTGCTCAACCAGAGCGGCCTGATCTCCGGCTGGCAAGGACTGGACGTGACCGCCACGTCCCTGGACAACCGCAGCAACGGCACCCTGTCCAGCCGCCTCGGCGCAGTGGACGTGGACCTCGGCGTCGCGCTGCTCAACAGTGGCAATGGCGCCCTGGTCAGCCAGACCGCCCTGACCGTGACCGCCGACCGCCTCGACAACCGCGGCGGCATCCTCTCCAGCGGCACCGGGCAGACCCTGACCGTCACCGGCCTGCTGGACAACAGCCAGAAAGGCCTGATCGACAGCGGGGCCGACCTGATCGTCACGGCCAACGCCCTCGACAACAGCGCCGGCACGCTCACCAGCCCGGGCAAGGTCACCCTCGACCTGCTCGGTGCCCTGACCAACACCGGCGGCCAGCTCGCCAGCGGCGGAGACTGGCTGCTCAAGCGCAGCAGCGCCGTGCATAACCAGGGCGGTCAACTGGTCAGCCAGCGTCTGATGACCCTCAACACCGGCCTGCTGGACACCAGCAACCGCGGCACCGTGGCGGCCAACGGCACGCTGCTGATCACCGCCAGCGGCCAGGTCCTCAATAACGCCGACGGCCTGATCTACAGCCAGAACGGCGACGTGACCCTCAAGGCCGCCAGCCTCGACAACACCGCCGGTGCCGTGCAGGGCCAGAACGCCCTGAGCGTCGAAGTCACCGGTGCGGTCGACAACCAGAAGGGCCGCCTGATCGCCCAGAACGGCGACCTGTCCGTCGAAGGCGCGAGCCTCGACAGCCGCGGCGGGCTGCTGTCCAGCCTCAAGGGCCTGCTGACCACGCAGATCACCGGCGTGCTGAGAAACGGCTACGCCCCCAACACCACCCAAGGCGGCGTGATCCAGGCCCAGCGCCTGAGCCTGATCGCGCTGGGCGGCTTCGACAACTACGGCGGCCGCGTCTCGGCCAGCACCGGCGAAGCCCTGCTCACCACCGCCAACCTCGACAACCGCAACGGCGGCATCTACGCCAAAGGCCTGGTGCGGGTCATCGGCCAGGACCTGGACAACAGCGGCGACAACGACGGCCAGATCGCCGGGGGCCAGGTCGACCTGCAACTGACCGGCGCCCTGAACAACCGCCTGGGCATCATCGAAAGCGACAGCCGCCTGGCGATCAAGGCCGCCAGCCTCGACAACCGGACCGGGCAGATCCGCTCCCTCGGCACCAGTGACGCTGCCGACTTCCAGATCGGCACCCTGTTCGACAACCGCAACGGCACCGTGGAAGTCGCCAACAGCAACCTGATCCTCAACGCCGCCAGCTTCCTCAACGCCAACGGCAACCTGCTGCATGCCGGCGCGGGCACCTTCGACATCTCCACCGCCAACCTGACCCAGGCCGGCGGTAACCTCGTGACTCGCGGTGGCCTGACCATCACCGCGGATAACTGGACCAACAGCAGCGTGATCCAGGCCGGCCGGCTGACGGTCAATGTCGGCACCCTCAACCAGACCGCGAGCGGCCAGTTGCTGGCGTCGAGTGCGTTGGTGGGCACGGGTGGGAGCTGGACCAATGAGGGGGTGATTGCCAGTGACGGGACGCTGAGCCTGAACCTGAGCGGGGGGTATGGGGGAGGTGGGCGTACCAGCAGCCTGGGTACCCTGGGCCTGACCGCCAGTCAACTGGCGCTGACCAGTGCCGCGAGCCTTACGGGCGGCGCACGCACCGAACTCAATATCACCGGTCTGGCCAGCAACTATGGGCGTATCACGTCGGCAGCCGATCTGATCGTCAATGCCGGGAGTGTGAACAACTACGGCACCTTGGGTGCCACGCAAAACCTTACCTTCAACACCGCGAGCCTGCTCAACAGCCAGGGGCTGATCTTCAGCGGTGGGGATATGCAGACCAATGTGGGGAGTTTGACCAACCTGAAGGGCGACTTCTATGCGTTGAATAACCTGATCATCAAAGGGTATGGCGTTGAACGGGCCAGTCAGGTCTCGAATATCTCGGGTTCGATGGAGAGTGGCGGCAACTTTGCGATCAGCGCGACGGCGTTTGAGAACCGCACGGAAGGTTCGGATAGCCAGCAGGCTTCTACTGCGGGTCGGACTTTGGTGAAGGGGATTATAGGGATCAAATGTTACGACTGTTATACAGGCAATATAGTTGATTACGTTGTGAGGGAATACTTTGAAGGGGGGCAGGATGCTGATGTTACAGCTTCTTCTATTTTGGTTTCCGGAAAAGGTTTTAACTTTTTTGGAGGGGGGTTTTTAAATAGCAAAAGTACAATAAGTGCGGTGGGTGATGTTGTCATTAGCGCTGATAATGTAAGGAATGTCGGGGCGGTTGGCGGTTCTGTAGTGCGTACACGTATTTACGCCATGGAAGATAGATGGCGATTCTCAGATGCAAGATATTATAATCAGCGCAATAATCCTGATTTTCCTAATATTTACTATATGAATGAGGTTGGTGAGTTTAGATTAGGGGTGGTTGTTGCTTATTATGTTGGGATGTTTAATAGGCCGTATGAGTTTGACGTAGAAGATGCAGTGACATCTCAGTATGTAGGTAGCATTCCTGTACCTTTCTATACTGGAACTCCTAATGGTGAGTTGGCCGTGTCGTTGTATGACCGAAATAACCTTATCGAGGTGCCTGAATCAATCACGCGCTTAGAGCTGCTCAGTGATGTAGAGGAAATTTTGGATGGCGGTAGCAGCGGCCGAAGCGCTGTCATCCAGTCAGGCGGTAATGTCTCTATCACCGCTACACAAAACTTGCAAAATAGTGTCATTCGCCAGGATTATGTAGTCGGTGGCGGCACCAGTAAAGTTCAAGGCACCAGCCCCTCCGGTACAGGCACAGCGATCATTCGTGTCAACGCCCAACTTCCCCCCGATCTGTCCCAGCAACAAGTCAATCCACTCACCCTGCCAGGCTTCAGCCTGCCCACCAGCCAGAACGGTCTGTTCCGCCTGAGTGCCCAGACCGGCAGTAATGTCGCTGCGACTCAAACCACTGGCGCGCCACAAAACTGGACGCTCGGCAGTGCCAGCGTTTCGGTCTCCCAACGCGAGCAGACCGTTTCCGATACTCAGGGCAGAACCCTTCAGTTCGGGACCGCCGGGCAGGTTTCGACCGCCACTCGCCAACTGGCCAATGTAGTCCGTCAGAACTCGGGGTTGAGCGCCAATGCTTCTGCCTTTGATTCCAGCGCTCCAGCCGACTCGGCAAACAGCCTGCAATTGATCGCCCACAGCTCCGGTTCGCCAGGGGCGACTCAGGTTGCCGACGTGACGCAAGTTCAGGCCAGCAACCATAACGGCGTTCCCTTGCCGGTGCCGGTAAATGGTCTGGCGACAGCGGTTCCTGTGATTGCTTCTACTGCCTCAAACACCGCCGCTACTCCGACTCAGGTCGCCCGTGTTCAGGCCTTGCCCGGCAATACTGCACCGCGCAATCCACATAACTACATGATCGAAACCAACCCGGCCCTGACCGATCTGCGCCAGTTCATGAGTTCGGACTACCTGCTGGCCAGCCTAGGCTACGACCCGGAGACCAGCGCCAAGCGTCTCGGGGATGGCCTGTATGAACAGCGTCTCGTCCAGCAAGCCATCGTGGCCCGTACCGGTCAGGCATTTCTGGCCGGGCAGACCTCCAACGAGACTCAGCTCAAGTACCTGATGAACAACGCCATCGCCAGCAAGGAGCAACTGAACCTGAAGATCGGTGTGACCTTGAGCCCTCCACAAGTGGCGGCCCTGACCCACGACATCGTGTGGCTCGAAGAGCATGAGGTCAATGGCGAGAAAGTCTTGGTACCGGTGCTGTACCTGGCCCAGGCCAATAACCGCCTCGCTCCGAACGGTGCATTGATTGCCGGTAACGACGTCACGCTGACGGCGGGAGGTAATCTCGATAACGTCGGAACCTTGCGGGCCACCAATAACCTGTCGGCAACGGCGGGCAACGATCTGGTCAACGTCGGCCTGATCGAGGCGGGTAATCGTCTTGACCTGTTGGCGGGTAACGACCTGTTCAACAAGGCCGGAGGCATTCTCTATGGCCGTGATGTGACGCTGACCGCTACCCGTGGCGATGTTATCAATGAGCGGACCGTCATTCGCGATCAACGCAGCACGGGTGGGATTCAGGACTTTGTTGAGGATGTCGCCCGTATCGAGTCTGCCAACGATCTTGTTGTGACGGCCGGGCGCGATGTGATGAATATTGGCAGCACTCTGCAGGTTGGTGGTGACCTCAGCCTGATTGCCGCTCGTGACATGAGTATCGTCGCGGCACAAATGGAAAAAGCACGAACGCTCAGCTTGAACAACACTCGGTCCAGCATCACGCAACTGGGCTCCAGCGTCAGCGTTGGTCGTGACCTGATTGCCCTGTCGGGACGCGATATCAATGTTGTAGCCAGCGACATCGACGCCAAGCGCGACATCGCCATGGCCGCGACCGAGAACATGACCATCAGCTCGGCGGCAGACGAAACCCATTCCCTGTCCAGAAGCAAGAAACTCACCGTCCAGACCGACCATGTCAAACAGGTCTCCGCCGACCTGAATGCCGGCGGCAGCATTGCCCTGAACGCCGGTCAGGACCTGGCCGTCATCTCCAGCCGCATCACCGCAGGTAAAAACGCCAACCTGTCGGCAGGCGAAAACCTCAGCCTCCTGGCCGCACAGGACAGTGACTACTACCTCTACGACAAGAAGAGCAAAGGCAGTTGGGGGAAAAAGAAAACCAAGCGGGATGAAGTGACCGATATCCGCAATGTCGGCAGCGAAATCACCAGCGGCGGTGACCTGACGCTGGAGAGCGGTGGCGACCAGTTGTACCAGGTGGCCAAGCTCACCAGTGGCAATGACCTGACGATTGAAAGCGGTGGTGGCATCACCTTTGAGGGGGTGAAGGACCTGCATCAGGAGAGCCATACCAAGAGCAGTAGCAGCCTGGCCTGGACCTCGATGAAGGGGAAAGGCAGAACCGACGAAACCCTGCGCCAGACAGAAATGGTGGCCAAAGGTGAGCTTGCGATCCGCGCTGTGGAAGGTTTGAAGATCGACATCAAGCAGGTTGACCAACAAACCGTCAGCCAGACCATTGATGCCATGGTCCAGGCCGACCCTCAACTGGCCTGGCTGAAAGAAGCCGAGAAGCGTGGGGATGTGGACTGGCGTCAGGTGAAGGAGCTGCATGACTCCTTCAAGTACAACAACTCCAGTCTTGGTCAGGGCGCGATGTTGGCGATCATGATCATCATTACGGTAGTAACGGCCGGAGCTGGAACTTTTGCTGCAGCAGGAACTGCTGCTGGTTCTGCTGCAAGTGGGGCTGCGACTGCAGCTGGTTTTTCTACTACGACAGCTTTAACTATCGGGACGGCTGCCCATGCGGCTGCGGTGGCAAGTTTGACTTCTCTTACATCGCAGGCAGCCATTAGCACGATTAACAACAAAGGTAACCTTGGAGCTGCGTTCAAGAGCACAGTCAGCAGCGATAGTTTGAAAGGGGCTTTAATCTCAGGGCTTACTGCTGGTTTCACAGCAGGTGTTATCGACCCTAACTTGAGTGGCACAAGCAAACCATTCAATAACCTTACTAAAGGCTTTGATCTGTCGAGCCTCAAGGACATTGGCGGCTTTGTAGTTAACGCCGGTGCACAAGGACTGGCTACGGGGGTAATCAATACAGCCATTAATGGTGGAAGTCTGGGCGATAACCTGACCAAGGCGCTTGTTTCCCAGGCTGGAAACGTAGCCGCAGCGGTTGGTTTTTATCAGATAGGAAGCATAGCTAACGAAAATTACGCAAAAGCATTCTTGAAGAATGATACGCAGGGAATGGCGCTCTGGGCAGAAGGCGGAATGGGGCGTACCGCATTGCATGCCATGATGGGGGGCGCAATTTCCTCGGCGACCGGTGGTGATTTCGCGACGGGAGCGGTTGCGGCAGGTGCCAGCCAGGCCATGGCAGGCGTATTAAATAATGCATTCAAGGATATTCCGGAGTTTCGTGAGGCGGCATCAAAAATTGTGGGTTTGACCGCAGCGGGTCTGGCCGGAGGCGATGTCGAACAAGCTGCCTGGGTTGCTGGAATGGCAGATCAATACAACCGCCAGTTGCATCCTCACGAAGAAAAATGGCTTAAAGATAACGCCAAAAAGTTTGCTGAAACTTTAGGTATCACTGAGCAGGAGGCTATGGAGCGCCTAAGTCGGCAAGCCCTAAAGGATGTAGATTATCTATGGCGGGCTCAACTTGCTGATGGGGATGACCATGCTGCGAAAGTTTTTCTATCATCAGCAGGACAAACGTTTGTCAATGATTTGGGTGTGCCCCAAGCTCTTTTTTCTACGAATGGCCAGCAATTGTTCAGGCCGGAGATGTTTGCGGATACAGCCGATCGCACGTTTTATCGGCAGTTTGTACAGAGCGGTATCAGCCGTGAGTTGAGTTCCGGTCTGCTCAAGGAAATGAAGGATTCCGGTATCGATTTGAAGGGCGAGTCCATCGATCTGCTGAAGGCCTCCATCGATCATCCATCTGTCGTTGTGAGTGGATTATGGGAGGGGATTAAAGGGCTTCCTGAAAGTATCGTCGATAGCTTCAAGGAAAATGGGAATGCTATTGGCGAAGGCGCTGCTGTTGCACTCAACGATGACCTCAGTGACAAGCTCAATGCTCTATATGGCGTTGATGTGTCAGCTGCCCAGCAGGCCTTGCTGCTGATTCGTACAGTCAGCGCGGTAACGGGGGCGGGGGCGGTTGGCAAAACTGGCGCCAAACTCACCGAGGAGGTTGCAGAAGCTATTGGTTCCAAGCTGGACGAGATGCTTAATAAGGCTGTGATCCTGAGGAATATTGCGGATAGTCAGGCTGCGCGGGCTAGTTCAAACTTCGGGCAGTTCAGCAAGGCAGAGGGGCAGCTTCAAGAGATACTTGGTATTTGGCCACCAAATAGTGGCGGATACTCTCCTGTCCTCAATGTGACGCTTGATGTAGGAATGCAGGTTGACCGTTTTGGGTATCCGGGAGGTAATTATATTTCTCCATTGGGTGCCTCTTTTGGTGAGCGTGCGCTACCCTCTTCGTATGAGGCCACTAAGCCGTATTTTCAATATGAAGTTATTCAGCCTATTCCTGGGGTTACACAGGCGAAAGTGTTACCATGGTTTGGTCAGCCAGGAATGGGTACGCAGTTTCAGCTTCCGAATTCTATTCAATGGTATCTGGATAATGGGTTTTTAAATGAAAAGAAATAAGTTGCTGTGTGAGCTTTCTGCTATTGGTGTTAACGAAAGCAGTTACTCTTTGGGTGAGATTCGAGGTGGTGATTGTGTTTGTGTCGTCTCAGAGAATACTGGATGGAAAGTTTATTACGTGGAGCGTGATAAACCTGTTGAGCTTGCTGTGCTTGATAGTGAAGAGGAAGCGTATGATTTTGTATATGTGACTTTCTGCAAGTGGCTTGGTATAAATACGGTTGTGTAGGGGTTATAGATAAAGATTTAAGGCTCAATTTTTTATGGGGTTCTCAGTTTTTTAATGGTGTGGGGGTGTCGGCGGTTACGGTGGCGCTGTTCGGGCCACTGATGTTTACAACATCTCCGGTTCAATGGAGAGCGGCGGCGCATTCGCCCTCAATGCCGATCTGTTCCAGAATCGTACAGAGGTGACTCTGGCGTCCAGTAGGCGCAAGTTAGTGTCGGGTTTTATCGCCGCTATGTGTAATGACTGCACAGGGGGAGAGCACGTTCTTACGCTGGCTGTTCGTGAGAACTACGAAAGTGTTGAGGATGATATAAGTGCCTCAGCACTGCTTAGGCTCTGTATGAAAACCTTTGAAACCCCGTCGCAGCCTTTGGTGGCCTGATTTTCCGTAGAGTTCTCGCCTTTTAAGCGAGGGATTCTGCCATGCCCAAGCGATACGAACTTTCCGACGCAGATTGGGAACTAGTCGCTGATCTTTTTACTGCTCATCGTCGCACTGGGCGCCCAAGAGCCGAGGATCGCTTGATACTCAATGGCGTGTGGTGGGGGCTTTGCTCGGGGGACAGCCTGGAGGGACATGCCTGAGCGGTTCGGGCCATGATCGAAGGTCTATCAGCGCTTTCGAGATTGGCGCAACCAAGGCACCTTCAACAAAATGCTCAAACGCTTGCACGTCAAGCTCAATGTCCCAGGACTGATTGACTTGAACACCTGGTGCATCGACTCAACAGCCGTTAGGGCCACCCGAGCCTCTTCTGGGGCAGGTCAAAAAGGGTGGCGCTTGATGTGATAATGTCGGTGGAGGTTTTTCGGAATCCTAAAGCACTCGGTGAAGGTGTCTGAGTATTTTTGTGGAAGAGAAATTTTTTAATATTTGGAGGTGTTGCTGTGGAAAAGATTAGTTGCTCGCATGATTTGGCGAGTGTTAGCCTCAATCGAGAAGAACTGTTGGTTCTAAACTCGGCTTTAAATGAGATATGTAACGGGATAGAAATGTTTGAGTTTGAAGCGCGAATCGGTGCGGATTGTGAGTTTGTTGTTAGCTTGCTTAAAAGTGTTGGTTTTTTGCTCGATGATATGGATCGTCAAGCGAGCTGATTGTAATCATCGTGTGGTATATCGGTGCCAGCCTTGTGCTAGTGTTTTTTTTCAGACTATTTGAACTTCCCGCTTACGGCTCGATAGGGGCAAAAAAACCTGTTATTTAAGAGCAGCCTGAATATGCGATATGACGAAAACCCTCACAACCCCACCTTATAAACAACCTGCCCCCGCTCCAACGGATCCGGATGGCACTCAACCCCCAATGACCGCGCCAAATTGAACATCCTCGCATTCTTAACCGAATCTATCGAAAACATTCTATAAAACCCGTTCAACCGCGCAGCATTCATAAGGTGTTGCATCAGCAACTTGCCCAGTCCGAGGTCTTGCCATTTGTCGGCAACCACCACGGCGCATTCGCAGCAGTAGTCGCCTTCTGTCGCGGCGTAGTGGCTCAGGCCTATTTCACTCAGTTGGTTGTTGTCTTCCATGACCAGGGCGACATAGGTCATGCGCTGTTGGTAGTCGGTGTCCATGATCTGGTCGAGAGCCAGCGGGGCGGGTTCGTTGTTGGGGGAGAGGAAGCGGAAGTGCTGTGTCTGTGGCGACAGGCGTGTGAGGAATTCGAATGCTCGTTGCCGGTCGTCTTCCTGAATCGGTCTGATCAGCAGGTGGGTGCCGTCGTTCAATTCTTCGACCCAGTGGATGAAGCGCAGGTCAGGGGTGTATGGATTGTCGCTGATCGGGTCGCTGGTGACGGTGTTCATGTCTATCCCCTGGAGGCCGTGCGTCGATTGAGCCAGGCTGTTTGCCTATCTTTTACGCTTTGGCACCTTCGGGTCATGATCCAGATCAATACTTCTGTTTGCCCTGTCTGCGTGTAGACTGCCTGCCGTTTGTTCATCGCAGGCTTCGCCTGATGGACGTTTCCACTTCATTGATTCAAGGCGTGCATATGGATCTGCGGCAACTCGAGGCTTTTGCGGCTGTCATGTCGGCGGGTAGTGTGACGGCGGCGGGAAAGATGCTGGGGCGTTCGCAGCCTTCGGTGACGCGTGCCATCCAGGAGCTGGAGCAGGAACTGGGTTTTGCCTTGTTCGAGCGCAGTGGCCCTAAGGTCACGCCCTCGCAGAAGGCGTTCATGATGTACGCCGAGGTGGAGAGTGCGCTGCTGGGTATTCGCAATATCCGCCAGCGCGCGCAGCATATTGCGCTGGACGAGAACCGGCAGATCAAGTTGGTGGCGATACCGGCACTGGCGGCGGGGCTTTTGCCGCTGGCCTTGTCCCGTTTGCCGGAGGATCTGCGCCCGCAGCATATCCAGTTGCACAGCATGTCCCCTGAAAACGTCGTGCAGGCGGTGCTTTCCAAGACCATGGATCTGGGCGCAGTCAGTCTGCCGCTGGAGCATCGCGGACTGGATATTCACTGGATCGGTGAGTCGCCTTGTGTGGCGGTGCTGGCTGCGGATTCTCCTCTGGCGCGGTTCGATGTCTTACCGATGCAGGTGCTGGCCAGTCAGACGCTGATTACCATGTCCAATCCGTATCGTTTTCGACGCCGTATCGACAAGGCTTTTCAGGATATCGGCGGTGCTGTGCCGCACATGCTCGATACCAATACTTCGCTGATTGCCATGCAGATGGCGCGGGTGGGGCTGGGTGTGGCGCTGGTCGATCCTTTCACTGCGCTGGGCGTGCCTGTAGAAGGCGTGGTCGTGCGACCGATGGAATGCAATATCCCGTTCTTTTTCGGTCTGGTTTCGGCGTTCGCCAGCCCGTTGTCCGATGTGGCACAGGCGCTGGTGACGGAGCTTGCTGCATCGGCTCAGGCCTTGCTGCCTTCGGTGATCATGCATGCTCCAGGCGAGCATGACGCCCTGTTACAGAGCATTTACGCCGGTTGAGGCCATGCCGCGAGCGTCGGGCTTATCTGCCTTTTTGATTTCTTATCGTTTTAAGCTATATCAATATTCATTTTTTGCCGTTGTAGTAATAAATATCAGCTTTTAGTATTCGTTTTTTGAATTCATAAGCCTCATGAATTCAATAATTGTGAGTTTGGAGCGTTTTTTGTATGGATTCGCTCTATCCATGATCTTCAGCACGAGTACTGAAAATGTCCGATACAAACGCACCGATTGGCCTTGCCGCCTTGCAGGCCCGTCTCAAGCAGGATCTGGAGTGGCTGGATCTGCCAGCCTCACCCTGGGTCAAGCCGCGTTTGCATGAGGATGCCCCGGTACTGGATGTCGCGATCATCGGTGGCGGAATGGCCGGGCTGGCACTGGCGGCCGAGCTGCGTCATCTGGGTGTGATGACGACGATTTTCGATCAGTCCCCAACCGGTTTCGAAGGCCCGTGGGCGACCACGGCGCGCATGGAAACCCTGCGTTCGCCCAAGCAACTGACCGGTCCGGCGCTGGGTTTGCCGGCCCTGACATTCCGCGCCTGGTTCGAGGCACAGTTCGGGCTTGAGGCCTGGAATGCGCTGGACAAGATTCCGCGTCTGCAATGGGCGGATTACCTGCGCTGGTATCGCAAGGTGCTGGATCTGGATGTGCGCAATGAGCACCGCGTCAGCCGGGTTCAGCCTCGCGCCGATGGTCTGGTCGAACTGGATATCGTCAGTCCTGGCCACAATCGGCACTATGTGGCCCGGCATGTGGTGCTGGCGACCGGGCGTGATGGCCTGGGAGGCCCCTGGGTGCCGGATTTTGCTCATGAGCTGCCTCGTCATGTATGGGCGCACTCGGCCGATGGTTTGCAGGATGACTGGTTTGTCGGCAAGCGGGTGGCCGTGATCGGTGGTGGTGCTTCGGCCATGGACAGTGCCGCCACGGCGCTGGAGGCGGGCGCGCAGAAGGTTGATCTGCTGATCCGCCGTGCAGAGTTGCCACGTATCAACAAGGGCAAGGGCGCGGGCAATCCGGGGATGACCCACGGTTACTGGCGTTTGCCGGACAGCTGGAAATGGCGCATCCGCCGCTACCTCAATGCTCAGCAAGTGCCGCCGCCTCGTGGCAGCACACAGCGTGTTTCCCGTTCTCCTGACTCGCGATTTCTGCTCAACAGCCCGATTGTTTCGGTCCGGCAGAACGAGTCCGGCACGCTGGTGGTGCATACGCCCAATGCGAGGCTGGAGTACGACTTTCTGGTGTTCGCCACAGGTTTTCGAACCGACTTCAAGCTGCGTCCCGAGTTCTCTTCTTTCGCCAGACACATTCAGGTCTGGAGCGACCGCTTCGAGGCGCCCGAGGATGAGTTCGATGCCGAACTGGGTTCCTTGCCGGATCTGGGGACCTGTTTCGAGTTTCAGCAGAAAACCCCGGGCGCGTGTCCGGGGATCGAGAAGATTCACTGCTTCAATTACCCGGCAGCCCTGAGTTACGGGGCGGTATCCGGGGATATTCCGGCTATCAGCGAAGGTGCCAAGCGTCTGGCCCATGGTCTGGCAGGGCAGTTATTCAACGAGGACATCGATTTGCATTTTGCCGCCATGCAAAGTTACGACGAGCCCGAATTGCTGGGTGACGAATGGGTGGCCGGTGCGCCCACAGCCCAAGAGTTGCTCGAATGATCGGCTGGGCTGTGCGGCGTCTGGTGCAGTCGCTGCTGGTCGTGTTGCTGATGACACTGGTGGTGTTCATCGGCCTGAATGCCATCGGCAATCCGATGGATATTCTGGTGGGTGAGGACCTGAATCAGGCCGAGCGCCTGGCGGCCATCGCGCACCTTGGGCTGGACAAGCCGCTGTGGCAGCAATATCTGCTGTTCCTCAAGGGTTCGGCAAGCGGCAATCTCGGTCAGAGCTTTGTCTATCACGAAGACGCCATGCGCCTGATCCTGCAACGCCTGCCTGCCACGTTCGAACTGGCGTTCTGTGCCTTGTTCCTGGCGGTGTTGCTGGGTGTGCCGCTGGGCATGTTTGCGGGCACCTATCCCGATCACCCGGTATCGCGGGTGATGATGGCCACCAGCATTGTGGGCTTCTCGCTGCCAGCGTTCTGGGTGGCGCTGATGATGATCATGCTGTTCTCGATCCATCTGGGCTGGCTGCCAGCCAGCGGGCGCGGGGAGACTCGCGAGTTTCTCGGCGTGCAATGGTCGTTCCTGACGCTCGATGGCCTGCAACACCTGATTCTGCCGGCGCTCAATCTGGCGCTGTTCAAGATATCTCTGGTGCTGCGTCTGACCCGTGCCGGCGTGCGGGAAGTCTTGCCGCAGGAGTTCGTCAAGTTTGCCCGTGCCAAGGGCCTGTCGCCGATGCGGGTAATGTGCATGCACGTGATGCGCAACACCATGATCCCGCTGGTGACGGTGCTGGCAATGGAGTTGGGGTCGACCATCGCCTATGCCGTGGTGACCGAAAGTATCTTTGCCTGGCCGGGTGCCGGAAAGCTGATCCTGGACAGCATCAATATGCTGGATCGCCCGGTTGTCGTGGCTTATCTGATGGTGGTGGTCGTGATCTTCGTGGTGCTCAATCTGATCGTCGATGCGTTGTATTACCTGCTTGATCCGCGTGTGCGCATCGAGGCTGGCCGATGAGTCAGGTACAGGTGGCACGCCTGCAAGTGCAATCGCCATGGCATCTGGGTGCTGTGGAATTTTCCCGCTCCTATACGGCCATGTTCGGTCTGCTGGTGCTGTTGCTGATCATGCTGATGGCGGTGCTGGCACCCTGGATAGCGTTTCAGAATCCCTATGACCTGATGCAGCTCAATGTGCTGGATGCGCGCCTGCCACCGGGCAGTGAAAACCTCGACGGTGGTTACACCTATTGGCTGGGCACCGACGGACAAGGGCGGGATCTGCTGTCGGCCATTATCTACGGGTTGCGTATCAGCCTGTGGGTCGGGATCGGTTCTGCACTGATTGCCGCTGCCGTCGGCACATTGCTGGGCTTGCTGTCGGCCTATGTCGGGGGATGGCTCGATGCCTTGCTGATGCGTCTGGTGGATCTGCTGCTGTCTTTCCCGGTGATCCTCATGGCGTTGATGATTCTGGCCTGGCTGGGCAAGGGCGTCGGCAATGTGATGCTGACGCTGGTGCTGCTCGAATGGGCCTATTACGCCCGTACTGCACGGGGCCAGGCCTTGACCGAAAGCCGTCGCGAGTACGTCGATGCGGCCAAGGGGCAGGGGATAGGTTCATGGCGGATCGTCGTGCGACATATCCTGCCCAATTGCCTGCCGCCGCTGATCGTGATCGGTGCCTTGCAGATTGCCAGGGGCATCACGCTGGAGGCGACCCTGTCGTTTCTCGGGCTGGGTGTACCGATTACCGAACCATCGCTGGGGCTGCTGATTGCCAACGGCTTCCAGTACATGCTCAGCAACGAATACTGGATCAGTTTCTTTCCGGGGCTGGCGCTGTTGATCACCATTGTGGCCATCAATCTGGTGGGTGACCGTCTGCGTGATGTCCTGAACCCGAGGTTGCAACGATGAGCGTGCCCGAAGTTTCCCTGGCACAACCGACTCTGGATGTGCGCAACCTCTGTACGTCGTTCGATACCCGGGCGGGTGTCCTGCCTGCTGTTCGCGATGTTTCCCTGCGCCTGCAACCGGGGCGGATTCTCGGGCTGGTGGGCGAGTCGGGTTCCGGCAAGTCGGTGACCGGTTTCTCCATTCTCGGGCTGGTCGATGCGCCGGGACGTATCAGCGGTGGTGAGGTGGTGTTTCAAGGGCGCGACCTGACGAAGCTGAGCGCTTCGCAGTTGCGCAGCCTGCAGGGCAATCGCATTGCGATGATCTTTCAGGACCCGATGATGACCCTCAATCCGGTCCTGCGCATCGACACGCAAATGATCGAAGCCGTGCAGGCCCATCGCTCCCTGGGGCGACGCGAGGCGCGGCAGCATGCCAGCGATACCCTGGCGCTGATGGGGATTCCCAGCCCGGACGAGCGTCTGAGTGCCTATCCGCATCAGCTTTCCGGCGGCATGCGCCAGCGAGTGGCGATCGCCATTGCGCTGTTGCACGCACCGGACCTGATTATCGCCGACGAGCCGACCACAGCGCTGGATGTAACCATTCAGGCGCAGATTCTCAGCGAAGTGCAAAAGCTTGTGCGTCAGCAAGGAACCTCCCTGATCTGGATTACCCATGACCTGTCGGTGGTGGCCGGTCTGGCCGATGACATCGCGGTGATGTACGCCGGGCGTATTGTCGAGCAAGGACCGGTATCGGCGGTGCTTGACCGTCCGCAGCATCCTTATACCCAGGGCCTGATCGACAGCCTTCCAAGTCGTAACAAGCGCGGCCAGCGTCTGCGGCAGATTCCCGGCATGGCGCCGGATCTGTTGTCCATGCCTGCCGGATGCGCCTTTGCTGCACGTTGCTCACGAGCGAGCAGTCAGTGCGAGCAGGAGCCACAAAGTCGCGAAATCGAAGCGGGTCGTCTGGTCCGTTGTTTTCACCCGGGAGCTGCCGATGAGTATTAACCAGACGCCCATCGTCGAATTGAGCCAGGTCAGTAAAACCTTCGGTAAGCGCAATAACGACAGCACCTTGAGTCAGTGGCTGCAACGCATGAAGTGGTCCAGGCCATCAGCCGTGACACATGCGGTGGATCGGGTCGACTTGCGGATCAACCGTGGCGAAGTCGTGGGGCTGGTGGGTGAGTCCGGTTGCGGCAAGTCAACGCTGGGCCGCATGGTCGCCGGGTTGTTGCCGGTGTCTTCGGGGACAGCCTGCATCGATGGCAAGCGTCTTGAGGACCTGACGGCCGAAGAGCGTCTGGCGGCGCGGTTGAAGATCCAGATGATTTTCCAGGACCCGTCTTCCAGCCTCAATCCGCGCCTGCGGGTCGACCGGATTGTCGGGGAGGGCGCCTTGCTGCATGGCCTGACCGACAAGGCCGGGTTCGACGATTATGTCAGCGCCCAATTGCAGCGTGCCGGGCTGAGTCCACAACTGCGCCAGCGTTATCCGCATCAGTTCAGCGGCGGCCAGCGTCAGCGCATCGGCATTGCCCGGGCATTGGCGGTACAGCCGCAGCTTCTGGTGTGCGACGAGTCGGTGGCGGCGCTGGACGTGTCGATTCAGGCGCAGATCCTCAACCTGTTCATGGACCTGCGCGATGAGCTGGGGCTGACCTATCTGTTCATCAGTCACGATCTCGGCGTGGTTGAACACCTCTGTGACCGCGTGGTGGTGATGTATCTGGGACGGGTGGTGGAGAGTGCCAGTGTCGATGACCTGTTTGCACGAGCCAATCATCCCTATACCCAGGCCCTGCTGGCACAGATTCCGCGCTTCGATGTCCGCAGTGCCCGTTATGACGCGATAAAAGGGGAAATCCCCAGCCCGCTGAACCCGCCTGCCGGGTGTCATTTCCATCCTCGCTGTCCGCATGCCACGGCGCGCTGCCGCGAGGAAGTTCCAACGCTCAGGGAGGTCGCACCCGGCCACCTGAGCGCCTGTCACCTCAATGAATAGCACCGAACGAGCGCCGCAATGGCTGGCGCTCATTGCCATTACGCACAAGGAATAGCCCATGAAACCACTTGTCCGTTCACTGTTGGCCTCGGCCCTGATTCTGGCCGCCGGCAGCGCAGCGGCGCAGAGCCTGCTTATCGGTTATGCCGATCCGGTCTCCTCGCTTGACCCGCAATTGAACAACTATGCCGGTGACCGCTCGGTTGCTCTGCATGCCTTCGAGTCGCTGGTCAATCGGCGTGACGACAAGACCCTGCCGGGTCTGGCGCAAAGCTGGAAAGTCCTGGACGACAAGACCTGGGAGTTCAACCTGCGCAAGGACGTCAAATGGCAGGACGGCAAGCCCCTGACTGCCGATGACTTCGTGTTCTCCTTCGAGCGCGCCCGCAAGGTGCCGGGCAGCGTGGCGTCCTATGCGGGGGCCATGCGCACGGTGGAGTCGGTCACCGCCAAGGACGATCACACCCTGATCATCAAGACCATCACCCCCAATGCCAACCTGCTGCCGGACGTGGATTCGATCTATATCGTCAGCCGCCACGTGGGTGCCGAGGCGCAAAGTGCCGACTACAACAGCGGCAAGGCGATGGTCGGCACCGGACCTTATCGCTTTGTGTCCTTCGTACCGGGCGACCGCACGATCTTCGAACGCAATACCGGCTACTGGGGGCCGAAACCTCTGTGGGATACCGTGGATTATCGCTTCATCTCCAACGCCGCGAGCCGCACCGCGGCTTTGCTGGCCGGTGACGTGGACGTGATCGACAAGGTGTCGCCGACCGATGTGGAGCGCCTGAAGAAAAGCCCGAATGTCAGTGTCTTCGCCTATCCGGGCCTGCGTGCCTTGCTGATTCAGCCAAGCTTCCGGGAAGGCCCCAACGAGTTCATTCGTGACAATGCCGGCAAGCCGCTGCCCGAGAACCCGTTGCGTGATGTGCGGGTACGCAAGGCCTTGAACCTGGCCATCAACCGCCAGGCGATTGTCGAGCGCATCATGCAGGGCACGGTGACCGAGGCCAATCAGTGGATGCCGGCCAAGACCTTCGGCTACAACCCTGAGCTGAAGAACATCCCTTATGACCCGAAACAGGCCAAGGAACTGCTGGCTCAGGCGGGCTTCCCGGAAGGCTTCCAGTTGACCGTACACGTACCGGGCGACCGTTACCCGCAAGCGCCGGAAACCATGCAGGCCGTGGCGCAGTTCTGGTCGCGCATTGGCGTCAAGGTGCAACTGGAAGTACTGCCATGGGCCGTTTACGCAGGCAAGGCCAACAAGAATGAATTTGCGATCAGCGTGGTTGCCTGGGGCAACGGTACTGGCGAAGCCGCCTATGCGCTGACCAACATCCTGACCACGGTGGACAGCGTCAAAGGTCGCGGTGCATCCAACTGGGGCCATTACAGCAACCCGCTGGTGGATCAGGCGCTGGTCGATGCCACCTCCGAGTTCGACGATACCAGGCGCCGGGCGATCCTGGAGCAGTCTGCCAAGGTTGTGGCCGACGATGTCGGCATCATTCCGCTGTTCCATTACCAGAACATCTGGGCGGCGCGCAAAGGCCTGAAAGTGGAGCCACTGGTCAGTGACCGGACAGCCGCGAGCATGGTGACCGAACAGCCTTGAGATAGAGGGGCCTTGACCGCGACAGCGCCAAGGCCCCTCACACAAGTAACAAGTATGTAGGACCGGATTTATCCGGGAAGGCAGTCATTCATGAAGCTGCATTTTGTTTGATGGGATTGAATATGACCTCAACCATAGAGCCAGGCCTCGATGTCCTGGATACCCTGCTGGGCATTGGGCCTGAAACCGGTCTGTACAAGGTGCGCCATGCCCGCGACAAAGTCGTGGCTGCGACTCAGGGCAGTCATGAGCTGTTTTTCGACCCGGCGCTGCAAGACAATCTGTCCCTCGCCGAGCGTTTGCTGGTGGCGTATTACGCCAGCCATCTGACACCAAACGCCTTGCTGAAGGGTTACTACCTGGAGCAGTTGCAGGCGCTGGATGTCGATCCGGTACTGGTGGCCGCGATTGATTCCAGTGCTCTTGAAACGCTGAGCGATGCGCGCCTGTCAGCGATTCTGGGTTTCACCCGCACCCTGATCGAATCACCGGTCGAAGGCGATCGTGCCGCCGTGCAGGTCTTGCAGGCCGCAGGCCTCTCGTCCTCTGAAATCGTGGTGCTGGCGCAGTTGATTGCGTTTCTGTCTTATCAGGTACGTCTGGCAGCCGGCCTTGGGGCCTTGTCGGCTTTGGGAGAAGCACAATGAGTGAGCCCATTCGCAGTAACGGTTTTACCAACGAAGTATTGGGCTGGAAGGCCTGGTTGCCTGCCGTGCAACTGGACAGCGCCACGCCGGAGCAACTGGCGGTGCTGGAAGAAAGCCATCCGCAGGCCAAGACGTCGGATTACTACCTGACGCTGGTTCACCAGCCACAGATCCTGCGTCAGCGTTCCGTTGCGTTCAACGCGATCATGTATGCACCGGGCGGTTTGTCCCGGGCGGAACGGGAACTGGCCAGTACCGTGGTGTCTAGAATCAATCAGTGTGTGTATTGTGCTTCCGTGCATGCCCAGCGTTTCGAGCAATTGGCCAAGCGCAATGAGGTGATTGCGCAGATATTTGCCGATCCACAGACAGCGGGCACTACCGAACGGGAAAAGGCCATTGTTCGCTTTGCCATTGATCTGACACTGGACCCGGCCGCCCTGGGTGCCGAACATATCAGACCGTTGCGTGAGCAGGGGCTCGACGATGGACAGGTGCTGGATCTGATCCACGCCATCTCCATTTTTGCCTGGGCCAACCGGTTGATGCTCAACCTGGGGGAGCCGGTTTATCCTGCTGTGTGAAAAATTGTTTCATTTCTGATAAAAAATATTGTCCGAGTGTTGTACAAAATTACCGCTGTAGTATAGCTTTTACAGCAGAGCCAGCCGGTATGGCGCTGACATTGCCGTTTTACGGTATAGACCACACCGCTGGCTCTTCCTGTCTTTCTACCTGTGGGCTTCGGCCCCCAGGCACCACAGAGGCTTCACATGATCGCGCCGCGCTGGTTGTGGCTGGTGCTTATGCTCAGCGGCAGCGCATTTGCCGATTGGCGTGAAGCATTGCCCGATTCTCGTGTCGTCGGTTCCGGCGACCTCAGTCTGTTTGGATTCCGCATCTATTCGGCTCGTCTGTGGAGTCCGGCAAAGCCGTTTGTGGCAGATGCCCCCATGGCGCTGGAACTCACTTATCATCGTGCCATCGACCGGGAAGACCTGGTCGAGGCCAGCATCGATGAAATCCAGCGTATTTCCGGATCTGCCGTCAGCGATCAGCAATTGTCCGTGTGGCGTCAGCAGATGCAGCAGTCTTTCGTCGATGTCCAGCCGGGCATGAAAATCACCGGGGTTTACCTGCCGGGACGTGAAGCTCGCTTCTATGTCGGCCCCAGGCTGCAGCATGTGGTCCAGGATAGCGAATTCGCCAAAGCGTTCTTTGCCATCTGGCTGGACCCCAAGACCCGTAACCCCGATCTGCGTGAGCAACTGCTGGGTAAATGAGGGCTCAGTAAAGCTCCTTGTGAATGCGCCCCTGATTGACCAGTTGCCTGACAAACGCTTCGGCTGTTTCGATATCGAGACGACCTGCCGAGCGAGCAATGCTGACCAGTGCTTCATCGATGGAACGCTCCAGATTGGCCTTGTTGCCACACAGATACACATGCGCGCCCTGGCTCAGTAAATCCCAGATGACATGGCCATGCTCTCTCAGGGCATCCTGTACGTAGTAGCGGACTTCATTGTCACGTGAGAAGGCCGTGAGCACCTGATCCAGCACACCTTGAGCCTGCCAGTGTTCGATCCGCTCCTTGTAGAGAAAATCCGAAGCCTGATGCCGGTCGCCGAAAACCAGGCAGGTTTTCGGGATTGTGTTCTGGTTTTCCAGCTGCTCCAGCAAGCCGATCAGGGGCGCGATGCCTGTCCCGGTGCCGATCATGATCAAGGGATGGCTCACTCCATCCGGCAGATGAAAGCGAGGGTTGCTGCGCACAAAGATATTCACGGCCTTGGGTTGCCCGGTGAGAAAGCCGGTGGCGGTTCCTTTTCGCTCACGACCAGCGAGGCTGTAAGCCACCTCCCTGATGCACAGGTCCACGTAATCGGGATTGCCGTGAGAAGCAATCGAATAGGCTCTGGGTAAATTGTCGGGCAGCCACTGGGCAAGTTCCCTGGCGGTGAAACAGCCGGGCTCGCAGAAGTCATCGAGCACATCCAGAATGTCCCTGCCGTGCAGGTAGTCTTCCAGTTGCCTGCGGTTGCTGATTTTCAGCAGGGTTTTCAGCGCTTCGTTACCGCTCGCCTTGGCGATATCTCTCAAGGCCTGTTTGCCGATCTGACGCAATTCCTTGCCTGCCAGCCATTCGCATGCCTGTTGGTCATCGAACCAGCGGGCAAGGGCGTCAAGCTGTTCGGGCGCGTTTTCGGCCAGCACGTACAGATTGTCTCCGGCACGGTAATTGATGCCGCTGCCCCGGATATCGAACCTGATGTGGTGCGCATAAGGCGCTGTCTGATTCAGGTGACGCTGCTCGGTGATTCTGGCCGGATAAGCTGCATTTTCGCCGTAGGCGACAACTTGCAGATGCAAGGCGCTGCCTGCCTGGCTGTCGCCCTGCAGCACCCGCTCGAGAACACTGGACCAGGTCGCAAAGAACCCCTCGAAATCGGCATCCGCATCGACCCGGTTGATCGTCGACGTTGCGTTCCTGCTCGACAGAAGAGTGTCCAGTGTCTTGGTAAATCCACAGAAGGTCGGGTAGGCGGTGTCGCCCAGTCCGAAGATGGCGTAGCGCAGACCGGCAAGATCGCTGGCCTGGGTCGCCTGCTCAAGGAACCGCTCGGCGTTGGCCGGCGGTTCTCCGTCGCCGAACGAGCTCGAGACGATCAGCAGCAGGTCGCGTGAGGTCATCTGCGCCAGGTCCAGGCTGTTGAGTTCCCGGACTTGTGGCTCATGGCCTTGCAGACAGGGCAATGACTCCAGACGCTGCGCCAGCCCGCGGGCATTGCCCGATTCGGAGCCGTAACCGATAAAGACTCGTTCGACGTTCATGGCTGATTACCGGTCGTAGTATTCGTCGAACTGTTCCTTGGAGAACTCCAGCGCCTCGAAGTCGCCCATCAGGTCGTTGATGACGCGGCGGATGCTGATGTACTCGATAATGTTGCCTTGCTCGTCGAACACCGGTTGCACGGTGGTATCGACCACATACAGGCCGCCGGTCTTGGCGACGTTGGGAATGACGCCGGTCCAGATTTCGCCTTTCTTGATGGTGTCCCACATGGCTTTGTAGGTGCTTTTCGGGACGGCGGGGTGGCGCACGATGCTGTGGGGCTGACCGACCAGCTCTTCACGCTCGTAGCCTGTCAGCTTGCAGAACAGATCGTTGACGTAAGTGATATTGCCTTGCAGGTCGGTGGTGGAAATGACCATGACCTTGTCGAGAGCATCCAGAACCTTGGTGTTGATCGGGCTTTGCATCGTGAGTCTCCAGAAGAGAGAGTGGTGATCTTTCCTCTGGTATTTCAACTTCCATGCCAAACAAAAAGCCCAATAAAACCGGGGGTTCTATCGGGCTTGTGTCTTTATGACCTGTTGCTGTGTGGAGTCAAAATGACAGCGGTAGTCTTATTGACTAGCCACCTGTCATGTTCATGAAGCGCACCACCTGCACGCTGTCATCGAGCGTGAAGTTATGGCTCCAGGGCTTGAGCTGCATGGCATCGATTATGGCCTTTTCCAGCTTGTGGGGCTGGCCGGGGTTGGCTCGCAGCACGGCCTTGAGGTCAACCGAATGCTCATTGCCCAGGCACAACAGCAACCGCCCTTCAACTGTCAGGCGCACGCGGTTGCAGGTGCCGCAGAAGTTATGACTATGCGGGGAAATGAAGCCGATGCGAATGTCAGGGGCTTCGGCCAGGCGCCAGTAGCGCGACGGGCCTTGGGTCGAGTCGGTGGACGACACCAGTGTGTAGCGTTCGGCGATGCGCTCGCGCACCTGATCGCTGGAATAGAACGACTCGGCGCGGCTGTGTTCGCTGATGATGCCCAGGGGCATTTCCTCGATAAAGGAAACGTCCAGCTTGCGGTCGATGGCAAAGGCCAGCAGGTCGTTGATCTCATGATCGTTGCGGCCTTGCATCACCACGCAATTGAGCTTGGTGTGGGTGAAGCCGGCAGCATTGGCGGCGTCGATGCCGGCAATGACCTTGTTCAGATCGCCGGTGCGTGTCATTTCCCGGAAACGTTGCGGGTCCAGACTGTCGAGACTGATGTTGAGGCGCGTCACCCCGGCGTCGAACAGCGGCCTGGCCAGTTTGTCCAGTTGCGAGCCATTGGTGGTCATGCACAGTTCCCGCAGGCCGGGCAGGGCGGCGATGCGCTTGCACAGGTCGACAATACCGGCACGCACCAGCGGTTCGCCACCGGTCAGACGGATCTTGCGGGTGCCCAGGGCAACGAAGCGTTCGGCAACCTGATGGATTTCTTCCAGGGACAGGATCTGCTGGCGAGGCAGGAATGTCATCTCTTCGGCCATGCAGTACACGCAACGAAAATCGCACCGGTCGGTTACCGACATGCGCAGATAATCGACCTTGCGTGCAAAACGGTCCATCAGGACGGGATCTGACATCTCACCTTCTCAATATGCTGTAGCCGTAAGCTTGCTGAGTCCTATTGCCGCAGTCCAATCGCTTGTGATGATGACATGATCGACTGGATCTATGGCGTCTTGCCAGCGCTTGCCGAGTGGCGTTCGTAATGCTCCAGCAGAGGCTGGATGCTAATGCCATGCAGCAGGATACTCAATGCAACGACTGACAGCGTCATCCCTATGGCGGTATGGACTGCATCTTGCGGCAAACCGTGAGTCAAGGCAAAACACAGGTAGTAGAGACTGCCGATTCCACGTATGCCGAACCAACTGACCAGCGCCTTCTGACGCCGGTCCAGCAGGCGTCTGCCCACCAGCAGCCAGACGCTGGCCGGACGAATGATGCAGAACAGGGCCAGGCCAAGACCAACGGCCCGCCAGTCCCAGTACAACGCCAGCGCCGCCCCCAGCAGAGTAATCAACAGCACTTCCATGGAACGTTCGATCAGACTGCCGAATGCCAGCATATCGCCCATCATGATTCCGGCAGCCAACTGCGATTCGGTCAGGTCCTCGGCCTCGGCCACTGTGGCCTTTTCCTGACTGGCTGTCATATGGCCGATCACCGGTTGAGCGATGTGCTCCGAGGGAACGTGCGACTGAGTGATACGCGCTTCCGCCTGCCTCAGGCCGAACCCGGCCGCGAATACCGAGAGAAAACCAAAGGCTCCTGCACTTTCCGCAGCTATATAAGACAGGGCAATCAGGGCCAGCGCCAGAAAGTCATTGGGGGAGGTGGTGCTGTCCGAGTTTCTGATCCGCAGGAAAATCATCAGATGCCCGACACCACGGCCCATGCCATAGCCGATCAACATGCCGGCCGGCACACCCCAGACCAGACTCTTCAATGCCCAGTGCTGAATCCATCCGGCTTCCAGCCCGCCATTGTTCATATACAGCAAGGCAAAGATCACGAACGGGAACGCCGTGCCATCGTTCATGCCTGCTTCGCCGGAAAGCCCGAAACGCAGGCGATCCTGATCCTGGGCATTGGTCACTTGAACCAGCCCGGCCAGCACGGGATCGGTGGGCGAAAGCATGGCCCCCAGCAACAGCGAAAGACCCCATGACAGGCCGAGCAGGTAATGCGCCGCCAGACAGGTGCCAGCAATGGTGGCAAGCATCACCGGCCCGGCCAGCCAATAGGCCGAATGCCAGGCCCTGCTGTGCAGCGGCAGACGCAGCTTGATCCCGGTGTTGAACAACGAAAACAGCACCGCGACCTCGGTCAGGCGCTCCAGCCAGTGTCTGGCCTCCTGAACGTCCAGTTTCAGGATCTCCAGCCCCATCGGTCCGATCACGAAGCCGAATGCCAGACATACCGCCGAGGTCGTGACCGGCAGCCAGCGCAGAAAGGATGACGTCAGTGCCAGCAGCATCAACAGCGCACCGAGCACCGTCATGCAGATTGTGAAACTCATGTCGCCATGACCCTATAGCCTCAATCCTTGAAGGAGAGCTTATGGTTGTGACTGTGGGGCGGCGGGTTAGTTGAGGAAATCGCAGGAGGGATTCGCGAATGGATGCTGAAGCGAGAGGCCGCAAGCCACCTCCCGCTTCAGTGGCTTCAGCGTTCTATGCTGCGACTCCAGCGGGCATTCCACTCAGGGCGAATCTGGTTGACCTGATCCCAGTCGATGGTCACTGCGGTTTCCAGGTATTTCTTCATGGCCTGGACCTGGTCGCGGGTCTTGTCCGTGGTCGGCGTATTGGGGTTGGACGGGATCTGGTCACCAAGCTCAAGGGCTGGAGCCTGAGCTTCTGGAGTCAGCAGGAAGGCCGCCAGCTTCTGGGTCAGTTCCGGCTGATTGTTTTTGGCAATTGCACATTCCGCGACGTTCAGTACCACGGCTCCTTCCCTGGGTTGTGCGTACTCCACGGGGACACCCTTGATTTTCAGGGCTGTGACCTGGGTCGGTGTCAGGGGAAAGAGAGCCGCCTCGTCGGTCTGCACCATCTCGGAGATTTTTGCCGAACTGGCGATGTATTCCAGCACGTTGGGACCAATGGTTTTCGGCCATGCCTTGAAGCCGGGCTCGACGTTGCTTTCGTTGCCGCCCTGGATACGGTTGAACATCAGAAAGCCATGCAGGCCAAAGGTCGAGGAAGCCAGGGACTGGAACACAACCTTGTCCTTGAAGCGCCTGTCGGCCAGGTCCATCCAGGACGTGGGGGCGCTCCAGCCTTTTTCCTTGAACATGCGGGTGTTGTAGGCAAGGCCTGTCACTCCCAGGCTCACGGCGGCAGCCTGATCCTTGATTCTGGCCTGAGGCGGCAGTTCGGCCAATGGTGCGCTGGGTTGCAACGGGTCGCACAACCCCATGGAAATGGCGCGATACATGATGCCGTCATCAAGGAACATCAGATGCATCTGCGGATTGTCCTTGCTGGCCTGAACCTTGGCCAGGATGTCCGAAGACGTGCCGGGAACGATCACAACCTTGACGTTGTTGGCCTTCTCGAAAGCCGGCAGTACATGATCGGCATACAGGCGCTCCATGGTTCCGCCGTTCATGCCCAGGTACAGCGTCGTTTCGGCCTGTACAGCCGATGAAGCGAGCAGGGCGGCGAGTGGCAGGCACGACAAGCCTGAGAGTGCGATACGTTTGGCAATCTTCATTTGGGCGACCTTCCTCTGTGTATTGGAATGACGTTGCTGACAGGTACGGGGGTAATGGCTGGCGTTTCCGGCGTCTGGAAGCGACCAATCGAAAAGGCGTCGATGGAAATCGATGAGCGGCCCTGGCAGACCCACTCGGCCAGGGCTTCTCCTGCTGCCGGACCAATCTGAAAGCCCGCTCCGGCAAAACCGAAACCGTGCAGCAGGCCGGGTTGGCGCAGGCTGGGGCCGAGCACCGGCTCACGGTCGGGCAGATAGCCTTCGGTGCCGCTCCAGGTGCGAATGGCGTGTGCGCCAGCCAGTGGCGGATAGAGTTCGACCGCGTTGCGCAGGATGTCGAGAATCGCTGCCTGCCCGGGTCGGGCGCGCAACGGGTCCTGGGCGAATCCCTGACCTCCGCCCAGAATGCAATTGCCTCTGGCCACCTGCCTTGCATAGATACCGCCACCCTCGACCCCGGTGCTGACATCCATGAACATGGGCAGCGGTTCGGTCACCAGCATGGCGGGATGTCCCGAGTACATGGGCACCGGCTCACCGAATTGCGCAGCCAGCGTGCCTGCCCATGCGCCGGCGCAATTGAGCAGCCACGGAGCACGCAGGTGCAGGCCATTGGCAGTGCGGACGATAAACGCCTGACCGTCATGTTCCACGTCGATGACCTGAGCCTGTTCGAAAATCTGCGCGCCGGCCTTCTGCGCCGCACGGGCGAAGGCCGGCGATACCAGGCGCGGGTTGGCGTGCCCGTCGTCAGGGCACAGTGAAGCACCGACCGCGACATCGCCGGCCCAGGGGTAACGAGCCTGCAACTGCGCGCGATCAAGCAGTTGCAGGCCCAGACCAAAGGCTCGGCTGGCTTGCTCGTAGGCGCGCAAGGCATTCATGTCCTGTTCGTTGCGGGCCAGTTTCAGGTGCCCGGAACGCACGTATTCACCGTTATTTCCGATCAGTTCGCGCAGGCTGCCCCATATCTGGTGGGCCCGCTGTGACAGCGGTAGTTGGGACAAGGGTCGTCCCTGGCGTCTGACGCCACCGTAATTGACCCCACTGGAGTGCGAGCCGCAGAAATCACGTTCCAGCAAGGCAACCCGCTTGCCTTTGAGTGCCAGCATCAGGGCGGCAGAGGCACCGACGATGCCACCGCCAATGATCAATGCATCGGTTTCCATCAGGCGGCTCATGTTTCAGTCTCCAGGCCGAACGGCAGGGGTTTGATCGGTGCCTGGCCGCGCAGTCGACCAATGTCGTCCAGCCTGCGATGGCTTTCCCGGGCAATGATTTCCGCAGCAGCCATGCCACACATGCGGCCCTGGCAACGTCCCATGCCGACCCTGCACATGGCCTTGACCCGATTGATCTCCCAGTGGCCTTCTTGCACTGTGACCCGGATCTCGCCTGCGCTGATTTCTTCGCAGCGACAGATGACGGTTTCATCGGGCACTCTGGCGGCCCACTCGACAGGGAACGGGAAGGCCGTTTCCAGCCCCTGGCGAAAGCGCTCGATCTTCTGCAGCCTGCTTTGCAGGGTTGAAATCCGGTTACGGTCGATGTGATGTCCGCTGTCTTCAAGCAGGCTCAGGGCTGCCAGCTCACCGGTCATCTGTGCCGCATCGGCGCCCATGATTGCGGCACCGTCGCCCGCCAGATAAACGCCTGCCACATTGCTGCGTCCCGCATCGTCGCGGTTCGGCAGCCAGGCCCGGTTCAACGGGTTCCAGGCGAATGTGCAGCCGAGCATATCCGCCAGTTGGGTTTCGCTGCGCAAGGCATGGGCAAAGGCCACGGCGTCGCATGCCAACTGCTTTTGCTGGCCCTTGTGTTGCCAGCGCACGCCACTGACGCGCTTGTCACCTTCGATACGCTCCAGCGTCGCGTCCTGATGTACGGCAATCCCATGAGCTGTCAGCCATGAGCGGTAATAAAGGCCTTTGGCAAGGGTTGCCGGTTGATGCAGCAAGGCTGGCAAGGCTCGGCATTGGGCGGAGAAGGGCGCGCTATCGAGCACGGCCACGACGCTGGCACCTGCTTTTGCGTATTGATAGGCCACCAGATAAAGCAGAGGACCACTGCCCGCCAGCACAACGTTTTCGCCGATGGCGCAGCCCTGATACTTCAGAGCGATTTGTGCTGCGCCCAGGCTGTAGACGCCCGGCAGTGTCCAGCCCGGAACGGGAAGGATGCGATCCGTTGCACCGGTGGCGACAATCACTCGAGAGAAGTCGATATGCCCGGCACGACCTTGACTCAGCGTATCGAGCCGCCCATTTTCGGCGTTCCAGACCAATGTCTGGGCGCGGTAGTCGATGCTGCCAGCCAGATCGTCCATGGCTTTATGCACTGCAATCGCCTTGCCCGCTTCAAAGCCGTACAGATCCTTGGGCGAACGCTTGAAGTTTTCCGGCTGGCGGCGATAAATCTGCCCGCCACCGCGCAGGCCTTCGTCGATCAGACAGGGTTTTACACCATGTTCGACCAGGGTTTGCGCGGCCCGGATTCCGGCCGGGCCAGCGCCGATGATGACAACCTTTCCAAGTTCGGTTGCGGTGTCTGCACTCATGACTGACACCCCGGTTCGCGACTGACCATCTGACCGGCTTGCAGCAAGGTCGAACAGGCCCGGACCCGTTGCCCGCCTTCCAGGCGCACCCAGCATTCCTGACAGGCGCCCATCATGCAGAACCCGGCGCGGGGCTGGGCGCTGAAATCGCTGCCGCGCAGATGCTCGCTCGCCGTCAGTACGGCGGTCAGCAAGGTATCACCTTGCAACCCGCTGGCAGGTTGGCCATCGAGGGTAAAGGACAGGACCGGACGGTCGAGTTCGACCAGTCGTTTCAGCAATGCCATTGAGTATGCGCTCCGGGCCTGAGGTTAGTGTTTGCCGACCAGCACGCGATCCAGGCCATAGACTCGGTCGAGCAGAATCATGGTGGCGGCGGTCAGCGCGATGACCAGCGCCGAGACGGCGGCCATCATCGGGTCGATGGATTCGGTGGCGTAGACATACATGCGCACCGGCAGGGTCTGGGTAGCCGGTGAGGTGACGAAGATCGACAGGGTCACTTCGTCGAAGCTGTTGATGAATGCCAGCAGCCAGCCTCCGGCGACCCCGGGCAGGATCATCGGCAGGGTGATCTGGCGAAACAGCGTGAAGCGGCTTGCACCCAATGACTCCGCAGCCTGTTCGGCGCTGCGGTCGATACCGATGGCGGCGGCGATCACCAGTCGCAACACATAAGGCGTGATCACCACCACATGGGCCAGGATCAGCCAGGTGAAGCTGCCATTGACCCCCAGCAGCGCAAACAGTCGCAGCATGGCCACACCCAGCACCAGATGCGGAATGATGATCGGCGACAGGAACAGCGCATTGAGGAAGTTGCGCCCGGCAAACTCATGGCGGGTGATTGCCAGCGCTGCAGGCACTGCAATCAGGGTGGCCAGCGTGGCAGAAACGAAGGCCAGCATCAGGCTGTTATAGAACGAGTCGATGAAGTCTGCCCGCTCGAAAACCGCCTTGAACCAGCGAAGTGAAAAGTCAGTGGTGGGCAGGCTCAGGGTGTTTTCCGGGGTAAAGGCCACCAGGCAGACCACCACCAGTGGCGCGAGCATGAACACCACGACCAGCGCATGAAACGACAGGGCCAGAGGACCGTTCTTGGACATGGATCATTCCCCCAGGGATTTTTTATAACGGCCTTCGATCATGCGATTCCACGACAGCATGATCAGCAGGTTGACCAGTAGCAGCGCCACCGCAATGGTCGCGCCCATGGGCCAGTTCAGCTCCGAGAGGTACTGGTCGTAGATCACCGTGGCGACCATTTTCAGGCGTCGCCCACCCAGCAGGCCGGGGATCGCGAAGGAACTGGCGGCCAGTCCGAAGACAATCAGGGTCCCGGACAGCACGCCTGGCATGACCTGCGGTAAAACCACCAGGCGCATGACTTTGGCCTGGCTTGCGCCCAGCGACAGAGCGGCCTGTTCGGCAGCCGGATCGAGCTTCTGCAGCGAGGTCCAGACCGGAATGATCATGAACGGCAGCATCACATGCACTAGAGCGATAATGACGGCGAACGGCGTATAGAGCAGCTTGACCGGGCGTCCGCCCATGGCCTGGATCATCTGATTGATCAAACCGTCGGCCCCCAGCAGCAGGCTCCAGCCAAAGGCCCGGACTACCACCGAGATCAGCAGAGGAGTGAGGATCAGAATCAGGAAGATTGAGCGCCAGGGCGTACCCATGCGGCTGAGAATGTAGGCTTCCGGTACACCGATCAGCACGCAGAGCAGGGTGACCAGCGCACTGATCCAGAAGGTGCGCAGAAAGATTTCATAGAAGTAAGAGTCCGTCAGGACCGCGATGTAATTGGCCAGTGTGTAGCTATCGCCTTTGACCCCGACTTCGTAGTCGAAGACGTTGAACGACAGCACCAGTGTCAAGCCCAGAGGCAGAATCAGCAGGCCGATGAACAGCGCCAGTGCGGGCGCTGACAGCCAATAGCCACGCCCGCCCTGACGTATTTCCTTCAGCGGACTCATGGGCGGACCTCATCGGTATCGAGCACGCGCAGCAGTTCGGTCTGCCAGTCCATGCCAACGGCTGAACCTTCCGGCAGCGGCGGCTGGCCATCGTTGCGGCGCACAACGGTCAGTTCGCCAATCCCGGTCTCAATGCGGTACAGCCATTGGCTGCCAAGAAAGTAACGGGTGACGATCCGGCCTTGCAGGCGGCCTGTGCCGGGGGCTGTCAGGTCGATCTTTTCCGGGCGCAGGCTCAGGGTCAGGGCACCCTCACCGGCAGCCACCCGGACCTGCGGCAAACCGCTTTCATCCAGATCCCCAGATAGCATGTTGGCCTTGCCGACGAAGCCGGAAATGAAGCGCGTGCGTGGGTGTTCGTAGAGTTTGTAAGGCTCGTCGATCTGAGTAATACGCCCGGCCTGCATGACGACTACACGATCACTGATGGACAACGCTTCGGCCTGATCGTGGGTGACCATCAGCGTGGTGATCCCGACTTCATTCTGGATGCGCCGAATCTCGAACTGCATTTCCTCGCGCAGGTTGGCGTCCAGGTTGGACAGCGGTTCATCGAGCAACAGCACGGGAGGTTCGATGACCAGCGCCCGGGCCAGTGCGACGCGCTGACGTTGCCCGCCCGACAGCTCGCGAGGATAGCGAGCGGCATGCTGATTGAGGCGGACCAGTTCCAGTACCCGGCTTACTCGCCGCTGGATATCCGCCGCGGGCACTTTGCGCATGCGCAGACCAAAGGCGACATTGTCGGCAACGCTCATGTGCGGGAACAGCGCGTAGCTCTGGAACACCACGCCCAGGCCTCGGCTGCTGGGCTTGGCGTGGGTGATATCGCGGCCGTCCAGCACAATGCTTCCGGCGCTGACTTCGACAAAGCCCGCGATCATCTGCAGGGTGGTGGTCTTGCCGCAGCCTGAGGGGCCAAGCAGTGAAACGAACTCGCCTTTTTCTACTGCCAGGTGGGTAGCGATAACGGCATCGATGGAGCCGTAGCGTTTTGATAGTCCTTCAAGCTGGAGAAATGCCATGTCTGCTTGCACCTTGTTCTACGTGCGCGCCGAGGCACGCGTTTATCGTGGGCAGATGCGAAGTGAGATCATGCAGTTGCGTGGACGTGGTGCTCGCTCTGTGTCGGCTACCGATGATTGTTCAAATCGCCCTTGTGGACTGAGAGTAGGACGAAGGCTAGGATGCACTCAATGAAGAATTTCACTGAATAACATCTTTTTTTGAATTTATTCATTTAATGAATTTAAAGATTGGAAAATGGACAATGAATTCCACTGATCGGAATGAAGATTCAAAAGAAGTCGGTACAGGCGCTGTTTCCCGACTGTTTGCCGTGCTGCGTTGTCTGGGCGAATGTCCTGAAGGTGGTGAGCGGGTCACGCAACTGGCTCAGCAGGTCGGCCTTTCCCAGCCCACGACTCATCGCTTGTTGCGCAGCCTCATGGATGAAGGAATGGTCGAGCAGGACGTGCTCAGCAAACGTTATCGCTTGAGCATCGAGTTCTTCGCCCTGGCGGCCAAGGCCGGTAATGCCGGCAATCTGCGCGATCTGGTACGGCCAGGGTTGTTGAGGCTGTCGGCGTCTCTGGGGGATTCACTGTTTCTGCTGGCGCGCAGCGGTTTTGATGCCATCTGCCTGGACCGCAGCGAAGGGCCGTATCCCATCCGCACCTTCACGGGCGATATCGGCGGGCGTGTCGCGTTGGGCGTGGGGCAGGGCAGTCTGGCGATTCTGGCCTTCCTGCCAGAGGAGGAGCGCGACACCGTCATTCGCTACAACCTGCCGCGACTCAAGGATTTCCATCTGTACGATGAAGTCTTCCTGCGTTCGGAAGTCGAAAATGTCAGGCGTCAGGGATATGCCGCCCGTAATACCGGGGCCTTGCCCGGGATGGCAGGACTTGCCGTTCCCATCCTCGACCGCACTGGCCGCGCAGTTGCAGCGTTAAGCGTGGCGACCATCAGCGACCGGCTGGGGCCGGACCGTCTCATGACTGTTGTCGAACTGCTCAAGCGCGAAGCCAGTGCCATCACCGCAAAAATCAACCCGTTTGATCCGTCCCTGAGGCGGCCTAGTCAAGTGTTCGGGCTGGGGTAGAGTCTCCATGCCGTTTTTTGAAGTGTGTAAACTGCAGCGCGAAAAGGCGCGACACCACGCGCCAGACTTTACTACCCGATCAAGAGATCCCCATGGCCAACCAGGACATTACCTTCATCCCCGATCCCGATCCGACTTCCATTTCTTCCGACGTTGCCGGTTTTGGTGGCTTGCTGGTTTCCACCCAGATTCCTACCCGCGCTGATGGCAGTCTGGAGCTGGGCGGTATCGTCGAGCAAAGCGAGTGCACCTTGCAGGCACTCAAAGTGGCGCTGGAGCGTGCAGGCAGTTCCATGGACCGCGTGTTGCACCTGACCATCTACCTTACCGACATGGCCGACCGTGCTGCATTCAATGAGGTTTACCAGCGTTTCTTCGCCAAGCCCTGGCCAGTGCGTGCCGCTGTCGGCGTGGCAGCTCTGGCGGTCGAAGGCATGCGTGTGGAAGTGACCGCGATGGCCGCCAAGGCATAACGCCTGCAGGAACGAATCATTCGCGAGACGTCATTCATACGGGGCTCTCGCGAATGAATTCGCTCCTGCGCGTCAAGGATTCAATGCGCCACGCTCTCGGGCACTCCGGCCCACAAATGGTCCAGGTCCTTGAGACCCCAGGTTTTGGCACATTCGCGGCTGATGATCCTGTCTTGTCCGACCAGGGTAGAGAGGTCTATCAGGGTGTGGGCGATGGGCATCTTGAACAGTGCGGAATAGAACACTTTGACCTTGGGCGTCAGCAGTGAGGTCTTGTTCTGTTCCATGACGATGCCCAGGTTGCCACTTTCCAGGCGTACCAGTGAGCCTACCGGGTAGATGCCGACGCATTTGACGAAGGCCTGGAATATTTTCTCGTCGAAATGCCCGGTCCATTCGGCCATTCTGCTGATGGATTCTGCGGGGCTCCAGCAGGCCTTGTAGGGGCGATCGGAGGTAATGGCGTCGTAGACGTCGCAGATGGCGCCCATCCGGGCAAACAGACTGATCTGTGAGCCGGCGAGTCGGTCGGGGTAGCCGCTGCCATCGAAGCGTTCATGGTGATGCAGACAGACATCCAGCACCCTGGGGCTGAAGTGCTTGCTTTCACCCAGCAACTGGCAGCCGATTTCCGGGTGCTTGCGCACGATTGCAAATTCTTCGTCGTTGAGTTTGCCGGGCTTGCCGAGAATGGCCGCGGGTATCGCCAGCTTGCCGACATCATGCAGCAGACCAGCCATGCCTGCCTCTTTGACCAGGCTTTCAGGCAATGCCAGTTGGCGGGCCAGAGCAATCATCAATCCGCCCACCGCGACCGAATGCATGTAGGTGTATTCGTCCGCCGTTTTCAGGCGGGCCAGGCTGAGCAGGGCATCGGGATGGCGGGCCAGGGAGTCGGAAATATCGTCGATCAGCTCACCCATGTCTTCCAGCTCTGCAATCCTGCCCATGCGGACATCGCTGAAGATTCTGACAACTGCGGCTTTGGAGCGAGTGCAAAGCTCCCGTGCGTAACCGATCTCTTCTTCCAGTGCGCAAGTCTGATTGTGGTTAACGGTCGTGCAGGTCTCGGAGGTGGCGGCTGGTTGTATATCAAGCCCCCGGCTGCCATCGATCCATAGCTGTGTGATGCTGGATTCACGTATGCGTTGCAGATCGCTTTCATGCTTGAGCAGAAAGCTGCTGGTCCAGAATGAGTGGTCGGCACGCAAGTCGCACAGTTCGTGTACATACATGCCGAGGCGAAGCTCGGTGACGGGAATGTGTTTGAGCACGATAAATACCTGCTTTGGCTTGATCGTGAATCAGCAGAACATTCATCCCTGGACAGTTCGTACGAGTTCGTTAGACGGAGAACCGGGAAACCAGTCGGTTCAGATCGACAGCCAGCCTCGAAAGCTCCTGGCTGGCGGTTGAGGTCTGATCGGCAGCCGAAGAACTCTGCACCGAAAGATCCCTGATGCTGACCAGGTTCTGATCGACGGATCGCGCCACATGGGCCTGTTCTTCGGAGGCTGTGGCGATCAGCAGGTTGCGTTCGTTGATCTGGGAAATGGCGGTGGTTATTTCCTTTATCGCGGATCCGGATTCCTGGGCGATCAGCAAGGTTGCGTCGGCTTCTTCACTGCTCTGCTTCATGGACTGCACGGCCAGGGTCGAGTCTTTCTGGATGCCCTGGATCATCTGCTCGATTTCCTGAGTCGAGGATTGAGTACGGTGAGCCAGTGCCCGGACTTCGTCGGCAACCACTGCAAAGCCGCGACCCTGTTCACCGGCGCGAGCGGCTTCGATGGCCGCATTGAGCGCCAGCAGGTTGGTCTGTTCGGCAATGGCGCGGATGACGTCCAGGACCTTGGTGATGTTCTGCGCCTGATTGGCCAGCCCTTCGACCTCCGTACTGGTACGGTCGACGGTAGAACTGAGCTTTTCGAGTGCGTTTATGGTCTTGCTGACGCATTCCTGGCCGGTCTTGGCCGAGCGTTCCGAAGCCTGGGTGGATTCCGAGGCCGATACCGCATTGCGCGCAACCTCCTCGATGGCGGCCGTCATCTCATTGACGGCAGTGGCCGCCTGCTCGGTTTCCATGGACTGACGCTGGATGCCATTGGTCGACTCCTGAGTGATCGAACTCATTTCCTCTGCCGCCGAAGCCAGAAGGCCGGAGGAGTCGGAGATGTGCTGGATGGTACTTTTCAGGCTGGCGAGCATGGCTGCCGTTGCACTTTGCAATTCGGTCAGTTCATCGGCACCGGTAATTTCCACCTGGGTACGCAAATCACCTTCGGCAATACGTTTAGTGGTTTCAAGCAGAGCCTTGACCGGGCGGGCAACACTGCGGGTAAACACGGTCGCGACCAGTACTGTCAGGATAACGGCGATAACAATAAAGGCGATGGTGACTTTCAAGCCGTTTTCATAGGCATGGTTGGCCGTGTCGCTCGACTTTTCCGCTACTTTGACATTGACCTCTATCAAGGCCTCTATAGATGATTGCAATGCCTTGGCCTGTGGGCTGCTGGTGTCGCGGATAAAGACAAAGAGTTCGTTGTTGGTCTTGGTCTTGCTGAGTTCCATCAACTCATCGATCTTCGAGGTATAGGCCTGAACATTGGCTTTGACCTGACGATAAACCTGTTCTTCTGCATCGCTCGATACCATGGGGGCATAGCTGTCGGTCACCTGAATCAAGGCGTTTTTCAGGCCCTTCAACTTGTCGATGGAGGCGCTGCCCTGTCTTTCCTCGTCCATCACGAATCGCCTGGCATCCAGGCGGTAGAGCAGGCCAGCGCTTTCGATCCTGCCTGCCTGCCTTACGCTGGGCAGCAGGTCGGTCTGAAACTTGCTCACGGCATCATGCAGGCTGTTCATCTTGTAGATGACAGTTGTCCCCAAGCCTATAAGAAGCAGGCAGATAATGCCGAAACTGAGAAAGGCGCGGGTATTCAACCGAATGTTTCTTGTTTTCATTTTTGGATCCTCTTTGCTCACTATAGAGCAGCAGCCAGCAACGTGCTGCATGGCAACGTGATATCACTGTAGATGCTGTAGTGTGAAAAAAATATAGTGAGAACAGAAAACTTTTATTGCATAAATCCATTATCAATTGAATCTATTAATTCAAGTTTTCCTGAATCCAGACGCGAGGGAGCGATAGAGAGTTCGAGGTTAACTGTCTATCGCTTTGGAGGGTTATAAAGTTTCATTTTAAAGTAAATGGTAATACTTAATACTTCGTCATTTATTTGCCGTCAATAATTAAACGGTTTGTTCTGTGGCGGGAAATATCATATTGAAGCGGGTATAAGTACCCGGTGTACTTTGCACGGTTACATGGCCTTCATGCAGGCTCATGATGGAACGCACGATTGCCAGCCCCAGCCCGGTGCCACCCTGATGCCGCGAACGACTGGCATGCACTCTGTAAAAACGGTCGAACAGGCGTGGCAGGTGCTCGGCCTCGATGCCTTCTCCGGTGTTGCCGACGCTGAGTGAAACCTGGCCCTGTTGCTGTTCAAGGCTGATGCTGATCGTACTGCCTTCAGGGCTGTGCCTGATGGCATTGGAAAGCAGATTCGAGATGGCGCGCTGGATCATCAGGCGTTCGCCATTGATCCGGGCACGACCTGTCACCTGCAGGGCAATGTTCTTTTCCTCGGCTGACAAGGCAAAGAGTTCCACGACCTTGCTCACTTCTTCATCCAGATCGATCCGGCTGAAGACGATGGGGGCCAACGGCTGGCTGACGCTGGCCAGAAACAGCATCTGAGACACCATGCGTGACATGCGCTCCAGCTCTTCGGTACAGGATTCAAGCACCAGCTTGTATTCGGCGGGCGGTCTTTCCCGGGAGAGCGTCACCTGGGCCTTGCCCATCAGGTTGTTCATGGGCGAGCGAAGTTCATGGGCCAGATCGTCCGAGAACTGGGTCAACTGCTGAACATCGCTGTCCAGGCGATGCAGCATGAAGTTGATTGCATGGGCCAGATTGCTCAGTTCATCGGGCAGGTCGCTGGTCTTGACCCGATGCGTCAGATCCCGGGCCGAGATCATCTGCGCCACCTTGCGAAAGGCCCGCAACGGCTTGAGACCGCGATGCACCACCCACCAGGCGACTGCGCCAACCAGCAGCAGAATCAGCGGCAAGGCGATCAGGGTCGAGGTCATGTAAGAGTGCAGCAAGGCAATATCGCTTTGCCGATCGAGCGACAGCAGCACGGTGACTTGCTGCCTGTCGCGCAATGTCACCAGCCTTGAGGCTATCAGCACCTTGCCGGTGTCCGGGCTGTTGGCGTTCATGGCCAGAATCTGTTCTGCCGTCGCAGGGCCCATGCTGAACAGCACATGTGTCGGCTCGGCCGGATCGATGATCGCCAGACTGAAATCGTCATGGCCCATGATCTGGTCACGCAGATTATGGGGGTTGAGCATGATATCTGCGCTGCTGGCCGTCTCGGTCAGGCTGTGCTCGATCTGCTTGAGCTTTTCTTCAAGGCTGTTGCTGGCCCGCAGATCCAGTTGGCGCGAGATGGCCAGCGAGGCCAGCGTCGCCATGACGATCACCAGAATGGCGCACATCAGGCTGACGGTCAGCCCCAGTTGCATGGACAGCCGCGTGGGTTTCATTCCCGGGACTCCAGCACGTAACCCACGCCGCGCAAGGTATGAATCAGCTTGTTGTCGAACGGATCATCGATCTTGGCTCGCAGGCGCCTGATGGAAACCTCTACCACGTTGGTGTCGCAATCGAAGTTCATGTCCCATACCAGAGAAATGATCTGGGTACGCGACAGAACCTCGCCGCTGTGGCGCATCAACAAATGCAGGAGTGCGAACTCCTTGGTGGTCAGGTCAATGCGCTGCTTGTCCCGGAATGCCCGGTGGCGACCCTGATCGAGTTCCAGATCGGCCACTTGCAGCACCTGAGGCACATTGGCCTGCTCGCTACGGCGCATCAGGGTGCGAATCCGGGCCAGCAGTTCGGGAAACTCAAACGGCTTGACCAGATAGTCGTCGGCTCCCGATTCCAGGCCCTTTATCTTTTCGTCGAGACGGCCGCGTGCGGTGACGATCATGACCCGTGTATTACTGGTCTTGCGAAGTTGTGCCAGGACATCCCAGCCATCCATGCCCGGCAGATTGATGTCCAGAATGACCACGTCATAGATCTGTTGCTGGGCCAGGCAAAGGCCGTCGATACCCGTAGTGGCAACATCGACTACATAACCGCTTTCGGTCAGGCCCTGGTGCATGTATTCGGCAGTTTTCGGCTCGTCCTCGACCACAAGGATTCGCATGGTTGAATATCCTGTTTGAATGAAATCAGTAGATGCTGGAGCAGAAGGGATTCTGAAGTCTGTAGCGACTACAGAGTCAATGCTGATGTGGTGCCTACTCTAAGGCCAAAGCGCCGCGTTTTTTTCAGATAACGAAATTGTAATTTTCCAGCAACCCCGCCGATAACTGCCATTCCCTAAAGTCCCTGCGTCAATCCCGGCAGCTCGTGCTGTCCGGTGCAATCGCCTTTCAGGCGCGGATTCATGCAAGTGGGGAAGTACGACGTGCGCGGCTATCGAATCTTGAACGGCTCACCGGGCAGTAGGCCCGGCAGAATGAAAATCGGCTTTGCCTGTGTGCTGTTCCTGGCGGTTTTCAGCCAGAGCGCGACGGCGATACAAACACAGTCCATCACGCTGTCCGACGCTCTGGACACGGCCTTTTCCCTGAACCCGGATCTGGCTGCCGCTCGCAGGGAAATCGATATCGCGCTTGGGGAACGCCAGCAGGCCGGGTTGATACCCAATCCCGAGCTGTCCTGGGAGATGGAAGACACCCGCAAGGCTACCAGCACCACAACCATCGCCATCAGTCAGGCGCTGGAGCTGGGTGGGAAGCGGGGCGCTCGGGTCGATGTCGCCAGTCGGGCTCAGGATGTCGCTGCGCTTGAACTTGAACAACGTGGCAATGCCTTGCGTAGCGAGGTGACTCAGGCCTTTTACGCGGCGTTGCGCGCCCAGGCAGGACTGGATCTTGCGCTGGAGTCCCAGGCACTGGCCGAGCGAGGGCTCAAGGTTGCCGAGGGCCGGATCCAGGCTGGCAAGTCCTCGCCTGTAGAAGCCACCCGGGCTCAGGTGCAACTGGCCGAAACCCGTCTGCAGGTGCGCCAGGCGCAGATCGCCAAATCGGCTGCCTGGCGCGAGCTGTCTCAGATCATGGGCCAGTCGCAGACCTCTTTCGAGCGTCTGTACTCCCCGAACCTGTCGCCGGGCAAGGCACCTCACGGGCCAACTCTGCTGAACGAAATCAAGCAGACCGCCGAGCTGCGTCTGGCCGAAACCCGTATAGCACTGGGCGAGGCGCAACTGGGTTCACAGAAGGCGCAACGTATTCCTGACCTCACCGTGAGTGTGGGCAGCCAATACAGCCGTGAAGACCGTGAGCGGGTCAATGTGGTCGGTTTTTCCGTGCCGATTCCATTGTTCGACCGCAATCAGGGCAATGTCCTGGCCGCCGCGCGGCGTGCCGATCAATCCCGTGACCTGCGCAATTCCGTGGAGTTGAAGCTGCGCACCCAGACGCAACTGGCGGTCGATCAATGGGACACCGCGGCCCAGGAGGCCGAGTCGTTCACCAGAGTCATCCTGCCTGCCGCCCAGCAGGCCGTCGACACCGCAACCCGCGGCTTCGAAATGGGCAAGTTCGGTTTCCTGGAAGTGCTCGATGCACAGCGCACCCTGATTGCTGCACGCAGCCAGTACCTGGAGTCGTTGGCCCGTGCGGCTGATGCACGGGTCGTCATCGAACGCATTTACGGCGACTCGGGCCGTTTCCTCACTCAACTTAAATAGCCAGCGGTGGCCAGCGACAATGGCCCGTCAGGAGTCTTCATGAATAACAAACGCAACATTGCCGCTGCGGCGGCAGTGGTGGTTCTCATTGGCCTGGGCAGTCTGACCCTGGGTGGCGGTCAGTCTTTCTCCAATGCCTCCTCCGAACACGCCCATGACGATGAAAAGGAATCCTCTCACGGCCAGGAAAAAGGCCATGAAGGGGAAAGCCATGACGATCACGGGGATGAGCCAAAAGGCAAAGCGGCCGAAAAGGACGAGCATGGCGATGAAGGCCATGGAGAAAAAGGTCATGGAGAGGAGGGCCATGGAGAAAAAGGTCATGGAGAGGAGGGCCATGAAGAAGGCGCGCTGGAATTGAGCGAGGCCCAGATCAAGGCGGCAGGCATTGAGCTGGGCGTTGCCGCCTCTCGCCGGATGAGTACCTCCATCTCGTTCCCCGGTGAAATCCGTTTCGATGAAGATCGCACGTCACATGTGGTGCCAAGAGTCAGCGGTGTGGTGGAGGAGGTAAAAGCCGATCTTGGCCAGCAGGTCAGAAAGGGCCAGGTCCTGGCGGTGATTGCCAGTCAGCAGGTCTCGGAACAGCGCAGTGAGCTGAGTGCGGCGCAGCGTCGGGTTGAACTGGCCCGTCTGACATTCCAGCGCGAGAAAAAACTCTGGGAAGACAAGATATCGGCCGAGCAGGATTACCAGCAGGCACGTCAGGCCTTGCAGGAGGCGGAAATCGCCCTGAGCAATGCCCGGCAGAAAGTCAGTGCCATGGGCGCGGCAGGGAAGGCCACCGGCAATCGTTACGAACTCGTTGCGCCTTTCGATTCTGTGGTCGTTGAAAAGCATCTGGGGCTTGGTGAAGTGGTCAGCGAGAGCAGTAATGTTTTCACGCTCTCGGATCTGTCCCGGGTCTGGGCCACTTTTGGCGTGACGCCCAAGGATCTGGACAAGGTGATTGTCGGGCGCAATGTCAGAGTCAGTTCGCCGGACATGAATGCTGAAGTCGAGGGCCAGGTGAGCTATGTCGGCAACCTGCTGGGTGAGCAGAGCAGGGCCGCGACGGTGCGGGTGAAACTCGCGAATCCTCAGGGCGCCTGGCGTCCCGGACTGTTTGTCTCGATTGCGGTGGCGGCTCACACCAGCGAGGTCGCGGTCAGCATTCCCGAAGAAGCGATCCAGGCCGTTGAAGACAAGCCTTCGGTCTTTGTGCGTACGCCACAGGGGTTCCAGGTCCAGCCTGTGACGCTCGGGCGCAGCGACAGCGGCTATGTGGAAGTGCTCAAGGGGCTGGCAGTCGATACGCAAGTCGCAACTGCCGGCAGTTTCGTCCTCAAGTCGGAGCTGGGCAAGGGCTCGGCCGAGCATGCCCATTGATCCGCTACGCACGAGAACTCTTCCATGTTTGAACGCCTGATTCAATTTGCCATAGAGCAGCGCATTGTCGTCATGCTGGCGGTCCTGCTGATGGTGGGGCTCGGCATTGCCAGCTACCAGAAGCTGCCCATCGATGCGGTGCCCGATATCACCAACGTCCAGGTGCAGATCAATACCGCTGCACCGGGTTTTTCTCCGCTGGAAACCGAGCAACGCATTACCTTTGCCATCGAAACCGCCATGGCCGGATTGCCGGGCCTGAAGCAGACCCGCTCGCTGTCGCGCTCCGGGTTGTCTCAGGTCACGGTGATTTTCGAGGATGGCACCGACCTGTTTTTCGCCCGCCAACAGGTCAGCGAGCGTTTGCAGACTGCCAGGGAGCAGTTGCCTGAGAATATCGATGCCATGATGGGGCCTGTCTCCACCGGTCTCGGGGAAATATTCCTCTGGACGGTGGAGGCCAGGGAGGGGGCGCTGAAAGAGGATGGCACGCCTTATACGCCTACTGACCTGCGGGTCATTCAGGACTGGATCATCAAACCACAACTGCGCAATGTGCCGGGTGTCGCCGAGATCAATACCATTGGCGGCTTTGCCAAGCAGTACCAGATCGCGCCCGATCCGAAAAAGCTGGCCGCCTACAAGTTGACGCTCAACGACCTGATCGTGGCCCTTGAGCGCAACAACGCCAACGTCGGCGCTGGTTACATCGAGCGTGGTGGCGAGCAACTGGTGATTCGCGCGCCGGGGCAACTGGCCAATGAACTCGATATCGCCAATATCGTGATTGCCAATGTGCAGGGCACGCCGATCCGGGTGAGCCATGTCGCCGATGTGGTGATCGGCAAGGAGCTGCGTTCCGGTGCTGCAACCGAGAACGGCCGTGAAGTCGTGCTGGGCACGGTCTTCATGCTGATCGGCGAGAACAGTCGCAGCGTCTCTCAGGCGGTAGCCGCGAAGCTGACCGAGATCAATCGTTCGTTGCCCAAGGGCGTCGTGGCGGTTACGGTTTATGACCGTACCAATCTGGTCGAGAAGGCCATTGCCACGGTCAAGAAGAACCTGATCGAGGGCGCGATTCTGGTCATCGCCGTCCTGTTCCTGTTTCTGGGCAACATTCGTGCGGCCCTGATCACCGCCATGGTCATTCCATTGGCCATGCTCTTTACCTTCACCGGTATGTTTGCCAACAAGGTCAGTGCCAACCTGATGAGTCTGGGGGCGCTGGACTTCGGCATTATTGTCGATGGCGCGGTGGTCATCGTTGAAAACTCGATTCGCAGGCTGGCTCATGCCCAGCAGCGCCATGGCCGCATGCTGACCCGCTCCGAACGTTTCCATGAAGTCTTTGCCGCTGCACGTGAGGCACGGCGACCGCTGATCTTCGGTCAGTTGATCATCATGGTCGTGTACCTGCCGATCTTTGCCCTGACAGGTGTCGAAGGCAAGATGTTCCACCCGATGGCTTTTACTGTAGTCATTGCCCTGCTGGGGGCGATGATTCTGTCCGTGACTTTTGTGCCCGCCGCCATTGCCATGTTCGTCACCGGCAAGGTGAAGGAAGAGGAAGGCGTGGTCATGCGTACGGCCCGGCAGCGTTATGCACCGGTTCTGGACTGGGTGCTTGGCCACCGTACCCTGGCGTTCGGCATGGCGTTTGCGGTTATCGCCGTCTCTGGTGTCGCTGCCAGCCGAATGGGCAGTGAGTTCATCCCCAGCCTGAGTGAAGGTGACTTCGCCTTGCAGGCCTTGCGTGTTCCGGGCACCAGCCTGACCCAGTCGGTGGACATGCAACAGCGTCTCGAGAAAGCCATCATCGAACGCATGCCGGAAGTAGAGCGCGTGTTCGCCCGGACAGGGACTGCGGAAATCGCCGCCGACCCGATGCCGCCGAATATTTCCGATAGCTATGTGATGCTCAAGCCTGCCGACCAATGGCCTGATCCGAAGAAGTCCCGAGAGACACTGATTGCCGAATTGCAGGCCGCCGCTGCCAGCGTGCCGGGCAGTAACTACGAGCTGTCCCAGCCGATTCAGTTGCGCTTCAACGAGCTGATTTCAGGCGTGCGCAGCGATGTGGCGGTGAAAGTGTTTGGCGATGATATGGACGTGCTCAATCAGACGGCCAACAGGATTGCCGCAACGCTGCAGAAGGTCAGTGGCGCCTCGGAGGTCAAGGTCGAACAGACTACCGGCCTGCCGGTGCTGACGATCAATATCGATCGCGACAAGGCTGCCCGTTATGGCTTGAACATGGGCGATGTACAGGATGCCATTGCCATTGCTGTCGGTGGGCGTCAGGCCGGTACGTTGTATGACGGGGATCGCCGTTTCGACATGGTAGTGCGCTTGTCCGAAAAGCTGCGCACCGATGTGAACGGGCTCTCGAACCTGCTGATTCCCGTTCCGGCAAGCCCGGTCAGCGGCAATTCACAGATCGGCTTCATTCCCTTGTCTCAGGTGGCGAGCCTGGATCTGATCCTTGGGCCTAATCAGATCAGTCGCGAGAACGGCAAACGGCTGGTCATCGTCAGCGCCAACGTACGGGGCAGGGATCTTGGCTCGTTCGTGGAAGAGGCCGGGCAATCCATTGGTGAGCAGGTGACGATCCCGCCGGGGTACTGGACCAGTTGGGGCGGGCAGTTCGAGCAGCTTCAATCGGCGGCCCAGCGTCTGAAAATCGTGGTGCCTGTAGCGTTGCTGATGGTGCTGGCGTTGCTGTTCATGATGTTCAACAACCTCAGGGACGGCTTGCTGGTCTTTACCGGCATTCCCTTTGCCTTGACGGGCGGTATTCTGGCGCTATGGCTGCGTGACATCCCCTTGTCGATTTCTGCCGGGGTCGGATTCATTGCTCTGTCCGGTGTTGCAGTCCTGAACGGTCTGGTGATGATTGCCTTCATTCGTAACCTTCGGGAAGAGGGCTTCAGTCTGGCCAAAGCCATCCATGAAGGTGCTTTGACAAGGTTGCGTCCGGTGTTGATGACCGCGCTGGTTGCCTCTCTGGGCTTTATCCCCATGGCCCTGGCCACAGGTACGGGTGCTGAGGTGCAAAGGCCTCTGGCTACCGTCGTGATCGGCGGAATACTGTCGTCGACCATTTTGACCTTGCTGGTTTTGCCAGCCCTCTATCAGTGGGCTTATCGTCGAGAAGAATAAGCAGGCAAGTTGCTAGAAAGGCTCATGGCGGGTGACTGTCATGAGCTTTTTTATGTAGGGTTTATAGAGTGATTACAGAATGGTAATGCTCACGTAACGTTCTCGAAAGTGTCTGATTGCTACAGTGAGTCATCACTCAAGAGGAATCGGAAGATGAATGTTATCAAACTGTCTGTTCTTGCTTTTGCACTTGCCTCGCCACTGACTTCATATGCTTTCAGCTCTGCGGATCTTCAAGGTGAAGAGCGGAGCAGGGTGCATCAACTCAAGGTCGAGGACTATGCAGCCAAGGCACAAAAGACAGTTCCGAAAATTCAGAACTATGCCTACGGCATGAAACTGGACATTGCCAAGGTGGTCGTTAAAACGCCAGCGCCCAAGACCTGCGGTATCAACTCCAAAATGATGACGTATGAAGACTCCCAGGGCGAGCTGAATACGTTGCGCTACAAGGTTTTGAGCGATTGTGCCGGCAAGAACTGATGGTCACGTACTGGTCTGAAAACCACGTTTTTACAGAGGAAAACAAACAGAAACAATTGGCGCTTAAAAGTATGCCGGATGGCATATTTTCGTCGAGTGACTGTATTGCTACATTGAGTTTCAATTAAACAGGAGACGATAGATGAAAGCTTTAAAGTTGTCCGTTCTTGCCTTTGCACTTGTTTCGCCACTGACTTCGTATGCGTTCAGTACAACGGACTTGCGGGACAGTGAAGAGCGCAGTAAAGCACACCAGGCCAAGGTCGAGGAATATGCGGCCAAGACACAGAAGCCCGTTCCTGTCATACAGAACTATGCCTACGGAATGAAGCTGGATGTTGCCAAGGTCGTGATCAAGACCCCGGCGCCTGGCGATTGCGGGATCAACTATAAGTTCATGACTTATGAAGACTCGCAAGGCGATCTCAATACACTGAGTTACAAGGCAATAACTGAGTGTGCTGGTAGAAACTGATGTCTGTAGACCAATAAGCGGCTGGTGCATATGCGCCAGCCGCTTATTGCATTCCTGGCGGCTACGCCCATCCGGCCCGGGGCTCACCGTCAGCCTTGAATACCAGAGCTTTCAAGCCGCCCTCGATACTGGCATCGGGAAATTCGGGTGGATTTTCCAGGCGTTGCTCGAAGCGCAATTCCGGGGCTTCAACCGCTGTGTGCCGGATCAGAAAATCCGTGCCGACAGCCGGATCGTTCATACAGGCCAGCACCGTTCCATCCTCGGTCAGCAGTTCCGGCAAGCGACGCAGAACCCGTTGATAATCCTTGTCGAGCATGAAGCTGCCTTTCTGGAATGACGGCGGGTCGATGATCACCAGATCATAAGGGCCCGAGCGCGTGACCTTGGCCCATGACTTGAACAGATCGTGGCCCAGAAAGCTGACCCTGCTCAGATCATGGCCATTGAGCCGATGATTCTCCCTGCCACGGTTCAATGCTGCCTTGGCCATGTCCAGATTCACCACATGATCGGCACCGCCGGCAATGGCAGCGACCGAAAAGCCACAGGTATAGGCGAAAAGATTGAGCACTCGCTTGCCCTTGGCCTGGGAACGAACCCATTCGCGGCCATAACGCATGTCCAGAAACAGACCGCTGTTCTGTTTCTTGCCGAAATCCACCTTGTAGCGCAGTTCGTTCTCGGTGATGACCCATTCGTCCATCAACTCGCCCAGAAGGCATTGCATGGTGCTTTGTGGCAGATAGCGATGTTGCAGCAACAGCGTATGGGCCTGGCTCTGTTGCCATTGAGGGGAGTGCGTCAGTTCCAGCAGCAGTCGGGTCAGTGCCTCCAGCTCTGATTCCAGTGGCTCCCGAAACAGGGAGACCAGCACCACACCCTGCATCCAGTCGACGGTAATGTGTTCAAGCCCCGGCCACACTCTGCCGCGTCCATGAAACAGGCGACGGGTTTCATCGGGCACGCTGCTCAAGGCATCGAGTACGTGCTGTTGCAGGGTGGCAAGCGCATCAGGGGTCATGACAAGGGTCGGCAGTGAAAGGGCGCGTATGGTAAACGCATTTCAAGCGACGCTGAAATGGAATAGCAATGCAGTTGCGTCAGCGTGGCATATAGCGGCGTTGCCAGCGATGGGGGATCTTCAGTGATACAACCCCCAGCAAGGCTGAGAGTACGCCGCTGACCAGCAGCGCGTTGAGAGCCATGTGTCGTTCAAGCACGGCACCGATGACGGCCCCGATGAACATGCCTGCCCAGGGGACAAGTTGAATCCGCCAGCCATCTCGGCGCTCACCGAGCATCCGGCGCCCCAGGCCACGTCCGAAACGTGACAGCGCACCGGTCACGTAGGTCAGGCCAACGGGAAGGCCATTGACCTGTTCGACAGCGGCATTGAGCATGCCCATGGCCAGAATGGCCCAGACAAGTGCCAGAATATGCGTATCCATCGGCCAGGCCGCAGCAGCACAGAGTAATGTCGCGACGCTGAGCAGCAAGGGCAGGGCGCGTCTGCCACCCAGACGGGCAACGATGACGCCCAGGGCATTGCCTGCAATAAAGACCACAATTGCCAGTATCAGGCGGGTGGTGGTCCCCGAGTCCCCGTCACTGATGGCAACGGCCAGGCGAGTGGTGTTGCCACTCATGAATGAAACGAAATCCCCGGTGGCCATGAAGCCTATTGCGTCGGTCATGCCGGCCAGTACTGACAGGCTGGCCGCCAATGTCATACCGACCCTGCCACGCCATTTCTGCATGCTCAGGTGTCGGGAGCTGGTGTTGATCTTGGTGGCAGTTGGCAACATGGATGACTCTCTGGAGCAGACCGTGCGTTGCGAGGGGCGTGTTCACTGCGGTTTGGTGCGTACGATCCTTTTCGCCTTGACCTCGTCCGCATAAGCCTTGAGCTGGTCGGCATCGCCGTAGAGCCGATTGACCAACTGCAGAATGGCGGTCACATCGACATCTTTCATGTCAGAGGCGAGCTTGAGAATTTCATCTGCCGTTTTTTCGAGATTGGAGGCCGTGCCCTTCAGGTGCCGCTTCAGCTCCTGGGTCGGCTTATTGAGAGCCATATATGTTCCTGTCAGATAAATGTATGAACTCCATGCCCAGAGAATGGCTTTTTCTACGGTAACAAGCAATCCGCGGGCGGTATCTGACAGTCATGAAGGAAAGGCAGGCAGTCCGTTGCCGGTGATCAATCGTCGCGGGTCAGGACTTCCAGCAGTTCTATTTCAAACGTCAGATTGGAGCCGGGCTGGATATGAGCGCCCATCTTTCTGTCGCCGTAGCCAAGGTGAGCCGGGACGAAGAGCTTGCGTTTACCGCCCACCTTCATTCCCATCAGGCCCAGGTCCCAGCCTTTGATGACCCGGCCGGTCCCAATCACGCACTGGAATGGCTTGCCGCGTTCATGTGATGAGTCGAAGACGGTGCCATCGTCCAGAACGCCAGTGTAATGGGTCGTGATCAAGGCTCCTTTGACCGCTTCCTTGCCGTCCCCGATATGCAGGTCGGTAATCTCCAGTTCGTTGCTCATGGTGTGATTGTCCTGTGGTGGTCGGGGCTGCTTTCTCGCAGAAAAGCCCTTGGGTGGCAAGTTGCGCAAACGAAAACGGGGAAGTTTTCACTTCCCCGTCCGGTAGTTGCAGAGCGTGGCATCACAGATTCTGTGTGCTGATCACCATGGCCTGGGCGATATTGGCCTTCTGCTCTTCGGTAAAGTGATCCCAGACGTTGACCTTGGCGTAGTAGCCAAGCCCTGCCAGGCAATACAGGCTCAAGGTGAGCACGATGAAGATCGAGATGAAGGTCCAGCGGCCTTGCTCGTCTTCACGGTTGAAATCACGGGAGTAGGGGGTGTCTGCAGAGCGGCGGGACGCAAGCACCGAGGAAAGACGTTTGAACCATTGGAACAGATGAATCACAACAAGCCGCAGCATTGGAAATAGCCTCAATATCGGAAAACGGAGCTGGATTTACGGCTCAGTGGGCCGCAAAGCAAAAGCTGAAAACGCAAAAAGCCCGTCGGGGACGGGCTTTCTTTTTATAAGTCTGTTCAAGTCATGTGGGATTTCGCGACAACCCAGGCTGGTTGTCCATGTTCGATTTCGCACTCGCTTGACGATATTCCAACATTTTAAGACAAATGGAGAGCAGCAGCTACCGTCTGGTCGCCGTCCTCAGACAACTGGTCGCCTTTAGGCGTGCGACATAGTGTCGCTGCCGGGAGCTTGTCCATGATTCAAGTCAATCTTTGTAATACTTATTCGACGGGTGAAATATCTTTTTCTATTGTAGGATCTCATCCCGCATTAATTTTCAGGATCATATGAATACCCCTCAGGAGCCTCCTGGTCGCTCTGCTTCATCTACACCCTCTATCTGCTCGCGTGCCCACGCCTCGTTATCGAGTGGATCACTTCATTCAAGCACTGGTTTCTTCACTCTCTTGCAGGGTGTTCGCCCCGTCAGCCTTTTGCCCACCGGATTTACCGAGCCAAGCCCGGTAACGCTGCGTAGTGCATGCTTGATTCTGCCGATGACATCCTCCCGCTACTTTTTGCACGAGACTGAATGATTCCTATGGAATGGATTACTGACCCCACGGCATGGCTTGGCCTGCTTACCCTGATTGTGCTGGAACTGGTGCTGGGTATCGACAACCTGGTGTTCATTGCCATCCTGGCCGACAAGTTGCCTCCCGAGCAGCGTGACAAGGCTCGGGTGATCGGTCTGTCCCTGGCGCTGATCATGCGACTTGGCCTGCTGGCGAGCATCTCCTGGATGGTGACGCTGACCGAGCCGCTGTTCGAGATCTTCGGCCACAGCTTCTCCGGACGTGACCTGATCATGTTGTTCGGTGGTGTGTTCCTGCTGTTCAAGGCCACGATGGAGTTGCATGAGCGACTTGAAGGCCATGTCAGCCAGCGTGCCGGTAATGCCACCTATGCCATGTTCTGGCCTATCGTGGCGCAGATCGTGGTGCTGGATGCAGTGTTCTCGCTGGATGCCGTGATCACTGCGGTCGGTATGGTCGAACAGCTGTCGGTCATGATGATTGCCGTGATTTTCTCCATCGGCCTGATGCTGGTTGCCAGCAAACCGCTGACCAAGTTCGTCAACAGCCACCCGACTGTCATCATGCTGTGTCTGGGCTTCCTGATGATGATCGGTTTCAGCCTGACTGCAGAAGGCCTGGGTTTCCATATACCCAAAGGCTATCTGTATGCCGCCATTGGCTTCTCGATCCTGATCGAGGTGTTCAACCAGATTGCTCGCAAGCGCAGCAAGAAGTCTGCTCATGGTCATCTGCCGCGTCGTGAGCGCGCAGCCCATGCGGTGATGCGTCTGCTGGGCGGACGCAAGCTGGAGGCCGGTGAAGTTGACGAGGAAATCATCGAGATGGTCGAGGGCGAAGGCACCGAGCCGGTCTTTGACCGTCGCGAGCGGGTCATGATCAGCGGGGTCCTGCAACTGGCCGAGCGCCCGGTGCGTACTGCCATGACGCCGCGGACCGAGGTCGACTACATCGATATCGGTGACGATGCAGAGAAAATCCGCCTCAAGCTGATGCACTCGTCATATTCCAGATTGCCGTTGATCGGCGAGGCTGGCATTGATGAGCCGTTAGGCTTCGTGCACAAGAAGGAGCTGCTGAAGGAAATCCTGGCGGGTAACGAACCGGACCTGCGCCTGATGAGCCGCAAGGCGATCAACCTGCTGGATAACTTCACGATCCTCAATGCTCTGGAACAGATGCGCAAAGAGTCGACTCACATCGCATTCGTGGTCAATGAGTTCGGCGACTTCATCGGTGTCCTGAGCATGACCGATATTCTGGAATCCATCGCCGGTCAACTGCCCGATGCCAGTGAAGTGGAAGGGCCGGATATCGTGCCGCAGGGTGAGGACTTCCTGGTTTCGGGTGCCTTGAACCTGAGCCTGATCCGTGAACGGACCGGTTTTCAGGCCAAGGCCACCGATGACTACCAGACGCTGGCCGGTCTGGTCATGAGTCTTCTGGATCGTTTGCCGGTGATCGGTGACAACCTTGACTGGCAAGGCTGGCAACTCAAGGTTGTCGGTGTCGAGGAGCGCCGTGTGACACGGGTTCTGCTGCAAAGGCAGCCTGATGCGCAAACCTCTTAAACGTCTATGAACGCTGGGCAGGGCGGGCTTTTAACCCGCTCTGTCCACGTTTTGCTGTCGGTGGTCAGGCAAGCCTGCACGGTCAGCGATGCTTGGTCTATCCTGCCTCATTCCCTGTGGTTTCAACCTGCAGTCAACCACGTCCACAAACGGAGACTGCCATGGCCACTGCCTTTCTGTTCAATCCCAACCTGACCTATGACGTCGTTTCTACCCGCAAGGCCTACCCGATCTGGCGTATTCGGGAACGCAAGGTCTATGCCTATCTGGAGCATGATCCACGCCGCGACTGGAGCGGCGAGATCGGCACCCTGAGCCTGGGAACCCCGCAGCGTCTGGTTGATCATGACGGGCAAACCATCGCCTATATCGTCGGTGCCGAGGTGCGCGATACCAAGGGGCGAAGGTTTTCCCTTAACGAAGTCAAGGACTGAGCAGGCTAGCGGCGTTTGGGGCGGGACACCACGGATTCGATATTCTTGCGTCCGATCAGCTTTGGCTGTGCAGGTTCCTGGGCTTGCGGCTCATCGATCAGCCATTTGAACATCACCAGACAATCCACCAGTCCCAACTGCCGATGGCGATAGGCGCGTGGCAAGCGCCCTACGGTTGCGAAGCCGAGTTTGCTCCACAAGGCAACCGCCGCCTCATTGGTGGACACCACCGAATTGAACTGCATGGCCAGGAAGCCGCTTTCACGGGCCAGTTGCTGGGAGTGCTCGCACATCAGGCGGGCCACGCCACGTCCGCGTGCGGCTTCGGTCACCATGTAGCCGCAATTGCTGACATGGCTTCCGGGCCCAGCGGCGTTGGCCTTGAGGCAATAACTGCCCAGCAACTGACCATCCTCTTCTGCGACCAGCGTATGCAAGGGCAATTCCATCCACAGAGCGCGCGCCTGTTCCCGAGTCAGTGCCGGATCATAGGCATAGGTTTCCTGTGCCACCACGACAGCCTGAAACGTGGGCCAGAAAATATCGAAGTCGTCGCGGGTCATGGGGCGAATCTGAATCATAAGGGTCCTTGCAAGGGCATACAGCATGTGGCTCGCCAGTATCAGGCGGGTAGATTTTGCCTGAGCCCCAGACTGTTTTGCACCCTTATGATTCCTGGCATACCTCGCAACGCGCAGCCCGCTTGCGATTCAGTGCCAGAAATTGCGGTTGTGCCAGCAGTTGTCCAGGCTTGTCTGTATCTGCCGTTTGCAAGGAGCCCGGTAACAAGGGGGTTGCAGGCGTTCCAATGCCGGGACAGGCCGCTTCATTGGTCCTGACCAGCGGCCCGTTGATGCTCACGCCGCTGTGATCGAGCTTGATAAAGCTGCCGCCGACCTTGAGGGTCAGTTCCATGCCCGCATCGATCACCAGCTTGTCGCCGGACTTGATGTGGATTTCCTCACCGGCTTCGACCAGTTGTGCCACGCCGACCTTGATGTGCTGGACCTGCGCAATGCTCAGGTGATCGTTCGCCCTGACCTCGACCTTGCGGTCGGCATTGACGGTGCAGTGCTGCTCGGCCCTGAATTCGCTGTAGCTGTTGGCCTCGACCCGGTCGTGACGCTCATGGCCGACATGGATCTTCTGATCATGACCAATGCTCTGGTCCCAGTTGCGCTGGGCGTGGATGAAGATCTGTTCCTGATCCTTGCGGTCTTCGATGCGCAGCTCGTTGGAGCCTCCGCCGCCGGGGCTGCTCAAGGTCTTGAACACGCTGCGGGTGCGGTGTTCGGGCAAGGTGTAGGGCGGGACGTTTTCGGCGTGGTACAGGCAGCCGGTCACCAAGGGCTGATCGGGATCGCCTTCCAGAAAGGTCACCAGCACTTCCATGCCGACCCGTGGCAGGGCGACAGCGCCATAGCGGTTGCCCGCCCAACCGGACGAGACCCGCAACCAGCAACTGCTGCTGGCATCCTGCTGGCCTTCACGGTCCCAGTGGAACTGCACCTTGATCCGGCCATGCCGGTCGCAATGGATGTCCTGATCCTGCGGCCCGGTGACCATGGCCGTCTGGCTGCCGGCAATGCGGGGTTTGGGATGGCGCAGGGGCGGGCGGTAGAAGGCATCCCACGGCGTACCCCGGAAGATGTTGCGATAGCCCTGCCAGGCAGGCTGTGGTTCATGGCCAGCGGCTTCTTCCAGCACCTGCGGCTGGCGGCCTTCGTGGCGTACTTCGGTCAGCAGCCAGAGTTGATTCCAGCTGGTCTGCGGGTGCCCGGTCAGGTCGAGAAAGTGACCGCTGAGCAGGGCGGGCTGGTTGCTCTGGCCTTCGGCAAGGCGGTAATCATGGCGATGGCGCTCCAGGGCGCGTCTGGTCAGCAGGCTGCCGCGCTCCCGGTCGGTGAAGCGGCCGGGGTAATCGTAATCCTCGAGGTCCGGGAGGATCGCTTGATCCTGTGTACTTTCCAGGGCTACGCGGGGTTTCTGAAAGTCATAGTCCCGCCGCGTGGTGCGGGTGCTGCGGGTTTCCAGGCGCACATTGAAGCGGTTGACCAGCGGCTCGTCGGGGAGCATTCCGCTGTCTTGTCGGTAGCTCAGGGACGTAAGTCTGGGAAAGACAGTCTGATCGTCGCCAAACACCAGCTTGTGCATCGTGCGGCTGTGCTGAAAGTGGTAGTGCAGGCCTTCCTCTTCACAGAGGCGCTGGATGAAATGCAGGTCCGACTCGTCGTACTGCACGCAGTATTCGCGTTTGGGGTAGGGCAGGCCGAGCTGGAAGTGATAGCGGTCGGCAAGGATGCCGTGATCCTGCAGGATTCGGGCAATGATCTGCGGCAGGGATTGCTGCTGGAAGATGCGTTGATTGATGCGGTGGTTCAGGTGCGCCAGGTGCGGTCGCAGGGTCATGGCGTAGTGGGTCAGCCGCTTGCGTGAATCCCCTTGGGCGATACGGTCGATCAGGCCATGCACGCCAATGCCGTCAGGGCCGAACTGCAGAAAGGCCGGGCGATTGATCAGGCTGTCCAGGTCCTGCGCCGGATCTTCGCTGACCAGTTGCAGCTCAAAGGCAAAGGGCTGGCTGATGGCTTCTGTGCCGGTAAAGGCCAGTACCTGAAAGTCGTGTTTGACGTCTTGCAGGTGCAGGCTGAAATGCGTCTGATGGGCGGATGCGGACATCATGTATTACTCCATGTCTGAATGAGCACCAACGTGAGCCCTGTCGATTCTTTTGAATCGACAGGGTGAGTATCTTCAGAGTCAGGCTATGACTGGAGCACGCAAATCGTCAGACCCGGAGCTTTTGGCTTTCAGATGGTTCCACGTTATCTTGCGATAGGTGAAGTGGACGTCTTGCAAGTGGGCATGGCCCGCATTGGACGAATCCTGGTTGTTGAGCATGTAGTCTTTGATTTCCACGATGACGGCATCTACCAGGGTGGTGGTGTAATAATGCTCTAGCACGCCGTCGGCAATCCGGTACCAATGTATTTCTACTTCGGGAAGATTTTCGCCGCCAGCCAATGCTGCCTGCAACATCGGGGAAGATTTGTCGAATATCTTGGTAATGCACAGAGGTTTATGAATACGTGTACCCGCAGGTTGACTTAACTGCAGATCACACGGAACCGTGACCACATGGCTGACGGCCTGGACCATGATCTGATTTTCATGCTCCTTCTTATAGATGTTCCCGATTGATTCAAACGTAGAGGCTTTCTCAGTAATCAGACCTTGTCTTGAGCCTTTGATGGACATGTAAACAGGTGTAGCCATTGACTTTCTCCTTGCAAAAAATAAGTGTCCGACAGCGTATTTCGCCGATGGAACGATCTGGCTAATACCAAGAAATATGCCAGTTTCTGTTTTTTCTTTTAAAACAGTAGGTTGGCTTTTTGCTAGTTGCTGGCGCAGATGTTTTCAATGCCCGAACTGCGCAAGATTTTGCGCATTTGCGCAATTTAATGTGTGCCCATTCTCAATGCGTTTATTTCTGGGGGATTCAGGGTTTTATTGAGCGATTTATTTGCACTGTGCTGTGCAGGATTTTGCGCATGATGGCTTTATTGCAAGGGGGGCATGAGTTTTTCTCAGGATGTCGGCTGTTCTGAATAGCGGTAATGCATATGTAGTGGTTGTTGTAGTGCCTTTCTCTTCGTGTCTGTAGGAAAATTCCTAAAGTTTAAGGTGTACGTCTTTCTTGCTTGTTAAAGGGTTTGTTCAGGGCTAGTGTGCGCCTCGTGATTTTGCAGCCTGTCTGCGGGTTTTTTAAGTTTGTGTGTTTGCGATTCGACAAGTGGTTTCAGGGATGAAGGTTGATTGATGAGTTATCAGGACAAGCTTTCCATTCATTATCTTGAACTTGTCAATCATCCTGTTTCCGAGCAGTGCCCAGAAGGTGAAGATATTCGCTTTTCAAGCGAATTTGAGGCTGTTGAGGGGGAACTGAGCAAGGTGTATGCCATGCAGGGGAGTGTTCAGGTCGACTGGTTGAAAGTTCGTGAACTCAGTGAACATATTCTGCGTGAGTGCTCAAAGGATCTTCGTGTTGCGGTCTGGTTGACCTGGGCTTTGTATCAATGTGAATCATTTCCCGGCTTGTTGGCGGGGATTAACTTGCTTCATCATTTATGCACGCATCGCTGGCAGGTCCTTTATCCCCGCAAGTTGCGAACCCGAACGGCTGCATTTGACTGGTTGGTGCCAAGGCTTGAACAGGTACTTGTCGAGAACGTATCCGTTACTACTCAGCTACCGCTGTTTCAAAAGCTGGTTGAAAGGCTTGAAGAGCTGGACAGCTTGCTGGCGAGTTGCCTGGGTGATGAGGCTCCGCTGCTGTTACCTGTCCGCCGCAGGCTTGCCGTTATGGTGCAGCGTGCAGTCGAAAGCAAAGCCGATACAGAGAATCTGGTTGTTCAGGTAAAGCAGGTTGCTGCCAGGATCTTTAAAAGTGATGTCACCATTGAAAATGAAAAAGATGCATATAAAGCATTAAAGATACAGCAGGAAAGTGCGCAGAAACTATGTGCCTGGTGGTTGCGTCAGAAAGCTACGGATGTCCGTGCCTTGCGTCTGAGTCGTACGGTGTTCTGGTTGTCCGTCGACAAAGTACCTGATTGCAATGTCATGCAAATAACGGCATTGCATGGTTTGTCCGCCGATAAGTTGAATGCCTATGCCGAGCGTTTTCAGCAAGGACATTATGCGGATCTGGTCGTTGATGTCGAAGCCAGCCTTGCGCAGACGCCTTTCTGGTTGGATGGGCAGCGGCTGGTATGGGAGTGTTTACGGGCGTTGAGAGCAGAGTCGGCAATGCGGGAGGTTGAAATCCTTCTTGCGCTGTTTCTGGAGCGTCTTCCAGGAGTCTGCGACCTGAAATTCCAGGATGGATCACCCTTTGCCGATGATGATACGCATAATTGGATAAATGAGCAGGTCATGCCTCATCTTCAGGTTGAAACTGTTGATGATGCCCCTGAAGAAAGTGTTGTTCAGCCTGAGTGGGATGTCGTGCTTGAAGAGGCGTTATCGATTTTGCGCGGCGATGGCCTGAAGTCCGCTGTTCAGATGCTCAAACAGAAGTTGCAGAGTGCTCAGAGTCAGCGAGAGCGCTTTTATTGGCAGTTTGCTCTGGCGAAGCTCTGTTATTCGGCCAGGAAGTATGAACTCGCCAGAAGTCAGCTGGAAATAATGGATCAATATTTACAGGATTCAGGATTTCACGCATGGGAACCTGAGCTTTCCCTGAAAGTTTTGCACACATTGAATAGCTGCTATGAGTGCTTGCCACAAAACAACGTGGTAAGAGAGCGCAAGGATGAAATATATCGCAGGCTTTGTCACCTCGATCTCGAGGTGTTACTTGAGTAAGCCTTGAAGGCTATAACGGTAAGGGAAAAACGTATGGCAAGAGAAGGCTCTGTCGCGCCGAAGGAACGTATAAATGTCACCTTCAAACCTGCTATTGGAGGCGCAAGGGAAGAGATTGAACTTCCTTTGAAACTGTTGGTGCTGGGTGATTTTACACAGCGTTCCGATGAGCGAAAACTGGAAGATCGTAAAGCGATAAGCATCGATAAAAACAATTTCGATGCCGTGCTGGAAAAACAGGAATTGACACTTTCCTTGAATGTGCCCAACCGCCTTCAAGAATCCGACGGCCACGAAGAGTTGGGGGTCGATATCCGTGTCCGTTCACTCAAGGACTTCAATCCGGCCAGTCTGGTAGAACAGGTTCCCGAACTGAAAAAGCTCATGGAACTGCGGGATGCCCTTATGGCACTCAAGGGACCTTTGGGAAATGTGCCTGCCTTTCGCAAGGCGATTGAAAGTGTGCTTGCCGATGCCGAATCCCGTAATCGTGTATTGGGTGAGTTGGGGCTGGATATTGCTGCCTCGGAAAACGCCTGAGTTTTACGTATAAGGAAATCAATCTAATGAGTGCTGAAGCGCTACGGTCAGAAAACGACAACGCTGTAGAGTATGGGATTCTTGACCGGATTATCGCCGAAACAAGACTGGTCCCCGGTGACGAGGCTTATGATATTGCCAAGCGGGGAGTGGCGGCTTTCATAGAGGAACTTCTGAAGCCACACAACAGCCAGGAACCCGTGAAAAAGGCATTGGTTGATCGTATGATCGCTGAGATCGATACACGGCTTAGCCAGCAAATGGATGAGATTCTGCACCACAAGGACTTTCAGGCGCTGGAAGCTTCATGGCGCGGTCTTCAATTGCTGGTCGATCGCACGGATTTTCGTGAAAATATCAAAATCGAAATATTGAATGTATCCCGACAAGACTTGCTGGATGATTTTGAAGATTCGCCAGAGGTCATGCAGTCAGGCCTTTATAAGCATGTCTACACCGCTGAATATGGGCAGTTCGGTGGCAATCCGGTTGGTGCAATCATCGCCAACTACTTTTTTTCGCCAAGTTCGCCTGACGTGAAAACCCTGCAATATGTGTCGAGTGTTGCCTGTATGGCCCATGCGCCATTCATTGCTGCTGCCGGTCCCGGTTTCTTTGGCCTTGAGCAATTTACAGGCTTGCCTGATCTGAAGGATCTCAAAGACCACTTCGATGGCCCGCAATTCGCCAAGTGGCAAAGTTTTCGCCAGCAGGAAGACGCTCGCTACTGTGCCCTGACCGTGCCGCGGTTTCTGCTGCGTACCCCTTATGACCCGCAAGAGAACCCGGTCAAGACGTTTGTCTACAGGGAAAACGTTTCCGGCAGCCATGAGCATTACTTATGGGGCAATACGGCCTACGCATTTGCCACCCGCCTGACTGACAGTTTCGCCAGGTTCCGCTGGTGTCCGAACATCATCGGCCCTCAGAGTGGCGGTGCTGTCGAGGATCTGCCGCTGCACCATTTCCAGAGCATGGGTGAGATCGAAACCAAGATACCTACCGAGGTGCTGGTTTCCGATCGTCGTGAGTACGAGCTTGCCGAAGAGGGCTTCATTGCACTGACCATGCGCAAGGGAAGTGATAACGCAGCCTTTTTCTCCGCCAGCTCTGTGCAGAAACCCAGGTTTTTCGGTATCGGTGCCGAAGGGAAGACGGCCGAGTTGAACTACAGACTGGGCACTCAGCTTCCCTACATGATGATCGTCAACCGCCTGGCGCATTACCTCAAAGTGTTACAGCGTGAACAGCTTGGCTCCTGGAAAGAGCGTACCGATCTTGAGCTTGAACTGAACAAGTGGATTGGTCAGTACGTGGCCGATCAGGAAAACCCGAGCGCTGATGTGCGTGGCAGTCGTCCATTGCGTGCTGCGCAGATTACCGTCAGTGATGTTGAAGGTGAGCCGGGTTGGTACCGGGTCAGCCTGAATGTGCGCCCTCACTTCAAATACATGGGCGCGGATTTTACGCTTTCCCTGGTCGGCAAGCTGGACAAGGAGTAACCGGATGCACGTTGCAGGCGCTCGGACATGAATCCTTACGGTAGCCTTTTCGAGCGCCTTGGCGGTGAAACCAGGAGCCGTAACGGTTTGAGTCGCGAAGAGTGCGTCATCGCTTCGGTGGCCGCTCATCTTGCGAAGATGCTCGGCACCCGGGCGGGAAGCGTGCAGACAAAGCCTGATTATGGGCTGCCGGATTTGAATGACATGCGCATGAGCCTGCATGACACTCATGCCCGGTCTCGCTCGGCTATCGAGGCTCTCATCAGAACCTGTGAGCCTCGGTTGTCCGAAGTGCGTGTGATATCCCTGCCGCCAGAGGATGGAAAGTTGAAATTGCGATTTTCCATTGAAGGTTTTCTGCTTGTGGAAAACGTGAAACGTGCTGTCTGTTTTACTGCAAGTCTGGGTGGTGGCGGGAAAGTCGATATAAGTTAAGTGTCAGTCAACTTCCAATCGGGTGTGCTCATGTTGCAGGGCATATGTTGATGGAGTATGTGCGGCTGGATTCAGGTCATGTTTTGTATGTGGGTGCTTTTCAGGCACTAATCAGGTGGATAACGCTTGTCTTTTAATACCTATTACCAGAGTGAATTGACGGCCTTGCGTCAATTGGGAAATCGCTTTGCCGAGCGTCATCCTGCACTGGCACCTTTTCTGGGGCAGGCCGGACAGGATCCGGATGTTGAACGGCTGCTGGAGGGCTTTGCATTTCTGACCGGTCGGTTGCGACAAAAGCTGGATGACGAGTTACCTGAACTTACTCATTCATTGATGCAATTATTGTGGCCGAATTATATGCGACCATTTCCAGCGGTCAGCATGTTGCAGTTCGAACCTCTGGAGTATTCGGGAGCCGGTGTGGTAGTTGCCCGTGGAACTCCTGTGGAAAGTATCCCGGTCGAAGGATCCGTCTGTCACTTCCGTACCTGCTACGAAACGGCTGTATTGCCGCTGCGGCTGAGTGCACTGAGTTACTCGGCAAATGGCAGCGGTGTATTGCTCGGTCTGCGTCTTGAAATCAATGGTGACGGGCATATGGGCGCTCTTGAACTGAGTCGGTTGCGCCTGCATTTTGCCGGAGAGCCTTACATCAGTCAGATGTTGTATCTGGGGGTGATGCGTAATCTCGAAAAGATCAGTCTGATACCACTGGATGCGGATGGTAATTCTTTTGTGATAGCGGGTAATGACAGAGTATCTTTCAATCTACCTGTCGATAGAGTGCGGCCGGTGGGGTTTGCAGAGGAGGAGGCTCTTGTTCCTTATCCGCTGAACACTTTCCGGGGGTATCGTTATCTGCAGGAATATTTTGTATTCAAAGAGAAATATCTGTTTGTTGATGTGTTGGGCCTTGATGTAATAAATTCGCTTGCGCCGGAAATCATGGAGAAGGTGCGGGGCGTAGAGTTATCCTTTGAGATTGTAAAGAGTGATATTCAGCGCCTGCGACCGACCTTGCAGAATATCAGGCTGTATTGCACACCTGTCGTGAATCTGTTCAAGCAGGATGCATTACCTATTCGTCTTGAAGGCACTCAGGACGAATACAGGGTGCTAGCGGGTGAGCAGGACTCAAGAACATGCGGGATCTTTTCGGTCGACAAGGTTACAGGCTGGCAGCCTGGAGGCCTGGGTTATCAGGAATTTGTGCTGTTTGAATCATTCGAGCACGACCCCAGTTTCGATGTTCAGTATCCAAGGCCTTATTACAGCATTCGTCAGCATCCTTCACCGCTGCATGATGGCCTGGATACATACTTGAGCTTCGATGGTCGTCAGACCAGTCAGCATGAAACCATTTCTGTGGAGTTGACCTGTACCCATCAGGATCTGCCCTTGCAGCTAGCCGTGGGCGGCATTTGCAGGCCTTGCGAGGAAACGCCCGATTTTCTGAAGTTCAGAAATATCACCCCGGCGACACGAAGCTTTGCTCCACCGCTTCATAAAGAGTTTCTGTGGCGGGTGATCAGCAATATGTCCTTGAATTATCTGTCGCTGAACAATGTCTCGGCGCTGAAATGCATTCTGGAAACATATGATTTTCCGCGTCATTACGATCAACAGGCAGAGCGAGTCAGCAAGCAGCTTTTAAATGGCCTCAAATCCATTCGTCATGAACCCGTCGACCATTTATATCGAGGTCTTCCTGTTCGCGGGTTGAAAACGGAATTGCTGATCGATACGCAAGGTTGTGCCGGAGAAGGAGGCCTGTTTGTCTTTGCCTCGGTACTTAACGAGTTTTTTGCTCTTTATGCCAGCCTCAACTCTTTTCATGAGTTGCATGTAAAGAGTACCCAGGGAGAAGTATACGAATGGACTCCACGAATGGGACTTCAGCCTCTGATCTGAAACGTCTGAGTCAGACAATACGCCGATACTCTCTGTTTCAGGCCATACCTCTGATTATCGAGCAACTACGGAAAGCCAATCCGGATATTGATGCGGAGAGTGTCCAGGACCTGCTGGAGTTTCAAGCCAACCCGGGCATGGGCTTTCCTGGTAGCGATATTGATTCCTTGCAATTTTTTGAAGAATACGGACAGCAACGGGCACGACTCACACTCAATCTCTCAAGTTTGTCTGGAAGCAGTTCACCGTTACCTGCTTTTTATAGTGAACAAGCGCTGGGCGACAGTATGTCAGCGAAAACCACCCGTTCGTTTCTGGATGTTTTTCATCATCGATTGCATCGACTTATTTTTCCGGTCTGGCGCAAATATCGTTATGACGCCAGTTTTACGAATGGGGCGCAGGACCCGTTTTCAAGTCAGCTTTTTGCACTGATAGGTCTGGCGGGTGAGGAAGTTCGCAGTACTGAAGAACTCAACTGGAAACGTTTGTTTCCCTATCTCGGCTTATTGAGTTTGCGTGCTCACTCAGCGGCGTTGATAGAGTCTGTTCTGCGTTATTACTTCAAACATGCCAGCCTGTTTATTGAACAATGTATGGAACGTTCGGTTGTTATTGTGGAACGACAACGCAGTTTTCTGGGGAGGCTCAATAGCCGCCTCGGTGAAGATGGAGTACTGGGTGAGCGGGTCTGTGATCGGGGCGGCAAGTTTCGTATTCATATCAGGCAACTTGGCTGGGATCGTTTTCACGAATTCCTGCCCATCGGTTCCGGCTTTGGATCTCTTGCGGCACTGGTGCGTTTTACCTTGCGTGACCAACTGGATTACGACATTCGCCTGGAGTTGCGCCAGGACGAAATCAGAGAGCTGCGTATTGGCAATTCGAACTGTTGCCATCTGGGCTGGAGCAGTTGGCTCGGACATGAACAGGCCGATGGCCTCGTCACTCTGAATAGTCATTAAGGACAGATATCGATGATCAATGTAGACCTGCAACAACTTGTCAATGCGCTGGATGCCGTCACCCGCAGAGACCTTGAAGGAACGGCCGAGCGTTGTGTGGCAAGAGGCGGGAGCCAGATTCTTGTGGAGGATCTGCTGCTGGCCCTGCTCGAGCGTCCAGACGGTATGCTGTCCCGTGCCTTGCAGGACGCCGATGTAGAGCCGGGAAGTCTGGTTGCAATCCTGCAGCCGAGCATGGAACACAGTTGTTCCCGCAACCCGGTATTTGCCCCGGAACTGGTGCAGTGGCTTCAGGATGCGTTACTGGTCGCCAATCTGGAATTGGGCCAGAGTCAGATCGGGCAGGCGGCCTTGATCCTGGCGCTGTTGCGTAATCCGGTCCGCTGCGCCGGCAGCCGCTATCAGCCATTGCTGGCGAAGATAAATATCGACCGTCTGCGTGATTTCGCGCTTGGTGAGCAGACTGCCTCTGCCCACATCCCTCTGGAAAGAGGCGAATCCCTGTTGGCCCGTTTCACCCATAACCTGACTCGCCAGGCCCGCGACGGCAAGCTCGATCCGGTTCTGTGTCGTGATCCCGAGATCCGGCAGATGGTCGACATTCTGGCGCGTCGGCGCAAGAACAATCCGATTGTGGTCGGGGAGGCGGGTGTCGGCAAGACCGCAATTGTGGAAGGGCTGGCGCTGCAAATTGTCCGGGGCGAAGTCCCGCAGCCCTTGCAGGGTGTCGAGCTGTTGTCGCTGGACATGGGCTTGCTGCAGGCCGGAGCAAGCCTGAAGGGAGAGTTTGAACGTCGTCTCAAGGGCATCATCGATGAGGTGAAGTCTTCGCCCGAGCCCATCATCCTGTTTATCGATGAAGCTCATACCCTGATCGGTGCCGGAGCCCAGGCGGGTAGTTCCGATGCGGCGAATCTGCTGAAACCTGCCTTGGCGCGGGGTGAACTGCGGACCATCGCGGCAACCACCTGGGCAGAGTACAAGAGGTATTTCGAGAAAGACCCGGCCCTGTCGCGGCGTTTTCAGCCGGTACAGTTGCATGAGCCTTCGGTGGAGGAGGCCATCACCATCCTGCGTGGTCTGGCACCGGTCTATGAAAAGAGTCACGGCGTCTATCTGCGTGACGATGCGGTTGTTGCGGCTGCCCGGTTATCGGCACGTTACCTGTCCGGGCGGCAGTTGCCGGACAAGGCGGTCGATGTTCTGGACACGGCCTGTGCCCGTGTTCGGATCAGCCTCGCAGCGGCTCCCGAAAGCCTGGAGCGGGTGCGTGCCGGTTTGGCGCAAGGGCAGCGCCAGATCGATGCTCTGAGACGCGACGCAGATGCAGGTTTAGCGGTCGATGCGTGTCTGTTGTATACGCTGCAGGCCCGGATGGCACAGGCGAGCGAGGAAGAGGCCGAGCTGGAGCGGCTTTGGCATCAGCAACGAGAGGATGCTGAACATCTGCTCCGATTGCGGCAGCAACTGGCTGATGCGCGCCTGGGGCACGAAGGCGTGCCCGAATCAGTTGAGCATGAACTGCAAGTCATTCATCAGCGTCTGTCCCGGAGTCAGTCAAGCCATCGACTGGTCAGTTTCGAGGTCTGCCCCCGTCTGGTCGCCGAGGTGATCAGTGCCTGGACAGGCGTTCCGCTTTCCCAACTGGCTGGCGAATACTGCGACAAGGTGGCCGATTTCGCCTCGGGCCTGCGTGCCTGGATCCGCGGACAGGAGCAGGCCATTGAGGCCCTGGATCGCTCCATGCGTGCCGTTGCTGCGGGTCTGAACAAGCCCGATGCGCCTGTCGGAGTCTTTCTGCTGACAGGTCCCAGTGGTGTCGGCAAGACAGAAACCGCTCTGGCGCTCGCTGATCTGCTTTATGGCGGCGAGCGTTTTCTGATCACGATAAACATGTCCGAATTCCAGGAGAAACATACGGTTTCCCGGTTGATCGGCGCGCCGCCCGGTTACGTCGGTTACGGTGAAGGTGGAATGCTGACCGAGGCTGTCCGGCAAAAGCCGTATTCGGTGGTTTTACTGGATGAAGTGGAAAAGGCCGATCCCGATGTGTTGAATCTCTTCTATCAGATCTTCGACAAGGGCGTGGTCAATGACGGAGAGGGAAGGGAGATCAGCTTCCGCAACACATTGATCCTGATGACCTCCAATCTGGGCAGCGACTCTATCGCGGCGCTGTGTCGGAACGGCCAGCGGCCCGAAGCGCATGAACTGGACAGGATTATCCGTCCGGCACTCAGTGCCCACTTCAAGCCGGCGTTGCTGGCACGGATGCAAGTGGTGCCTTATTACCCGGTCAATGAGCTGCTGATGCGCGAGCTGATCGAACTCAAGCTTCGTCGTCTGGGGGAGCGTCTCTCATCCCGGCTGTTGGTCTTCAGTCATTGCCAGGCGCTGGTCACTTACCTGGCGGAGCGTTGCGCGCAAAGTGACAGTGGCGCACGACTGGTGGATTCCCTGCTTGACCTGCACGTGATGCCGCTGATCGCAGACCGGGTGCTCGATGCCATGGCCCGGGGTGAAAGGCTCGAAACCGTGCATGCCACGCTTGACGCCACCGGCACCGTCATTTGCGAGTGCGCATGATGTTCAGCTCAATCGAAGAACCCTTGGGCTATGCCCGCAGACTCTGTGCTCAATACACTCGTCTTGCGCATTTTTCCGACAGCGAGATGCTGTTGCAGGGGATGGCTCTTGCCGCCGCCGAACTGAGTGAGTGCGAGCTGGGCCGCTTATATCTGCTCGATGCCACGCATACCCGTCTGCACTTGTGTGCCGAGTCGCTGGAAGGTGTGACTGTTCCCGTAAGCCCTGCAAGTCTTGAATTGGATTGCAAGGCTGAGCAGCTATTGCAGTTCTGTCTCAGCCAGAACCAGGTTGTCAGTGTGAGCGAGCTCGGTGCCGGGATCTATGACACCGGTTTTTTACCGACTCATGAAAAAGGCTGGAAATCGTTGCTGTGCGTGCCTCTGTTGGATCAACGGCAGAGCGTCGTCGGTCTGCTGCTGTGCGCCGGTCTGAATCGCAGAGTGCTCGATGGTTTTGCCGAGTCTCTGGGCGAGCTCGGGTCATTTGTACTTTCGCAGCTGCGCTTGCTGAAGCGTCTGCGACCTTTCAGCAGCCCCCTCGAAGTGAAGCCTTCCCGGGCACGGTATGGCCTTATCGGCCAGAGCGAAGTCATGCATCAGACCTGTCACTTGATCGGCAAGGTGCTGCACAGCTCATACACGGTCTTGCTGACCGGTGAGACGGGTACAGGCAAGGAGGTAGTGGCTCGTGCCATTCACGATCATGGCCCTCGTCGTTCCAGGCCTTTTGTCGTGCAGAACTGTACGGCCTTCCCGGAGGGACTTCTGGAAAGCGAGTTGTTCGGGTATTGCAGAGGTGCATTTACCGGTGCTGACCGTGACCGCGCGGGGCTGTTCGACACCGCCAACGGTGGCACGTTATTGCTGGACGAGATTGGTGATATGCCGCTGTCCTTGCAGGCAAAGCTGTTGCGGGTCTTGCAGGAAGGAGAGATACGCCCTCTGGGTTCGAGTGAAACCCGCAAGGTCGATGTTCGAATCATTGCGGCAACCCACCGCAATCTCCAGGCCCTGGTCGCCGAAGGGTTATTCAGGGAAGACCTTTATTATCGGCTTGCCCAGTTTCCCATCGAGTTACCCCCTTTGCGTCATCGTGAAGGCGACATCGCAGAACTGGCACGGCATTTTGCCGACAAGGCCTGTCAGCTTCTTGATCGTGCACCTGTGCAATGGTCCGAGGTGGCGCTTCTGCTGCTGTGCCGACGCAACTTCCCCGGCAATGTCCGTGAACTGAAAGGGCTTGTAGAGCGTGCTGTTCTGTTATGTGAAGGGGACGAACTGTTGCCTGAACACTTTTCCTTCGATGTGAAACTGTTGATTCGTGATACCACGCTTAATCTGCGAGAGCGTCTTGAGCAAGTCGAGCGCTGTGTACTGCTTGATTCCTTGAGAAAGAGTGGTGGCAATCGCAGTCTGGCAGCGCGTGAATTGGGATTGGCACGTCGTACTCTGCTTTATCGCATGTCTCACTTGAATATCGGGCGTGACGAGCTGCATGCCTGATCGATAAGTAAAACATTATCCGTTATATCCATTCTCATGGAGGAATTTATGAGTCTTCGCTATTGGCTGCCTGCTGTTTTTGTTCTTGTGTTTCTGATCTTTCTGACGGGATGTGGCGGTCACTACAAGTTTTCTGATGACGAGTATCGAACGTTGGGTGACCCCGATTCAATAAGGCGTGGCAAGTAACTGCAAGAGAAGTAGTGATGGAAACTTTCTTTGATGAGAGGAATGCCCTGTTGGACCCAGGTGCAGTCATGGATCATGCCTGCGTAGATACCGAGTGCCTTCTGCTGCCTGCGTTAATTGACATGCCGCCTGCCGAGCCTTGCCGGGGCGAACCGGAAGTGCTCACGGAAGACTTCTGGAAAGCATTTGGCGAGGCGCTGGGTATCAATCTCGATCACCTCGATTCGGCGGCTCGCAAGGCTCTTGCGTTAAATACCGCACGATTATTCAGGCAATGTGTTGGCGGTCTGAAGAGAAATCTGAGTACCTGCCGTGAATTGAAAAGTGAGTTGCAGCTGGCACCGGAAAGTATTGATCCATTTGAACAGTTCGATATCAGTACGGCCATTGATGGTCTGCTGTATGGAAAGTTAAAAGTGTCGTCACTTGTTCAGGCGTTTCGAGACTTGCAGGCTCATCAAGTTGCCATGCTTGATGCCAGTCGTACTTTGGCGCGAGCCACATTTGAATACTTCTCGCCGCAACAACTGACCTGGCAATTTGAGCGAGATGGCGCTCTTTCATCATTGCCAACGGCGGGGCGTCGTTGGCGTGCCTATGTGCGCCATTACCAATCTCTGGAACAAGAGCATGCATGGGAGGAGCGTCTGCTGCTTCGCAACTTTGTTCATGCCTATGAAGAACAGATTCAACTGATAAACACCCTCTACCTGGACGTCCAAGGATGATGCTTATGTTTTGCTTCAAGAGTTCGATCATGTTGCCCGTGCTGCTGGCACTTGGCAGTTGTTCGGCATTGTCGCCTTACTCGACCCAGACCCGCTTGAGTCTGCAAGTGACGGCCAATGACGGCCTCAATCCCGATATCAATGGTCGATCCTCTCCGGTCGTCTTGCGTCTGATGGAGCTGAAGCATCCGGTTGCGTTCGAGAACATGGACTTTTTCAGTCTCTATGGACGGGCCAGAGAATCCTTGAGTCAGGATCTGGTGGCCAGTGAGGAACTCGAGTTACTGCCAGGACAGCACATCTTTCTCAAGTTGAAGACCGGGAAGGACAGCCAGTATGTCGGGGTTCTGGCTGCTTATCGAAACCTTCCTGAAGTCCGGTGGCGCCATGTCATTCCATTGACGACACAGGGCCATACCCGGGTCGAGCTGACACTCGATGACGCCGGTATTCACCGCAGCGATGATTATCAGCCAGGGCGCATGACCAGCCATGAATGAGCACAAAGTCATCTGGCGCGAAGGCATGTTGTTGCGTCCACAGCACTTTCAGCATAACGACCGTTACTACGCTCATCAGATGAAAGTCCGCACCCGGTTGGCCGGTGCCTATCTGTGGGGCTTCACAGAGTTGATGATAAATCCGCAGTTCCTGACTTCCGGACAGATTGTGATCGCCCAGGCGTCGGGCGTTCTTCCTGATGGCAGCATTTTCGATCTTCGGGACAGCGATCAACCCCTGGCCCTGGATATACCGCCCAACATCATGGACACGCCGGTCTATCTGGCATTGCCGCTGGTGACCGGGAATTGCATGGAAGCGCGGGGGCCGGAACTGCCGGATGCTCTGGCCCGTTATATCACCTATACCCGCAGGGTTTCGGACTCCAATGCCGGTGACGGAAACACTGCGGAGATTGTCTGCGCGCGTCCTGACTTTCGCCTGCTGGCGGGTGAGCCGCAAAGTGAGCAGACCTATGTGACGCTCAAGGTGTGTCATGTCCTGTCGGCTTCACCTGACAAGGCCATCACGCTGGCTCCTGACTTCATCCCGACATTCGTCAATGCCCGTCGCTCTGCCTATCTGGTCTCATGCCTCAAGGAAGTGGTGGGCTTGCTGGAGTATCGTGGCGATGCGATTGCCAGGCGCGTTCGTGCAAGCGGAGAGGTCGGTGGCGCGCAAGTCGGTGACTTCATGATGCTGCAACTGATCAATCGCACCGAACTGCTGCTCAGGCATTACCTGAATATCGAGGGGGTTCATCCCGAAGAGCTGTATCGCGTGCTGCTGGGCATGCTGGGCGACCTGGCCACGTTCGGCAGCGACAGCAGACGCCCTGCATTGAGCAGCATTTATCGGCACAGCAATCAGGGTGCGACGTTCAGGGCCTTGATGACCGAGATCCGGCAAGTGTTGTCGATGGTGCTCGAACAGCATGCAATCGAACTGGAGCTGCAGGCTCGTCAGTATGGCGTTCTGGTATCCCCGCGTGTGGATCAGCAATTGCTGGGGGCGGCGTCCTTCGTTCTGGCGGCCAGTGCGCATTGTGATACGGAAGAGCTGCGTCATCGCCTGCCTTCACATCTCAAGGTGGGGTCCGTAGAGAGCATTCGCGAACTGGTCAATCTGCATCTGCCAGGGATCAGGCTCAGACCACTGCCGGTCGCTCCCCGGCAGATACCGTTCCACTCGAACAAGACCTATTTCATTCTCGAACTCAACGCACAGGAACAAGCGCGGGTAGAAAACTCCGGTGGCTTTGCTTTCCATGTTTCAGGTGAGTTTGACGGGCTCGATCTGAAATTCTGGGCCATCAGGAACTCATGAACATGCGCATTGATATGGAACACGACCACGACGCCAAGGTGGTTCATCAGCAGGATACTGGCCATGGCAGTTTCACCGACTTTGCCAGACCGCCAGCTTTCGAGCAGCTTGAAGAGCGCTTGATCTACACCGCACGCCTGGCTCCGGCAGAAACCTTCAGCATCAACATCAACCCGCTGGTAGCGGCAGCGAGTGATCTGCTGGCGCAGATGGTCAAGCTGGCAGGCACTGCAAGTGAAGAGGCGGATGAGCTTCATTCACTGAACCACCGGCTTGCCCGGGGCATCAAGGTTTTCGAGGCACGAGCACGGCAGGACGGCATAGAGAGCGATCAACTGCTGGCTGCCCGTTATGTGCTGTGTACGGTGCTTGATGAAACCGTACTGAGCACCTCCTGGGGCGCTGAATGGTCAACGATGAGCCTGTTGAGCCATTTTCACCAGGAAACCGTTGGCGGCGAAAAGTTCTTTCAGTTGCTGGAGCGCCTGTCGAGCAATCCAGCCCGGCATTTACCCATGCTTGAGTTGATGTATCTGTGCCTGTCTCTGGGGTTTGAAGGTAAATACCGCGTGATGAAGCGCGGCAATATCGAGCTGGAAGGGATTCGTGACGGCCTTTACCGGCAGATCCGGCAGTTGCGTGGGGATGTCTGCGCCGAACTGTCGCCGCACTGGCATGGGGTGCAGACCCGACAGGGTTCGAGCCTTCGCACGGCACCCTGGTGGCTGCTCGGGTTGTTCACCTTCGTGAGTCTGGCCGTGATGTATTCAGGATTCGCCTGGGTGCTGGCCGAGCAGCGCGAGACGGTGCTCAAACCGTATCGCCAGATCCATTCCGAAGTACTCGAGTCCCCGCTTGTAAACAGAGACATGTAATGAAAAACCTCTTCAAGAAACTGGCAGCCCTGTTGTTCAGGACATGGGTCTGGACACTGCTGTCGGTGTTATCTGTAGCACTGTGCATATGGTTCGCGGGGCCGCTGCTGGCCGTGGCCGATCACAAGTTCTGGGAAAGTCCCACCTCCCGTCTCCTGTCCGTGAGCCTGTTGTTTCTGCTGTGGGGGCTGGGCATGGTCTTCGTCAGTTGGCGCAGCGCGGCGGCCAGGAAGCAACAGGAGTCCGACACCGCAGGTCAGGAGTCTCTTCGTCAGCAGGCCCTGATTGAAAAGGAGCACAAGGAATTATCCGGTCGCTTCAAGGACGCCTTGCGTGTCATCAGACTTTCCAGTCTGTATGGCGGCGATGGAGAGCATTTGCCCTGGTACCTGTTGATTGGTCCCGCCGGGAGTGGCAAGACCAGCCTGCTGGACTTTTCCGGTCTGGACTTCCCGCTCAACAAGGCCGAGCGCAAGTTGACTCGCGATATGCGCGGTACGGCCAGCAGTGATTGGTACTTTGCCGATCAGGCGGTGCTCATCGATACACCGGGGCGCTATCTGGAGCAGGGGCAGTCGCCAGTCAATGCCGGCGCCTGGCTGACGCTGTTGGGGCTGTTGCGTACTCGGCGCCGTACCTGTCCCGTCAACGGTGTGCTGGTGACATTACCCGTCGAGATTCTGTCCGGTAGCGATGAGGTCCGCCTGGAAGCGATCGCCGAAGCGGTGCGCAGCCGTCTGGATGAGTTGCATCGCCAGTTGCGGGTCGATGTACCGGTGTATCTGGTGCTGACCAAGGCTGACATGCTGACGGGGTTCGACGAGTTTTTCGAGCATTTGTCCAGAGAAGAGAGCGAACAGGTTCTGGGTGCGACGTTCGACAAGGATCAGCGCGGCAGTGATCCCGATGTGCTCCGCCAGGAATTCGAAACGCTGCTGCGACGCCTTGGCAGCCAGATCATCATGCGCATTCACCAGGAGCATGACCCGCAGCGTCGTGGGCGCATACTCGGATTTCCCGATCAGCTTGGGCTGATCGGGGATCGACTGGGACTGTTTGCCGAAATGGCTTTTGCGGGCAGTCGCTATCAGCGTGCCACGCAATTGCGGGGTTTTTATTTGACCCGTGCGCCTCATCTGCTCCCGGGCGTTCAGCAGATCAGTGCAGAGGAGGGTGAGCCTGCACCGGTCAACAGCAGGGCATTGCCAGGCATGCATACCGGGCGTCCGCGCTTCATTCGTCAGTTGTTGAGTCGGGTGATCTTTCCCGAAGCGGCTCTGGCCATGATGGACAAGGGCGAGCGCCAGCGGATGAACTGGATTCGACGCGGCGCGTATTGCGCGGCCCTGATGCTGTTGGTGCTGTTCGGCGCGCTCTGGGCAAACGGTTTCAGCGCCAATCATGAGCGTCTGGAAAGTATCCGTCATCTGGCTCAGCAATGGACCCGGCAACGTTCGGAGATGAATGCCCAGGCCGATACCCTGGCGATACTCAAGTCCCTGAACCTCAGCCATGAAGCCACACGGGTCTTTCCCGGCAGGGAAGAAGTCGCGCTGTATGAGCGCAGCGGCCTTTATCAGGGGGAAACAAGCAATCAGGTACTTTTGAGTGCCTATCAGGCGGAACTGCAAAACCGGTTGTTACCCCGCGTAGCCCGTACACTGGAAGCGCAGATACAGGCCAGCATGAAGGATCGGGAACAACTGCTGAGCAGTTTGCGAGCCTACCTGATGCTGCATTTGCCAGAACGCCGCGATCAAGCCTGGCTGCGGGACTGGATAGCTGCTGACTGGGCGTTGCGCTATGCAGGCCTGCCCCGGGAACAGAGCGAACTCAATGGTCATCTGGAGCGCCTGCTCCGGCAACCTTTCACTTACCCCGTCAACGATGCACTGGTGGCGCAGGCTCGTCAGGTGCTGCGCAGTGAGTCACTGGCCTCTATCGTCTATCGGATCTTGCGCGAGCAGGCGCGCAGCCTGGCGGACTATCGTCTGGCTCAACATATCGGCACCCAGGCCAGTCTGCTGGTCGGTACGCAATACCCGATCCCCGGTTTTTACACCCGGCGAGGCTACCAGCAGTTCTTTGTGACTCAGGGCGTTGGTGCGGTCAATGAGATCCTGCGTGACAACTGGGTGCTGGGCGAGGGTACAGGCCTGAGCGGCATGGAAATGCGCAGTCTGATGGTCGAGCTGGAGCAGTTGTACTTTCTCGATTACGCCAATCACTGGAGCGAAGCGGTCGGTCAGGTTGCATTGCAACCCTTTGAAGGCCCTCTGCATGGCGCGACTCAGGCAGCCGGCATGACAGCAGCCAATTCGCCGTTACTGCAACTGCTGACACAAGTGCGCGATAACACGCTGTTTCCGAGCGTTGCCGAAAATCTGGAAAAGGTTACGGCAGTTGATCCTTCGGGGGCGCTGAACGCGGTGGCGTCTGCGGCAACCGATCAGACAGCGTCTCTGGTTCCCGGGCTGCCGGATACGGCGAAGAAGGCATTGCAGCGACGCTTCGAACCCTTGCATCGTCTGCTGGACGAACACAACGGCCCGGCTGCGGAACTGCTGGCGGTCATGCAGCCTTTGAACGAACTGCAACTGCAACTCGCCACTCTGGGGCGATCCGGCCAGCCTGAGCTGATGGCTTTCGAGATGGCCAGAATCCGCATGACGGGGCAGCGGGATGCGTTGAGCAACCTGCGCCATGCATCCACCCTGTTGCCTCAGCCTGTTGGCGGATGGTTCAACGCACTGGCTGAAGACACCTGGTCATGGCTTCTGGGGAGCGCCTATCGATATATCAACCAGCGCTACCGGAATGAGCTGTACAGCTTCTATGAGCAATCTCTTGAAAAACGCTATCCGTTTCATGCCCATGGCAGCAGCGATGTGGCCCTCAACGACTTTCGGGAGTTCTTCAAGGCCCAGGGCCTGGCCGAGCGTTTTTTCGACAGCTACATGAAGCCTTTTGTCAGTGGCGATCCGGGGCATTATCGTCTGCGCACCATTGATGGTTCGGGCTTGCCAGTCAGCCGCGCCTATCTCGATCAGATGGCCCGCGTGCACACCATTCGCAAGAGCTTCTTTGCGCAGAATTCCGAGGAGCCGCTGGTGCAGTTCAAGCTGGAACCCTACACGCTGGACCCGGCCGTGAGCCGTGCCGAGTTTCGCCTTGGCAATCAGGTGATGGAGTACCGCCATGGTCCGATCGTGCCGGTTTCGTTCAGATGGCCGACCGATGCGGATGACGGTCGTGCCAGTCTGGTACTCGAACGAATGGCCGAGCGGCCTATCGGTATCGAGCAAAGTAGCGGGCCATGGTCACTGTTCCGTCTGCTCGACCTGATGCAGACCGAATACCTGCAGGGCCGCGATGTGCTGGTACTCAAGGCCGATGCAGGAGGGTTGCGGGCCAATTACCTGTTACTTGCCCAGCGGGCGCCCAACCCCTTCGATGTTGCGCCATTACGCAGATTCCGGATGCCGGCACAGCTTTGAGACCATCTCTTGTTCAGGCACCTGTTTGCCCCAGCGCTCCATGGTGAAGTCGACAAAGCTGCGCAACTTGGGCAACTGGTAGCGATCCGGGGAGTAGATCAGATGCATGGGCCTGCTGGGCAAATGATAGTCGGGCAATAGCGCAATCAGCCGACCATCGCGCAGGTCCTGCTGTACAAAGGCATCGGGCAACATGACGATGCCAGCCCCAGCCCTGGCGGTCCGGTACAGCGCTGATGAACTGTTCATCACCATCGGGCCGCTTATCTCCACGGTGACTTCACCGTCCGGTCCGGTCAGGCGCCAATGTTTTTCCACACCGCTCCAGTCATCCCCGGCCGGGTAGGCAAAGGCCAGACAGTCGTGCAGTTGCAGATCTTCAGGGCGCAGGGGCATGCCACGACGGGCCAGGTAATCCGGTGAAGCGCAAATGGTCAGTGTGTAGTCCTGCAAGGGCCTTGCAATCAGGCGGGAGTTTTCCGGCACGTTGCCCATTCTGATAGCCGCATCGAAACCGTTATCGAGCAAGTCCAGTCGCTGGTTGGTCAGAACCAGATCCAGCTTGACCTTGGGAAACTGCAGCGAGAATTCGCATAGGGACGGAGCCAGCACTTCCGAACCGAATGTCAGTGGCGCGGTAATGCGCAGGATGCCAGAGGGTTCGCCCTGAGCCTGCTCGGCCAGTCGCTCGGACGCGGCCACCAGCCCCAGCACTTCCAGGCAGCGCTCGTAATAGGCGCTACCGAACTCGGTCAGGCGCTGACGCCGGGTGGTGCGCTTGAGCAGGCTTACACCCAGGCGTTGTTCCAGGGCTCGCAGATGGTTGCCGACCATGGTCGTGGAGATCGAGCACTCCTGAGCTGCGCCGGTCATGCTGCCAGCTTCCACGACTTTTACGTACACCGACATTGCCTGGAACAAATCCATTATCAAGTCCAAGTTTAAAATGATTGAAGTGTTGCGCTGTTTATCCAGCTCTGGTGGCTAACGATACTGCAAAAACCGTCTGACCACTCTGGAGCTTTACACCATGACCGCCGATTGCCTGATGACTACTTACAAGCCGCTGGACCTGAATCTTGTCCGTGGCCTTGGCACCCGTCTGTGGGATCAGGCAGGCCGCGAGTATCTGGATGCCGTGGCTGGTGTTGCGGTGACCAATGTCGGGCATTCCCATCCCTTGCTGGTCGCGGCCATCACCGAACAGGCGGGGTTACTGTTGCATACCTCCAATCTGTACAGCATTGATTGGCAGCAACGATTGGCGCATAAGCTGACCCGGCTGTCGGGTCTGGAGCGTGCGTTTTTCAACAATTCCGGGGCGGAGGCCAACGAAACGGCACTCAAGCTCGCCCGCTTGCATGGCTGGCACAAAGGCATTGACCAGCCATTGGTCGTCGTCATGGAAAACGCCTTTCACGGACGCACGCTGGGCACCTTGTCTGCCAGTGACGGGCCGGCAGTGCGGTTGGGTTTCAGTAACTTGCCGGGCGATTTCATCAAGGTCGCGTTCGGGGATCTGACGGCGTTCGACCGGGTATGTGAAAGTCATGGCCATCGTATCGCGGCCGTGCTGGTCGAGCCCGTGCAGGGCGAGGGCGGTGTGCAGGTTGCCCCGCTGGGCTATCTGAAAGCCTTGCGTGAGCGGTGCACACGGCGCAACTGGTTGCTGATGCTCGATGAAATCCAGACGGGTATGGGGCGTACCGGGCAATGGTTTGCCTTTCAGCACGAAGGTATCGTGCCTGATGTCATGACTCTGGCCAAAGGCCTGGGTAACGGCATTCCCATCGGTGCCTGCCTGGCGAAAGGTGCGGCTGCCAGACTTTTTACCCCAGGCAGCCATGGCAGTACGTTTGGCGGTAATCCACTGGCCTGTCGCGCTGCCTGTACCGTCATCGACATCATCGAACAGCAGGATCTTGTGCAGAATGCCCGGCAACAAGGGCAGCACTTGCTGGAGCGATTGCGCGAAGAGTTGGGCAGTCATCCTCAGGTACTGGCAATCCGTGGTTCGGGACTGATGATTGGTATCGAATTGCAACAAGCCATTGCTGACCTGACCTTCGTTGCAGCCAGTCAGCAGGGCTTGTTGATCAATGTGACGAGAAGCAAGACCATTCGTCTCTTGCCGCCGTTGATCCTTGATGGCGCGGAGGTCGAAATGATCGTGCAAGGCCTCGTCAGGACGTTGGATAGTGTCGGTTGCAGGGCTGTCCAGGGCTGTGCCTGAAGCAACGGATCGAGGGAAAGGCAAATAGTGGACTATACCGTGAGGATGCAGATGCGGTAGAACAACGCTGGGAATTACGAGTCTCTACGCGTAATGCTTACCCCCATGGATTTGAAAGGAGCCCACCATGCTTATCCGGTCCCTGACCCTCGCCACCTTGCTGATCGCTGCCGGGCCGTCCTTTGCGGCCGACAGCGATGCACCGCTGGCGCAGGAGCGCGGCAAGACACGTCCGTTGATCATCATTGCTCCCAGCTCGGTCGACCCCACCCTGATCAGCCTGAAAAAGGCTCTTGATGAACCCGCCAATCGCGAGGCATTCGCCCAGCGCAATATGGTCCTGTATACCGTGGTCAACACCATTGGTGAGCGTAACGGCAAGACCATGGATGCCCAGTCCACCATGGCTTTGATCCGTGAACTCAAGCTGGGGGCCGGCGTGCAGACCAAGGTCATTCTGGTGGGCAAGGACGGTGAGAAGAAGATCGAAAAAGCCGGAGCCATCGATCCCAAGGAAATCTTCGCCACGATCGATCAGATGCCGATGCGCGAGCGTGAAGCCGCAGCACCTCCACCCGAGCCGGAAGCCAAGGCACCTGTCGAAAAGGCTGCAAAGCCCGGCAAGGCGGGTGCCCAGGGCAAGACTCTGGATGACTGATGTGGCAAGAGGGTGGAGCTGCGCTGTCAGCTCCACTCGCTGTTTACTACGCTGAAACTCAATCCCCGCGAATGTACTGCTCCAGTTGCTGGATAAGGCTGGCCTGTTCTGCGATGGCTTCCTTGACCAGGTCCCCGATGGACAACAGCCCCAGCAGTTGCCCGTCTTCTACCACTGGCAGGTGACGCAGGTGGTTGTCGGTCATGATGTTCATACAGGTTTCCACACTCTGATGCGAGTCGACGGTGATCACCTTGCTGCTCATGATGGCACTGACCGGCGTGCCGACTGACGAACGTCCCTTGAGAATCACCTTGCGCGCGTAGTCACGCTCGCTGACCACCCCGACAACCACACCGCCTGCTACAACCGGCAATGCCCCGATATTCTTGTCGGCCATCAGCCTGAGTGCATCGAGCACCATCTGATCGGGACCGATGGTGTGCACTTGCTGGTGTTGTTCGGATTTGAGCTTCAGCAACTGGGCAACGGTTTTCATGGGGCGCTCCGTGGATGAGGACCTGAATGATTGTAGCCCCCCCGGAGAGGGCACTACAGAATCACGGGATCGGAGAGTTCAGGCAAGTATTTGTTAAAGCATGAAAGGTTGAAGCAGGCTTATCCGCGAAGACCCTAAACCATCCTTCGCGAATGAATTCGCTCAGTCCCGGGGCACGAAGGGTAGAATCAGTTTCTGAAACACTTTCCCGAGGTCAGCACGTTGGATTTACAGCAGGGCTTTATCCTGAGTCGTCACTGGCGTGATACGCCAGCCGGGACTGAAGTCGACTTCTGGCTGGCCACCGATCATGGCCCCAGACATATCCGCCTGCCTTGCCAGCCTTCCGTCGCTTTCGTTCCCGCCGAGCAGGGCGAGCGTGCCAGGGCGTTGCTGCGCGGTGAGCGTGGCGTCGAGCTGCGTCCGCTGGCGCTCTGTGATTTCCGGCACCGCCCGGTGCTGGGCGTCTATTGCCAGCAGCATCGGCAATTGATGAACATCGAGAAACTGTTGCGCAAGGGCAATGTGGATGTCTATGAAGCCGACATCCGTCCTCCTGAACGCTATCTGATGGAGCGCTTCATTACGGCGCCCGTGCTGTTCGGCGGGACGCCTGACGAGCAGGGCGTTCTGTGCAATGCCCAGATCAAGCCAGACCCCGATTATCGGCCACAGTTGAAACTGGTTTCGCTGGATATCGAAACCACCTCCCGTGGCGAGCTGTATTCGATTGCCCTGGAGGGTTGCGGGCAGCGTCAGGTCTACATGCTGGGCCCGGCCAATGGTGGCAATGAGACTCTGGATTTCCAGCTCGAGTATTGCGACACCCGTGCGCAGTTGCTGGAGAGGCTGAACCAGTGGCTGGCCCTGCATGATCCGGATGCGATCATTGGCTGGAATGTGGTGCAGTTCGACCTGCGGGTCCTGCATGAACATGCCAAGCGCTTGCAGGTCCCCTTGATGCTGGGGCGTGGGAACGAACCCATGGGCTGGCGCGAGCATGGCAATCGCGACAATCATTACTTTGCCGATATCAGCGGACGCCTGGTGATCGACGGTATCGAAGCGCTGCGTTCGGCAACCTGGAGCTTTCCTTCGTTCAGCCTTGAAAACGTCTCACAGACCCTGCTGGGCGAAGGCAAGGCCATTGATACGCCGTATCAGCGCATGGATGAAATCAACCGCATGTTCGCCGAGGACAAACCGGCGCTGGCCCGCTACAACATCAAGGACTGTGAGCTGGTGACGCGGATTTTTGCCAAGACCCAATTGCTGACTTTCCTGCTGGAGCGCGCAACGGTCACAGGTTTGCCGGCCGACCGCAGTGGTGGTTCGGTTGCTGCGTTCTGTCATCTGTATATCCCGCTGATGCATCGCCAGGGCTTTGTCGCCCCCAATCTTGGCGAGCGCCTGCCGGAAGCCAGCCCCGGCGGCTTTGTCATGGACTCCCAGCCAGGCCTGTATGAGTCCGTGCTGGTGCTGGACTACAAGAGTCTGTATCCGTCGATTATCCGCTCCTTCCTGATCGATCCCGTAGGGCTGATCGAAGGCATGCGTCAGCCGGATGACGAGCATTCCGTGCCGGGTTTTCGCGGTGCACGCTTTTCCCGCACCCGGCATAGCCTGCCTTCCATCGTCGAACGGGTCTGGCGTGGCCGCGAAACCGCCAAGCGCGAACACAATGCGCCGCTGTCCCAGGCGTTGAAGATCATCATGAACGCCTTCTACGGTGTGCTGGGGTCGAGTGGCTGCCGCTTTTTCGACCCACGCCTGGCGTCGTCGATCACCATGCGTGGCCACGAAATCATGCTCAAGACCCGTGAGCTGATCCAGGCCCAGGGGTATACGGTCATCTACGGCGACACCGACTCAACCTTTGTCTGGCTGGGGCATGCCCATGAGCAGGAAGAGGCGACGAATATCGGGCGGGAGCTGGTCCGGCACGTCAACCAGTGGTGGAGTGAACATCTGCACAACCAATACGGATTGCACAGTGCTCTTGAGCTGCAGTTTGAAACGCATTTCCGCCGCTTTCTGATGCCGACCATCCGCGGCGCAGAGGAGGGCAGTAAGAAGCGTTACGCGGGGCTGGTCACCCGCGCCGATGGCAGCGATGAAATGGTCTACAAGGGGCTGGAAACCGTACGCACCGACTGGTCACCACTGGCGCAGCAGTTCCAGCAGGAGCTGTATCTGCGAATCTTCAAGCGCCAGCCTTATCAGGATTACGTACGCGACTATGTGCGGCGCACCCTGGCAGGCGAACTCGATGATCTGCTGATCTATCGCAAGCGGCTGCGGCGCAAGCTGGACGACTACCAGCGTAACGTCCCGCCCCACGTGCGTGCCGCGCGCCTTGCCGATGAGTACAACGACCGCCAGGGCCGACCGCGCCAGTATCAGAATGGGGGATGGATCAGCTATGTGATCAGTGTTGCCGGGCCGGAGCCTCTGGAGGTTCGTAGGGTGCCCATCGATTATGACCATTACGTCACCCGCCAACTGCAACCCGTGGCTGACGCTATCCTGCCGTTTGTCGATGACGATTTCAGTACCTTGATTGGTGGTCAGTTGGGGTTGTTCTAGCCCAGGCGCTCCACCAGTGCTGGCAATACCTGCTCGCATGACGCCTCGATCTTCAGATCGAGCAAGTCATCTGCACGGGTCTTGCCCTGATTGATGGCTATGATGGGTTTGCCTTGTTCGGCCATGGCCTTGCACAGGCGAAAGGCCGACCAGGCCATCAACGAGGTGCCGACCACCAGCAGGCCTTGCGCCTGTTCGACGCTTTGCGTGGCTTTGGCGGCCGTTTCGGCTGCAACGTTTTCACCAAAGAACACCACATCCGGCTTCAGTCGCTGACCTTCGCAGTTCGGGCAGTGGGGGACCTGGAAGTCTGACTCGAAAGACGAATCCAGCAAGGTATCGCCATCGGGCGCCTGTATGGCGTCGATGCCCGAGAGGTAAGGATTCTGCCGGACCATGACCTCCTGGATCGCTGCCCGGTCGCTGCGCTGCTGGCAATCGAGGCATAGCACCCGATGCAAACTGCCATGCAGTTCGATCACGTCATGGCTGCCCGCCTGATCATGAAGTGCATCGACGTTCTGGGTGATAAGCCCACTGATATGTCCGCTGGCCTGCAAGCTGGCCAACGCCCGGTGCGCGGCATTGGGTTCCGCCTGGCGGATACGCGGCCAGCCGAGCATGGCTCGCGCCCAGTAACGCTGGCGCGCGCTGTGGGCCTTGAGGAACTCCTGATACATCATCGGCTGCTTGCCACGCCGCACGCCGTCCCTGTCGCGATAGTCGGGTATGCCCGACGCCGTGCTGATGCCTGCGCCGGTCAGGACAAGGAGTGGCTTGTCGGTCAGGGTCTGAAGCAGATCGTGGATCAGGTTGTCCAGCATCGTCGCACCTCTAAAGGAGGGTTCAGGTCGAGACATTACCACCAATTGCGTGGGGGAGAAGATCACTTGTGGGAGGCAGCTTGCTGGCGACAGTAGCCTTGACGGATCTGCATCTACCGTCCAATCCTTTTACCCGGTCTTGCCCCGATATCGCTGGCCTGGCCGTCCCGTTGCTTGCCGGTTCTGGCCTGGGTGATGAGGGCGGGGATCAGCGGGCCTTCTGGCAGGGTTTTCCAGAAGCGTGAAGGCATATGACCTTGCATGACTTTGGGGTTCAGACGCGCCGGGTTGAAGATGTGGCTGTAATAGGTCAGCCACAGGTCGCCATGGGGATCGTCTACCTGACGGGCCATTTTCTGCCAGACGTCGGGGCAGCGTCGTTCGTGGATCAGTTGCGTGCCATCGTAATAAACCCCGTCCCTTGGGGTAGCGATCATCCAGCGGTGCTGGCCCATGCGGCCGATAAAGTGCTGGCTGGCACTTTGCAGAATGTCGTGGGCCGGTTCATGCCAGGCCACGTATTCGGGTTGCAGCAGGTCAGATGCCTCGCTTGAGGCGGGAAGCGCTACAAAGCGCAGGAAGGCATGCAGATGATGCGCTTCGCGGCCGATGGTCTTGAGGCGTCGATGCAGCTCACTGCCCAGCCGGTCGCCTGCCAGCATGGCGGTGCGGTCGCCATGACTCACCCGCCAGAGCACTTCATACAACAGGCTCCAGCGTTGATCGCCGCGATAACAGGCGGCGTTTTGCAACAGTTTCAACAGCTCCAGCGGAACCCGCGCCTGAAAAGGCCCGGGCTCCTGCGGGATATCTTCGTCGCTGGAGAACAGGTCGGTATCGTTGCCAGCCTTCCAGCTGACCCGGCTGGGATCGATTTCATGGCTCAGCAGCCAGCGTGCCTGCTGACGCCAGGTATCGAACAGGTCATCGCAATCCAGACAGATCATCCCCAGAGCCCCAGTTGCTGCGGTTGTGGTCTGTCGCGCAATTGATAATGCAACTGCTCGCTGCTGCTCTCGGCCTGGGAAGGGTGGTAGTCGCTGGTGATGATGAACGGCTTGGCCTTGGCCAGTACGCACCGCAGGCGGGTCAGGTCTTCGTAGCGAATGCGCCGCTGCCTGCGCAGCTCGACCAGTCGCTGGGTGGTGCGGATGCCGATGCCGGGGATGCGGGCGATCAGGGCCGGTTCGGCGTTGTTCAGGTCCAGTGGAAAGACCGCCCGGTTGCTCAAGGCCCAGGCCAGCTTGGGGTCGATGTCCAGTGCCAGATCGCCCGGTCCGCTCAACAGTTCGTTGGCCGTGAAGCCGTAGCCGCGCAGCAGGAAGTCGGCCTGATAGAGGCGATGCTCGCGCAGCAGTGGCGGCGCGGCCAGCGGTACGCTGTTCGGGCTGTTGGGGATCGGGCTGAATGCCGAGTAATAGACCCGGCGCAACTTGAAGTTGCTGTAGAGCGACTGGGCGCTGTGCAGGATGGTGCTGTCATCGGTGGTATCGGCCCCCACGATCATCTGGGTACTTTGTCCGGCGGGTGCAAAACGCGGGGCACGGGGTTCGTTGAGCACGGTCTGCTCGCCGGTATGGATGGTGTTCATGGCCTGCTTGATCGACACCACGTTCTTTTCAGGTGCCAGGGTCTGCAGGCTGGCATCGGTGGGCAATTCGATGTTCACGCTCAGGCGGTCGGCATAGCGCCCGGCCTGTTCGATCAGTGCCGGATCGGCGTCAGGAATGGTCTTGAGATGGATATAGCCGCGAAACTCGTGTTTTTCCCGCAGCAGCCGGGCGACTTGTACCAGTTGTTCCATGGTGTAGTCGGCGGAGCGGATGATGCCGGAGCTCAGGAACAATCCGCTGACGCAGTTGCGTCGATAGAAATCCAGGGTCAGGGTAACGACTTCTTCCGGGCTGAAACGGGCACGAGGCACATCGCTGGAGCGACGGTTGACGCAGTACTGGCAGTCATACAGACAGAAGTTGGTCAGCAGGATTTTCAGCAGCGAGACACAGCGACCATCCGGCGTGAAGCTGTGACAAATGCCCATGCCGGTGGTCGAGCCAAGCCCGGTCTTGCCTTGCGAACTGCGCTTGGGCGCGCCACTGCTGGCGCACGACGCGTCGTATTTGGCAGCGTCTGCCAGAATGCTGAGCTTGTCGATGAGCTGCATGAGAAAATACCGATACTGTTTTTATATACAGTATCCGGTTGGTCGCCTTACTACAAGCTCGGATTTTGCCTACAACCCCTGGCTGGCCCGTATCAGTTCATAGGCCTTGCGGGCCAGAGGATTCACGGTGTTGGGCCGAATCCACAGGTGATAGGTCACGTCGGGCAGACGCGGCAGTCCATCGTTTTCACCCAATACGCGCATGTCCGGTCCGAGCATTTCCATGCTGCGCGCCGTTACGCCAAGACCTGCGCGAGTGGCGGCCTTGATGCCGATCAGGTTGGACGCCAGATACGCCTGTCGCCACGGAATATTGGCCGCTTCCAGGGCTTGCAGGGCATAGCGCCGATAAATGCTCGGTTCATCCACCAGAATCAGCGGTAGCGGTTCGTCCGGCACATGAATGTATTGCGCGGAGCAGATCCACCACACCGGCGAAGTGCGCAGGGCAAAGCCTTCCAGGGTCGGGTCTTCACGGGTCGAGATCACCATGTCCACTTTACCGCGGTGCAAGTCATCCATCAGGAACGGGCTGCGGCCCACATCGATTTCCAGGCGCAGGCGCGGAGCCGAGCGGGCGATGTGGCTTAGCAGCGGTGGCAGGATGGTGTCGGCGATGTCATGGGGCGAACCGATGCGCAGCACACCGCTCAGGCTGCTCTCGCGCAACGAGTTCAGGGCGTCGTCATTGAGGGACAGCATCTGCCGTGCGTGGCGCAGCAGTTGCCGACCCGGTTCGGTCAGTTGCTTCTGGCGACCTTGCTTCTGAAACAGACTGACACCCACTTGCTGTTCCAGGCGCTGCATGTGCTGGGTGACCGAGGACTGGGTGCGCGACAGCCGCTGGCCTGCTTCGGCAAAACTGTGATGATCGACCACCGCGACAAAGGTGCGCAGCAGTTCCAGATCGAGAGTCGAGGTAGGGCTTGAAGGATCGGGCATGGTGTTCTGCGCTGAATTCATATCAGGGGTTCAGGTAAATACATTACGTAATTTTATGTTTTAAGGGGTGGCTTTTCTGGTGATTTTATTTTCTGCCAATGAATACTGGGTTTTTCATGAGGGGAGATGAGGGTGCGCATGGAAAGTTATAACCATATTTGATATTTGAATTTCCGTTAACAGGCAACGATCCGTAATGTCCCGACATCGCATCGGGGAACTCCGATCATTTGTCTGGGGAATTTACATGCCGACTTGCTCATCCGTTTCACGTCTCTTCCCGGCCATGCTGGGGCTGTTTGCCGGTCTGGCTGTCAGTGGCGCTGCCATGGCCGATGCAACTCTGGACAAGATCCAGGAGCGTCATCGTCTGGTGGTGGGTGTGCTGTTGCCCGGCGGGCCTTTCGGTTCCATCGACCCGGAAACCCGCAAACCCAAGGGCGCGAACGTGGATCTGGCTGAAGACCTGGGACGTCGTCTGGGCGTCGAGGTTGAGCTGGTATCGGTATTGACCGCCAACCGCGTGCAATTCCTGCAACAGGGCAAGGTCGATCTGCTGATCGCCAACATGGAGTGGGCCCCGGAGCGCGGGCAGATCCTCGGTTCGGTGCCGACACCTTTTTACAAGGTCGGTGGCACTGCCGTGGTACTCAAGGACAGCAAGATCACTCGTTGGGAGGATCTCAAGGACCAGCCGGTCTGCACGTCCCAAGGCAGCAGCTATATCAAGCCGCTGACCGACTTCGGTGCCCAGCTCAAGGCTTTCAAGAGCTCTGCCGAGTCCTTGCTGGCCCTGCGTGGCAATAACTGCGTTGCGGCCGTGCACGACGCCACGCTGATCAATCCGCTGCTGGCCAGCAACGAAGAGTGGAAGGGCTACCGCGCCATTCTTCCGGAACTGAACCCGGCACCTTCGGTGATCTGGACTCGCCTGGGCGAAACCGACACTCAGGCGCGTCTGGACAGCATCGTGCAGGACTGGCATCGCACCGGTTGGCTGATCGAAGTCGAAAAGCGCCACAACATCACGCCTGCATCCCCCGCACTGGTCGAGCTGCATGAGCAGTTCAAGGCCAAGGGTGCCTGATCTTCTCCCATTTTCATGCCGACGCTCCTGGCGTCGGCCCTTCAAGGACGGCTCCCATGAGCAGATTTTTTAAAGCCAGAACGCTGAGCGCACTGGGGTTGATCCTGTGTGCCGGGCTGGCCAGTGCCGACGCGACCCTGGACAAGATTCAGGAGCGCCACAAGATCAGTATCGGTGTGATCCTCAGCGGCCCTCCGTTCGGCACCATCGATCCCAAGACCGGTGAACATCAAGGCTACAACGTCGAATTGTCCAGGGAAATCGCCAAACGCCTGAACGTGGAGCTGGAAACCGTCTCGGTGCTGGCTCCCAACCGCGTGCAGTTCCTGCAGCAGGGCAAGGTCGATCTGTTGATCGCCAATATGCAGTTGACTGAAGAGCGTGCGCAGATTCTCGACTACGTGCCTACGCCTTACGAGGAAGTTGGCGGCGCAGCGCTGATTCGCAAGGGCGCGGGCATCAGCAAATGGGAAGACCTCAAGGGCAAACCGGTCTGTGTGTCCCAGGGCAGTAACTTCATCAAGCCGTTGCAGGAAGTCTACGGCGCGCAGATCAAGGCATTTCGCAGCCAGTCCGAATCGCTGCTGTCGTTGCGAGGCAATGGCTGCGTAGCGGCAGTGCATGTCAGCCCGACCATGCACACCCTGCTGGCCGATGCCGAATGGTCCGGTTTCGAGATTCCTCTGGCCACGGACCTGATCCCGTCCAAATCGGTGATCTGGGTGCGCAAGGGCGAGAAAGACACTCAGGCCCGCCTGGACGCGATTGTCCGTGACTGGCATCGCAGTGGCTGGCTGATCGAGCTGGGTAACCGTACCGGCATGGCTCCTTCCCAGGCTTTGCATGACCTGCATGAGCAATACCGGAACGCTGCACCGCTGGCTGTCACGCCATGAGTGACGGGCTGTTCCAGGCATTGCAGCAGTTGCTGGGTGCCAGTCATGTGCAGACCGGCGAGCAGGCCAGCGAGCGCCTGACCGACAGACAGGGTCGCTATGTCGGACAAGTGGCGGCGGTCGTGCGTCCGGCGAATACCGAAGAGGTTGCCGCGGTGGTGCGTTTGTGTGTCGCCCATGCTGCACCCGTGGTGGTGCAGGGCGGTAACACCGGGCTGATGGGCGCTGCAACCCCGGATGCCAGCGGCAAGGCGGTTCTGTTGCTGCTGGAACGCATGAACCGTGTGCGCGAGATCGATACCGACAACGACACTCTGACTGTCGAAGCCGGTTGCATCCTGCAAAACCTTCAGGACCAGGCTCGCAAGGCCGACCGCCTGTTCCCGTTGAGTCTGGGGGCGCAAGGCAGTTGCACCATTGGCGGCAATCTGGGCACCAATGCCGGTGGCAACGCCGTGCTGCGCTACGGCAATACCCGCGAACTGACCCTGGGACTTGAAGTGGTCACGGCCCAGGGCGAAATCTGGGAAGGACTGCGTGGTCTGCGCAAGGACAATACCGGCTATGACCTGCGCGATCTGTTCATCGGCAGTGAAGGCACGCTGGGCATTATCACGGCTGCGACCCTGAAGCTGTTCCCGCTGCCGAAGGCCCGGCTCACCGCATTTCTGGCCTTCGAGTCGCTGGCCCAGGCAGTACGTTTCCTGTCCCACGCCCGTGCCGGGTTCGGGGCAAGCCTGACCGCATTCGAGCTGCTTTCGGCCGATTGCCTGACCTTGCTGCGCGAGCAGTTTCCCCAGGGGCCGCAACCCTTTGGCGATACCGCTTATCCCTGGTTCGCCTTGCTGGAGCTGTCCGACAACCACAGTGAAAACCATGCACGGCAGAGTTTTGAAGAGGTGTTGAGCGATGCCTTTGAAGTCGATCTGCTCAGCGATGCCCTGATTGCCGAAAGTCTGGCCCAGAGTCAGGCGCTGTGGCAGTTGCGCGAGAACATGAGCGATGCCCAGCGGCGTGCCGGGCGCAATATGAAACACGATATCTCGGTGCCGATTTCCCGTGTCGTGGAGTTCGTGACCCGGACCGATGCCTTGTTGCAGCGGCACTTTCCCGGGGTACGCAACTTCACGTTTGGTCATCTGGGCGATGGCAACCTGCACTACAACGTCGCGCATCCGTTGGGTTCCACTGTCGAGGCGCATATGGCCCGTTACGCCGAACTGAGCGAGCTGGTGCACGACAGCGCCCACGCCCATGGCGGCTCGATCAGTGCCGAACACGGCATCGGCCAGCGCAAGCTGGACATGCTGTCCCGTTATAAAAGCCCCGTGGAACTGGATCTGATGCGCCGCATCAAGCAGGCACTGGACCCGCACAACCTGCTCAATCCGGGCAAGGTACTGGAGGCCCGAGCATGAGCATCGGTCTGTCAAAGCGCGTGCAGCGCGTCTCGCTGTCGGCCAACGCTGCCGCCAAGTCCCGGGCTACCGCCTTGCGCGATGCCGGGGTAGATATTCTCGACCTGACGACCGGCGAGCCGGATTTCGATACCCCCGAACACATCAAGCAGGCAGCCTTCGAAGCCATTGCCGCCGGTGCCACCAAATACACGCCGACTCCCGGTGTACGGGCCTTGCGCGAGGCGGTGCAAGCCAAGTTGCAACGCGAAAATGCTCTGGACTATCCCCTGGCTTCCATCGTGATTGCCAACGGGGCCAAGCAGATCATCTTCAATGCCTTCGCCGCGACCCTGGATGACGGCGACGAAGTGCTGGTGCCGGTGCCGTACTGGCCATCATTCCCGGACAGCGTGCGTTTCAACGGCGGCGAGCCGGTATTCATCGAATGCGGCCTGGAGCAGGGCTGCAAGCTGACTCCCGAGCAACTGGAGCGTCATATCGGCGAGCGCACGCGCTGGCTGATTCTCAACGGACCGGGCAATCCCAGTGGTGCGGTGTACAGCGAAGCGGAACTGTCGGCGCTGGCTGATGTTCTTCGTCGTCATCCGCACGTGCTGGTGTTGCTGGACGAGCTGTACGAACACATTCGCTTCGACGGGCAACCGGCCCAGAGCCTGCTCAACGTCGCACCGGACTTGCAGCCGCGCTGCCTGCTGGTGGGCGGTGTTTCCAAGACGTATGCCATGACCGGCTGGCGGGTCGGCTTCGGGGCCGGACCGCAGGAACTGACTACGGCCATGACCGTGGTGCAATCGCAATCGACCTCCGGCGCATCATCGGTGGGGCAGGCTGCGGCCCTGGCGGCATTCGAAGGTGGGCTGGGGTTTCTGCCGCAACACGTGGCGGCGTACCGGCAGCGCCGCGACTTGCTGGTTGAAACCCTGAGCAGCGTCGATGGCCTTGAGGTGCTGGTGCCCCAGGGTGGCTTCTTTGTCTTCGTGCGTTGCGCCGGGCTGCTGGGGCGCTATCGCCCGGATGGGCAGCGCCTGGAAAACGATGCCGATGTGGTGGCCTGGCTGCTGGAGTCCGGTGTGGCGGGTGTCGCAGGCAGCGCTTACGGCCTGTCGCCGTGGTTTCGCCTGTCGATTGCCACGGCCACTGCCACCGTGATCGAAGCCGGACAGCGTATTGCACGTGCCTGTGGGCAGTTGAGCGCGGGAGAGGCGTCATGAACCACTGGCTGGAATCCTTTGTACAGTGGACGGCCGGGTTTGGCCTGAACTACGCCTTTGTGCTGGATGCCTATCAGCGGGGCACGATGGTGGATGGCGCGCTGACCACCTTGCTGCTGTGCCTGCTGACGATCATTGGCAGCCTGCTTGTCGGTGTTGCACTGGCCGCCATGCTGACCTCGGGCAAGTCCTGGCTGCGTGCGCCTGCCAGAGTCTTTATCGAAGTCACCCGCAACACGCCGACCCTGGTGCAGTTGTATTGCGCCTTTCTGGTACTGAACATGCTGTTGACCCAGGCCATCGGCACGGCCAATCCGCTGACGCCTTTTGCCTGGGTAGTGATCGTGATCTCCCTGCACAAGGGCGCTTTCCATGCCGAAGCCTTGAGGGCCGGTATCGAAGCGGTTCCTTCCGTGACGCTGGAAGCCGCCAGTTCCCTGGCCTTCAACAGTCGTCAGTTGCTGTGGAACGTGCAGTTGCCACTGGCTCTGCGTTTTGCCTTGCCGTCGCTGATCAATAACCTGATCGATCTGGTGAAGATGACGGCCGTGGCTTCGGCCATTGCGGTGGGGGATATCACCTATGCGGCGATCATGATCTGGACCCAGAGCGATAACGTGCTGGAACTGATGATTCTGATCCTGAGCTTTTTCGGTTTGCTCAGCTTTGTCGTCAACTGTGCAGGGCGCGCCCTGGAATCTCGCCTGAGGATGCCCGGTTATGGCCATTGATTCATCGGTTGCCGCGCCCGTCGCGTGGCCGCGTCGTCATTTGCTGGCGTTGATCCTGCTGGCTGGGGCGGTTGCCTGGCTGATTTTCGGTGCGCCGGACAGCCCGGTATTCCTGGCCTTGATACAGTGGTCGCCGGCCCTGGCCACGGGCTTTGGCCAGAACATTCTGATCAGTCTGGTCGCGATTGGGCTGGGCACGGTGTTCGGGCTGCTGGTCGGCGCTCTGGGGATGTCGCCTTTCTGGCTGTTGCGTCTGCCAGCGCGGATCTGGATACAGATCTTTCGCAATGCGCCCTGGCTGGTGCTGATCTATTTCACCACCTACGTGTTCCCGTTCGAGATCAGGATCGGCGGTACCTATATCTCGTTTCCCGACTGGGTGAAGGTCACCATCGGTCTGGCTTTGCCGGCCAGCGCCAATGTCGCGGAAATCTTCCGGGGGGCCGTGGCGTCGATCCCCAGCACCCAATGGGAGGCCGCACGTTCGCTGGCATTCACTCGCGGGCAGATCTTCACTTCGATCATCCTGCCGCAGTGCTTCAAACGCATGCTGCCGCCCTGGATGAACCTCTATGCCGTCATCACCATGGGCACGGCCCTGGCTTCGCTGGTGGGTGTGCATGACGTGATCGATACCGCGCAGATTGCCAGCAACACCGTCAACCAGACCGGCTTCACCGTGATCATCTATTGCAGCCTGCTGGTGTTGTTCTTTGCCTATTGCTACCCGATTTCCCGCCTGACCCAACGCCTGGAGCGACGTTATGCCTTCTATTGAATCCGGGGCCGAGCCTCTGGTCAGTCTGCGCGACCTGCACCTGTCATTTGGCAGCAATCTGGTGCTCAAGGGCATCGATCTGGAGGTGCAGCGCGGCCAGGCAGTATCGATCATCGGGCCGTCCGGCTCGGGTAAATCGACCATTCTGCGCTGTATTACCGGGTTGTTGCAGACCCAGCGCGGCACCATTCGTGTGGGAAACACCGAGGTTCATGCCCTGACCCGCGAAGCCGAGCGGATCGAACTGCGCAAGCGCGTGGGTTTTGTATTCCAGCAGTACAACCTGTTTCCGCATCTGTCGGTGCTGGAAAATCTGGTGATCGCCCCGCGCAAGGTGCTGGGGATCGAGCGTGCCGAAGCCGAGAAACAGGCGCGGGCCTTGCTGGCCAAGGTGCGTATGGAGCACAAGGCCGATGCCTATCCGGGGCAGTTGTCCGGTGGCCAGCAGCAACGCGTGGCGATTGCCCGTGCCCTGACCATGCGCCCGGAACTGATTCTGTTCGATGAAGTGACCTCGGCCCTGGACCCGGAAACGGTCGGTGAAGTGCTGACCGTGATCCGCGAACTGACCGAAGAGGGCATGACCTGCGTGCTGGTGACCCATGAAATGCGTTTCGCCGAAGAAATCAGCGACGTGGTGTATTTCACCGAGAACGGCCTGATCGTCGAGCACGGCAGCGCCGAGCAGATCTTCCAGCGCCCGAACAGCGAGCGAACACGCGAGTTCTTGCGCCATGCGCTGGGTGATTCCGGGCGTCGTCCGCCGGTGTCTGCCGACCCGTTTGCCCTGAGCAATATCAGCCGTTACAGCCTGTCCGTATAACTAAAAAACCACCGCTGTAGGAGCGCGCTTGCCCGCGATGACGTGTGTGAACTCAACACATTTCTATCGTCTGCACCACTGTCGTCGCGGGCAAGCGCGCTCCTACGTTTACCGTCCTGAGTACCACCGGGAGTTAACTGATGAGCAACGCAAACCGAGCCCAAGTGATCGAAGACTTTCTTCAGCAGATCCGTGTCATCAACCAGCGCGGCGTAGACCGCGAGGCCTTGAAGGAAATCATCGTGCTGCTGGAAGACCTGGCAGGCCGTCATGACCTGTTCAATTTCAGCGCGTTTCCTGCGCCGGTGCCGGGGCAGGGCGAAACAGCCTTCCGCTATCGCCTGAACGACGATGGCGAAACTCCGACCCTGTACATGAACTCGCTGCTGCCGGGCAAAAGCACCTTGCCCCATAACCATGAAACCTGGGCGGTGATCGTTGCCGTGCAAGGCCAGGAGATCAATTACGTCTGGGCGCGTACCGACGATGGCAGTGACCCGGCGTTCGCTCGTCTGGAACTGGAAAAGGAAGTCATCGTCCAGCCAGGCACGCCTATCGGTTTCCTGGGCGAAGACCTGCATGGCATCAAGGTCACGGGTGAGGAACCGACCTTGCATTTCCACCTGTATGGCCGTCCGCTGGAATCGCTCAATGGGCGTTTCGGGGTCAACGAAGAAGGCCGTGTCTTGAACTACAACGCTTCACAGATGGCACCGTCGATTCAGGCCTATTGATCGTCGGCACAGCTTCCCCTTTCACTTTTGATGAGCCACCCCATGAGCCAGACCACCACCGCGGCCCAACTACAACAATGGCTGTTCGACGGGCAGGAAATTGCCCTGTTCGACCTGCGTGAGCATGGCCAGTACGGCGAAGCCCATCTGTTCCATGGGGTCACGCTGCCCTATAGCCGCCTGGAACTGGATATCCGCCGCCTGGCTCCCAACCCTGGCGTGCGGCTGGTGATCTATGACCAGGATGGCGGCGATATCGCCGCACGGGCCGCCGCGCGTCTGGAAGCACTCGGCTATCGTCAGGTGCATATTCTGGAAGGCGGTGCCGATGGCTGGCAGGCCGCAGGTCTGCAACTGTTTGCGGGAGTGCATGTGCCGTCCAAGGCGTTTGGCGAGCTGGTGGAAGAGGCTCGTCATACGCCACATATCAGCGCCACCGAACTGGCGCAGCGCCAGGCCCAGGGTGAATCTCTGGTGGTGCTGGATGGCAGGCCGTTCGACGAATACCGCAAGATGACCATTCCAGGTTCCGTATGTTGTCCCAATGGCGAGCTGGGTTATCGGCTGCCGGAGCTGGTCCGCGACGAACATACGCCGATCGTCGTCAATTGTGCCGGACGTACCCGCAGCATCATCGGAGCGCAGACGCTGATCGATCTCGGGGTCAAGAACCCGGTCTATGCCCTGGAAAACGGAACCCAGGGCTGGTATCTGGCCGATCTGCAACTGGAACATGGCAGCACCCGGCGTTACCCGGATGCCGTATCGCCCGAATCGCTGGCCCGGCAACGGGATGCCGCCCAGGCCCTGGCCGAGCGGGCAGGGGTGCAGACGGTCAGTGCCGAACAGGTTACCCGTTGGGCTGCAGACAGCGGGCGCAGCCTGTTTCTGTGCGATGTGCGGACTGCCGAGGAGTTTGCGGCAGGCTCTCTGGCCGGTGCGCAACATACGCCGGGCGGCCAGTTGATTCAGGCCACGGACCTGTACATCGGCGTGCGTCAGGCGCGGCTGGTGCTGCTGGACGACGAAGGCATTCGTGCGCCGATTGTCGCCAGTTGGCTCAGGCAACTGGGGCACGATGCCTGTGTGCTGGAGGCTGGCGTGAGCAGTGGTTTGTCGTTGCCTGTCGCTGAAGCGGAGGTGTGGCCGGACTTGCCGGGCATCAATGTGCAAGGGCTGGCCGATGCCTTGAAGGATAACGCCGTGGCGCTCGTCGACCTGCGTTCGAGCACAGCTTTTCGCAAAGGCCATATCGAAGGTTCGCGCTGGTCGATCCGTCCGCTGCTGGCTGCTGCCGTCGCCGATGAGTCCCGACCGCTGGTGCTGATTGCCGATGATCCGGCTCTGGCACAACTGGCGGTAAACGAGTTGCCGCAGGCGCAACGTCGGCAGGTGCGTCTGCTGGACGGCGGGATCAAGGCCTGGCAAGCCGCCGGGCTGGCGCTGCATGAAGACAGCGCCAGTCTGGCGGACGAGCAGTGCATCGACTTTCTGTTCTTCACTCACGACCGGCATTCCGGCAACAAGGACGCTGCCCGGCAGTACCTGGCCTGGGAAATCGGTCTGCTGGGGCAGATGACCGAGCAGGAAATTGCCAGTCTCAAGCCGTTAACCGCAAAAAAGCCTGAGCGCCCGTCACACGATCCTCTGGTCAGGACCCGGCTAGTTCATGCCGGGCGGACGGCCAAGGGCAGTGGCGTGCGCGGGGTGAATGTACCGGTTTCACGCATGAGCACCGTGCTGTTCGACAGCCTCGGGCAGATGCGTGATATTCGAAAGCGTCGCGATACCGAGCGTCTGTTGAGCTATGGAGCGCGGGGCAACCCGACGGGGTTTGCGCTGGAAGACCTGGTGACAGAGCTGGAGGGCGGCTATCGCACCCGCTTGTTCAGCACGGGCCTTGCAGCGGTGGCGCAGACTTTTCTGGCTTATCTGCGTCCCGGCGATCATGTCCTGATAACCGATGCCGTGTATTCCCCGGTGCGGCGTGTGGCCCGTGACTTCCTTGAGCCTTTCGGCATTCAGGTCAGCTATTTCAGGGCCGACGGCCAGGGGCTGGAGGCGCAACTGCAGGCCAATACCCGCATGGTCTACACCGAAGTGCCGGGCTCTTTGCTTTATGAACTCTGCGATTTGCCAGCCATTGCCGCGCTGTGCAGACCGCGAAACATTCTCCTGGCGGTGGACAACACCTGGGGTTCGGCCTACCTCTATCGCCCGCTGGCGTTGGGAGCGGACATTTCCATCATGGCCTTGACCAAGTACCTGTGCGGTCATAGCGATGTGGTGATGGGCAGCGTCTGCACCCGCGAGGAAGTCTGGCAACCACTGGGCAGCATGAGCGACACCTTCGGCTGCGCGGTCAGCCCCGATGATGCTTATCTGATCCTGCGCGGTGCTCGCACCCTGGCCTCACGCATGGAAACCCACGAACGTCAGGCACTTGAAGTCGCCCACTGGCTGAAAGAGCAACCGCAGGTCCGGCGTGTTTTCCATCCGGCCTTGCCGGACCATCCCGGCCACGCTCTGTGGAAGCGCGACTTCACCGGCAGCAACGGCTTGCTGTCCTTTGAGTTCGAATCTTCGGATCCGGGCCAACTGGAGCGTTTTATCGGCGCCCTGCAACTGTTCGGCCTCGGCGCTTCATGGGGCGGTTACGAAAGCCTGATCACCGTGGCCAACGTCAGTGACCGCGACAATGAAGCTGACAGGCTGCTCAACCCGGTGGTGCGCCTGCATATCGGGTTGGAGGATGTGGGGGCGTTGATCGAGGATTTGCAAAGGGGGTTGGGGGAAGTTTGAAAGCCGCAAGCTTCAAGCCGCAAGTCAAAAGCTTGTAGCTTGTAGCCTTATAAATGTTATTTCATAACAAAATTCGCTCTCCCTATGTAATACTGTAACGAATCGTTGCAGGTTACCCATCCGTGAAAGCTCCCCGCGCTCCCTCTGTCGCAGGTTCCGTTCTGGCTCAATCGGCCTTGAAGCGGGTCCTGCTGGCTCTCTGTATCTTGCTGCTGTTATGGCTGGCCATCGCCTGGTCGGTGGCCATTCCATGAGCGCGGCCATTGCTCTGGATAATCTGACTGTCGCCTACGAACGCCGTCCGGCGGTTCATCACATCAGTGGTCGTTTCGAGGCTGGCAGCCTGACCGCTATCGTCGGTCCCAATGGTGCGGGCAAGTCCACGCTGATCAAGACCATTGCCGGGACCATGAAGCCAGCCGCAGGGCATGTGGATCGCGGCCGCCTGGCGACTCGCACGCTGGGGTATCTGCCCCAGGCGGTCGAGATCGACCGCAGTTTTCCCTTGAGTGTGGCCGATACCGTGGCCATGGGCGCCTGGCGCAGCATCGGTCCGTTTCGTGGCCTGACTCGCAACCATGCCCGGCTCACCCAGGATGCGCTGAAAACCGTAGGCCTGGAGGGGTTCGAGGGGCGCAGCATTGGTTCTCTGTCCTCCGGGCAGTTCCAGCGGGTGCTGTTTGCACGGCTGTTATTGCAGGACGCCTCAGTGATTCTGCTGGACGAACCCTTCACCGCCATCGATGCCCGCACCACCCGAGACCTGCTGGAGCTGGTGCGGGTCTGGCATGGTCAGGGGCGTACGGTCATCGCGGTATTGCACGATATCGATCAGGTTCGTCAGCACTTTCCGCAAACCCTGTTGATGGCCCGCGAGGCGATTGCCTGGGGGGCGACAGCCGAGGTATTGAGCGTTGCCAACCTGCGGCGGGCGCGCAATATGGCGGAGTTCTGGAGTGCCGATGCCCAGGTCTGCGACAGCGATGGTGAGCGTTCATGATGCTGTATGCCACGCTGATCGAGCCTTTTGTCGAATTCGGCTTCATGCGCCGGGCTCTGGTGGCCTGTCTCGCCCTGGGCGTCGGTTCGGGTCCTGTAGGTGTATTGCTGATGCTGCGGCGCATGAGTCTGGTGGGGGATGCCATGAGCCATGCGGTCTTGCCGGGCGCGGCACTGGGCTTCATGGTGGCAGGGCTGTCGCTGCCTGCCATGGGGATTGGCGGCCTGATTGCCGGGCTGGCCGTGGCTTTGCTGTCGGGACTGGTCAGCCGCCTGACCGCCTTGCGCGAAGATGCCAGCTTTGCCAGTTTCTATCTCACTTCCCTGGCTGCAGGCGTCTTGATTGTCTCCATGCACGGCTCCAGCGTCGATCTGCTGCATGTGCTGTTCGGCACCATTCTGGCCATTGATAACAGCGCCATCTATATGGTCGGCGGCATTGCGTCATTCACCCTGATTCTGCTGGCGGCGATCTATCGTCCGCTGGTGCTCGAATGTTTCGACCCGGGATTCCTGCGCGCCGTTGGCGGTATGGGTTCGTTGTACCACGTGTTGTTTCTGCTGCTGGTCGTGCTGAATCTGGTGGCAGGCTTTCAGGCGCTCGGCACCCTGATGGCGGTGGGCATGATGATGCTGCCCGCCACGGCTGCACGGTTCTGGGCCAGCTCGCTGAGCGCCCTGATGCTGATTTCGACGCTATTGGCGACCGTTTCGGGGTTGATTGGCCTGATTGTGTCCTATCACCTTGGCGTGGCTTCGGGGCCGGCCATCGTTCTGACCGCCAGTGTCTTTTATGGTTTTTCCCTGCTGTTCGGCCGCACGGGCATCTTGCGTCGGCTGTTTCCCAAACCTCACCTGGCCAACTGAAAAGGGCATGTCATGAAACGATTGATGATGTTGAGCTCGATGGCAGCGATTGTGCTGTCGGCGTTTGCAAGTCTGGCCCAGGCCAAGCCTCTGGAGGCAGTGGCTTCATTTACGGTGATTGCCGACATGGTCAGCAATGTCGGCGGCGACCGGGTTCATGTGACCTCGCTGATCGGCCCCAATGGCGACCCTCATGTCTACGAGCCTACTCCACGTGATGCCCAGGCCCTGAAGAGCGCTGACCTTACTTTCGTCAGCGGCCTGCATCTGGAAGGCTGGATGGATCGCCTGATCAAGGCGTCCGGTTACAAGGGGCAGCCGGTTGTGCTGTCCGATGGCATCAAGACCCGTTACATGCAGGAAGACGGCAAGCTCATCACCGATCCTCATGCCTGGAACAGTGCAGCCAACGGGGTGATCTATGTGCGCAATATCATTGCCGCGCTCAAGAAGGCCGACCCTGAAGGTGCCAGCGTCTACGAGGCCAATGGCCAACGCTATATCGTGCAATTGCAGCAACTGGACCTTTACGCCCGTGAGCAGGTCCAGTCGGTGCCCGAATCGAAACGCAAGATCCTCACCTCGCATGATGCGTTCGGTTATTTCGGCGATGCCTATGGCGTGACTTTCCTGTCGCCCTTGGGTTTCTCTACCGAGTCGGAAGCTTCGGCGGCAGATGTCGCGAAGCTGATCCGCCAGATCAAGAGCGAGCACGTGACGGCCTATTTCTTCGAGAACTCCGGTGATCCGCGGCTGGTCAAGCAGATTGCCGATGCCAGCGGAGCGCAACCGGGCGGTGAGCTGTACGTTGAAGCCCTGTCGCCGCCGGATGGTCCGGCGGCCAGTTATGTGCAGATGTTCCGCTATAACGTCGACAAGCTGACGGCGGCTATGAAGGGCAAATAAGCGTGATGCAGTCGCCGGCAAGCCGCCTCCCACCAATAGAAACAGGTTTCAATGATTCAGGAACTTGAAGATGGTGGTCTGGGTATAAACCTTTCCCGGGTCCAGTCGAGTGCTGGGGAAGGCGGGCTGGTTGGGGGCATCGGGATAGTGCTGGGTTTCCAGGGTGAAGGCACCCCAGTGCGGATAGACCTTGCCTGCCTTGCCATGGATGCTGCCATCCAGGAAGTTGCCGGTATACAACTGCACGCCCGGTTCGGTGGTGAACAGTTGCAGGTGACGACCTGACTGCGGATCGCTGACTTCTGCCGCAAGCTTGCTGACGTCGCCCTTGGTGTCCAGCACCCAGTTGAAGTCAAACCCGCCTTGTCCGGGTTCGGCGTATTTGAGCTGTTGATGGTCGGCCTTGATGTTTTTGCCGATAGCCGTGGGCTTGAGGAAGTCCATGGGTGTACCGGCCACCGGGGCCAGCTCGCCGGTAGGGATCAGCTTGTCGTTGACCGGTGTGTAACGCGAGGCGTGAAGGGTGGCCACCTGCTGGAGAATATCGCCGTTGCCCGCGCCGGCCAGATTGAAATAGCTGTGGTTGGTCAGGTTCAGCACCGTAGGTTTGTCGGTGGTGGCGCGATAGTCGATCTTCAGCTCGTTTCGGTCGTTGAGGCTGTAGATGACTTCTGTCAGCAGCGCGCCGGGAAAGCCCATCTCGCCATCGGGCGACAGATAACTCAGCTTCACGCCGACCGAGCCGTCGGCCTTGATGCTTTCGGCTTTCCAGATACGCTTGTCGAAACCCTGATTGCCGCCATGCAGTGCATTGGTCTTGTCGTTGAGCGGGACGCGGTAGGTCTTGTCGTCCAGCTTGAAGGTGCCGCCTGCCAGACGGTTGCCGAAACGACCGATGGTCGCGCCGAAATACACGGTGCCGTTGGCCTGATAACCCTGCACGTCATCGAAGCCCAGAACGATATCTTCGACCTTGCCGTTCCTGTCCGGCACCTTGAGCGCTTGCAGGGTAGCGCCATAGGTAATGATGCTGGCCTGCAGCCCGTGACTGTTTTGCAGGGTGTACTTCTCGATGGGCGTACCATCGGGCAGTTTGCCGAAGAGGCTTTGTTCAGCGGAGAGTGCGGCGGCTTGTGCGGTCAGGGTGGTGATCATCAGTGACAGTCCAAGGCTGCTGAGAAGAGCGTGCTTTTTCATCTGTTCTACTCACTTTTATTGTTGTTGTGAAAGGAGAAGGTGCTGCAACGCATCACTGGATTCTGCTGTCAGACAGCAAATTGGTAAGACTATTTGATCGGTTTTAATCCGATGCAAGGATTTATAGACGATAAAAAGCCGCTTGAAAAATAAATCGTAATACTATTTAGTAGAGGCAGTTCCTAAGAAAAATAAAAAAGGACACCGTCCATGCAATGGCAGCCGCTATCCGAGCACCGTTTCAAACTGGCTGAAGGCCCTTTCTGGGACCTTGAGCAGCAAGCCTTGTACTGGGTCGACATCGCCGGGCGTCTGGCCTGCAGACTGGTCCAGGGTCAATACAGCCAATGGCGTCTGCCCGAAGCGGTTTCCGCCTTCATCCCCACCGACAAGGGCGATGCTCTGGTGACCCTGGCCAGCGGCGTATACCGCTTGAACCTCGAGTCGCCCAGAACCTCCATTTCATTGCTGTGCGTAGCCGATCCGGTGGCCGGCAACCGCGCCAACGAATCCCGCTGCGACGCTCAGGGCCGCCTGTGGCTGGGCAGCATGCAGAACAATCTGGACGACGAAGGCGGCGACTTGCCGTTGGTACGCCGTTCCGGTGGGTTGTTTCGTGTAGACCCGAATGCAAGGGTCACGCACCTGCTGGACAGGCAGGGCATCGTCAACACCCTGTTGTGGAATGCCCAGGGCACAGTGCTCTACAGCGCCGACAGCCTCGATGGCGTCATCTATCAATACCCGATTCTGGCCGACGAGAGCCTGGGCGAGCGTGAGGTCTGGGCACATGAGCATCCTCGTGGCGTTCCGGACGGCTCGGCCATGGATGCCGAAGGATACGTCTGGAATGCCCGCTGGGGCGGAAGCTGCCTGATCCGCTTTGCCCCCGATGGCTGTGTCGACCGCATCGTCGACCTGCCTGTCAGCCATCCCACCAGTTGCGTATTTGGCGGTCCCGACCTGTCTACGCTCTACGTCACCAGCGCCGCCCCGGCCGATGCCCATGGTCAGTTCGATGGTGCGCTGCTCAAGGCTGACGTGGGCGTTGCCGGGCAGGTTTGCCGACGTTTTGCCGGCTGAATTTTCATTGCATCCAAGGAGAGTTGAACATGGCGATACCTTTGTCGTTACCCCCGGTTCCCGAGCCGGTTCGCGGTGAACGCCTCAAAGGCAAGGTAGTGCTGGTGACCGGCGCTGCCCAGGGGATTGGCGAAGCCATCGTGGCGTGCTTCCAGGCGCAGCAGGCCAGGCTGATCATCAGCGACGTGCAGGGCGATAAGGTCGAACAGGTGGCGGCCAAATGGCGCGGGCAGGGTGCCGAGGTCCACGCACTCAAGGTGGATGTCACGCAACAGGACCAGTGGCGCAGCATGGTGGATCTGGCGATCGAACATTTTGGCCGGGTCGATGTGCTGATCAACTGCGCCGGGGTCAATGTATTCCGCGACCCGCTGGAAATGAGCGACGAAGACTGGAAGCGCTGCTTCGCCATCGATCTGGATGGTGCCTGGTATGGCTGCCGCAGTGTCTTGCCGAAAATGCTGGAGCAGGGCGCGGGCAACATCATCAATATCGCCTCGACCCATTCAAGCAACATCATTCCCGGTTGCTTTCCCTATCCGGTCGCCAAACATGGCCTGTTGGGCCTGACACGCGCCCTGGGTATCGAATACGCGCCCAAGGGCATTCGCGTCAACGCCATCGCGCCGGGCTATATCGAAACCCAGCTCAATGTCGATTACTGGAACGGCTTCGATGATCCGCAGGCCGAGCGGCAGCGCGCCTTCGACCTGCATCCGCCCAAGCGTATCGGCCAGCCCATCGAAGTGGCCATGACCGCGCTGTTCCTGGCCACCGATGAGGCCCCGTTCATCAACGCCAGTTGCATCATGATCGATGGCGGGCGCTCGGTGCTTTATCACGAGTGACACTCGGTTATATTGTCGTTTTTGGCAATATGGTATGACTATTTGGCTGGTCAGGGTTCGCAGAACCCGAAACCGCCATATCGCTGGACGCTGTAGCTATTCAATAACAATAAGGAGTTAGCTATGTTGAGTCGCCACGGGATTCGCTCCCTATGCTGCGCCGCCGTCACCACCGCCATTCTCGGGATGAGTGGCATCATCCACGCTGCCGAAGAAGTGAAAATCGGCTTTCTGGTCAAACAACCCGAAGAACCCTGGTTCCAGACCGAATGGGCCTTTGCCGACAAGGCGGGCAAGGAGCACGGTTTCACGGTGCTCAAGATTGCCGTGCCCGATGGCGAGAAAACCCTGGCAGCCATCGACAGCCTGGCAGCCAACGGTGCCAAGGGCTTTGTCATCTGTCCGCCGGACGTCTCACTCGGCCCTGCGATTGTCGCCAAGGCCAAGGCTTTGGGGCTGAAGGTCATGGCGGTGGATGATCGTTTCGTCGATGCCAAGGGCAACTTCATGGAGGACGTGCCGTATCTGGGCATGGCTGCCTTCGAGGTTGGCCAGAAGCAGGGCGAGGCCATGGCAGCCGAGGCGAAAAACCGCAATTGGGACTGGAAAGAAACCTACGCCATCATCAACACCTACAACGAGCTGGATACCGGCAAGAAGCGCACCGACGGTTCGGTGGACTCGCTGAAAAAGGCCGGACTGCCGGAAAGCCATATCCTCTTCACCGCCCAGAAGACCCTTGATGTGCCGGGCAGTATGGATGCCACCAACTCGGCACTGCCGAAACTGCCAGGCAACGCCAAGAACCTGATCATCGGCGGCATGAACGACAACACCGTGCTGGGTGGGGTGCGTGCCACGGCCACCAATGGCTTCAAACCGGCCAATGTGATCGGTATCGGCATCAATGGCACTGACGCCATCGATGAACTGAAGAAGAAGGAAAGCGGTTTCTTCGGCTCGATGCTGCCAAGCCCGGACAAGGAAGGCTATGACACCGCCTACCAGATGTTCAAATGGGTCACCACCGGCGAAGAGCCTCCCAAGTACACCGCCATGGACGACGTGACGCTCATTACGCGAGCCAACTTCCAGGAAGTGCTGACCAAGATCGGTCTTTGGAAGTGAGTTCAAGGGGGCCTGATCTCAGGCCCCTTCGCGAGTGAAGAGGACGGATTCATGCAGCAGGCAATCGAGCAACAGCAATCGGCCGGTGGCGCCTTGCGCTTCAATGGCATCGGCAAGGTCTTTCCCGGTGTCAAGGCGCTGTCGGACATCAGCTTTCAGGCGCATCCGGGCAGCGTGCATGCCTTGATGGGCGAAAACGGGGCGGGCAAGTCCACGTTGCTGAAAATACTGGGCGGCTCCTATCAGCCCAACAGCGGCACCTTGCAGATCGGTGAGAATACCCACCAGTTCAGATCCACCGCAGACAGCATTGCGGCGGGTGTCGCAGTGATTCACCAGGAGCTGCATCTGGTGCCGGAAATGACCGTGGCAGAGAACCTGCTGCTGGGGCATATGCCGAACCGGCTGGGGATGATCAATCGTCGGCTCATGCTGCGTCAGGCCACGGAACTGCTCAAGGGGCTTGCCGACGAAATCGATCCGGGCATGCGCCTGGGAGACTTGTCTCTCGGGCTGCGGCAACTGGTGGAAATTGCCAAGGCCATGTCGCGCAATGCCCATGTCATTGCTTTCGATGAGCCTACCAGCAGCCTTTCGGCGCGGGAGATCGACCGCCTGATGGCGATCATTGCCAGGTTGCGCGATGAGGGCAGGGTGATTCTTTACGTGTCACATCGCATGGAAGAAATCTTCCGCATCTGCGATGCCGTGACGGTATTCAAGGACGGGCGTTTCGTGCGTACCTTCGAGGACATGGCGCAGCTTGACCATGACCGGTTGGTGACCTGCATGGTCGGCCGCGATATTCAGGACATCTACAATTATCGGCCCCGTGAGCATCAAGGCCCCAGTCTGCGAGTCACGGGCCTGCTCGGGCCAGGGTTGCAGGAGCCGGTGAGCTTCGCCGTCGAGAAGGGCGAAGTGTTGGGCTTTTTCGGACTGGTGGGGGCGGGGCGTACCGAGTTGTTTCGACTGCTGTCCGGCATGACCCGCAGCAAGGCAGGTTCGCTGCAACTGGACGGCAAGCCGCTGACCCTCAAATCCCCGCGAGACGCCATTGCTGCAGGCATATTGCTTTGCCCGGAAGATCGCAAGAAAGAAGGCATCGTGCCGCTTTCCAGTGTCGCCGAGAACATCAATATCGGTGCCCGGCCACGGCATGTGAACCTGGGTTGTCTGCTGCAGGGACGCTGGGAGCGGGAGAACGCCGAAACCCAGATTCGGGCGATGAACGTCAAGACGCCTTCGCCGGATCAGCAGATTGTCTTTCTCTCCGGTGGCAACCAGCAAAAGGCGATTCTCGGTCGCTGGCTGTCGATGCCGATGAAAGTCCTGCTGCTGGACGAGCCGACCCGAGGCATCGATATCGGTGCCAAATCCGAGATTTACCAGATCATCCATAACCTGGCGGCACAAGGTATCGCAGTGATTGTGGTGTCCAGCGACCTGATGGAAGTCATGGGTATCTCCGACCGCATTCTGGTCATGAGCGAAGGTGCGATCACCGGCGAACTCAACCGCGACGAGGCCGATGAGTCGCGACTTCTACAACTGGCGTTACCCCGCTCACGGGGCTGAACCTTTGGTCTGCGACCATGAACAATAAAAAAGAGGTGCGTATGTCTACCGAAACCAGCCTGCGGGCTCCCCGTCAGGGCGTGAATATGCGCCGCTTTCTCGATGAATGGGTCATGTTGCTGGCCGCGCTGGGCATTTTCATGCTGTGTGCGGTGTTCATCGATAACTTCCTGTCGCCCCTGAACATGCGCGGGCTGGGCCTGGCGATTTCCACGGTGGGCATTGCTGCCTGCACCATGCTGTATTGCCTGGCTTCCGGGCACTTCGACCTGTCGGTCGGCTCGGTACTGGCCTGTGCCGGCGTGATTGCCGGGATCGTGATTCGCGACACCGACAGCGTATTCCTGGGAGTGAGCGCTGCCCTGGCCATGGGCCTGCTGGTGGGGCTGATCAACGGCATCGTCATCGCCAAACTGCGTATCAATGCGCTGATCACGACGCTGGCGACCATGCAGATCGTTCGCGGGCTGGCGTATATCTTTTCCAACGGCAAGGCGGTAGGGGTTTCCAACGAGGATTTCTTCGTCTTCGGTAATGGCCAGTTCTATGGCGTGCCGGTGCCGATCCTGATCACCATCGTCTGCTTTATCTTCTTTGGCTGGCTGCTCAACTACACCACCTATGGCCGTAACACCATGGCTATCGGCGGTAATCAGGAGGCGGCCTTGCTGGCGGGCGTGCATGTCGACCGGACCAAGATCATCATCTTTGCCGTACATGGCCTGATTGGTGCCCTGGCCGGTGTCGTGCTGGCGTCACGCATGACCTCCGGGCAACCCATGATCGGCCAGGGCTTCGAACTGACGGTCATATCGGCCTGTGTACTCGGCGGTGTATCGCTCAGTGGCGGTATCGGCATGATCCGTCACGTCATCGCCGGGGTGCTGATTCTGGCGATCATCGAGAATGCGATGAACCTCAAGAACATCGACACCTTCTACCAGTACGTCATTCGCGGCACCATCCTGCTGCTGGCAGTGATTATCGACAGGTTGAAGCGGCGCTGAATCACTTGCACGTGTGAGAGGGGCCTTGGCCGCGACGACCAACTGACAGTTCAGTGCATTTCAGATGTCGCGGCCAAGGCCCCTCCCACGGATTGAACTGGTCCCAAGAAACAGGTTGGCTACCTCTCATTAAATAAATAGAATGATTCTCATTTTAAGTCGCTGTCATGAGTGGCCTTTGAATGAGTGATGCAGCAGGGCCATCGGGTGTGCAGCCTGGCCTGGACAATTTCTATCGTGATCATCGTAGCTGGCTGGAAAACTGGCTGCGGTCCCGTCTGGGCAATGCCTGGGATGCGGCCGATCTGAGTCAGGATACGTTCTTGCGGGTCATGGCTACCTGGCAGAGCGAATCACTGACCAATCTGCGTGAGCCGCGTGCCTATCTGGTGACCGTGGGCAAGCGGCTGCTGATCAATCACTACAAGCGTCGCAGTCTTGAGCAGGCTTATCTGCAGGCTTTGGCAACACTGCCCGAAGAGTGCGTTCCGTCTCCCGAACAACGCTGGATTCTGCTGCAGACCCTGCAGGCCCTGGATGAATTGCTCGACGATTTGCCGATGATGGTGCGTCGCGCGTTTCTCTGGTCGCAGCTTGAAGGCCTGAGCTATGCGCAGATCGCCCTTCGGCTGGAGGTGTCCGAGCGCACTGTGAAACGCTACATGGCACAGGCTTATGCCCATTGCCTGATGGCCGAATCATGAATGACCGCGCAAGTGACGAGCAGGCCCGGCAGGTGGCTCACGCGGCAGCCTGTTGGCTGGCGTTGCTGGAGTCCGGAACGGCCAGTGCCCAGGAGCACGAACAACTGAAGCGCTGGCGTGAGCAGTGCCCAAGCCACGAAAAGGTCTGGCAACGGGCACAGGGCCTGCGCCAGCGCTTTGCCGAACTGCCGCCCGAACTGGCCATGGCCAGCCTCGACCGGGCAGATCTCAAGCGAGACGAGCCGTCGCGTCGGGCGATGCTCAAGCATGCACTGGTCATTGCAGCACTGATTCCCACCGGCTGGATGATCAGCAGTCAGTTGCCCGTGAGAGCCTGGCGTGCCGATCTGCGCACTGCAACCGGCGAACGCAAGACCTTGCGCTTGCCCGATGGCAGCCAGTTGCAGCTCAATACTGCCAGTGCCGTGAATCTGGATTTCCGGGACGGTCGACGCCAGTTGTTGCTGATCGAAGGCGAAGTTGCCTTGAGCATGGCAGGCAATGCCCCGGCTGTGACGGTCAAGACCCGCTTGGGCCAGATCATCGCCAACGGTGCCGAACTCTGCATTCGTCAGGACGAGCACCGTTGCCGGGTTTCCGTTATGAGTGGCAGCGTGGATCTGCTGTCGATGCAGGGCGCAACCTTGCGCCTCAAGGAGGGTGAGCGGGCGGCCCTGAATGCCATGGGGGTTACGCCGGTCGAGCACTTCGATGCCCGACAACCGGACTGGCGCCAGGGCGTATTGACTGTCGAAAACCGGCCGCTGGGCAGTTTCCTGGCCGAACTGAGTCGCTACCGGCCCGGGATTCTGCGCTGGGAGCCCGAGCTGGAAACCTTGAGAGTCACCGGATCGTTCCGGCTGGACGATACCGACCGCATCCTGGATCTGCTGGCGGCCAGCCTGCCTGTGCAGGTGCATTCACGTACCCGTTACTGGGTCACGCTTGCCCCTCGAAAAATTTCCGTCTGATGCTGTCCCTTTTTTTGCCGTCGCTTGTCATCCCTCTCAAGTGAACACAAAAAGAGAGTGCTCCAATGCCCGTAGTTTTCTTGCGTCGCCTGCGCCTTGCCCGTTTCGGCATGGCCCCGCTGCTGCATATGAGTTGTCAGGCTGGCGTGGTGCTCGGCCTGAGTGCCGCGCCGCTATTGGTGGCTTCGGTCCAGGCCGAAGAGTCGGTGCGTCGCAGTTATCAGATTCCGGCCGGCAGCCTGAGCGCGGCCTTGACCCGTTTTGCCGCGCTGTCCGGCGTCAGTCTTTCGGTTGACCCGGCGCTGGTGGCGGGGCGTAACAGCAAAGGTCTGAATGGCGAATACCCCGTAGACGAAGGTTTCGGGCTTCTGCTGCAAGGCTCCGGTTTGCAACTGCAACCGTTGGGTAATCAGTCCTACACGCTGGTGCCTGCACCTGTGGCAGAGAACGGTTCCATGGTATTGCCCAATACGTCCATCGACGGCAGTCGGCTGGACGGGCAGGGCGATATTTATGCCGGTGGCCAGGTCGCCCGCAGCGGTTCCCAGGGCATGCTGGGCGATCGTGATTTCATGGAGACGCCATTCAACCAGACGTCCTATACCAGCACCACGATCAAGAACCAGCAGGCACGTACTCTTGGCGATATGGTGGCCAGCGACCCGTCGGTGCGTACCACCAACCCGGCAGGCGGACGTTTCGAGCAATTCTCGATTCGCGGTTTCAGCCTGTTCAACAGTGATGTGTCGTTTGGCGGGTTGTATGGCGTGCTGCCGACTTACTCCATCGACATGGAAATGGTCGAACGGGTCGATATTCTCAAAGGGCCGGGTGCGTTATTGGGCGGCATCGTGCCGCGCGGCAGCGTGGGCGGCAATATCAATATCGAGCCCAAGCGGGCCGGCAGCGAACCGCTGACCGAGTTCACCGGCAGCTTCGCCTCGGCCGGGCAGTTTGGCGGGCATGTGGATATCGGTCGCCGTTTTGGCGAAAACCAGCGCTTCGGCGTGCGTTACAACGGGGTACGGCAGTCCGGCGATACCGAGTGGGATCACCAGAAGGTCGAGCGTGAAGCCTCGGTCGTCGGGCTGGACTGGCGTGAAGACCGGATGCGCATGTCGCTGGATCTCGGCGAGCAGGAGCGCTATGCCGATGCGCCCATCGAGCGGGTCGAAGTGGCAGCCGGTATCGCCATGCCCAGAGCCAGGGATATTCGTCGCAATTTCGCCCAGCCCTGGACGTATTCCCACTCCAAGGATTCCTTCGGCGCGCTGCGCGGCGAGTTCGATCTCAGTGATTCGGTGATGGTCTATGCCGCAGCCGGTGCCCGCAAAGGCAACTATGACTTCCTGCGTCATACCGTTCCGGTCACCACCAGCAGTGGCAACTTTACCGTGACCCCGCGTACCTTCCGGCGTGACGAAGAGGTCAAGACCTTCACGGTCGGTGCCCGTAGCTGGTTCAATACCGGCCCGGTAGGGCATACGCTGAACATCAGCCTCAATCGTTTCGATTTCGAGTTCGATAACGCAGGCGAGCGTTATCAGCCTCGCACCAGCAATCTCTACAACCCGGTCGTTCTGCCTTATCCGGGCACGCCGAACCGTTTCGATACCTCGACTCATACCGAGAACCTGTTTACCAGTGTCGCGCTGGCCGACACCCTGAGCTTTTTCGATGACCGGGTACTGTTGACGCTGGGGGCACGCCTGCAACGGGTTGAGGTGGACAGTTATTCCAATGGCGCTCTGGGGCAGCGCTATGACGAGCGCGCCACTTCTCCGGCCATGGGGCTGGTGATCAAGGCCACCGATTCGATCTCGCTGTACGCCAACTATATGGAGGGCCTGAGCCAGGGCGAAACCGCGCCCACCACGGCCACCAATAGCGATGAAGTATTTGCACCGTACAAGTCCAAACAGACGGAAGTCGGCGTTAAATATGACCATGGCACTTTTGGCACCAGCCTGAGCGTATTCCGCATAGAACAGCCTGCCTATATCACCGATGCCCAGGGCAACTTCAAACCCGATGGCGAATTACGCAATCAGGGAGTCGAGCTGAACATGTTCGGTGAGCCTTTGTCGGGTGTGCGGCTGCTCGGTGGCGTCATGTTGCTCGACAGTGAGCAGACCAAAACCGCGCTGGGTACTTTCGATGGCAATCGCGGCACCGGCTCGCCCGAGGTCAATGCCAATATGGGAGTGGAATGGGATATCAATCGCCTGCCAGGTCTGACCCTGACCGCCCGCGCCATTCATACGGGATCGCAATATCTGGATGCAGCCAATAATCAGAAAATCGATTCATGGGAACGTTATGACGTCGGTGGTCGTTATGCTTTCAAGTTGGGCGACAATCCGGTCACGTTACGCGCTTCTGTAGAAAACGTGCTGGACAAGACCTATTGGGCCTCGGCGGCAACCTCATCTGACAGTGCCGCAGGTCTGACGCTATCGACACCGAGGACTTATCTGGTGTCGGCAACGGTCGGGTTTTAAACCGGTTACGACGGCATTCTGTTTCAACCGAATGCCGTTTTGCTTTCAGGAGGTCAACTCAACTTCGAACTCACGTAGATCAGGCGTACAGCCGCTACGGTAATGGCTTCCGCTTCTGCCTTGATGTTATCCAGTTGCGACTTGATCGTTGCATTTTCATGGGACTCAAGTAGTCGAGCCATGTGGTAAATGTTCTGCGTGACTTCATGCAGATTTTTATGCAATCGCGATACGACACGGCTCAGCCGTTCGGAGCTGTCATGGATCTCCAGGCTCTGGAGAGGGCGCTCAAGGCTGAATCCCGTGACGACATAGGTTACATCGATGCCAGCGTCCGATATCCGTGCCAGATAATCGGCTCTGGGAGAGCGTATACCGTTCTCGTAATTACTCTGGGCATTGGTTTCAACGCCTCCGATGGCGCCGAGTGCGCTTTGTGAGAGTTTGAGTCTTATTCGTTCTCTTTTGAGTCGGGGGCCAATTCCGGGCATGTCGGTGGTCCTCTTTAAAAGCGCCTGTTCAAGACCTGGGCAGAACTGTAAGGGATCTGGAAAGGGGCATAGTGGCGTGCAGATAGGTTCGCAACAGCGCATCAATACTTAACTGCAAGGAGCTGCTAAATATCATTTTCACAACTCTTGGAGTGTAATGGCGTTATGAAGGCTTTGGAACTTTTTTATACCGATTTGTACTTTTGTATATGAGTTCTGATCGGAAATGTTCGCAGGATCATGCTTGTTACAAAATTGAAATAATTGAAAAGGCCCCTGTTACGGGGCCTTCCAGTCGCTTTCAGAGGCAGCGTGAGGTGGGATGCTGCACCCAGTTCTGTGCGGTGCTGGCAATTTTCTTCGACAGTTTCTCGACGGCCTTCTGATGGGCAAGGATCAGGTTCTCCATGCCCAGTCCTGCCGACTCGCGGATCACGCTGCTGCAGGTCAGGTTGAGACGCTTGCTGCCCGAGCTTGCACCTGCATTGCGCAGGCTCAGGCTCCAGACCACATCGATCAGCGCATAATTTCCGGGTGCGGACTCGAAACGCCTGACATCGGTGCGCAATGAAAGGACCGGCAGAGCGCTGTCCTTTGGCAGTCCGGCCATGTCGCGGCTACCGAAGCGGCGCTCCAGCTGCGCGGTCAGGGCATCGTGGAATTCGTCGCCCAAAGGCGAGCCCCAGCGCTCGGTATCCAGAATTTCCAGGCTGCCATCGCCCTGACGCACGACCAGAGGAGGCTGGTCCACCTGCACGGGCATCAGCACCGGCAGCATCTCGAACTGGAACGGCGCGGGCTGTGCGCTTGGCGCGCTGGCGGAGTCCATGGGCGCGATCAGCGTGTAGTAACGGGTCGGTGTCGAGGAACAGGCTCCGAGGCCCAGCGCAGCAGCCAATACCAACAGTTTAAGGCGCAAGGTCATTGTTTTGGCTCCAGATCGATTGCACGGGACGAAGACGGCGCTTTGTATGAGGCTGGAGCTGCGTCGCCGCTGCGACCGCGAATCAGCGCTTCAGGATGACGGCTCAGGAAGTCGGTCAATACCCGTACCGAGCGGGCAGTGCGCTGCACTTCTTCCATGGCCTGGGTCAGTTGCTGACGACCTGGAGAGTCTTCACCCAGCGTGTCGTTGGCGCTGCTCAGGGTTTTTTCCGCCTGCTGCAAGGTGCCGCGCATTTGCGGCAAGACGCTGCCATTGACCTGCTTGAGGGTCTTCTGCAGTTCGGTCAGGTTGCCATTGAGGTTGGTGGCCAGTTCATCGATCGGCACTTTGCTGAGCTTGTCGACGAATGCCTGCAACTGCTCCTGCAGCTTGTCGAAGTTACCCGGTACGGTAGGAATCTCGAGAGGTCTGGCCTTGGGGTTGAAGGTTACCTTCGGCGCCTTTGGATCGAACTCCATCGCAATGTACAACTGCCCGGTCAACAGGTTGCCGGTGCGAGCCTGTGCCCGCAGCCCGTTATTGACGAAGGCATTGAGAATTCTGGCCGACTGTTCTTCTTCGTCGCCGCTACCGCCCAACTGGCGCAGTTTGGATTCGGCAGCGCCCAGGCGGTTGGGGTAGATAACGGCGCCGACAATGCTCGGGAAGGTCCCGGTTTTCGGGTCGTAATCCAGATCCACCGACACCACCTTGCCGATGTTCACGCCCAGGAAGTCCACCGGGGAATTGACGGCCAGACCGCGCAGCGACTGGTTGAAACGCATGCGGATGTAGCGTGGTTCGCCGTCAGGCGGGGCCAGGGCCGTGGCCTGGTCATCGAAGATCTTGAACTCGGCGTTCTCGTCGGCGGGCTTCGATTCCGGGCTCCAGTTCGGCTCGCGGAATGCGATACCGCCGGACAGGATCGAAGTCAGCGACTGGGTATTGATCTTGAGGCCCGCAGTACCGACGCTCACGTCCACGCCGCTGGCATTCCAGAAGCGTGTGTCGGTGGTGATGTACTGATCGTTCGGGGAATTGATGAAAATCTGGACGTCGACACCCTTGCCATCCTGGGACAACTCGTAGGCCACCACCTGACCGACCTGAATGCGGCGGTAATAGACCGGAGAGCCGATGTCCAGAGAGCCCAGGTCGTCGGTGTGCAGGGTGAAGCGCTTGCCTTTTTCGCCGAATGTCACCGGAGGAGGGGTTTCAAGGCCGGTGAAGTCGTTCTTGGTTTCCTGCGAGTTGCCCGCATCGGCACCAATGAATGCGCCCGACAGCAAGGTGTCGACACCGGATACGCCATGGGCTCCGATACGTGGTCGCACGACCCAGAACTGGCTGTCGACCCGGGTGAAAGGCGTGGCCGTGTTATTGAGGTCGACCTTTGCCAGGACATGAGTACGGTCTTCGCTCAGGGTGATGTCCGTTACCATGCCGATCACCACGTTCTTGTACTTGACCTGAGTCTTGTTGGCTTCCAGGCCTTCGGCAGTCTGGAAGCTGATGGTGATGCGCGGGCCTATGTTCATCCAGTCATGGAAGGCCATGGACAGGCCGATCAGACCGGCAACGATCGGCACCAGCCAGATCAGTGACACGCGCATGCGACGCTGCTTGACCTCGGGACGAAGTAGCGGCGAAGGGGGGGCGGTATTCTCAGACATCTTCAACCTCTGCGTCCCAGATAAGCCGGGGATCGAAACTCATGGCGGCGAACATCGTCATCACCACTACCAGACCAAAAAACAGGATGCCGATCATCGGCTCGATGGTGCTCAGTTCACGGAACTGGACAAGGGAGGCCACCAGCGCAACCACCAGCACATCGAGCATCGACCAATAGCCGATCAGCTCGATAAAACGATAAAGCCGCGCACGCTCCAGCATTGCCCAGCGACTGCGTCGCTGACAGGTGACCAGAAGCATGCCCAGCACCAGGAACTTGATGCAGGGCACCACGACGCTGGCAATGAAAATCAGCAGGGCAATATCCCATGACCCGCTTTTGAAGAACTCGATCACACCGCTCATGATGGTGTTCTGGCTGCTGTTGCCCAGCATGATGGTGTACATCACGGGCAGCACATTGGCCGGCACGTAAAAAATCAGTCCGGCAATCAGGAACGCCCAGGTCCGGACAATGCTGTTGGGCTTGCGTCGATGTACGGGCGAATCGCAGCGCGGGCAGTGGTGGACATCTTCCGGGCAGGCGTAGCCGCAGGTATGGCACAGACACAAGCGCTGTTCATGGGCGAAAGGAATGCCGTTCATCCTGGCTGGACTCCCAGTTCATCCCACAGGCGGCGGATATCCTTGTTGGCGATCAGCAGGATCAGCACCATCAGCATTGCCATGGCCCACAAGCCAAGACCGGGATGCACATCGAGCATCCCCGAGAGCTTGATGATGGCGACCAGAATCCCGAGCATGCACACTTCCAGCATGCTCCAGGGGCGCAAATGCTCCAGTGCACGCATGCAGGTCTTGAAGCCAGGGGCAATGACGCCGCGATGAGCGTGCAGCAGCACCCAGAAGAGCAGGGCGATCTGCAACAGCGGAGCAAGGATGATCGACAGCCCGGCCACCAGGGCAATGATGGTGATACGTCCCTGTGCCAGGGCTTCCACCGACTCCCAGAGGGTCACCTGGTTGGTCAGGCCTTTCATGCTGATACTGATCACCGGAAAGAAATTGGCGAACAGAAACAGCAGTGCGGCGGCAATGGTCAGAGCCAGCAACTGCTCGATGGTCAGGCGATGGCCCCGGCCCAGCAGCGCCTTGCAGCGCAGGCAATGCGCCGATTCGCCGGCCTTCAGGGGCGTGGCTTCATACAGCGAGTCGCAGTGCTCGCAGATGATCAGGTCCGACAGAGGTTTCATGGAATGCACAGTGGTCATCGACGCCGTTGATGCAGGATTTGCCGGGTTGAAAAAAAACGAGGACGGGAAGATACCTCGTTAATGGCATTACGGCATATTTTTCTGTGTAAACAACTGTTCTGTGTAAGTAGCAAGGTTGAAGCATTGACCACGGCCATGGATTGTCGTTCCCATATCATTGCGCCATTAGCCGGTAATTGTCCGGTTGTTTGCAGGGCTGCATGAAGAAACATTTCATTACACGATGGCAAGTGGTGCCCGGCCTCATGCCCGGTCTGCCCTGTAGCGCCGGACAGTGTATCAATACCTGTCCAAACGCCCTGCGTCACCTCGACACAGCGGCTCATGCCCCGGTCCAGTAGTGCTAGACTCGCGCCACTTCAGACAAGGAGCAGACTTACGTGCGCAAGACGGTAATGATAATGGCAGCGCTGACGCTGGTGCTGGCCGGATGCGATGCAGGAAACTCTCGGCCATCGGCCCGCGACAAGGCTGAGCCGGTGTCTCAGGCTCCGCAGGCGGCCACGCCGCAGTGGTTCATTCAGATGAACTCCAGAGAGGCAGTCAGCGATATCAGTGCCTGGTTGCTTGAGCGGGGGTATGCGCCGGTCGTGGTCACGATCGACGGCAAGCAGCAATTGTTGATTGGCCCGTTCCAGAGCCCGGAACTGGCAGAAGAGCAGCGCGTCGGCCTGCTGGCCAAGGTTGCCAAATCCCATCGTTTGGCTGCGCCCGTGGTCATCGAGCGCAATCAGTAATCTGTCCGGGCTGCGCTGCCAGCGTGGACTGGCAGCGCAGCCATGCATCAACGACGTCCCAGCAGCAAGCCCACTACCAGACCGAATCCGGCAGAAATGGCCACGGTCTGCCATGGGTGCCCGCCGATGTAGGTTTCAGTAGCTTCGACCACCGGTTTGGTGCGTTCGCGTACGCTGGATACCGAATCCAGGGCCTGCCTGAGCTTCAGGCTCAATTGCGCGCGCAGGGTCTCCGCTTCTTCGCCAACCAGTGCGGCGCTGTCCTTGAGCAGTTTGTCTGATTCTTCGATCAGAGCCTGCAATTCGCTGAATGCCTGGTCTTTGATCTGATCGGCAGTGTTTTGCGCAGCGGTTTTACGAGCCATGATGTTTTCCTTTCAGTTGATGGCAGTGTTCCTCAATGGAGTCTTGAGTGTTGCGGAAAGTTGCAATTGCACAAGTATCCGACCTTCAACCCGCTTCCATTCGTTCCTCCGGTATAAGTCGCGAAGGGCAGATGAACAGCGCGCCGTTCCTGCGAAGCCAGCGGCAGTTTTTGGCCGACGGGTGTAAGATGCAGGCGTTTTTAGTCGTAGGTAGTAGGTGAACGTTATGAGTTTCAATCTGGCCAACCGGTCTCTTCCCGAACGTGCTGCCATCGAGGATGAAAAGTCCCGTCTGTTTGAACTCTGGCAGAGCAATCTGGGCAAGGCCAAGGGTGACGCGGCCCGGCTGATGGGGGAGAAAGCCAAGCGCAAGGGCAAGTGGTCGGAATGGGTTCGCTCCGAACTGGACGCCATGAGCCCGCCGGAGTACGCCAACATGGTTCGCAGTGAAGTGAACCGGCTCATGGCCGCCGCCAGGTAATTTCAGAACAGCCCGATAATGGCTTCACGCACGGCGTCCACCGCCGGGTCCGGCTGGGAGCCGGTGCGCCAGCCCAGCTCTATCGGATAACGCGGCATGGTCAAGGGGCAGGGCAACAGGACAAGGTCGGTCAGTTGCGCAATCGCCTGCGCAGCGTGCGTAGGGATGGTGGATAATGCCTGTGTGCCCTTGAGCAGATAAGGCAATGCCGCGAAATGCGTGGTCGATGCACAGACCCGGCGGTTCAGGCCCAGACTGGCCAGCCCCTCATCGACCATGCCGATCAGCCCACCGGATGAAATCAGGATCTGCTCGCGCTCGATGAACTCCTGAATGCTCAGTTGCGTCTGGCCAGGTTCCAGGCTGGCCGGATCAACCAGGCACGAATAATCGCCTTCCCCCAATACCCTGCGGGTCAGCAGACGATTGGCGAAACCTCCCGAGGCAATCGCCAGGTCGATGGTGCGGTCCAGCAGGGCTGTCGCGACGATCTGGCTGTGGGTCTGCCGGAATATCAGCCGCAACCTCGGAGCCCGGATACCGACCGCTGTCATCAGGCGCTGGCCCAGAGCCATTTCAAAGTCATCCGACAGACCGATGACCACCGAGCGTCCTTCGTAATTTCCCGGGGCCGTTGTCACCATCGCCAGGCTCTGTCGGCATTTGTTCAGGGCTTCGCTGACCACGGGCTTGAGCTGGTCGGCCCGCAGGGTCGGGGCCAGACCGCGTCCGGTGCGCACGAACAATTGATCGCCATACAGTTCTCGCAGACGCCGCAAGGCCGCACTGATGGCTGACTGAGTCACGCCCAGGCGCAAGGCTGCCCGGCTGGCGCTGGACTCATCGTGCAATGCTTCAAAGACTTTGAGCAGATTGAGATCGATCGTACTGATATTCATGGTATTCATATCATTAAGCACTGAGATGGGCTTTATCAATGTTGGGCGTCCGGTCGAGAATTGGCAACATTCATCGCCAACGGAGACTCGCCATGTCCAGATCCATCGTTGCAGCCTTGCAGATCGGCGCCTTGCCGGGTGGCAAGGCAGACACCCTTGACCTGATCCTTTCCTACGAGCAGGCCATCATCGATTCCGGTGCCCGGGTGGTGGTCATGCCGGAAGCGCTGCTCGGGGGATATCCCAAGGGCGAAACCTTTGGCACTCAACTGGGCTACCGTCTGCCTCAGGGGCGTGAGGCCTTTGCCCGTTACTTCGAGAACGCCATCGATGTACCAGGCGATGAAACCCGTGTGCTGGAACAACTCTCGGCCCGCACAGGGGCCAGTCTGGTACTGGGCGTTATCGAGCGCTCCGGCAGCAGTCTCTATTGCACAGTGCTGTTGTTCGAGCCTGAAGGCGGGTTGGTCGCCAGACACCGCAAGTTGATGCCGACCGGTACTGAACGGCTTATCTGGGGCAAGGGCGATGGCTCGACCCTGTCTGTGGTCCCGAGCCGTGCCGGGCGTCTGGGGACAGCCGTATGCTGGGAAAATCACATGCCGTTGCTGCGTACCGCGATGTATGCCAAGGGGGTGGAGATCTGGTGTGCTCCGACGGTGGACGAGCGTGAAATATGGCAATGCTCGATGCGCCATATTGCCCATGAAGGCCGGATGTTCGTGATCAGCGCCTGTCAGGTGCAGCCATCCCCGCAAGCGCTGGGTATCGATGTTGCCAACTGGCCTGCCGAGCGTCCGCTGATCAATGGGGGCAGCGTGATTGTCGGGCCGATGGGCGATGTGCTGGCCGGTCCGCTGATTGCTGAAGCGGGGTTGCTGGTGGCTGAAATCGATGTCGATGAACTGGTCAAGGCACGTTATGACTTCGATGTGGTGGGGCATTACTCACGCCCGGATGTCTTCGAGCTGGTGGTGGATGAGCGCTCCAAGCCCGGTGTGCGCTTCATCACGGATTGAGTGCTACCAGTCGCCAGTGGTGGGCTGCGGCAGGCTCAGGGTGCCGCTGTCCCTGAAGCGCACGGTGCCGAATACACCACCTGCCAGCTTGCCGCGCAGGGTGTAGGGCAGGTTGTCCAGACGTTGAGTCTGGGTCAGCCCTACAGCCTGGCGCAGCGCCGAAAAAGCCGAAATGCTCACCGGCACGACCAGAACGGTTTCGGAGAACCGCCCGATGCTGCCTCGCTGGTCACTGACACCCGAGGCCAGCAATTTGCCATTGACTTCCAGATCCAGCGCCACGCCGTTGTAGTCGATGGCTGTTTCATTGGGATTCTGCAGGCGCAGCTTGACTGCCATGCGTATTTCCAGACCCTGACCGGGCAAGGGCTCTATCCCCACCACATTGATATTGACCGGGTCGCGGCTGGCAAACAGCGCGCAGCCGCTCAAGGCCAGAATCATCAGGCCGACGAGCAGGCTGCGCAGTGTGGGTGATGGCATTCTCTGGGCCTCCCAAAAAAGGCAGTGTTTGCAATAGTGGCTCAGACCGCAGGCTCTGCCGGAGATTCTGCTGCTGCGACCTTTGTCTGGCAATCTACAAAAATCGATGATTTCTGCTATTCCAATAACAACAGCATTCTGGAAATCTGCCATGTCCATCGAGAACAAGACACCGCCTCACGATCCAGTCGTCATCGTCAGTGCCGCCCGTACACCAATGGGCGGTTTTCAAGGAGATCTGAAAAGCCTCACCGCGCCGCAACTGGGTTCGGCGGCCATTCGTGCGGCTGTGGAGCGGGCGGGTATCGATCCGCAGGACATCGAAGAAGTCCTGTTTGGTTGTGTGTTGCCGGCCGGGCTCGGACAGGCGCCGGCGCGTCAGGCGGCATTGGGGGCGGGGTTGAGCGCTTCGGCCCTGTGCACCACCGTCAACAAGATGTGCGGCTCCGGCATGCAGACCGCCATTCTGGCTCATGACCTGCTGCTGGCCGGCAGTGCCAGCGTGGTTATCGCAGGCGGCATGGAAAGCATGTCCAATGCGCCTTACCTGCTGGATCGCGCCCGCAGTGGTTACCGGATGGGTCATGGGCGGGTCCTGGACCATATGTTTTTCGATGGGCTTGAAGATGCCTACGAGCCAGGCCGGTTGATGGGCACCTATGCCGAGGATTGCGCCCAGATGAACGGCTTCAGCCGCGAGGCGCAGGATGCCTTTGCCATGGCTTCCCTGACGCGCGCTCAGGAAGCCATCGCCGAAGGTCATTTCGATGCCGAGATCGTGCCTTTGCAGGTGACGGTGGGCAAGGAACAGCGAGTGATCAGTCACGACGAGCAGCCACCCAAGGCGCGACTGGAAAAGATTCCGCTTCTGAAGCCTGCCTTCCGTGACGAGGGAACCGTGACCGCGGCCAACTCCAGTTCCATCTCCGACGGTGCTGCAGCCCTGTTGCTGATGCGTCACTCCGAAGCGCAACGCCGTGGTCTGACCCCACTGGCGAAGATTCATGCCCATGCCGCTTTTGCCGATGTTCCCGGCCTGTTTCCCACCGCACCCATAGGGGCGATTACCCGTTTATTGGGCAAGACCGGCTGGTCGGTGGATGATGTGGACCTGTTTGAAATCAATGAAGCCTTTGCCGTGGTGCCACTGGCGGCCATGAGCCGTCTCGAACTGCATCACGACAAGGTCAATATCAGCGGCGGCGCCTGCGCCCTGGGGCATCCGGTGGGGGCCTCGGGGACGCGGATTATCGTCACCTTGCTCTCGGCATTGCGCCGTAAACAGCTCAAGCGTGGTGTGGCTGCAATCTGCATCGGTGGTGGTGAAGCCACTGCCATGGCTGTGGAGTTGATGTAGGGGTGAATGAACTCGCCTCTCCAAGTTGATTGTTAATAGTGGATTTATATCAATGAGTTACGAGACAGTATCAAGAGAGGTTAGAGGTAAGGTCGGTCTGATTACCTTGAACCGTCCTCAGGCGCTCAATGCCCTGAATGCTCAACTGATCGATGAATTGAATCAGATTCTGGATGAGTTTGAACGCAGCCCTGATATCGGTTGTATCGTGCTCACCGGTTCCAGCAAGGCATTTGCTGCGGGAGCCGATATCAAGGAAATGGCCGGGCTGACCTATCCGCAGATCTATCTCGATGATCTTTTCGCCCAAAGCGACCGGATTGCGGCGCGGCGCAAGCCGGTCATTGCCGCTGTGGCAGGGTTTGCTCTGGGCGGTGGCTGTGAACTGGCCCTGATGTGCGATTTCATTCTGGCAGCAGAAAACGCCCGGTTCGGTCAGCCGGAAATCAACCTGGGCGTATTGCCCGGCATGGGCGGCACCCAGCGCTTGACGCGAGCGGTGGGCAAGGCCAAGGCCATGGAAATGTGCCTGACCGGTCGTTTGATGGATGCCCGTGAAGCCGAGAGCGCAGGCCTTGTCGCACGGATTCTGCCCACCGAACAATTACTTGACGAGGCATTGGCGGTCGCTGCCGTGATTGCCGATAAATCCCTGCCGGTCGCGATGATGGTCAAGGAAAGCGTCAATCGTGCATTTGAAGTCAGCCTGGCCGAAGGCGTTCGCTTCGAGCGACGGGTTTTCCATGCCGTCTTTGCCAGCGAGGACCAGAAAGAAGGCATGCAGGCTTTCGTCGAGAAGCGGGCGGCCAGTTTCAAAGACCGCTGAGCATGAATGCCCGGCGCTGCTGCTCGGTCCAGTTCTGCTGGATGTAATCCTGCAGCCTGATGCACTGGCCGGGGTGGACCAGGCACAGGCTGCCGGGCGTCTTGTTGTAATGCGCCGCCAGTTGCTGCAATTGTTCCTGGCTCAGGCCCAGATAACCCCATTCATCGGTTTTGCCCTCGAACAGAAAGTCCGCGGGTTCGATGTGCGCCAGATGTTCCAGACCGGGCTTGGGCATACGCACGATGTACCAGGTGCGATTGGCCAGCGGTGCGCCCTGCAGGCCCGGCTTTTGCGTCAGGCGCAGATCGGTGAGCTTCAATGCGCTGGCATCCTGTTGTTCGGGGGGCGAAGCTTTCATGGTGCGCGGCCCGATGATGGAAATACCCTGGGCTGCGATCTGCAAGGCGCCCTGTGAACCATGCAGGATCAGGTCTTCACGGGTGTCGATGTGCAAGCGTTGCCCGCTGCCCAGGCGAATGCTCTCGGCCTCCGGGTCCAGTGGCGTGCCATCGAGCTGGATGCGTGGCTGGGGATTGATCTCGCTGCCGGGTAGCAGGCCACAGATCACCGGTCGGTCCGGGTCGTTGTTCAGATGACGGATCAATACCCTGGCCCCGGGCTGCACCTTGTCAAGGCCCGATTCGCCGGTCCGGGCAATCCGTGCCAGGGGCCAGCGGCGGGTATTGGACGCTGGCTGCGCCAGAGTCTGCCAGTCAAAGCGGATGGGCAGACGACCTTGTTCATCGATTTCGCCATAGTCCATCAGGGTTGCCGTCTGATAACCGCTGGCCATAGGCCTGTGCCGTTTCAGAGGTGGACGGAAGGGCATGGCCCAGGGGATGACCCGGAAAGTATTGCGATAGCCGTCATCGAGCTTGTCTGTGCCTGAGGACGAAGAGAGGTTGACGATGGCGGTGATGTCGTGAGGATCGAAGCCTTCCATGAGATGACGCTGCATGCCTGTATGCTGCACTTCGGTCAGCAGCCAGTGATCATTGAGTGTCGGTTCGGGGTGATCGAGCACCTGAATGACCTGGCCGCTGTGCAGGGCAGGTTGGCTACTGCCGCCGATGATGTGTCGTCGCTCGCAACGCAGACGTTCCAGTCTGCGGGCGCTGCGCTGTCGCTGAAAGGCTTCTTCATGGTTTTTTGGGCGTGAGGCGATGGACTCCTCGAAAGGCTGGTTGATGCCGGTATTGCCCACCGTGTCGGTGGGGGACAGTGCCGTCAGCGGAGCAGCACCATGCCGGTGTACGGTGTGACTGCTGTAGCCGGGTGATATCGACAGGCATTCGGTCAGATGGGTAATGACGGGTTGTGCAGAGGCTTGATCATCGTTTTTCCCGAAGCGCATGGGCTGCGGCTGTTCCGGAAAGCATGCCGGGTCATCGGAAAATACCAGTTGATGGCCGACAAGGCTGTGCTCGAAGCGAAAATGAATGCCTTCTTCTTCGCACAGGCGTTGCAGCAGGTGCAGGTCGCTTTCATCGTATTGCACGCATAGCGTGCGTGCCGGATACAGACCGATAGTCTCGAAACGGTAGGCATTTTCTTCGATGCCATGCTCCTCAAGCAGCCGGGCAATCAACTGAAGCGCGCTGAGGTCATGATAGGCCCGCCGTTGCTGGCGTTGAGCAAGCATCTGCAGGCGTGGCATCAGCCTGACCCGGTAATGACTGAGGCAAGTCCCCGCATATTGCTGGCTGACATGGACGATCTGGCCATGCACACCGGCACGCTCTGGCCCGAAATTCAGGAAGGCATCGCGTTTCAGGAGGCTGGCAAAGTCCAGGTGAGGGTCGCTGCAGATCAGATCGATGTCGAAACGATAGACTTCGTTCAAGGCGTCCAGGCCGGTAAAGCTGATGACATGCAGATCCATCTGGCAGTCGGCAATCGCCAGAAATATTGGCATTTGCGGGTCTTCGCACATTCGCGGGCTCTCTCACCATGAAGTTCAGGCTGCGAAGGGTACGAAATGAAAAGCCTCAAGGGCATCGTTGCAGGTTTTTTCAGAAAAGGACTACAAGGCAATGCGTGATCCTGGTAATTGCCATCAGGGAATTCCGATGTACACAGAACTGTTGTTCGATCTCGGGGGTTTCATCTGACGCTATCGCGTATAAAATGCGCCCGGCGTCTCAGGCGCGTCATTATCGGTAACCATTTTTTCAGCGCTTTGCCATTCCTGCGGCCTGCTTGCCTGCAAGCCAGGCGGCAAGGCGCAATCGGATCAAGAGAGCACACATGGGCGCACAGTGGAAGGTCAAGCATAAAGAAGCGGCAGCCAACGCCAAGGGGCGTGTTTTTGGCAAGCTGTCCAAGGAAATCATGATCGCTGCGCGCGCAGGTGCCGATCCGGACATGAACGCGCGTCTGCGTCTGGTGGTCGAGCAGGCGAAAAAGGCCTCGATGCCCCGTGAAACCCTGGAGCGCGCCATCAAGAAAGGCGCTGGCCTGCTGGGCGATAGCGTGACTTTCGAGCGTCTGACCTACGAAGGCTTTGCTCCGCATCGGGTGCCGGTGATCGTCGAATGCCTGACCGACAACATCAACCGTACCGTTTCGGAAATCCGCGTGCTGTTCCGCAAGGGACAACTGGGTGCCGCCGGTTCGGTTTCCTGGGATTTCCTCTATCAGGGCATGATCGAAGCCGTCCCGACTTCACCGGATGCCGATCCCGATGAGGCGGCCATCGAAGCCGGTGCCCAGGATTGCGAAGCGGGTGAAGAGGGCGCGACCCTGTTCCTGACCGAGCCTACCGACATGGACGCCGTGTGCAAGAAACTGCCCGAGTTCGGCTTTACCGTGCAGTCGGCGCAACTGGGCTACCGTCCGAAAAGCACCGTCGACGGCCTGAGCGACGAACAGATGGCCGAAGTCGAAGCTTTTCTGGAAGCCATCGACAGCCACGACGACGTGCAGAACGTTTATGTAGGTCTGGCGGGCTGATCCGTCTGCGTGGGCTGTTTCAGACAGCCCACGCTTGTAACTCCTGAAACACTTCTTGCAGTGCCGGTCGTTTCCCGACTTCGGCCTGTACGCAGCGCGCTTGCAGCCCCTGCAAACGCTCCATGAGTGGACCATCCTGCGGTCCTGATTCGCAACGTTCCAGCAATTCTCCCAGCAATATTCCGAAAGCCCGTGTCTCGATGCGCTCCAGCGCTACACCCTGGCCAGCCGAAGGGTGGAATGAAGCTGCTCCAAAATCCCCCAGCAGACTGTCGCCATTGCTGCGCAGCAGAATATTGTGGCCGTAAAGATCGCCATGGGTAATTCCGCAGGCATGCAGATGCGCCGTGACCGAGGCGATGGAGCGAGCCAGATTCAGCAACGTTTCGGGTGAGAAGCGCGTCTGGGGCGGGTAGATGTCTCTGCTGCAGGAGTCCAGGCTTGGCGGTCCGGCGAGATTCACGAAGTCCGGTGCAATCAGCTGCATTACCAGCCCCAGTTGCCCTTGGGGATGCCCGGTAATCTGCCCCGATACCTCGATCAGATTCGGATGATTGCCTGCTGCGATACAGGCCGCCATTTCATTGAGCGGCGATCCATCGCTGGTGACATCACCCTTGTAGAGCTTGATGGCAACCGTTTCGCTGTGATTCCCGTTCTGCCATGTGCCTTGCTGGATAATCCCGGAAGCGCCTTCACCCAGGCGCTGCTGAATGCTCAGTTGTTCCCAGGGAATCTGTCGGACGGATTGCTCTTCACGCTCGGGGCACAGCGGATTGCCCGCATAGGCCAGCCAAGCCAGGGCCGGCAGTCGCAACAGCCAGTCTGGCAGCTCGTTCAACCGGTTGGCGGCAATGCGGATCAGTTCCAGCTTGTGGCAGTTGGCAAGGCTGGCCGGAAGGCTCTGCAAGCGATTGCCCGCCAGCATCAGTTTTTGCAGTTCCGGGCGCTGTCCCAGCTCCTCGGGCAACGACGGGATCTGGTTGTCGGTCAGGATCAGCCAGCGCAGGCGAGGGGGCAGTGACTGCGCCGGGACATGGCTGATCCGGTTGGCCTTGAAGCCGACGATGCGCAATTGCTGGCACTGGCCAATGCATGCCGGTAGCTCGGTAAACAGATTGTCGGATACGAACAGCACTTGCAGGTGTTTGAGCCGCCACAGATCGTCGGGCAAGCGATCAAGCGCATTGCCACTGAGATTGAGCACTTGCAGCGAGTCGGCCAGGTCGAAGATTTCCCGTGGAAACTCTGTAAGGCCGCAAGACAGGTCAAGCCGGGTGATGCCAGCCAGCTTGCCGGCACGCAGGTCTGCGAGGGTGTGCATGAGTCGTTTCAGCCAATGAGGTAGGAGCCAATCGGGCGGAGTTGTGTGGTCAGCGCAGGATCGACACCATTTCCGAGGTCACGGTCAACACATCCCTGGCCAACTGGCCGGAACGCTTGCCTGACCAGCCGGTTCTTGCATCCGGGGCGTCGTCGTTATCCTTGAAGGGCATTTCCAGAGTCAGTGACAGACACTTGAAGCGTTCGCCAACGCTGTTGCAGGCCAGCTTCATGTTGGCCTGGCCGGGAGCGCTGCGCGGGTAGCCATACCGGGTCTGGAAGTCGACGGTGATTTCACTCAGACGGCGACGGAAGTGCTCTTCCAGTTGCTCTTGTTGCCGGGTGTAGCCTGGATTGCCTTCGCAGGCGGCGGTGAATACATAAGGTATCTCTTCATCGCCATGGACATCGATGAACATGTCCACGCCATGCTTTTCCATCTGCTGAAGAATGAAAAACACTTCCGGGCTTTGCTCTGTCGTGCTGTCCTGCCAGGCGCGGTTCAGATCGTTGCCCTGGGCGTTGGTGCGCAAGTGGCCATGAAACGCGCCGTCCGGGTTCACGTTGGGCACCAGGTACAGATCCGCCGTTTCCAGCAGTTTCTTGATGACTGGATCGTCCTGCTCCTGCAAACGTCCGATCAGGCCTTCCATGAACCACTCGGCCATATGTTCGCCGGGATGTTGCTGGGCAATCATCCAGATCTTGCGCTTGCCTTCGGCACCATCGCCCTTGCGCAGGAGTTGAATATCCCGGCCTTCGACGCTCTTGCCGGTTGCCAGCAGCTCGGCACCGGTCTTTTCCAGGGCCTGCTTGATCAGCCAGTCATGGCGCTCACGGCTGTAGGGCTCGAAATAGGCGAACCAGATCTGCGGCTCGCCGGGCTCAATACTGAAGTTCAGGGCTTTGCCATCGAAGCTCGAAGGCACACGAAACCAGTTCCGATGATCGTAGGAGGCTACGGCGTTGTAGCCGCTCCAGGCACGATTGAAAGTGGACTCGCTGGCATTGGTCAGGCTGAAAGCGTGTGGCTGACCGACGTTCAGGCCCTCGACCTTGAAGTGGAACCACTGAAAGTGAGTGCTTTGGGTGTCGGGCGCGATTGCCAGTTCGACACGGGCCGGATTGCTGGCATCGATGACTTGGATATTGCCGCTGTCGAAGTCGGCACGAATGGTGAGGGCCACGGTGTATTCCTGTGTACGTAAGGCTCGTACTTTACACCGATCGACCGTCTTTATGACGACCTGAATGCCATGAGCTTTCAGGAGAATGTTTCAGCCGTCATCACCAGGCCGCAGACGAATGCGGTGAACAGGCACCAGGCCATATAAGTGCGGCGCTTGCGGCGATGCCAGCCTGAACTGCCGAGCAGGGCGGCGGGGGCTTGCAGGCGACGCCACAGGCGTTCGCTGGTCTGGAAAGCTGCCAGGTGAGCCGGATCGGCGTCCAGCCAGTGACGAAACTCGATGCGCTGGCTGGCAGTGGTGGCCGGGCTTTGCAGGTGGACATACCAGCGGTTGGCCTGTTCCTGAGCCTGCTCACCGGGGAAGTCGGCTGGATTTTCTGCATGCTTGTAAGCGTGTTGCAGCACCCGGAACATGGTGCGCTCGACCTTTTCCAGATCGATTTCCAGAAATGTGGCGATTTCGGCATAGGCAACGCCATCGAGGCGGCTGAGCAGGAATATCTGCTGGCGGCGGCGAGAAAGCCTGCCCAGGCTGCGGCTCAATTCGACGGCCTGTGGGGTTGCGGGGGCATCGGGCTGCCGGGTGGGCAGATGCAACAGAGGAGAGAGCTGGCTACTCATGATGTATCGCTCGCTGATCTTCCATGGAAATCTTCCCTGTGAGGTGAGTGCTGTCATCCGTGACCAGGGTCAGGCTAGTGAATTCGAGAATCATTCTCAAGTGAAAAGTGACAACAATTACTATTTTTAATGAAAGGTGGAGCTAAAATTTATGACCCTGATCGATATTGTTTTGCTATGATCCGCGCCATTCAGATACATAAAGACTTCATTAGCCTGAAGCAGCGAAAAAAACCAAAAAAAGACCCGGCAAAAAGCCGGGTCAAAAACCGTGATTAGCCTGATGAGGAGATAATCCGGGAGTCGACCTAAGACTCCTGGGTTATCCGCCAGTCTCGCGACCAGCTGATGCAATAATAATCATTATCATTTGCAAGTCAAATGTTTTTCCTGCATCCATTGAAATAAATAATCTCCCTCTGCTCTGATACCGTCTTGTGCGAGCCGGATAGGGCATTACACGTCCTGCATCTCTACCAGCAATGTTCCTTCGCTGACCATTTCTCCTTCCTGACAGTGCAATGCCGCGACCACGCCTGCCTGTGCGGCGCGGATGCTGTGCTCCATTTTCATGGCCTCCAGCACCACCAGTTGTGTACCGGCTTCAACCTGCTGACCCGCTTGCACCAGCACGCGCACGATGCTGCCATTCATGGGGGCGGTAAAGCCGCCTTGCCGGGTTTCACTGGTGTTGGCGGCTGCGATGGGGTCCATGCGCCTGATGGCATGCATTTCACCTTCCCATTTGAGATACAGCGTTCCGTTCTGGCGGATGGCCAGATGCTGATGACGGATGCCATTGTTCTCCATGACCAGCCGCTCGCCGCTCCACTGCAACAGGGTTTCGCTGCTTCGGCGCAGGCGGACAACTTTCGTTTGCTCCTTGCACTGCAGGTGCAGATCGATCTGATCGGGCAGCCCGAAGCGCAGGCCTGTGTTCGAGCTCCATGGCGAGTGCAGGTCGTCCGGGCGGATACGCGATGGTTCGCTCTGGATAAAGGCTTCGGCGGCGGCCTGCCAGAACTCGTCGGTCAATTCGCTTGTGGCAGGTAGCAATTGTTCCTGATGGCGAGGGATGAAACCGGTATCCAGTTCGGCGGCAGCAAAGGCCGGATGGCCAATGATGCGTTGCAAAAAGGCCAGATTGGTTTTTACACCGCCCACTGCGAACTCATCGAGCATGGCCAGCAATCGCAGGCGTGCTTCTTCGCGGTTTTCGCCCCAGGCAATCAGTTTGCCCAGCATGGGATCGTAGAACGGCGAGATGCTGTCGCCCTCGCCGACACCGCTGTCGATCCGCCAGCCCGGACGGGGAAGGGGCTCGCGATAGAGATCGAGAGTGCCGGTGGCGGGCAGAAAGTCGTTTTCCGGGTCCTCGGCATACAGGCGTACTTCAATGGCGTGCCCGTTCAGGGGGACTTGCTCTTGAGTGATCGGCAGTGCCTCGCCGAGGGCGACCTTGATCTGCCACTGCACCAGATCCAGCCCGGTGATGTATTCGGTGACCGGGTGCTCGACCTGCAGGCGGGTGTTCATCTCCATGAAGAAAAACTCGCCACGGGAATCCAGCAGAAACTCCACGGTGCCTGCGCCTACATAACCGATGGCTTGCGCTGCGCGGACGGCGGCTTCGCCCATGGTCTGGCGCAATTGCGGGCTCAGGCCGGGGGCAGGGGCTTCTTCGACGACTTTCTGGTGGCGGCGTTGTATCGAGCAGTCCCGTTCATTGAGATAGAGGCAATGGCCATGCTGGTCGGCAAACACCTGAATCTCGATATGGCGCGGCCTGAGCAGGTACTTTTCCACCAGCATTCGCGAGTCGCCAAAGGAGGCCTGAGCCTCGCGCTGCCCCGAAGCCAGTGCTTCGGCAAGTTCGCTGGCGTTCTCTACGACTTTCATGCCCTTGCCGCCGCCACCTGCGCTGGCCTTGAGCAGAACGGGATAGCCGATGCGCTCGGCAGCGGCCATAAAGGTGTCGAGATCCTGGGCTGCGCCATGATAGCCGGGCACCAGCGGAACGCCGGCAGCCTCCATCAGGGATTTGGCAGCGGACTTGCTGCCCATGGCCTCGATGGCCGAGGCGGGCGGGCCGATAAAGATCAGCCCGGCGTTTTCGATGGCCCGGGCAAACTCGGCGCTCTCGGACAGAAAGCCGTAGCCGGGATGTATCGCCTGAGCGCCGCTGGAGTGGGCGGCAGCTATCAGCTTGTCGATCTGCAGATAACTTTCGGCTGCCTTGCTGCCCCCGAGGTCCACCCGAATGTCGGCTTCGCGGCTGTGGCGGGCTTCGCGGTCGATGGCGCTATGGACCGCAACGCTGGTCAGTCCGAGTTGCCTGGCGGTACGCATGATGCGGCAGGTGATTTCACCCCGGTTGGCAACCAGCAGTGTGGTCAGCACAGGCTTGTCCTGGGTGCTCATGATTGCGAGTCCTTTTGTCTGTCGGCAGAGGTCTGCCAGTACGGCTGGCGCTTTTCCAGAAAGGCCCGCAAACCTTCCTGGCCTTCGGCACTGGTGCGAATCCGGGCAATGGCGCTTTCGCAGTAACGGCGCAGGGATGGAGTCAGTTCCCCGCTGCCCACTTCCCGCAGCAAGTCTTTACTGGTGCGCATGGCATGGGGGCTGTTGAGCAGTAAATTGTCGATCCAGGCTCGGGTCTGGTTTTCCAGCTCATCGAGGGGGTAACACTCGGCAAGCAGGCCGATTTCACGGGCGCGTACACCATCGAAGCGCTCGGCAGTCAGGGTGTAGCGTCGCGCAGCACGTTCGCCGATGGCCTGGACCACGAACGGGCTGATCACCGCAGGTGCCAGACCAATTCTTGTTTCCGACAGACAGAATTGTGCTTCTTGGGCGCCGATTGCCATGTCGCAGCAACTGATCAGGCCCAGCGCGCCGCCAAACGCCGCGCCCTGGACCACGGCCAGCGTGGGGATTTTCAGTTTGGCCAGGTTGTACATCAGTTCGGCCAGTTCCCGGGCGTCGTCCAGGTTGGTGTTGTAATCCATATCCGCTGCCTGTTGCATCCAGCTCAGGTCGGCACCCGCGCTGAAATGCTTGCCATGCCCGCGAATCAGCAGGAAGCGAAGGCTGGCATTGGCTTGCACGGCGTCCAGGGCAAGAATCAGTTCGCGAATCATCTGTGCATTGAAGGCGTTGTTCTTTTCCGGGCGATTGAGCCAGAGGGTGGCGAAGCCGCGTGGATCTTCGATCAGGGTTACGGTTGCGAAGGACGTCATGCTCTATCCCCTGGTTACATGCGAAACAGGCCGAATGTGGTGGGTTCGATGGGCGCGTTGAGCGAGGCTGAAAGTGCCAGGGCCAGAATGTCGCGGGTCTGCGCCGGGTCGATGACGCCGTCATCCCACAGGCGGGCGCTGGAATAGTAGGGGTGGCCCTGATGTTCGTATTGATCGAGGATCGGCTGTTTCAACTCGGCCTGCTGCTGTTCGCTGAAGGCCTGGCCACTGCGCTCGGCCTGTTCGCGCTTGACCTGCACCAGAACGCCTGCCGCCTGTTCGCCGCCCATCACGCCGATCCGGGCATTGGGCCACATCCACAGGAAGCGTGGGTCATAGGCGCGGCCACACATGCCATAGTTCCCGGCCCCGAAGCTGCCGCCGATGATGACTGTGAACTTGGGCACTCTGGCGCATGCCACGGCGGTCACCAGCTTGGCTCCGTGCTTGGCGATGCCGCCGCTTTCGTATTTCTGGCCGACCATGAAGCCGGTGATGTTCTGCAGGAACAGCAGCGGGATACCACGCTGACAGGCCAGTTCGATGAAATGCGCGCCTTTCTGTGCCGCTTCGGCGAACAGAATCCCGTTATTGGCGAGGATTGCGACAGGATAGCCATGCAGCCGGGCAAAGCCGCAGACCAGTGTGGTGCCGAAAAGCGCCTTGAACTCGTCGAGTACCGAACCGTCCACCAGTCGCGCAATGACTTCGCGCACATCGAAGGGCTGCTTGGCTTCGGCGGGAATCACACCATATAACTCGTCGCTGGCATACAGAGGCGCAACGGGGGCGATGACATTCAGTTGGCCCTGCTTGCGCCAGTTGAGGTTGGCGATACTGCGGCGGGCCAGCGCCAAGGCATGTTCGTCATTCTCTGCATAGTGATCGGCCACCCCGGAAGTCCGGCAATGCACATCGGCACCCCCCAGGTCTTCGGCGCTGACCACTTCGCCGGTGGCAGCCTTCACCAGAGGCGGCCCGGCCAGAAAGATGGTGGCCTGCTGACGTACCATGATCGCTTCGTCGGCCATGGCTGGCACATAAGCACCGCCAGCGGTGCAGGAGCCCATGACCACAGCGATCTGCGGGATGCCCATGGCACTCATGTTGGCCTGATTGAAGAAGATGCGCCCGAAGTGTTCGCGATCCGGAAACACTTCATCCTGACGTGGCAGGTTGGCACCGCCCGAGTCCACCAGATAGATACAGGGCAGGCGGTTCTGCTGGGCGATGGCCTGGGCGCGCAGGTGCTTCTTGACGGTCAGCGGGTAGTAAGAGCCACCTTTGACCGTGGCATCGTTGGCCACAATCATGCATTCCACACCTTCGACTCGACCAATGCCGGCAATTACGCCCGCCGCCGGCACCTCTTCGTCATACACGGCATGGGCCGCGAGCTGACCTATTTCCAGAAATGGCGAACCGGGGTCCAGCAAACGATTGATGCGCTCGCGGGGCAGCAGCTTGCCTCGCGAGGTGTGGCGTTCCTGCGCCTTGCTGCCGCCCCCTTCATGAACCCTGGCCAGCAGGCGGCGCAGGTCATTGACCTGTTCCAGCAATGCGGCGTGGTTGCTGACGAATTCGGGAGAGCGCGTATTGATTTGGCTGTGCAGAATGGTCATGAAGCACTCCCAGGGTCAGCGGGTCTCGTTGAACAGTTCGCGACCGATCAGCATGCGCCGGATTTCACTGGTACCCGCTCCGATCTCGTACAGCTTGGCGTCACGCAGCAGGCGACCGGCCGGAAACTCGTTGATGTAGCCATTGCCGCCCAGAATCTGAATGGTATCCAGTGCCATCTGTGTGGCCCGTTCGGCGCTGTAGAGGATGATTCCGGCGGCATCCTTGCGGGTGGTTTCGCCGCGGTCGCAGGCCTGGGCAACGGCATACAGATAAGCGCGGCTGGCATTCATCTGGGTGTACATGTCAGCGACCTTGCCCTGGATGAGCTGAAACTCGCCAATGCTCTGGCCGAACTGTTTGCGCTCGTGGATATAGGGCAGCACCACATCCATGCAGGCCTGCATGATCCCGGTCGGGCCACCGGAGAGCACGACGCGCTCGTAATCCAGGCCGCTCATCAGGACTTTCACACCGCCATTGAGCGGTCCCAGCAGGTTTTCTTCCGGGACTTCGACATCATCGAAAAACAGCTCGCAGGTATTGGAGCCGCGCATGCCGAGCTTGTCGAACTTGTTGCTGCGGGTGAAACCTTTCCAGTCACGCTCGACAATAAAGGCGCTGATGCCATGGGCGGCCTTTTCCAGGTCGGTCTTGGCGTAGATCACATAGGTGTGGGCGTCCGGGCCGTTGGTGATCCAGGTCTTGCTGCCATTGAGTACGAAGCGGTCGCCACGACGATCTGCCCGAAGTTTCATGGACACCACGTCCGATCCGGCATTGGGTTCGCTCATGGCCAGTGCGCCGACATGTTCGCCACTGATCAGCCTGGGCAGGTAGCGGGCTTTCTGCTCCGGGTTGCCATTACGGTTGATCTGGTTGACGCACAGATTCGAGTGGGCACCGTAGGAGAGGGCGACCGAGGCCGACCCGCGGCTGATTTCTTCCATGGCGACCACGTGAGCCAGATAGCCAAGGCCTGCGCCGCCATATTCTTCGCTGACGGTGATGCCCAGAAGTCCCATGTCCCCGAACTTGCGCCACATGTCGGCCGGGAACAGGTTGTCTCTGTCGATCTGTGCGGCACGCGGGGAAAGTTCGGACGCGACAAAAGACTGGATCTGGTCGCGCAGCATGTCGATGGTTTCGCCCAGGGCGAAGTTCAGACTGGGGTAGATCATGAATAGCGCTCCAGTTTTATTCTTGGCGGATTGGCTATGACCTTTACGTTAACGTAAGTCTGTAATTGCCAAAGTGTCAATGTCGGAGGGCGAACAGGAGAAAGAGAGGGGGGCGATTATGGGAATGCCGGAAAGCACGAAGGGGAGCCTGGGCTCCCCTTCAAGGTTTCTTTGTATGCTCTTTTTTATTTTTCGGGAGGTCTTTTGTTGTTTTTGGCGACCAGGCCCTTCACATCTTTTTTGAGCGACCCCCATTCGGGATCAAGAGCAAACGTATTTTTTTGAGCGCTGATATCGCTTTTATCTTGTCGATCCAACCAGTTCCGGAGCTACCTGAAGGTAGTTTTATTGTTCTCTGCCTGGTTGCGAGTACCTCCGTTTTTGCGAAGGACGCTGAAAGCTATCCACTCCAAAAAAATCTGTTAGCTGCGCCTCTGTCCGTGTTGTTCTTGTTATGTCAGAGCCGATACGTATTGTTTTTATTGGATTGCTGCGTTTTGTTGTTCTTGTTGTTCAGGAGATATAGCAGAACCCGTGCCAGTTTTTGTGAAAGCCTTTGAAAGCAGGGCTTTGGCAGGATTCTGGTGGCTGGGGACCTGGCCCGTCAGTCACCGAATGTTTCCGTGTTACCCGTTTTCGCTGAACTCATGACGGTGAGGGTAACACTCTGTGACAAGTTGCCGCATCGGCTCGCCGACCAATGACCTTTCTCAGGTGGGCATACGGGCCATGGCCACTTTCGATCCGTTTCGGCGTTCCAGCACGGTACAGATGCGCTGGCCTGCAGCGATGAGAAGGTCCAGATCGATGCCGGTGTCGACGCCCAGGCCAACCAGCATATAGAGCACATCCTCCGTTGCGACATTGCCGCTGGCACCCTGGGCATAAGGGCAGCCGCCCAGTCCGGCGACCGAGCTGTCGAAGACTGCGATGCCTTCCAGCAGGCTGGCGTAGATATTGGCCAGCGCCTGACCGTAGGTGTCGTGAAAATGCCCGGCGAGTTTGCCCCGAGGAATCTGTCCGGCAACCACATTGAAAAGCTCGCGGGTTTCGGCGGGTGTGCCGATGCCGATGGTGTCGCCCAGGGAAACTTCGTAGCAGCCCATGGCGATCAACTCGTTGGCCACGGACGACACCTGTTGGGGTGAAACCTTGCCTTCGTACGGACACCCCAGCACGCACGACACATAACCTCGTACGCGGATGCCATGCAGATGCGCCGCCGCCATTACCGGCAGAAACCGCTCCAGACTTTCACTGATGGAGCAGTTGATATTGCGCCGGGAAAAGGCTTCGGAGGCTGAAGCAAATACCGCTACCTCCCGAACTCCAGCCGCCAGCGCATCTTCGAAACCTTTCAGATTGGGAGTGAGGGCCGAATAGGTAACGCCAGGCTGGTGATGAAGACGGGCAAAAACTTCGGCAGAACCGGCCATTTGCGGCACCCACTTGGGCGATACGAAACTGCCGGCCTCGATGTGTTTCAGTCCTGCGGCTGACAGGTCCTCGATCAGTTGCACCTTGTGCGGAATGCTCACTGGGCGTGCTTCATTTTGCAGGCCATCTCTGGGGCCGACTTCCACCAGACGAACGCGTTGAGGTAAGTGCATGGCGGTTGTACCTCATATTTTGTTGAGGTTTGTGTTTTATATCATTGATTTTTAAGAGATTTATCAAGAGCTGCTCGGCAGCGTTCTTCTGCGGTGTCCAGTTCCAGTTGCATCTGCCTGATGTCCAGAAGCTGTTGCTCCAACTGGCCACGGCGCTCTTCGATCTTGCCCAGCATGCTGTGTAACTGCTTCTGATTGTCGCCGTGAGGGTCGTACAGCTCGATCAGTTCCCGGCATTCGGCCAGAGAAAAGCCGATGCGTTTACCGCGCAGGATCAGCTTGAGGGTGACCTTGTCGCGAGGCGAGTAAATGCGCTCCAGGCCCCGTCTTTCAGGGGTGAGCATGCCTTGCTCCTCGTAAAAGCGAATGGCGCGGGTGGTGATATCCAGCTCGCGGGCGAGGTCGGAGATGCTGTAGGTCGGGCTGTTCATGGAGGCGCTCGGCGGGGGAACCTTTGGTTTAACCTAAGGCTGGCTTGACGTATACGTCAAGCCAGTGATGCTTCGGGCGGGCAGAGTTAAAGCTAGAACTAGCATTAATTTTTAATTAAATATTTATATTTATCAATATCTTGAGCTATGTAGTTAATTCTTTTTCTGCTCTTGTTTCCTGTGCCGTTACGCGCTGGCACAGCTCGATAAGCTGTTCGCGCATCCAGCGATTGGCCGGATCCTGATCGGTGCTTTCGTGCCAGTACAGATGGGTTTCCACTGCCGGGACATCGTTGACCGGCAACTGCGCATAGTGCAGGTCGTGACGCCGGGAAAAGCGCTCGGGTACGGTCATGACCATGTCGGTCTGTTGCAGCACCTGGGTCGCCATCAGGTAATGCTGGGAACGCAGGGCAATCTTGCGCTGGATTCCCATCTTGCCCAGTGCCAGGTCCACATGACCCAGGCCGCTGCGGCGACTGGAAATATGAATGTGGGCCTGTGCCAGATAGTCATCCAGGTTCAAGGCGGCCTTGCCTGCCAGAGGATGGCTCTTGCGCATGGCGCAGACGTATTTGTCTTCCATCAACTTGACGTGCCGCACCTGCGGGTCGGTGTTGAGAGGCGCATCGACGGCGAAGTCCAGACGTCCGGCAGCCAGCTCCTTGGTGGTTTCGCGCCGTTTGGACAGAAAGCTTTCGATGGTCACTGCCGGGGCCTGACGTCGCAGGCGCTGGAACAGCAGAGGCAGAATCACCGCTTCGGTCAGGTCGGTCATGCTGATACGGTAGTTCTTGCTGGCCTGCAGCGGATTGAAGATACGGCTTTCCTGCACGGACACTCGCAACAGTGACAAGGCATTGCGCACCGGGCCGATGATGTTCTGGGCCATGGGGGTGGGCACCATGCCTTGGGCCGTGCGCACGAACAGTGGATCGTTGAAGGTTTCCCGCAGTCGCGCCAGGGCGTTGGAAACCGCTGGCTGGGTAATGCCTACGATCTGGCCGGCTCGTGTCAGATTGGCTTCGGTGTAAATGGCGTCGAAGACAATGAAAAGATTGAGATCAACCTTGCTCAGGTTCATTGGAGGCGCCTCTCGTTGTTTTTGTCGGATCGCTGCTTATGCCGCAGCGTTGCTCGATCATATATTGGTTATGAATGTTTATATACGTCGAGAATAGATTAGATAAATGTCCGGGTGTTCTTTAGCATCCTTTCCATGACCTCCATTTCCTTGAGAAGGTAGCTGCCCATGGATTTTGCCTATTCCCCGAAAGTGCAGGAGCTGCGCGAGCGCGTCACTGCTTTCATGGACGCTTACGTCTATCCCGCCGAACCTGTGTTCGAGCGCCAGGTGGCGGAAGGTGACCGCTGGCAGCCCACGGCAATCATGGAAGAGCTCAAAGCCAGGGCCAGGGAGCAAGGCCTGTGGAATCTGTTTCTGCCCGAGTCGGAGCTGGGAGCCGGCCTGACCAATCTCGAGTACGCACCTCTGGCAGAGATCATGGGGCGTTCGCTGCTCGGGCCTGAGCCCTTCAACTGCTCGGCCCCGGACACCGGCAATATGGAAGTGCTGGTGCGTTACGCAACCGTGGAGCAGAAGCAGCAATGGCTGGAGCCTCTGCTGCGGGGCGAGATCCGGTCGGCCTTCGCCATGACCGAGCCTGACGTGGCGTCATCGGATGCAACCAATATGGCGGCCCGTGCCGAGCGTGATGGCGATGAATGGGTCATCAATGGTCGCAAATGGTGGACTTCCGGTGCCTGTGATCCGCGTTGCAGGATCCTGATTTTCATGGGCCTGACCAATCCCGACGGGCCTCGTCATCAGCAGCACTCCATGATTCTGGTCCCGGCGGACACGCCCGGCGTGAAGATCGTTCGGCCGCTGCCGGTGTTTGGCTATGACGATGCGCCTCACGGGCACGCCGAGGTGCTGTTCGAGAATGTCCGGGTACCTTATGACAATGTGCTTTTGGGCGAGGGGCGTGGTTTCGAAATTGCTCAGGGGCGTCTGGGGCCGGGGCGCATCCATCACTGCATGCGCTCGATCGGCATGGCGGAGCGGGCTTTGGAACTGATGTGTCAGCGGGCAGCCAGTCGTGTGGCATTCGGCAAACCCCTGGGCCTGCTGGGCGGCAATATCGACAAGATCGCGGATTCGCGCATGGAAATCGATATGGCGCGGCTGCTGACCCTCAAGGCCGCCTACATGATGGATACCGTAGGCAACAAGGTGGCCAGGAGCGAGATTGCCCAGATCAAGGTAGTGGCGCCCAACGTGGCTCTGAAAGTCATTGACCGGGCCATCCAGATACATGGCGGCGCTGGGGTTTCCGGTGATTTTCCACTGGCCTACATGTATGCCATGCAACGCACCCTGCGTCTTGCCGATGGCCCGGACGAAGTGCATCGTGCGGCCATCGGCAAGTTCGAGCTGGGTAAATACCTGCCGCAGAGGTGAGTGTGCCGGGTCGCGGATTCAGTTCACCCAGACTTCAACCCGCCGGTTCTTGATCCGGCCGTCGTCTGCATCGTTGCCCGCGACTGGCATTTCATCGCCAAAACCCAGTATTTCATGGAAGGTCACGCCACTTTTCTGCAATTCCCGGCGAACAGCCATGGCCCGCAGCCGGGAAAGCAGGGTGGCCCGTGCCGAATCGCTCTTGGCATCGCCAAAACCTACCAGCGTGACTTGCTGGTTGAGCTTTTGGTGGGTCTTGAGGTAATCCGTCACACGTCTTAAATCGAGCTGTGCCTTGTTATCCAGTCGAGCGCTGCCCTGAGCAAAGCGGAAGTTGACCGACAGGCGTTCGGCCTTGCGCGTCAATGCCTGATAGTCCTCGGGCATCTGAGCCGTTGCCTGCACTTTCATGGCCTGAACGGTCTGGGCCACAAAACCGGTGCGGGCCACGATGGCCTGGCCTTCGGCGCTTTGCGCAAAGTGCACCAGTGCCTGAGCCCAGTCATGGTTCGTCTTGGGCGGCACATACAGATACAGACGCCTCGAAAGCGGATAATCTTCGGTCGCAATCAGGCTGACAGTTGGCAGCATCGCTTTCGATTCGCCATCGGCAACCGCTACGGCCTTGGCATTACGTACATAGGGCAGGCCGATAAAGCCAATGCCATTGCGATCATTGCTGACCTCATCGGAAAGCTGTTCGCTGGACTCGAAGCGCTTCGCCTGGCGCGACAGGTTCTTGCCGTTGCGGGTCAGTACCAGTTCCTTGAAGGTTTCATAAGTGCCGGATTGCTCGTCGCGTGCATACAGATGAATCGCGCCGGCCGTGCCGCCCACCTCTTGCCAGTCCCGGACTTCCCCCGAGAAGATGCGCGCCAGTTCCAGAGTGCTGAGCTGGCGCAGCGGATTGCCCGGATGCAGGATGACCGCCACGCCATCGATGGCAATCACTTGCTCGCTCTCAGGGCTTTTCAGGTCGCCAAGTGCTTTGAGTTCTTGCGCTTCCTGATCCTTGATCGGTCGGGAAGAGGCGGCAATATCGGCGCTGCCTGTCTTGAGCGCGCTGAAGCCGGTGCCCGAGCCATGAGCCGCAATTTCCACGACCACAACCTGTCCGGTTGCCGCTGCGCCTGTCACGCGGGTTTCGTTGGGCTGGGTGCCGGGGAGTCTTTGCAGGGCTTGCAGCCCTTGCTGACGCATCAGGCCTTCGACCAATGCCGGGCCCAGTTGCGCATTGATAGTGTTGGAGCCCTGAATGCGCAAGGCGGTAGTGCCGTCTGCCGGAGCTGGCAGTGCAGCCTGGGTCATGCAGGGCAGGAGGGTGCAGGAAAGCGCCAGTGCGCAAAGCAGAGCGCGCAGCATCTGCGTCACCTTGAATGACTGAAAGTCCCGGGAGAATAAGACAGAAAGATTGCTGAAATATGACGCTTGATGAAGTGGACCGGGCCGACTCGCCTGCGCAATAACAGGCAAGTCGGCTTCGAAGCATTTATCAGCTCAATTCGAGCCAGACAGGCGCGTGATCCGAAGGTTTTTCCATGCCGCGCAATTCGTAGTCCACACCGGCGGCCTTGATGCGTGGTTGCAGGCCTGTGGAGGTCATGATCAGGTCGATGCGCAGCCCGCGCTTGGGGCTGTCTTCAAAGCCGCGGCTGCGGTAGTCGAACCAACTGAACTGATCGATCACTTCCGGGTGCAGATGGCGGAAGCTGTCCACCAGCCCCCAGTTCTTGAGGCGCTCCATCCACTCGCGCTCTTCCGGCAGAAAACTGCATTTGCCGGTTTTCAGCCAGCGTTTGGCATTGTCTGCGCCGATGCCGATATCGCAGTCCTGCGGGGAAATATTCACATCGCCCATGACGATCAGCGGCTGATCGTTGCTGAAGTGGCTTTCCAGCAGCGTCTGCAGGTCGTTGTAGAAGCGTTGCTTGGCGGGAAACTTGGTGGGGTGGTCGCGGCTTTCGCCCTGAGGGAAGTAACCGTTCATGATGGTGACCGGCTGGCCATTGCTGTCAGCGTAGGTGCCCCAGATGAAACGCTTCTGTGCTTCTTCGTCATCGCCTTCGAATCCCTTGTGCAGGGCCAGTGGCATATGGCGCGAGAGCAGTGCGACGCCGTAATGGCCTTTCTGGCCGTGGAAGTGGACGTGGTAGCCCAGTGCCTCGATCTCGGCCTGGGGAAACTGCTCGTCGCTGACTTTGGTTTCCTGCAGGCCAATCACGTCAGGCTGATGCTTTTCGATCAGCGCCGCCAGCTGATGCGGTCGGGCACGCAGACCGTTGATATTGAAAGAAACAATTTTCATAAAGCGGCAATCCTGAATTCATGCAAAGGAGCGATGCTAGCCGACCAGCCGATTTACGGCCAGCGTGCTGTCGGCTGCTACGCTGGATTGATGGCCGGAACTGTTCCGGCCGCACTTGTTCTCACCCTTGCGCAGCCATGGATGGAGAGGCCGTCCGAAGATGGGGTTTTCTGACCGTATATTCAGGTTTTCCTGCAGGTTATGACGTAAGGGATTGAAAGTTCGAATTATTCACAGGTTCAAGCAGAACCTGTCGATCGTGTTAGCATCCGTGACCATATGAAGTTTTTAACCCTGCTCAGCAGCGCGCTGCTGATGTCCATGAGTGCGGCGGCCCTGGCCCAAGCCCGTCTGGATGTCAGGATCAAGCCCGCGAATCCCGAACTCAAGGCCAACGTCGAAGGATATGTAGGCAGCCTTGGCGAGCGTGATGCCGAGGCCCTGAAACATTTCAGCCTGGGCGCCGAAGAGCAGGCACAGAAGGCGGCTCAGGCGCTTGGCTACTATCAGGCGCAGATCGACAGCCAGGTGACAGGCGATCAGGATCCGACGCTGGTCATCACCATTAATCCCGGTGAGCCGATCCGCCTGCGTAATGTGACGGTGCGCATCGACGGACCGGCGGCGTCCCTCAAGGCTTTTCAGGTTCCGAAAAGCCGTACGCTGGCTCCCGGTGCAGTGCTCAACCATGGTCACTATGAGGACGCCAAGCGCCTGATCCAGAATCAGGCCTCACGCTACGGCTTTTTCAGCGGTCGTTTTACCAGCCAGCGCCTGGCGGTGGACCCCCGTGCCGGAGTGGCGGATATCGATCTGGTTTATGACAGTGGCCCGCGTTACTCCCTGGGCAAAGTGGCGTTCAGCGGTGATACACCGCTCGATGACGACCTGCTCAAGCGCATGGTGCCGTTCAAGGAAAACACGCCTTATGACTCGCAACTGATCGCCGAACTCAATCAGGCCATGCAGTCCAGTGGCTATTTCGAGGGCGTGCGGGTGGATGCGGCTCCCGCTGCTGCCGTGGGGCAGGTCATTCCGGTGACCGTGCAACTGGAAACCCGCAAGCCACGCACCATGGGGCTGGGCCTTGGTTTCTCCACTGACGTCGGGCCACGTGGCAAGGCCAACTGGACACGCCACTGGGCCAATCCCGAAGGTCACAGCTACGGGTTTGAAACCGAGCTGTCGGCACCTCGGCAGAATGTGGGGCTGTGGTACGACATTCCGCTCGACCCGCCACTGACCGACAAGCTGCGTTTTGCCGGTGGTTATCAATATGAAGAAATCGCGGGCACCGACAGCCTCAGCAAGCTGCTCACCGTCGGCCCGGAATGGCACAGCAAGTTGCCCAGTGGCTGGGAGCGGGTGGTTTCTCTCAAATGGCAACGGGAAGAGTACCGGCTGGGTGATGACAGCGGCCTTAGCACTTTGCTGATGCCAGGTATCAGCTACTCGTTCCTGCAAAGCGACAATCGCATCGATCCGAGCCGGGGCTATCGGCTGCAGTTCGATGCACAGGTCGCCAAGGAAGGGGTGATGTCCGATGCCAACCTGTTCCATGGCAACGTGCTGCTCAAGGGCCTGACCACTGTTGCACAGAATCACCGCTTTCTCGGTCGCGTGCAGTTCGGTGGCAACCTGACCAATGGCTACAAGTCCATCCCGCCGTCCCTGCGCTTTTTTGCCGGGGGCGATCAAAGCGTTCGCGGTTACGACTATCAGACTCTGTCGCCGACCAACTCCGATGGCGACCGTATCGGCGGGCGCTATATGGTGGCGGGCAGTGTCGAGTATCAGTATTCGATTGCCGAAAAATGGCGTCTGGCGACTTTTGTCGATCAGGGCAACTCTTTCAACAACCTTGAGCTGCCGAGTCTGAAGACCGGCGTAGGCTTTGGGGTGCGCTGGGTTTCACCGGTCGGGCCATTGCGCCTTGATCTGGCCCGCGCGCTGGACGATGACGGCGGGATTCGTCTGCACTTCTCCATGGGACCGGAATTGTGAAGCGTCTGAACATCAAGCGTGGGGCGAAGATCGCGGGCCTGGGGCTGGTCACGTTCCTGCTGCTGGTGCTGCTGGGTATCTGGATGGCAGTGGCTACACAGAGCGGCAGTCAGTGGCTGCTGGCGCGAGTGCCGGGGTTGCAGGTAGACAATTTCAATGGCCGCCTGGGCGGGCAATGGCGTGCCGACACCGTGATCTGGCAGCAGGGCGAGGAACGAGTCGAAGTCAGTGCCGCGCAGTTCGACTGGTCGCCTGCCTGCCTCCTGAAGATGATGCTGTGCATCGATCAGTTGCATGCCGCTCAGGTGCGTATGCATTTCGCCGCCAGTGACGAACCTGCCAGCGAAGGCCCGGTCGTCTTGCCGCAATTGAAACTGCCGCTGGCGGTTCGCTTGAATGACGTGCAACTGGGTAGCCTGCAACTGGATGGCGTCGAGCAACTGAGTGATCTGAAACTGGCGGCGCACTGGACGGCTGATGGCCTGCAGATCGACTCGGCCCATTTGCAGCGCGACAGTCTGGTTCTCGATCTTGTCGGTCTGCTGAAGCCCGAGGGCGAGTGGCCGCTGACTGCCCAGGGCACCTTGCAGTTGCCGCCGCAGGACGGACAGCCATGGTCACTGGCGCTGGATCTCTCTGGCGAACTGCTCAAGACCTTGCAGCTCAAGGCCGACAGCAGCGGTTACCTGCAGGGGCGGTTGAGTGGCGAGCTGCAAGCGTTGGCCGAACATCTTCCAGCCAGAGTGAGCATCAGCTCCGAGCGCTTCAAGCCCAGTGCCGGATTGCCCGATACCTTGCAGCTTGAGCAGGTGTTGCTCAATGCCGAAGGCAACCTCGACAGCGGCTACCAGATTACCGGCACCGCAAGCCTGCCCGCCGAACAAGGCCCGGTCGCTCTGACACTGCAAGGCCGGGTCGATGCCAAAGGCGCGGATATCGCGGCGCTGCAATTGACCGCCAGTGAACGGCAGCATCTCACCCTTAACGGCCAGTTGAACTGGGAAAAAGCCTTCAAGGCCGATGCGAAAATCGACTGGCTGGACTTTCCGTGGCAGCGACTTTATCCGCTGGCGACCGAGCCTCAGGTCAGCCTGCGCAATTTCAAGGGCGAGATTTCCTATACCGACGGCCAGTATCTGGGCAATTTCAGTTCAGATCTGGATGGTCCGGCAGGTGCTTTCAGTCTTGGCAGTCCGTTCAGTGGCGATTTGCAGAAGGTGTACCTGCCGCAACTGGAGCTGGTTGCAGGGCAGGGCAAGGCCAGCGGCCACCTGAATCTGCAGTTCGCCGATGGCATCGGTTGGGACACCGCCCTGGATCTGGGGTCTCTCGATCCGTCCTATTGGGTTGCGGAGCTGCCGGGCACTCTGGCCGGGGCGTTGCGCAGCAAAGGGCAGTTGAAAGACGAAAAGCTGGAGCTCAATGCCGATCTGGATCTCAAGGGGCGCTTGCGTGGACAGCCCGCAGTGTTGCTGGTCAAGGCCGATGGCGCAGGTGAGCAATGGAACCTCGGTGCGCTGGAGATACGCCTGGGCGACAACCGGATCCAGGGGCGTGGCAGTTTGCAGCAGCGTATGGCGGGGCAGGTGGACCTCAATCTGCCTCGGCTTGGACAGCTATGGCCACGACTCCAGGGGCGGATCAATGGCAGGCTGGATCTTGCCGGAACACTCCAGGCTCCCCAGGGCCGTTTTGACCTGCAAGGCTCGCAACTGGCCCTGCAGGACAATCGTCTGCAAAACCTGACAGTGGTGGCGAAGCTCGATCAGGCTCAGCGGGCAACGGTCGATCTCAAGGGCAGCGGCATTCAGGCCGGTGACACGGCATTGGGAACCTTGACCGTCAACGGGCAGGGCACGCTCAAGAACCAGCAGATGAAACTCGATCTGCAGGGGCCGCTGCTGAAACTGGCGCTGGCACTGGAGGGCGTTCTGGAGCAGGGCAACTGGCGCGGTCGTCTGGCCAGTGGTGCCATTCAGAGCGGTGGGCAGGACTGGAAACTGCAGCAGCCGGCAAAACTTGAGCGTCTGGCCGACGGCAAGATCAACTTCGGTGCCCATTGCTGGGCTTCCGGGCAGGCAAGCCTGTGCGGCGAGGATCAGCGCCTGCTGCCTGAGCCACGGTTGCGTTATCACCTGAAGAATTTTCCCCTCGAAAGCCTGGCTCAGTGGCTGCCCAAGGACTTCGCCTGGAAAGGCGCGCTCAATGCCGATGTCCGACTCGATCTGCCTGCCTCCGGGCCTGACGGACAAATCACGGTCGACGCCAGCAACGGCACGCTGCGGGTCAGGGAAAAGGACCAGTGGCTGGACTTTCCTTATCGCAGCCTGAAACTCAGCAGCACCTTAAAACCACGCAGTATCGATTCACGCCTGGATTTCGATGGCGAGAAGCTGGGCCAGTTGTTGCTGACGGCACGAATCGACCCGTTATCGCGTAACAAGAGCCTGAGTGGCGACTTCAACCTGTCCGGTCTGGATGTTTCCGTAGCCCGGCCCTTTGTGCCCATGGTGCAGAAACTCAATGGTCGCCTGAGCGGCAGTGGTCGCTTGTCCGGTGGTCTGTTGGCTCCTCAGGTCAATGGCCGCATCAGCCTTGACGGCGGTGAGGTTTCCGGGCCTGAACTGCCCATGGAATTGCAGGATCTGAGAGTGCAGGCCCTGATTGCCGGGGAAAGCGTGCAACTCAATGGCGGCTGGAAGAGCGGTGCGACCGGGCAGGGCACCGTAAGCGGACAGGTGGCCTGGGGGCAGGCCCTGATGGTGGATATCAACCTCAAGGGCTCGCGTCTGCCGATCACGGTCGAGCCTTATGTTGCCGTGGAAGCGGCACCCGATCTGAAAATTTCCATGCACGATGATCGGCTGGGTATTTCCGGCAAGGTGCTGGTGCCCAAGGGGACGATTACGGTGCGCGAATTGCCGCCTTCGACTGTGAAGCTGTCGGGCGATACGGTCATTGTGGGCCAGCAGACCGAAGAGGGCGCGCCGCCGCTGGCCATGGCGATGGATATCGATGTCGAGGTCGGACAGGAAAAACTGGCGTTCAACGGCTTCGGGCTGACGGCCAATCTGGTCGGGCATGTGCACATTGGCGATAACCTCGATACCCGTGGCGAGCTGAACCTCAATGACGGACGTTACCGTGCCTATGGTCAGCGCCTGACCATCCGCAAGGCCCGTCTGCTGTTTGCCGGCCCCATCGATCAGCCTTATCTGGATATCGAAGCGATTCGTCAGACCGACGAGATCATCGCCGGTATCCGCCTGACCGGCAGTGCCGATCAGCCCACCACCGAAGTGTTTTCCGAGCCGGCCATGAGTCAGGAGCAGGCACTGTCCTATCTGGTGATGGGCAGACCGCTGGGCAATACCGGGGAAGACAGCAATATGGTTGCCCAGGCCGCTCTGGCGCTGGGCGTGGCGGGGAGTGCATCGACGACCGGCAAACTGGCCGATAACCTCGGAATCAAGGACTTCGAACTCGATACCACCGGGACCGGCAACAAGACCAATGTCGTGGCCAGCGGCAAGATCACCGAAAAGCTCAGCCTGCGTTATGGAGTGGGGGTGTTCGAGCCCGCCAATACCATCGCGCTGCGTTACATGTTGAGCAAAAGGGTGTACCTGGAAGCAGCCAGCGGTCTTGCCAGTTCGCTGGATATTTTCTATAAGCGGGATTTCTAGGGCGAAAGCTCTATTTCCTGGCTGTTTCGGAAATATCCGATCTAGGTAGTCTGACACTTTCGTGGTTAACTTCCGGCTCTTCAAAAACTCTGTAAAAGGACGTGGTTTCATGGCTCAAGTAACGCTCAAAGGCAACCCTGTACAAATCGCTGGCGATCTGCCGAAAACCGGCAGCGCTGCTCCGGCTTTCAAACTGGTCGGTGCCGGCCTTGCCGACGTGACCCTGGCCGACTTTGCTGGCAAGCGTAAAGTCCTGAACATCTTCCCAAGTGTCGACACTCCGACCTGCGCCACTTCCGTGCGCAAGTTCAACGCCCAGGCCAATGACGTCGACAACACCGTCGTACTGTGCATTTCCGCCGACCTGCCATTTGCCCAGGCTCGCTTCTGTGGCTCGGAAGGTCTTGAGAACGTCCAGAACCTGTCTTCCTTCCGCAGTGCCGATTTCGGCAAGAACTACGGCGTTGCAATCACCGACGGTCCTCTGGCCCAACTGACCGCTCGTGCCGTTGTCGTTCTGGACGAGAACAACACTGTATTGCACAGCGAGCTGGTTTCGGAAATCGCCGAAGAGCCTGACTATGCAGCGGCTCTGGCTGTATTGAAGTAATACCCTGCAACACTTCGACGGCCTGAATCCGTTCAGGCCGTTTTTTTATTTGTGCTTCAACCGTTTAACAAAAGTAAGCGCTTGGTAAAGGCGCTTTGCTTGTCACGCATCTGTGCTTATTGTTCAGCCTCCTGAAGAACCCCACCTGTAATGGTTGATTTATTCATGCAATCGTCTGGCCCCCGTAATTCCCGTCGCTGGTTGATCAGTCTGCTGGTCCTGTTGGTTATCGTCGGTTTGTGCTGGTGGTTCTGGCCTGCGTCATCCTCGTCCCACAAGGGGACCGAGACCGGCAAGGCACCGGCAGCGGGGAATGCAGGTAAAGTGGCGCGGCCAGGCTTCGGTGGTTCGGCGGCAGCGGTTCCGGTGCGGGTAGCCCCGGTGACCCAGGGCGACTTCCCCATCTATTACAAGGCGCTGGGCACGGTGACGGCCACCAACACCATCAATGTGCGCAGCCGGGTGGCGGGTGAGCTGGTCCGTATCCACTTCCAGGAAGGGCAGATGGTCAAGGCCGGCGACCTTTTGGCGGAAATCGATCCGCGTCCCTATCAGGTTGCGCTGCAACAGGCTGAAGGCACCCTGGCCACCAATCAGGCGCTATTGAAGAATGCCCAGCTCGATGTGCAGCGTTACCGTGGCCTGTTCGCCGAAGACAGCATCGCCAAGCAGACCCTGGACACTGCCGAATCCCTGGTCAACCAGTATCAGGGGACCATCAAGTCCAATCAGGCGGCTGTGGCGGATGCGAAGCTCAATCTGGACTTCACCCGTATCAAGGCTCCGATTGCCGGGCGTGTCGGCCTCAAGCAACTGGATGTTGGCAATCTGGTCGCAGCCAACGACACCACGGCACTGGTAGTGATTACCCAGACCCAGCCGATTTCAGTCAACTTCACCTTGCCGGAGAAAGACCTTTCGGCCGTCATCGCCCGTTATCGCAGCAGCGATAAATTGCCCGTGGAAGCCTGGGACCGTGGCGATCTCAAACTGCAGGCCACCGGTGTGCTTGCCAGCCTGGACAACCAGATCGATGTCACCACCGGGACCCTGAAATTCAAGGCCCGCTTTGAAAATCGCGATGAAGTGCTGTTCCCCAATCAGTTCGTGAATGTGCGTCTGCGTGCCGACACGCTCAAGCAGGCAGTGCTGGTGCCTACAGCCGCCGTGCAGTTCGGCACCAATGGCACCTTCGTCTATGCGCTGGATGGCGACAAGAAGGTCAGGATCAACCTGCTCAAGACCGGTCCGAGCGATGAAACCTCGACCGTAGTCCTCGAGGGGCTGGCCGCCGGTGCGCAGGTCGTGCTGGAGGGCACCGACCGTTTGCGCGACGGTGCCACCGTGGAAGTGGTCACTGACAGCAAGGACGTGCCATCCACTCCGGGCCAGCAGTTGCAGGGCAAGCCTGACAAGGCCACGGATAAATCGGCCTCGGTCGACAAGGCGGAAAACAATCCAGCATGAACATGTCGCGCCTGTTCATCCTGCGCCCGGTCGCCACCACACTGAGCATGCTGGCCATTGTGCTGGCCGGTCTGATCGCCTACGGCCTGTTGCCGGTTTCGGCCCTGCCACAGGTGGATTACCCGACCATCCGGGTCATGACCCTGTACCCGGGTGCCAGCCCACAGGTCATGACCAGTGCCGTGACGGCCCCGCTGGAGCGACAGTTCGGGCAGATGCCGGGGCTGGACCAGATGGCGTCCACCAGTTCGGGCGGTGCTTCGGTCATCACCTTGCGCTTCAATCTTGAAATCAATATGGACGTGGCCGAGCAGGAGGTTCAGGCAGCCATCAATGCCGCGACCAACCTGTTGCCCAATGACCTGCCTGCGCCACCGGTCTACAACAAGGTCAACCCGGCGGATACGCCGGTCCTGACCCTGGCGATCACCTCTAAAACCATGCTGCTGCCCAAACTGAACGATCTGGTGGATACGCGCATGGCGCAGAAAATCTCCCAGATCAGCGGCGTCGGCATGGTCAGCATCGCGGGCGGGCAGCGTCAGGCGGTGCGGATCAAGGTCAACCCCGAAGCCCTGGCTGCCAACGGTCTGAATCTGGCGGATGTGCGCACGCTGGTCAGCGCCTCCAACGTCAACCAGCCCAAGGGCAACTTCGATGGCCCGACCCGGGTGTCGATGCTCGATGCCAACGACCAGCTCAAGTCCCCCGAGGAATATGCCAACCTGATCCTGGCCTACAGCAATGGCGCGCCGCTGCGCCTGAAGGATGTGGCACAGATCGTCGATGGCGCGGAAAACGAGCGGCTGGCCGCCTGGGCCAACCGCAATCAGGCGGTGCTGCTCAATATCCAGCGTCAGCCCGGTGCCAACGTCATCGAGGTGGTGGACCGGATCAAGGCCTTGCTGCCCAGCATCACGGACAACCTGCCGGCCGGCCTGGACGTGATTGTGTTGACCGACCGCACCCAGACCATCCGTGCTTCCGTTACCGATGTCCAGCATGAGCTGCTGATCGCCATCGTTCTGGTGGTGCTGGTGACCTTCCTGTTTCTGCGCCGGGTCAGCGCAACCATCATTCCGTCGATTGCCGTGCCCTTGTCCCTGATCGGCACGTTTGGCGTGATGTATCTGGCCGGTTTCTCCATCAACAACCTCACGCTGATGGCGCTGACCATCGCCACCGGTTTTGTGGTGGACGATGCCATCGTGATGCTGGAGAACATTTCCCGGCATATCGAAGAGGGTGAAACGCCTTTGCAGGCGGCGTTGAAGGGCGCGAAGCAGATCGGTTTCACGCTGATTTCCCTGACCCTGTCGCTGATTGCGGTGCTGATTCCGCTGTTGTTCATGGCCGATGTGGTGGGACGCCTGTTCCGGGAGTTCGCCATTACCCTGGCAGTGGCGATCCTGATTTCCCTGGTGGTTTCCCTGACCCTGACCCCGATGATGTGCGCCCGCTTGCTCAAGCGTGAGCCAAAGGAAGAAGAGCAGGGGCGTTTCTACCGTGCCAGCGGTGCCTGGATCGACTGGTTGATCCGTATCTATGCCGACAAGCTGCGCTGGGTACTCAAACACCAGCCTCTGACCCTGCTGGTGGCCATCGGCACGCTGGGCTTGACCGTCGTGCTGTACATGGCCGTTCCCAAGGGGTTCTTCCCGGTGCAGGACACCGGCGTGATTCAGGGTATTTCCGAAGCGCCGCAGTCGGTGTCGTTCAAGTCCATGAGCGAGCGTCAGCAATCGCTGGCGGACATGATCCTCAAGGATCCTGCGGTTGCCAGCCTGTCTTCCTATATCGGTGTCGATGGCGACAATGCCACGCTCAACAGCGGTCGCCTGCTGATCAACCTCAAGCCCCATGGCGAACGCGACCTGACGGCCATGCAGGTCATCCAGCGCCTGCAACCGCAACTGGACGGCTTGTCTGGCATTCGTCTGTTCATGCAGCCGGTGCAGGACCTGACCATCGAAGACCGGGTCAGCCGGACCCAGTACCAGTTCAGCATGTCGTCACCCGATGCCGAGTTGCTCAGCCTGTGGAGCGGCAAGCTGGTGGACGCCCTGAGCAAGCGTCCGGAACTGACCGATGTCGCCAGTGACCTGCAGGACAAGGGTTTGCAGGTTTACCTGATGATCGATCGCGATGCCGCCAGCCGCGTAGGCGTTACCGTGGCCAATATCACCGATGCGCTGTACGACGCCTTCGGGCAGCGGCAGATTTCCACCATCTACACCCAGGCCAGCCAGTATCGAGTGGTTCTGCAGGCAGCTTCCGGCAACGATCTGGGTCCCCAGGCGCTGGAGCAGATCCACGTCAAGACCACCGATGGCGGTCAGGTCAAGCTGTCGAGTCTGGCCAGGGTCGAACAGCGTCAGGCACAACTGGCGATTGCCCATATGGGACAGTTCCCGGCGGTCATGATGTCGTTCAACCTCGCTTCGGATGTGGCGCTGGGCGAAGCGGTCAAGGTGATCGAACAGGTGCAGAAAGACATTGGCATGCCGATTGGCGTGCAGACCCAGTTCCAGGGCGCTGCCGCAGCGTTTCAGGCCTCGCTGTCCAGCACGTTGCTGTTGATCCTGGCGGCGGTAGTGACCATGTACATCGTGCTGGGCGTGCTCTACGAGAGTTATATCCACCCGATCACCATTCTCTCGACCCTGCCATCGGCCGCGGTAGGTGCCTTGCTGGCCTTGATGCTCAGCGGCAACGATCTGGGGATGATCGCCATCATCGGCATCATTCTGCTGATCGGTATCGTCAAGAAGAACGCCATCATGATGATCGACTTCGCTCTGGACGCCGAGCGTAATCGCGGCATCGACCCCGAGACGGCCATTTATGAAGCGGCCCTGCTGCGTTTCCGGCCGATTCTGATGACGACCCTGGCCGCGTTGTTCGGTGCCATTCCGCTGATGCTGGCCACCGGCTCCGGTGCGGAGCTGCGTCAGCCACTGGGTCTGGTGATGGTCGGCGGTCTGTTGCTCAGCCAGATCCTTACGCTGTTCACGACGCCGGTGATCTATCTGTATTTCGACCGCCTGGGCCGTCGCTGGCGGCGCAGGCCTGAAGCAGGACAGGTCGAAGCATGAACCTGTCGGCCCCCTTCATCAGCAGGCCGGTCGCCACCGTCCTGCTGAGCCTGGCAATCATGCTGCTGGGCGCAGTCAGTTTCAGGCTGTTGCCCGTGGCACCGTTGCCGAACATGGATTTCCCGGTGATCGTGGTGTCGGCCAGCCTGCCGGGTGCCAGCCCCGAGATCATGGCCTCCAGTGTGGCCACGCCGCTGGAGCGCTCGCTGGGGTCCATCGCCGGCATCAATACCATGAGCAGCAGTTCGAGCCAGGGTACGACCCGGGTGATCCTGCAGTTCGATCTGGACCGGGATATCAACGGCGCGGCGCGGGAAGTGCAGGCCGCAATCAACGCCTCGCGAAATCTGTTGCCCAGTGGCATGCGCAGCATGCCGACCTACAAGAAGGTCAACCCTTCCCAGGCACCGATCATGGTGCTGACCCTGACCTCCGATGTGCTGAAAAAAGGGCAGCTCTACGATCTGGCTTCCACCATCCTGTCCCAGAGCCTCTCGCAGGTGGCCGGTGTAGGTGAGGTGCAGATCGGCGGCAGTTCGCTGCCGGCCGTGCGTATCGAACTGGAGCCGAACATGCTGGACCAGTACGGTGTGTCGCTCGACGAAGTGCGTACCACCATTACCGGTTCCAACGTGCGTCGCCCCAAGGGCTTTGTCGAGGACAGCCAGCATAACTGGCAGGTCCAGGCCAACGACCAACTGGAAAAGGCCAAGGATTACGCGCCACTGATCATTCGCTATCAGGACGGTGCCGCACTGCGCCTCAAGGATGTGGCCAAGGTCAGCGACGCCGTGGAAAACCGCTACAACAGCGGCTTCTTCAATGACCAGTCGGCCGTGCTGCTGGTCATCAACCGTCAGGCCGGTGCCAACATCATCGAGACGGTGGCGCAGATCAAGGAGCAGTTGCCCGCCTTGCAGGCGGTACTGCCTGCCAGCGTGAAGTTGAACATTGCCATGGACCGTTCGCCGGTCATCAAAGCCACGCTGCATGAAGCCGAGATGACTCTGCTGATCGCCGTGGTTCTGGTGATCCTGGTGGTGTTCCTGTTTCTGGGCAGCCTGCGCGCCTCGCTGATCCCGACACTGGCGGTTCCGGTCTCCCTGGTGGGGACTTTCGCCATCATGTACCTGTGTGGCTTCTCGCTGAACAACCTGTCGCTGATGGCCCTGATTCTGGCCACCGGGCTGGTGGTGGATGACGCAATCGTGGTGCTGGAGAACATTTCCCGGCATATCGATGAAGGTGTCTCGCCCCTGAAGGCGGCCTACCTGGGGTCCAAGGAAGTCGGTTTCACGCTGCTGTCCATGAACGTTTCGCTGGTGGCCGTGTTTATCTCGATTCTGTTCATGGGCGGTCTGGTGGAAAGCCTGTTCCGGGAGTTTTCCATCACGCTGTCGGTAGCCATCATCGTTTCGCTGCTGGTTTCCCTGACGCTGACGCCCATGCTCTGCGCACGCTGGCTCAAGCCTCAGGAGCAGGAAAGAAACGCCTTTCAACGCTGGAGCCAGCGCGTCAACGAACGCATGGTGGCCGGCTATGACCGCTCCCTCGGCTGGGTGCTGCGCCATCCGCGTCTGACACTGCTGAGTCTGCTGGTTACCATTGTGGTGAACGTCGCGCTGTATGTGGTGGTGCCCAAGACTTTCCTGCCGCAGCAGGATACGGGGCAACTGATGGGTTTCATTCGCGGCGATGACGGTCTTTCGTTCACCGTGATGCAGCCCAAGATGGAAATCTTCCGTCGCGCCGTGCTGGCAGACCCTGCGGTGCAGAGTGTCGCGGGCTTTATCGGCGGCAGTGGCGGCACCAACAATGCCTTCATGATTGTCCGCCTCAAGCCGGTTTCCGAGCGCAAGATGTCTGCGACCCAGGTGGTCGAGCGTCTGCGCAAGAACCTGCCCCATGTGCCGGGCGGGCGGCTGTTCCTGGCACCGGATCAGGATCTGCAACTGGGCGGTGGTCGTGAACAGGCCAGTTCCCAGTATCAATACATCCTGCAAAGCGGTGATCTGCACAGCCTGCGCGAGTGGTATCCGAAAGTCGTGGCCGCCCTCAAGGCGCTGCCGGAACTGACCGCCATCGACGCCCGTGAAGGGCGCGGGGCCCAGCAGGTCACGCTGGTGGTCGATCGGGACGCAGCCAAGCGCCTGGGTATCGACATGAACATGGTCACCACCGTGCTCAACAATGCCTACAGCCAGCGTCAGGTTTCCACCATCTATGACACCCTGAACCAGTATCAGGTGGTGATGGAGGTCAATCCACGCTATGCGCAGGACCCGGTCACGCTGCAGCAGGTCCAGGTGATTACTGCAGACGGGCAGCGCGTGCCCTTGTCGAGCATTGCCCATTACGAACGCAGTCTTGCCAATGACCGGGTGTCCCATGAAGGCCAGTTCGCTTCGGAGAGTATTTCCTTCGATCTGGCCGAAGGCGTCAGCCTCGACACGGCGACGGTCGCCATCGAGCGTGCGATTGCAAGAGTCGGGCTGCCTTCTGAAGTCATTTCCAAGATGGCCGGTGCAGCCGATGCCTTTGCGGCCACCCAGAAGGGCCAGCCATTCATGATTCTCGGTGCCTTGCTGGCGGTTTATCTGGTGCTGGGGATTCTGTACGAAAGCTATATCCATCCATTGACGATTCTCTCGACCCTGCCATCGGCCGGCGTCGGAGCCTTGCTGAGCATCTATGTGCTGGGCGGCGAATTCAGCCTGATTTCCCTGCTGGGGCTGTTTCTGCTCATCGGCGTGGTAAAGAAAAACGCCATCATGATGATCGATCTGGCCCTGCATCTGGAACGTGAATCGGGGATGACACCGCAGGAGTCGATTCGCAGTGCCTGTCTGCAACGTCTGCGGCCGATCCTCATGACCACGATTGCCGCGATTCTGGGGGCCTTGCCATTGTTGCTGAGTAACGCCGAAGGGGCGGAAATGCGCCGTCCGCTGGGCCTGACTATTATCGGCGGGCTGGTCTTCAGCCAGATTCTGACCCTGTACACCACTCCTGTGGTTTATCTCTATCTCGACCGGCTGCGCCACCGATTCAATCGCTGGCGTGGCGTGCGCACCGATGCTGCTCTGGAAACCCCGCTATGACTGACCATCCGGTAATCAAATCCAACCCGCAGTGGCTTGTCCGGCCACTGGCAGCCGGGCTTTGCGTGCTGCTGCTGAGCGCCTGTGCCGTAGGGCCGGACTACCACAAGCCGTCAGTGACCACGCCTGTGCAGTTCAAGGCTGCCGAAGGCTGGCGTCAGGCGACTCCGAGCGATGCCATGGCCCGTGGCGCATGGTGGGAAGTGTATGGCGACAGCGAGCTCAATGCGTTGGTGGAGCGGCTCAACAGCTCCAACCAGACGGTTGCGCAATATGAAGCCCAGTACCGGCAGGCCAGGGCATTGGTGCGCAGTTCCCGTGGCGCGCTGTTTCCCTCTCTGGATCTGACGGCTGGCAAGACCCGCTCGAGCCAGGGTTCCTCCAGCAGTACCACCTCGAATTCCAGCGGTATCAACGACTCCTACAATGCTCAACTGGGCGTGAGCTGGGAGGCCGATGTCTGGGGCAAGTTGCGTCGCGGCCTGGAAGCCGATACCGCCAGTGCCCAGGCCAGTCTTGCGGATCTGGCCGCCATGCAGTTGAGCCTGCAATCGGAACTGGTGCAGAACTACCTGCAATTGCGGGTGCTGGATGAGCAGAAGCGTTTGCTGGAGTCCACTGTTCAGGCTTACGAACGCTCTCTGACCATGACCCGCAATCAGTATCAGGCCGGTATTTCCGGGCGTGAAGCCGTGGCCCAGGCCCAGACTCAGCTCAAGACCACCCAGGCCGATCTGATCGACCTGACATGGCAACGGGCGCAGTTCGAGAACGCCATTGCGGTCCTGATGGGGATGGCCCCGGCCGAGTTCAATCTGCCAGTCACGACCACGATCCCCGAACTGCCGCAGATTCCGGTGGGTATTCCTTCGCAACTGCTGGAGCGTCGCCCCGATATCGCGGCTGCCGAACGCTCGATCATGGCCGCCAACGCCAATATCGGCGTTGCCAAGGCTGCTTACTACCCGGATTTCACCCTGAGCCTGAGTGGCGGCTACAACAGCAATTCGTTCTCCAACTGGATCAGCCTGCCGAACCGCTTCTGGTCGGTCGGCCCGCAGATGGCCCTGACACTGTTCGATGCCGGCAGACGCTCTGCGGAAGTCGATCGCATTGAAGCCGTCTATGACCAGACCGTCGCGCAATACCGGCAGACGGTCCTGAACGGCTTCCAGGAAGTGGAAAACTACATGGTTCAGCTCAAGGTCTACGAGGAGGAAGCGGCAGTCAGGCAGGAAGCGCTGGATGCTGCCCGCGAATCCCTGCGTCTGACCAGCAACCAGTACAAGGCCGGAGTCATCGGCTATCTGGATGTGGTCAATGTGCAGACTACCGCGCTGAGCAACGAGCGCAGCGTCTTGAATGTGCTGCAAAGTCGCCTGATTGCCAGTGTGCAGTTGATTGCCGCACTTGGCGGTGGCTGGGATGCAGGGAACGGTCTGCAGATCAAGGAATGATCAGGGTTTGGAGGAGGGCGGACGACATTAAAGTGCTATCCGTCTGAAATAGATATTTTATATATGGCCAATAGCCATATTTGTGGGCGCCTGACGCGACATTTTCCTGCTTTTGCGTAGAATTGCCAGCAACTGTACGGCATGGATGCGTAAACCGGAACCATGTCACAGGAGCGCTCATGTTGACTGGTCATTACACGCCCGCACTGGTCCTCATCTCCATATTCGTCGCGATTCTTGCTTCGTATACCGCTCTCGATCTGGCAGGCCGCATCGCTTCGGCCAAGGGCCGTGCCGTCTACATATGGATGGGCGGCGGGGCCTTTGCCATGGGCATCGGCATCTGTTCCATGCACTTTATCGGGATGCTGGCCTTCCAGTTGCCCATCGATACGGGTTTCGATATCCCGTTGAGCCTGTGGTCACTGCTGATTGCCATGCTGTCTGCCGGGATTGCCCTGTGGCTGGTCAGTCAACCGCAATTACCTGTTTCGCATCTGGCGCTTGGTGCCTTGTTCATGGGCGGTGGCATCAGCGCCATGCATTACATCGGCATGGCTGCGATGCGCATGCAACCCGGCATCGAGTACGACCCCTTTCTGTTTATTCTGTCGGTGCTGATTGCCGTGGGGGCCTCGGCGGCTGGCATCTGGATTGCCTTCCGTTTGCGCCTGCGGACCTCCAATGTGTTTCTGGTTCGTGCCGGAGCTTCGGTGGTCATGGGTATTGCCATTGTAGGCATGCACTATACGGGCATGGCGGCGGCCAGCTTTCCCGAAGGCAGTTTCTGCGGTGCGCTGGGTAACGGCCTCAGAACCGACGGCCTGGACAAACTGGTGCTTGTAACCAGCCTGGCGGTGCTGACTATCGTGCTCCTGACCTCTATCCTCGACGCCCGCCTGGAAGCCCGCACCGCCGTGCTGGCCAATTCGCTGATGGAAGCCAACCGCGAACTGACCCACCTGGCTCTGCATGACAGTCTGACCAGCCTGCCGAACCGTGTGCTGCTTGCGGATCGTATCGAGCAGGCCATGAAGAAGGCTAATGACAATGGCGGCTGTTTTGCGCTGATGTTCATGGATCTGGATGGTTTCAAACCGGTCAACGATGCGTTTGGTCATCATGTCGGCGATCAGCTATTGCGACAGGTCGCATTGCGTCTGCGGGAAAACCTGCACCGTCATGACACTCTGGCGCGTATCGGTGGCGATGAGTTCGTGCTGCTGATGGAGTTGCAGGATGTCGAAGATGCAGTGGCCGTCGCTTCCCGTCAGGTGAATGTGATTGCCCAGCCATTCGATATTGCCGAGCACACTCTGCAGGTTTCGGTCAGCATCGGGATCTGTATGTATCCGGGCAATGGTCACACCCTGCATGAGTTGCTGATGAATGCCGACGCTGCGATGTACCACGCCAAGGCGGCTGGCAAGAACGGTTACAGCTTCTTCGAGGCGTCGATGAATGCCAATGCCCGCAATCAGATGCAGGTCCTGCAAGACTTGCGCACAGCCATCAGGCACAAGCATTTCTGTCTGCACTATCAGCCCAAGTTCGATGCGATTACCAATGCACCGGTGGGGGCTGAAGCCTTGCTGCGCTGGAATCACCCGGAGCAGGGCATGCTTGGGCCGGACACGTTTATCGAGCTGGCGGAAAAGACCGGTCTGATCATTCCGATTGGCGAGTGGGTGCTTGATGAGGCCTGCCGCCAGATGAGCGAGTGGTATGCCCAGGGTTATACCCATTGGCGTATTGCGGTGAACCTGTCGGCCTTGCAATTCTGTCATGCGGGGCTGGTCACGACGGTTGCCAATACCTTGTCCCGGCATCGGCTTGCGCCCAATTGTCTGACCCTGGAAATCACCGAAACCACGGCCATGAGCAATGCCGAGGTCACCATGCAGGTCTTGCAGAAGCTGTCAGCCATGGGCGTCGATATTTCCATTGACGACTTTGGTACCGGTTACTCAAGCCTGATGTACCTCAAGCGCCTGCCGGCCAATGAAATCAAGATCGACCGTGGCTTCGTGCGCGATCTTGACCATGACCGCGATGATGCTGCCATCGTCTCGGCCATCGTAGCCGTTGGTCAGGCTCTGGAGTTGCGCATTGTTGCCGAAGGCGTCGAAAACAGCGTTCAGCAGAACTTTCTCACCAGACTGGGTTGTGATGCCTTGCAGGGTTACCTGCTGGGGCATCCGCTGCCTGCGCAACAATTCATGAGTCATATTCAGTCACTTGAGGGGCACTCATCGCCAAGGGGGAGCGGTGCAATGGTCGAAATGCAGGATCAGGATGGCGTTCATGGCAAAACGCTGGCAGGATCGATTCTGCATGCGGGCGCTGTGGGTCCGCTAGGCTCTGTATGAGCAACGGATCCCTGTAGCGATCCTTGGCCCTGAAAAACGTACGAGAGACATTCATGGATAAAGTCCTCCTCATTACCGGCGGCTCCCGCGGGATCGGTGCTGCCACGGCGCTTCTGGCTGCTTCACAAGGTTATCGAATCTGCATCAACTACCTGTCCGACCATACTTCTGCCGAGAAGATATGCACCCGGGTCCGGGAATTGGGCGCGCAGGCCATTGCAGTGCAGGCTGATGTCAGCAACGAGGACGAAATCATCCGTCTCTACGCACGTATCGATTCGGAACTGGGACCTGTCACTCATCTGGTCAATAACGCCGGAACCATTGCCCATACCTCGCGACTGGACGACATGTCCGAATTCCGCATGCTCAAGATCATGATGACCAATGTGGTCGGTCCGATGCTGTGCAGCAAACACGCCTTGTTGCGCATGTCGCCGCGTCATGGCGGCAACGGCGGCTGCATCGTCAACGTGACCTCGGCTGCCGCTCGCCTGGGCGCGCCGGGGGAATATATCGATTACGCCGCTTCCAAGGGCGCACTGGATACCTTCACCACCGGCTTGTCCAAGGAGGTGGCGGGCGAGGGGATTCGGGTCAATGCGGTAAGGCCGGGGTTCATCTTCACCGATTTTCATGCCCTGAGCGGCGATCCGTTTCGGGTCAGCAAGCTCGAGGGTGACATCCCCATGTGCCGGGGCGGTAAAGCCGAAGAGGTGGCCGAGACGATTATCTGGCTGCTGTCGGATCATGCTTCATACGTGACCGGCACGTTCATCGATGCGGCGGGCGGGCGCTGAAGCTCAGTTGTCCAGCAGCGAACGAATGATCCGTCCCAGGGTTTCCATGGCCTTCTCGCAGGCCGTGGTCCAGGGGCTGCCGTAGTTCAGGCGAATACAGTTGCCGAAGCGTCGGGTCGGGGAAAAGATCGGCCCCGGCGCAATACTGATCCCTTGTGCCAGCGCCACCTGGAAGACTTTCAATGAATCGAGCGGTTCCGGCAGCTCGACCCACAGAAAATAACCGCCCACGGGCTGGCTGACGCGAGTCTGCGCCGGAAAGTACCGACCGATGGCTCCCAGCATCGCCCGCTGCTGGTCTTCCAGTGCATAGCGCAGTTTGCGCAGATGCCGGTCATAGCCGCCGTGCTGCAGATAGTCCGCAATGGCAGCCTGGGCAGGCATCGAAGCGCAAAGGGAGGTCATCAGCTTCAGGCGTTCGATCTTCTGCGCATAACGGCCTGCTGCCACCCAGCCGATCCGGTAACCCGGTGCCAGGCTTTTGGAAAACGAGCCGCAGTGCATCACCAGGCCGTCGGTATCGAAAGCCTTGGCCGGTTTCGGAGCCTGAGGACCGTAGTAGAGTTCGGCGTAGGCATCATCCTCGATCAATGGCACCTGATGCTCGCGCAGCAACTCCACCAGCTCACGCTTGCGCGCTTCGGGGACCAATGCACCGGTGGGGTTCTGGAAGGTGGTCATGCACCAGCAGGCTTTGATCGGGTGGCGCTCAAGGGCCTGTTTCAATACGCCCAGATCGATACCGTCACGTGGATGCGTCGGTATCTCCACGGCCTTGAGCTTCAGGCGTTCCAGTACTTGCAGGCAGGCGTAGAACGCCGGCGCTTCGATGGCCACCAGATCACCGGGCTCGGTGACGGCTTGCAGGCACAGATTCAGGGCTTCCAGCGCACCATTGGTAATCAGCAACTCTTCCACGGGCAGTACCAGGCCGTTGACCATATAGCGCAAGGCAATCTGGCGCCGCAACTGTGGATTGCCCGGCGACATGTCAGTGACCACCATGCGCGGGTCCATCTCACGGCTGGCTGTGGCCAGTGAGCGGGAAAGACGCGGCAGCGGAAACAGCATCGGACTGGGGAATGCCGAGCCAAAGGGCACTGTATTGGGGTCTTTGATGGAGTCCAGCACTGAAAACACCAGCTCACTGACATCCACTTCGGTGGATTCGTTGACCTGAGTGCTGGCCTGCGGCTCACTGAACGGTCTGGGAGCATTGCCGACAATGCTGTTGACGAAATACCCCGACCGCGCCCGTGCCCGAATCAGCCCGCGCCGCTCCAGCAGGTAATAGGCCTGGAACACGGTAGAAGGGCTGATGCCATGGGTCTGGCTGGCATAACGTACGGAGGGCACACGCTGATCCGGCGCCAACACGCCACTGCGAATCAACTCGGCTACATCGTCGGCATACTTCTCATAACGCTTCATGGCATCACCACTGATCAGATAGCCCGACTATAGAGGCGAGACTGTTTTCAGAACAGACACAGCTTGGTCTGGAAAATACGGATCAGATATCAATTTGTGGGAGGCAGCTTGCTGGCGACTTCAGCATACAGACGCAGAATATCTGCCGGCTTTTATCCTTATTCGCCAGCAAGCTGCCGCCTGCAAATCTGTTCGCGACCTCAGTCGCGAAGAGGCCAGTGAGTGCTAAATCGGCCCACCCCTGTTAACCGTGTGATGCCGCCTGTCCTGCGCACCTTGCACAGTCAGCGCATCGGCATCCGACTCGGTAATCGGGACGTTCTGGCCATCTATCAGGGCTTCGGACATATGGGTTTCATCGTTGGTGGTGATGATCACATCCACCACAGCACTGCGCAGGATCGTGTCGTGAAAGGTCACGGAGCAGGATTGGTTGGTGTTATCGAATTCCAGTGTCATGGCACAGCTCCTTGAGGTGTGCGGCAAAACTCTCAGACATTCAGGCTCTGGGCATTGATCAGGGTCAGGGTTCGCGGCAAGAAGCATGCAAGCCGTTTATAACGGCTCACACGCTCCAGGTCCTGCTCATTGCGGCAGATCATCCAGAACGACCGGAGGTTCTTGTGCCGGTGGATCGCCGGCCGGTGGCTGAATCACCGGTGGCATGGTCGGTGGCGGCTCTTCGGCGGGCGGAGGTACGGGCAAGGTGGGGTTATCGATATTCGGGTCCGGTGTTTCGGCAGGAATGGGGATATTCATGATGTTCACCTCGGTACCAGATAATGGGTGGTCGTGCTGTTTGACAGCCGAGGGTGATTTCGAATTCAGACTGTTTTGTTTTGAGATGACCAGACTCATCCATCTCCACGCTGTTTCCCACCGATCCAACTCTGTGTTCTTGAAAGGCCTCTCTCAAAAAGCCGACAAACGGTCATCCGGATGTTTCTCCCCGTGGTTACTCACATGTTTTGCGCTGTGGAATGGCCCGACCCTGAGCTGACAGATTCGTCTACGCTGAGGCTCGCTCTCAAACTTTTTGAACTTTGCCTGTGCAGGCGGCTCGGAAAACCATGCGGCAGATTCAGACGAATCAGGACTGTCTTTCCTGTCCGCACCGCATCGATACAAAACCTTTTTCTGCATGGATTGCACAGGAGCGTCCCAGGGGCGTGAGGAGTGATGCTCGATGAATGTGACTGCTGATCAGCCATACGGCCCGGATTCTCTGGCCTCTGATGTTCCACACCCAACCCGTCCCTTGACCCTGACCCAAGCCCTGCAATTACCGCGCATAGTGATCGAAGACACCATGCCGGTAATCGATGGCGGGTTGTTTGCCGTGAAGGGCATTGCCGGGCAGAAGGTCACGGTGACCAGCAAGGTGTTTGCCGACGGGCATGACAAGCTGGCGGTGCGTGTCTGTTGGCGTGCCGATGGTGAAGAGAATTGGCAGGATGCCCCGATGCGCGATCTGGGTAATGACAGTTGGATCGGTGAATTCACCCCGACATCTGTCGACCGTTATGTGTTTCGTCTGGAAGCCTGGATCGATCAGTACGCCAGCTATCGCTACGAACTGGAGAAAAAGTTCGCAGCCGGAGTGCCGATCGGGCTGGAGCTGGAGGAAGGGCGCCTGCATCTGTTGCATGCGGCCGAGCGCAGTCAGGGAGCGTTGCGTCAGCAGATCGAAAGCGTTCTCGAACGTCTTGGCCAGATCGACTCCGATGCTCGGGTCGCATTGCTCTTGCACAGTGAAACCTCGGCCTTGATGGTCCAGGCAGATAACCGCGCATTTCTGAGTCGCAGCATCGAATTCCCGCTGGATGTGGAGCGGCAGCTGGCGCAGTTCGCCAGCTGGTATGAGCTGTTTCCCCGTTCGATCACCGATGACCCCGCGCGGCATGGCACTTTCAATGATGTGCACTCGCGTCTGCCGATGATTCGGGACATGGGTTTCGATGTACTGTATTTCCCGCCAATCCACCCCATTGGCCGCGCCCATCGCAAAGGCCCCAACAACTCGCTGACCGCAGGTCCGGACGATCCCGGCAGCCCTTATGCCATTGGCAGTGAAGACGGCGGGCACGAGGCGATTCACCCGCAACTGGGTACCCTTGAGGATTTCCGGAATCTGGTGGCCGCAGCCGCAGAGCACGGTCTGGAAATCGCTCTGGATTTCGCCATTCAGTGCTCCCAGGATCACCCTTGGCTCAAGCAGCATCCGGGCTGGTTCTCCTGGCGCCCGGACGGCACTATCCGCTATGCGGAAAACCCGCCGAAGAAATATCAGGACATCGTCAACGTCGACTTCTACGCAGCCGATGCGATTCCCAGCCTGTGGCTGGAATTGCGGGACATTGTGCTGGGCTGGGTCGAGGAGGGCGTGAAGATCTTTCGGGTCGATAACCCCCACACCAAGCCCCTGCCGTTCTGGCAGTGGATGATCGATGACATTCGCCGTCAGCATCCCGATGTGATGTTTCTGGCCGAGGCCTTTACCAAGCCCGCGATGATGGCGCGGCTGGGCAAGGTCGGTTACTCCCAGAGCTATACCTATTTCACCTGGCGCAATACCAAGGCCGAACTGTCCGAGTACTTTACCCAGCTCAATCAGGCACCTTTGCGCCATTGCTACCGACCCAACTTCTTCGTCAATACGCCGGACATCAACCCGTATTTCCTTCATGAGTCGGGGCGTGCGGGTTTTCTGATCCGTGCTGCGCTGGCGACCATGGGTTCGGGCCTTTGGGGTATGTATTCAGGGTTCGAGCTGTGCGAGTCGGCTCCCATTCCCGGCAAGGAAGAATATCTGGACTCCGAGAAATATGAGATCCGGGTCCGGGACTTCACGGCACCGGGCAATATCATTGCCGAGATCGCTCAGCTCAATCGCATTCGCAGGCAGAATCCGGCGTTGCAGACGCATCTGGGCCTGAAGCTGTATGCAGCCTGGAACGACAACATTCTGTATTTCGGCAAGCGCTCGGACGATGGCAGCAACTTCATTCTGGTCGCCGTCAGCCTCGATCCGTTCAATGCCCAGGAGGCGCATTTCGAGTTGCCGCTCTGGGACATGGGACTGCCCGACGATGCTGCAACCTCGGGCGAAGACCTGATGACCGGGCATCGCTGGACCTGGTACGGCAAGATTCAGTGGATGCGGATCGACCCTTCGTATCAGCCATTTGGTATCTGGCGTATCCAGGCCGCGAATTGAACAGGCAGGAGCCCGTAATGGCGAAGAAGAAAGCTACTAACGCCACATTCATCAATGACCCGCTCTGGTACAAGGACGCGGTGATCTATCAGGTTCACGTCAAGTCGTTCTTCGATTCCAACAATGATGGCATCGGGGACTTTGCCGGCCTGATCGACAAGCTCGATTACATTGCCGAGCTGGGGGTCAATACCATCTGGCTGCTGCCGTTCTATCCCTCGCCACGGCGTGACGATGGCTACGACATTTCCGAATATCGCGATGTGCACAGCGATTACGGGACCATGGCCGATGCCAGGAGGTTTATCGCTCAGGCCCACAAGCGCGGCTTGCGGGTCATCAGCGAACTGGTCATCAATCACACCTCGGACCAGCACCCGTGGTTCCAGAAGGCGCGGCATTCGAAGCCCGGCTCCAAGGCCCGCGACTTTTATGTATGGTCCGACACGGATCAGAAGTACGAAGGCACGCGGATCATCTTCCTGGATACGGAAAAATCCAACTGGACCTGGGACCCGGTGGCCGGTCAGTACTTCTGGCATCGTTTCTACTCCCACCAGCCGGATCTGAACTTCGACAATCCCCAGGTCATGGAAGCGGTACTGGACGTGATGCGTTTCTGGCTGGATCTGGGCGTCGACGGCCTGCGGCTGGATGCCATTCCTTATCTGATCGAGCGGGACGGCACCAATAACGAAAACCTGCCCGAGACGCATCAGGTTCTCAAACGTATCCGCGCCGAGATCGATGCCCACTATCCGGATCGCATGCTGCTGGCCGAGGCCAATCAATGGCCGGAAGATACGCAACTGTATTTCGGTGACACCCATGGCCCGGATGGCGATGAATGCCATATGGCGTTTCACTTTCCGCTGATGCCACGCATGTATATGGCGCTGGCCCAGGAGGATCGTTTTCCGATCACTGACATTCTGCGCCAGACACCGGAAATTCCGGCCAACTGCCAGTGGGCGATCTTTCTGCGCAATCACGATGAATTGACCCTGGAAATGGTTACCGACCGCGAGCGGGACTACCTGTGGAATTACTACGCGGCCGACAAGCGCGCCCGTATCAACCTGGGTATCCGTCGGCGTCTGGCTCCGCTGGTGGAGCGTGACCGGCGTCGGGTCGAACTGCTCAACAGCATGCTGCTGTCCATGCCGGGTACACCGACGCTGTATTACGGTGATGAGATCGGCATGGGCGACAACATCTATCTGGGGGATCGTGACGGGGTACGCACGCCGATGCAGTGGTCCATCGACCGCAATGGCGGTTTCTCGCGGGCCGATCCGGCCAGTCTGGTGTTGCCGCCGCTCATGGATCCGTTGTACGGCTATCAGTCGGTCAACGTCGAAAGCCAGGATAAAGACCCGCACTCGCTGCTGAACTGGAATCGCCGCATGCTGGCCGTACGCAAGCAGCAGAAGGCCTTCGGGCGCGGCACCCTGAAAATGCTGTCGCCGTCCAATCGTCGCATCCTGGCCTACATTCGCGAATACACGGGGTCGGATGGACACAACGAGATCATTTTGTGCGTAGCCAACGTATCCAGTGCCGCCCAGGCGGCCGAACTGGAGCTGTCGGCCCATGCGGGCACCGTTCCGGTGGAAATGCTCGGCGGCAGTGCCTTCCCGCCGATCGGACAACTGAGTTATCTGCTGACGCTGCCACCTTATGGTTTTTACTGGTTTCTTCTCGCCCCGGAGAATCAAATGCCCAGTTGGCACGTGGAACCTGCGCAAAGCATGCCGGACTTCCCCACGCTGGTACTCAAGAAGCGTCTTGAGGAACTGCTCGACGAGCCGTTGCGCGGCACGATGGAAAACACATCCCTGGCAGTCTATCTGCCCAAGCGCCGCTGGTTTGCGGGCAAGGACAAGGCCATCGACGATGTTCACATCGCCTATGCCGTGCGCTTTGGCGACCCGGCGCACCCGGTCCTGCTCAGTGAGATCGAGGTTACGGCCGGTGGCCAGCCCGAGCGTTATCAATTGCCTTTCGGGCTGCTGGCCGAAGACGACATCAGCAGTGCCTTGCCTCAGCAACTGGCACTGGCCCGTGTACGACGCGGTCGACAGGTGGGTCTGATTACCGATGCCTTCACGCTGGAAACCTTTATCCGGGCGGTGATTCAGGGCATGCAGGATCAGACCGTACTGCCCAGCAGCGAAGGCGAGTTGCGCTTCGAGCATACCTCGCAGCTGGCGCCACTGGGGCTCGGCGATGCGTCTGAGGTGCGCTACCTCTCCGCCGAGCAGTCCAACAGCTCGGTGGTAGTGGGCAGCAGTCTGGTACTCAAGATGATCCGCAAGGTCAGTGCCGGTACTCACCCTGAGCTGGAAATGGGGGCTTACCTGACCAATGCCGGTTACCGGAACATTTCGCCTCTGCTGGGGGCCGTGACGAGGATCGGCAATGACGGGCAGCCGCACCTGCTGATGATTGCCCAAGGCTACCTGAGCAATCAGGGCGATGCCTGGGAATGGACCCAGAACAATCTTGAGCGTGCGGTGCGCGATGCCCTGGCTCATGGCGTGTCCGAGCAGGAGCAGCATTACAACGCCTTGCTGGAGCTGGCGGATTTCTCCCGCTATCTGGGGCAACGGCTGGGGGAAATGCACCAGGTTCTGGCAGCTCCCACCGATAACCCGGATTTCGCGGTGCAAGTCACCAGCGTCAAGGACGCCGAGGCGTCGGCGAAGAGCATAGGCGCACAGCTGGATCGTGCTCTGCAGTTGCTCGATCAACGCAAGGACTCTCTGGAGCCGGATGATCGGCAACTGGTCGACGATCTGATTGCCCGGCGCAAATCGATCCTGAGTCATGTACAGGATCTGGCCGGGCGCTCGGTGGGCGGTTTGCGCATGCGTGTCCACGGTGACCTGCATCTGGGCCAGGTGCTGGTGGTCAAGGGCGATGCCTATCTGATCGACTTCGAGGGTGAACCTGCCCGTAGCCTGTCAGAGCGGCGCGCCAAGCACAGTCCGTTCAAGGACGTCAGCGGTGTCTTGCGCTCTTTCGACTACGCTGCCGCCATGGCCGTGCGCAGCGCACAGAGCGTGGACACTTCCGAAGAGGCTGGCGTGGCCCGGCAGTCTGTGGCAGAAACCTATCTGGTTCAGGCTCGCGAGTCTTTTCTGGACGGTTATCGCAAGGCAACCGCCGGTCTGGCCCATGAATGGAAAGACAAGACAGGGGAGAGCGCCGCGCTGGAGTTGTTCACCCTGGAAAAAGCTGCTTATGAAGTGATCTACGAAGCCGAGAATCGTCCGAGTTGGTTGGCCGTGCCTTTGCAAGGCTTGCGTGGGTTGCTGGAATTATCCGATGGAGAGACCAAATGAATTTGCCTGACAAAATCGGCACGGGCCGCCAACCAATGCCCGCAGCCGTCGATATGGATGCGTTGATCCGTGCAGAGCACAGAGATCCCTTTTCCATTCTGGGGCCGCATGGAGATGGCTCGCACGGGCAGTTCATTCGCGCCTATCTGCCGGGTGCTCTGAGTGTCCGGGTGCTTGCCCAGGACGATGGCCGGGATCTGGGCGAACTGACAATGAGTGACGTGCCGGGTTTCTTCGTCGGGCATTTCGAACAGATGCAGCCCTATCTGTTGAAAATAAACTGGGCAGGCGGTGAGCAGGTTACTGAAGATCCCTACAGCTTCGGTCCGCTGCTGGGTGAAATGGACCTGTACCTGTTTGCCGAAGGCAATCATCGCGACCTGAGCAGTTGCCTGGGGGCACAGCTCACCAATGTCGGGGGCATCGATGGCGTGCGGTTTGCGGTCTGGGCACCCAATGCCCGCCGGGTTTCGGTGGTAGGCAGCTTCAACAACTGGGACGGGCGTCGGCATCCGATGCGGCTTCGTCATCCATCCGGAGTCTGGGAAATCTTCGTGCCTCGGTTGCAGGCCGGCGAGATCTACAAGTACGAGATTCTGGGCAGCCAAGGCATTCTCCCCCTCAAATGCGACCCGGTGGCGCTGGCGACCACTTTGCCGCCCGATACGGCATCAAAGGTCGCCAGGCCCCTGCAGTTCGACTGGCAGGACCACGACTGGCTGCAGTCCCGTGGTGATCGTCACACCCATGCGGCGCCACTGTCGATCTATGAGCTGCATGCCGGATCCTGGCAGATGGAGCAGAACGAGGACGGCAGCCAATGGCGTCAGTACAACTGGCGCGAACTGGCCGACAGGCTGATCCCTTACGTCAAGGAGCTGGGGTTCACTCATATCGAGCTGATGCCGATCATGGAGCATCCTTTCGGCGGCTCGTGGGGATATCAACTGCTGGCACAATTCGCTCCTACGGCGCGTTATGGCTCGCCCGAGGACTTCGCATTCTTTGTCAACGCCTGCCATCAGGCCGAAATCGGCGTGATTCTGGACTGGGTACCGGCGCATTTCCCGACCGATACCCATGGCCTGGCCCAGTTTGACGGAACGGCGTTGTATGAATATGGCAATCCTCAGGAAGGCTTTCACCAGGATTGGGACACCCTGATCTACAACCTTGGCCGTACCGAGGTGCATGGCTTCATGCTGGCTTCGGCGCTGCACTGGCTCAAGCACTTCCATATCGACGGCCTGAGGGTGGATGCCGTGGCGTCGATGCTGTATCGCGACTACTCGCGCAAGGCTGGCGAGTGGGTGCCGAATCGCTTTGGTGGTCGTGAAAACCTCGAAGCCATCGATTTCCTGCGACACCTCAATGATGTGGTCGCTATCGAGGCGCCGGGCACCATGGTGATTGCCGAGGAGTCCACGGCCTGGCCGGGGGTGACCCAGAATACCCAACAAGGCGGACTGGGCTTCTCCTACAAGTGGAACATGGGCTGGATGCATGACTCCTTGCATTACATGCAGCAGGATCCGGTCCACCGCGCCCATCACCATAACGAACTGAGTTTCGGTCTGGTTTACGCCTGGTCGGAGCGTTTTATCCTGCCGATTTCCCACGACGAAGTGGTTCACGGCAAGCGCTCGCTGATCGACAAGATGCCCGGTGATCGCTGGCAGAAATTCGCCAACTTGCGTGCCTACCTGACGTTCATGTGGACGCATCCGGGCAAGAAACTGCTGTTCATGGGCTGCGAATTCGGTCAGTGGCGCGAGTGGAATCACGACGAGCAACTGGACTGGTACCTGCTGCAATATGCCGAGCATATCGGCGTGAAAAAGCTGGTAACGGACCTCAATCGTCTGTACCGCCAGGAAAAGGCCCTGCACGAGCGCGATGCCGAGCCCATGGGCTTCCAGTGGCTGATCGGTGACGATGCGGCCAACAGTGTGTTTGCCTGGTTGCGCTGGAGCAGGGAAGGTGAGCCGCTGCTGGTGGTTGCCAACATGACGCCGGTGCCTCGTGAGAATTACCGGATTGGCGTGCCTTTTACCGGAACCTGGGTCGAACTGCTCAACAGTGATGCCGAAACCTACGCCGGTTCTAACCTGGGCAATGGCGGCGGTGTGCATACCGAAGACAGCCCGAGCCACGGGATGCCGGCTTCCGTGTCATTGAGCCTGCCGCCGTTGGCGGTGTTGATTCTCAAGCCTAAAAAAGCAGAGGAGTAGGGCCCGGATAATGGTGCGTCCATTTGGGGGAGGCAGCTTGCTGGGCTGTCTTCCCCGGAACCCTGGTGCCTACCAGCTCACTCTGACCCCCAGATTCCCCCGCAGACCTTCCAGGTCATTGCCATCCAGATTGCTGCTGTAATCGGCACCGAGGTACAGACTGATCTCACGGGACACTCTGGCTGTCAGCCCGACTCCCACATCCGCCCTGGTGGACTTGTGTTCAGTCTTGATCCGGTCGCTGTAATCGAAGGTCAGGGTGTCCGAACCGTCAAAGGTGTGCCACAGGTTGCCCTGCAAGAACGGCTCGAATGGAATGCCGCGCACCTGATAGCGCCCTTCAAGTCGCCCGCCAAGACGTGCGCTGGTGTAAGGCTGTGAGTCGAAGGCGACATGTGAAATGCCATCGTTCTGGCTATCGAGATCGATACGCTGGTGGATCACTTGTGCCTGAGGCTCGATGACCCAGTCCTGGTTCAGCGTAATGGGATAACCGGCCTCGACGGAAAGACTCAGGGCATCACCTTCCGTGTCCATGCGAATTCCCCGTTGCGAGCGGGTGTAGCCATCTAACCGAGTACCCATCGCTACTGCATCTACATACCAGCCGTTCGGATCGATCAGGGTCCAGTAGAGACCCAGGCTGTCGCCCTGGATTTTCAGCTTGCCGGTACGGCGATCCTTGAAGCCTTCGGCAAAGCCTTTGACGTGACCGTCCAGGCGCGTGTGAGCCACGAACAGGCCGACCCGCTGGGTGCGTCCATCCTCGGTTTGCAGCGCCAGCAGGTCGTGGCCGATCTGATAGCCCTTGAGCGATGCATCCAGGCTCGGGGCTACGGTACCCGACCAGTCCTGCCTGAAGTCATTGCCGAACAGGCGTGCCCAGCCGGCAGGAAAGGCGCCGGTTTCGTTCAGCAGGTTTTGGTCGCCCTGGCGCTCATGGAAGGTGCCCAGGGAAGACAGTGCCAGTGTTGTGACCGCAGGCGTCACGACTGCGTAATTCGGTACTTCCAGGCGGTACAGGGGAACCGGCGCAGCGCCACGCACCGGCTCGGGAAGCGGCGGGGTGCCTGGGGCCGGAACGGGCTGTGTGATGGCCGATTGTACGGTTGGTGGTGTGGGTACTGGCGTCGGTGCCGGGGCTACAGGAGGTGTTGGAGGTGGCATGGGTGTGGGCGGAGCAGGAGGTGCGGGTGGCGAAGGTGGCGTCGGAGTGGGAGGCTCTGCGGCAGGTTCTTCTGGCGCGGGAGTGGCCGTCAGAGGTACGGAAACCACCGAAGAGCGCAGAAACCAGCTGTTCTCCGAGCCTGCAGTAGCACCGCCCTTGAACAGGTAGTACTGATAGGCACCGACCGACAATGAGTTTTTCAGGGAGAAGGCCGAGTTATCGCTGGTTGCGCCATTGGCAGCCTGTACCACCTCGATCCCGTTCTGCAGGGTCAAGGCACCGCTGCCTCCCAGATTGTTGACTGCAATCTGAGTCGTACCGCTTATCGCTCCCCGGGCAACCACCAGCTTGTCACTGGGCGAGTTGTCACCGCCCAGCACCGATTGCAGCAGCAGTTGCCCATTGCTGCCCACGTAATTGCCATTGACCGTCAGTGTGTCAGTGGTGCTGTTACTGCCACTGCTCATATCCAGAGTGCCGGCATTATTGAGTGTGACCAGGCCGCTGCTGGTAAAGGGTGAAATACTGCCCGATACGGATGTCAGGGTGCTGCTGGCATCTACATTCATGACCCCGGTTCCGCTGGTGTTGTCTCCCAGTGTGAAAATGCCTGCCAGGTCCAGTCGTGAACCGTTGTTCAGATTGACCGTTTCCCAGTTGGTATAGCGTTCGGGTTTTGCGGAGGTGGTTGTATCGAAGGTCAGTAGATCGGTACCCGGCCCGCCATTGAGTTGGGGGTTGGGGGCAAGGTAGGTTTCATTGAGATTGCTCAATATTGCAGTATCGTCATCGCCTTCCATCAACACAGTGCCACGTATATAGCCGCCATTGAGCCAGGTGAAGCTGTCGTTGCCAAAACTGGTGCGTATCCCGCCGCGAATCTCTCCGCCACTGACGGTTACCCGATCATTGCCACCACTGATGCTGACGACCCCGCCGATACTGCCGCCCGACAGGATGATGGTATCGCGGCCAAAGCCCGCTACCAGATTATTGACGATGGTCCCGCCCGACATGTCGAAGGTATTGTCATCCAGCTTCATGTCCACGCGGCCAATGGTGCCACCGGTCATTCTGGCTTGATCGCCATCCTCGAAGGCGTTGCTGATCGTGCCCCCGTTCATCACGAAATTGTCCAGACCGTCGCCCTGAGTCAGCGAACGCAGTGTGCCGCCACTCATGAAAAAGTTATCGCGATCGGCACCCTGATTGACATCGCCCGTAATGTTTCCTGCGGTGATGCGAAACTGATCCGCCCCGGCTCCCTGATTGAAGTTTCCGGTGATACTGCCGGAATTCATCTCGATCCTGTCGCTTCCCGGTCCATAGGTGACGCTGCCGTTGATCGAACCCGTACCTCCTGCTGGAAAGATCAGCGTGTTATTGCCAGCCGGTCTGGTCAGGGAGCCGCTGCTACCACTGTCACAGACTTGTACATCATTGCCGAGGGTTGCAATGAGATCGCAGTCTCCATGGGCGTAGGGTGAGATGGAAGTCATTACAGCCAGAGGCAGGATTCGCAGGGGATAACGCAGAACACACGGGTAGTCGATTCTCATGACAGCTCTCTCTGAACACGTGGTCAGGGAGGCTGTTCATGGTTCCGTTACTGGCCTGTCCACCACGCAAGGGACGTCCATGAAGGGTTTTTTCAGCCTGATCAATGGCTAACAGAGCTAAGTCAAGATCTGATTTTAATTGACGTCAAATAGTTGACCGACAAGCGGGAGCGGGTTTTGAACGCAGGCAGGCTCAGAGGCTCGTTCAGGGGCGACGTGATAACCAGAACGTCAGCGCCAGGGCGATGATCGACAGCAACGCGGCATAAAAGAAAATCCAGCCATAGCCCTGACCCAGAGCAATGAAGCCCATCACCGGGCCGGCAATCGCCAGAGCCAGGTCGAAGAACACTGCATAGGCGCTCAAGCCTGCGCCACGACTGGTGGTGGGGACTTGCTTGATGGCCTCCACGCCCAATGCCGGATATACCAGCGACAGCCCCAGGCCGGTCAGGCCCGCACCCGCCAGAGCAAAACCGGTATTGGGCGAAAGCCAGAGCATCACCAGCCCGATGGTTTCCACCGCCATGCACAGCATTGCGGCATTGAAGCCGCCCAGGCGGTTGATGGCGCCGATGAAAAGCAGGCGGGCAAGAATGAAACATACGCCGAACATGCTCAGACACCAGGCAGCACCTTCCCAGCCACGGCTGATATAGAACAGGGTGATAAAGGTCGTCAGGGTGCCGTAACCGATGGACGAAAGTGTCAGGCCCAGGCCATAGGGCGCTATGCGCCCGAACACCGACCAGTAGGGCAGGCGCTCGCCGGCAATCACCGGCACCGACGGCTTCTTGCGGATCATCGCCAATGCCAGTGCCGCCATGAGGATCAAGGCAATGCCCAGGCTGTTGAAGCCTGTGTGATCAATCACCACCACCCCAAGTGGCGCACCGATGGCAATGGCGCCATAGGACGCGATGCCATTCCAGGAAATCGAGCGTGCCGTATGTTCTGCGCCGACCTTGCCAATACACCAACTGATGGTGCCGACCCCGATCATGCCCTGAGAGACGCCCAGAAACAGGCGCGCAAGGATCAGAATCCACAGACTGGCTAACGGGATGCTTTCCAGCAGCGTGGCGGCCAGCGTCATGACGCCACTGATGGCTATTCCGCACAGACCCAGAACGATGGCGCGCTTGCTGCCCATATTGTCCGTGACCCGGCCGGCAAAAGGGCGGCTGAGCAGGGTGGCCAGGTATTGCGAGCCGATAGTCAGCCCGGCGACCACCGCGCTGAAACCCAACTGGTCATGCACATAACCGGGGAGCACTGCAATCGGCAGACCGATGCACAGAAAGGCGATGAAGGTATAGAAAACGATGGAAACGATTTGCAGCGTGATCGTCATTGAACTGGGCTGCGCTGAAGGTTTTTGACTTGAGGCGGCAGGCATCGGACTCGTTCGCTGGCAGGCGGATGGAATGCAGTCATCATGGCCCGGTAACGGCATAAATGAAAGCTTGCTAACAATCGTATTGGGTGTATTGCTGTTATTCATCACTAGTCATAGGATGACTGACCACAAACACAATAACAAAAGGTGCGGCATGAAAAGAAATCTCCTGTTGGCGGCTGCGGTTTCCTGCTCGTTCGGTCTGTCTGCTCACGCAGCGACTTTCGCTTACATCTCCAGTCCTGCGGACGGGCTCATTTCCCAATACCGGCTTGATGCGAAAAGTGGAGCACTGAGCCTGGTCGAGCAGACCAAGGCGGGCGATCAGGTCAATCCCATGGCACTTTCCCCGGATGGCAAGACACTGTTCGCTGCCTTGCGCATCAAACCTTATCAGGTGATCGGCTTTGGCATCGATCCTGGAACCGGGCATCTCAAGCAGATATCCCAAGGGCCGCTGGCCGAGAGCCTGGCTTACCTGTCCACTGATCGCAGTGGTCGATTCCTGCTGGGGGCGTCCTATGGTGGCGACTTGTTGAGTGTCCAGCCCATCGATGCCCAGCAACGTCCGGGCGACAACATTCAGACCTACAAGACCGGACTGCATGCACACTCGGTACGCACAGACCCGAGCAACCGCTTCGTGTACGCCGGTAACCTGGGCGTCGATCACGTCCTGCAATACCGCCTGGAAAAGGACGGCACACTTGTCCCCATCGGAACGGGTTACGTGACCGTCGCAGACAAGACCGGTCCACGCCATCTGGCTTTCTCGCCGGACGGCAAATTTCTGTATGTGGTGGGAGAGATGAGCGGCACCGTGACCGGCTTTTCGATTGACGACAAGACCGGTGCGCTGACTCAGGTGACTCAGGCTGCCGGTATCCCGGAACGTCTGAAGCTTGCTCATGGCGAAGTGCGCGATGCGCGCAACAACGACCTCAAGGACGATCCGACACCGCGCATCTGGGCGGCCGATATCCGCATTGCGCCGGATGGCAAGCTGCTGTTTATCAGCGAGCGTACGTCCAGCAGCGTATCGGTCTTCAAGGTAGAACCTGCGAGCGGCAAGCTGACCTACCTTGAGAACTACCCGGTCCAGGAGAAGCAGCCACGCAATATCGCAGTCTCACCCGATGGGCACTGGTTGCTGGTGACGGGAGAGAAGAGCGAGGTGGTGGGCAGTTATTCGATTGGCGCAGAGGGCGCCTTGAAGCGGGTCGGCGAAGCACCGTCGGGTAAAGGTGCACTGTGGATCGAGATGCTGGAGCAGTCTGGTACGTAAGACCGTGTTCGCGAATGAATCCGCTTCAAGGAGCGGACTCATTCGCGACAGGCGTTTTTAGATCACCACACCCTGGCTGCGCAGGTAGTCATCGTAGGTGCCGCTGAAGTCGATCACGCCGCTCGGGCTGAGTTCGATGATGCGGGTGGCCAGCGAGGATACGAACTCACGGTCGTGGCTGACGAAGATCAGCGTGCCCGGGTAGTTTTCCAGCGCCAGGTTCAGGGCTTCGATGGATTCCATATCCAGGTGGTTGGTCGGTTCGTCCATCACCAGTACGTTCGGCTTTTGCAGGATCAGCTTGCCGAACAGCATGCGGCCTTGCTCACCACCGGAAATGACCTTGACCGACTTGAGGATCTCGTCGTTGGAGAACAGCATGCGGCCCAGTGTGCCACGCACCAGCTGCTCGCCACCCTGGGTCCACTGACCCATCCAGTCGAACAGGGTGCAGTCGTCTTCGAAGTCGTGGGCGTGGTCCTGGGCGTAGTAGCCGATTTCCGCCGAGTCGGTCCATTTGATCGAACCGGCATCCGGTGTCAGGTCGTTGACCAGGGTACGCAGCAGGGTGGTCTTGCCGATCCCGTTCGGGCCGATGATCGCCACGCGCTCGCCGGCTTCTACCGTGAAGCTGAAATCCTTGAACAGTGTAGTGCCATCGAACCCCTTGGCCATGCGCTCGACCGTGACGGCCTGGCGATGCAGCTTCTTGGTCTGCTCGAAGCGGATGAACGGGCTGACACGGCTGGATGGTTTGACTTCGGCCAGCTGGATCTTGTCGATCTGCTTGGCGCGGGAAGTGGCCTGCTTGGCTTTCGAGGCGTTGGCCGAGAAACGGCTGACGAACGATTGCAGCTCGGAAATCTGGGCTTTCTTCTTGGCGTTGTCGGCCAGCAACTGCTCGCGGGACTGGGTCGCCGCGGTCATGTACTCGTCGTAGTTGCCCGGGAACAGGCGCAACTCGCCGTAGTCCAGGTCAGCCATGTGGGTGCACACGCTGTTCAGGAAGTGACGGTCGTGGGAGATGATGATCATCAGGCTGTTACGCTGAGTCAGGATGTTTTCCAGCCAGCGAATGGTGTTGATGTCCAGGTGGTTGGTCGGTTCGTCGAGCAACAGCACTTCAGGATCGGAAAACAGCGCCTGAGCCAGCAGGACACGCAGTTTCCAGCCCGGCGAAACCTCGCTCATCGGACCATTGTGCTGCTCGATGCCGATACCCAGGCCCAGCAACAGCTCGCCAGCGCGGGACTCGGCGGTGTAACCGTCCATTTCCGCGAATTCGGTTTCCAATTCGGCAACAGCCATGCCGTCTTCTTCGGTCATTTCCGGCAGCGAATAGATACGGTCGCGCTCGGCCTTGACCTTCCACAGCTCTTCGTGACCCATGATCACGGTGTCCAGAACGGTGAATTCTTCGTAGGCGAATTGATCCTGGCGCAATTTACCCAGGCGAACATTCGGCTCCAGCATCACCTGCCCACCCGAAGGCTCCAGGTCACCGCCCAGAATCTTCATGAACGTGGATTTGCCGCAGCCGTTGGCGCCGATCAGGCCGTAACGGTTACCGGCACCAAACTTGACCGAGACATTCTCGAACAAGGGTTTGGGGCCGAATTGCATGGTGATGTTAGCGGTGGAGATCAATTGCCTTACCTATCAATAACTTGGGAAATGCCGATGTGAGCCGTACCCCGCAGGGCGGCTCGCTCCAGTCGGAGCTTGAGTGGTTCCAGCGAGGCATACGTCGATAGCAACCAGCCTGCCATGGGCGGGTTGCCGGAATATGAATGCGGGGTTCATGCCAGACTTTGGCGCGCATTGTCGCATAGGTGGGATGCTAGTTGTACGGTGGCGGGTAATGAATGCATGGCTATCTTGCTGCGGCTGCAACATGAGTGCAGTTTCGGAGGAAAATTGATGATGGCATTTTGGTTTTTTTTGGCATCGCTTCTGACTGATTTCGCTTAGAATTTCCCCGACCGATATTCGGTCAGGCCAATGACGGCGAAAAGGAGTAGGTGTAGCGATGGGTTTTCGGATAGCAGCAATGGTAGTTGCACTGGGTTTGCTGACGGGCTGTGCAATGGGGCGCTCGGAAGTCGATGTGAAGTTTGCTCCCCTCGATACCGCTCAGAAAACGACGCCAGCCAACGGCAAGAAGGTTCTGATCAGTTCCATCGATGATCGTGTTTTCAAAATCAATCCGCGCAGTGCTGATATCCCGTCGCTGAAAGACGATGAAATCGCCGACAAATCCATTACTGAGCGTGCTGTTGGCCGCAAGCGTAACGGTTATGGAATGGCGATGGGCGATGTAGTGCTTCCCTCTGGGCGCACGGTGTCCCAATTGGTGAACCAGGCCGTCTCTGATGCCTACAAGAGTGCAGGTTATGAGGTCGTGACTGACAAGAGTGCCAAGGATGCCACTGCTGTAAACGTTCATATCGTGGAGTTCTGGTCATGGTTTTCCCCAGGCTTCCTATCGATTGCGGTCAACAACAAATCCCACCTTAGAATCGAAACCGCAGGTGCTCCGGATATGGATGTGGTCACTCGCAAGAGCGAAAACATGCAGGCTGCGACCGAGTCCGACTGGAAAGAAATCACTGAGTCCGGCCTCCAGGCAATTACCCTTGAGACGAAAAAGCAGCTCTAGATATCTTTGCTGTCATAGGGAGGCAGCAAGAGTGGTGTGGGACGATTGTTCGAGCCACAGGTAAGCTGCCTTCCCGGATTGCCGAACCTTCATACGACCGGAGATCGCTATGCCTAACAGATCCGTTTTTTACAAAAGCCGCGCAAGCCGCATCGGCCCATTAAGCCTGTATCTGTAAAGAGCGTGTACCGATTATCGGGAGTCGAATCCACTCTGATCTCTGTCAATGGCGAATTCCATCGTGCAGCCTAAGCTTTTTGCCACTAGGAGCCAGATATCCCTTCCTGCTCCTTGCATTCAGGAGTAGTCCAATGTCGAGCAAACCACCGCTCTTTAATGACGATATCCAGGCATGGGATCTGTATGCCTCTGCCGCGCTCAGTGCATTGATTGCCAGGGGTGAGTCCGCAGAGCCGGCGGTCGAGGCCGCAGCCGATCTGGCGGATAACCTTCTAAAGGAGCGGGCAAGACGTATCAAGGCAGCCAAGGAGCATCTTTTTCAGCATTGATTCACCCGGGCCCCACTCCCCAGTGTCGTGGCGAAGCGGCAACTGATATGTTCGCAGGCTTGTGTCATGAGGCAATGAGGCTGAAATGCTGCGAATACTCGGCAAGGCATCGTCAATCAATGTAAGAAAAGTACTGTGGGCATGCACCGAAACAGAGCGGTCTTTTGAACGGGAAGACTGGGGGAGCGGTTTTCGGGCAACGGATACGCCCGAGTTCATGTCCTTGAACCCCAATGCCATGGTGCCTGTGATTCTGGAAGACGACTTTGTCTTGTGGGAGTCCAACACCATCATTCGCTATCTGGCTGCCGCTCACCCGGACGAAGGTTTCTACCCGTCACAGCCCAGAGCCAGAGCCCGGATAGATCAGTGGATAGACTGGCAGGCCACCGACCTCAACAAGTCCTGGACCTATGCGTTCATGTCGCTGGTCAGGCGCTCGGCCGAATTCCAGGATCCTGACTCGCTGAAGGCCTCATGCGCCAGTTGGTCCAGGCATATGCAGATACTGGATCGCCAGCTTGAGCTGACGGGCGCTTATGTGGCCGGCAAGTCGTTTACCCTTGCCGATATCCCGATTGGTCTATCGGTCAACCGATGGTTCGAAACGCCGCTGGAGCATCCCGATTTTCCTGCCGTCGCTGCTTACTACGAGCGTCTGAGCGAGCGTCCCGGTTATTTGCTGTATGGCAGAAACGGTACTCCGTAACCTGATATCCACAGAATCCCTTCGTAAACAGGAATCGCTGTCTTGACCATCATAAAAATAACCGCTGGCGGCTATGAGTTTCTGGCCGAGGCCAATCCCGATGCTCCGCAAACCGTTGAAGCCTTTTTGAAGTTGCTGCCTTACCGGCAGAAGTTCATTCATGTGCGCTGGAGCGGAGAGGGTTGCTGGGTGCCGCTGGATGATTACCAACTCATGCTCGATGACAAGCCGATCGGCTTCGAGAATGCGACCAGTCACCCTTCGGTAGGCGACATCCTGTTCTATCCGGGCGGGTACAGTGAAACCGAAATCATCCTGGCCTACGGCTCCTGCTGTTTTGCCAGCAAGATGGGCCAACTGGCGGGCAATCATTTCCTGACCATCGTCGAAGGCAAGGAAAACCTGCGCAAACTGGGCGTCAAGACCTTGTGGGAAGGCGCTCAGGATGTGGTTTTCGAGTTGGCCTGAGGCTGAAGAATGCGCTGCGGTGTTAGAATCGGCTTTTTTCGACGAAGGCATGTCATGAAATTTCCGGTTTCTATCATCGCGACCGCATTGCTGCTGGCCGGATGCGCGGCTCCCTCCGACTCGGCCCGTTCGGCCGGGCCGACCAAGGTCCTGTCCAGCAACAAGCAGGATGCGGCCGTGGCTCAGTGCATCCAGGTTTCCTGGCAGAACGAAGCGATGTTCGGAACGTCCTCGGACGTGTTCCTGCACAAACTCTCCGGCGGCGGCTTTACGGTCTTCACCACCGAGGCCAAATACTTCGCGGACGTGCGCAGCAAGGGGCCGAGCACCGACATCGAGTTCTATGCACCAGCAGGTGACAGCCACTCCGCGCTGAGGGCAGCGGCAATCGCTACGTGTCTGTGAGGGGGCGGTAGGCTAAAAGCTAAAAGCTTGAGGCTTACGGCTTGAAACTTGCAGCTTCTTGCAGCTTGTCTCTCATACCCTCAGGAAACCCCCATGCCTATCGCTGTCATCGATAAGGGCGCTGCCGAGCCGGGCCAAAGCTTGTTGCGTGATGTAAGTCTGCCGGCTCTGGTGATCCACAATCGGGCGCTTGAGCACAATCTTCGCTGGATGCAGGCCTTTGTCACTGACAGCGGTGCGGAGCTTGCGCCCCATGGCAAGACCAGCATGGTGCCAGCCTTGTTTCGTCGCCAATTGGAGGAGGGTGCCTGGGGCATGACCCTGGCCACTGCGGTGCAGACCCGCGCTGCTTTTGCCCATGGTGTGCGTCGCGTATTGATGGCCAATCAGTTGGTGGGGGCGCCCAACATGGCAATCATTGCCGAGATGCTGGCCGATCCGTTGTTCGATTTTCATTGCATGGTCGATCACCCTGACAACGTAGCGGCATTGGGCGAATTCTTTGCCGCACGCGGGTTGCGGCTGAATGTCATGATCGAATACGGCGTACCCGGCGGGCGCTGCGGTTGCCGCACCGAGCAGGAAGTGCTGGCGCTGGTGGAGGCGATCGACGCTCAGCCAGCCTTGGCATTGACCGGGATCGAAGGCTATGAAGGCGTGATCCATGGTGACAGGGCCACCGAAGGGATCAGAGCCTTTGCCGCGTCCCTGGTGCGGCTGGCCGTCGAGTTGCAGGACAGGCAAGCCTTTGCCCTCGATCGCCCCATCGTGACCGCCTCGGGCTCAGCCTGGTATGACCTGATTGCCGAAGCCTTCGACGCTCAGGCTGTGCGCCAGCGTTTTCTCAGTGTTCTGCGTCCTGGCTGCTATCTGGTGCATGACCATGGCATCTATAAAGCAGCGCAGTGCAACGTGCTGGATCGCCGCGCCGACCTGAGCGAAGGGTTGCGCCCGGCCATGGAAGTCTGGGCTCATGTGCAATCCTTGCCTGAGCCGGGTTTTGCAGTGGTCGCCCTGGGCAAGCGCGATATTGCCTACGATGCAGGTCTGCCCACGCCGTTGTTGCGTTACAAGGTCGGTGATCTGTCCCGCGAGGGCGATGATGTCAGCGCCTGCAAGGTTACGGCAGTGATGGATCAACATGCGTTCATGACCATCGCGCCGGGTTGTGAGCTGAAAGTCGGCGATATCATTTCCTTCGGCTCTTCCCATCCGTGCCTGACCTTCGACAAGTGGCGCTCCGGGTGCCTGGTCGATGAGGATCTGAAAGTCATCGAAAGCTTCAATACGTATTTTTAATGGCGCGATCGACTGCACAACATGCAGTTGATCGCCTAAAGCACTGAAACGAAAGCATTTCACTGGAGCTTGCGGGCGAATCCGGCGACCATAGGCGTCCACCGATTCTCACTCTGGAGCCTGCGTGCCTGACGATCTGCCTTCTGCTCTTCCTCCCGACCTGGATATCGAACTCAGTCCGCCCGAGCGCCTGCCGCTGTTCAAACGTCTGCTGTCACGCCTGATGGGACGTGGCCTGACGAGGCTTGGCGCACAGCACAGGCCTTCATGGTTTCAGGGGCATGCCGACGGGTTTCTGAGCGGGCATATCGAGGGCGTGAACGAGGGCTACGCCGAAGGCCGTCTGGATGGGCTGGAACAAGGGCGCAATGTCCTTCTGATCCGCGATACCCGCCCCAGCGAGCATCGTGGGCCGAAGGTCGATGATCATCTGTTCGATGACTGGCGTCTTGGGCTGACCCCGGAGTTGAAAAAGCGCATCAAGGCCGATGTCGCGCAAAAGCTGCCGCCCCATGCCCAGCCCAGCCCGGCGCAATGGAAAATGATTTTCAGCGATACGCCCTCCACCTATGTGATTGCAGGCGCAGGGGCGGGCAAGTCCACGTCGCTGGTGCTGCGCATACTGTTGCTCCATCACTATCTGGGGTTCGAGCTGGAAGCCATGACTGTGGTGACGTTCACCCGCGAATCGCGCAAGGACTTCATCGGCAAGCTGATCGAGATCATGGCGTTGTGGGGGCATAGCCTGAATCACAAGCAGGCCCGGGATCTGGTACGAACCTTCCATTCGCGAATCCTGCCTCTGGTTCGCAGTCTGCCGGGTTTCGAGCAACTGCGTGCTTTCGAGAATCTGGGCTCTGCGTCTGCTTCTGGCGACGAGGCTGACAGTAACCCGTTCGATCTGCGCATCAACGACGCCCAGCGTCAGCAATTGAACCTGTGCTATCGCGACCTGTATGCCAGCAGCGAACGCTTTCGCGAGGTGATTGCGCCGCTGTACCGTCATGCGCTGCAGCTCAAGGAACTGGATCGCGATCACCCGGATGTGCAAAAGCGCATCACCGTGACCGAGCTGTCGGCCAAGCGCGATGAAGAACTGTGCGACCTCATCGAGGACCTGTGGATACGGGCAAAGGCCTGGCCTGTAAAAGGCATCGAGCCCATGCGCCAGACCATTGAAATCAATGGCTTTGCCTTCCATGTCCACGGTTATATCGCCGAGCTGGATGCCTGGGTTGTGCTGGGGCTCGACGCCAGTGAGGACCAGCAGATGAAGCGCCCCGGCGCCAAGCTTCCGGTCTGGGCCGAATGGGTGATCAAGCGCACACTGTTTCAAGCTTTTTGCCGCAAGCCGTTGATCTGGTTCGAGAACTACGAAGCGGCCGGCAAGGTGCTGCAATCTCTGGCTGGGTCGGCTGTGGCGGGGCCGGGTTTCGATTACCGGGTCAAGGGTGAGTTGAGCGCTGCACCGCTTCTGGATTGTTTTGTCATGGCTGCCAGCTTTATCGAAAACCTGGGCCTTGATGTGCCCGGTGCCGTAGCCGAGATGAGCTTTGCCGGCAATGACCCGGACCGGTTCTTCTTCGAGGGCCTGAGCCTGTTCTGGAAAGCCTTTGAAAACCATCTGCTGGATCAGACGCCACCGATCATGACCTACAACCGGATGTTCGCCCTGTTTGGCGAAACATCGCCGGAAAACCTGCGGCAGGTCGGCGATGAGGTACTCAGGCCTCTGGCGCACCTGATGATCGATGAGTTCCAGGATGTCTCGCCGCAGATCGTGTCCTGGATACGGGCCAGCCTGCGGGAAATCCGACGCCGTGGTCCGGCCATGCATGCCGGTCGCGTGGCCCGGCATTCATCGTTGCTGTGTGTGGGGGACGACTGGCAGTCCATCTATGGCTGGCGGGGCAGCTCGCCGTACTACTTCATGGAGTTTCCCAAGGAGTTTTCATCGCCCGCGACCACCAAAGTCATGCTCAGCGATAACTTTCGCAGCCATCAGCATATTATCGATGCCGCCGAACATATCGTGCGCGCCGCTCCTGCCATTGCAGGCAAGAAGGCCAGGGCCAGCGGTGCTATCCAGGAGCTGCTGCCGGTAACGGTGCTGAGCCGCGATGACAATGAACTGGCCGAACGTGTCACCGAACACTACAACGCTGGCGATTCGATCCTGTTGCTGTATCGGAAGAACAGTGAGAAGGCCATGATTTCCGAGCAACTGAAATCGCTGATCCAGGCCGATGCGGCCAAGGAACCGCAGGCACGGCGAATCAGAATGCTGACTTATCACAGTTCCAAGGGATTGCAGGCCGATACGGTATTCCTGCTGGGGGATTGCCAGCACTCGACGCTGTCGCCCTACAAGAACCAGGTCTATCGTCTGGCCGGTCTGGGTGATGCCGGCGATTCGCAGGCGTTCGACAATGCCCAGCAGGACGAGGTCCTGCGTCTGGCGTATGTGGCCATAACTCGTGCCATACGCCATTGCTACTGGTACATCGATGAAAGCACCTTGGGGAGCGAGCACGTCAAGGCCCCCAAGGCATCGGACAGGGTTGCCGGGGACAAGCCTTTCTTTGAAGACCTGCGCAAGAGTCGATGAAAGAGGGGCGGGAGCTTCAAGGCTCCCGCTGTTTCAGAGAAAGCCGGTCAACTGATGAGCACCGAACAGTTCCAGCTCGGCTTCAATGGCTTCGATGATTCGTTCTACGTCGGTGGCATTCATGACGGTAGCGCAGGGCAGCCCGGCAATGGCGACTACCGTTTCACCGCTGGCCCTGTCGAACAGGCGGGCAATCATGCTGCTGGGTGCATCCATGGTGGCTTCAAAGCCAACCGGATGAAAGTGCCAGCGCATCAACTGGCATGCATTGGGGAACGTGACTTTGTTCATGGAAGCGGCCCACCTGATTCAATCGAGCAATTCCTTCAGCCCCAATGGGTAGGAAGACCAGTCGAGATGGGACCGATAGAAGCCGAAGTGATCAGACAGTGCACAATCCTGAGTGATCGTACTGCTTTTCTGCGGGATGATCCGAACGGTCTGGCGAGACCTAAAAATAGCACCTGACTGCACTGGACTGGAAAATATTTTCAGGCGTCAGTCGAATTTTTTCGATTATTTGATGTACGTCAAAAACGTTTGATTCTGCGAGCTGTTTGCTTCAAGTATTGAGATGTGCCCGATGGATAGGGCAAGCTGGTTTCATTGACCCAGGGAGCTGAAGAATGCTGAGTAAATCCGTTGCTGCGCTGATGTTGCTGGCCTCCACCAGCCATGCAGCAGAAAGGGTCAGTATCTACAACTGGACCGACTACATCGCCTCCGACACCCTGAAGAATTTTCAGGCAGCAACCGGTATAAAAGCCGATTACCAGACCTACGAAACCAATGAAGTCCTCAATGCCCGGCTTATGGCTCGCCATTCGGGCTATGACATCGTGGTGCCGTCCGTGCATGTCATGGCGCGGCAGATAGACCAGGGTGTACTGAAGGTACTGGACAAGCATCAACTACCCAACTGGAAGAACCTGAACCCGGTATTGCTCAAGGCGCTGGAGGTCAACGATCCCGGTAACCAGCATGGTTTTCCCTATCTATGGGGCAGTACCGGTATTGGCTATAACGTGGACAAGGTCAAGGCCGTACTGGGTAACGACACAGCGCTGGACTCCTGGGACCTGATCCTCAAGCCGGAGAATATGCAAAAGCTTGCCCAGTGCGGTGTTGCAATCCTCGATAACGTTGCGCAAGTGTTGCCGATCACCCTGAATTATCTGGGACTGCCTCCCTACAGCGAACAACCCGAAGACTATGCAAAGGCTCAGGTCGCATTGAGCGCCATTCGTCCCTATGTTCTCTACTTTGACTCGGTCAAATACATCGATGACCTGGGCAGCGGCAAGATCTGCATGGTGCTGGGTTTTTCCGGAGATGTAGCCCAGGCCCGGGATAGAGCCGATAAAGCCGGTAACGGTGTGAAAATCGATTATGTCGTCCCGAAGGAGGGTGCGCCGATGTGGTTCGATATGATCGCCATGCCGATCGATGCCCCTAATGAGAAGGCCGGGTATGCCTTCATGAATTACCTGCTGCGTCCGGAAGTGATGGCCCATATCACCAACGAGGTGAAGTACGCCAACGGCAATGAAAAAGCCGATGCATTGATCGATCCTGCTCTCTGGGCCGACACCAGTATTTATCCCAATGCCGAAATGCTCAGCCGGATGTTCGTGGTCGAACCGGTAGAGGTAAAAACCGAAGCGCTGCGCACGGGCATATGGGCCAGTACCAAATCAGGAAATTGAATATGAAGAAGCAACTTTTCAGTTGGGAAAGATCAATGAAGTGCAACTGAAAGTCGGTGCGTTGACGTCAGAAAAGATTTCCTGTTTTTGACTCCATTTATTCTCAAGGGCGACCGATAACCGGTTTATGGGGCATGGCTTCGAGGCTATCGCTCTTCAAGTTGGCGAGGGTTCTGACTCTCTCGTTTCGTCATGCACGGATCGCATCGGGTTGTATCTCCCAAGAGAATGATTCCATGTCAATACGAAGTATCAATATCGCGCCCCGTGCTTTTATGGGCTTTGCCTTTATTGCCGTTCTGGTCATAGGGCTGGGCATTTTCGCTCTCAATCGCATGTCGATCATTCGCCAGGCCACCACGGACCTGGAAACCAACATGCTGCCCAGCATCAGCTATCTGGGTGAAGTAGACGAGAACCTGCTGCTGTTACGCATCATGTCGTTCAGGTACCTGATCAATCGGGAACCCGAGCAGATTCAGGAAACCGAAAGCCGTGCCCAGGTCCTGACTCAAAAACTCAAGAAAGCCGAGTCCAGTTATGCCGCCTTGCCGGCGGGCGGTGAAGAAAGAGACGTTTATAGACAGTTCCAGACGGCGCTGGCCGAATATCTGGATATACAACAAACTGCGATGGCGTTGTCGCGCAGTAATGATCTGGAAGCATTGAAAACACTGGTCAACACGAAAATGAAAACCAGTACGGATTTAATTGCTTCGCAACTTGATCAGTTGATTACTATCAACAAGAAGTCGGCACTGGAGGCTTCCGAGCTTTCAAGTATGCACTTTGACAATGCCAACACGGCAATCATTCTGGTGTCGGTGCTGGCGGCTGTCTTGACGGTTCTGCTGGCCTGGTTATTGACGCGCAGTATTGTCATGCCATTGTCCAGGGCGGTACGCGCCGCGCAGGAAATTTCCGATGGCAACCTGACCCGGCATATCGAAGTAGACGGCAATGACGAACCGGCGCGTCTGCTGGAAGCATTGGTGTTGATGCAGCAGAATCTGCGCAAGACCATCGAGCAGATTTCCGGTTCTGCGACCCAGCTGGCTTCTGCGGCAGAAGAGCTGAGCGCGGTGACTGAAGAGTCGTCCCGCGGGCTGCAACAGCAGAATGATGAACTTGAACAGGCGGCCACCGCCGTCAACCAGATGACCGCTGCAGTGGAAGAGGTGGCCCGCAACGCGGTATCCACCTCGCAAGCCTCGCAGCAATCCAACGAAACGGCGCGGCAGGGACGGGACAAGGTCGTGGAAACCGTCAAGGCGATCCAGATCATGACCCAGGATGTGCAGAGCACTTCCAGTCTGGTCGAAGGGCTGGCCACTCAAGGGCGCGAAATCGGCAAGGTGCTGGATGTGATTCGTGGCATTGCCGAACAGACCAACCTGCTGGCACTCAACGCTGCCATTGAGGCCGCACGGGCAGGCGAGGCGGGCAGAGGGTTTGCGGTCGTGGCAGACGAAGTGCGTGCGCTGGCGCATCGTACCGCCCAGTCGACCCGGGAAATCGAGCAAATGGTGGCTGGCATCCAGAGCGGTACAGGGCAGGCTGTGGAGTCCATGACCCTCAATACCGGTCGTACCCGAACCACGCTGGATCTGGCTCAGGCCGCAGGCGATGCGCTGGAGCGGATCACCGATGCCATCTCGCAGATCAACGAGCGCAATCTGGTGATTGCCAGTGCTTCGGAGCAGCAGGCTCAGGTTTCACGGGAGGTTGACCGCAATCTGGTCAATATCCGCGATCTGGCCAACCAGTCGGCTGCAGGCGCCAATCAGACCAGTGCTGCCAGCCATGAGCTGTCACGACTGGCAGTGGGCCTGAATACGATGGTGGGTCGATTCGTGATCTGAACGTGAGTGGGAGGCGGCAGGCTGCCTCCCACGCCAATTTTTGAAACAAAATCTCATTCGCAATTTTTTTGCCATTAATAACCGATTTCTCGCAACAACCCATCCCAATACTCCTTTTGACGAGCTTTAAAAGCTCGTCGGGGAGCTTTTTTTGACGATCTTCTCCGCGCGTTTTTTCTGTTTTTGCCTGCCGAATGCAACAAGAAGGCTTTTTGAGACTCCTACCATCCGAATTCTTCATATCGAAACATAAGGGTATTAGTCTTTAAGCGTGATCAAGGGTACGTATTCGACTGATCCAAAAAGGAATTTCCGGGGGCTGCGAACCCGCTCATGGCTGGCATATTCGCATCAGCGACACGCTGAATTTACATAAACACGTGCCGGACTCCATACGATGAATATGTCAAAACTCTCTTCAATCAGCCGGGTCTATCGCCGTTACGCCTGGTTTCTTTTTCCTGCCTTGCTGATTTCCTGCGCGGCCTTCTGGTTTTCAATCGGTGGCGGGGTGCATGCCGAACCGAAAAACGGCACGCAAACCCTGGTATTCCTGCGCCATGCAGAGAAACCTTCCATGGGCCTGGGGCAATTGAATTGCCAGGGCCTGAATCGGGCCATCGATTTGTCCGAGCTGTTGCCCAGGACCTATGGCAAGGCCGATTTCATCTTTGCCGCCAATCCAAGTCGCCATGTGGAAGAGGGTGAAGGTGATCTGTCCTACAGCTATCTGCGCCCCTTGATGACGGTGGGACCTAGCGCAATCAAGCTGGGCCTGCCGGTCAATATCGATTTTGGTGCCAACGATACCGGCGCTCTGGCCGATGAGTTGATGCATGACAAGTATCACAACGCGACCATCTACACAGCCTGGTCCCATGGTTATCTGCCTGAACTGATCAACAAGGTGGCTCAGGAAGCTTCGGGCCAGAAAATGAAGCTGGTGGACGACTGGACAGGCGATGACTTCGACTCGGTGCTGGTGATTACCCTGAAATGGGTCAACGGCAAGGCCACGCTGGATTACGAAAACCACAAGCAGGGCCTCGATAACGGCACGATCTCCTGTCCGACCTGATCGAAACCGTCCATTCATGTCTGCCCACGTCATGCTGGCTTGACGATCTGGCCGGGAAGTCTGTTATCTGTGGCCATTGCCCATGGTCGAGGAACAGCGCATGTACAAGGATTATCCAGCCGCTTATCAGGTCAGCAAAGGCGCTGCGCTGCAGGTAGACAAGGCATTTTACGAGCGCATACGCACCAGTACCGGGCAGCGCACGCTGATCGAGACATTCGAAGTGCCGATTCGTACCGGCCGGGCCTGGAAGGTCAGGGCGGGGCAGGTGTTTCGTGTCACCACTCCGTTCGGCCCGCAGGTCGGCGACTTCAATGTCTGGAATGCCGACGACCCTCGCGAGCGTCTGTGGGCTGCACGAACCCGCCAATTGCAGGGCGCTCATGTAAGCACTCATGACCGGCTCTGGTCGAACCTGCCATTTCTGCGCCCGATGGTGACCATCACCGATGACAGCCTGGCGGGTTATGGCATCGACGAGCACGGTGGTCGTCTGCATGACCTGCTTGGCACCCGTTGCGACCCTTACGTCAACAAGATGCTGACCGGCGAAGACTTTCATCATCACTGCCACTCCAACCTGACCCGCGCAGTGCTGCCCCATGGTCTGACCGAATTCGATGTTCATGATGTGCTGAACATCTTCCAGTGCACCGGGCTCAATCATGACGACATGTATTTCATGAAGGCCTGCCCGGCCCGCCAGGGCGATTACCTGGAGTTCTTCGCGGAAATCGATCTGCTGTGCGCCTTGTCCACTTGCCCCGGTGGTGATCTGTCATTGCCCATGTGGGGGCCGGACGCTCAGGATCCGCTGTCTGTCTGCCGTCCCTTGGGCGTGGAAATCTACAGCCTCGAAGACTCGCTGCTGGAAGGCTGGACGCCACCTCGGCGGGCCAGTTACGACGGTTTGCACGGGCTGAAGATTTCACCGGCAGAATGGGAAAAGTAGCAACCGGCCAGCAAGTTCATCGTTTGCCCATGGCTTTACTGGCGGAGCCCGGATAATGTGTGAGCCCCTGTGTATACATCAGCGCAGTACAGGGGGCGCAGGGCGCGAATGTCCCGCGCATGAGCCGATCACGGAGGACTGGCCGGGCCCGAAAAGGGTATTACCGCTGGCTATCCGGATTAGAACCTACTCATGTGCCCTGTTTTTCGTACCCTGGCGGTGCTGGTTGTCGCGCTCGGCCTTGCTGGCTGCATCGCCAATCCTGTTCCCCTGACGCCACAGACCGTCGAGCGTCTGCATCGGCAGCCACCGGTTCGGTTTCTGCTGACATTCGACGATGGGCCCAGTGCATCGGGTTTCTACAATCCGACGCTCACGGTGCTGGACAGCCTGGCCACTAACCCCGTGCAGCCGGATATCAAGGCTGTATTCTTCGTCCAGACCGGTGCAAGTGGCGCAGGCGGTAGTGAGCAGGGCCGAGCGATCATGCAGCGCCAGCATGCAGAAGGGCATGTGCTGGGCTTTCATACCAGCACCCCGCATCACACCAATCACCGCTCGCTGAATCCCGAAGAGCTTGAGCAGTCCCTGACGCAAGGCAGTGCGATCATTGCCGGTATTACTGGCACCCCGACGGTTCTGCTGCGTCCGCCGTTCTGGAACTACGACAAGCGCACCTTCGCCGCCTATCAGCAGCATGGCCTGCATGTGCTGCTGACCGACCTGAGTGCCAATGACGGCAAGATATGGGGTTACAACTTCAGTCTGCGCCGCCGTTCCAATATGCTCCGGCAGCTATCTGAAGTGCGCGAGCGTATCGCCGCAGGCGAGCTGCCCTCCGTCGATGGGGTCACACCGGTGGTGGTCACGTTTCATGATCTGAATCGTTATACCGCCCGGCACGCTCGGGAATACCTGCAGATCCTGATCGACAGCGCCCATGAAACCGGTGTGACCCTGGATCAAAAACCTTTCTACGACGACAGCGCCCAACTCAAGCGTGCGGCGCTGGCTCGTACGGTCAAGAGCAGTGATGAGCCTGTGCGCCTGCCGGGGATATGGAACTGGCTCTGGGACCAGAACTCACACTAGGTTTTGTCGACCTGTCACTGTTCCAGGGTATTTTTCCGGATATGACCATTCTGGAAAATCATCGCCAGGTGCTCGCCCTGACCTACAAGGCAGTCAATGTCAGTGAGTGGGTCTCCGTCCACCACCAGCAGGTCGGCCTGTGCGCCCGCTGCGATGCAGCCCAGTTCACCCTCACGCTGAAGGATCTGCGCCGCCACACTGGTGGCGCTGCGCAGGGCTGCAAGATTGCCCAGCAATTCGGCGCGGATCTTCAGTTCGTGGCTCTGATATTCATGCATTTCACCGAGCAGGTCCGAGCCGTAGCCCATGGGCACGCCAGCTTCGGCGAACAGCAGCAGGGCATTGCGTCCGGCCTGACGCACGTCTTCGATCTTGGCCACCGAGTCGGCTGGCAGTCCGAAGCGCTCCCCGTACTGGGCGAGCATTTCATAGGTGACTTGGGTCGGTACTGCAAAAGCCCCTTTTTCAGCCATCAGGCGAGCGGTGTCGGCATCCACCAGATTGCCGTGTTCGATGGTGCGTACGCCGCATTCGATGGCGCGGCGAATGGCCCGCGCCGTGTAAGCGTGAGCCATCACGTAGGTGTTGGCGGCTGCGGCCTCGTCGACGATGGCGCGGATTTCGGCTTCGCTGTATTGGGTATTGGCAATCGGGTCGGTGGGTGAAGACACGCCACCTGAAGCCATGATCTTTATCTGGTTCGCGCCTTGTTGCAGTTCTTCACGAACTGCCAGGCGCACATTGTCGACACCATCCACTACCCGAGCGATGGCTCCGGCGCGGAAGCAGCAGGAACAGGGTTCACTCGACAGCAGCTCGCCACGGGCACGCATGTCGCCGTGGCCACCTGTCTGCGACAAGGCCTTGCCCGACGCGAAGATCTTCGGTCCTGGAATCAGCCCCAGCTGGATGGAGCGAGCCAGTGCCCAGTCGGCACCGCCGGCATCGCGCACGGTGGTGAAACCGCGCTGCAACATGGCGGCCAGAATCGGCAGCGCACGGTACATGATGATGGCGTTAGGTTGCAGCGCGTTGAAACCCAGGTTGGCACTGGAGGCCAGAACGTGAACATGGCAGTCGATCAGGCCGGGCATCAGGGTCTTGCCACCCAGATCGATAACTCTGGCCCCGGCTTCGGCGGGCTCGCCGGCAGGGCGTACGGCGACAATGCGCTCGCCCTCGATCACGACTTCCTGGCCGTCGAGCAATTGGCCCAGTTGCAGATCGAGCAAGCGCCCGTTGCGCAGGATCAGTCGTGAGGATTCAGGGGTATTCATTGATAGGCTCCAGTCAGAGGACGGCGGGACACGGGCTCTCTGTCGCGATAAAGCATCGCGCCTGCACCGCTGATGATTGCTGCGAACATGATGTAGAAGGCCGGGGCCACGTTGCTGCCTGTCGAGGCGATCAGCCAGGTGATAGTGAAGGTGGCGAAGCCGCCGAAGATCGTTACCGCGAAGTTGTAAGCTACCGACAGCCCGGTCGAGAGCACGTGGGTGGGCAGCAGTTCGCCGAATGCGGCGAGGATCGAGCCGATGTAGCCCGAAATCAGCAGGCCCAGCACCAGCTCAAAGACCAGCAGCGAAAACAGCCCCGGCATCTGGTTGATGAAAACAAACATCGGGTAGGCGCTGAAGAAAATCGCCAGCGCCGAACCCAGCAGCCAGGGCCGACGACCATAGCGGTCAGCAAGGGCACCGACGATAGGCGTCGCCACGATCAACACTGCGCCGCCCATCATGCCGGCGCTGAATCCCATCCATGAAGGCAGACCGAGCACTCGCTGGGCGTAGGAAGGAATGTAAAACAGGACGGCGTAGGTACAGACTGTCCAGAGCACGACCAGCGAGAAACTGATCAGGGTCTGGCGTGGATAGGTGCGCAAGACTTCACGCAAGGGCGAGTCGACGGGCTTGCTGGCCTTGTAGACCGGTGTTTCATCGACGCGGCTACGGATGTAGAAGCCCACCGGACCGATCAGGGTGCCAATCAGAAAGGGCACGCGCCAGCCCCAGCTTTCCAGTTGTTCCTGAGTCAGGTAGCTGGACAGGACAGCGCCCAGCGTGGAGCCGAGCAATACGGCAACGCCAATGCTGGCTTGAATCCAGCTGGAGTAGAAAGCTTTCTTGCCTTCGGGAGCGTGTTCGGTCAGGAAGGCCGTGGCGCTGCCCATCTCGCCACCCGCCGAAAAGCCTTGCAGCAGCCGCGCCAGTACGATCAGCACCGGAGCCATCAGGCCTATCTGCGCATAGCTGGGGGTGATGGCGATGATCAGCGTGCCAAGGGCCATAAGCAGGATGGTCAGCGAGAGTGCCGCCTTGCGCCCGTGCTTGTCCCCATAGATACCCAGTACGATGCCGCCCACCGGGCGCATGAAAAAACCGACGCCGAAAGTGGCCAGGGCCAGAAGGTAGGAACTCAGTTCATTGCCGGTCGGGAAGAACACTTTGGCAATGATGACGGAAAAGAAGCTGTAGACCGTGAAGTCGAACCATTCAAGGCCATTGCCTATGACCGTGGCGGTCACGGCACGACGTGCCTGCTGGTTGTGAGTGCGTGGCGGAGAGGTTTGTTCTGTGCTCACTTTTTTGACTCCTGCATGCAAGACATGCAGGAAACAACCCTGCATTTATAGGGGGGCAGAGTTGAAAAGTTGAAACATTATTCGGATCTGATGCCCGGTTGCGTTCGAGATTAGGCTGCGGCCCGAATTTGAGAAAGCGATCATTACGCAGGTTTGCATGCGTGTGGCGCATGCAAGTCAGACGGCAATCTCATTGCTCAGCCACTTCTCGAAGGCACGGGCAGCGCGTCTTGGCAGCTTGCCGCTGGGTGTGAGCAGGTAATACCCGCCAATGGCACCGATATCCGCGTTGCAGGCAGGGACCAGAGCGCCGGATTGCACATGGCGATCAATCATCGGACGCCAGCCCAGCACAATGCCGTGTCCGGCGATGGCCAGATCCACCAGCACCGGATAGAGGTTCACGGTCATGCGCTGGTGGATCAGCGAAGCATCCACACCCTGACGACCGAACCAGTCATTCCAGGACAGCCATTGGCGCTGGCCGTCTTCGAGCATCAGCAGGCAATGGTCAAGCAGTTGCGCCGGCTCAAGTGTCTGGCCGCCCAGATAGTCCGGTGAGCAATAGGCATTCACCGACTCGGCAAACAGCAAGCGGCCATCCAGCCCGGGAGGCGACTTTTCACGCAGGAAATACAGTGCCAGGTCGAACTCGGCACGAATCAGAGAATCCAGCCCGTCGACCACCCGCAAGCGTATGTCCACTGCCGGGAATTCATCCTTGTAGCGACCCAGCAACGGTCCCAGCCAAAGCGCAGCTACGCCGCTGGAGCAGGCCAGCGTCAATTGCTGCTCGCCGCTGTGGGTGATGACCTGAGCCGTGGCTTCGGCGCACTGAGTCAGGATGCGGTGAATTTCTTCGGCATAGATCTGACCCGCTATGGTCAGGTGAATGCGCTTGTGCTCGCGACGAAACAGCGCCCGGCCCAGGAATTCCTCCAGTTGGGCGACCTGTCGACTGATTGCACTCTGGGTCAGGTGCAGCTCGGCGGCTGCCCGGGTGAAACTGCCATGACGAACCGTGGCTTCAAAGGCGATCAGGTTCTGTAGTGGCGGAAGAGGTTCTATACGCACAAGGGCTCCGTATTACAAACCATCGGGAAACGGCGTCGACAGCAGCCAGTCCCTGAACACGCAGAGTGATGGCAGGTTCTGGAAGCGTGTGGCATACACCAGATAGTAATTGCGGCCACTGTCCATGGGGTCGAACAGCGTCACCAGCTCACCGCTGCTGATTTCGTCCTGCACCAGAATGCGCGGCACCAGCGCCACGCCAATACCCGCTGCCACGGCCTGGATCAGATGCGCAGTCAGCTCGAAACTCGGACCGGGGCGCATGATGTGGTGGTCGAGCCGGTTTCTGTCGAACCAGTCGGACCAGGTGTTGGGCCGCGATACCACGCTCAGTAGTGACTGCTGCGCTATCTGGCCCGGTGTCAGCGACTGGTGGTCGGCCAGCGCCGAAGGGCTGGCGATGAGCACCAGCTTCTCCTCGATCAATGGATGGGCGATATAACCCGGCCAATTACCTGTGCCTGCACAGATGATCGCGTTCATGTCGCTGGCTGCTGGCGTCAGATCGGCGTGCACGATCCGCGAGTGGACATGCACCACATGGCCCGGATGCCGGGCATAAAAGTCATGCATGCGTGGCAACAGCCACTTTGAACCGAAGGTGGGCAGTACGACCAGATGCAGGGTTCCGCCTTCGGACTTGTGAGCGATGGTCTGCAGCGTTGCACTGCGAATTCGGCCAAGGGCGGCAGCCAGCTCATGCTGGTACAGCGCACCTGCGGTGGTCAGCTCGATACGCCGGCCATCGCGCTTGAACAGCTCGACTTCCAGTTGCGCCTCAAGCGCCTGCACCTGGCGGCTGACCGCACTCTGGGTCAGGGCCAGCTCATCGGCGGCCTTGGTAAAGCTGACATGACGTGCCGCCGCTTCAAAAGCGATGAGCAAAGACATCGACGGTGTGAGTCTTCTCGGGTTCATTCATAAAACTCATGGAAAAACGGCAGGTTTTACATTTGCGCTCGTGACCCTGAAGCCTGAGAATCAGCGCCAACCGTTGATGACACCTTGTTTCGAGCGCTCTGAAGCATACGTGTTTTACCTATAAAAGTTTGCATATAAAAAGCCCAGCCTGTCAGGAAACCGCCATGATTGCCCTCTTGAATCCCACCCGCGAACAGGTCGATCACTATGACCGATTCCTCAATGCTCTGGCGCAAGAGGGGTTTGCAGGGGAAATCGCCAGGGATCATGGCTCTCGAACCGTTCTGGCCACCGATAACTCGATCTACCAGCGCATGCCCCAGGCCGCGGTGTTTCCCCGTGACAGCGCCGATGTCGAAATCCTTGCGCGACTGGCCGGGCGCGCCGAGCACAAGCAGGTGGTACTGACGCCACGGGGAGGCGGCACCGGAACCAACGGGCAATCCCTGACCGATGGTGTGGTGGTCGACCTGTCCCGGCATATGAACCGGATTCTGGAAATCAACGTCGAAGAGCGCTGGGTACGGGTGCAGACCGGCGTGGTCAAGGACCAGCTCAACGCGGCACTCAAGCCCCACGGCCTGTTCTTCGCCCCGGAGCTGTCCACCTCCAATCGGGCAACCGTTGGGGGGATGATCAATACCGATGCCAGCGGCCAGGGTAGCTGCACCTACGGCAAGACCCGTGACCATGTTCTGGAATTGTCCACGGTTCTGCTTGGCGGCTCACGAATACACAGCCTGGCCATGGGCTCCGAACAACTGGAAGCGGAACAGGCCCGAACCGACCGGGCAGGGGAGGCTTATCGCTGCGCCCGTGAAATTGCCGATACCCAGGCGCAGTTGATCAAGGACATCTTTCCACCGCTCAATCGTTGCCTGACCGGCTACGATCTTGCCCACCTGCGCGAGACCGATGGCCGCTTCAACCTCAACAGCGTGCTGTGCGGTTCGGAAGGCTCGCTGGGCTTTATCGTCGAAGCCAGGCTCAATGTGTTGCCAATTCCCAAACACTCGATTCTGGTCAATGTCCGTTATGCCGGTTTCATGGATGCCCTGCGCGACGCCAAGGCACTCATGGCGCTCAAGCCGCTCTCCATCGAAACCGTGGACTCCAAGGTCCTGATGCTCGCCATGCAGGACATCGTCTGGCATGGCGTGGCCGAATATTTTCCCCAAGATCCGGATACCCCGACCCTTGGCATCAACCTGATAGAGTTCTGTGGCGACGACGCGGGCGAAGTCGAGCAGCGGGTTCATGCCTTCGTGGCGCATTTGCAGAGCGATACCTCGGTGGTTCGACTCGGCCACACGCTGGCGGTGGGCAGCGCGGCGGTCAACCGGGTCTATGCCATGCGCAAGCGTTCGGTTGGTCTGCTGGGTAACGTCAAGGGCGAGGCCAGGCCTCAGCCTTTTGTCGAGGATACCGCCGTCCCGCCTGAAAACCTCGCCGACTACATTCAGGAGTTCCGGGCGCTGCTGGACAGCTACAACCTGCAGTACGGAATGTTTGGCCATGTGGATGCCGGCGTGCTGCACGTGCGGCCGATTCTGGACATGAAAGACCCGGCCCAGGCCGCGCTGGTGAGGCCGATTTCCGATGCGGTTGCAGCGCTGACCAAGCGCTACGGTGGCCTGCTCTGGGGTGAACATGGCAAAGGCTTGCGTTCGCAGTACGTGCCGGAATACTTCGGCGAGCTTTACCCTTCATTGCAGGCGCTCAAGGCCGCTTTCGACCCGTTCAATCAACTTAATCCCGGCAAGATCGCGACTCCTGCAACCGTACCCGCTGCCAGATTGACGCTGGTGGACGAAGTGGAGTTGAGAGGCGATCTGGACCGTCGCATCGACGAGCGCGTCTGGCAGAGCTACGAAAGCGCCGTGCACTGCAATGGCAACGGCGCCTGCTACAACTATGATGCCGACGACGCCATGTGCCCGTCCTGGAAGGCTACCCGCAATCGCATTCATTCGCCCAAGGGCAGGGCTTCTCTGGTTCGTGAATGGCTGCGCCTGCAGGGCGAGCAGAATGTCGATGTGCTGACCGCCAGCGCTCGTGCCCGCTCGGCCAATGTCATCAAGAGTCTGGTGAGTAAAACGTCCAATAGTCTGGCCAGACTGGGCGGGCAGAAAGACTTCTCCCATGAGGTCTATGATGCCATGGCGGGTTGTCTGGCCTGTAAATCCTGCGCCGGACAGTGTCCGGTGAAGGTCAATGTGCCGGAATTCCGCTCGCGTTTCCTGGAGCTGTACCACAGCCGCTACCTGCGCCCGCTGAAGGATTACCTGATCGGCTCGCTGGAGTTCAGCATTCCGTATCTGGCCCGTTTCCCGAAACTCTACAACGCCATGATGGGTGCCAGACCGGTTCGCTACCTGCTGGAGCATGTGGCGGGCATGGTGGACAGCCCGTTGCTGAGCCTGATGGATTTCCGCGCCGCCTGTGCCCGCTGGAATGTCGGCATCGCCACGCCAGAGCGGCTGGCTGCGCTGTCGGAGCAGGAGCGCAAGCGGACGGTGATTCTGGTCCAGGATGCTTTCACCCGCTACTTCGAGACTCATCTGGCGGCTGACTGGCTGGAGCTGATTTCGCGTCTGGGCTATCAGGTTTACCTGGCACCCTTCGCGCCAAACGGCAAGCCGCTGCAAGTGCAAGGTTTCCTCGCTGCCTTTGAAAGGGCAGCCAGCTTCAATAGTCAGTCGTTGCGCAAGCTTGAGGCTTATGGCATTCCGCTGGTAGGCCTGGACCCGGCCATGACGCTGGTTTACCGGCAGGAATACAGCAAGACCCTGAGCAGCGAAAATGCCCCAACGGTGCTGCTGCCTCAAGAGTGGCTGGCTGCGCAGATGGCGGAGCCCGAGCAGGTTCAGCCGGGGGAAACCTATTACTTCCTGCCGCACTGCACCGAGAAAACCAACGAACCGGGCAGTGTCGGCCTGTGGCAGAAAGTTTTTGCCCGCATGGGGCTCAAGCTTGAAGTGCTGGCCAGCGGTTGCTGCGGCATGTCTGGCACCTACGGTCACGAAACCCGAAATGCCAGACACTCCGACACCATCTACAGCCAGTCATGGCAACCGCTGGTGGCTCGCCATAACGGGGAAGGGCGACTGGTTGCCGATGGCTATTCCTGCCGCAGCCAGGTCAAGCGTCAGGATGGGCAGGTGGTGCGCCATCCACTGCAGATACTGTTGGCGAAACTGTAGTGTCCGCGAAGGCAGCTTCCCACACGACGTGCTGCCTCCCATAAGTGTCGTTTGAGCCTTGACTGATCGGCATTGGTTCGTAAGCGAATGCTTCAAACCAGATACCGCCGAAACCAGTCCACGGTTCTGTCCCATGCCAGTTTCGCTGCCGCTTCGTCGTATCGTGGCGTGGAATCGTTATGGAAACCGTGGTTGGCACCAGGGTAAATGTAGGTTTCGTAATGCGTGCCGGCCGCTTTCAATGCCGCCTCATAAGTCGGCCAGCCTTCGTTGATCCGTGTATCCAGCTCACCGTAGTGAATCATGATCGGGGCCTTGATCCGCACCACGTCTTCGGACTTGGGCTGGCGACCATAGAATGAAACCGCAGCCCCCAGTTCCGGATAAGCCACGGCAGCAGCATTGGCAACGCCCCCGCCGTAACAGAAACCGGTGATACCGACCTTTCCGGTAGTTGCGTCATGTTTCATCAGCCATTCGATGGCGGCGAAGAAGTCGTTCATGAGCTTTTCAGGATCGACTTTCTGCTGAAGTTCACGTCCCTTGTCATCGTTACCCGGATAGCCACCCACAGAGGACAGGCCGTCGGGTGCCAGGGCGATGAAGCCAGCCTTGGCAGCGCGTCGGGCAACATCTTCGATATAGGGGTTGAGCCCACGGTTTTCATGGGCAACTACAATCGCCGGCAGCTTGCCGCTGGCTTTCGCCGGACGTACCAGATAACCACGCACCTGCCCATGCCCTTTGGGGGAAGGGTAATTGACGTATTCGGCAATGATGTCCGGGTCAGTGAACGGCACTTGTTCGGCCAGCGCATAGTTCGGGCTCAGCGAGGCCAGAAGAGCAGTGGCGGTCAGGCCTCCCAGGGTGAACAGGGCAGCACGGTCGAGAAATTCGCGTCTGTTGATCTTGCCATGGGCGTAGTAGTCGTACAGCTCAAGCAGTTCAGGGGCAAAGTCTTTGGCGGTGAGGCGATCCATCTGCATGCTTCCTGTCAGATCATTGGGGCTTTCATTAAAGCAGCTTTGCTGCCGAGGCGCCGTTCATGACACCTCGACATTCAGTGCGGATCAGAACTCCAGCGTGACCCCGGTATAGAGTGCGCGTCCATCGCCCGGTGAATGCAGAGAGTCGACTGCGCCGTCCGGGTCATACCAGACGTACTCGTAATAGCGGTTGGTGAGGTTCTTGAGCTGCAGGTCAAGGCTGAGCGAGTCGCTGACTTTCCAGGTCGCGCCCAGATTCATCAGCACATAACCGCCATAGGTTCCTTGGGTATTTTCCCGCTCCAGATAATAGTTGGTCTGGCCATTCATCCAGGCCATCAGTTGCAGGGCAGGAGTCGCCTGATAGCTCAGGCCTGCGTTGTACACATGATGGGGAATATGATCGATTTCCCGCCCCTTGCTGTTGGGCAGTGTGGCGCTGGGCTCAAGGATTTTCGAGTATTGCCATGAGTAGGCCATCCATATTTCGGTACGCTCGTTCGGGTGCAGGTTCACCTGCAGGTCATACCCCCAGCGCCGGGTTTCTCCGACATTGTCCGATTCGCCGCTCGGGTCGTTGAGCCTGCGGCTGACCTCGCCACTGGCCTCCTGCTGCCAGTAGGCGACCCGGCCATCCATCCAGTCGGTGGGAGCGAACTTGATCCCGGTTTCCCAGCCTTCGTTGATCGACGGGGCCAGATCGGTATCCCGCGGCGGAATCTTGTAGGCCGCAGCTCCCGTGCCGACCTGAAAGGTACGCCCCCAGTTGGCATAAAAGCTGGCCACGTCCCAGGGCGAATACACCACACTGAGTTTGGGCTGCCGGATCAGGCCGTAATCGTTGATGTCGTAATCCAGGCCGGTCATTTCATTGGTGAAGTCACCCTGGATCTTGTCGACCCGATAGGCCGGGATGATCTTCAGCGACTCGAAAGGCTTGATCTCGGCCTGGACGTAAGCGCCGTAGGTGTCGAAATCGAACTGCTGATCGCGGGTCTGGGCCTGACGGACCCGGTTCAGGGTGCGATAACGTTCGCTCTTGTTTTCCTGCTGCTGCATATCCGCTCCGCCTTCCAGGGCAAAGTCATGGAGCCAGCTGACTTCCGGACGCCAGGTCAGGGAGGTGAGGGCACCGTACTGGGTTTCGTAGGCATCGCGTTCCTGCTGGGACGTCGTTCTCCAGTACTGGGTCCAGCGTCGGTCATCGAAGGTGTTGATATAGGTTTTGGCCGACCATGCAAGGGTGTCTGCCAGATCGGTGTCGAAATGCAGGCTGACCTGATTCATGCGCCGGGTGCCCTTGTCCGTGGCGTTGTAGCTGTTGCTCATGGTCGGGTGATGACGGGCATTGTCTTCGCTCAGGTAGCCGGGCTCTCGGGCTTCGGTTTCGTAATGCCGGGCAATCAGGCCGATGCGATAACTCTCGTCGTCAGGTGTATAGAACCACTTGCCGGACATGGAGAACTTGTCGGCTTCGGAATGATCGCGATAGCCATCGGATTTCTGATAGGCGAAGAAATAGTTCTGGCTCCAGTTGCTGTTCTCAAAGCCCTTGGAAAGCTGGGTTTCCCGGGTATTGAAGCTGCCGTAGCGAATTCGTGCCCTGGTGTAATTGCCGCCGGTGCGGGTCAGCATGTTGACGTTGCCCGCGATGTTGTTCAGCCCGTAACGGGCATCGCTGGTGCCGCGTACGACCTCGATGCTGTCCAGCTCCATGGGGAAAATCATGTCCATGAACGGCATGTTGCCGTCGTTGCTGTTGCTCGGAATACCATCGATCAACAGTTTCACCGCATTGACTTCACCTTCACCGTTGAAGCCGCGAAAGGAAATCTTGCCGGACGTGGTGCCCTGATTGAATTGGGTAAGGATCACGCCCGGAGCACGACTGAACAGCTCCCAACTGTAATTGACCGGCATCTTTTCAAGGATGTCGCCCCCCAGAATATCCACCGAACTCAGCACACTGCTGGTGCTGAGCGGGCCGCTGCTGTTGCCCTGAACGGTGACGGAGCCAAGGGTCAGGGTCGAGTTTTCAATCTGGGTTTCGGCCAGGGCAGCGGAGAGCGGCGTCAGGGCAAATACCCCGCAGGTCAGCGCCTGACAGAGAGAACGGGACACAGGGGCATGCATTGCGCGTGGCAATGTAGAAAAAACAGGCATAGCACTTACTTCCTGGAGACCAAGATATTTCGCGGACGTGGAGTGGCCGTTCAAGGCGTTCCAGCGCCAGACAGGAAAAGCCGCGCCAGAATCGGCGGGCAATGCGTGGTCAGGCCAGGGGAGAGGCGCGCGGGGTCAGACTGGGCCAGCGGACCCTGGGGTGCAGCGTCGGTCGCTCGGGGTTGTCCAGGGCTGTGTCAGGTGTGTAGCGAGGCAGGAAGTGGCGGTAGTAGTCGGATGGCAGGGCTGCCAGTCCGGCATGGCCACAGCAGCAGTCGCCATGCTGCATGGCGGCTTTCGAGGAAGCGGGTTGCAGGGTATCGATCAGTTTCTTGAAGCCGGGCGGCAAGGCAGTCGAACCGCTCCCCGAGCAAAACCCGCCCCACAGCAGTAAATGCGTATCCGGCGTCTGCATGGCGCGGCTCATCGGCATGGCCAGCATATTGAGCAATATGGCCAGGCAGGCGATCCAGGGACTGATGCGTTTCATTGAAGCCATGGGTGGGCCCGGAGCAGGAAGGCCGCCATTTAGCCGTATTTGATCAGCGAATGTAAATGCTTCTGTGGGCAGGATTTTCAGTGTGCAGAAAGCGATGCAGAAACTGAGGTATGGCTATTTGACATCTTGATATTCTGTCATCTAGTGTCGTGGCCTGAGAAACGGTTCTCGGGATATTTCACTTCAGCAGGGAGGCTACATCGCAATGGCCACTACCATCAGTTCTGCGTCGATCAAATCAGTACGTGTGCATCCGGGGCTGGGGATTGCCCGGGTCGGTAATGCCTTGGGTCATGATGAATATGTTCTGGCTGCCGAGGTTCCGGGAGCGGTTGCCAGCAGTGCGGACGGGGCGTTCCGCGATGCCAAGGGCCACCTGCGACGTCAGGCCGTGCGCTTTCGTATCTATGCTGAGCTGACGGATGGCTCGGTCCGCGAACTGACCCTCGAAGACGGGGTGAAGATCGACTGGACCGTAGAACTCGCCAACCTCAAGGCCGGTTGGTACAACTTCGAGAATGCCATGGACCTGCCTGCGCCTTACGCGAAGAACGCAGGCCGACGCAATCCTGAAGTCATTGGCAAGCAGCGCAAGGCGCTGGACATTCTCCCTGGCCCCAGAACCATCGGTGGTCGCAACAAACAGGGCAAGGCTTTCCACTTCGATACCGGCGAGTTCTACAGCAAGCCTGTTTATCTGGGCGAATTGCGCACCGACGGTGAAGGCCGACTCATTGCGCTGGGCGGTCATGGGCATTCCGCGCCGCTCAAGGCAGGCACCGCACCTGAAACATTCGCCAACAACAAGGATTGGCATGACGACATCTCCGATGGTCCGGTCTATGCCCGTGTGACCTTCGCCAATGGCGACACGCTCGAAGCTGAACCGGGTTTCCTGGCTGTGACGCCGCCCAACTATGCACCGGGACTGTTCGGTGTCGTCACCATGGAAGACGTGGTACGCGACCTGTATGTGCGCAATGGTCAACTGCCTGCCAACCAAACCACTGAATTCACCCGCGACATCTGGCCGATCTTCGATCGCCTGACCAATATGCAGTGGACCAACCACGGCATTTATATGCTCAGCGGTTTCGGTTCTCCACTGGATACCAAGAACGAGGCGGTCGTTAAAAAGCTCGCCGACCGCTCAGGGAAGAATGCCGAATTCCGCAACAGGGTCTTCGAGCTTTTCCGTATCCCGAATGGCACGGGGACGTTCACGTCTGCGCTATTGCCGTTCTATGGCGATTACTACGGTGATTATTATGAGGTCGAAGGTGCAGGTCTTGCCGTGACGCCTCTGATGTACAAGGCACTGGAAAACTGGGTGAAAGGGGATTTCGTCTCCGACTGGAAAGGTGAACCGGCCATACCTGAGTTTTCGTCGCTCGATCCGCGTCAGCAGACCGAAGCACTGGATCGTGTCGGCCTGCATGAATGCCTGGGCGGGCCGTTCCATCCCGGCATCGAACTGACCTGGTTCATGCGCGTGGCCAGCGTCTGGAAAAGCCCTTACCGTCTGGCCGTGCTGCCTCAGGGGCAGGCCGTTCGCCAGGACTATGGCAGCAAGTTGACCCCTGAAGTCTGCCTGAGCAAAGGCGGCCCGCTGGACGGCGTAGGTCCCGGTTCTCTGACTCGCGCACTGGGCGTGCCATGGCAGACCGACGGCGCATCCTGCCTGTCCGATGCCGAATACGAGCCCGGTTCCTATCTGTCTTTCCCCAGCTACTGGGGAGCCCGTGTGCCCAACAGTGTGCTCAGTAATGAAGCCTGGAAGCGTGTCGGTTCGACGCAGTCGAGTGAGCCGCAACAGCTCAAGAACTTCTCTTACCGCGAGGACTGGTTGCGTGACCTGAAAGGTTCCTATCTGGCGCGTATCAACAAGATGGTCAGCCAGTGGTGGGAGCTTGGCGTCCTGGTCAGCCAGGAAACATCGCCCGAGCTACAAAAGAAACTGGGACTTCCAGCTCACGCCTGGGTGGAAACCGGTCGGCCGGCAAGTGCCGTTGGCCCCAATACCAAGGTTGCCTTGCTCGCGGCCATCGAAGCTCTGGACCATCCGAAGCCGTTGCTCAAGGGCGCCGAGCTCGAAAAAGCCATCTCGGACAAGCATGTGACACCACGTCGGCTGCGCAGGGACGAGATTTGACCCGCGTGTACGACGTGCTGATCGTGGGCGCCGGACCGGCAGGTTCGGCGCTTGCCATCTGTCTTTCCCGGGAAGGGCTTGACGTCTGCATGGTCGATCGCGATGAAGCGAGTCAGTCAAGACCCGGCGAATGCCTGTCGCCCGAAGCGGTGCCATCTCTGGCCGCGCTTGGGCATGCCGATTTGCTGGACGACCTTTCGGTGGCCCGTCCCTGCTGTGGTGTGCAGTCCATCTGGATGACGCCGGAGCGGGCTTTTCGGGATTATTTCGCCGAGCGTTCGTCCCAGGGGTATTTTCTGCAGCGTCAGGTGTTCGATGCCCGCTTGCGTGACAAGGCACAGGCCGCCGGTGTTGCGCTGGAGCGAGGCGTGCAGGTGACGCATGCCGAGTTCGGTGCCGTCACCACGCTGACCGGTTCCCGCGGCACGGAGCACTGGAGCGCCAAGTCCCGTTTCGTGGTCGATGCTTCGGGTAAGTCCAGCAGCATCGCACGGCTCGGCGGCGCGGGCAGGCGGCGCTTGAGTCGTCAGGTCGCTGTGGCCGCCTGTTTGCCTGTCGGTACTTCGGAGCTGGCTTCAAGCGACTGGCTATTGATCGAAGCGGACACACAAGGCTGGTGGTCCGGCGCGACCTCGACCAGTGGCCAGCGGCATCTGGTGCGCTTTTTTCCCGAGGGCAGCGACGCTGGCCGTACCCCGGTCGAACTTGCCCGTCAACTGCAGCAGACAAAACTGATGCAGCTCTACGCTAGTGCCGACGAGTTGTCGACGGCGCCTGTCCAGGTGCTCGATGCAGGCTGTTCAGCGCTGGATTGTGTCGCGACATCGCAATGGCTTGCGGTGGGAGAAGCGGCAATCGCTTTCGATCCCGTTACCTCCCAGGGCCTGGCTCATGCGTTCGGTGCCTGTCGACCGGCCACCAGCGCCATACTGGAATACCTGCATCACGGTCGCACGGACAAGCTTGAGCGTTACGATCAGCAGACCCGTATCACCCTGGCGCACTCTCTCAAAGGGCTCATGAGCCACTACGCGCAATGCCATAGCCTGACGAGCGTCGGCTGAGCCGACTCTCTTCTCAATCGGGCAGTAGAGCTGGTCGATGAATCTCTGGCGAATGAGAGGAACCATTGACCGCTCAACCCAGTCTTTGTGACTGATCCGGTCCTGCCATCGAGTTGTAGTCATGCTGATTGCGCTGCTGATTTTCGTTGTCACCATCATTCTGGTCATCTGGCAGCCCAAGGGGCTGGGCGTAGGCTGGAGCGCAACCTTCGGTGCGGTTCTGGCGCTTCTGACCGGTGCGGTCAGCCTGAGTGATATTCCTGCCGTCTGGCATATCGTGTGGAATGCCACCGGCACTTTCATCGCCCTGATCATCATCAGTCTGCTGCTGGATGAAGCCGGTTTCTTTGAATGGTCTGCGCTTCACGTGGCGCGCTGGGGCGGTGGCAGCAGCAAAAAGCTGTTTGCTTTCATCATTCTGCTGGGAGCCGCGGTTTCTGCATTGTTTGCCAATGACGGGGCCGTGCTGATTCTGACTCCCATCGTGATCGCCATGTTGCTGGCGCTGCGGTTTTCCCCGGCGGCAACCCTGGCGTTCGTCATGGCCGCCGGTTTCATTTCGGACACCGCAAGTTTGCCCCTGGTGGTTTCGAATCTGGTCAATATCGTCTCGGCCGACTATTTCGACATCGGTTTCAACCGTTATGCCTCGGTCATGGTGCCCGTCAATTTCGTCAGTATTGCTGCCACGCTGGGTATGCTGCTGTGGTTTTTCCGCAAGGATCTGCCCGCAACCTATGACGTGGAAAAACTCCAGCGACCCGCCGATGCGATCCGTGATCGTGCGACCTTTATCGCGGGCTGGTGGGTTCTGGTATTGCTGCTGGTGGGTTGCTTCGTTATCGAACCTCTCGGAATACCGGTCAGTGCAATCGCCGCTGTCTGTGCCCTGGTGCTCTATATCATCGCGGCACTGGGGCACAGGATCGGAACCGGCAAGGTGCTCAGGGGCGCGCCCTGGCAGGTGGTGGTGTTTTCCCTGGGAATGTACCTGGTGGTCTATGGCCTGAAGAACGCCGGCCTGACCGATCATATCGCCAGGATTCTTAACGTGTTCGCCGGTTATGGCGTCTGGGGGGCTTCGCTGGGCACCGGACTGTTGAGTGCATTGCTGTCGTCGATCATGAACAATATGCCAACCGTGCTGGTCGGGGCACTGTCCATTCATGCCGCCGGGGTCGATGGCGTCATTCGCGATGCCATGGTCTACGCCAACATCATCGGTTGCGACCTTGGGCCCAAGATCACCCCGATAGGCAGCCTTGCCACACTGCTCTGGCTGCACGTGCTCGCCCGCAAGAACATCACGATCGGCTGGGGCTACTACATGAAGGTCGGCATCGTGCTGACGCTTCCCATCCTTGTCGTCACCCTCGGCGCTCTGGCCGTCCGTTTGAGCTTCTGATGTGTCACGCTATGTCGGCCAGCCCTGAGAAGGCTGCTCAAATCGAATGTAGGCAGGTGTTCAAATGAGTGCAGTTACACGGCAAATGCGTCTGGGGCTTTTCATCCAGGCCGCTGGTCATCATTCGGCTGGCTGGCGTTACCCCGGCGCGGAGTCTGGCAGCGAAAACTTCCCGCTGATCCGCCGCCTGACCCTGGCGGCAGAAAAAGCCAGACTGGACATGGTGTTCTTCGGCGACAAGCTGGTGACCGGTCCCAAGGAGCATCCATCCATGATCGTGCGCCTGGAGCCTGTGGCGTTGCTGGGCGCACTGGCGGCCATCACCGAGCGCATCGGGCTGGTGGCGACTGCGTCGACCACCTACAGCGAGCCTTACACCATCGCCCGGCAGTTCGCGACCATCGATCACTTGTCCGCAGGCCGTGCCGGCTGGAATGTGGTAACCACCGGCTACGACAGCGCAGCCAACTTCACCCGCGCCACCCATCCCGACCATGCCCAGCGCTATGCAGTGGCCGAGGAGTTCGTCGATGTGGTGCGTGGCCTGTGGGACAGTTGGGAAGAGGGCGCTTATGTGCGCGATAGCGAAACAGGCGTGTACCTTGACCCGGACAAACTTCACAGTCTGGATCACAAGGGCGAATTCTTTTCGATTGCCGGGCCGCTCAACCTGACCCGCGCTCCGCAAGGTCATCCGGTACTGGTTCAGGCCGGTTCATCGGGGCCGGGCATGGCCTTGGCAGCGCGCATCGGTGAGGTGGTGTTCACCGCTCAGCAAGGTCTGGAAGAGGCCCGACAGTTCTATCGCGACCTCAAGACGCAGGTAGTCGCTCATGGGCGTTCGCCGGATCATTGTCTGGTGATGCCCGGCGTCATGCCGATCCTTGGCAAGACCGCTGCCGAAGCCCAGGCGCGTTTCGACCACCTGCAAAGCTGGACCGACCAGGAAGCTGCCTTGCTGATGGTTGCGGATCGTCTGGGGCAGGATCTTTCCGGCTTCGATCTGGACCAGCCGCTGCCGGACTTGCCACTGCCACAAAACATGCAAAGCCGCGCTCGCCTGTTGCTGGACCTCTCACACCGCGACGGCCTGACCCTGCGCCAGATCTGCAACCTGGCCGCTGGAGCACGAGGGCACAAGATTATGGTCGGCACCCCGCAACGTGTGGCCGATGAACTGATTGCATGGTTCGAGGGCCGCGCCGCAGACGGTTTCAACCTGATGCCCTCACACTTCCCCGCAGGTCTGGACGACTTTGTCGACGGCGTGCTGCCGATCCTGCGTAAACACAAACTGTTTCGCGAGGAGTACAGCGGTAGTACGTTACGCGAACATCTGGGGTTGCCCGTACCGGCGAACAGGTGGGGATAAGCTGATAGCTACAAGCTACAAGCTACAAGGTGCAGGCGGTGAGCTTTTAACTTGCCGCTTGCCGCTTAAAGCTTGCAACTGCCCCCCATTACATCCCATCCCTTGTTTGCAGATCCAATGCAAATGCCGCAAATGATTTTTGCGCCTCTTACATAACCTCCAGGGGCAGCATTCCTGCTTGTTTATGCTTTTTTGAAATAAGCATGAGGGGTTTCGGTATTTACGAAGAACGCTGGCGTTGTGGTTAAACGTCATCGCCTGCTGGCCAGACAGTGCCAGTGGTTTTCTACGGAGTCCGAACCTGCCCATGTCATTGCGTCCTCATCTTCTTGCTTCACTGCTGCTAAGCCTTGGTCTGACGCTGGGGCCGCTGACTTCGGCGGTTGCGGCGCAGCTCAATATTGCGGTGTCCGATATCGGGACTGGCAGCAAGCCAGCCGGTGGCGGTCTGGTGGACGTCATTCATGCCCAGCAGCGTCTTGACAAGGCGTTCAGTGCCGAAGGCGTTACGGTCAAATGGCACTTCTTCAAAGGTGCTGCGCCGCTGATCAACGAGGCGTTCGCCAACGGTCAGCTGGATATGGCCTATCTCGGTGATCTGGGCAGCATCGTCGGCAAGTCGGGCGGGCTCGATACGCGAGTGGTTGCCGTCGCGGCGCGTGGCGTCGCGCATTATCTGGCGGTGCCGCCGGGCTCGTCGATTCAGGCTCTGGCAGATCTCAAGGGCAAGCGTGTCGGCCTGTTTCGCGGGACCGCCGCGCAGCTGTCGTTCATCGATGCACTGCGTACTGCCGGGCTGACCGAAAAGGATATCAGCGTCATCAACCTGGACTTTGCTGCCGCCAGCGCGGCGCTGGCCGCCAGGCAGATCGATGCGACCTGGGGCGGTATCAATATTCTGGCGCTGCGCGAGCGGGGGCAGGCCCAGGTGCCTGTCTCGACTCACGACCTGGGTGGCGCGGGCGAGTTGTCCGGTCTGGTTCTGGTGTCGCAGAAACTGCTCGACGAGCATCCGGACTGGGTCAGCAAAATCGTTCAGGTCCAGCGTGATGCATCGAGCTGGGCCAGCGCCCCGCAAAACCGCGAGGCCTATATCCAGTTACTGGCCGATCAGGCGTCTTATCCGGCCAGTCTGCTGAAGGCCAACCTGGAGGGCGCGCCGCCGCTGTCGGTGCTGCTCTCGCCTGAGCTGGACAGCGGTTTTGTCGAACGCCTCAAGCAGTCCATCGGCAGCGCCAGGGAGGCGCGCCTGATTCGTCGTGACATCGATGTGGATCAGTGGCTCGCGCCGCAATTTCTGCACCAGACCCGACCTTGAACATTATCTGCCGACAGCCCCGCGCTGACGGCACGGCATCCCTTGCTCGCTGGAATACCCCATGAAACGTGAAGCTCAGCAAAAATACCTCCCTTGGGTCACCGGCATGGCACTGGCCATGGCAGTAGCTCCCGCGATGGCCGAAACCACGACCCGCCTGGGCACCGTACAGGTCGAGGGCGTGCGCGAAGCCGATCCTCAGCAGCCGCCTTCGTCAAAGCGCGAGCTGAGCGGCAAGACCCTTGAGCAGCAAGGTATCTACCGGCTTGAAGACCTGCAACAAGTGGCTTCCGGCCTGGATGTGGCCACAGTGGATTCCTACGACACGCGCATGACCATCCGGGGTGTGGGCGATGGCGGCGGAACGGAAATCAACATCGGCATGCCCAGCAGCGTCGGGCTGTTTCTCGACAACGTTTACCTGAGTCGGCCGGGCATGATGTCCAACGACCTGCTGGATATCGAAAGCGCCGATGTGCTGAGCGGTCCCCAAGGCACCCTCAAGGGCTTCAACACCACGGGCGGTGCGGTGGATATCCATAGCCGCAAACCCACTTTCACCCCGGAAGGCTCTTTGCGCCAGTCCATCGGCCAGCGCGGCTATACCCAGACCCAGGCGATGTTCTCCGGGCCGTTGGCCGACACCCTGGCCGGTCGCATCAACCTGTCCCATACCGAAAAGGGCGGTTACATCAAGAACATTTACACCGGCCATGATCTGGGCGGCAGCAATCAGGACGGCATTCGCGGGCAGTTGCTCTGGCAACCGGCGGACGATTTCAGCCTGCGGGTAATCGCCGATTACAACAAGGCGACCAGTGAGCCGGTATCCGTACTGGACAAGGCCAATACCGTCAACGGCACGGTGCCTTATCTGAACCGCACGGCGCTGGTGGGCGCGACGGTGATCGGCGGTGGCTACAAGGTCAACGCTGACGATGAAAACCAGGCGTATGTACGCCAGGGCGGGCTGTCGGCGGAGGCGAACTGGACACTGGCCAACGGTTACAACCTGCGCTCGGTGTCGTCGTTCCGTTATTTCGGCTTTCAGCCCAACAACACCGATGCCCTGAATATTCCCTTGTATTCAGGCAGTGGCGCAGACGTGCGCGACCGCATCTGGTCTCAGGACATTCGTCTGGATTCACCCAGGGGCGAGCTTTTCGACTACGCCATCGGGGCCACCTACTGGGGCGAGAACCTGGACACCTTTGCCCACGATTACTACGCAGCAGGCACTCGCACCACGCAGTATTACGGCAACACGTCCAACACCGGCAAGACAGTAAAACGCTGGGGCGAGATCAATGACACCGTATTTTCGCTCTATGCCCAGGGGACGTTGCACGTTACCGAGAAGTTCGATATCACCGCCGGGCTGCGTGACAGCTACAACAAGAAATCCGGCTCGTTCCGGCGGGTCAACAAAAACGATTTCGACTCTGGAGAGTTGAACCAATACAGCCAGTTGCCCGCCGGGATGCTCAACTTCAGCTATTTCTTCATGCCTGACCTGCAAGGCTATTTCACCGTGGCCTATGGCGAGAAGGCCGGTGGATTGAACGTGTCCTCGGGGGCGGCCAGCACCGCCGGTTTCGATAGCCTGCTGATCGAACCTGAGGAAACCCTTGGCAGCGAACTGGGGCTCAAGAGCCACTGGCTCGACAACCGTGTGACGGTAGATGCGGCCTTGTTCTGGTCGAAGGTGCGTAAATTCCAGACCACTGCCTATGACCTGGAAAGCCAGAGCAGCTACCTGATCAACGCTGGCACCATGCAGTCGCGTGGCCTGGAAACCAATCTGATCCTCAAGCCGCTGGACGGCCTGAGCATCAACTTCAACGGCACGTTGCTGGACAACACGTATCTGGACTTCAAGGGCGGCAGATGCCCGGCCGAAGTGACGCTTGCGCCCCGTCCGCCAGCCTCCTGCGACTTGACCGGCAGCCGAGTGTTCCGCTCGCCGAAACTCACCTACAACCTGAGCAGCCGCTACGAGTGGCAGGCATTCGAGGGGCTGGAGGCTTTTGTCGCCGGGCGCTATTCGTATCGCACATGGGCCTATGGCACCGTGGACAACTCCGAATTCACCCGTATTCCGGGCTACGGCCTTTTGAGTCTGTCCACCGGCCTGAGTGGCAAATACAACGAGGGCACCTGGAATGCTTCGTTGTGGGCCAATAACGTCACGGACAAGCGTTATTACCGCTCACTGAATGCTGGCGACTATGGCTCGGCCTTTGGGGTGGTGGGGGAGCCGCGTACCCTGGGCATGACCGTTGGCTACGACTTCTAAAGGCCTGACCGATGAGCAGATTTCTACTTGATCGCCGCAGCTTCATGCGCGCCGGTGCTGCACTGACAGGCTCCGCGCCCTTTGTCGGCAGCGCTCTGGCTGCAAAGCCGGCCCCCAAGGCCGAGGCCCGACTCGGGTGGCTGGGCAAGCAAACACCGGTGTCGTTCGGCGGCGTGACCTGGGGCACGCCATGGCCCTGGGGACAGGTCGCCGCAGGCAGCCAGTTTCAGATTCACGGCAGCGATGGATCGACACCGCCATTGCAAAGCTGGCCGCTGGCCTACTGGCCCGACGGCAGCCTGAAGTGGACCGCCCATGCCATGGGGCCGCAACAGGGCGTTGCAGGGTATTACGATCTGCGCCCGAGCCGTATTGCCGCATCTGAAGGACGTGCGCTGGCCAGTGAAAACGATGAGCAGATCCGCATCGATACTGGCGTGCTGCAATGCGTGATTGCCAGACAGGGCGCAAACCTGCTGCGCAGCGTCAGCCGCAAAGACCGCCTCACGCTGCAGAATGGGCATCTGCTGTTGCAAGTCCAGGGCGATCCGGATCAGCCCGCAACGCCGATCCGCCAGTACCGCAGTGAAATACAGCGCGCCGTGCTGGAACAGAATGGCCCGGTTCGGGCGGTGGTGGCCCTGCACGGCACCCATCGTCTACAGAACGGCGACGGGACCTTGCTGCCTTTCATTGTGCGTATCTATGCCTACGCCAACAGTGAAAGCCTGCGTCTGATTCATACCTTGCTGATCGATATCGATGAGCAACATGACTTCATCAGGGGCGTGGGGCTGCGTTTTGATACGCCGCTTGATCAACCCTTGCATGACCGGCATGTGCGCTTCGTCGCTGCCAACGGCGGGGTTTTTGCCGAAGCGGTGCGCGGCCTGACCGGTCTGCGCCGCAATCCGGGTGACGGGATCATGCGCGCTCAGACAGAAGGCAAAAGCACTGGTCCTGTGGAAGGATTTGCGCCCGAAGTCGCCAAGCGACTGCAGTACATTCCCGCGTTCGGCAGTTATCGCTTGCTGCAGGCGCACCCGGACGGTTTCCAGATCAGCAAGCGCACGGCGTCCGGCCAGAGCTGGCTCAACAGTGCTACCGGGCAGCGGGCGGCGGGCGTGGGTTATATCGGCTCACCTCAAGGCGGTGTGGTATTTGGCCTGCGCAATTTCTGGCAGAGCTACCCGGCGCAGCTGGATATCGAAGACGCGCAGACCGAAAGGGCACAGGTCACCGTCTGGCTGTGGGCACCTCAGGCCGCACCGATGGACCTGCGCAGCTACCACGACGGCATGGGCCAGGACAGCTTCGTCAAACAGCGCGAAGCTCTGGAAATCACCTACGAAGATTATGAGCCCGGCTTTGGTACTCCATCGGGCGTCGCACGGACCAGTGAGCTGGAATTGCAATTCGTGGCTGGCACACCCAGTGGCGCAGTGTTGCAACAGATTGCCCAACGCATTCAAGAGCCGCCTCTGCTGCTGGCTTCACCCGTGCGTTTGCATGCTGCCGGCGTGTTCGGCCCTGACTGGGCTCCGGTCAGGGAAGAGAGCGGTCGCAGGCAGCAGATCGAGCAACAACTGGCGTGGTATTTCGATTTCTATCGTGACGAAGTCGAGCAGCGAAAGTGGTACGGGTTCTGGGATTATGGCGATGTGATGCACACCTATGACGAGCAGCGGCATGTCTGGCGCTATGACGTGGGTGGCTTTGCCTGGGACAACTCGGAGCTGAGCACCGACCTGTGGCTCTGGTACTACTTTTTGCGCACCGGCCGCCAGGATGTATTTCGCATGGCTGAAGCCATGACCCGTCATACCGGGGAAGTGGATGTGCATCATATCGGGCGTTTTGCGCCACTGGGGTCGCGGCATAACGTCCAGCACTGGGGCGACAGTGCGAAACAGTTGCGTATATCCACGGCAGCCAATCGCCGGTTTCTGTATTACCTGACCGCCGATGAACGCATCGGTGATTTGCTCCATGAGCAAGTGGAAGCCTTGCGCACCCTGTGCGAAGTAGTGCCCGGTCGCAAGATCGGTCAGCAGCGCGACCCTCGCGACGGTTACGCCAGCATCACATTCGGCACCGATTGGGGAGCCATCGCGGCGGCCTGGCTGACCGACTGGGAGCGCAGCGGCGATCCGGCCATGGCGCGTCGTCTGCTCAACAGCATGGAAACGATTGCCGCGCAGCCCCATGGTTTTTTCACCGGCCTTGGCAACATGCAGCTGGACAGCGGACGCTTCGATATCGACACCAGCGGCAAGCTGTCGGTGTCGCACTTGTCTGCGGTATTCGGTCTGGCCGAGATCTGTAGCGAGCTGTTGCAGCTTTTGCCCTCGGCCAGTTTCGAGCGCGCCTGGCTGGATTACTGCCGGTTGTACAACGCTCCGGCGGCAGAGCGGGAAAAAGCCCTGGGCGCACCACTGGCTAATCTCAATCTCGCCCAGGGTCATGCACGCCTGACGGCATTCGCGGCCTATCGATTGCGTGACCGTGGCTTGAAAGATCGGGCCTGGAAGGAGTTCTTCGGTGGCTCGGGCGGCATCCCTGAACCCAACCGAAGCCTGCATGTCGTGCAGCCACCTGACGCTCTGTATGCGTTGAATGAGCCCGATCCCGTGTCGGTCATCGATGAGCATTCCGGAACATCCGCTGCTGCCAATCTATCGACCAATGCCGTGGCCCAGTGGGGGCTGACCGCGATTGCCTTGTTGGCGCTGGATAACTAGACGGTTCTTTATTCATCTGTTTCGAGACTGTATTCATGCCTCACCCGAACGTTGCATCCATCGCGCCTTCCTGCGCGGTGCTCCAGGATGATTTCCAGACCTTCAACACTCGACTCTGGAGCGCCGAAACCGAATTGCCGGAGCAGTCCCGGATCTGGGCCGAACAAGGCCGCCTGATCATGGATACCCGCGCCGGAATGACCGTCTGGCTGCGCCAGCGCCTGAGCGGAACCTACCGCATCGAATTCCTGCGCCAGGTTCTCGTGGCAGGGCAGGTCAACGATCGCCTGTCGGACATGAACGTCTTCTGGGGTGCCCATGATGGAGAGGCCAGCGAATTGATCGAGCGTGACGGCGTGCTGGAATCCTATGATTCGCTGGCTACCTGGTACGTAGGCATGGGCGGCAATACCAACACCACCACTCGGTTTCGTTACTACGACGGTCAGGGCAATCGTCCGTTACTGGACGAGAAACTGGACGCTGCCCATCTGTTGGAAGCAGGGAGGATTTACCGGATTCGTATCGACGTGACCTCTTCAGCGACCCGTTATTGGGTCGATGAAGAACTGTTGTTCGAGCAAGCGCTCGATGCATTGCCGATTGCCGGCTATTTCGGTCTGCGTTCGGTCTGGTCGCGTCAGGCAATCAGCCGCTTCAGTGTGCAAGCCCTGTAAGGGGCAGATCGGCGAGTTCGTCTTGTGGCGGATTCGCTTCCAGAGCCTGCATCGCCTGATCCGCCTCATGAAAGGCATCGATCAGGTTCTGTGCCAGGAATGACAGCTTGTAGCCGGCACGGCTGACAATGCCGTAGTGAGTAAAGAATTCCGGTGCCTGCGGGTCCAGCCCCGTCACGTTGAGCAGCTTGAGGCCCTGACGCAGGTAAGGGTTATTGCGGCTGACGTTGGTGGTGCCAATGGCATCGGAGTGCTGGATGACACTGATCAGGCTGTAGCCGTTATCACATTCGATGCTGGTCTGGAAATCCGGTCGTCCGCTGAGTTCAACCAGTGCCTTGCGCAGATTGGGCGGGCGCACGGTGCCTGCCAGGGGATAGCTGAACAATTGTTCCACGCTGACTTCATCGAACGCTGCCAGAGGATGTTCGCTACGGCAACAGAAACCCCAGCGATGCTGGCTGAGCAGCTCCACCCGGTAATCCGGGTCGTGCTCGAAATTGCGGGCGTCGGCAACGAAGAACTCGCATTCCTCGGCCAGCAATCGCTGTCCAAGAGCCTGCCAGTTATCAACATGAAAACGCAGCCGGACCTTGGGCAGCTTCCGGGTGAAAAGCCCCAGTGCCTGAGGCATCAGCCAGGCCGCCGGAGCAGGACCACAGGCGAATGACAACTCGCCGTCCTCGTTCTCGTTGAATTGATGCACCGCATTGATCAGGTCATGGGCATTGCCCACCATCAGCCGTGCGTGCTCCAGCACGATCAGGCCTTTCTTGGTGGGTGCCAGGTTGCGGGTTCGATCGATCAGGCGGGTTCCGAAACTCTGTTCAAGCGCTTGAATACTGCGACTGAACGCCGACTGGGAGAGACTGACAGACTCGGCGGCAAGGCCGAAATTGCGATACTCCACCAGGGCGATGAAGTGCCGCAGTTGACGTAGATCCAGATGCATTGGTGGCCGTGATAGCAGGGAACAGGCGTGTGACTCTGCCGGATTTTCGTGGCATTTAAAAAGAATTAAAAACGCCAGTTCAATCGTATTCGGGCATAAAGCGATCAACGCTCATCAGTTGCGAAAATTGACGTAACATCGCCAGTCGATCGTGCAGCCAGAGACTGCGTATGAGTCACGAAGGAAGATGACAGGAGCGAAACAGTGAGCAGATTTCCCGGCGACTTCCTCTCGCTCAATGATTTTGAACAGGCCGCCCGGAGCATTCTGCCAAGACCGTTGTATGCCTATGTCAGCGGAGCGGTTGAAGACGAATGCTCGCTCAGGTTGAATCGTCAGGCCTTTGCCGAGTATGCGTTTCAGCCACGCTTTCTGATCGACGTGTCGAAGCGCGATCAGAGCGTGACCCTGTTTGGACAGACCTGCAGCAGCCCTGCGGGCATCGCTCCGATGGGGCTGTCCGCACTGACCAGTTACCGTGGTGATATCGTCATGGCCCGGGCGGCTCAGGCACGCCGGATGCCTTGCATCATGAGCGGATCATCGCTGATTCGTCTGGAGGAGGTGATGGAGGCGGCTCCCGACACCTGGTTTCAGGCATACCTTCCGGGTCACAGCGAACAGATCGAGGCGTTGATCGAGCGGGTTGCCAGGGCCAGGGTCAATACGCTGGTTATCACGGTCGACATGCCCGTGCCCTCCAACCGTGAAAACAACATCCGTGCCGGATTCTCGACACCTCTGCGGCCCAGTATTTCGCTGGGCTGGCAAGGCGTGACACACCCGCGCTGGTTGTTCGGTGTGTTCATGCGTACCTTGCTGAACCACGGCATGCCGCATTTTGAAAACAATTACGCCACACGCGGCGCACCTGTAATGTCCCGTAATGTGCTCAGGGATTTTTCGGATCGTGGCCATTTGTGCTGGGAACACATTGCAGCCGTGCGCAAGCGCTGGAAGGGCGCGATGGTACTCAAGGGCATTCTCAGCCCGCATGATGCCCTCAAGGCCCGGCAGCTTGGCATGGATGGTGTGATTGTCTCCAATCATGGTGGACGTCAGCTGGACGGCAGTCTTTCACCCTTACAGGCGCTCCCGGCCATTGTCGATGCTGTCCCGGACCTCACGGTCATGCTGGACAGCGGCGTGCGACGCGGAACCGACGTACTCAAGGCCATGGCATTGGGTGCCAAGGCCGTGTTCATTGGCCGGCCATTCAATTACGCCGCGGCTGTCGCCGGGCATGCGGGCGTAGCCCATGCACTGAAGCTGATCCATGATGAAATCAGCCGTGATATGGGAATGCTGGGTATTACACGTCTGGAGCAATTGACTGCGCAGTATCTGTTCAGACTGGGCACATCCGGCAGCCTGCAAGCGCTTTCAGGCCAAACGAGCATGTCAGCACCCCATGTCCTCGATTGTGGGAAAGCGCCTGCAGGGGCTTGATAGCACGAGCATGGATGCTGGCGCTTCTATACATATTTCAATTGGTTATTTATCGCTTGATAACCCGTCCATTAGGCTATATGCCATTCCGTCTCTCTTGATGACATCGTTTATCGCAGTGTGACCCGTACGCGGCCTGCTTTTCTCTGATTCCTTGTATTGAGTTCGCCATGAAAGTGCCCGTAACGGTCCCTCGGGATCCCTTGGTCAGTACCCGTGGGCTGGGCAAGTCATTTGGTTCAAGCCGGGTCCTGCAGGATATCGACCTGGATCTTTATCCCGGTGAGGTCGTGGCTTTGCTGGGCGCCAATGGTGCCGGCAAATCCACTCTGGTAAAGATCCTGTCCGGCAGCCATAGCCATGATGCGGGCCAGTTGCAGATGGAGGGCAGGGCGTGTGGTTTTAGTTCCCCCCATGAGGCGCGTCGTGCTGGCATCGTTGCCGTTCACCAGCAGGTTGACGAGGCGGTGGTGCCGGGTTTCAGCGTCGCCGAGAATCTGGTGCTGGATGAACTGTGTCAGCCACAAGGCTCCATCTGGAGCAGGCGGCGACACCTTCATGAGCGGGCTGCACTGATCGCCGCAGGTCTGGAGTTGCAGCTTCCGCTGGACGCCGCTATCGAAAGCCTCGGTACGGCTGAGCGGCAACTGGTGGTGCTGGCTCGTGCGCTGGCGCTCAAACCCAGGCTGCTGGTGCTGGATGAGCCCACGGCTTCTTTGTCGGCTACCGAGGCTGAGCGTCTGTTCAAATTGATCGATGTGTTGCGTGGACGCGGGGTCGGCATTCTCTACATTTCCCATCGCCTGTCAGACCTGCAGCGCATTGCCGACCGGGCAATCGTGTTGCGCGACGGACGCCTGGCGGGCGAGTTCGCGGCTCCACTGGATCTTGCCGCTGCCGTGCAGGCCATGCTCGGCAGTGAACTGGCTCCGGTTGCGCACCAGCAGACAGAACCAGGCCGTGAGGTTCTGCGGGTGCGTGGCTGCCAGCTCAGTGACGCCAGTAAGACTTTCGATCTCAGCCTGCACGAAGGCGAAGTGGTCGCCATGACCGGCTTGCTGGGTGCAGGCAAAAGCGAGATCGCTGAACTCTTCTACGGCCTGCGCAAGCCTGTGGCAGGTGTCATCGAACTGGATGGCCAGCTCTGGTCACCGCAGTCGCCACGGGAAGCCATTGCGGGCGGTGTGTTCATGGCCAGCGAGGATCGCGTCCGTGGTTCGCTGGTGCCGGGCTTTTCCCTGAGTCGAACCCTGACCCTGCCGTTTTTGCCGCGATTCAGCCGTGGTGGTTTTATCAATGCCGGTGCAGAACGCGAGGCAGTGCAGGAGCAGATACAGACCCTGGGCATCAAGTGTGCGGGTCCCGATGTGTCGATGGAGACGCTTTCCGGCGGCAACCAGCAGAAAGTGGTGCTGGGTCGCTGGCTGTTGGGCAATGGTCGCCTGCTGATTCTCGACGAGCCGTTCCAGGGCGTGGATATCCGCGCTCGCCGGGAGATCGGCACGCGGATTCGTGCCAGTGCCGGTCAGCGCGCCACGCTGGTGATCTGCTCCGACCCCGATGAAGCGCTGGAAATTGCCGACCGGATTCTGGTGGTACGCGATGCCAGTGTCGTGGCCGACTGTCCGTGTGCCGGTCTGCAACGCGAGCAACTCGTGGCTCATATGGCGGGCATAGCCCCGCAACCTCCTGTCAACCCTTTACATCCTCAAGGAGCGGCGCTTGTCTGAGTCGATTTCTTCAAACGCCCTGAAGCCCCGGCCATGGGAGTCATTGCTGCGTTTCACCATTCACTACGGGCTGTTGCTGCTCCTCGCGTTGGTGGTCGTGCTGTTTTCGGTGCTGGAGCCTGCATTCCTGCGGGTCGGCAATCTGTTCATCATTCTGCAATCGGTGTCCATCGTGGCGCTGCTGGCATTGGGGGTGACCCTGAGCATGTCAGTGGGCGGGCTTGATCTGTCCATCGGCGCGGTGGCTGCCATGAGCCTGATGTGCGCCAGCTATGTGATGGTGGTTCTGGACTGGGGACCGCTGCCGGCAATCTTCATCAGTCTGTTTTGCGGGGCACTGGTGGGTTTGCTCAACGGGTTTCTGATCGTGCGCATGGGCATCCCCGACATTCTTGCGACCCTGGGCAGCATGTTTTTGATCATTGGCCTGCAACTGATTCCCACCGGTGGGCGTTCCATTGCCGTCGGTATGACCCTGCCCAACGGCGACGAGGCTTCCGGCAGTTTCAGCGCGGCCTTCCTGGCAATTGGCCGCGCCCGGCTGTGGGACACCGTGCCGGTGCCTGTGTTGATCATGCTGGTGGTCGCTTTTCTGGTCTGGGGCTTTCTGGAACTGACCCGTTTTGGCCGGGTGTTCTATGCCATCGGTGGTAACGAGCGGGCCGCGCGGCTTGCCGGTGCTCCGGTGGAAAAATACAAACTGCTGGCCTACGTGCTCTCGGCGGTGCTCGCATCGCTGGGCGGGCTATTGCTGGCTGCCCGGCTGGGGCGTGGCGATGTCAGTTCCGGCAATGGTCTGGTGCTGGATGCGTTGGGCGCGGCGCTGATTGGTTTCGCGGTGCTCGGTGCCCGCAAGCCCAATGCGTTTGGCACGCTGGTGGGCGCATTGCTGGTCGCAACCCTGCTCAATGGCCTGACCATGCTCAATGCGCCTTACTACACCCAGGATTTCGTCAAGGGCGCGGTACTGGTCCTGGCGCTGATGTTTACCTTCGGCCTCGCGCAACGGGCGCGTTGAGCCTCACTCTCAGAGAAGGAATACTCGATGCATCGATTCATCACTCGCGGGCTGCGACGCCTGCTCGCGGCTACGCTGGTCGCTTCCCTGGCCACAGGTGCCAGCGCTGCCGGAATTGCCGGGGCGCCTGCGCCGTTCGACAAGGGCGGAGTCAATATCGCGCTGGTGGGCTATCTGTTCTCGGGGGATTTCCCCGAGGCTTACCTGCGTGGCGTCGAGAAACAGTCCGAAGCGCTGGGCATAAACCTGCGCCTGTTCGATGCCCGGCAACAGGCGGCGACCCAGCGTGAGATGCTGGAGCAGGCCATCGACCTTGGCGTGGATGGCATCATCGTGCAACTGGGCCTGGCCGAAACCCTCAAGGACACCGTGGCCAAGGCCGTCGCCAAAGGCATCAAGGTGGTCGCGTTCGATATCGATCTGGGCAATCCGCAAGTGACCCAGATCGAACAGGATCACCATCAACTGGCACGTCTGGCGCTGGACCAGGCGCTCAAGGACAACGGCAACGCATTCAAGGCGGGCTATGTGTTCATCGGCGGTTTCACACCGATGGAGCGTCGCGATGAAATCTGGCGGCAGGTCAAGGCGGACAATCCCGGTATTGTCGAGAAGGCCCGTTTCGGCACTCTCAACCCGCCCATCGCCAACTCGGTGGGGGATCAGGCCAGTGCCGTGCTGCGCGCCAATCCCGGTTTGCAGGTGATTTTTGCGCCTTTCGATGAGTTCGCCAAAGGGGCCAAGATCGCGGTCGATGAGGCTGGCCTTGGCAAGCAGATCAAGATCTATAGCGCCGACATCTCCACTGCCGATATCCAGATCATGAAAGAGCCCGGCAGTGCCTGGGCTGCCACCGCAGCGGTAAACCCGGAAGTGGCAGGCGCAATCAGCGTACGCAGCCTGGCCATGCGTATTGCCGGTGAAGATCCGGGAGCACGTGTACTGGTGCCTCCGACCCTGATTACCCGCCAGCAATTGCTGGATCTGGATGTGAAGAATGTCCGCGATCTGGCGAAAAAAGTACCGGCATTCGGTGATGCGGCAGGTGTCGCACGTTCGGCCTGGATTCCGTTGGCCAAATAAAATGAATATCTTTCGCTCCTGCCTTGTGGGAGCGGATTTATCCGCGAAAGCCTGTTTAACTGTTGCCTGCCCAACAACTAATGTTGCAGGGAGAACAGTATTGAAGGCCGATATAACCTAAGTATTATTGGTTCTTTGGCATTGATTGCCGCCTCGTCTAATGTCCTGTCTTCAAAGGGTTTTATTGGCTCTTTGTGTCTTTTGCATTGATCTCGTTACATGCCCGGATTTAAAAATTACAGCAGAAAACCGCCGTAACTTTTGCTTGTCGGCAGGTATTTCTGCGTCTCAAAGGAGCCGTTCCATGTATTACCGTTCACGGTCACTGCTGGCTGCCGCTGTGGTGGCGGCAATGACGCAACTTCCTGCGCAAGCCGAAGACGCTTCCCCGAGTACCGACGATGACACACGCCTTGGCGCCGTACTGGTGACCGGCACACGAGGCAAGGCCCGTACCGTTCTGGATTCGCCCGTGCCGGTGGATGTCCTGACTGCCGATGATCTCAAATCCGCAGGAGCAGGCGGTGGTGAACTGGGTCAGGCGTTGCAGACGCTCTTGCCGTCATTCAGTTTTCCCCGCCAGTCCAACTCCGGCGGTGCGGACCATGTAAGGGCTGCGCAGTTGCGGGGCATGAGTCCCGATCAGGTGCTGGTGCTGGTCAACGGCAAACGGCGTCATACTTCGGCACTGGTCAACGATTCCTCGAAGATCGGTCGCGGCACCGCGCCGGTGGATTTCAACTCGATCCCCATCAGTGCGATCAAACGCATCGAAGTGCTGCGCGACGGAGCCGGTGCGCAATATGGTTCCGATGCGATTGCCGGCGTGATCAATATCATCCTCGACGATGCTCCCGAGGGCGGCGAAGTCTCGACTACCTATGGCGCTTACCACACGCGCCAGGATGCTATCGGCAAGACCACCACCGATGGTCGCAACTCGCTGACGACGGCCAAGATCGGCACCCGCTTGGGTGAAGAGGGCGGTTTTATCCGTGGCGGCACCGAATACAAGGATCGAGATCCTACCAACCGGGCCGGCTTCGACGGTTTTGCCGATACCCCGGGCCAGCGCAACTATGTCATGGGTGACGGCGTGGCACGGGACATCAATGCCTGGTTCAACAGCGAACTGCCGCTGGGCAATGGCAAGGCTTATTCATTTGGCACCTACAACGAACGGCACACTACGGGGGCGGAGTTTTACCGCTACCCCAGCGATCAGCCGCAGTTCTATCCCGACGGCTATCTGCCGCAGTCGCTGGGCGACAATAAGGACCTGTCGGCCACTGTCGGCTTCAAGGGCCTGATCGGTGAGCAGTGGGACTTCGACAGCAGCCTCACTCATGGCCGTAATCACTTTGAATCGGCCACCCAGCGTACTCTCAACGTAGCTCTGGGAGCCGACTCACCGACCCGCTTCGATACCGGAACGTACGAACTGCGCCAGACTACCGCCAATCTGGATTTCACTCGAGAGCTGCGCCTGGCAGGTCGTCCTTTCGTACTGGCTCTGGGCAGTGAATACCGCTACGAAAACTACCTGACCTATGCCGGCGACGAGGCTTCGTATTTCGGTACCGGGGCCGATGGGGCCAACGGCTTGCGTCCGAGCGAAGAGGTTGATCTGGACCGCAATGTATTCGGCACCTATGTCGAATTGTCCGGCGATCTGACCGACCGATTGTTTGTCGATGCGGCGACGCGCTGGGAGCGCTATGACGATGCGGGCAGCAAGCTCACCGGCAAGCTGAGCGGCCGCTACCGCCTGACCGAGCAACTGGCCTTGCGCGGCGCTGTCTCGAACAACTTCCGGGCACCGTCCCTGGCGCAGGTGGGTTTTCAGAACACCACCAGCAACTTCGGTACCGGCGGCACGCTGACTGATATCCGGGTGCTGTCGGTCAACGACCCGATAGCTCGCGCTCTGGGTGCCGAGGATTTGAAACCGGAAACCTCGAAGAACTTCAGCCTCGGCCTGACCGCGCAGTTGAGTGAGCGTTTCGATGCGTCCTTCGATGTGTTCCGCATCGACGTCAAGGACCGCATTACCCTGTCGCAACGCATTGGCAGCGATGCGCTGGAGCAGTACATCAACGATAACCTCGGAGTCGCCGGGGTGCATGATGTGAACTTCTTTACCAATGCCGCCGATACTCGCACTGACGGAGCCGAACTGGTGCTCAACTACCGTCAGCCCTTTCTGGACGGGCAACTGGGCCTGACCACGGCATACACCTGGAATCACACCAAAGTCACCAAGACCAAAGGCACTCCGTCGCAGTTGAGCAATCTCGGCATCGGCAGCGATGCGCTGGTGGGTGTTGAGGAGCGCAACACTCTGACCGATGCGGCACCCAGGGACCGCTTCGTGCTTTCCGCAAACTGGGCCAGCCAGCACTGGGGGCTGCTCGGTCGCCTGACGCGCCAGGGCAAGACCACCCGCGTATTCGATTTCGGAGATTCCCAGCCTGAGCAGACCTATGATGCTGTCTGGCAACTGGATGCCGAGGTGCAGTACAAGTTCACGCCCAGATTCGATATTGCCCTGGGTGGCAACAACCTGACCGACCGATATCCGGAGCGCTCCAGCTCCGAGATCAACTACGGGGGTAACCTGCCGTATGACGTACTGTCGCCGATTGGTACCAATGGCGCGTATTACTACGCCAGGGTGACTTACGGATTCTGATGGGTTGTCACGAGAAACGCCGCCTTGATAAGGGCGGCGTTTGGGTTCAGAAGGAAATCTCTGCCGGTTGCGACAAACGCAATACAGAAAGATCGCCGGTTACGCGCTTCCAGGCCAGGCGAATGGCCTCGATGTTCTCGCGGTTCCTGGCGGTATTTTCATGCAGGATCACGATCACCCGGGTATTGAGTCGTTCCGGTTGTGTAGCGCCTTTATCCCGCCACTGGCCGTAGGCATCGAGTGTCGTAAAACCATCGGGGAAACGTGGCGTGACTTCCTTGTCCAGAAACTCCCGCCAGCGCGCCACATTCGCCTGATCCTTCTCGCTGTCCAGCAACCCCAGCGAAAAATACAATTCCGTGCGTAGCCACGTCGCCTGGGGTGGACGGCTACTGTCGCCCTGCAAGGTGGAAGTGCCTGGGTCAGTCGTGTGGACGGGAAGAACGGGAGAGGCAGAACAGCCGACCAGCAGCATCAGCAGGCCGGGTAATAACACGCGTGGCAACATCAGGGATTCCTGCAGTGGCATCAATAAAGAGTCTCACTATAAGAAGCCGGGTTAATGGTTAGAAATAATAAAAAACCTGTTTTCTGGAGCAAAAAGAATAAGCAAATCCACCCCCCTCGGCAGGAGCGAATTCATTGGCGAGACGTCATTGAAGGCGTTCAAGTCAGTTCGCCAATGAATTCGCTCCTACTGCTCAATGGGCCTTGCTGGCTGCCGCTACCGAATCTTCGAAACGCTCCAGAACCATGCCCACTTCCTGCTCGCTGATGGTCAGTGCCGGCAGGAAGCGCAGCACGGAGCTGTGGCGTCCCCCGGTTTCGATAATCAGGCCATTCTCGAAGCAGTTGAGCTTGATGGCGCGTGCCAGTTGCGAATGTCCCGGTCCGGTGCGTCCCTTTTCCTTGGGGTGAGTGACCTCGACCCCGAGCATCAGGCCGCGACCACGCACTTCGGCCAGGGCCGGGTAGCGTTGGGCAATGTCTCTGAGACCGCTGGCAAGTATTTCGCCTCGCGCTGCCGCCTGGGCTGCCAGGTTTTGTGATTGCACATGGCGGATAGTCGCAGCCCCCGCCACCATTGCAATCTGATTGCCACGGAAAGTACCCGCATGCATGCCGGCGCTCCAGGTATCCAGGTGCTCGGCAAAGACGATCACTGACATCGGATAACCGCCACCAATGGCCTTGGACAGCACCAGAATGTCCGGGACGATTCCGGAGTGTTCAATGGCAAAGGTGCTGCCGGTACGGCCCAGGCCGGTCTGTACTTCATCGATGATCAACAGGATTTCCTGCTCGCGGGTGATCTCGCGCAACTCGCGCAGCCAGTTTGCCGATGCGGGAATGCAGCCGCCTTCGCCCTGAATCACTTCGACGATCACTGCCGCCGGTTTCTGGACGCCGCCTTCGGGATCGCTGAGCACCGTGCGGATATATTCGATAGACAGTTGGTCGGTCTGTGCGCCATCGGTACCGAAGGGGCAGCGCAGTGCATAAGGAAAGGGCAGGAAGTGCGTACCGGGGTTGACCGCCCCCGTATTGATCTTGGGTTTGAGATTGCCCATGGCCGACAGGGCGCCTGCGGTCATGCCGTGATAGCCGCCATGGAACGCCATCAGCGGAGTGCGCTGGGTGTAATGACGGGCCAGCTTGATGGCGGCTTCCACCGCATCCGAGCCGCTGGGGCCGCAGAACAGGATCTTGCTGTTATTGCGCATTGGCGCGGGCAAGGTAGAGAACAGTGCCTGCACGAATTCATGTTTGGCAGGTGTGGCAAGGTCCAGGCCCTGTTGCAGTTGATCGGTATCTAGGAACTGAAGCACGGCTTCGCGGACAACGGCAGGATTGTGACCCAGGGCAAGGGTGCCGGCATTGGCCAGACAGTCAAGGTACTCACGTCCCTGATCATCCTTGATACGTGAACCGTTACCGCTGACGAACAGGCGCTGGAATGTGGCCGCGTATGTCCTTGCGTTGGATTCGACTTTTTTCAGATAGCTCAACTCTTGCATAGTCGGTCACTCGTTTGCCTTGAGAAATGGCATCTCCTGCGAGTCGTTCGATACCCGCGCGATGTGATAGCGATTCTGCTGCACAGGTCATGGACCGACAATTTCCCACGGGACAATGTCCCCGCTTTCCGCGCCAGACAGTCATTGCGTCAAACGTTTCAATAGCGCCGTCAATGCAGCCGAGCGCCTGACCCAACGTCCAGGCATCAAGAGGACGTCATGGATATCTTCAAAACGGCAGCGAAATCGTCACTGCCGATACTCATTGCCCTGATTGCCAGCGGCTGTGTGATGGGACCCGATTATCAGCCTCCGGCAGTTTCCATCCCTGCGCACTGGCATGCACCTTTGCCCCACGATGCCAGCGTCAAGACGCTGTCCGGTTGGTGGCAGCAATTCAATGACCCGCAACTGGAGCAACTGCTGCAATGGGCGGAAGCCGATAGTCCTACGCTCGATCAGGCATGGGCGAACATCCAGCAGGCCAGGGCGACTCTGGCAGTGAGCGATGCCGATGCATCTCCGACCTTGCGAGGATCACTGGCGCGCAACCGTACCGGAGAGCGTCAGGACGGTAGCGGTCAGACGTACTCCAGCTCTTCGGCCGGACTCGATGCCGCATGGGAGCTGGATCTGTTCGGCAAATTCCGGCGCAACCGTGAAGCCGCGAGCAATCGCATCCAGGCCAGGGTCGATGACTGGCATGACGCACGAGTGTCGCTGGCTGCCGAAGTGGCCGATGACTATGTTCAATATCGAGGCTGCCAGCGTCTGGTCCTGGCTTATCAGGAGCAGCTCGACTCGCAACGCCAGACCGCCGAGCTCACCGGGCTGTCCCTCAAGGCCGGCTTCACTGCACCTGCCGATCTGGTTCTGACCCAGGCGTCTGCGGCCAGCAGTCAGTCGACCCTGATCAATCAGCGCAGCGAGTGTGAATTACTGCTCAAGCAACTGACCCAACTGACCGGCAGCGATGAAGACCGCGTGCGGGAATTGCTGGGCCAGGCCCCGGCAATACTGCCGTCGCCAGCCCGACTGGACGTCCATTCCATTCCCGCCGATCTGATCCGTCAGCGACCCGATCTGGCCTCGCGAGAGCGCGAACTGGCCGCTGCCAGCGCAGATATTGGCGTGGCCGAAGCACAGCGCTGGCCAAGTCTGAGCCTTTCCGGTTCGTTCGCTGTCGGGACCAGCAATGGACAGTTGCTGCGTAACTGGACTGTGGGGCCTGCGCTGTCTTTGCCGCTGCTCGATGGTGGCCTTGGTCGCGCCACGGTCAAGAGTGCCGAGGCGGCCTATGACTCGGCACTGGCGGCTTACCGACAGACCTTGCGCACCTCCGTGGGTGAAGTGGAGCAGGCATTGGTCCGACTTGATGCGGCCCGACGCCGTGAAGCCGATGTGGAGCGGGCGACACAGGGCTATAGCGAATACTTTCAGGCCGTGGACAAGTCCTGGCAGGCCGGTGGCGTGAGCATTCTGGACCGGGAAGTGGCCCGGCGTTCCGCACTGGATGCCCAGATCGAACTGATCACCTTGCAGCAGGAGCAGGTCCGTTACTGGATTGCTCTCTACAAGGCTCTGGGCGGTGGATGGCAGGACAGCCCTGAAAATCAGTCAGTTGCGCAGGCCTCGGGAGGAAAGCGATCTTGAGTTCCGGTCGTCGCAAGCTTGTCTGGATCCTGCTGGCACTGGGTATTGCTCTGGCGCTGGTGTCTGTGATTCGCAGTCGTTCCGAGACACCGGTCGTCGAGCCGGTCAGTAATCTCAGCAGTCTCAGTGTCGAGGTCACTCGGGCGCAGTGGCGTCCCTGGCCTAATGAACTGACGGCAAGCGGTCGCCTCTTGCCCTGGCAGGAGGCGTTGATCAGTGCCGAAACCGGCAGCCTGCGGATCGCCACTGTCGATGCGGATATCGGCGACCGGGTGCGCAAGGGACAAGTGCTGGCCACTCTCGCCCAGGACAGCCTGCTGGCCGAGCAGAGCAGGCAGCAGGCAACTGTCGAGCAGGCTCGGGCCAATCTGCAAAAGGCGCAATCCGATGTGCGTCGTGCCGAGGTGGTGGGTGTGACCGGTGTCTTGTCCGCTCAGCAAAGCGAGCAGTACCGGATCGCACTTGCCACCGCCAAGGCCGAACTGGGCGTTGCAACCGCGGATATGCAGAGTATCCGTATCCGCCTTGGCCAGACCCGGATTGTGGCGGTCGATGATGGCGTCATCTCATCGCGGACTGCGCTGCTGGGCAACGTGGTGAGTGCCGGGACCGAACTGTTCCGACTGGTACGAGAAGGTCGTATCGAGTGGCAGGCCGAGCTCGATGCCCGGCAATTGCTTCAGGTCAAGACTGGGCAGCATGCACAACTGACGTTGCCCGACGGTCAGTCGGTGGCCGGTCAGGTTCGCCTGCTATCTCCCATCCTCGATAACAACACCGGTCGGGCATTGGTGTACGTCGCTCTTACACCGGGCAGTGCGGCACGTTCGGGCATGTATGCCACTGGCCGTATCGAGTTGCCTGCGCAACCTGCGCTGACGGTGCCGGATACCGCCGTGTTTCTGCGCGATGGCCGTTCCTGGGTATTCACTGTCGATGCGGATGAGCGCGTTGCGCAGCGTCAGGTACAAGTCGGGCGTCGTCGGGACAATGCCGTGGAAATCGTTTCCGGGCTGGACGAACGGCAAACCATCGTGCGCTCCGGCGGTGCCTTCCTCAGTGAGGGGGCCCATGTAACGCCGGTGGCAAGCGGGGCTGTTCAGCCATGACGCTGTCGTCCCTGTCCATCCGCTTTCCGGTCCCGGCCATCATGCTGTTCATCCTGCTGGGGGTGTTGGGCTTCATCGGTCTGCAGCGGTTGGGTATTCAGGACTTTCCGGACCTTGATCTGCCCACGGTCACCATCAGTGCGTCCCTTGAAGGGGCTGCTCCCGAGCAACTGGAAACCGAGGTGGCTCGCAAGCTCGAGGACCGGCTTTCATCGTTGCGCCTGCTCAAGCATGTCACCACGACCATCACCTCGGGCAGTGTGCAGATCAATGTCAGCTTCGCTATCGAAAAGGACGGCAACGAAGCGCTCAACGAAGTCCGCAATGTGGTGGACAGTGCCATGGCGGAACTGCCCGCCAGCCTGGACACCCCCAGCGTCTCGCGGATGACGATTCATGACACGCCGGTGCTGACTTATGTCATCGACGCACCGGGCATGGACGAAGAGGCGCTTTCCTGGTTTGTCGACAATGAACTGAGCAAGCACCTGCAGGAGGTCAAGGGCGTTGCCCAGGTATTGCGGGTCGGCGGCGTCGAGCGTGAAGTCCAGGTGGACCTCGATCCGACCATGATGGCCGGGCTGGGCCTGGGAGTCGCTGCTGTCGAGACGCAACTCAAGGCCATGGAAATCGATAACTCCGGCGGGATGGCGGAGCTGGGTGGCGCACGCATGGCGGTGCGTACTCTGGGCGGTATCGAGGACCCTCAGGCATTGGGCGCGGTTGATGTGCCGACTGGCGATGGTCGTTCCTTTGCGCTGCGCCAGTTGGCGACGATCCGCGACCATCATGCCGAGCGTCACTCACTGGCATTCCTGGACGGCAAGCCGGTAATCGGTGTTCAGGTTATCCGTTCTCTGGGGTTTTCCGATGTCAGCATGGCCCGTGGCATCCGTGAGGCCGTGGCGGACTTCGTGGCCCGGCAGCCGGGTATCAGTCTGACTGAAATCAGTGACAGCTCGGCCTCGGTGCTGGAGAACTACCACGACTCCATGAATCTGCTGTACGAAGGGATTCTGCTGGCAGTGCTGGTGGTGTGGTGGTTCCTGCGCGATCCGCGGGCCATGCTGATCGTTGCAACTGCATTGCCGCTGTCGATCATCCCCACGTTTGGCTTGATGTATTTCGCCGGTTTTACCCTCAATACCGTTTCCTTGCTGGCCCTGGCGTTGATCATCGGCATTCTGGTGGACGATGCGATTGTCGAGGTGGAGAACATCGCCCGGCATCTGCGCATGGGCAAAAGCCCCCGGGAAGCGGCCATGGAGGCGGCAGATGAAATCGGCCTGGCGGTGATCGCGACTACTGTCACCCTGGTTGCGGTATTTCTGCCGACTGCGTTCATGGGCGGCGTTGCGGGCAAGTTGTTTGTGCAGTTCGGGGTCACGGCTTCGGCGGCGCTGCTGTTCTCGCTGATGGTGGCGCGTCTGTTGACGCCGATGATGGCGGCGGCCTTTCTCAAGCCCGTGGAGCACATCGAGCAGGATGGCTGGCTGATGCGCCGCTATCTGGTGTGGATTCACCGCAGCCTCGAATGGCGCAAGACCACCATGGCGCTGGCCGGGTTGTTCTTTGCCGGCTCGCTGGCGCTGATCGGCTTCTTGCCCACCAGTTTCCTGCCGGCTCAGGACATTGCCCGATCCACCATTACCCTGGAATTGCCGCCGGGGGCCACTCTTGAGCAGACCGCCAGCCTGGCTCGAGATGCCAGCACCCGCCTGAAATCGATCCAGGGTATCCGGCATATCTTTGCCATGGCGGGAACGGCAGGCAGCGAAGCGGGGGATGGCGCAGCCGTCAACCGGGCGACGCTGACGGTTGAGCTGGCTCGACGCCAGGATCGCGAACTCAGCCAGACCGAACTGGAGGCCCGCATGCGCGATGCCTTGCGCCCGCTGCCGGGGGCTCGCATCAGTGTGGGCGGCGATGGTAATGGCGAAAAGCTCGATATCGTCCTGGCCAGTGAAGACGGGGATCTGCTGGAGCGAACCGCGCAGGCTCTCGAACCTCAACTGCGCCAACTGAGCGGTGTGGGCAATATTGCTTCCAGTGCCTCGCTGCAGGCTCCGGAAGTACAGTTCCGGCCCGATTACACAAGGGCTGCCCAGTTGGGGGTCACCAGTCAGCAGATTGCCGACACTCTGCGTCTGGCCACCTATGGCAACTATTCCTCGGCATTGGGCAAGATCAATCTTTCCCAGCGTCAGGTGAATCTCAGGGTTCGCATGAGCCCCGACTTGCGGGGTGATCTCGAGCGCATTGGCCAGTTGCGCGTCAATGGCCGGGATGGCCAGGTGGCGCTGGCTTCCCTGGGTGAACTGAGTACCGGCAGCGGACCGGCACAGATCGATCGTCTGGACCGCCAGCGCTATGTCACGCTCTCTGTCGAACTCAATGGCCGCAGCCTGGGCGAAGTGATGAATCAGGCCCGTCAGTTGCCGGGGCTTGCGCATCTGCCTGCCGGTGTCCGGCTGGTGGAGCAGGGCGAAGTGCAGTTGATGAGCGAGCTGTTCGGCAGCTTCGGTCTGACCATGGCCATCGGTGTGTTCTGCATCTATGCGGTGCTGGTGCTGCTGTTTCACGACTTCCTGCAGCCAGCCACCATTCTTTCCGCGTTGCCTCTTTCCCTGGGCGGTGCATTGCTGGGGCTGCTGGCCTGCGACCTGAGTTTTTCCCTGTCTTCGGTCATCGGTCTGCTGATGCTCATGGGCATCGTCACCAAGAATTCGATCCTGCTGGTGGACTACGCCATTCTCGCGCGCCGGGATTTCGGCATGAGCCGTTATGACGCGCTGCTCGATGCCTGTCACAAGCGTGCGCGGCCCATTCTGATGACCACCATCGCCATGGGCGCCGGGATGCTGCCGACCGCCATCGGCGTGGGGGCCGATCCGGGATTCAGGCAGCCGATGGCGGTGGTGGTGATCGGCGGACTGCTGACTTCTACCGTGCTCAGTCTGCTGGTGATTCCAGTGATCTTTACCTATGTGGACGACCTGCTGCAGCTCTTCAAGCGCGCAACGAAGGCTTTTCATCATGGCCACTGACCGATCCGGATCCGCTGTTCCAATCAACGCTAAAACCGAATGAGGACATCAACATGAGTGGTTCAATCTTTCTGACGCTGCTTGCCGTGCTCGCGGTTCCAGGCCCGACCAATTCGCTATTGTTCCAGACCGGGATGAACCGGGGTTTCAATGCGAAGTCATTGCTGTGGGTGGGGGCAGAGTGGCTGGCCTATATGATTCAGATCACGGCCTGGGGCCTGACCCTGGACCGGGTCGCCCGCGATTACCCCTGGGTGGCGACGCTCAGCAAGGCCTTTGCCGTGTGCTTCCTGTTCTATATCGCAATGAAGCTCTGGTCCATGGCGCGTGCGGCTCAACACGTCGATGATGCGCCGGGCCTTTCACCGACAGGTCTGTTCGTTGCGACACTGACCAATCCCAAGGGATTGTTCTTCGCCTCGTTCGTGGCACCTGCCGGTACTTTCCTGAGCAGTGCGGATTACCTGGCATTCATGAGCACCTTTACCGCTGTCGTCCTGCCGGTCGGTTCGGCCTGGGTCATCTTCGGTGCCTGCTTCGGCAGCCGCTTGAGCTCTCCGCGCTCGTCGCGTCTGCTGAACAAGGGCGTTTCCATGGTGATCGGTCTGTTCGCGACTGGTCTGCTTTACAACCTGGCCTCGCATTCGTTTACCGCCTGATGGGCTCTGTCCTCGTTAAGTGTTGTGGTGTCTCTGGTACAGCGCTGGTAATTCTGTGGGAGTTCGCCCGCCGCCCCGGATCCGTGCCTCCACTCAGCCTTCACCAACGTCGCGTTCTGCGGTGCTATCACGACCGCGGCAAAGAGCTTTCTGCTTTTGCTTGTGCTTTTTTGAACCGAGATAGCCCAGACGCCGCCGATTGCGACGTAAGGGAAGGCCGAGTGGAGGTATTGCGTAGTGGGTTGCGAGGCAGGACGCCGAGCAAGCGCCGCAGGGCCATGGAAGGCCCTTCGGCGCGTACCCACGGAGCAATGCCGGAGCGCAGGGAACCCCGCCGTCAGGCGGGGCCGAACCGGAGCCCATGGTTTTCCCCTCTTTTGCCGAAACAAAAGAGGGCCGCCGTAAAGGCGGAACCGTAGAACCCGCACATACCGATAATGGATATGTCCACCGGAGCGCGTTTTACCACACGAAAAATACTTTTAATTCATGGTCTTGCGTCTTGTTTGATGAGAGGCAGCTTGCTGGCGACAACGGTGAAGTCGCCAGCAAGCTGCCTCCCACAGTTCTATGGCGGACTTGCAAAACTTAATGCAGACAGAGTCAACTCATTCGCGAAAAGTTGCTGATATGTATCGTCTGAAATATCAGAAGCACAAATAAAAACGATCCTGCAGAAGAGGATCGGGAAGGGAGTGGCAGGCGATTGATAGTTGTTGACTAGTTAATGCCGGTATTGAACTTGTTATTGAATGACTTCACTGGAAGAGTGCTGCGCGCGAACCAGTGAGTTGGCGGCGTAGAAGCCCAATATTCTTCGGCTCTTGGCCTGGTACTCACAAGCCACCAGAGGCGAGGCGGGCAGAGAGTCCGCCGCCCCGGCACTGATTACCTGCATCTTCCTGCCTCCCGAGCGCAGACGTACGTATTCACCGGGTTCGAAGCTGTTCATGTCATCGTCCTTTTTGCGTGAAACTGCCCAAACGTTACTTTCACGCTTGTATTCGAGCACTGCCGTGCAGGGTTGTCTGTGGTGAGAAACAGGGACAAGCCTGTCATGTTTCTTATTTGTAACTTACGTCCTGTTTCTTGTCCGGGTATCCGGTGACATACATGTACCGGAGCGCCTGATTAAAGTTCCCTCATATCTACCGAAGTCCCTGACTATTCGAGACAGAACATATGACGATTTTTGCTGGAAACAAGGCGGTCAAGTGGGTGTTGGATCGGGTGTCCAGTTATTGCGTGACTCAAGGAGCAACTGCATGAACCAGTCCCTTTCCGTGCCAAACACCTATCCACTGACCGCCGCCCAGCGCGATATCTGGCTCGATCAGGCTGTAAACAGTGATATTCCTCTCTATAACCTGGTCGGTTATGCCCCGATCAAGGGCAATATCGATGGCGAGCGTCTGCAGCGGGCAGCAGCAAAACTGATTCGTCGTCACGATGCGTTGCGAATGGTGCTGTTGCAAGGGACAGGTGACGATGGTCTGCCTGTACAGGCCTTTGTCGATCATCCATCCCTGCAGATGACGCTGCATGATTTTTCCGGGCACCAGGACCCGGACACCGCAATACGGGAATTCGTGAAAGCCCGCGGCCAGGTGCCGTTCAAGATGGACGGTTCGCCACTGGTACGCATGCAACTGCTCCGGGTCAGCGAGAACCTGAGCTGTTTTTGCCTTGAGGCCCATCACCTGGTCATCGATGGCTGGGGGATTTCGCTCCTGCTCACGGATCTGGCCGAACTCTATGAGGCAGACGATGCTGCCGACGACACGCAGGCACCGTCCTACGTTCAATTCATTCAGGACGATATCGCCTACCGGGACTCGAAGCGTTATGCCCGTGACCAGGATTACTGGCTGAACAAGTACCAGGATGTTCCCGAACCGCTTCTGGAGCCTCGCCATCGCTCAGGTACCGGCCTGGCAGGCTCGGGCCATGTATGGCGCAGTTATCCGCCTGCATTGCTGGAGCGTATCGATCAGGTCGCATCGCCTCTGCAGTGCTCGCGTTTTCAGGTGCTGATGGCAGCACTTTATGTGTACTTCATCCGTACATCGGGACGCGAAGAGCTGGTTCTCGGCCTGCCGATTCTCAACCGCTCCAACGCGAGTTTCCGCAAGACCATGGGACTGTTTACCCAGGTCAGTGCCGTGCGTCTGCAGTTCGATGCCGAACTGAGTTTCGGCGAGCTGGCGACTGAAATCGCCGGTGTTCTCAAACAGGATTACCGTAACCAGCGTTTCCCGCTGAGTGATATGAACCGGTCCCTGGGCCTGTTGCGCGATGGTCGGGGTCAGGTTTTCGATGTGTCGGTTTCCTATGAACTGACCGATCAACTCCTGACTTTCGATGGCGCTCCTTCCTACATCGTCAAATGCAGCAGCGGTTATGAGCAGACGCCGCTGGCCATCTATATCCGCTCCAATGCGCATACCGATGAATTCTTCCTAGACTTCATCTACAACGAAGCGTTTTTCCAGGCCGATGAGGTCGAAAGCCTCGCCGAGCGTTTCATGCACATTCTGGAGCAGGGACTGCAGGACCCGAGTCTTCAGGTGCGTGCCTTCAACCTGCCAACGCCTGCCGAGGCCCGGTTGCTTGAAGCATGGAACCAGAACCATGAGCAGCCTGCTGCGCAGGATTATCAGACTATCCATGGCCAGTTCGAGGCGCAGGCTCAGGCCCGTCCCGATGCAGTGGCACTGCTGCATGAAGGTCAGAGTGTCACCTACGGCCAGCTCAATGCGCAGGCCAACCAGGTTGCCCATCGCCTGCGCCAGTTGGGTGCAGGCCCCGACAATCGCGTGGGGATCTGTGTCGACCGTGGCCCGCGGATGATCATCGGTCTGCTGGGCATTCTCAAGGCCGGTGCCGGTTATGTACCGCTGGACCCGGCCTATCCCCAGGAGCGTCTGGCATTCATGCTGGAAGACAGCATGCCGCTGGCATTGTTGACCGAATCCGCACACCTGGAGCATTTGCCGGCCCATGACATTCCACTGCTGCTTCTGGATCAGCCCGAGGCAGCCGGTATTGCCGGGCAGCCTCAGGAAAATCCGCAGGTCGCCGAGCTTGATACAGGCCATCTGGCCTATGTGATCTATACCTCCGGTTCTACGGGACTGCCCAAGGGCGTGATGGTCGAGCACCGCAATGTCATGCGCCTGTTTTCGGCAACCCGGGAATGGTTCGACTTCGGGACCGATGATGTCTGGGCGCTGTTTCACTCGTTCGCCTTCGACTTCTCCGTCTGGGAAATCTGGGGCGCACTGTTGCATGGCGGCAGCCTGCTGCTGGTGCCGCAACTGACGACCCGCTCACCCGAAGCCTGTTATGAACTGCTGTGCGAGTCTGGCGTCACGGTGCTCAATCAGACGCCGAGTGCCTTCAGGCAGATCATTGCTGCCCAGGGTGAAAACCCTCGTCCTCATGCCTTGCGGCAGGTGATTTTCGGTGGTGAAGCGCTGGATACCAGCATTCTCAAACCCTGGTATGCGCGTCAGGCGAATGCCGATACGCAACTGTTCAACATGTACGGCATTACTGAAACCACCGTACACGTGACTTGTTATCCATTGAGCAAGGCCGATGTCGAAGGTGGTGTCAGCCCCATCGGCAAGCGCATTCCAGATCTGCGCCTGTATCTGCTCGATGAGCATGGCCAGCCGGTTCCGCCGGGGGGCGTGGCTGAGTTGTATGTGGGGGGTGCTGGTGTGGCGAGGGGCTACCTGAACCGTCCCGAACTCAATACAGAGCGCTTTCTGCCTGACCCTTTCGATGCCACCCCCCATGCCCGCATGTACCGCTCGGGCGACCTGGCACGCTGGACGAAAGACGGTAGCCTCGACTATCTCGGACGTAACGATGATCAGGTGAAAGTCCGTGGCTTCCGTATCGAGCTGGGGGAAATCGAAAACCGCCTGGCAGCCTGCGCCGGTATCCGCGAAGCAGTGGTGATTGCGCGTCAGGACGAGCCGGGCGACAAGCGTCTTGTCGGTTATGTGATACCTGAAGCCGGTCATTCACCGGCAGCGGCCGATCTTCGTGCCGAGCTGCTGGAAAACCTGGCCGATTACATGGTGCCCACGGCCTTTGTGCTGCTGTCCGAATTCCCATTGACCACCAACGGCAAGCTCGACCGCAAGGCCCTGCCTGTACCGGACGCCGAAGCTTTCGCTCGACGTGAATACGAAGCACCGCAAGGCCCGGTCGAAACAACTCTGGCCGGGCTGTGGAGCGAGCTGCTGGGCGTCGAGTCCATCAGCCGTCATGACCAGTTCTTCGAGCTGGGAGGTGACTCGCTGCGGGCGGTCAAGTTGATCGAGCGCATGCGCGAAGTCGGTCTGCATGTCGATGTGCGTGTGCTGTTCGGTCAGCCCACGCTGCGAGCGCTGGCTGCAACGGCAGGTTCGGGGCGTGAAGTGGCGGTGCCGGCCAACTTTATCGAGCCGGGCGTACAGCGCATTACCCCACAGATGCTGCCGCTGGCTCGTCTGAGCCAGGAGCAGATCGATACGGTGGTGGCCGCAGTGCCCGGCGGTGTCGCCAATGTCCAGGATATCTACGCTCTGGTGCCGTTGCAGGAAGGCATTCTCTATCACTACCTGTCGACTCCCGAAGGCGATCCCTATCTGCTCCAGGGCACGCTGCGCATGGACAGTCGTGCCCACGTCGATGCCTTCGTTCAGGCATTGCAGGCCGTGGTCGCACGACACGACATCCTGCGTACCTCGATTGCCTGGGAAGGTCTGGACGAGCCGGTCCAGGTCGTCTGGCGTGAAGCGCCGCTGCGGGTTCACGAGCATGTATTGCGTGTAACCGACGGGGATATTGCCGCTCAGTTGCAGGACCAACTCGATCCGCGTCATATGCGTTTCGATCTGCGTCAGGCACCGCTGCTGGAGCTTCATCTGGCAGAAGACTCCGCACGTGGTGGCTGGGTTGCGGTGATTCTCCTGCATCACCTGATCGACGATGCCACCTCGCTGCGCATTCTGGGTATGGAGATTCAGGCCCATATCGATGGACGAAGCGCCGAACTGGCGGCTTCCGTTCCGTATCGCAACTATGTGGCCCAATCCCGTCTCGGCATCAGCCGCGAGGAACACGAGGCGTTCTTCAGCTCGGCTCTGGGTGATGTGAACGAGCCGACGCTGCCGTTCGGCTTGCAGGACGTGCAGGGTGACGGCATTGCCATCGAGCAGGCGGTCGTGGCGCTTGACGATCGGCTTGCTCAGCGCCTGCGTGCCCATGCCCGTGAGCTGGGCGTCAGCAATGCCAGCATTCATCACCTGGCCTGGGGTCAGGTGGTCGGTCGCTTGTCGGGGCGTGAGGATGTGGTATTCGGGACCGTGCTGATGGGCCGCATGCAAGGCGGCCAGGATGCCGAACGCGCCCTGGGGATGTTCATCAACACGCTGCCGTTGCGCGTACCGGCCCAGGGACCGAGCGTCAGGGCCGCGATCCGCACCACCCATGACCGCCTGGCGGCCTTGCTCGGCCATGAGCATGCGCCACTGGCCCTGGCGCAACGTTGCAGTGGTGTGGCGGCGCCGACACCGCTGTTCAGTGCCTTGCTCAACTATCGCCATGCTGCGGTGGGGGCTTCTGCCGGTGAGGCCACAACCGTTCTGAAATGGGCCGGTTTCGAGCTTTCGGGCGGTGAAGAACGTACCAACTTCCCGCTGTCGCTTTCGGTCGACGACCTGGGCGAGGCCTTCAGCCTGACCGTACAGGTCGTACCGGGGATCGGTGCCCGCCGCATCGCCGATTACATGCATGCAGTCCTGGCCGAGCTGGCCGATGCACTTGACCGCACTGGCGAAGTCGAGCTGCAGAGTCTGGCCTACATGCCCGCTGCCGAGCGTCAGCAACTGCTGCATGGCTTCAATGCCTGTGATGAGGCATATGCCTCGGATCTGCTGGTGCATCAATTGTTCGAGACCCATGCCGAGCAGCAGCCGGATGCACTGGCGGTGACTTTCGAGTCGCAGCGTGTGAGCTACGGTGAGTTGAATCGTCAGGCCAACCGCATTGCTCATCGTCTGCTGGAACTGGGCGTCGGTTTCGATGACCGGGTCGCCATCTGCTGCCGCCGCAGCCCGCAAATGATTGCCGGCCTGCTGGGCATTCTCAAGGCCGGGGCAGGGTATGTGCCGCTGGACCCGGATTACCCGGCAGAACGCCTCGAATACATGCTCAGAGATTCGGCTCCCAGGGTTGTGCTCAGCCAGGCCAGCGTCGCTGAATTGTTCAAGGATTCCAGCGTGCCCGGCGTGCTGCTCGACGGCCTGAGCGAAGGTGCAGAAGAATTCAGTCGTCAGCCTGATCACAATCCGGAGCTGGCCGCCCAGGGGCTTGGGCCGCAACACCTTGCCTATGTCATTTACACCTCCGGCTCAACGGGGCAGCCCAAGGGCGTGGCGATGCCCCATGCGCCACTGGTCAACCTGATGCACTGGCAGCTTGCCGAAGGTATCAGAAGCGGCAATCCGTCCCCGGCCACCGTGCAGTTCGCGGCCCTGGGCTTCGACGTGGCGTTCCAGGAGATCTTCAGCACTCTGTGCGCCGGTGCGCCGCTGTCATTGATTCATGCCGACACCCGACTGGACCTGCGCAAGCTGTATCTGCACCTGTGCGAGGCGCGCATCGAGCGTCTGTACCTGCCATGCATCGCCCTGCAGGCCTTGGCCGAGGCATTGATCGACTATCCGGCCCTGCGTGAGCAGACCTGTGCCTTGCGCGAGATCGTCACTGCGGGTGAGCAACTGCGCATCACTGCACCGATCCGCGCCTTGTTCGAGCATTTGTCCGACTGCCGTCTGCATAACCATTACGGTCCGACCGAATCCCATGTCACCACTTCGTACACCCTGCCGGTGAGCGTAGCGGACTGGCCAACCTTGCCAGCCATCGGTGTACCGGTGGCCAATACCCGTATCTACCTGCTCGATGCACAGTTCCAGCCGGTGCCGGTGGGCGTTGCGGGTGAGATCTATATTGGCGGGACATGTGTGGCACGCGGCTACCTGAACCGTGACGACCTGACTGCCGAGCGTTTCCTTGTCGATCCTTTTGTCGAGAACGGTTCTGGCCGCCTGTACAAGACTGGTGACCTGGGGTGCCGAAGCGCCGATGGCGTCATCGAATACCTGGGCCGTAACGATGACCAGATCAAGATTCGTGGCTTCCGGGTCGAGCTGGGTGAAATCGAGTCGCGCCTGACCGATCACCTCTCGGTGCGTGATGCGGCGGTCGTGGCCCGTGAAGACAACCCTGGCGACAAGCGCCTGGTTGCCTATTTCACCCAGCAGCCAGGTCAGGAGCCGGCTTCGGTCGATGTGCTGCGGGCTCACTTGCAGGCCTGTCTGCCGGACTACATGATCCCGGCCGCTTATGTCGAACTGGAAAAGATGCCGGTATCGGCCAACGGCAAGCTGGATCGCCGTTCCTTGCCCGCGCCGGATGCCTCGGCCTTTGTCAGTCAGGCTTATGAAGCACCGCGAGGCAACATCGAAACGACCCTGGCCGGTCTCTGGTCGCAGATTCTGGGCGTCGCGCAGGTGGGGCGTCACGACCACTTCTTCGAACTGGGCGGTCACTCGCTGCTGGCGGTCAAACTGATCGAGCGCATGCGTCAACTGGATATGGATGCCGATGTTCGCGTGCTGTTCAGCCAGCCGACCCTGTCGGCCTTGGCGGCAGCGGTTGGAGGCGTCGAAGAAGCCTTGCAAATCCCGGACAACGGTATTCCCGAAGGCTGCGAGTCCATCACCGCATCCATGCTGACCTTGCTGGATCTACAGCAGAACGAAGTTGACCGGATCGTTGCCGCCATGCCGGGCGGTGCGGCCAATATTCAGGATATCTACCCGCTGGCCCCCTTGCAGGAAGGGATTCTCTATCACCACATTTCCGCGCAGCAGGGTGATCCCTACCTGCTGCAGGCTGCCTTTGCCATGGACAGCCGGGCACAGCTCGACAGCTTTATTGCAGCGTTGCAGAGCGTTATCGACCGCCACGACATTTTGCGCACTGCGCTGATCTGGGATGGCCTGGAGCAACCGCTGCAAGTGGTGCTGCGCCAGGCTCGTCTGGTCGTTGAAACCCTGGAGCTGGATGCTTCTGCGGGGGATATCGCCAGCCAGTTGCAGGCGCTGTTCGACCCGCGTGATCTGCGACTCGACCTGGGGCAGGCACCGCTGATGCGTATGGCCTGCGCTCATGACGAAGCACAGCAGCGCTGGGCTGCGATTCTGCTGTTCCACCACATTGCTCTGGACCATACCGCCCTGGAAGTGATGCAGCATGAAATGCAGCTCATTCTGAGTGGCGAAGCGACCGGGCTCGATACGCCAATGCCTTACCGGCGCTATGTCGCCCAGGCCCGGATGGCCGTCAGCCAGTCGGCTCATGAGGACTTCTTCCGCGAGATGCTGGCCGACGTCGAAGAGCCGACATTGCCGCTGGGCTTGCAGGAAGTGCAGGGTGACGGTCGCGGTGTCGAGGAAAGCCGGTTCAGGCTGGATTCGGCCCTGAGCACGCGCCTTCGTGGTCTGTCCCGCAAACTGGGTGTCAGCCCGGCAAGCCTGCACCATCTGGCCTGGGCTCAGGTGGTCGGCAATCTGTCGGGGCGCAGCGATGTGGTCTTCGGCACGGTATTGCTGGGCCGCATGCAGGCGGGCAGCGGTGCCGAGCGTGCCCTGGGGATGTTTATCAATACGCTGCCGGTGCGGGTTGCGCTGGGAGCTGTCAGTGTCAGTCAAGGCGTACGCCAGACCCATACCCGCCTGACCGCGCTCCTGGGGCACGAACATGCCTCTCTGGCGTTGGCCCAGCGTTGCAGTGGCGTGCCGGCATCCATGCCGTTGTTCAGTGCCTTGCTCAACTATCGCCATAGCCCGACCCAGTCCGACGAAGAGGTCGAGCGCTGGGGCGGCGCTGAAGTACTGGAAGTGATGGAACGGACCAACTATCCGTTCATGCTGTCGGTGGATGATCTGGGCGAAGGCTTCCTGCTCACGGTGCAGACTGTGGCCGCCATCGCTTCTCAGCGTGTTGCAGGCTACATGAACACCGCACTGGAAAGCCTGGCCGATGCTCTGGAGTCCGCGCCTGATCTGCCTTTGCATGCGCTGAAAATCCTGCCTGCACAAGAGCGCGATGAAGTGATTTTCGGCTTCAATGCCACTCAGGCTCCGTATCCACTCGATCAGACCGTTCATGGCCTGTTCGAGGCTCAGGTTGAACGTACACCGGATGCGGTTGCGCTGGTGTCTGGCGATGAGCGTCTGAGCTACGACGAACTTAATCTGCGGGCCAACTGTCTGGCGCATCACTTGCGCAGTCAGGGTGTGCAGCCGGATTCGCGGGTGGGCATCTGTGTCGAGCGTGGCACGGATATGGTGGTCGGTCTGCTGGCCATCCTCAAGGCCGGTGGCGGTTATGTACCGCTGGACCCGGCGTATCCGGCTGAGCG
>NZ_JAFGZD010000020.1 GCF_017165765.1 Pseudomonas capsici
TCAACCGAGGCGCGCATTCTACAGCGACCTCAGAATCTGTCAAGCGGTTATTTCAACAAGTTTCAAAGTTTCCTTTGTAACTTCAACCACTTGCGCTTCGATCAACTTAGCATTGCTCGTCAGCGGGAGGCGAATTCTACAGCACCCGAAGATGGTGTCAAACCCTTTCTCGCACCGCTGTCGATCCAACCGCGACCGAAGCCCTTCCAACCCGACTCAACGAACCGTTAAACGCTTGCAAACTATTGATTTACAAGGTTTTTTCAGTTCCGTCTGCGCCGGAAGTGGGGCGAATTATAGAGAGATTAAATCGCCCGTCAACCGTTAATTTTGATTTCAGTAAAACAACCTTCCCAAACCCTCCCCCTATATAGAAAGGCCTCTCAACTGCGCAATATATTGCGCACCCCCTGATTATTAAGCATCATATCGACCTCACCACCCCGCTCATCCTGGATACACACCTGAAATGACCGATAAACCCCGCCTCGCGTCCATCATCTTTCCGCTCGGATTGCTGATGATTGCGATGGCTTCGATTCAAAGCGGCGCATCGCTGGCCAAAAGCCTTTTCCCTGCCGTAGGCGCACAGGGGACGACAACGTTGCGACTGATATTTGCCAGCCTGATCATGCTGGTGATACTGCGCCCCTGGCGAGCGCGCCTCACTGCCAGCTCATTACGTACGGTGGTCATTTACGGAATCGCTCTGGGCGGGATGAACTTCCTCTTCTATATGTCCCTGCAAACCATTCCGCTGGGTATTGCCGTAGCCCTTGAATTCACCGGACCATTGGCCGTCGCCCTGCTATCTTCACGAAAAGCCATCGACTTTCTCTGGGTGGTACTGGCCGTTGTCGGTCTGTTGCTGCTCATCCCGGTCGGCCAGTCGAGTTCCAGCATCGATCTTCTCGGTGCAGCCTACGCCCTGGGTGCCGGAGTGTGCTGGGCGCTTTATATCCTCTTCGGTCAGAAAGCCGGTGCAGATAACGGGGTTCAGACCGCAGCGCTGGGGGTCATCATTGCCGCGATCTTCATCGCTCCGATTGGAGCGGTACACGCTGGCTCGGCACTGCTCGACATTTCCCTCCTCCCTGCGGCTCTGGGTGTCGCGATTCTTTCCACTGCATTGCCTTACAGTCTGGAAATGGTCGCTCTGACCCGCATGCCCGCACGAACCTTCGGAATGCTGGCCAGCCTGGAGCCGGTGTTCGCGGCCTTGTCAGGCATTATCTTTCTGGGCGAGCGCCTGACACTGATCCAGTGGCTGGCAATTTCAGCAATCATAATGGCATCCATTGGTGCCACATTGAGCTCGACGCCAGGCAAACCACAACTCGTGCCTGCAGATTGAGCTTCAGGAAAGCGGATATGCTTTTGCGCGACAGAGCACTAGCATTTGTCACGCGCATGAGCCATGTTTATGCCTTTGTGATATCTCACTTTGCAGACATTGCCATCGAGATACCACGTCACAAACGTCATTATGTGATCACAAGAACCAAAGCCAGACACTGGCTTCGATAATGACCAGCTTTAAGGAAGGGCATGAAATACATCTTTATCGTACTGGCGTTACTCGCCGTGGCCGGATGTGCGACAACGTCCAACCCTGTCAAGCAAGGCAAGCGCGGTATCCACATCAATTGTTCGGGCCTGTCTTCATCCTGGGAAAAATGCAACGAACTGGCTACCAACGCCTGTGAGTCCAGGAGCTACAAGGTCATCGCCAAGTCCGGCGATGTCGTGGAGGACCCGGGCGATTACCCGTTCGGCCTGAACCCGGCAGGCTATACCAGCCGCAGCATGATCATTGTTTGCCGCAAAAGCTCGCCTATAGGCCAGGCAGCGTCGAAGCCCTGAGGCTTCGACGTTTCAACACAGGTATCAGACCGCCGCAGTGCGGATCTGCAACCACTTCAGCGCAGCCCCCTGCAGCAGCGGGCTCAGGCGTTCATTGACATGAGCATGATAGTCATTGAGCCACTTGCGCTCATCCGAGCTCAGCATTGAAGTTTCCAGACAGCGCGTATCGATCGGACACAGCGTAAGCGTCTCGAACCTGAGGAACTCACCGAACTCGGTCTTGCCCGCCTCCTGGTTGATAACCAGATTCTCGATTCGCACTCCCCAGCGCCCCGGCCGATAAGTACCCGGCTCGATAGACGTGATCATCCCCGGCAACATTGCCGTCTGTGGCGTAGCTGCCGCCTGATAGGCAATAACCTGCGGCCCTTCATGCACATTCAGGAAATAGCCGACACCATGCCCGGTGCCATGGCCGTAATTGACTTCGTCGGCCCATATCGGTGCCCGGGCAATGGAATCCAGCAATGGCGACAGAATCCCCTTCGGAAAGCGAGCTCGTGACAGAGCAATCACCCCCTTGAGCACTCGGGTACAGTCCTGCTTCTGCTCGGAGCTGGGCGTGCCCACAGGAACCATGCGAGTAATATCGGTGGTGCCGCCCAGATATTGCCCGCCGGAATCGATCAGCAGCAGGCCGTCCCCCTCGATCTGCGCATGCTCTTCTTCACTGGCACGGTAATGCGGCATTGCCCCGTTGGCGTTGAATGCGGCGATGGTAGAAAAGCTTGGCGACACATAACCTGGACGTCTCTGACGAGCTTCTGTGAGTTTTTCGTCAATGGTCAGCTCACTGATGGGCTCACGCCCCGAGGCCGCGTCAAGCCAGGCAAAGAATTCGCACAGCGCAGCACCGTCCTGCTCCATGACCTGACGAATGTGCCGTTTATCCGCTTCGGTTTTCCGGGATTTGAACAGAGTGCTCGGATTCAGCCCTTCGACCAGCGTCACTTCACTGTCCAGATAATCGAGCAGGCCACAGGTCACCCGCGCCGGGTCCACCAGCAGGCGCGCATCCCTGGGCACTTCACGCAATGCTGCGCCGATCTGTGTGTACTCCAGCATATTGATACCGTCGCGCACGAGGCTCAGGCGCACATCATCGCCCACCTTGTCCGAAGCTACGAACAAGGTGACGCTCTGAGGTCCGATCAGCGCAAAAGAGATGAAGACAGGGTTATAGGGAACATCGGTGCCACGCAGATTGAACAGCCAGGCGATGTCATCCAGAGTCGCGATGAAATGCCAGTCGGCCCCACGCTCAACCATGGTCTGGCGCACCTGGGCCAGTTTCTCGCTCCGTTCCAGGGTGGCGTGTGGCGGCAGATGTTCGAAGACGGGATTGGCCGGCAAGGCAGGACGGTCTTGCCATAGCTCATTGAGCAAGTCCATGTCCGTGCGCAATCTGGCTCCACGGGCATACAGCTTGCTGGCCAGGCTGCGGGAAGAAGCTACCGCCAGCACAGCACCGTCGACGGCAACCACACTCTCGGCCTCGGCCTGTTCCGCCAGCCATTCCAGAGGTCCTTGCTGACCGGGAAGCAGCTTGACCAGCTCGATGCCGCTGCCCGCCAGTTCCTTGGTCGCCTGCTCCCAGTAACGACTGTCGGCCCAGACACCGGCGAAATCCTGAGTAATGACCAGCGTTCCCACAGAGCCATGGAAACCGGAGAGCCATTGCCGACCTTGCCAATAGCCAGGCAGATATTCGGAGAGATGAGGATCTGCCGATGGCACCAGATAGGCATCGATCCGTTCCCGACTCATCAAGGCGCGCGTCTGCGCCAGACGTTCTGCCACTCCCGTGGATTGCGTACTCATTGACTCTCCTGACCCGATTTAATCGCTATATCGGGTCAGATAATGGAGCACCAATCAAGACTGAGCAACCGCCCAGAACGCAGGCTGGATCAATGAGGCGCGAATCAACTCGACGGCACGGTCGATATCCTCTTCACGGGTGAAACGCCCCAGACTCAGGCGAATGGTCTGACTCGCTGCCTGCGGGCTGTGTCCCAGCGCCAGCAGCACGTGCGAAGGCGTATTCTTCGCAGAGTTGCAGGCCGAAGTGGATGAGAAAGCCAGACCGTTGCCAAGGGCAGCGATATTGAGGTCGCTCTTGCCGAAAGTCAGGCTCAGGGTATGTGCAATGCGCTGATCAGGACTGCCATTGATTCGCACACCTGGAATATCCGCAAGATGCTCACGAAGACGAAGATTCAGACGCTCGATATGGGCGATTTCCTGCTCCAGCGAATCGGCAGCCAGGGCGAAGGCTGCGCCCATTCCGGCAATCTGGTGGGTCGCAAGGGTTCCTGAACGCAGACCGCATTCATGACCACCGCCGTGGATCTGGGCCAGAACACGCTGCTCGGCACGCGGACCGACATACAGGGCGCCAATCCCCTTGGGACCATAGGTCTTGTGCGCCGAAAACGACATCAGGTCCACGGCCAGTTCCGCAAGGTTGATGGCCAGCTTGCCAGCCCCCTGGGCGGCATCCACATGAAACAGCGCGCCGTGTGCGCGTACCCGCTCGCCGATCGAGGCGATGTCGCTGACGGTTCCCAGTTCGTTGTTGACCAGCATCAGCGACACCAGAAAGGTGTCGTCGCGCAGGGCTGCACTCACAGCCTCGGGAGTGATCAGGCCATCGGCGTCGGGTGCCAGGTAGGTCACCTCGTAGCCACCGGCCTCCAGTTGCTGGGCAGTGTCGAGAATGGCCTTGTGTTCGATCTGGCTGGTGATGATGTGCCCGCCGGATTTTCCTGTACGCAAGGCATGTTCCTGTGCAACGCCCTTGAGCGCCAGGTTATTGGACTCGGTCGCACCGGACGTCCAGATAATCTGCCCGGCCTGGGCACCCACCAGTCCGGCCACCTGCTCGCGTGCATATTCGACTGTCAGGCGCGCCTGCTGGCCATATGAATGAGAACTGGAGGCGGGATTGCCGAAATTGCCCGTTACCCCCAGACACTTGACCATCACCTGAATCACGCGTTCATCCACGGGCGTGGTGGCAGCGTAGTCGAAATACAGCGCAGAATTTTGCATGTACAGCCCTCTGAATTGCCCAGCCCGGCATCCCGAACTGCTTACATGATCGATATATCCCTTCGATCCGGTTCAAACCCTGAGACGGTCCTCAAAGCCCGCTACGTTACAGATCACATCGGCAATATTGCATGAAATCACATAGAACCAAAAATTATATATTATTATTTATATATTTCTATTTAGAATATAAGGGTGTGAGCCACGACCTGCAAACATCCCGAGAACGCCTATGCTCAGCGCTCCGGCTCTTCTTGTACAAATTTTACACCCCGTGCTCTGTAAACATGCCCAAAAAATGACACTGCCCTCTTGTGAGGCACGAGTTATATTTTTGACACTCTTTGGAATCAATGACTTATTTATTTCATGAAACGGTTTATCAAGTTTTTAACAGAAAGCTGACGAAATAATTTGACAGATTGGCTGACGCTACCAATATATAGGACTGTCAGCCCCATCCTGGACTGTACGTAAATACCACAGAGCACAACGCAGGATCGGGTCAAGCCGTAGCTTTCTTGTTCTGCCCACGATGTTAGTTGTTTCCACGGAGCCTTGCCCTCGCCCCGCTGGATGTCTGTTGACTCATGAACCCCCTTGAAATTACTGAACACGTTCGGTGTGGCGGTAGCTTTGTCTGAAGCAATGCTCAACCGCAGCGGATTCGTTCAATCAGGCTGGCGTGGGTGTCATTTGAATGAATGCAAGATCCGGACCCCGAGGATTCGGGCGGTAGCGTGCCCGGACACCCGGTAAATCCAATAACCAGGCCAGCAGTTTCGCTTTTGGTTTTTCGCCTCCACCTGCCCAAAGGTGTAATTGAAATGCCACTGATCCCCGCTCTCGACGCCCAACAGATTCAATCCCTGGCCAGTGATATAGATGCAAATGGATTCACCACGCTCAAGAACATAGTGAGCAGCTCCGACCTGGAGCAGTTGCGGGCCTTCACCGACAGCCGGGCGTCGAAGCATCCGGGCGAATACTTTGCCTACCATGGTGAAAAGAATCTGAGCGAAAGCCTGCTGGCCAGTTTCTGGTCAGACCCGGCATTCAAACAACTCATGGCCAGCCTCTATCGGCATGCCGCTCTGCAGGAAAGCCCCAGCGAACAGATATTCCCTGTACTGCGCTGCATCCAGGGCTCCCGGGGGGTGCGCGAGTCCAACTGCTTTCACTTCGATGCCAGCCTGGTCACCGCATTGATTCCGATCTACATCCCGGTCGATGGCGAACAATGCGGCGATCTGATGTTGTTCCCCAACATACGCAAGCTGCGCAGCAACGTCGTGCGTAATGTCCTGGAAAAGACCCTGCTGCAAAACCGCTTCAGTCGCTGGCTGACCTGTGTCGCCATCAATCGTGGCTGGCTCACTCCGACAGTCCTGAAACTGCAGCCCGGTGATATCTATCTGTTCTGGGGCTATCGCTCCTTGCACGCCAACCAGCCATGCAGTCCAGGCCTGAAAAGGGCCACCGCCATCCTGCATTTCGGCGATCCCCACAGCGGCAGCACAGCCACTCGCCTGATTCTGGGCATGAATCAGGGCCGGGCGGCACGTGTCAGCGCGCAAACCCGCTCTTCGCCTCCAGAACCGACCTCTCCCTAGCTCCGGCAAGGAACAGGCGCCCACTGCAACAGAACGATCCGACGACCGACATGGAGGTTTCGATGATTAACGTAACCAAGACTTACCTTGGTGATATCGACAAGTTCAAGACATATGTCGAAGGCATCTACGCACGAGGCTGGCTGACCAATCACGGGCCACTGGTAGGCGAGCTGGAAAGCCGGCTCAAGGAATACCTGGGGGTCAGGCACATCATCCTGACCAACAATGGCACCCTGGCATTGCAAGTCGCCTATCGCGCCCTGGGTCTGAGCGGCAGCGCCGTGACCACGCCCTTCAGCTTCGTGGCGACCACCAGTTCCCTGCAATGGGAAGGTATCCGGCCGATCTTCGCGGATATCGATCCCCATACCTGGAACATCTCGCCACAGCACATCGAAAGTGCGATCGCCGAAGACACCAGTGCGATTGTCGGGACCCATGTGTTCGGCAACCCTTGCGCCGTCGACGCCATCGAGCAGATTGCGCGCAAGCACCGGCTCAAGGTGGTCTACGACGGCGCTCACGCATTCGCAGTGCGTCATGGCGGTCAGTCCGTACTCAACCGGGGCGATATCAGCACCCTGAGTTTCCACGCGACCAAGCTGTTCCATACCATCGAAGGCGGCGCGATCATCACCAACGATGACGAACTGGCCAGGCGTATCTACCTGCTGTGCAACTTCGGTATCGCCGATGTGGACAAGATCGACGGTATTGGCATCAACGCCAAACTCAACGAATTCTCGGCCGCCATGGGGCTGTGCATTCTGGACAATATCGAGAATATCCTCGAAGAACGCGCCGAAATCGCCCATCGCTACAGCTCGCGCCTGGAAAGCTATCTGGATCTGCAGCAACCCGAGCCCGACAGTGAACTGAATCACAGCTATTTCCCGGTCGCCCTGCAGGACGAGCAGCATCTGTTCAGGGTGCGTGCCGCACTCAACGCCCGCAGCATCAACCCGCGCCGCTACTTCTACCCTTCTCTGGACACCCTCGAATACCTCCAGCCGCAGCCGGGACAAACCGTGTCACGGGCCTTGAGCGAGCGGGTACTGTGCCTGCCCATTTATCCGGGCCTGTCCCATGAGGATCAGGATCGGGTCATTCATACCCTGATCGAAGAATGCAGCCTGGGCAGTGCCAGCTATCAAAGCCCTGTCATTGCTGCTCAGGTCATCTGATGCCCATGTTCAGCAAACGCTCCGTGATCGCCAATACCGCGCTGAATTATGCCGGGCAGGCTTATGTGATGCTGGTGGGCATCGTGATCATGCCGTTCTACCTCAGCCATCTGGGTGCAGAGGCTTACGGCCTGATCGGGTTCTTCACCGTCATGCAGGCCTGGCTGCAATTGCTCGATGCCGGCATGTCACCCAGCCTGGTGCGTGCCGTGGCCCGGCATCAGGGCTCGCCAACCGGCGAAAGGCATCAGGGACGGATCCTGCGCTCGTTCGAGATCATGTTTCTGCCGATGGCGCTGCTCAGTGCCCTGGGGGTCTATGCCGCCAGCACCTGGATTGCCGTGCAATGGCTCAATGCCCAGGAGTTGGCACCTCAGACGCTCGTCAACTGCATCGACCTGATGGGCGTGGTCATCGCCCTGCGCCTGTATTCGACACTGTACAAGAGCGGCATTCAGGGGCTTGAACAGCACGCCTGGCTCAATGCGGTCAACATCCTCATCGCAACCCTGCGCTACTTCGGCGGGCTGGTGCTGGTGAGCAGTCTTTCTCAGGACCCACAGGATTTCTTTGAATTCCAGATTGCCGTCGCCCTGCTCGAAACCCTGATATTCGCCACCCGGGCCTGGCGTCAGATGCCTGTCGCCCACTGGTACACCGGGATCGACTGGCAACTGGTCAAACCCATCCTGCCGTTCGCCGCCAGCATCTCGTTGAGCAGCGTGCTGTGGATCGTGCTGACTCAGGTCGACAAGGTACTGCTTTCGGAAATACTGCCGCTGGATCAATACGGGTATTTCTCGCTGGTCGCGCTGATCACCACCGGCATCATGATGCTGACCAACCCGCTGGTGCAGGCCCTGCTGCCACGCCTGACGGTCCTGGTGGCCGAAGATCGTCAGCAGGACATGCAGAACCTGTTTCTGGCAGCCAACCGCTTTGTCTGCACCTTTCTGTTTCCACTGGCCGCCATTGTCGCCCTGCACGCCGAGCCACTGCTCTACGCCTGGACCGGCGATCAGGCCGCAGCCCAGTGGGGACGCTCAATCCTGTGCTGGTATGCCCTGGGCAGCGCCATCATGGCGGCCAGCGCCTTCCAGTTCTATCTGCAATACGCCTACGGGCAGATGCGGCTGCATATCTGGTACAGCGTCATTTCTGCCGTGATCACGGTGCCGGTGATGTTTCTGGCGATTCAATACCAGGGAGCCTATGGCGCTGCCCTGGCGTTCTTTTCCCTGCGGGCAGTGTCGTTCGCGATCTGGCCGATGATCGTGCATCAACGCCTGGCACCGGGCATTCACGGGCAATGGCTGCGCGACATTCTACGGATCAGCGCCATGACCGCCGTGGGGCTGGTCTGCAGCGAGCCGGTGTTTCGCATGATCGAGCAACAGAACCGCACGACTGTGCTTCTGGCCCTCGCCGCCAGTGGCCTCATCACCCTGGCGCTGGTGGCAGCAAGCTACAAACCCTTGGCGATGAAGATCTACGTCCTGTTCAGCAAACCGAGTACATGAGCCATGGATGCCACTGTGAAAAATACGCGCCCTGACAACGCCGAACCGTTATTGAGCATCGTTTGCCCGGCCTACAACCAGGAGGCGTTCATCACCCAGACACTGGATGGCTTTCTGTCCCAGCAGACCAGCTTCAGCTACGAAATCCTGATCCATGACGATGCCTCCACCGACAGTACGGCACAGATCATTGCGCAATACGCCAAGCGCCATCCGACGATCATTCGCCCCTTTTATCAGGAAGAGAATCAGTATCGCCAAGGCAAGCCCTGCGTCCCGGCACTGTTCGGCAAGGCCCGCGGCCGCTACATCGCCTATTGCGAAGCCGACGACTACTGGACCGATCCGCGCAAACTGCAGTTGCAGGTGGACTTTCTGGAGAGTCACCCCGATTACGTCATCACCTATCACGACGCTATTGCCTTCGACGAGCACGGCCAGTATGGCGTCCAGTTGCAAGGCAAGTTACGCGCCGACGCCACGGCCCTCGAACTGCAGATGGCCAGGCCGCTTTCCACCCTGACGGTCTGTTTTCGCAACCTGTTCTCCAGCATGCCGCCGGAGCTCAAGCCACCGATCGCGCCGCTCAACGACCTGTGCTGGTGGTCGCTGCTGGGCGCCTTCGGCAAGGGCAAGTTCATTGCCGAGATAAAACCCGCTGCTTACCGGCTGCACCCCGGCGGGATCTTTTCCATGCGCAGCAACAAACGAAAGATCCACATGAGTCTGCTGACCTTTTCAAGCCTGGCCAATTATTACAACCGGCTGGGCAATCAGCAGTTGTATGAGCACTTCCTGATGCAGGTGGTCAGCCTGTCGCTGGCGGCACTGGTGCCGCGCAACAAGTTCCAGGCACTGCTGATGGTGGCGCGCAACGTCATCGTCAATCTGGGCAAGAGGCTGATGCCTGCAAGCGGCAAGCACCATGTTCAGTAATGTGCTCATCGTCTGTGTCGGCAATATCTGCCGCAGTCCCATGGCCGAAGCCCTGCTGCGCCATCGCCTGCCGTCATCCGCAGTGCAGATTCATTCGGCAGGGATCGGCACGATGCCGGGTTCATCCATCGACCCGCTGGCCAGGGCCGTATTGCAGATCCATGGCGTCCCGACACGCCGCCATGAAGCTCGTCAGGTGAATCGGCAACTGCTGCGTCAGGCAGACCTGATCCTGCTGATGGAGCAGCCCCACATTCTCAACATTCTGAAACTGGCACCGGAAGTCCGTGGCAAGACGTTTCTGATCGGCAAGTGGCAACACCAGCAGGAAATAGCCGACCCCTACCGGGGGCCCCAGTCAGCCTTTGAAAAGACCTATGAGCATCTTTCGCGATGCGTTGACGACTGGCTTCCTTACCTTCAGTCAGGAGAAACAAGATAAATGACCGTCATGAACCGTTCTTCCCTGGATTACTACCAGGACACCCGGGTCGATTTGGCAACTATCTTGCGCATGCTGTTCGACCACAAGGGTCTGATCATCTGGATCGTCAGCCTTTTCTTCATGGTCGGCCTGGCCTACGCGATTCTTGCCACGCCGGTTTTCCAGGCCAATGCCATGATCCAGATCGAACCCAAGAAAGTGGGGATCGAAGGCACCCCCGAAGTCAGCAACAAACCCATGTCGGTTTCCCAGGCCATGACCGAGATCGAACTGATCAAGTCACGGGCTCTGCTGGGCAAGGTCGTCGACGACCTGAAGCTCAATATCATCCAGAAACCCAAGGTCCTGCCGGTCATTGGTCCTTACATTTATCGAACCTTCAAACCGGAATACGAAGGCGCCCTGGCCGAGCCGATGTTCGGGCTGGAGCAATACGCCTGGGGCGGCGAGAAGATCGATATCTTTCAACTGGAAGTCCCCGAAGACCTTCTGGGTGAAGACCTGACACTGGTGGCAGGCAAGCCGGGCACCTTTGCTCTTTATGACAAGGACCATGCCCTGCTGCTCAGCGGCGCCACCCACCGGACGGTCGAGGGTCACGGCGTCAAGATCCAGGTCGCGGATCTGCAGGCCCGCCCGGGGACCGAATTCACCGTCTCGCGGCTGCGCACCCTGAGCGCGGCACTGATTTACCAGAAACGCCTGAAGATCACCGAAGCCGGCAAGGATTCGGGAATCATCTACCTGTCCATCGAAGACGAGGACGCAAAACAGGCCAACGAAATACTCAATGAAATAAGCCGTCTTTATGTCCGGCAGAACGTCGAACGCAGCTCCGCCGAAGCGGCTCAGCGCCTGGAGTTCCTGCGTTCGCAATTGCCGATGGTGCGCAAGCAACTGGAAGAATCGGAAGTGGCCCTGAACAACTTCCAGACCAGCGCCAAGTCGGTAGACCTGAGCATCGAAACCAAAGGCGTGCTCGATCAGGTGGTCAAGCTCGACTCCATGCTTTCGGAACTCAAACTCAAGCGTGTCGAGCTGGAACGGCTCTATACCCGTGAGCACCCGACCTACCGCAGCCTGATGAACCAGATGACCCAGCTGGAACAACAGAAACAGGGCCTGCTGAAAAAGATCGAAGCCTTGCCGCTCACCCAGCAGGAATTGCTGCGCCTGACCCGCGACATGCAGGTCACCAGCCAGACCTACACCCTGATGCTCAACAAGAGCCAGGAGCAGGACATTCTGCGCGCCGGCAGCATCGGTAACGTGCGGGTGATCGACAACGCCGATACCAACGTCGAAAAACCGGTCAAGCCGATGAAAACACTGACGGTGCTGATCGCCACGCTGCTTGGGGGACTGGTGGCCATTTCCATCATCTTTTTACGCCAGGCGTTCTATCGCGGCGTGGAAAGTGCCGAGTTCATCGAAAACATCGGCATGCCGGTCTACGCCTCGCTGCCCTACTCCCGTCAGCAGGAACGCTTGGAGAAGACACTGCAAAGCCGCGTCGCCAGCAAGGACTCGAAACTGCTGAGCATCGCCGCGCCAACCGAGCTGGCCATAGAGTCCCTGCGCAGCCTGCGTACCAGCCTGCACTTTGCCATGCTCGAAGCCCGCAACAATGTGCTGATGATTTCCAGTCCATCCCCCGGAGTCGGCAAGTCGTTTGTCTCCAGCAATCTGGCAGCCATCATCGCTCAGACCGGCAAGCGGGTGCTGTTGATCGACGCCGATATGCGCAAGGGTTATCTGCACCGGGTATTGGGGTTGCAGCCCAAGCACGGCCTGTCCGACACGCTGGCCGCCCGCCTGCACTGCACCGAAGTCATCAACCATACGCAGATTCGTCACCTGGACTTCATTTCATGCGGTTTCGCAGCGCCCAACCCTTCAGAACTCTTGATGCATGACAACTTCAACAAAATGCTCAACGAGCTTTCACCGCTCTACGACCTGATCCTGATCGACACCCCGCCCATCCTTGCCGTGACCGATGCGACCCTGGTGGGCCGTCAGGCGGGCACGTGCCTGCTGGTCGCTCGCTTCGGCGTGACCACCATCAAGGAAATCGAAGCCTGCAAGCGTCGACTGGGGCAGAACGGGATTCTGATCAAGGGCGCCATTTTCAATGCCGTGGTGCGCAAGGCATCGAGTTCCGATTACGACTGTGCAGCCTATGGATACAGCTACAACCCCGTTCACAAATAACCCGAGCCCCAACGCCTACTCACGCCATCCACTTAAAGGAGTTACACATGGCCAGGACCATAGCAATGATGCAACCATACCTGTTCCCTTATCTGGGTTACTTTCAGCTCATCGCTGCCGCAGATGTCTTCGTCCTGGGTGACGATCTGCAATATATCCGTGCAGGCTGGGTCAACCGGAACCGGATCCTGTGCAACGGCGAAGCCCGACTGATTACCTTTCCACTGAAAAAGGATCACTTCGCGCTGCCGATCATGCAGCGTCAGTTGGCGGACAACTTCAGCGAGGAAGCCAGCCGTGTCATCAACCTGATGACCCAGTGCTATCGCAAGGCGCCTTATTTCGCTCAGGTCATGCCATTGATCGAACGCCTGATTCGTTTCCCGCAGCAGAACCTTGCCCTGTACGTCGAACATTCGATTCGCGAGTTGTGCTCATACCTGCAGATCATCACGCCGATCCTGCGCGGTTCCGATGTGAAACTGGCGTCCTGCACGGACAAGCAGGACCGGGTCATCAATATTGCCCATACCTTCTCGGCGACGACCGTTCTCAACCCCATCGGTGGCATGACGTTGTACGACCGCGATCACTTCGCCCACAACGGCCTGCTGCTGCGCTTTTTCAAGATGGACCCGATCGTCTATCCGCAGTATGCCGATCCTTTCGTGGCCAATCTGTCGATCATCGATGTGCTGATGTTCAACAGCCTGGAACGCGTTCAGGAACTGCTGACCCGTTACAGTGACAATGAAAGTGTTGCCGCCAACGATGCCTATATCCAGATCGGGGCGGAAGCGGTATCGACCCTGTCTCCACAACTTGCAGTGGAGTGAGATCATGTCCGATTCCCATGGCAGCGCCCGCTGGTATCTGATCCAGACCAAGCCCCGACAGGAAGGCCGTGCCCAGGAGCACTTGCAACGCCAGCATTTCGAGTGCTACCGGCCACTGACCGTCAGTGACAACAGAAAGCGCATCGGCAAGGCCGAAGAAGAATTGTTTCCCGGCTACCTGTTCATTCGCATGCATCAGGTTCATGACAACTGGTACCCGATTCGTTCGACCCGTGGTGTGGCGCGCATCGTGACATTCGGTGGGCACCCGGTGCCCGTTCAGGATCATCTGATCGAACAGATCCGCCAGCGCCTGATGCAGCCCAGGCCCAGAACGACGTATACCCAGGGTGAACATGTACGGGTGACGGCGGGTGGTTTCTGCGATGTCGAAGCGATTTTCCTGGCAGCCGACGGGACCGAGCGCGCAGTGATCCTGCTCAACCTGCTGCAGCGTCAGCAGAAAGTGGTGATCCCCCTCAGCAGCCTGTCACCGATGCAGGCCCGAGCCTGAATCCAACAATTCCAGGAGCGGACTTATCCGCGAATGAAGTCTGTTCGCGAATGAATTCGCTCCTGCACAGTCGCCTGGAACCTCACCATGATCAACCGAACCACGCTGGTGACGCTCACCTATGGTGATCGTTTCAAATACCTGCACACCCTGGTCAGCCGCTCGCTGGAAAGCCCGCAGATAGAACGCGTCATCATCGTCAGCAATGCTTCAGTAGCACCTCTGCAATCCTTGAGCGAGAAATGGCCAGGCCAGGTACAGGTGATCTATCTGCCCGACAACACCGGCTCGGCCAATGGCTATGCAGTGGGTATCCAGGCGGCGCTGGATGCCGGGGCCGAATATATCTGGCTGATGGACGATGACAACGCGCCGACCATCAATGCCATTGCGGTCCTGCACAAATACCTGCACCAACAAGAGCAGATCCACGGCAAGGACCAGACCGCCATGCTGGGCTTTCGTCCGACCCACCAGGCCGATATCGCTTCAGGCGTACCGCAGCGTTTCGCCATTCAGCGGCGTTCGAGCTTTTTCGGTTTTCATATCGCGCAACTGCCCTACAAGATCTGGCGACGCCTGCCCTGGGGACGGCCTCAAGCCCTGCAAGGCGCGCCGCATATGGTGCAATTGCCCTTTGCAACCTACGGCGGCCTGCTGGCCCATCGCAGCCTGTACCAGAAGATCGGACTGCCACTCGATGCCCTGAAACTGTACACCGACGACAGCGAATACACCTGGCGTATCACGGCGGGCGGCGGGCGGATCTTTCTGGTGCCCGAAGCCTTGCTCGACGATCTGGAAGACTCCTGGAACATCAAGGCCCGCAGCAGCAATGTCTATGAAAATTACCTGCTGGGCGGCTCGGATCTGCGTGCCTATTACGGTGCCCGCAACCAGGCCTGGTTCGACAAGAATGTCTGGGCTTCGTCATCGCTGCTCTATCGGCTCAACCGCTGGATATTTTTCTGCCTGCTGCGGCTGATCGCCCGCCGCTGCGATGCAGAGCAACGCCTGAACCTGATCGAAAAAGCCATACGTGACGGAGAAGCCGGCGTGCTGGGCCTGAACAGGAGGTATCCACTATGAAAATCCTGTTTATCAGCAGTCTCTATGCCCCCGACATCGGTGGTGGTGCCGAGATCATCCTGCAACGCATGGTCGAAGGCCTGCAGCAGCGCGGCCACGGCGTGACGGTACTGTGCACCAGCGCCAGGGCCGGGTTGCACATGGACGCAGTCAACCAGATCAAGGTCTATCGTGCCGGCCTGCACAACACCTACTGGCATTTCACGGCACAGCGGCCGGGACGCCTGGCCCGGCTCGGCTGGCACCTGCGCGATCGCTACAACCCCGGCATGCGCGGCCATGTAAAGCGCGTGCTGGCCCTGGAGCAGCCCGATCTGGTGATGTGTCACAACCTCACCGGCTGGTCCGTCTCGGCCTGGGATGAGATCAGTCAGGCCAGCATTCCCGTCGTGCAGGTCCTGCATGACATGTACCTGCTTTGCCCCAGCAGCACCATGTTCAAGAAAGGCCATAGCTGCCGGAAACAGTGCGGACTCTGCACGCGGTTTCGCACAGGCCACGACGAACGCTCTTCGCAAGTGGACGCCGTGGTGGGTGTCAGCCGTTTTCTGCTCAATAGCCTGCAGGAAAAGGGTTATTTCAAGGGAGCGAAAAGCCACGTCGTCTATAACGCCAGCCCGTGCCCGGCCAATGATTCTCATACCCGTGCAACCGAGCCCGATGCACATCTGCGCTTCGGCTACATCGGCACCTTGTCGGACCCCAAGGGCGTGGGCTGGCTGATCGATCAGTTCCAGCATCTGCCGTTCAACGCCACCCTGCAGATCGCCGGGCGCGGGCAGATCGATGACGAACAGCGATTCAAGGCAATGGCCACCTCACCGAATATCAGCTTTGTCGGTTACCAGAACCCCGAGACGTTCTATGACCGGATCGACGTCGCCATCGTGCCCTCCCTGTGGAACGAACCGTTCGGCATGGTCGCGGTAGAAGCCTGTGCCCATTCACGCCCGGTCATCGCCAGCCGCATGGGCGGTCTGACCGAGATCATCAAGGATCATGTCAACGGCCTGCTTTGCAGCCCCGACGACCCGGACTCGCTGGGACTGGCCATGCTCAAGCTGTATCAGCAACCCAGGCTGATGGCACGTCTTGGCGCTCAGGCACGCAACAGTGTTGCCGACTTCCTGAACCTGGAACTGATGCTGGATCAGTATGAAAACATTCTGCTCCAGACCCTTCAGGAGCGGATCGCAATGCCCCGGCTGCATTCCCTGCCCGATACCGCGTAGTGACATCCATCGGCCCGTGCCCCACTGAGCAAGCGCTCCGGACCGTGCCTCTTCATTGAGACAACCCATGCCCAGAACACCTGCATCCTGTTGGCGAAAACTGTTGATGGTTTTCCTGCCGTGGTTGCTTTCGATCCGTATCGCACAGGGAGAAGAGCCATTCATCATCGGCGTCGACACCCAGTTGATGAACGACAATGGCACTTCGGCCAAGGTCTTGAGATTACTGGAGGAGGCAGGCGTCAGTTCGGTTCGCGACGATGCCTACTGGACCACTGTCGAACCCCGGCGCGGCCTGATGCGTATCGACCCTGCCTGGCGCGAGTATTTGAGCAAGGCTCAGGAACACCGCTTGCGCCCTCTGCTGGTGCTCGGCTACGGCAATCCGTATTACGAAAACTATGCCAAACCACGGCATCCTCCTGTCAGCCTTGCATTCGGCAACTACGTCAGCTTTGTCAGCCGGGAACTGGCCGACAGCGTCGACCTCTACGAAATCTGGAATGAGTGGGACCGGGACAACCCCGTCGATGCATGGGCTACCAAGGACTACAACAACCTGGTCGAGGACAGCGTCGCCCGCATCCGTAAACAGAAGCAGCCAGTGACCATACTGGCAGGCGCGGTGACCAGCCTGGGCATGGACCTCGGGTTTGCCGACAGACTGATCCAGAACGGCATCCTGAATCAGGTCGACGGCTTGTCGCTGCATCCTTACGTGCATTGCCGTCACGAAGAACGCCACACACCCGAACGCTGGATCACCTGGCTGCGCTGGATCGATGCCGACCTGCGCACTCTGGCCGCACGCCCCGTGCCTCTGTACCTGACGGAAATGGGCTGGCCCACCAATACGGGCAAATGCGGCATCAGTGAACAGACCCAGGCGGCCTTCCTGGCCCGCAGTTTTTTCCTGGCCCAGACCGTGCCGGATATCAAGGGCCTGTGGTGGTACGGCCTGATCGACAGTGGTCGGGACGGCAATGATCCTCAGCAGAACTTCGGTCTGCTCAAGTACGACCTGAGCCTGAAGCCGGCCTACCTGACGCTCAAGGCCATCAGCAGCACGATTCAGGAATACCGCTATGACGCTGAAAAAAGCCGCGAGCTGGACAGCACTTACCTGCTGAGATTCGCCAAGGGTGCAGAACAGATACTGGTGGCCTGGACTACCGGTGTACCGAGGCTGACGCATGTGGAAGCCAGCAGCATGCAACACGGCACGGTACGCATCATCGACAGTGGCCAGCCCGAAAGAGGTCAGTTCGACACCGATATTCCCTGGAGCTGCAATGACGCGCGCTGTTCGGCACAGGTTCCGATCAATGAATTTCCAAAAATAATCAGCCTGGGCACAAGACCCGCGCTATTCGCTCACGACGCGCACTGAAACGACAACCCGTGCGTTAAGCGAACACACACATCACCCACTACCTTGCAGGATGCACTTAATGATTTTTATCAATGCCCGGTTTCTTACCCAGGAAATAGGCGGGGTCCAGCGCTTCGCAGAACAGTTGTGTCTTGCACTCAAGGAGATACGCAACGATCTGGTTTTTGTCGCCCCCCACGGGATCAAGCGCCATGAAAGCGCCAAGGCACTGGGGGTGCGTTGCATCGGGCGCAACAGCGGTCACCTGTGGGAACAACTCGATCTGCCCCTGTACCTGCGTCGCCAGGGCAGCCCCCTGTTGCTGTCGACCTGCAGCACCGGGCCGGTTCTTTACAGCAATCAGATTGCGACCCATCACGACATTACCTATGCACGTTTCCCGCAGAGTTACACACGAACCTTCAGGACCGTCTACCGGATCATCACGCCGATCCTGCTCTCGCGAATCAAGACCCTGGTGACCAGCAGCAGTTTTTCCAGGGGCGAGATTTCCCGGTTCTACGGTTTTCCGGAAAAGAAGGTTCTGGTCCTGCCCGCTGCCGTCAGCGATGCCTTCATGCCCCAGCCGCCTGCCGAAGAATCCGGGAAATACCTGTTGGCGGTGTCATCGCCCAGCGCGCACAAGAATTTCCACCGGATGATTCAGGCCTTCATGAGCCTGCGCGGCCATGAAGATGTGCAGTTGCACATCGTCGGCGGTGCCCACGGAGTCTTTGCCGACCCGGACCTGCAACGCCTGGCCTGCCGGGACCCACGGATCCGCTTTCTGGGGCGACTCAGCGATGCCGAACTGATCAGGCAATACCAGGGTGCAACGGCCTTCGTGTTCCCTTCGCTGTACGAAGGCTTCGGCATTCCACCGCTGGAAGCCCAGGCCTGCGGTTGCCCGGTGCTGGCGGCCAATGCGGCATCGATCCCCGAAGTGCTGCAATCCAGCGCCCTGTATTTCGATCCTCTGGATGTCAGCCACATGGCTGCCGCCATGCAGCGGGTGCTGATCGATGAGCCGTTGCGCAAGGCATTGCGTACCCATGGCCTGAACAACGTGACGCGCTTTTCATGGGAAGGCTCGGCCAAGCGCCTGTCACAACGCATCGATGCCCTGCTGGGCTCATGCCCTCAAAGCGCTGCCAGTGTTCGTCCCGTACCGGAAACCCCTTCGGGAAAAAGCTGAATCCCAATAAAACTGCCACGCCAAGACGCGATCAGCCTGCGCCTGAAGTAGAGCGAGCTCCAGAGCAAGGAATCTCCATGAAAATCGCTATCGTCCACGACTGGCTGGTGACTTACGCCGGTGCCGAGCGCGTGCTGGCTTCTCTGATCAATATCTGGCCCCAGGCCGACCTGTTTGCAGTCATCGACTTTCTCGGCGACGAAGATCGCGTCCATCTGGGCGGCAAGGTCGCCACGACCACCTTTATCCAGAACCTGCCGGGGGCCAGAACCCGCTATCAGCGCTATCTGCCGTTGATGCCACTGGCCATCGAGCAACTGGATCTGTCCGGCTATGACCTGATCATCAGCAGTAGCCATGCCGTGGCCAAGGGCGTACTCACCGGTCCCGATCAGTTGCATGTCAGCTATATCCATTCACCTATCCGCTATGCCTGGGACCTGCAGCATCAATACTTGCGCGAGTCGGGTCTGGACAAGGGCTTCAAGGGCAAGCTGGCACGGCTGGTGTTGCATTACATGCGTATGTGGGATCAACGCACGTCTACCGGCGTCGATGATTTCATCGCCAACTCGCGCTTCATTGGCGCAAGGATCTGCAAGGCTTACCGCCGTGAATCCACCGTGATCTACCCGCCGGTGGACACCCAGAACTTCACCTTTGAGGAAGGGCCGCGACAGGACTATTACTTCACCGCCTCACGCATGGTGCCTTACAAGCGTTTGCCGATGATCATCGAAGCCTTCGCCGCCATGCCGGACAAACAACTGGTGGTGGTAGGCGATGGCCCGGACATGGCCAAGGCCCGGGCCATCGCCAGCCAGGCATCCAACGTCCGGCTGCTGGGCTTTCAACCGGCAGCAGTGCTGCTCGAACACATGCGCGCCGCCAAGGCGTTCGTGTTTGCGGCCGAAGAGGATTTCGGCATCAGCCCCGTGGAGGCACAGGCCTGCGGCACGCCGGTGATTGCCTTCGGCAAGGGGGGCGTGCTGGAAACCGTTCGCGGGCTGGATCATCCGCAGCCCACCGGTGTGTTCTACAGGCAGCAGAACGTGGCCTCGCTGATCGCTGCCATCAGCGAGTTCGAGTCTGCGCAGTCGCTTATCAGCGCCCAGGCCTGCCGGACCAATGCCGAACGGTTTTCGGTGCGGCGCTTCGAGCAGGAAATCCGCTCCTTCGTCGAGAACCGCATGAACGCAGCGCAGCTGAGCCGAATGCCGCCCCGGCAGTGGCTGGGTCCGGGCAGCTCGAGCCTGATCAACAGCGAAGTGTCATCCCGAGTCGTTCCAACCGAATCCGTTTGAGCGAGCCCCTCAATGCGCACCCCAGTCCGCGGCATCCTGCACGCCCATCAATCAGCCCTGTCAGTGGCCCATCGTCTGCTGGACCTGACCATCATTGTGTCGACCGGCTATTGGCAGAGTCAGCATCAACCGGCAGCCAGTACCGCCGAAATCTGGTTTCAGATCATTCTTGCCGTACTGGTTTTCCATTGGGTGAGCGAATTCCATCAGCTCTATGGCTCATGGCGTGGCGAACGCATCCTGCGCGAGCTGACCAAGGTCTTCAATTACTGGGCCCTGACGTTCGTCATTCTGCTGTGTGTGGACTACCTGCTGTTCAGCAGTTTCCGGATGCCCGATAACAGCCATATGACCTGGTTCGCCCTGGTACTGGCAGCCCTGTGTGGCTATCGGCTGCTGATTCGCAGGGTCCTGCATGGTTTGCGGCGTCACGGTTTCAACACCCGGCGCGTTGCGATTGTCGGCACCGGCCAGGTCGGTGCCCGGCTGGCACAGTCCATTTCCAGCGCGCCGTGGATGGGCTTGAATCTGCTGGGCTTCTACGACTCGCAACCCAGGCAGATGGAGCTCAACAGCAACGGCCATCATGTGCCGGTGCTGGGCAATCTCGAACAATTGATCGAGGACGCCCGTGCAGGCAAGGTCGACAAGGTCTATATCACTCTGGCCTTCAGTGGCGAACCCTACCTGCGCGAACTGATCACCGGGCTCAGCGACACCACGGCGTCGGTGTACCTGATCCCGGACATTTTCATGTTCGAACTGCTGCATGCCCGCAGCGAAAGCATCAATGGCCTGGCCAGCATCAGCATTTTCGATTCCCCCATGGACGGTGCATGGAGCCTGGTCAAACGGGCCGAGGACATCGTACTGTCGATCCTGATTCTGCTGCTTATCGCCTTGCCCATGCTGCTGATCGCCATTGCGATCAAGCTGACGTCGCATGGTCCGATCCTGTTTCGCCAACGACGCTACGGCCTGGACGGACGGCCGATCATGGTCTGGAAGTTTCGCAGCATGAATGTCCAGGAAAACGGCTCCGTCGTGCGACAGGCTACACGCAACGATGCGCGCATCACCCCTCTGGGTGCGTTTCTGCGCCGGACATCCCTGGACGAACTGCCGCAGTTTCTGAATGTGCTGCGCGGCGACATGTCCATCGTCGGCCCTCGCCCTCATGCCGTGGCGCACAACGAGCAATACCGCAAGCAGGTCAGCGGTTACATGCTGCGACACAAGGTCAAGCCGGGCATTACCGGCTGGGCACAGATCAATGGCTGGCGTGGCGAAACCGACACGCTGGACAAGATGCAGAAGCGTGTCGAATTCGACCTTGAATACATCGAGCACTGGTCGGTCTGGCTGGATCTCAAAATCATCCTGTTGACCCTGTTCAAAGGCTTTCTCAACAAGAACGCCTTCTGACTGACTCGACAGACCTCACCCCAAACCAAACGAAGGATTCCGGGCACCCGACGCCGGAGGGAGGTATGTGCGCGCACACGACATCAAGCCGCAGCGACATGTGGAACAGGGAAGCAATGAAATCATCGTGGTGCCAGATGCACCGTCAGCAAGGAACTCTCATATGAATAGAAACCTGGTTGTTATGATGCTCTGCGGTCTGATACTGCAGGGATGTGTGTTTGCCCCCGGCCAGCACATGACTTCAGAGGACGTCACGGCGGATGACCCGGATGGTCCCAAGGCTCAATTGGTGAACATCACCCCCCAGAGCCTGCAACAACAGCAACAACGCATCGCTTCCAATGCAGTGGCTCTACCCCCTGAACTGCTGAATTACAAAACCCCTGAATATACGGTCGGCCCGGGCGACACCCTGCTGGTGACGGTCTTCGAGCATCCTGAACTGACAGCACCGGGCTCACAGGACCAGCTGGACGCCAACACCCGGGAAGTGTTGAGCGACGGCACGCTGTTCTTTCCCTATGTCGGCAGGATCAGGGCGGGAGGCAAGACGGTCAGCCAGATTCGCGAACAACTGCGCATGGGGCTGGCACCGCAATACACCGAGGTCAAGGTGGACGTGAAAGTGCTGCGCTACAACAGCCAGCGCGTCCTGCTCTCGGGTTCGTTCAAGACGCCAGGCCCGCAATCGATCACCAATATTCCGTTGAGTCTGGTGCAGGCAGTCAGTACCGCTGGTATCGATCTGACCGATGCCAACCTGGCGGGACTGAGCCTCAGACGCGACGGTCGGGACTACCTGATCGATATCGACTCACTCAACCGTCAGGGCTCGCAACTGAGCAAGATATTCCTCAAGGACGGCGACTACCTGCACCTCAACAGCAACTCCAAGAACAAGATCTATGTGCTGGGAGAAGTGCGTAACCCACAGGTCATTTCCTTCGGCACCACCAGCGTGACATTGCTCGAAGCCTTGGGCAGCTCAGGCGGCCTGAGCCCGGAAAGCGCCGATGGCGACGCGGTGTATGTGATTCGTGGTGCCGAGAACCAGGCCAATGCGATGTCCACGGTCTACCACCTCAATGCCGAAAAACCCACCGCCTACCTGCTGGCCGGCCAGTTTGAACTCCGGGCTCAGGACGTGGTGTTCGTCGGACCTGCCAACATCACACGCTGGAGCCGGTTCATCAGTCAACTGCTCGGCTCGGCCAGTGTGGTCCAGACAGGGGCAGCATTCACAAACTGAACCTGCCAACAGAAAATCCCTGCACCGACCCGTGCAGGGATTTTTTTTTGCCCGCAGCAAGTGTCTGTCCAGCAACAGTGGATCAGCACTTGCCTGCCGATTCAGCATCGAGTGTCTGTGTGCCGATTGGCCAATCAAAAACAAACCCTTTAATTTCAATGCCTTGAGAAAAACACGAGGCTGGCACACATGCTGCTTTGCAGGTTTACGCTTATCGCAAGGAATTCAGCATGTTGGTCGTTTCGCTTTCAGGCAGCCCCTCCCCCAAATCCCGCTCCGGTGTAGTCCTGGCCCATGCCAGTCGCTGGCTTGAAAATCAGGGCGTCAATGTCACGACGCTGCGCATCCGTGACTTCAAGGCTGAAGAGCTGCTCTTCGCCCAGTTCGACAGCCCTCAGGTCCAGGACTTCATCGAAGCCGTCCGCCAGGCCGACGGTCTGCTGATCGGCACGCCTGTTTACAAGGCCTCGTTCTCCGGTGCCCTCAAGACCCTGCTGGACCTGCTCCCCGAACGTGCGCTGCTCGGCAAAGTGGTTCTGCCGTTGGCCACCGGCGGCAGCATCGCCCATATGCTGGCCGTGGATTACGCCCTCAAGCCGGTCCTTTCCGCACTGAAATCACAGGAAGTGCTGCACGGCATCTTTGCCATCGATAGCCAGATCAGTTACAGCGATAACGAACTGGGCGGTGAGCTGGACGAGATCCTCACCGAGCGCCTGCGTGAAGGGCTGGAACATTTCCTGCTGGGCTTGCAGCACCGGCTCCAGGCACGCAGAAAACAGCAAGGCGGGCATTTGCAGTTGGCGTTGTAAGATACCTCTTCGCGAATTCATTGGCTCTTGGTGTCTCTGTACAGCGCACTGGCAATGCCATGGGAGTTCGCCGCCGCGCTGTCGCGCAGCAAACAGTTGCCGTGTGGTTGCTGATTGAAGGTTCGGCTTGAGGCCGCCTTGCGCCTTTACGGCACCTCACGATTGCGGCAAAGAGCTTTTACGCTTGTGCTTGTCGCTTGCGCTTTTTAAAACCGAGATAGCCCAGACGCCGCCGATTGCGACGTAAGGGAAGGCCGAGTGGAGGTATTGCGTAGTGGGTTGCGAGGCAGGACGCCGAGCAAGCGCCGCAGGGCCATGGAAGGCCCTTCGGCGCGTACCCACGGAGCAATGCCGGAGCGAGGGAACCCCGGCTTGCCGGGGCCGAACCGGAGCCCATGGTTTTCCCCTTTTGCCGAAACAAAAGGGGCCGCCGTAAAGGCGGAACCAGTAGGATCAGCACATACCAACAATGGATATGTCCACCGGAGAACGGTTTTATCCCAAGAAAAATACGTTTTAATTCATGGTCTTGCGTCTTGTTTGATGAGAGGCAGCTTGCTGGAGACAACAAAAGTCGCCAGCAAGCTGCCTCCCACAGTCCTCTGACAGACTTGCAACACTAATACAGACAGAGCGAACTAGTGCTCAAGCACCAACGGATACAACGACACCACCAGCAAAACCGCCATCACGCCATTGAAGATCCGCAGCTTCAGGGGGTCGCGCAAGACGTTGCGCAGCAAGCTGCCGAATCCGGCCCAGATGCAGATGCAAGGCAGGCCAATCAGTGCAAATACCGCAGCAATGACCAGCACATTGATGAAATACCCTTCCACTGGCGTGTAGGTGCTGATCGCACCGATTGCCATGACCCACGCCTTGGGATTGACCCATTGGAATAACGCCGCAGCGAAAAAGCCCAGGGGTTCGCCACGCTGTTCATCGGAGTCGGAGGCCGGACCCGAGGTCGCGATTTTCCAGGCCAGATACAGCAGATAGGCCGCGCCCACATAACGCAGGATGGTGTAGAGCACAGGCCAGGTCTTGAACAGGCCGCCCAGACCAAAACCCACCGCCATTATCAGCACGAAAAAGCCGATACTGATCCCCGCCATATGCGGGATGCTACGTTGGAAACCGAAGTTGACGCCCGATGCCAGCAGCATCGTATTGTTGGGGCCAGGGGTCACGGAAGCGACGAACGCAAACAATGCGAAAGCCAGCAGCAGATCGAAAGAGAAGAACATCGCACTGTCCAGAAGAGGGTGAAGTCAGGCGGTCACCCTAACGGAGCATCACCTGCAAACACACGGACAGTGGGAGAAACTTTTACCAGTACAGTTTTATGAAAAATCGATTTCTGTAAAATTGTTAAGCCACTTTCAACCGCGACCACCCTCCAAAAAGGCTCCACGGTCAACGCTCGTTTCACCCGCTTTATCAAACTGGCGAATCTGCTGAATGGCAGGATCGGCCATCAGTTGCGCTTTATGCGCCTGATACTCGTCAAACGACAGGCCGCGACGGTTCAGGTCTTCAAGTGCCAGTTGATGAGTTTCCTCGGCAGTGTAGGGACGCAGTTCGACAGCGTGATGAGTGGAACAGCCGCCCAGCAGCACAGCGCTGAAGAACACGACAAGACCAAGAGCAAATATATGATTCATGGGAGCCTCCAGACTGACTCGCTTTCGGGAATGAACAAAGGTTAATCCCGGGCTCCCTGAGGCAAAAATCATCCATCGTGATAGTAGCTATCGACCTTTTCGGCGTACTGGATCAGTACCTCACGCAGCGCTTGGGCCGCCGCAGACAGTTTGTGATCGGCCAGCGTCATCAGGCCGATGCGCCGCTCGATGCGCGGTTCCACCAGAGCAATGCAACGGGCACCCAATTCCTGCATCTGCTCTATACACAAAGCAGGCACCGCACTGACGCCCAGACCATTGGCGACCATACGGCCGATGGTGGACAACTGATGACTCTCGAAAGCCACCGAAAGCTTGCCGTGCTGTGTTGCAATCGCCTCTTCCAGCAGCAGACGCACGGCCGAAGGACGTTGCAGGGCAATGAAATCCTCGCGCAACAGCTCCTGCCAGGTCAGTTGCCTGCGCCGGGCCAGTGGCGAATCCGCGGCGACCACGGCAACAAAACGGTCCATGTAGAACGGCGTGAAGAGCAGCGAATTGCCCGACTCTGGCTCGAAACCGATGCCCAGTTCGACCCGGCGATGGCGCACCATTTCCACCACCTGCTCGTTGATCACGTCATGCACCGCCACGTTGACCCGTGGATAACGCTCGCGAAAGACCTTCAATGCGCCCGGCAGCCGATTACCTGCAAACGAAGGCATCGCCGCCACCGACACTTTGCCCATCTGCAACGTGAAGCGCTGGCGCAGCAGTTCTTCGGTGTTGTCCCAATCGGCCAGCAGCTGACGCGCCAGCGGCAGCAGGGTTTCGCCTTCCGGGGTCAGACTGACCGTGCGCGTGGTACGCGTGAGCAGTTGGCCGCCAAGGTCATCCTCCAGGCTCTTGATGGTCAGGCTCAGGGCCGGCTGCGACAAATGCAGTCGCTCTCCGGCCTGGGCAAAGCTCAGGCACTGGGCGACCGCCAGAAACGCCCGAAGCTGTTTGACGTTCATATATTTGCTTTTCTTATCAATTCATCAGAAAAACAAAATTAACAAATCACTGATCGAGAGAGAAGATGCAGGTACAACGGTCCTTGACGATCAACAATAAAAAAGGCGAATCATCATGGCTGGACTCGATAAACGTGTCGCGACCTATGAAGAGGCCCTTGCCGGCCTGACCGACGACATGACGGTTTTGTGCGGCGGCTTCGGTCTGTGCGGCATCCCGGAAAACCTCATTGCGCAGATCAAGCGCATGGGCATCAAGGGCCTGACGGTGGTTTCCAACAATTGCGGCGTCGATGGCTTCGGCCTGGGCATCCTGCTGGAAGATCGTCAGATCCGGAAAATGATCTCCTCCTATGTCGGCGAAAATGCGTTGTTCGAGCGGCAGTTGCTCAGCGGCGAGCTGGAAGTCGAACTCACCCCCCAAGGCACACTGGCAGAAAAACTGCGTGCAGGCGGTGCCGGTATCCCCGCGTTCTACACCGCAACCGGCTACGGAACCCCGGTTGCCGAAGGCAAGGAAACCCGCCAGTTCAACGGGCGCAATGTCATCCTGGAAGAAGCCATCACCGGCGACTTCGCCCTGGTACGAGGCTGGAAAGCCGACCACTTCGGCAACGTGATCTATCGCCATACTGCGCAGAACTTCAATCCGGTAGTCGCCACGGCAGGCCGGATCACCGTGGTCGAAGTCGAGGAAATCGTCGAACCAGGCGTGCTGCTGCCCTCCCAGATCCATACGCCGGGCATTTATGTCGATCGGGTGATTCAGGGCACTTTCGAGAAACGCATCGAACAGCGCACAGTCAGGAAGTCCTGAGTTCGTCGCATTTACGGGCGTTTCCTCAAGACAGGAAGCAGCGCACAACAAAAAAGAGAATTCAGACCATGGCACTTTCCCGCGAACAAATGGCTCAACGTGTCGCCCGCGAATTGAAAGACGGTTACTACGTCAATCTGGGCATCGGTATCCCGACGCTGGTGGCCAACTACGTCCCCAAAGACATCGACGTGATGCTGCAATCGGAAAACGGCCTGCTGGGCATGGGCGAGTTTCCGACCGAAGAAACCATCGATGCCGACATGATCAACGCTGGCAAACAGACGGTGACCGCCCGCATCGGGGCCTCGATTTTCTCTTCGGCCGAATCCTTCGCCATGATCCGTGGCGGCCATGTGGATCTGACGGTGCTCGGAGCCTTTGAAGTGGATGTCGAGGGCAATATCGCGTCCTGGATGATCCCCGGCAAACTGGTCAAGGGCATGGGTGGCGCGATGGACCTTGTGGCAGGTGCCGAAAATATCATCGTCACCATGACCCATGCTTCCAAAGACGGCGAATCCAAACTGCTGCCCCGCTGCAGCCTGCCACTGACCGGTGCCGCTTGTATCCGCCGGGTACTCACCGATCTTGCGTATCTGGAGATCGAAAACGGGGCCTTCATTCTGCGCGAGCGTGCGCCGGGCGTCAGTGTGGAAGAGATCGTAGCCAAAACCGCAGGCAAGCTGATCGTGCCGGATGATGTGATTGAAATGTCTTTTCCATCGCCATGATTCATGGCCCTCGCCCTTAGCGGGCCGCTATTTTTACAGCGGCCCGCTACATGACATGAAATATTGAAACCTGAAAAACAGATCAACTTAATTAGTGGCGCATAGCCACTGATGTCATTTATATCCCCTCCTCGAGAATACTTGTCTAAAGTGTCATGACCGGAGCACGGAAACGTCGCCAGAGGTCTGACTGCGTTGGCTTTCAGAACAATAGACATGTACTTCCCGCTCCTCTGCTACATCGCAGGCTCAGCCGAAAACATCGTTGTCCAACCTGTTTATGGAGTTTGAATGTCAAACCGGCAGAGACTGTCATCGGCCTCACGAATACAGCCCATCAGAAACAAGAATTGGCTTATCACCATTCATAAAAGTAAAACTGACCAGAAGAGGAACCCAATTGATGAATGTATTAACCGCTATTGCTCTGAGTCTGGCCGCTGGTTTTGCAGTTCCGCTGCAGGCGGGCACAAATGCCAGGCTGGGCACATTACTGGGGCATCCCTTATGGGCTACAACTGTTTCGCTTCTGGTCAGTTTGATTGCGGTATTCGCTGTCATATTGATATTCAAAGTTGAAAAGCCGAACACCACGGCTTTACAAAGTGCGCCCTGGTGGGCCTGGCTGGGTGGAGTAGCCGGTGTTTTCTATATCACCATTGCATTGTTGATGGCCCCTCGACTGGGAACACTCAACTTCATGATGGCGGTTATTGTGGGACAACTGGTTATTTCATTATTGATCGATTACTTCGGACTGGTGGGTCTCCCACGCAGACCTGTCAACATTCAGAAGTTGTTCGGCGTTCTCGTTGTCATTATCGGCTTCTTGATTACTACACGCAGTTAATCCGAAGCCCTGGATTTTCACCACATAAAGGAAGTTAACAATGGCCGGTCAATCCGCAGCATACGATTCAATTGGCGAACGCTTCGAAGCGTTCACAGACAGCGCATCACAGCGTTCCGTCGAGACTCAAACCTTCTTTCACATGATGGGAGATGTGAAAGGCAAGTCCGTACTGGATCTGGCCTGTGGCTTCGGCTTTTTCGGCCGGGAGCTGTATCGCCAGGGAGCGAGCAAGGTAGTGGGCGTCGATATCTCCTCCTCGATGATCGAACTGGCCCGCAAGGAATCCGCGCGTAACAACGAAGCCATCGAATATATGGTTTCCAATGTTGCGGACATGGGGACATTGCCACAAGGGCCCTTTGACCGGGTCAGCGCGGCCTGGCTGTTCAACTATGCGCAATCGATCGATGAACTGGAAAAAATGTTTGCGGTGGTGGCAAAGAATCTCAAGCCCGGCGGCAGGCTGATTGCCTATACCGTTGATCCCGGCTTTCAACTGGCACAAGGGAATTTCACAAAATACGGTGTCCATGTGCTCAACGAGCAGCCTCACAAGGGCGGTTTTCGTTGTGACGCAGAGTTCGTCACCCAGCCCCCCAGCGCATTCACCTTCTATCGCTGGAGTCGCGAAGCTTACGAAACCGCACTGTCCAAGGCCGGTTTTTCTACCTTCGAGTGGCAGAAGCCGATCATCTCAAAAGCCAATCGTGACAAATTCCCCGCCGGTTACTGGGATGACTTCGAGCGCAACTGCCTGCAGACCGGCCTGGTCTGTACACGCTAGCGATCCGACTCGCAGCCCCTCAGACGGGGCTGGCGATACTCCGTGATTCCCGCAGGAGATACGTCTCAAATGGCGAAAAATCATTCATTCACCCACTGGCCGGTCTTTGAAGGGCCACTGACTCCTCAGATGACCGACAGGTATCTGATGGGACTGCCCGAGCACTTTCAGCAGACCCGCAACATGTCGCTGCCTCTGGCGACCTGGAAACTGCTGGCTCAGGAGCCCACGGATCGGCTGATCGAGCGCCTCCAGGATCCTGAAGCCACGTTGCAGGTCCGACTGGCAGCCGGCAAGTTGCTCGCGCAGACCGTGGACACGCGCATCAACGTATTCGACCCGCAGATGATTGATATCAGAGGCGGCAAGGTGTCCACAGGACTGGCGGCCGATGAGGTCGATGCGGTCATGCAGGAAATGAGCGGGCTTGGGCTTGATCGATCCTGGATCGAAAAGGAAGTACCTCGCCACGCCGTGACACTCCAGCCCTACCGTATCGGCAAGTTTCCGGTCACCAACCTGGAATACCGGGCGTTTCTGGAAGACTCGCAGCAACCCCGGATCCCGGATAACTGGCTTTTCGGGCAGTTTCCAACGGATCGGGCCAATCACCCGGTATTCGGCTTGACCGTCGAGGATGTCGAGGCCTACATCGACTGGCTCAACAGCCATACCGGACGTCAATTCCGTCTGCCACTGGAAGCGGAATGGGAATACGCCGCGGCCGGCCCCAGGAATCTGGTCTTTCCGTGGGGCAACAGCTTCCTGCCCGACCATTGCAATACGGCAGAGCTGGGGCTGTTCACCACCTCCCCCATCGGTGCATTCAGCCAGGGTGCCTCCGCGTTCGGCTGCATGGACATGGCAGGCAATGTCGAAGAATACGTCGCCGACGATTACGCCCCCTACCCCGGCGGTCAGGCGATCGAAGACGACCTGGTTACCGTTGTAGGAACTCATCGCGTCGCCAGAGGCGGGAGCTTCACCCGCTTCAGAGATCTGGCGCGTAATTGCCGACGCCACGGCAAATACCCTCGTCCCATCTATGTCATGGGGTTTCGCCTTGCAGAAACACCTTCGACTTGAACCGTTGCCCAAGTGCGCCATAAAAAAAATAGCCTCATCACACAGTAAGAAGGTTAATCATGAAAACTGTCAAAGTGCGTAATAAAGTTGATATTCCTCTTAATGAAGGTCAATGCCCTGGCACGTTTTTCACTTTTAGCGGACTCGATCCGAAACATGAACACATTTTGATCAAACTGGGACCCGACCGCCCGGAAAGTCCACTGGTACGTATCCATTCCGAATGCCTGACCGGCGATGTCTTCAGTTCCCAACGCTGCGATTGCGGACCTCAATTGACCGAGTCCATCAATCGCATGCATAAAGAAGGCGGCTATCTTATTTATTTGCGTCAGGAAGGACGCGGTATCGGCTTGTATGCAAAGCTTGAAGCCTATCGACTTCAAGATACGGGCCTGGATACATTTGAAGCCAATACACACCTCAGTTTCCCGGAAGATGATCGGGACTTTTCTCTGGCGGCCAGCATGTTGAAAGCCGTGGGCATTACTGATTGCCGTATTATTACCAACAACCCCGAAAAAGTGTCGGCTCTGGAATCAAACGGCATACATGTTTCAGACGTCATTCCTACTGGCGTCCTCATCACCGAACATAACCGAAACTATCTGCAGGCCAAGATCGACAAGAAACAACACCGTATCGCCATTACCAACTGACTGACTCTCTCTGACTGCCTGCCTTATATACAGGCCGACAGCGGCTGACTGAAATTCGGGTTTCCCAATTATCTAAAGGATATAGATCATGCGCCATTTCGGACCTATCAGTGGTATCAACGCTTTCAAGGATCGCTATGTAGCCACCGCCGGTTACGACAATCAGGTCATCCTCTGGGATGCCAAAACCAAAACCCCTATCCAGCGCGTACTGCATGACCACCTGGCCAATCAATGCGCCTTCAATGCCGACGGTACGTTACTGGTCAGTGCCAGCAGCGACTACACGGCCCGCGTCTGGGAAGTGCCCAGCCTGCGTCTCAAGGCCGTGTTGATCGGCCATGAAGATGACATCGAGATGGCCGCGTTCTCGCCGGATGGCCAGACCATCGCGACCAGTTCACGCGATCACACGCTGCGTCTGTTCGACCTGCAAGGGCATACCCGGCATATCCTCGAAGGCCATAGTGCCGATGTGATTTCGGTCAGTTGGTCTGCCGATGGCCGCACACTGGTTTCAAGCAGCGACGATGGCTCGATTCGCCGCTGGTGCGCCCAGACCGGCGTCCAGCTTGAACTCATCGATCTGGGCGGTGTGGAAACCGACACCGTTGCGCTGTCACGGGACGGAATCATTTTCGCCGGTGACGATGAAGGCAAGATTTCCCTCATCGATGCCAGCGGCACTCATCTGCATCCGGCCCATGCTGCCGGAATCAAGCGCATCATCTGGGATGACGAGCAGCGTCTGCTGGTCAGCCTGAGCTACGACCGCTGCGTCATACTCTGGCATCTGGATGAGCGCAACAACCTGGTCAAGACCGCCCAGACGTCCCTGCCCAGCATCATCTGGCCACGCAGCTGTACGCTGCTGGGAACCGACCGCATCGCCTTCGTGACCTTCGGCTCCCGCTACGCGACCTGGAACTTCAAGACACAGGTCTGGGACCTGGAGGGTATCGAGCCTGCGATCAGCCTCAATGCCGTGGCTGTCGTCAACGATGACATCTACAGCATTGGCGATGCCGGTATTCTGCAGATCAATGGTCAGGCCAGCACCCACGCCGGCAGCCTCTGCAACTTCCTGCTGCCATTCGGCGACAGCGTTCTGACAGGCGGGCAGATGGGCACCGTGTTCGACGCCCGTACCGGGGACACCCTCTATCAGCATCGCTCGCCCCTCAACTGTGGCACCACGTTCGAGAAAGACGGCCAGTTGCATGCAGCCATCGGGACCTACACCGGCGAGGCGCTGATTTTCGCTCTGGAAGCAGGACAGCCCCGCTTCGTCACCTCGGTACAACTGCATGAGAATGCCATCAAGGGTATCGCTGCCGACGAGACGTTCCTGTTCAGCGTATGCGCCACGGCCGCGGCGGCCTTTCACCGGATCAGCGACTTCGGCCTGGAGCGCTATCTGGACAAGGCTCATGCTCGTATCTCCAACGGCTGCACCCGTATTGAAGATGGTTTTGCCAGTATCGGCAGAGACCTGAAACTCCGCCTGTGGCGCAATGGTCAGGACGAGGTCTACGACACGCCTCATCAGCACTCGATCAAGTGCATCGCCATTTCCCCCGACCACACGCAGATCGCAACAGGCAGTTATGGCGGGACAGTGGCCATTTTCGATGTTGCCAAGCGTCGCTGGGTGGCTGTAGAGAAACCGACGGCCAGCGGTATCTCCTGCATCTCTCACAACATTGATGGCACAGGCTTCCTGGCCAGTGCCTATGACGGACGCATTTACCCGATCAAGGTTCAGGCGCAGGTATGAACCACTTTACTGAATGCGACTTCCAGCACATGCAGCATGCATTGTCGCTGGCCGCGCGTGGCAGTCACTCCACATGGCCCAACCCTCGGGTGGGCTGTGTGATTGCCCACGGCGCACAGGTGGTGGGAGAAGGCTGGCATCGCAGCGCTGGCGGGCCGCATGCCGAAGTCTTCGCGTTGCGTCAGGCCGGGGCACTGGCAAAAGGTGCCACGGCCTATGTAACACTGGAGCCCTGCAGTCATGTAGGGCGTACCGGTGCCTGCCATCAAGCCTTGATCGACAGTGGAATTGCCACGGTGGTCGTCGCCCATGAAGACCCTTTCGAAAAGGTCAACGGGCGGGGAATCGCGCAGCTCCGTGAAGCGGGTATCGAAGTCAAGGTGGGGTTGTTCAGGACAGCCGCCCGGGAACTCAATCGCGGCTTTCTGTCCAGTGTCGAACGACAGAGACCCTGGGTGCAGCTCAAGCTGGGGATGAGTCTGGATGGCCGGACGGCGCTGAGCAACGGTCGTTCGCAATGGATTTCCAGTCACCAGGCACGCAGCGATGTACAACTCTGGAGGGCGGCCAGTGCCGCTATCGTGACCGGCAGTGGCACTGTACTGGCTGATGACCCGCTGCTGACCGTACGCCATCTGTCTTCACCGGCAGCCTTGCCTCCGGTCAGGGTCGTACTCGACAGCAAGGCCCGGGTACCCGGCAACGCACGGGTATTCAACAGTCTGGCGCCCAGCCTGCATGTGATCGGGCTGGACGCTTCGCTGGACCCATCCACCACCACGGGCAACGAAGTACTGCGTTTGCAAAGTGACGAGAACGGAGTGGATCTTGCGCAGTTGATGCACGTGCTCAGCGAGCGTGGCCTGCACGATGTCTTCGTGGAGGCCGGTCCCACTCTGGCCGGTGCGCTGCTCATGGCCGGCCTGGTGGACGAACTGCTGGTCTACATCGCACCACGTCTGTTGGGCGACATCGCCCGGCCGATGGTCCATCTCCCGGAATTGACCAGCCTGCACGACAGTCTGAATTTCAGTCTGTATGAGGTGACCAGCATCGGACCGGACCTGCGTTTGCGGCTGCGGCCCGATCAGAACGAGACGGTGCGATGAGCGGCCGCCTGTGCGACCTGCTCGCGTAGCCATTGGTGGGCCGGGTCTTCATTGAACCGGTGATGCCAGATCTGTACGAACGGAAACGGCGGAATGGTCAACGGAGGTGTGAGTTGTATCAGCGAATCGTCAAGCAGTGCTTCATCCAGCGTGCGCGTGGCCACGGTAAGGATCAGGTCGGTATTACTGATCATGCCCGGCGCCGTACGCCAGTGCGGCACGCTGACGGCGATGCGTCGGTGCAGGCCCTGGGCACGCAACAGCGTGTCCACCTCTCCCACGCTCCCATCCATGGAAACGGAGATATGCGGACGCAACAGGTAATTCTCGAGATCGAGCGTTCCACCCGGCGGCAAGGTATTGCGGTCGAGCAGGCACGAAAAGGTTTCCTCGAACAGCGTAGCCTGGGCGATATCGGTCGGCAGGTTGGGAAACACACCAAGCGCCAGATCGATCTTGCCCTGAGCGACTTGCTCAAGCATTCCGTGGCGGCTGCTCTGAGTCACGACCAGGGTGGTATGGGGCGCTTCGCGACGAAAACGGACCAGCAGTTTGGGCAAGACGATTGCCGCACCGTAATCCGACATGGCCAGGTTGAAGGTGCGTCGGGACGTGGCTGGCTCGAAGGCAATCGAGCTGCCGAACAAGGCTTCGATCTGACTCAGCAGATTCTTGAGAGGAACCTGAATGCTGATTGCCAAAGCACTGAGAAACACCTCATTGCCCTTCCTGATCAGGATCGGGTCATCCAGCAGACTGCGCAACTTGCTCAAGGAGTGACTGATGGCTGGCTGACTCAGATGCAGTCGCTCCCCCGTACGGGTGACATGCTTTTCTGTCAGCAGAGCATCGAGAACCACCAGCAGATTCAGGTCGATATTACGCAATAAAACAGTTGCCATCCTTAGCCTTCCAACGTCGGGAGAGAGGGTGCTTCCTTGATTCCATAAGGAGAGCGAAATATGCCGCGACTCAACAGGATCATTGAGACCGCGCTTTATGTGAAAGATCTTACAGAAGCCAAGAATTTTTACTACAAGACGCTTGGGCTCGAAGTGATGGTGGAAAGCAACGTTCTGGTTGCCCTGAACGTTGGCGGAGCGAACGCCCTGCTGCTGTTCAAGCAAGGCGCCTCACTGGAGACCAAACACCTGAGCGGTGGAGAAATCCCGCCCCATGATGCCCGAGGCCGAATCCATGTCTGCTTTGCCATCGACACTGCAGACATGACGCCCTGGACCGAGCGACTCACCCAGGCAGGCATTCCCATAGAAGGCCGGACCCAATGGCCAAAGGGCGGGTCGAGCATTTATTTCCGCGACCCGGACGACCATCTTGTGGAACTGCTCACGCCGGGTTGCTGGCCGATCTACTAAAAGCCATTCAAGGAAGAACCCCATGATTGATGCAGGTGCAGCGAGGCGCCATCCCCTCATCCTTCTGCTGTTCTCGGGACTGGTCATTCTGGGCGGCCTCTGGACGTTTCGCACAAGCACGGCCCAGCCAGTGGAGGCTGCTGCGGTGAAGCCTGTGAAGGTAGCCGTTGCCCGGGTCGACAGCTCGCCTTTCACCGACTATCTGGAAGCCATCGGCGAGCTGGAAGCTTTCCAGGAGGTCAGCGTCCCTGCCGAGGTCGGTGGGCGTGTCATCGCCCTGCCCATCCATTCGGGGCAGCAGGTCGAGCGCGGCCAGGTGCTGGTGCGCCTGAACGATGCGCGCCAGCGCGCAGACCTGGTGCGCCTGCAAGGCAAGATGCAGAACAGCCAGGCACGCCTGCAACGCGCCCGCAAGCTCACCTCCCTCGACGCAATGTCACGCCAGGAAGAAGGCGATGCACAAAGCGAATACCTGGCGGCAAAGGGTGCCTTGCAGGCACTCGAAGCCGAAATCGATCAGCTCACCATCAAGGCGCCCTTTGCCGGCACCCTGGGCATTCGCCAGGTGCATCTGGGCCAATATGTCACGGCAGGACAAACCCTGATCAATCTGGTCGGCAACGAGGGTTTCTACGTCAACTTCAGCGTGCCGGAACATGCCCTGCCCCATATCCAGCCCGGTCGTCCGCTGGAAGTCGTGCTCGACGCTCTGCCGGACCAACCGATAACCGGCATGGTCACCACTCTGGACCCCATTCTTGACCGCTCGCGGATGGTCAACGTTCAGGCACGCCTGCAACACCCGCCCGAGGCTGCACTGCCGCGCATGTTTGCCCGGGTGAAAGTGCCTCAGGCACAGCCCAGGGATGTATTGACCGTACCGGAAACGGCGATCACCTATAACGCCTATGGAGAAGAAATCTATGTGCTCGAACCGGCACAGGATGACCGGCAGGCACCCAGGGTACGTCGGGTCGCCGTGAAGACCGGAGAACGCCGCGATGGCCGGGTCATCATCGAACAGGGCGTGTTGCGCGATGACCGCGTGGTGGTTTCGGGGCAGTTGAAGCTCAGTGACGGTGCCGTGATCGAACCGGTGGCCAAGAGCGTGCTCGACACCTCTGCCTCACACCTGCATGACACCTTCAAGGGAGCAGAGCTGTGAAGTTCACGGATGTCTTTGTCAAACGCCCGGTGCTGGCGCTGGTAGTCAGCCTGCTTATCGTACTGGCCGGGCTCAAGGCCTATCAGGACCTGACGGTGCGCCAGTACCCGCTTCTGGAAAGCTCGACCATTACCGTGAGCACAGAGTATCCCGGCGCTCCGGCCGAACTGATGCAGGGTTTCGTGACCCAGCCTCTGAACCAGTCCCTGGCATCGGTCCAGGGCGTCGATTACGTCAGTTCATCATCGGTCCAGGGACGCAGTCTCATCACCTTGCGCCTGGGGCTGAATCAGGACTCCGGCAAGGCCTTGAGCGAGGTGATCGCCAAGGTCAATCAGGTCAAGTATCGCTTGCCCGAACAAGCCTATGACCCGGTCATCGAACGCTCTGCCGGAGACGCCACAGCGGTGGCCTATGTGGGCTTTTCAAGCGACAGGATGGCAGTGCCCGCACTGAGCGATTACCTAGACCGGGTTGTTCAGCCGCTGTTTTCCGGCATTGACGGCGTGGCCAAAGTCCAGACATTCGGCGGCCAGCGTCTGGCCATGCGACTCTGGCTCGATCCCATACGCCTGGCCGGGCACGGTATCAGCGCCGAAGATGTCGAGCGGGCAATCAAGGCCAACAACTTCCAGGCGGCACCAGGCCAGATAAAGGGCCAGTACGTTGTCAGCTCGATCCAAGTCAATACCGACCTGAGCAGCCTGAAAGAATTTCGCGACATGGTCATCAGCAATCAGGCAGACCGTTTATTGCGTCTGCGCGATGTCGGCACCGTAGAGCTGGGTTCGGCAGCCTATGAAACTAGCGCCTTGATGGATGGCAAACCCGCCGTGCACCTGGGCCTTTATGCGACGCCGGACGGCAATCCACTGTCGATAGTCGCAGCCATCAGGCAATTGCTGCCTGAAATCGAAAAGACCTTGCCGCCGGGAGTGCATGTAGCCCTCGCCTTTGAAACCGCAAATTTCATTCACGCCTCTATCGTCGAAGTGATCGAAACGCTGATCGAAGCCACGCTGATCGTGGTTCTGATCATTTATCTGTGTCTGGGGTCCGTGCGCAGCGTGCTGATCCCCATTATCAGCATTCCGCTGTCCATGCTCGGCGCACTGGGATTGATGATGCTGTTCGGGTTCAGCATCAACCTGCTGACCCTGCTTGCCATGGTTCTGGCGATCGGGCTGGTGGTGGACGACGCCATTGTCGTCATGGAAAACATTCACCGCCATATCCGTGAAGGCCGCTCGCCCTGGGAGGCTGCGCTGATAGGTGCACGGGAAATCGCATCGGCGGTCATTGCCATGACCATCACCCTGGCGGCCGTCTACATGCCGATCGGCCTGATGGCGGGCCTTACCGGCGCACTCTTCAAGGAGTTCGCCCTGACGCTTGCCGGTTCGGTGCTGGTATCCGGGGTCATTGCGCTTACCCTGACTCCGGTTCTTTGCACCCGTCTGCTGCCCTCGGGGCAGAGCGAAGCGCGCATGAGCCAGCGCGCCGAGGCGTTTTTCCGACATCTGTCCCGACGTTACCAACGAGCGCTGATCGCCTCGCTTCGTCTGCGTGGAGCCGTCCTGGCCTTTGCTGCGCTGGTTCTGGTCAGCCTGCCCTGGCTGTATGGCATGGCCGCCAAAGAGCTGGCCCCCAACGAGGATCAGGGCAATCTGCTGCTGGCGATCAAGTCGCCACAGAACGCCAGCCTCGATTATGTGGAACGCTATGCCTACCAGTTGAGCGACATCATGAGCCAACTGGAAGAAGCATCCAGCACCTGGATCATCAACGGCACCGATGGCGTGGCCGCCAGTTTCGCAGGCGTCAACTTCGCCCCGTGGGCTGAACGCACACGCAGCGCCGTACAGATCCAGAGCGAGCTGCAACAGGCAGTGGATGCTGCCGAAGGCAATGCCGTCTTTGTATTCCAGTTGCCCGCCCTGCCGGCATCGAGCGGAGGGCTGCCCGTGCAGTGGGTCATTCGCACGACCCAGGACTATCGCGTACTGCACGAGACAATGGAGGATCTGAAGCAGCGGGCGCGGGACAGCGGCCTGTTTGCAGTTGTCGACAGTGACCTTGCATTCAATAACCCGATGGTCAGAGTACGTATCGACCGCAGCAAGGCCAACAGCCTGGGCATTCGCATGCAAGACATCGGAACCACGCTGATGGTGCTGATGGGCGAAAACTATACGAATCGCTTCGGACTGCAGGGGCGCTCCTATGACGTCATTCCCCAGACCTCGGCAGACCAGCGCCTCACACCCCAGGCCCTGAACAATATCTATGTCAGTACCGACCAGGGTCGTCAGGTCCCGCTTTCCAGTGTGGTCACGCTGGAACGTGACATTCAGCCCAATGCCCTCAAGCAGTTCAATCAGCAGAACGCTGCAACCTTCCAGGCTGTTCCGGCACCGGGCGTCAGCCTGGGCCAGGCCGTGGAGTTTCTGCAGGCCCAGGGCGAAAACCTGCCTGCCGGTTTCAGCCAAGACTGGCAGGCCGATGCCAGACAGTTCATTCATGAAGGCAACTCGCTGCTGATCGCCTTCCTGTTTGCCCTGGTGGTGATTTTCATGGTGCTGGCCGCTCAATACGAAAGCCTGATCGACCCGCTGATCATTCTGATCACCGTGCCATTGTCGATCTGTGGGGCGCTGATTCCTCTGGCCATGGGCCTGGCAAGCGTGAATATCTATACCCAGATCGGCCTCGTGACCCTGATCGGACTGATCAGCAAACACGGGATTCTGATGGTGGAATTCGCCAATGAGCTGCGGGTGCTCAGAAGTTGCACAGCGGCTACGGCGATCGTACAGGCGTCACGCATTCGACTCAGACCGATCCTGATGACTACGGCGGCAATGGTAGTGGGCCTGATCCCCTTGCTGTTCGCCAGCGGAGCCGGTGCCAACAGCCGTTTTGGTCTCGGCCTGGTGATCGTTGTCGGCATGCTGGTAGGCACCTTTTTCACCTTGTTCGTGCTGCCATCCATTTACACCGTGCTGTCACGCGCTCACACAAGCGGACTTGTTCGCGAAACAGCACCTCAAAACGCAACAGCATGAGTGAATGGAGTTCGCAGGAGATCACTTCCGCCTCGGCGTCACGCTGGCGCGCAGCAAACAGGAGCAACTGGCCTGAAAAACACAGGGATTTGCTAGCCTTGAGCGTGGACGCTCGCTGGCAAATCGACTGGCCTGATACCTGTGCGACGAATCAGAGAGCCCTCCTCCCATAACAATAATCAAAGGTACTCTCCACGTGACCACCCATATAGAAGAAAGCCGCTCTGCCCGCTTCGCCCTGCGCTGTGCCGCCTGGGCCGAACGCTGGTTTCCCGACTCCTGGGTCTTTGCCGCGCTGGCGGTAGCCATCGTCACCCTTGCGACACTGGCCATCGGTGCCAGACCGGCCGAAGCAGCCAAAGCGTTCGGTGACGGCTTCTGGAGCCTGATTCCCTTCACCATGCAAATGGCTTTCGTGGTCATCGGGGGCTATGTAGTCGCCAGTTCACCGCCTGCGGTGCGCCTGATCGACCGCCTGGCACGCATCCCGAAAAACGGTCGCTCCGCCGTGGCCTGGGTGGCGCTGATTTCCATGCTGGCTTCCTTGCTGAACTGGGGGCTCTCGCTGGTGTTCGGCGGCTTGCTGGTACGCGCCCTCGCCCGTCGTACCGACCTGCGCATGGACTACCGCGCCGCGGGTGCTGCAGCTTATCTGGGACTGGGCGCAGTCTGGGCGCTGGGGCTTTCGTCTTCAGCGGCACAACTGCAGGCCAACCCGGGCAGCCTGCCGCCGTCGATCCTGGCGATCACGGGCGTGATTCCCTTCACCGAAACCATTTTCCTCTGGCAATCGGGCGTCATGCTGGCAGCGCTGGTGGTCATTTCCCTGATCGTTGCCTACGCCACGGCACCCGGCCCCAACACCGCAAAGGATGCCAGGGACTGTGGCGTTGACCCGGCTTTCAATCTGCCGCCCTTGCCACCGCGCTCGCGGCCCGGCGAATGGCTGGAATACAGCCCGCTGCTGATTATTCTGATGGTGTTGCTGGGTGCCGGCTGGCTCTTCAACGAGTTTTCGACCAAGCCGGCGATCACTGCGATTTCAGGGCTGAACACCTATAACTTTCTGTTCATCATGCTCGGCGCACTGCTGCACTGGCGTCCCCGCAGCTTTCTGGATGCGGTGACCCGTGCCGTGCCGACCACCACGGGCGTACTGATCCAGTTTCCACTCTACGGCTCCATTGCCGCCTTGCTGACGACCGTCAAAGGCAGCGATGCCCAGACTCTGGCGCACCATATATCGACCTTTTTCACCAGCATTGCCACCCACGACACCTATGCCGTGCTGATGGGCATCTACTCGGCGGTACTGGGGTTCTTCATTCCGTCGGGTGGCGGCAAGTGGATCATCGAAGCGCCGTATGTGATGCAGGTCGCCAATGAGCTGCAATATCACCTGGGCTGGGCCGTGCAGATCTACAACGCAGCCGAGGCGCTGCCCAACCTGATCAACCCGTTCTATATGCTGCCGCTGCTGGGCGTGCTGGGATTGAAGGCCCGGGACCTGATCGGCTTCTCGTTCGTGCAACTGCTGGTGCATACACCGCTGGTGCTGGTATTGCTGTGGGCACTGGGCACAACGCTGACCTACACCCCGCCGATGATGCCATCGCCGTAATCGGCCACCGGGACCATGCCCAGCAACTGACGCAACTCATGAGCCCGCTCGGTTCCCAGAGCGGTCTCATAGCAACGCTGGGCCTGTTCCCACAGGGCCTGGGACTCAAGCAGTTTATCCACACCACTCTGGGTCAGCCGCACTCGTCGACTGCGTCGATCTTCAGGGTCCACTTCGACCAAGACCAGCCCTTCACGCTCCAGTGGCTTGAGATTCTGGGCCAGCGCCGAGCGGTCCAGCACCAGCAACATGGCCAGCTCGGTCATGCTCAGGGCCTGATTGCGAGCGATCTGCATCAGGATCGAACGCTGGGTCGAACGCAAACCGCAGGGTGCCATGATTGCGTCATACAACTGGCAGATACGCCGGCTCGCCCGGCGCAGGCTGGTGGCATGACAGATCACCTGGGCCGGGACCTGCAAGCCTTCGGGGATACGCAACACGGCAGGCTGGACCGTTTTTTCGTTCATGAGGGCTCCACACAAAAGCGGCTTTGTGGCTGAAAGAGCACAATGCTGGCATATCCCCGCAGATTCAGACAGGGCCAAAGGGCCGAATCATTGTTTCAGCATGTCTGGGCCTCGAAGGCATAGTCCCGCTCGACCTTGCAGACTCTGGTGGTACAGGCCTCATACCAGTGCGCACGTCCCAGCTCTCGCACCCGGGCATGTTCGATATGCTGCTTCCATCCCAGGATGGCCTGCTCGTCCGTCCAGTAGGAAACGGTGATTCCCAGGCCGTCAGCATCGCGAGCCGACTCCACGCCCAGAAAACCCGGTTGCTCCCTGGCCAGTTCGACCATCCTGTGGGCCGCCACTGCATAATCATGGGCACCCTGGGCCGTGCGCAACGAGGAGAAGATCACTGCGTAATAAGGCGTTGGAAAGCAGGCGGCGATCATGGACAGATACCTTCAGCACGACGGGCGCAAGCCCTGACGAAAGCCGCAACCAGCGCCGGAACCACACCCTGCAGGGCCGCCCGCTCTGGCTGGAACAGTGTGGCGACAAAAAACGGATGGCCTTGCAGCTCGATACTGCGAATATCCCCTTCCGGTCCGCGACCGCTGACCTTCAGCCCATGGCCGAACATCGAGGCCTCCAGCTCAGGACGCAGGCCGTAGCGGCATCGATAACGCTCGGCAATTTCAGACGTGCCGTAGGCTTGAGCGATCAACGAATCGGGCAGCAGTTTGATCGCCGCCGTGGTTTCAACCAGCGAACAGCTCAAGGGAGTAATGATGGTGCGAGGCGAGTCCGGTGAGGTTTCGGCATGCTCGGCGTCCTGCCAGCCCAGGCAATTGCGGGCATATTCGATCAGGGCATGCTGAAAACCGCCGCAGGTGCCCAGAAACGGTATCTGCCGCTCCCGGGCAAAACGAATGGCGGTCAACGCTCCCTGCATATCCCGATAAGGACTGGCGGGCACACACCAGATACCGTCGAAACCGGTCAGGATTTCCCCCTCCCCGATCTCCGGTGTCGGCAGCCATTGATGCTGAACTTGAGGGCTGTCTATGACGGCCCCCATGTCCAGTGCCAGTGGAATCGCCTGATGCGCAGGCACCTCTGGATCGAAATCCCCTACCAGACCGATTCGCAGCGCCTTGCCGTTACCGTCCTGCATGTCCATGTCCCTCCCATGTGTGTGGTCGGGACTATAAGCGTGCCTGAGTGCAATCAGAATTGGCGTTGCAGCAAGCATTCAATGCCTGAATGCACACTCGGTTTTACTCATTGGAGAGGACGGAGTGAATCGCCTCAACCATGAACCGGTGTCAGAACCGGCTGCCCGGAGAAGAACGCCAGCAGGTTCTTGTTGACCATCAGGACCATGTCCTTCGATGCCTCGGGAGAAAGCCCGCCCACATGGGGGGTCAGCACCACATTGTCGAGGGTCTTGAAGACATCCGGCACTTGCGGTTCGTCATCGAAGACATCCAGGCCCGCACCGGCAATCCGGCGCTGCTGCAGGGCTTCGACCAACGCCTGGGTATCGACGACGCTGGCCCGGGCGATATTCACGATATAACCCTGCGGCCCCAGGGCCTCGAGCACCCGGGCATCGATCAGATGCTGCGTGCCATTGCCGCCCGGCGTCGAAATGATCAGGAAGTCCGAAGCCGCCGCCAGTTCGAGAACGGTCGCGTACCACAGGTAATCCACATCGCTGCGGGCCTTGCGGTTGTGATACTGGATCGACATATCGAATGCCTGAGCCCGCTTGGCAATGGCCAGCCCGACCGCCCCCAGACCGACAATCCCCAGGCGCTTGCCGGCGAATGACGGGCACGTGACCTTGCGCCATTCACTGCGCCGCACAGACGCATCGTTCTGAGGGATATCGCGCACGATCGCCAGCAGCAATGCCATCGTATGATCAGCCACGGTCGGCGCATTGACCCCGGCCCCATTGGTTACGGTGATGCCGCGAGCCTGGGCAGCCGCAAGGTCGACCTTCTCATAACCGGCCCCCGACACACAGATGATCCGCAGATGAGGCAAAGCGTCCATTTCCTCGGCAAAGAAACCCAAGGGGCCGCGAGTCATCACAGCGGAAATTTCCTGACCATGTTCGGCAATGGCCTCGGCCCGCAAGGCCGCCGTGGGCGCACGGATCAAGCGAAAACCGCTGCTCTCCAGAATCGGCAAATATTCATTAACGCTCTCGACCAGTACCAGTACCGTCGTCATGCACTTTTCCTTAACGGGTCATGAAAGGACTGACAGTAACGCGACTTGGGGTGCTTGGGCAGGGGGCAATGAAAGATGCACGATTTGAATCGTCACATCACTTCCTGTAAATGTGGTCAATGCTTCATGCCGTGGCTTCGTCATGACCCTTCATGCACACAAGGAACAAGCAGATCATGCAAGGATTTTCCCGATTTCCGTTTCACAAGAACCCGTTGGCCCGTTGGTTGGCAACCGCAGTCATGGCCGGTGTGATGCTGTCCACAGGCACGGCATCGGCAGCCGACGCGCCGGGCAAGGTCATCAGTGAGAAGAACGGCCTGCCCTGGCCGGCAGTGATCGCCCATCGCGGGGCTTCGTTCGATGCACCGGAAGAAACCATTCCGGCCTATACCCTGGCACGGGATCTGGGTGCGGACTATCTGGAAATGGATATTCAACGCACCAAGGACGGGGTATTGATTGCCCTGCATGACGACACGCTCGACCGCACCACCAATATCGCCCAGGTCTATCCCAAGCGCAGCAAGGACCCGGTCAGCAGCTTCACGCTGGCCGAACTCAAGGAGCTGGATGCCGGCTCCTGGTTCAACAAGGCCTACCCGTCCCGGGCTCGCGACAGTTATGCCGGCCTGCAGATTCTGACTCTGGATGAAGTGATCGATATCGCCGAAGGTGGCGCGAACAAGCCGGGTCTGTATATCGAGACCAAGGTCCCGACCCAGTTTCCGGGCATCGAGGCCGACCTGAAGAAGGCCCTGGCCAAGCGCGGCTGGCTCAGCCCACGCCCGGCAGCAGCGGCTGGCCATGTGAACGTCGCCCAGTCACCGGGGCGCGTCGTCTTGCAGACCTTCGACAAATCCAGTCTGGTACTGCTGCAGAAGGAAATGCCCAAGGTTCCCAAAGTGCTGTTGCTGTGGATCGGTGAAGGCTCGATAGAACCCAAGTCCAATGTTCCTTTCAAGGACTCCGGATTCAAGGACAAGGCCAGCTATTACGCCGCACAGGAAATCAAATCCCAGGAAGAGTTCGTGGCCTGGATCGACTGGGCAAAGGCTCATGGCGCCATAGGTACCGGCCCATCCTCGCAGCTCACCAACGGCGGCGACCAGAGCTACATGGACCTGGTCAAACCCTGGATGAACAACATAACCCACGACAAGGGCATGGTGGTTCATCCCTATACCGTGGATGAAGCTGTGGACTTCAAACAGATCAGCGCCGCAGGTGCCGACGGTTTCTTCACCAACCGCACCACGGAACTCCTCAAGTTCTATGGCCGGCCTGCCAAAGACAGCATCGATGCGATTCTGAAACGCAACGGTTACTGATCGAACGTACAGACCGCGTTGCCTGACGCGGTCTGTACATTACAAACAGACATCATTGAGACAGACTTCAACGGCGACCTCGTGTCGAGTCTGGTGTAAGCTCGTGCGCTGCCGGTTATCCCTTCGAGAGGCTTATGCAGTCCAACTTCCGACGCTCGACCCTGGCCACGCTTCGCGGTTTTGCCTTGTCCGACGATGCCATCACCATTGTTCCCTCTGCCGCTGAATACCGACGCTGCCTGCTGGAGAAGATCGCTTCTGCCACCCGGCGCATCTACATCATCGCCCTGTATCTGCAACAGGACGAAGCCGGGCAGGAAATCCTCGACGCACTGTATGCCGCCAAGGCTGCACGTCCCGAGCTGGATGTCGTGGTGCTGGTCGACTGGTTCCGTGCCCAGCGGGGGCTGATCGGGGCGGGTCGTCAGGCAGGAAACTCGGCCTGGTATCAGGCGCAGAATCTGGAATACGACGAAGAAGTCCCGATCCATGGCGTGCCGGTGCAGACCCGCGAGCTGTTCGGCGTACTGCACCTCAAGGGCAGCATCATCGACGACTGCGTCATCTACAGTGGCGCCAGCATCAATAACGTCTATCTGCACAAGCTCGACAAATACCGTCTGGACCGTTATCACCTGATCCAGAACAGACAACTGGCCGATGCCTTCGTGGACATGGTGCAGCGCGAAATCCTGCCATCGCCAGCCGTCCACCGACTGGACCTGCAATCGCCCCCCGACTCACGCAGCCTGCGTGGCGAGATCAGGGCCTTTCGCAGCAACCTGAAACGCGCCGCCTATGAAACCAGTGCTGGCGACAAGGAAAACGGCGAGCTGCGCATCATGCCACTGCTGGGCGTCGGCCCGCGCAACCCGCTCAACCGGGCCATCTGCGACCTGATCGCTGCCAGCAAGACGCAACTGACCATCTGCACGCCCTATTTCAACATGCCGGTGGCAGTGACCCGGGAAATCAATCGCGCCCTCAAGCGCGGCGTGAAAGTCGACATCATCATCGGCGACAAGACCGCCAACGACTTCTTCATTCCTCCCGAAGAGCCGTTCAAGGTCATCTCTGCCCTGCCCTACCTGTATGAAATCAGCCTGCGTCGCTTCGCCCAGAAGCACAAGAAGGCCATCGCCCAGCACCGGCTAAACCTGCATCTGTGGAAACACGGCGACAACACGTTCCACCTCAAGGGCGTCTGGGTAGACGAGCGCTATACCTTGCTGACGGGCAACAACCTCAACCCTCGCGCCTTCAACCTCGATCTGGAAAACGGCCTGTTGATCGATGACCCGAAAGGCCAGTGGATCCAGCCGCGGGAAGCAGAGATTCAACAGTTGATGCAGAACACCCAACGGGTTGGCCAGTACGACGAGCTGGATACCCTGGCCAATTACCCCGAAGGCGTGAGCAAGTTTCTGCGCCGGGTCAGCCGGGTCAGGATCGAGCGGTTGCTGTACCGGATTCTGTAACGGGTGGCTTTCGCGACTGAAGTCGCCCCTACCGTAGGAGCGATTTCAGTCGCCAATCGTCAGCCCACCAACGCAATCAACTGCTGCCTCTGGGCATCGGTCAGCATCGGGCCGAATCCTGCACCGGCATTCTCGGCCATATAGCGCGGGTTGCCGGTGCCGGGAATCACGCAGGTCACCGCCGGATTGGCCAGCAGGAACTTGAGCGCCAGTTGCGGCCAACTGGTCACTTCCACCTGTCCGGCCCAGCCGGGCAAGGGTTTTTCCTTGAGTCGCGAGAGCAGGCCTCCGCCGCCAAACGGCCGGTTGCAGATCACCGCCACACCGCGCTCCCGGCACAGCGGCAACAGGCGCTTCTCGGCGTCGCGATCATCCAGCGCATAGTTGATCTGCAGAAAATCCAGCGGCTCGGCCTTGAGCACGGCTTCCACTTCGTCATAAGCCGACGAGGTGTAATGGCTGATACCGATGTAGCGAATCCGTCCCTGCTCCTTCCACTCCCGCAGGGTCGGCAGATGGGTTTTCCAGTCCAGCAGATTGTGAATCTGCATCAGGTCAATGCGCTCGGTCTGCAATAACCTGAAGGACTCTTCCATCTGCTCGATACCTTCCTTGCGCCCACGGGTCCAGACCTTGGTCGCCAGAAAGGCCGGAGAACGGGGTTCGTGGATAGACAGCAACTCGCCTGTCGTCTGCTCGGCACGGCCATACATGGGCGAGCTGTCGATAACGCTGCCGCCCGCCGCAAACAGCGCATCGAGTACGGCACGCAATTGCCTGTAGGCGGGGCTTGAAGTCGCCACATCAAAACCGCGATAAGTGCCTAGCCCGACGACGGGAATGGGTTCGTCACTGGAGGGGATCGCTCGGGTCAGCATAGTCTTGCCTTCCTGGGTCAGCTTCGAGGGTGAAGACGGCGAAAGAATGGTCGGTGGCTTTTCGTTCGCAGCGGCGCTGTCGAACGCCAGTGCAGCCGCCGTTCCAGCAGCCAGAGTGAGCAGCCGCCTGCGGGTGAATCCGGTCGATGAGGTCATGGCTTTCTCCTGGTTGGTTCGGCCCCCAGTTGCTTCCACATCTTTTGCGTAATGCGCTGTCTGTTCTGATACCCCGCCCAGGGATCGGCCCCGAGCTGGCGCAAGCGCTGCTCAAGATTACCAATGTGCCACTGCCGGGAGGATTGCAACCCTTCCAGCTCATCACGACGGATGGGCACCGATACCGGAAGCCCGGGCCTGGCGCGCACGGAATAAGCGGTAACCGTACTGCCGCCTCGTGTATTGCGCAAATAGTCGACGAAGATCCGGCCGACACGGTTTTTCGGTCCCATCACCGCTGTGAAGCGCTCTGGCAACTGTCGGCTGACGAATTCGGCGATGGCCCTGGCAAACGCCTTGACGCTATCCCAGTCGGCCTGCCGCGCCAGAGGCACGATGATATGCATGCCTTTGCCACCACTGGTCTTGAGAAAAGCCTCAAGCCCCAGTTCTTCGAGCACCGCCAGAAGCATTTGCGTGGCTTCGATCATGCTGCGCCAAGGCAAGGCCGGATCGGGATCGAGATCCAGAACCATATGATCCGGGGTTTCGATCCGCTCGTGGGTCGCGCCCCAGGTATGGAATTCGATGGCGCCCATCTGGATGGCACCGATCAGTGCCTGCACTGTATCGATCTCCATCAACGGAGCATGGCCGGGGTCCAGGGCCGGGTCCAGTTTATGGATGTGCGGGATGACCAGCCGCTCGGCGTGCTTCTGAAAGAACTGCTCGCCCTCGACACCTTCAGGACAACGCAGCAAGGCAACCGGGCGGCTGGCCAGATGCGGCAGAATCCAGTCGGCGATGGATTCGTAGAAATGCGCCAGATCGATCTTCTGCGCCTTGCTTTCCCGGTCGATGTCCCGCTCAGGATGGCTGATGCCGATACCTGCCACATTGACCTTTTGGGCAGTCCTGGAGGCACTGGGCGCAGTAACCTGCTGCGGATACTCGCGAACGATATCGCTGGCAGGTTTATCGCTGCGCAAACCCACGAATGTCGCCTGGCGCAGAATGCCCTCACGGGTCCACTGGGCGAACTCCACTTCACAGACCAGTTGCGGCTCGATCCACTTGACGCTACGGCTCTGCGCCGGGTTGAGCGGCCTGGTCAGAGGAGATGTATCGCGCCACAAAGCCTCCAAGCGCTTATGCAATTGCTTGAGCAGAGCCGCACTGAAACCCGTCCCGACCCGACCGGCATACACCAGCCCCGCATCTTCGTCATTGACTGCCAGGAGCAAGGCCCCAAACCCGCTGCGGCTGCCCTGGGGAGCGGTATAGCCGACAATCACGAACTCCTGACGCAACCGGCACTTGAGTTTGATCCAGTCAGCATTGCGCCTGCTGACATAGGGGCTGCCGACACGCTTGCCGATCACCCCCTCAAGCCCCATAGCGCTGGCACTTTCGATAATGTCCCGATGCCCGGAGCGAAACGCATCGGAGTAGCGCAGCAAGCGGCTGCGCTGCTTGTCGAGTACTTGCCTGAGCGCTTCGCGTCGCTCCTCCAGAGGCGTATCGCGCAGGTCCTGCCCTTTCAAAAAAGGTGCATCGAACAGGTAATAAAGAATGTCCTTGCTGCGTCCGGTCTCGAAGGCATTCTGCAGCGCCTGAAAATCCGGCAACCCCTCTGCATCGAGAACCACCACCTCACCATCAAGCCAACTGTCCTTGAGTTTCATGGCCTTGAGCGCAGCCACCAGTTCCGGCATGCGCTCGGTCCAGTCATTGCCGTTGCGAGTCAACAGCTGCACCTCACCGCCATGAAAGCGGGTGAGGATTCGATAGCCGTCGAACTTGATTTCGTAGCGCCAGTCACCTTCGGGAGGCGCCTCTACCAAAGTCGCCAATTGAGGCGAAAGCTGTTCGGGGAAGGTGGTCTGCTTCGTGGGGCGGGGCTTTTTCGCCGTTTTTTTCTCACTGACGGTCCGCGTCACGCCCACTTGATTGCCGCTGATCACGCTTTGCGGCTGTTCGCGAGTGATGTCGTATTCGGCAGCAGGCCGGGAGACGGCATCCTTTTCCTTGATCAGCAGCCATTGCTCCTTGGCACCGCTGCCTTTGAGGCGCGTACGCACCAGTGCCCAGTCGCCGGTCAGCTTCTCCCCGGTGAGGGTGAACTTGAGCTTGCCCTGGCGATAGGACTCTTGCGGATCGCCATGGGGTTGCCAGATTCCCCGATCCCAGACAATCACGTCCCCGCCACCATATTGTCCTTTGGGAATACTGCCCTCGAAGCTGGCGTAACCCAGAGGATGGTCTTCCACATGAACCGCCAGACGTTTCTGTGTCGGGTCCAGACTCGGCCCCTTGGGCACGGCCCAGCTTTTGAGGGTCCCGTCGAGTTCCAGGCGGAAATCGTAATGCAGGTTGCGCGCATCGTGTTTCTGAATCACGAAACTCAGTGCCCGTGTACGCGCCTTGCCTTTCCTTTGCGGCGTTTCAGCAGGTTCGGAGGTGATTTCAAAATTGCGCTTGCGGGTGTATTCGCTGACGGACTTGACCATGATCAATTATCTCCGGAGCGCTCAGGAAGCCTTGCTGGCTTTCCTGGTAGCCGGACGCTGCTTGGCAGGCTGCCGGGGTTTGCCTTTGCTGGCCGGTTTGCTGCTCTTCGTTGTGCTCTTGCCCGCGAGGCTGCGCCTGAGCAGATCGGTCAGATCGATAACATCGGCACTCTGACGTTCCTCTTCGGCGGTATCGGTCCCCACCTCTTCGAGGTGACCTTCCCGGGCCTTGGTTTCGACCAGGTGCATGATCTTTTCCTGAAACGTGTCGCGGTACTCGTCGGGCTGCCAATCGGCACTCATGTCCTTGACCAGACGCTTGGCCATGTCACGCTCGCTCTTGGTCAGAGAGACATCCGTCACCGCTTCGGTCAGTTCGAGTTCGTCCAGACCTCGCACATCGGCTGGCCAGCGCAGGATCACCAGCACCAGTGCCGAGTCCAGAGGCATGACCGCGGCCAGATGCTCACGGGTATGGAGCACCACATTGGCCAAGGCTACCTTTTGGGTGTCTTTCAGGGTTTCGCGCAACAAGGCATAGACCTTGCCGCCCCGCTTGTCCGGGGCCAGGTAATAAGGCGTGTCGATGTTTTGCAAGGGAATCTGCTGGCTGTCGACAAAACCGAAAATCTCGATGGTCTGTGTCGCTCGCGGGTGAGCAGAGCGGATTTCCTCTTCGCTGAGCACCACATAGCGGTCCTTCTCGTACTCCACGCCCTTGACGATGTTCTGGCCGGTCACCTCCTTGCCCGTCACCTTGTTGATGCGCTTGTAGCCAACCGGGTCCATGCTGCGCTTGTCGAGCCAGTCGAAATCGACACCCTGGGACGAAGTCGCCGATACCAGCGCCACCGGAATATGCACCAGCCCGAAACTGATTGCTCCTTTCCATATTGCCCTTGCCATTACCTGTCTCCCGTTGCTCATCGTAAAAAATGACAGGGCTGCGCAGGCAAAAGTTTCGCCTCAGTGACGGGCGTTGCGAGTCAGGGAGAAAACTCGGCCCCGACGGGTGTTCATGCCTCAAGAGAATGCAAGTACTAATGATTGCAACAGTGCAATGATGAAAGATAAAAGTTCGAACTCAAGAAATCGGGACTCAAAACGTTATATTCCGCATCAATATCCGAATGAGTAGTCATTGAATGAATCAAGGGAATACCTGGCGTGAGGACATCCTTCCGCTTGTCAAACAACTGACCAGTTGGATAGTAGGCAAACCAAGTAAAACGTTAATCATGGTGGGCATCATGTTAGTGATACCCGGAACGACAGAGCTTATTATTGCCCTGCTTTCTCAGGTTTTTCAGGCACACCTTGGGCACCCACCATCAACTACATCAGCAAATGATGTCGGTTACTCACAAATAACGGGAGGCGTTTTACTCTTGATTGGCGTTGCCATGACCCTTTACGAATGGTGGCTACCCCATTCTGACAGGCGTAATCAGAATAAAACCTCGGCTGCTGCTGCGCGTCTTCAAGATCAGAAAAATCTGCGCAACAGCTACAAAACCGACAGCAATGCCGATCTGCAGACTAATTTTCAGCAGGCTTGGGGGCCAGTCGATGCAGACCCGCAACAAATTTTCAATGTACTGGACTATAAAGCCGACCCTGGCAAAGCGGTAAGGAGATTCATCAAAGGAATGGCACTCGTAAAAACAGAAAGTAACTGGTTTGCGCTGAAGCACAAATGGATACCGGCAGCATTCTGGATCTATTTTTCATTCTGTATTCTTTCGTTGGTAGTCAGTGCGCTTAATCTGGTTATCATCGCCGCTCACTTCGCTCCAGGCATGCCTGCTCTGTCGCCCGAAAAGGAATGGACCTTGGCAGTGCTGGGGATTACTGGCGTGCTGACGCTGATCACATTCAAATCCTTTCTGGATCTGATGCTTGAGTTCGGTAGTGCTGTCAATCTTTGCAAGATGCCTCCTCCATAACATAGCCCCCTCGCAGGCGCTGTGAAACCAGACGCCTGCCAGCAATTCGCAGCCCAATCCACCCAGTGAAATGCTGCGGCGCTATCTGCGTTAAGTGTTGCAAGTCCGTCAGAGGACCGTAGGAGGCAGCTTGCTGGCGACGCCACCGTTGTCGCCAGCAAGCTGCCTCCTACAGCATCATTACCAGCGCTGTACCAGCCCCCCATAACACTTAACGAGGACAGAACCAATGCTGCCTCAGAAACAGCTCGCCCCTTTATATTCAATAAAGATATAAAAATATATATTTCAGTTCTTTTACGGAATAAATCGCAGCCTTTATAACTGGCACCACTCCCGTGCTGTGAGCCAACTGTCTGCGAGGCAACAGTAGGTACTGTCCAGCGATCAACACTGCCTGATCTTCCCAAGGAATTGTCATGAACGTTTTCTGGTTTCTTCCCACCCACGGCGATGGTCATTTTCTGGGTACGACCAAAGGCGCACGCCCGGTCACTCTCAATTATCTGAAGCAGGTGGCGCAGGCCGCCGATGACCTGGGCTATCACGGTGTGTTGATTCCTACCGGCCGTTCCTGCGAAGACTCCTGGGTCATCGCTTCGGCGCTGGTGCCGCTGACCGAACGCCTGAGGTTTCTGGTGGCGATTCGTCCGGGAATCATTTCACCGACGGTTTCAGCGCGCATGGCTGCGACACTGGATCGCCTCTCAGGCGGTCGCCTGCTGATCAACGTGGTCACCGGTGGCGACCCGGATGAAAACCGTGGCGACGGCAGCTTCCTCGATCACAGCGAGCGTTACGAAGTCAGCGACGAGTTCCTGAAAATCTGGCGTCGCGTGCTGCAGGGCGAAGCCGTGGATTTCGAGGGCAAGCATCTGCGCGTGCAGAACGCCAAGGCGTTGTATCCGCCTATCCAGAAGCCTTATCCGCCGCTGTACTTTGGTGGTTCTTCCGACGCCGCTCATGATCTGGCTGCCGATCAGGTGGATGTCTACCTGACCTGGGGGGAGCCACCCGCTGCCGTGGCCGAGAAACTGGCCGATGTCCGCGAGCGTGCAGCCCGCAAGGGCCGCACCGTCAAATTCGGTATCCGCCTGCATGTGATCGTGCGCGAAACCAGCGAAGAAGCCTGGAAAGCCGCCAGCACCCTGATCGAACACATCAGCGATGAAACCATCGCTGCCGCACAGAAGTCCTTCGCCCGCTTCGACTCCGAAGGTCAGCGCCGCATGGCTGCCCTGCATGACGGTCGTCGCGACAATCTGGAAATCGCCCCGAACCTGTGGGCAGGCGTGGGCCTGGTACGTGGTGGTGCAGGGACGGCTCTGGTGGGCAATCCGCAGGAAGTCGCGGCACGCATCAAGGAATATGCGGATCTGGGCATCGAGAGTTTTATCTTCTCCGGCTACCCGCATCTGGAAGAAGCCTATCGCTTCGCCGAGCTGGTTTTCCCGCTGCTGCCTGAGCCTTATGCCAGCCTGGCAGGACGCGGCATCACCAACCTTACCGGCCCCTTTGGCGAAATGATCGCCAATGATCTGCCACCGCAGGCCAAGTGATGTCTGTGCAACTGCTGACCCTGCCGCCCTCGCCGGCCCTGGCGACTTCGATCCGGGCCACGGCCCAGGTTTTCGAGGACCCCAAATCCCGAGACTTGCTGGCTCACGTGCAGCAAGTGGCACCCAGCGATGCCAGTGTGCTGATCATCGGGGAAACCGGCACCGGCAAGGAACTGGTGGCTCGACATCTTCACGAACTCAGTCACCGCCGCGACAAACCTTTCGTGGCGGTCAACTGCGGTGCGTTCTCGGAATCCCTGATCGAGGCCGAACTGTTCGGCCACGAGAAAGGTGCCTTTACCGGTGCCCTGAGCGCCAAGTCCGGCTGGTTTGAAGAGGCCGATGGCGGCACGCTGTTTCTGGATGAAATCGGCGACCTGTCCATGCCTCTGCAGGTCAAGTTGCTGCGTGTCTTGCAGGAACGCGAGGTAGTACGCCTGGGTTCACGCAAAAGCATTCCCATCAACGTGAGGGTGTTGGCCGCGACCAATGTGCAACTGGAAAAAGCCATCAATGCCGGACATTTCCGCGAGGATCTGTATTACCGGCTGGACGTGGTGAATCTGGAATTGAGCCCGCTGCGCGAGCGACCTGGAGATATTCTGCCGCTGGCCCGGCACTTCATCGATATCTATAGCCAGCGCCTGAACTACGGCCCGATACGCATCAGTCCGGAAGCCGAACTCAAGCTCAAGAGCTACAGTTGGCCGGGTAATATTCGCGAGCTGGAAAACGTTATCCATCACACCTTGCTGGTCTGCCGTAACGGGGTTATCCAGCATGAAGACCTGCGCCTTTCGAACCTGAGGATCGAGCGTCAGGAAGAGGTGCCAAGAGGCGATGAGTCAGCGGAAGAACTGCTCAAGCGTGCCTTCCAGAAGCTGTTTGAAGAACAGGCCGGTGCGCTGCATGAAAAAGTCGAAGATGCCCTGCTAAGAGCAGCCTATCGCTTCTGCCATCACAATCAGGTGCACACCGCCAACCTGCTGGGCCTGACCCGCAATGTCACCCGGGCGCATCTGATCCGCATCGGCGAACTGGCCGTCAACAAACGCCGCCCCGGTGAAAACCTGCAAGGCGAGCAGATGCTGCACCTATCGGTCTGAGAGCAAGGCGGTCAGGTGCAGGGCCAGGGCCTTGGACTGGATCGCCACATCGGTCACCGCGGTACTTTCCCACCACATGCCCCGCAGCGGCGGGCCCATGGCAAACAGACGCGGTGAACGTCGTCCTTTGGCATCGAGAACCGCTCCGTCGCGCTCGGCGGCAATTCCCAACGCCAGAGGCCCTGGCTGAATCAGGCCCCGGGCCAGCAGTTGACGTGGCAAGGGACGGTCTACCCGACGCCAGTCGTATTCGATACCCGTGGAGTTGATCAGGGCATCTCCGGCAACCAGTGACGACTGGCTCTGACCGCGATGCCGGATCTGAATGTGCACCCGCCCCTGAGACAGGGACTTCACCCCTTGCAAAGAGGCCGCCTGAATGGTCAGCCGCCCCTGTTGCACCAGGTCTGCAAGCAGCGCAGCACTGGGCGGCGGCGAACGATGGTGATGGCTTTCCCACCAGGGCCGAACATGCCTGACGAACTGACGGCGCTGGCGATCGGAAGCCTGGTTCCACAAACGGCCGATATTGGCCCGTACCGTATCCAGAGGTGCTTGCCAGTCGATACCGCTTTCGATGGCCAGCTCACACTGTTCGCGCACCTTGCGTACCAATTGCCGGGTGCTGCGAATACTGTGGTCCTGTTCGAGGAAGTCGGCCCACTCCGGCGGCTGACGGCGGACATGAGGCAGCAGGCCATGGCGGGAAAACACCCGGATGGGGCCACGGTGCCCGGACTGCTGCAAGGACACCACGGCATCGACCATGGTCAGCCCGGAACCGATGATCAGAACCGTGGACTGAGGATCCAGCCGGCGCATGGCCTCGACATTCCAGGGGTCGAGCGCTGCCGCATTGAGGCCATTGGAATGATGCTGAGGCGTACGTGAGGCCGCGTACATGCCCGTTGCCAGCACCGCGAAACGGCCCTGCAATTCTGTCCCGTCGGCCAGGGTGACAGTGACACCCGACTCTTTGGTCAGCAGATCGACCGCTTCCCCGCGAACATGCTCGACGCTGGAGCCGTGAACCTGTCCGGCCGCCTGAGCCTCCCGCAGACGCTGCTGCACATACAACCCGAAGACGCCCCGTGGCGGAAACATCACCGACACCGGCACCGACTGCTCCCTTGATTCAGGCCAGCCGCCGTCGGCCAGGTACTGGGTCAGCCACTGGGTCAGGTCATCAGGATTATCGGGATCGGCACTCATGCGGGCAGCATTGCCATTGAGGGTATGTCCCGGCTCAGTGGCGCTGTAGGCTTCTCCCCTGCCCAGTTCGGCCCGGGGCTCGACGATCAGGATTCGTCGCATGCCGGGCTGGCGCAACAACTGGACTGCCAGCATGGTGCCGCTCAGGCCTCCACCAATGATCAGGACATCGGCTACGGCAGGCAGGATCTTGTCATCGCGCATCGAACATCGCCTCGGGCTGATTGCTGGGAAGTCTGTATTTACAGCACCACATTGCGTACGAAACGCAGGGTAATCTCACCTTCATTGCGATAAGTGTGTGGCTGGTTGCTGGGGAACATGAAGAATTCGCCAGGACCGACCCGATGCTGCCTGTCACGCTCGGCAAAGCTTACGGTCAGATACCCTTCGACGACGTAGACCTGCTCGCTCCAGCCTTCGGGATCGGCCTCGGATGCGTAGGCATCCCCGGGCTCGAGCGTGAACTCCCACAACTCGACCTCGCGCCGGGCAAGGGCCTTGGCCAGCAGCACAGCCTTGCTGCCCGGTCGGGTGCCTTCCCAGGCCAGTTCGTTGATACGGCTGTGATCCGCCAGCTCGGGTGCCTGAATCAAGTCGCTGAAGGCCACCTCAAGCGCCTCGGCCACCCGGTCCAGCGTTGCGAGGCTGACATTCTTCTCTCCCGCCTCGATAGCCACCAGCATGCGGCGGCTGACGCCGGACTTTTCCGCCAGAGCGCTCTGGCTCAGCCCTGCCCCATTACGCAGACGGCGAACGTTATGGCTGACATGCTGCAGCACGGGGGCACGCTGGGAATTTTCTTTGTGCACGATATTGCTCATCTGAACCCTTTGCGCATTATACTGCCCACATTTTGCGACGCATTGTGTGTTGCGTATCCCATTGCATGCAAGGCTTTAAAAGCCTGGAAAACCCTCATGACCTCCATTCGCCGAGTACCGCGTGTCAGCAAGGCTGAAGCGGTACTGATCCTGATCACTGTCCTGTGGGGCGGCACCTTCCTGCTCGTCCAGCACGCCCTGACCGTCAGCGGGCCGATGTTTTTCGTGGGCCTGCGATTTGCCGCCGCGGCCTGCATCGTAGCGCTGTTCTCGATGAAAACCATGCGCGAACTGACTTTGCTTGAACTCAGGGCCGGTATATTCATCGGCATTTCGATCATGCTCGGCTACGGGCTGCAGACCATCGGCCTGCAGAGCATCCCCAGCAGCCAGTCGGCGTTCATCACCGCATTGTATGTCCCTTGCGTGCCCTTGCTGCAATGGCTGGTGCTGGGACGTCGTCCCGGCCTGATGCCCAGCCTGGGCATTGCGCTGGCCTTCAGCGGGCTGATACTGCTCTCGGGGCCGGAAGGCGCATCGTTGCAATTCAGTCCTGGCGAGATTGCCACCATCATCAGCGCCGTGGCGATTGCTGCCGAAATCATCATGATCGGTGCCTATGCCGGCAAGGTCGATGTACGACGGGTCACTGTCGTGCAACTGGCTACCGCCTCGATGCTGGCGTTTCTGATGATCGTTCCCACCGGCGAGAGCCTGCCGGGCTTTTCCTGGCTGCTGGTTATCAGTGCCGTTGGCCTGGGTGCCATGAGCGCAGTTATCCAGGTCGCCATGAACTGGGCACAGAAGAGCGTATCCCCGACCCGAGCCACCGTGATCTATGCCGGGGAGCCGGTCTGGGCCGGGATTGCCGGACGGCTGGCCGGTGAACGTCTGCCGGGTATCGCATTGCTGGGTGCGGCGCTGATTGTCGCTGGCGTGATTGTCAGTGAAATGAAGGCGCGGGCCCGGCCTCAGGAACAGGAAACGGAGCAGGAAGAAGGCATCCAGCGACTGGATCAATGACGCCGGATCCACGTCCTGCAAGGCTCACAGGTTTAAAACAGACACTTCTTGTAGGAAATTCCTGAGGCTCTGAGTTTGGAGATGCGACGTCTGGCACGTATGATGCTTGACATTTCCCTGCAGATTAGAAGCCTATGTCTCTGATAGTTCTACTGCTTCTGCCTTTCATCGGCAGCTGTCTGGCGGCCCTTTTGCCGCACAACGCGCGTAACGCCGAATCCCTGCTCGCTGGCATGATCGCTCTGATCGGTGCCGTGCAGGTGGCGTTGTGGTTCCCGCAGATCGCCGACGGCGGTGTGATTCGTGAAGAATACTTCTGGCTGCCCAGCCTGGGACTGAATTTCGTCCTGCGCATGGACGGGTTTGCCTGGATGTTTTCGATGATGGTGCTGGGCATCGGCACGCTGGTGTCCTTGTATGCCCGCTATTACATGTCACCGGACGATCCTGTTCCGCGTTTCTTTGCGTTTTTCCTGGCGTTCATGGGGGCAATGCTGGGGCTGGTGATCTCCGGCAACCTGATCCAGATCGTGTTTTTCTGGGAACTGACCAGTGTCTTTTCCTTCCTGCTGATCGGTTACTGGCACCATCGCAATGACGCACGACGCGGCGCTTACATGGCACTGATGGTCACGGGCGCTGGCGGTCTGGCGTTGCTGGTGGGCGTCCTGATGCTGGGCCATGTGGTGGGCAGTTATGACCTGGACCGCGTGCTGGCCTCGGGCGAAGCGATCCGTGCCCATGCACTGTACCCGGTGTTATTGACCCTGATCCTGATCGGCGCCTTGAGCAAGAGCGCACAGTTTCCGTTTCACTTCTGGCTGCCCCACGCCATGGCCGCGCCGACGCCGGTCTCGGCTTATCTGCACTCGGCAACCATGGTCAAGGCCGGGGTGTTTCTGCTTGCGCGCCTGTGGCCTTCGCTGTCCGGCACCGAACAGTGGTTCTGGATCGTCAGCGGGGCCGGTGCCTGCACACTGGTGCTGGGCGCCTACGCCGCCATTTTCCAGAACGACCTCAAGGGGCTGCTGGCCTACTCGACCATCAGCCATCTGGGCCTGATCACTCTGCTGCTGGGCCTCAACAGCCCGCTGGCGGCCGTTGCGGCCGTGTTCCACATCCTCAACCACGCCACCTTCAAGGCTTCACTGTTCATGGCGGCAGGGATCATCGACCATGAAAGCGGAACACGGGATATCCGGCGTCTCAGCGGGCTGATAAAGCTGATCCCTTACACCGCGACACTGGCCATGGTTGCCAGTGCTTCGATGGCGGGGGTGCCGTTGCTCAACGGCTTCCTGTCCAAAGAGATGTTCTTCGCCGAAACCGTATTCATTTCTGCCACCGCCTGGGTAGAAATGGCGCTGCCCATCATCGCGACCATTGCCGGGGCCTTCAGCGTCGCCTACTCCCTGCGCTTTACCGTGGATGTGTTTTTCGGCCCGGCGGCAAAAGACCTTCCCCTGCTGCCCCACGAACCGCCACGCTGGATGCGTGCGCCGGTGGAGTTGCTGGTGATGGCCTGTCTGGTGGTCGGTATTTTCCCGGCTCAATCGGTCGCTCCACTGCTCGCCGCCGCTGCACAGCCGGTAGTGGGCGATACGTTGCCCGAGTACAGCCTGGCGATCTGGCACGGCTGGAACGCACCGATGATCATGAGTCTGATCGCCATGGCCGGTGGCATTACGCTGTATCTGCTGCTGCGCAAGTCGTTCCGCCAGGAACGCTTTGTCGGCCCGCCACTGGTATCGAGGCTCAACGGCAAGCTGTTTTTCGAACGTTGTCAGGTGATCCTGATGCAGTGGGCTCGACGCTTCGAGCGTCAGGTCAGTACCCGTCGTCTCCAGCCACAATTGTTCATGCTGGTTCTGACGGCAGCGGTGCTGGGCTTTATTCCGATGTACTTCAGCGGCCTGACCTGGGGTGACCGGCCGAAGATTCCGGGCTCCGGAGTGTTTGTAACCCTGTGGCTGATCGCGATTGCCTGCGCCCTCGGAGCTGCATGGCAAGGCAAGTATCACCGTCTGGCTGCGCTGATCATGGTCAGTGTCTGCGGCCTGATGACCTGCATCACCTTTGTCTGGTTCTCGGCACCCGATCTGGCGCTGACCCAACTGGTGGTCGAAGTGGTGACCACCGTGCTGATCCTGCTGGGACTGCGCTGGATGCCACGCCGTAACGAAGATGTCGCGCCCTCGGTGAGTTCGCGACTCAATGCCCGTACCCGACGCATTCGCGACCTGACGCTGTCCGTACTGGTCGGTGCAGGCATGGCCTTGCTGTCCTATGCCATGCTGACCCGCCAGACGCCCAACGCCATCTCTTCGTTCTACCTGAGCCGGGCATTGCCCGAAGGTGGCGGCACCAACGTGGTCAACGTGATGCTGGTGGATTTCCGCGGCTTCGACACCTTCGGGGAAATCACGGTACTGGCCGCCGTTGCCCTGACGGTATTCGCCTTGCTGCGTCGTTTCCGTCCCCCCAAGGAAAGCATCCCCCTGCCCGCCCAGCAACGCCTGCTGGCCCGTGACGTGGTCACTGACCTGATCAACCCGCGCAGCGCAAGCGATACGGCACTGGGCTTCATGATGGTGCCGGCTGCGCTGGTACGCCTGCTGCTGCCCATCGCGTTCATGGTTTCGATGTACCTGTTCATGCGCGGCCACAACCAGCCGGGCGGCGGGTTCGTCGCCGGTCTGGTGATGTCGGTGGCGTTCATCCTGCAATACATGGTTGCCGGAACTCAGTGGGTCGAGGCGCAGATGAGCCTGCGACCTCTGCGCTGGATGGGCACCGGTCTGCTGTGCGCTGTCATCACCGGCCTGGTTTCCATGGCGCTGGGGTATCCGTTCATGACCACTCATACCGCGCATCTGGACCTGCCGATACTCGGCGAAGTCCATTTCGCCAGCGCCCTGTTCTTCGATGTAGGCGTCTATGCAGTGGTCGTCGGCTCGACGCTGTTGATCCTCACTGCGCTGGCCCACCAGTCGGTGCGCAGCCATCGTCCGACCCAGTTGCCGAAACCGATTGTCCGCCCTGCGGCCGAATCCGCGACTACACAAGGAGCCGTCTGATGGAAGAAGTCATCGCAGTCGCCATTGGCGTTCTCGCTGCATCCGGTGTCTGGCTGATACTGCGCCCGCGTACCTTTCAGGTGGTGATGGGTCTGTGTCTGCTGTCCTATGGCGTGAACCTGTTCATTTTCAGCATGGGCAGCCTGTTCATCGGCAAGGAGCCCATCATCAAGGACGGCATCCCTCAGGACCTGCTCAACTACACCGATCCCCTGCCCCAGGCGCTGGTACTGACCGCAATCGTCATCAGCTTTGCCATGACGGCTCTGTTTCTGGTCGTGCTGCTGGCGTCCCGCGGCCTGACCGGCACTGACCATGTGGATGGCAGGGAGCCCAAGGCATGAGCTGGATGAACCAACTGATTGTTGCTCCCATCCTGTTGCCATTGGTGACCGCCGGGCTGATGCTCTGGCTGGGCGAAAAACACAGGCCGCTCAAGGGCCGCATCAACCTGCTGTCGAGCATGCTCGGGCTGGCGATTTCCATCACATTGCTGTTGTGGGTCCAGAAGAGCGGTACCACTGGCAGCATCGGGGTCTATCTGCCGGGCAACTGGGAAGTGCCGTTCGGTATCGTGCTGGTGGTGGATCACCTGTCGGCCCTGATGCTGGTGCTGACCGGCATCATTGCCGTATGCGCGCTGCTGTTCGCACTGGCACGCTGGGACCGGGCAGGTGCCAGCTTCCACGCCTTGTTCCAGATACAGTTGATGGGCCTGTACGGTGCCTTCCTGACCGCCGACCTGTTCAACCTGTTCGTGTTCTTCGAAGTCTTGCTGGCGGCATCCTACGGTTTGATGCTGCACGGCTCCGGGCGCGCCCGGGTGTCGGCGGGCCTGCATTACATCTCCATCAACCTGCTGGCCTCGTCGCTGTTCCTGATTGGTGCTGCATTGATCTACGGCGTAACGGGCACCCTCAACCTGGCTGATCTGGCGATCAAGATTCCTCAGGTTCCGGAATCCGACCTCGGCCTGCTGCACGCGGGCGCAGCGATCCTGGCCACCGCCTTTCTGGCCAAGGCCGGCATGTGGCCGCTGAACTTCTGGCTGGTGCCGGCCTACTCGGCAGCCAGTGCACCGGTTGCAGCGATGTTCGCCATCATGACCAAGGTCGGCATCTACACCCTGTTGCGCCTGTGGACGCTGCTGTTTTCCGAACAGGCCGGGCCTTCGGCATTCTTCGGCGGGGACTGGCTGATCTATGGCGGCATGGCAACAATCGTTACCGCAGCAGTGGCGATTATTGCCGCGCAGCGCCTGGAGCGTCTGGCCAGCCTGAGCATTCTGGTTTCGGCGGGCATTCTGCTGGCGGCCATCGGCTTTGCCCAGCCGAGCCTGACTTCGGGAGCGCTGTTCTATCTGGTCAGCTCGACCCTGGCGCTGAGCGCAATGTTCCTGCTGGGTGAACTGATCGAGCGCTCACGCTCCTCCAACGAGATCCCCCTCGAAGACGATGCGGACCAATTGCCGCGTAACATGGAATCCCTGCACCCGCCGCCGGGCACCAACCTGGACGACGAGCAGAAGGCCGTGGTCGGGCAAGTCATTCCAATGACCATGGCTTTTCTGGGTCTGAGTTTCATAGCCTGCGCCCTGCTGATCATCGGCATGCCACCGCTCTCGGGATTCATCGGCAAACTGACACTGCTCAGCGCGCTGCTCAACCCGCTAGGGCTGGACGTGGCAAAGGACGAAGCCATTTCCACTCAAGGATGGATGTTGATTGGCTTGCTGATCTTCTCGGGTCTGGCATCGCTGATTGCCTTTTCTCGCCTCGGCGTCCAGCGTTTCTGGACCCCGCTGGAAAGCCCTTCGCCGCTGCTGCGGCGCAATGAATGCCTGCCCATCATTATTCTGCTGGGCCTGTGCATTGCCCTGACGATCAAGGCGGAACCGCTGTTGCGCTACACACAGGACACAGCTGCCGCCTTGCATAACCCGACTCAGTATGTGCAATCGGTCATGGCCACACGCCCCGTGCCAGGACCGACCGGCACCCAGGCCGTTTCGCAGGTGCAGCCATGATGAGATTTTTCTTCCCCGCCCCATGGTTTTCACTGGCGCTGTGGGTGTTATGGCTGGTGCTGAATCTTTCCATCAGCCCAGGTACGGTACTGCTGGGTGCCATATTCGGCTTTCTGGCCCCCCTGCTCATGGCGCCTTTGCGCCCGACCCCGGTGCGCATTCGCAAACCGGGCAGGATCCTGAAGTTTTTCCTGCGGGTGGGCTATGACACGCTGATCTCAAACCTGCAGGTATTCATGTCGGTCTGGAACCTCAAACGCCGCCCGCCACGTTCGGCGTTCGTCAAGGTGCCACTGGACATGCGCGACCCCAGCGGCCTGGCCGCACTGGCGATGGTCACGACCGTGGTGCCCGGCACCGTCTGGTCGGAACTGGCACTGGACCGCAGCATTCTGCTGATGCATGTGTTCGATCTGGAAGATGAAGCGCAATTCATCAAGCACTTCAAGACAGCTTATGAGCGCCCCTTGATGGAGATTTTCGAATGACGGCCCTGCTCGACAATGCCATTCTGCTCAGCCTGTTCATTTTTGCCCTGGCGATGGTGATCACCCTGATTCGCCTGTTCAGGGGACCGTCGGCACAGGATCGCGTCCTGGCACTGGATTACCTGTATGTCATCGCCATGCTGATGATGCTGGTGCTGGGCATACGTTATGCCAGTGACACCTATTTCGAGGCCGCCCTGCTGATCGCCCTGTTCGGTTTCGTCGGCTCCTTTGCCCTGGCCAAATTCCTGTTGCGCGGAGAGGTGATCGAATGAATTCGCTGCAGAACATTCCCTTCTGGGTGCAGGTCATTACTTCGTTGCTACTGGTTGCCAGCAGTGTGTTCGCCTTGACCGGCGCTCTGGGCCTGTTGCGCCTGAAGAGCTTTTTCCAGCGCATGCACCCGCCTGCTCTGGCGTCCACGCTGGGAGCCTGGTTCGTTGCACTGGCTTCGATCATTTATTTCTCGGCGCTGAAATCCGGGCCGGTGATTCATGCCTGGCTGATTCCTGTCCTGCTGTCGATCACCGTGCCGGTCACCACGTTGCTGCTGGCCCGTACCGGGCTGTTCCGCAAGCGCATGGCCGGGGATAACGATGTTCCGCCGGAAGTCAGCGGCGATCGTCCCGCCCGGGAATCGGTCGAGAACTGAACCGTCATTGATGGCTTCGCGGGCGGCCCTGCTCGCGAAGAAACTTCAATCACTCACTGGCCTTGAAGGTCAGCTCACCCTTGCGCCATTTGGCAGCCTTGCCGATGGCCGCCTTGAGAGGCTTGCTCAAGCCGCCCTGCAATTGCTCATTGGCCGCAAAGACCATGAACACTGCATGCCCCTCCTTGAACACGATGCCGTGGCCTTCGGGAATATCGACATAGGCGTAATCGCCCAGACCGTAGACAGTGAACTTGATATCACGAAACTTCAGCTCAAACTTTCCACCTTCGCGACTGGGCAGAACCGAGGCGCGAAAATGGTCCCCGACCTTGAGTTCAAGGCGCGGTTTGTCATCGACCACCATTGCTGTTTCGGTGTCGATTTCGGACATGTAGATGCCATCGGGCGACTGCTCGGTGACATAGACAAAACGTGACTGGAACTGCTTGACCAACTGCGCACGTAGATCACCGAGCACAAACAGAGAATGGGTATCCAGGTTACTTACAGCCAATGTACAAATCCTCGAACATGAAAATAAGCTGCCTGGCAAAACCAGGACAGTGAAAGAATAAGCATCCTTACAGGCCGCCGGAGCGGCTGAAATACCTGCTGACACGCACTGAAACTGCGAGCGATGATTCCATGGTCGCCACCCTGCCGGGCAGGCTGGAGGCGGATTCTACCGACAGACAACGCCAGCGGCCTATATACCTTTTTGTACAGAGAAATATCAGAGGCAGGAAAAGCGGCTCGGTTCGGCACGCGGGACAGACATTAGCACCTGTCGCCGGATGAATAAAAGGTTCGTCGAACTCTGCCCGTCGTCGACACTCCGATAAAGAACGAAGGCCAACCCTGCAGCCAAGGAGATGACATGGAATTGCCAACCCACTCTCTGCCCAACCTGTTCGCCCAACTGGGCCTGGACTCGGATGAGGATAGCATCCAGAACTTCATTGCCAACCACTCACTGCCTGACGATGTGAAACTGATCGACGCCGAGTTCTGGACACCTCAACAGGCCCGCTTCCTGAAAGAAGAACTTCGCGAAGATGCCGACTGGGCTCCTGTGGTCGACGAACTCAATGTATTGCTGCACAAGAGCCCATAACCTCGCACGACTCAATGCCGGTATCCGGACTGACTCGCGTTCGGGTACCGGACCCGGCCACCTGGCTGCGGTGCATGCACGAATACCGCATCACTGAAACTGCCGACCCTGCCAATGATTGCATTCCAGTGGGCGGAGTGATGAATATAGCGCCAGCGCAGCAGGCATTCCTCTCGCTCGTCCAGCGTGTAGGCACCGCCGCGGGCATAGCCGATCAACTTGCGGCAGATGCTTTCCAGCTCCGGAACGAGCCGCAGTTCTGCGGTATCGGGAACCGGCTCGAACGGCACGCCTTCATCACAGGCCAGTGCATGCATGACACGCAGATAGACTCGCGACAGATGCCCGAACACCTGGCGACGCAAACAGGCTGCCGCCACGACCGTCTTGCGTCCCAGAGCGGTCGTGCGCCCCCGGCCACAGATTTCGGAGCACTCCACCTTCAGTGAGGCCTGCCGATCCCGGGGATCAATCCATTGCCCGGCATCCAGGGCCAGCAGGTCTTCCTGGGCCTGCAACCAGGCCGCACTCGACTCACAGGGAGTGTCGCGATAAACCATGCTTAACCTTGGCCGGGTCAGGAGCAGCTTTTCTTCCATCTGCGGATGGTAACCGCCGCCAATGTCGGCATGGGCTCCGGGCAACACAATCTCCCGGCTCCAGTCAGGGGTAATGCTGTTGAGGGCAAAGTTGCGCCGCGACTCATCCCGTGCCACCAGATGAAGTACCTGCTGGGCGCATCCAGGCGGCAGATAGAGATTGACCCTGTTGCTGGCCGAGTCGCGAACATTGTAGAGATCCTTCAAACTGCCAATGGCAGCCACCGTGTCGAACAGTCCGATGACCTTGAGCCTGACGCTGCCCTTGTCCCAGCCGAAATCCGGCCCCAGCGGGACCTTGCGACTTGCCAGGGCCGGTTCGAGCGCCCCCTGGGCCTGCTTGAGCACTTCATTGACAAAATGCCGGGCCGAGGCAGCGCCACGGCTGAAACCGAAAACATCCAGTTCAAGGGCTTCGATGACGCATCCGGGATTATCCAGGGCAAACGCCTTCAGGCGAGAGCCCAGCTTCCTGACGGCATGTTCGGCCTTGGCCACAACCCCCGTGGAACCGCGCCCGAAGCTCTGTCCGAGCCAGAGAGTATCCCCTTCTCCGGAAGTTGTACCTGCGCCGCTGATATAAACGGGCCAGTAAACTTTCAGGCCCTCACCATCGTTTCTGGCGACATACTGATGGCGATAAAGTGCAACCAGCCGAGCGATATTACTCAGATCATTGCTGTAACTGCTATTGGGGTCGGAGTGCCGTCCTCCACACTCGACGATATGTCTGCCGTCATTGACCTCCATCATGGCGCGGCAATCGGCGCCTGTCTGGCTATTGGAGCGATTATTGCCCGTTCCGTCGAAGAACAGGCCGGCACGCACCGTAACACGAAGCATTGCGGTATCCGATACCGCAGGTTTGCGATTAACTTCCCATGTTTTCTTCATCTTCTGTTCCGTCCGTAGAAAGCAGTCACTTCCCATGACCGCCTTTTAACCAATTCCATACAATTGATTAAAAAGCTTGCTCAGCAACAGACAACAGTCAAGCAACAAGAAAATTTACAGAGCGCTCCTACAAACAGAACCAACATTACTCAAATTAAACAATAAATAAATATCACCTTCACTTTGAAAAATATTATCCGAATACAAACTTGCAGAACGCCTGCAATATCCCGAATAAAATTCCCGCATGAAACCGAAAGATTCCGGGCACAACAAAACCGGGAGGCTAAGATAGCCTCCCGGTCAGGTGACACACCAGTCCAGCCTGAGGATCAGGCCTGACGCTGATGCTTGTCGATCTGCTCGTGGCGCTCTTGCGCCTCGATGCAATATTTGGTCGTCGGGCTGATCAGCAGACGCTTGAGGCCAATAGGCTCTCCGCTGTCGTCGCACCAGCCAAAGGTGTCATCGGCAATGCGCGACAGAGCCATTTCCAGTTGTGGAAGCATGCGCTGATCGCGATCGATGACATTGACCAGCCAATGACGCTCTTCTTCTACCGAAGCAGCGTCGGCAGGATCGGCCGGGGTGTCCAGGCTCTCGATAGCAATGCGGCTTTGCTCGATACGCTCGTGGATTTCAACCTTCATGGCCTGCAACAGCTCGACGAAGAAAGCATGCTGTTCAGCATTCATGTAGTCATCGGCCGGCATGGCCAGCAACTTTTCCTTTGTCATTGATTTCTCTATAAAAAAACGTGCATTGAGGAGCGGCTCAACGTTGCCGTAAAAGCGCCATGATCTCCAAGCGCCACCAGGCACTCAATTTACGAGGGGCGGCAGTCTAAGGCCGGCTTGGCCCGTCGGCAATACAATTGAAGGGATTTTGTCCCCCGAGTGCATTGACGCCCCTGAAAATCAGGCCTTGAAACCTTTGTGAAGAGCCTCTGACTCTGCTTTGAGAGATCAGTTCCGGTAAAGGAAAAAGCACAAAAGGGCCCGTTGAAGGCCCTTTTGTGCTCAATCCGCTATCAACGCTTGGCTTTGCGCTTGTTGCGATATTGATCGATTACCACCGCAACCACAATGATCAGGCCCTTGATGATGTCCTGAACATAAGCATCCACACCCACGAAAGTGAAGCCGCTGGCCATGACCCCCAGGATCAGCGCACCGATCACGGTGCCGGTAATGCGTCCGACACCACCGGCCAGACTGGTGCCACCGATCACGGCGGCGGCAATGGCATCCAGTTCATAGGACATGCCCATCCCCGCCTGCCCTGTCGCCGCCCGCGCCGAAGCCACGACCCCGGCCAGCCCCGCCAGCAGGCCTGCAATGCTGTAGACAATGACCAGATGACGCTTGACGTTGATACCCGAAGTACGAGCCGCCTGCATGTTACCGCCGATGGCGTAGGTGTACTTGCCATACTTGGTGTAGCGCAAGGCAATATGAAAGATCACCGCGACAACCAGGAAAATGATGACCGGCATCGCCCCCTGACCAATGGCCGTATAGGAGTCCGAAAGCATGCTCACCGGCTGGCCTTCGGTATAGAAACGCGCCAACCCGCGAGCCGATACCATCATGCCCAGAGTGGCGATGAAGGGTGGAATCCCGGTGATTGCGATGATGCTGCCGTTGATTGCCCCGGCCAGCAGTCCGACTCCAAGCCCCACGACCACCGGTATCCAGACCGGCAGGTCAGTGAGCGAAGGAAAGACCGCCCGGGAAAAGTCCGACGTCTGCGCCAGACTGGCGGCAATCATCGCCGACAGGGCCAGCACCGAGCCGGACGACAGATCGATACCGGTGGTGATGATCACCTGAGTGACCCCGATCGCCAGCAGGCCGATGATCGAGACTTGCAGGATCATCAAGACCAGTCGCTGGGAGTTGAGCAGGAAGCTCTGGTCGCGCACGATCCAGCCCAACAATTCGAAAACCAGCCCGATACCGATCAGCACCAGAAAAATACTCAGTTCGGTAGGCAGCCGCCGTTTGCTCTTGTTCGGCGCCAGGGCCGGCTTGTTCTGCAAAATTGCGTTGCTCATTTCCATTTCCCTCTTGTTCTTTTTCTGCCATCAGTCCGGACGGGCAACTCAGTGAACCAGATTGCCGGAAGCCAGATGCATGACCTTTTCCTGGGTGGCCTCACTGCGATCGAGGATGCCCATCATTTCGCCTTCGTGCATGACCATGACCCGGTCGCTCATGCCCAGCACTTCAGGCAATTCGGAGGAAATCATGATCACGGCCATGCCCTCGCCAGCCAGCAGGGAAATCAGTCGATAGATTTCCGCCTTGGCCCCCACATCGATGCCACGGGTCGGCTCATCGAGAATCAGGATTCTGGGGTTGGTCATCAGCCAGCGGGCCAGCAATGCCTTCTGCTGATTACCGCCGGAAAGCGTATCGATGCACTGTTCAAGGGACGGCGTCTTGACGCGCAACTTCTTGCACATGTCTTCGCACATCAGCCGCAGGGCTTTCTGCTGGACGAAACCGTTGCCGGCGTAATTGGCCAGAACAGCCATTTCCATGTTTTCCATGACCGACAGACAGGGAAACAGCCCCGTAAGCTTGCGGTCCTCGGTCAGTAACGCGAAGCCTTTTTCAATGGCCTGATGCGGGTCGGTAATACGCACCGGCACCCCATCGAGCTGAATTTCGCCTTCTTCACTGGGGGTGATACCGAACAGGGTTTCGGCCACATTGGTCCGGCCGGAGCCCATCAGCCCGGCAATGCCAAGAATCTCACCGGCATGCAAGTCGAAGGACACACCCTGGAATACCCCATCCAGGCTCAGATCACGTACCGACAGCAGCAGGTCACCAATGGGCTTTTCCCGTTCGGGAAAGAGCTGGGTCAGTTCGCGCCCGACCATCATCGAGATCAGGCTGTCGCCGTCCATGCTTTCCGCACGCTGCAAGCCGATATAGGCACCGTCGCGAAACACCGCCACTTCGTCGGCAATCTCGAAAACTTCGCTCATCTTGTGGGTGATATAGATGATGCCTTTGCCCTGGGCGCGCAGGTCGGCAATGATCGAAAACAGGTGGGCGACTTCCGTCTCGGTAATGGCCGATGTCGGCTCGTCCATGATGAGGATGTCGGAGTCATAGGAAACCGCCTTGGCAATCTCCACCATCTGCCGCTCGGCAATGCTCAGGTTGCCCACCAGTTCCTGCGGATCGAGCCTGATGCGCAAGCGCTCCAGCAGTTCGGCCGTGCAGCGGTACATTTCCCGGTGGTCGACCATGTGCAGGCTGTTGAGTTGTTCGCGACCGATCCAGATGTTCTCCGCGATGCTCATGAACGGCATCAGGTTCAATTCCTGATGGATCATGGCAATACCCGCCTGCAAGGCGGCCAGAGGCGTATCGAAGCGCACGGGATTGCCCCGCAGGCGTATCTCGCCGGCATCGGGTTGATAGATCCCGGCGATGATTTTCATCAGGGTCGACTTGCCTGCGCCATTCTCGCCCATCAGGGCCAGCACAGTGCCGGGCCGTACCCGCAGCTGTACATCGTTGAGGGCGATGACGCCCGGAAAGCCCTTGCTGATATTGCTGATTTCCAGCAGATAGGGGGATGAAACGTCAGTGGCGTCCGGGTTATCGGCACGGGCAGCGGACGGCGTCTCGCGCTGGGCATGGCGGGTGGCAGTAGCGGAACCGAACATGATCGAAACTCCTCAAGCAACAGGCCATGGGAGAGCAGGCGACCGCCCTCCCATGCCTCTTCACTGTTTCTTTTTAGTGAATTCGTCGACGTTTTCAGGTGTGATCAGGCGATACGGAATCAGGATGGCCTGTGGCTCGACCTTTTCCTTCTTGGCCAGCTTCACGGCGGCATCGATTGCCCCTGTAGCCTGGCCGTTGGCATCCTGAAAGACCGATACCGCCAGATCGCCACGCTTCACGGCACTCAGACCATCGGGCGTGCCGTCCACTCCGGCAACCAGCACACTGCCGGGCTTGACGCCGGCCTGCTTGAGAGCCATGGAGGCGCCGATCGCCATTTCGTCGTTGTTGGCCAGCACCGCATTGAAGGCTCTGCCCTGGGTGATCCAGTCGTTGGTCAGGTCCATGCCTTTTTGACGTAGCCAGACACCGGTCTGCTCCTGATCGATCTTGATGTCGGGGTATTTGCTCAATACCTCTTTGACGCCTTTGGTACGGTTCTGCGTCGAGTTGTTGGCCAGATCCCCCAGCAGGATCATGACACTGCCCTTGCCACCCAGTTTTTCGGCGATGTACTGCATCTGCATGCGGCCTGCCTCCATGTCATCGGAGGTGACGGTAGCCACACCCTGGGGCAGTTTCGGATCATCGGGACGGCGATTGACGTAGACCAGCGGTATTCCCTTCTCCGTGGCGACCTTGGTAATACGGGCTGTCGCTGCGGTGTCCACGGGATTGACGATCAGCGCGTCGACCTGCTTGTTGATGAGCTCCTGCACCTGATCGATCTGCTTGTTCACATCCGCACGGGCATCGACGAACTGCAGCTTCACCCCATCGGGCAGGGTCTTGGCATGCTCGTTCATGTCTTCGCGCAGGTAAGTCAGCCAGGTGTCATCGAACTGCGACATGGCCACACCGATCCTGATGTCGGCCATGGCAGTACCGCTGCCCAGCAGCAGGGCCAGAGCCAGGGAGGTGAAACGAATCTTGGTCTTCATGAAGGTCTGTCTCCAAATTCTTGTTGTTGTTCAGACTTGGTAACGACGTAGCGAAGAGCGGGTTACTTCGGCAGACGAATACCCGTGGCACCGGGTATGCAGAACAGTTGCGCATCCTTGTGCTGCACGCACATGCCGCGTGCGACGAGCGTAAGGAATCGCTCCATGACAGAGATCCAGAATGACGAGGGGGCAGAACGCATGGCCTGTTGGCCGCGGGTAGGGGTTTTCATCGACGGTACCTATCTTTGTCTTGTTTTTGTTTGCTTGTTTCCTGCGACTTTCAGACGAGTCTGACAGCGCAGGTGATTCGATAGTCGGCAACCTGAAAACGACTTTATTGGAAAATATTTTCCAATTCAACTCATTTTAGAATTTTATTATGTTTTTATTTCCCCCCCTCCCGGCATGTCGATAGCAGCAAGCCCCGGCTCTCTCCAGAGAACCGGGGCTTGCATGCAATCCTGAAAAAACGCGCTGATTACAAGGCGATCACCCGCCCCTCCTGTGCACTCAAGCGTGCGGCGTCCAGCACGACGGCAGTCGCGACAGCATCGTTCGCATCCACGGGATTGCGCCCCTGTGCGTCGATGGAATCCTGCAACTGTCGGTAGAACTCCAGCCAGCATCCCTGCTCAGAGGGAACCCGCTCCCGGTGGTCGCCATGTTCGAACCAGCCCCAGCGCCTGTGCTCCTCGACACCCCAGCGTTCGCCTTCAGACCTGGGCGTCAGCCCCGCCAGAGCGGCCTCTTCCTGACCATCCAGACCTTCGACACTGTAGCAACCCTGGGTGCCGCTGACCCTGAAACGCGGCCTCGGAGTGTTTTGCAGACAACTGCCGGTCAGATGCGAGACGACACCGCTGGCATGGGTCAGGGAAATGAAGAAGGCGTGATCCGGCGCATCCGGCGCACTGAACTGCAGTTCGGCATACACACGGCTGACCGGGCCGAACAGCACCAGGGCCTGGTCCACCAGATGACTGCCAAGATCACGCAACAGACCACCACCGCTGGTCTTGCCCACCGACCTTGGAGAATAGCGTTCGATGCTGGATTCAAAACGGTTGATGGTGCCAAGCACATCGTTGTCGATCAGCTTGCGCACGGTCAGGAAGTCCGAATCCCAGCGCCGGTTCTGATAGACGCTGAGCTGCACGCCGCGCCGCTTCGCCGCGTCGACAAACTCACGGGCCTGGGCGGCATTGTCGGAAAAGGGTTTGTCACTGACCACGTTCACACCCAGCTCGATGGCTTCGAGTATCAGGGCACGACGCGAAGCCAGCGGTGTGGAGATCACCACGGCATCGACCCCGGCCGCGACCAGGTCGGCCAGGGTGTCGAACGTCGCGACATCGGGGTGGTCGTTGGCCACTTCCTGCCGTCGCTCGGGTGAACGGGTCACGACCCCCACAAAGGTTGCATCGGGCAAACTTGAAAGCAGCGTCGCATGAAAGTAGCGCCCGCCCTTTCCGTAGCCTACCAATCCTATTCGCATGAAGTCCTCCTGCTGTTGCTATCGCCAGCAACTCTTTTTCAGCCGTAGAACCCGGGACGACTGGCCAGACTCACCGGCACGATCGCACCACTGCGTTGCGCCTCGACGCAAGCGTCGGCGGTTACCGCAGCTGCGTAGCCATCCCAGGCTGAAGGACCACCGACTTTACCGGCATTCACACCATCGATGAAAGCCTGCAATTCGACATCATAGGCCGCGATAAAACGGTCCTTCCAGTCCATCAGGATGGCATTCGACAGCTTGGCCTCGCTGCGCAACTGCACTTGCGAAGGTTCGGGCAGTCTGGCAATACCGGTCTCGCCAACCACTTCGCACTGGATGTCATAACCGTACTGGCAATTGACGAAGACCTCGACGTCGATGCGGGTTCCCCTGGCGGTTTCCAGCAGGACGATCTGCGGGTCCCGGAGGTGCGCCAGCGCTTTGGAGGATTTGCGCGGGAAGACCACCTGCACCGAAATGTAGTCATCGTCGAGCAACCAGCGCAGTACATCGATCTCGTGGATCAAAGTGTCGGTGATTGCCATGTCGGTCTTGTAGTTCTCGCCCACGGTCGGGTTGCGGTGAGCGCAGTGCAGCATCAAGGGTTCACCGATCCTGCCGCTGTCGATCACCGCCTTCAGGGCACGATAGCCTTCGTCATAAGGCCGCATGAATCCCACTTGCACCAGACGCTTGCCGTGGGCGACTTCGGCATCGACGATGCGACGGCAGCCCTCGGCCGTAACCGCCAGAGGCTTCTCGCAGAACACCGGCTTGCCGGCGGCAATCGCTGCCAGCACGAACTCTTCATGGGTCGGCCCCCAGGAAGTCACCAGCACTGCTTCCACATCCGGTGCGGCAATCAGGGCGTGACCGTCGGCATAGACTTCAGCCGTGATATCCAGCTCACGAACCACATTGGCCGCCTGTTCGAGATTGATGTCGGTGACGGCCACCACCTGACTGCCGAGCAGGGTCTTGCTGCAGCGCCGGATATGATCGCGGCCGATTGCGCCAGTACCGATTACGCCTAATTTCAAAGCCATTGCAGTGCTCCTGTTGAATTCATTCCGAATGAATAACCGCAATCAATATTGACGGGCCTTGGCCAGTTCCTTGTTGAGCTTTTCGTACACCTGGGCCGTGGTGCCGGTGGTGGAGACCTCGGCGACCCCCACCCGCCACCAGGACAGGTAGTTGTGGATCATGGTCTTGGGCAGGACCTTGATATCGATGAGCGTCGAAACCGTTTGCCGTTGCGCATCTGCCAGAGCCTCGCGCAGTTGCTCAAGGGTGTTGACCCTGTAGGTCTTGCAGCCATAGGCCGCTGCACTCATGGCGAAGTCCACCGGCACGAAGTCGCCGTCGAGCAGGCCGGTTTCCGGGTTGCGGAAACGGAACTCGGTGCCGAAGCTGTTCATGCCGTTGCCCATCTGCAGGTTGTTGATGCAACCGAAGGTCATGTTATCCAGCAGCACGACATTGATCTTGCGTCGCTCCTGAACCGAAGTTGCCAGTTCCGAATGCAACATCATGTAGGAGCCATCCCCCACCAGCGCGAAGACTTCCCGCTGCGGCGCAGCCAGCTTGACGCCCAGTGCGGCATTGACCTCGTAGCCCATGCAGGAATAGCCATACTCGACGTGATAGGTATCGACGCCGGTACTGCGCCAGGCACGCTGCAGGTCGCCCGGCAGACTGCCAGCGGCGGCGACGATGACTGCGTCCTGTGGCAGGCTCTGGTTGAGCACACCCAGCACAGCGCTCTGGGTCAGGCAGGAACCGGTCAGCTCGATGAATTCGCGCAATACGGCCGGGTCCATGTGGTCATTGATTTCCGGAGTGAAATCGATGGCCTGGTATTCGGCGGCATAAATGCGATCGACTTCGGCATCCAGTTCCTGCTTCGCACGCCCGGGGGCGTCTCCCCAGGCTGCGCGATAGTCGCTGGCCTGCAAATCCCGAAGCAATGCCTGCAAGGCTTCCCGGGCATCGGCCAGCACCTGCACACCGTCAAGTTTCTGCACGTCGAAGGCACCGACGTTGAGGTTGAGAAACTGCACGTCCGGATTCTGGAACAACCATTTCGAGGCGGTGGTGAAGTCGCTGTAGCGGGTGCCGACGCCAATGATCAGGTCAGCCTCTTTGGCCAACTGGTTGGCCGCCAGCGTGCCGGTCTCACCAATGCCGCCCATGTTCAGGGGGTGAGCAGAAACAATGGCGCTCTTGCCGGCCTGGGTTTCCGCAAAAGGAATCTCGAAGCGTTCCGCAAAGTCCTGCAAGGCCTGGGCGGCACCGGAATAACGCACCCCGCCACCACAGATCAGCAACGGCTTGCGCTTGCCCTTGAGCAACGCCAGCGCGTCATCGAGCATCGCGCGGCTTGGCGGGCGACGGTCGATACGATGCACACGCTTCTGCAGAAAACTGTCGGGGTAATCGTAGGCTTCGGCCTGCACGTCCTGAGGCAGGGCCAGGGTCACGGCACCGGTTTCGGCCGGATCGGTCAGCACCCGCATGGCGCTGAGCGCAGCACTCATCAGTTGTTCGGGACGGTTGATACGGTCCCAGTATTTGCTGACGGCCTTGAAGGCATCGTTGGTGCTGATGCTCAGGTCGTGGAATTGCTCGATCTGTTGCAGTACCGGGTCGGGCTGGCGACTGGCGTAGACATCGCCGGGCAGCAACAGCAAGGGAATCCGGTTGGCCGAAGCGGTGGCGGCAGCAGTCAGCATGTTGGCGGCACCGGGCCCGACCGACGAGGTGCAGGCGTAGATCCTGCGCCGCAGATGCTGCTTGGCAAAACCGATGGCGGCGTGACACATGCCCTGCTCGTTACGCCCCTGATGAACCACCAGATCGCCACTGTCCTGCTCCAGCGCCTGACCGATTCCCAGCACGTTGCCATGGCCGAAGATGGTGAACACTCCGGCGACGAACTTGCTCTGTACGCCATCGACTTCGACGTACTGGTTATCCAGAAACTTCACCAAGGCCTGGGCCATGGTCAATCGGGTTGTACTCATGCTTGCACCTTGTTCTTGTGATTTATCCGCGAAGGCAGCATTGGGACAAATGACTCATGCTCTGCTCGATTGCCTCGGGAATGTTGTCCAGAGCATGCACGCTTTCGGCAAACGGCTCGAAGGACAGATGCCCGTTGTAGCCACTGGCCAATAACCGTTCGATCTGACTGGCATTCCCCAGAATGTCCGCCTTGCCCACCAGCACCCGATGTCCGTCGCGAATGCTGTTGAGGGGAGCCTGGGTATCTTCGACGCCGGAGATATGCACCAGCCCGGTGAGTTCGGGGAACAGCTCAACCTCACCCGCCAGATGGTGGTGGAAGGTGTCATGCACCAGTCGATACACATCCAGCCCGCCAACTCCTCTGATCGCATCCACCGCCTGACGCTTGAAGCGCAGCGCACATTCCTCGAAACCCAGCGGCTCGACGAAACCGAGAATCCCGTGCTCACGCAGAATCGGCGCCAGTTCGGTCAAGGCCGTGCGCAGCCCCGTGGCACGCTGCCCGGCACTGCGCGTATCGGAACGATCGTTGAGCGGGCACATCACCAGCGCTTCGGCACCACAATCGCGGGCATATTGCGCCAGCTTCGTGGCCTGGGCCCGACGCTCGTCATTCCACACATCGAACGGATACAAGGCATTGATCGACAACACCCGAACGCCTCTGGAAGTGCATAGTTCACGGACGGTCTGCGGCGGCGTACCGTCTTCGATCTCGATTCCCTTGAGGTCGTTGCGAATTTCGATGGCATCGGCTCCCAGCTTCACTGCCAGATCAACGAAGTCCGGCAGGGACAGGCGTGGGGCGACCATACGATTGAGGGCAAAGCGCAGCGGTTGGCTCATTGTTATTGTTCTCCACAATCCATTGTTTGAAGGTGACTGTTACTTGGCGGTTGGCATGCTGAACTCGGGACCTTTGGCGATGCTGTCCGGCCAGCGTTGCATGACACTCTTGTAGCGGCTGTAGAAACGCAGGCCCTCTTCGCCATAGGCATGGTGATCGCCGAACAGCGAACGCTTCCAGCCACCGAATGAATGCCAGGCCATGGGCACCGGAATCGGCACGTTGATACCGACCATGCCGACCTTGATCGACCGGGCAAAGGCACGGGCCACGCCACCGTCGCTGGTGAAGCAGGACACACCGTTGCCGAACTCATGGGCATTGATCAGCGCCACGGCGCTGGCGAAATCCGGCACATGGACGATGCCCAGCACCGGTCCGAAGATTTCTTCCTTGTAGATCTGCATCTCGGGGGTGACGTTATCGAACAGCGTCGCTCCGACGAAGAAGCCCTGCTCGGCACCCGGCACCGTGAAGTTGCGACCGTCGACCACCAGCTTCGCACCTTCCTTGACGCCTTGATCGATATAGCCCTGCACCTTGGCCTTGTGCACAGCAGTGACCAGCGGCCCCATGTCCGAGTCGGCCTGCATGCCATCGCCAACCTTGAGCTGGTCGATGCGTGGCAGCAGCTTTTCGATCAGTTGCTGGCCGACATCGCCCACTACCACAGCAATGGAAATCGCCATGCAGCGTTCGCCCGCCGAACCATAGGCTGCACCGATCAAGGCATCGGCAGCCTGATCCAGATCGGCATCGGGCATGACGATCATATGGTTCTTGGCACCGCCCAATGCCTGTACACGCTTGCCGTGGGCTGTGCCTTGCCGGTGGATGTATTCGGCAATCGGCGTCGAACCGACAAAGGAAATCGCTTCGATGCCCGGATGTTGCAGCAGGCCGTCCACAGCCACCTTGTCGCCCTGCACGACACTGAAGACGCCGTCCGGCAGCCCGGCTTCCTTCAACAGACGCGCCATAAGCAGGCTCGCCGAAGGGTCACGCTCCGAAGGTTTGAGGATGAAGCAGTTGCCGGTGACCAGTGCCAGGGGAATCATCCACAGCGGCACCATCACCGGGAAGTTGAACGGCGTAACGCCGGCACACACGCCCAGTGGCTGACGCAGGTTCCAGTTGTCGATGCCGCCACCGATGTTGTCGCTGTAATCGCTTTTCAGCAGGCTCGGCGCACCGCAGGCGAACTCGACGATTTCAATGCCACGCACCACCTCGCCACGGGCATCGGACAGCACCTTGCCGTGTTCACGACAAATGATCTGCGCCAGTTCTTCGTGATGCCTGTCCAGCAGTTCCTTGAACTTGAACATGACCCGCGCACGCCGCAGGGACGACTGATCCGCCCAGGCGGGAAACGCTGCCTGGGCCGAAGCGACCGCTTCGTCGATAGTCTTGAGGCTGGCCAGGGCAACCCGCGCCTGGACCTTGCCGGTGACCGGGTTGAACACATCGCTGTAACGCTCGCCATCACCGTTATTCAACTGGCCGTTTATGTAATGGCCGATAACCGGGGACTCGCTCATCTGACTGACTCCAAATCGAAAGAGGTTAAAGATCCAGCAACCAGCTGTGCTGCGGGTCGTTATTGAACTGCCAGGCGCGCTTGGGACCCGCCATCACGTTCAGGTAATAAGACTCGTAGCCGTAGGGCACGCTGACCGGGTGATAGCCTTTGGGTACGGTCACCAGATCGTTGTTTTCCACGGCCATGGCCTGATCGATGCTGCGATCGTCGGTGTACACCCGCTGAAAGACGAAACCCTGAGGCGGGTTGACCTGGTGGTAATAGGTTTCTTCGAGATAGCTCTCGTGGGGCAGGTTATCCATATCGTGCTTGTGGGGCGGGTAGCTGGAGGAATGCCCCGATGGCGTGCGCACTTCCACCACCAGCAACGAATGGGCCTGCTCGGTATCCGGCAGGATGTCGCAGATATAACGGGTATTGGCGTCTTTGCCGCGCACACTGCGCTTCATGCTGTCCGGCGTGATAAGACGTGCCGGGGCGTGTCTGGAACTGTCGCCGGGAGCCTTGCACACCGCCAGTTGCGCAGGCCCAAGAGCCGTGAAATGTGCCTGGCTGTGGGGCGGCAGGTACACGGCGAACGGCGACTTGTCTTCAAAGACCGAGTGCCGGTCACCGATATTTTCCCAACTGAACGCGCCCTGCCCCAATGCCTCACCGCTCACACTGGCATGGCCAGTGAGCAGTACCACACACAATTCGTTGTCTTCGGCATTGAGGGACAGACGCTCACCGGTTTCCAGGCGATAGGCGGCGAAGCCTACATATTCCAGAACACCGTCTTGCAACTCGACGATGTCGCGCCCCTGAGCCTTGCTTTTAGTCAACAGATTCATTGTTCAGTCCTCCGTTATCGAGCATCCATCAAGAGTTGGCGCAGCGTGTCATAGCCTTTTTTGGCATAGACATAACTGGGCGCGACGGCAGGGTCCTGTTCGGCTTCGACGACCAGCCAGCCCTGATAACCGGCCTGCAGCAGCACCTTGAGCAGCGCCGAAAAATCGATATCGCCATCGCCGGGCACGGTAAAGGTGCCGTTGACGATGCAATCAGGGAAACTCCAGAGATTGTTGCGCGCCAGTTGCACGACCGGCTTGCGCACATCCTTGAAATGCACATGACAGACGCGGTCGATGTGCTTGCCCAGCACCTGCAAGGGTTCGCCACCGCCCATGTAACAGTGGCCCGAATCGAACAGCAGGCCGACTTCGGGGCCAGTCAGCTCCATCAGGCGATCAATGTCCTGGGGCGACTCGACGTAGGCGCCCATGTGATGGTGATAGGCAAGACGCACGCCCTGAGAGAGCGTGAAGCGCGCCAGCTCGGTGAGTTTGTCGGCATATTCGCGCCAGGCGGCATCGGTGTGAAAACGGGGTCGCTCGACCAGAGGAATACGCTGCCCCTGAATGGAGTCGGCCACCTCGCCATACACCAGCACCGAAGCACCGTTCTGCGCCAGCAGTTGTACATGAGAAGCGATGGCTTCGATTTCCTCGGCCACCGAACGGCGTGCCAGACGGCTGGAATACCAGCCCGAAACCAGCGCCAGCCCATAAGGACGCAGCACATCGCCGACACCTTTGGCGTCCTTGGGAAACTTGCCGTTGAGCTCAAAACCTTCGTAGCCGATTTCCTTGCCTTCACTCAGAGCAGTACTCAGCGGCGTTTCACCGCCCAGCGCCGGCAGGTCGTCGTTGCTCCAGGAAATCGGATTGATGCCGATGCGGATGTTGGATGCGGAAACAGGCATGGCTGCACCTTTTCTTGTTGTTATCACTGCGTCAATGACGATGGGGTCAGGCGCGGGCTTCGCGCCAGGACTCGATCAACCAGATAAACGTACTTTGCACCTGACTTATCAGAGTAGCGTCGTCGATCTCTCCGGCCATCCAGGCGCGACTCGGCTCCCTGAAAATCGTCCGGCCAACGGCAAACCCCTTGCAGGTGGTGCTGTGACGCGCCTGGGCAAAGCCGACGGCCAGCTCCTCTACCGGGGCATTGAGGCCCAGCAGCACCACGCCACGGCAATACGGGTCGCGCTCCTGAATCAAGGCATCCAGTTGTTGCCAGACCTCGGCGCTCTGCGCTTCGATCTTCCACCACGCAGGATAGATCCCCAGGTTGTACAGACGCTTGAGGGCACGGTACATGACATCGGGATGAGTCGACGGGTGGTCCTTGGGCGGAATGATTTCCAGCAGCAGCTCATGGCCACTGACCTGGGAAGCCTCGTACAGCCCCTTGATCTGCGCTTCCTGCTCAAGACGCAGAAGCGGCTCGTCATCGGGGTGATATTGCACCAGGCACTTGATGATCTGTTCCTGAGGCCAGCTCAACAGATTGCTGCCAATCGAACGGCCATGCTCGAACGCCAGCGGTCTTGAGCCCTGCACTTCAACAGGTCGGGCAACCCACCAGTCGCGACCGGTGGCCGCATTGAGTGAGTCCTGACCGAATCGCTGGTCGGCAAGCAGACCGACATCGGCCTCAATGCCGCGCTTGCGCAGATCGGCCTCGACACGCTCGACAGCCGTTATAAACAGCTGTTTGAGATGGCTGATGCTGCCCAGGTCGCGCCCGGCCTGCTGGGCCAGCTCCACCAGTTGTCCGCGATGGTCGAAGGCAAAGATGAACAATTGCTTCCACTGTTTGCGCGGCACGCTGACCTGATGCAGGCGTTGCAGGGTGACATCGCGATCCGGCCGAGTGATCGGCACCGGGCTGTTGAACAGGTAATCCAGTTCCGCCGGGGTCGGCATGGCCGGTGCACAGGCATGACGCGACACCACTAGGCCACCGCAGGCATTGGCCAACTGGCAGCAGCGCTCGTCGCTGGCATCCTTGAGCCAACCGCTGAGATAGCCGGACATGAAAGCATCCCCCGCTCCCAGCACATTCAGCACTTCGACCCGTACGCCCGGATAGATGGCACCATCCTCCAGTCGGGCCGGAATCGCGCCGTGAATCACCGTGCAGCCCTGAGGCCCGAGCTTGACCACCAGGGTCGCAGCCGTAAGCTCGCGCACCACCCGCAAGGCACCGAGCAAATCCTCGGTTCCGCCCGCGATCAGAAACTCTTCTTCAGTGCCGACAATCAGGTCAAAACGCGGCAGGATGCGCTGCACATGCTGGCTGACATGCTGATCGGCGACAAAACGGGTTTCGCCATCGGCCTTGCCGGCCAATCCCCACAGGACAGGCCGGTAGTCGATATCCAGAATCCGTTTGACGTTGTGCTTTTCGGCGTAGTCCAGTGCCTGACTGCTCGCCTTGAACACTTGCTCGGTGGAGAAATGCGTACCGGTAATCAGCAGTGCCTTGCTCGAGGCGATCTGGGCTTCGTCAATGTCCTCGGCGCGCAGAGCCATGTCGGCGCAGTTTTCGCGGTAGAACACCAGCGGAAATGTTTCACGATCTTTCAACCCCAGCAGCACCATGGCCGTGAGGCGCTCGGGATCACGCTTGATTGCACTGACATCACAGCCTTCGCGCGCCAGTGCTTCAACCAGAAAACGTCCCATATGATCGTCGCCGACACGACTGAGCATGGCAGACTTGAGCCCCAGTCGAGCCGTGCCGAAGGCGATATTCGCCGACGAACCGCCCAGGTATTTGGCAAAGCTTGAGACATCTTCCAGCCGCGCTCCAACCTGCTGCGCGTAGAGATCGACGCCAAGGCGCCCGAGGCAGATCAGATCCAACTGACGCCCACTGACAAAGCGAGTCTGGCCCATGGTGGCTCCTGTTATTTTTATCAGCCTGCATCTCACGTCGCTGATGCGTGAAATGCTTTTGGTAGGACAGAGCCTAAAACGTCCCGCCACATCAATCAATAATTATTCTATAATTTTTTCAAGTGGAATATTTTTTCCAATAGTGGCGCGTGGAGTGCTGGCACACTTGGCAAGCAGGTGAGATATAGTTTGAGGCTCTGTACGAAAGCGGCCAGATCAATGCGTGATCAACGACGCTCGACCCTTTTCCTACAGCGCCTGGCGCCCTAAAGAACAAGCAAAAAGGATTGAAATATGAACAGCACCGAGCAGCCGTCCCTGCCGGACACAGGCCTCGATACGCCACCGACCAGTGCCGAGGGCCTGCTGCGGCTGATCACCAATGAATATGACGGCTTGCCACGTCAGCTCAAACGTATCGCCAGCTACATGAGCCAGCAGAGCGACCGGATCATGGTCGATCGCATCAGCGATATCGCCCGGGAATGCGAAGTTCATCCTTCAGCCATCGTGCGCTTTTCACAGCGCTTCGGCTTCAGTGGTTTCAGTGAAATGCAGGCGCTGTTCCGCGAGGCTTACACCCACAAAACCACACCGGTTCAGAATTACCAGCAACGCATTCGCAACATGATCGCCAACAAGTCACAGAAAGCCCGAGGCGGCGATCTGGCTCGCGAATGCGTGAATGCCACCTTGTCGGGCCTGGAGCGACTGGGCGCGGATCTGGACGACGACGAATTCGAGAAAGCCGTGGATCTGGTGGTCAATGCCGACAATATCTACGTGGTTGGTGTACGCCGCTCGTTCGCCGTGGCCGATTATCTGGTCTACAACCTGCAACACACCAACAAGCGCATCCATCTGATTTCCGGCCTGGGCGGCAGTTACCGGGAACAGATGCGCAGTGTGCGGGCCAATGATCTGGTCATTGCCATCAGCTTCACGCCCTACGGCAAGGAAACCCAGCATTGCCTGCGCATCGCCCAGCACAATCAGGCCAAGACGCTGATCATCACCGACAGCAACCTCTCGCCCCTGGCCAAGCGGGCCAATTCGGTGCTGCTGGTCAATGAGGGCAGCTCATTCGCCTTCAGGTCGTTGAGTGCCACGCTCTGCCTGTGTCAGGCGCTGTTCATCGCCGTGGCCTATCGCCTGGAATTGAAGGTGGACGAGATTCATGAGCAGGCGGGGTTCGAGGACTGAAACCATCTTTCACGGCGCAGCCTTTATAAAGAGGCTGCCAGCTTTTTATTGGCGTCAAGGAAATCCGGGACATATTCATTTGAATAAAACTTTTCAGTGATCCAACACAAAACAATGCTCGTATTATCTACAAAGTTGATCATCGTTATCATCTGAATGTTTTTTTCACAATCCGTTGTACAAACGCCCGAAGTGCCACCTATAGTGCCATCATCGCAGAAGGATACGCACGAGTGCCCTACGCACCGCAGGCCGAAGGACGGGAACTCCCATTGCAACTTCCTCCTGAGCCACGCCGCCATGCTATTTAATTCAAACAAGAAAGAATTAACTGCCCTCCAGCAAACCATTGATCAACAGGCCTGGCTATTGAAAGCCCTCGATCGTTCGATGGCCATCATCGAATTCGATCTCAATGGCGTTGTACTTACTGTCAATGACAACTTCCTGAACACCATGCATTACCGGCGCGAAGACGTGCTGGGCAAGGAACACCGCAAATTCTGCCCACCCGAATACGCCCGCAGTGCCGAATACAGCCAGTTGTGGAATCGCCTCAGGGCGGGAGAGTTTGTCTCCGCGACTTTCCGTCGTGTGGCCGGCAACGGCCAGACGGTATGGCTGGAAGCCAGTTACAACCCGATCAAGGATGAGTCGGGCAAGACCGTGAAGATCGTCAAGTACGCATTGGACATCACCGCCAAGGTCAAGGCCGACAGCGAAGCGAAAAACAAGCTTCAGGCCCTCGACCGAGCAATGGCTGTGATCGAGTTCGATCTGGAAGGCCGGATCCTGTGCGCCAACAGCAACCTGACGAATCTGATGGGTTACAGCGAAAAAGAGTTGGTCGGCAAGAGTCACAAACTGTTGTGCCCACCGGAAATCACCGGCAGCAGCGAATATGCAGACTTCTGGAAACGCCTGAACAAGGGTGAGTTCTTCAGCGGTCAGTTCAAGCGAGTCAACCGCCATGGGCGGATTATCTGGCTGGAAGCCAGTTACAACCCCGTATACGACACCGACGGGAAGCTCTGGAAAATCATCAAGTTCGCCTCGGATATCACAGACCGGGTCGAACAGCATGAGCGCGATACCAGCAGCGCTGCACAGGCCTATCACATCTCGGTCCAGACCCAGAAAGTCACCGAACAAGGCTCTCAGGTGATCCACCAGGCCGCGACCGAGATGCGCCAGATCTCGGTGAATATCGAGGACTCGTCACGCATCATCACCCAGTTGGGCGAGCGCTCGGAGCAGATCACCACCATCGTCAACACCATCCGCAGCATTGCCGAACAGACCAACCTGCTGGCGCTGAACGCAGCAATCGAAGCTGCTCGTGCCGGTGATCAGGGACGCGGTTTTGCGGTAGTGGCCGATGAGGTCCGCCAACTGGCCGGACGCACCAGCCGTTCCACTGCCGAAATTTCGGAGATGATCGGTGTGATCCAGAACGAAACCCGCCAGGCCATCGACAGCATGGAGAACACCCGCAGTAACGCGGTCAAGGGTGTCGACCTGGCGGATCAGGCCGGCTCTGTGATCGTAAAGATCAGCGAAGGCACCAGCCATGCGGTCGATGCGGTGAAAATGTTTGCGCGTCAGGATGTGGGGCACTGACAGATAGCCGCCACTTCAAGAGGCCTTGGTCGCGACAGCACATTCAGTACTGAAGATGTGCTGTCGCGGCCAAGGCCCCTCCCACTTCACATCCGCTGCTGGTTCTTTGCGCTGAGCTGCTTCGCCTTTTTCTCCAGCACCACATACACCAGCAGAGCAATCAGCAGAGGCAACAGGAAGTAAATCGCCCGGTAGCCGATCAGCCCGGCCAGCAGGCTGCCTTTGGAAAACTCCTGAGCCAGCAAGGTAATGAACACGGTTTCCAGCACGCCGAGACCCGCCGGTATGTGGGTAATGACGCCTGCGATACTGCTGATCAACAGTACCCCCAATATCGCCGGATAGAACGCGTTATCCGGCAACAGGGTATAAATCACCATCGCCATCAACGACCAGTTCAAGGCCCCGAGGCTGGCCTGCATCAAGGCCTGCCCGAGGGATGGCAGAACGATTTCCTGGCCCCGCAGATTCCAGGAGCGGCGTTTGGAAAAGCGGCATGCCAGCAGGTAGCAAAAGCACAGCACCAGCAGACCCACGCCGATCAGTTGCAGGGAAGTCGTACCGACCTCCCAGGCCTTGGGCAACTTGGGGAAGCCCATCGCAAACACGGCCCCTGCCAGTAACATGTAACCCAGCCAGTTGGTGATCAGACTGAAGCTCAGAATCCGGGTGATGGTCGGTACATCCAGCCCCAGCCGGGAATACAGGCGATAACGCAAGGCAATCCCGCCCACCCAGGAACTCAGGTTGAGGTTGAAGGCGTAGCAGACAAAGGTGACCGGAACGATCTGCTGGATCGACAACTTATGGCCCGTATAGAAGCGCGCCAGGATGTCGAACCCGCAATACGTCAGGTAACTGGCCAGCGCCACCAGTACCGCAAGGCCCAGGGTACTGGCCTTGTAGGACTGCAAGGCGTGGCTGACTTCCTGCCAGTCAAGGTTCTTGACCAGCATGAACAGCAACACCGGCACGGCGATGAAGAAAAACAGGTTCAAGACACGCTTGGCCCACTTCCAGCGGGTTCCGTGAGCATTATTGGCTGATGCCTGGGCGACCTGAGTCATGAAGATTGCTCCCTGTCCGGCAAATCCTGATGAGCCTGCTGATCGATAACCCGCGCCTCGGGCATTACATCTCCAGCCCTGATCGGCTTGAGGCGCATGCCGTGGACCGGAAACAACCCGGCGATGGCCGGAAAATGCCGCAGGAAGTGGAAACACAGAAAAATCATCGGCGCACGCCACCACTGACCGCGAGCCGCGCCCTTGAGGTTGATCTGGGTGCTGTGAGCAGCAGCGAGTTCGCACAAGTGCTCATGCAAGTGCTGGTTGAGGCCCTGGTCACGAATGAACAGATTGGCCTCCAGATTCAGCGCCAGACTCAGCGGGTCCAGATTGCTGGAGCCGATGGTTGACCATTCGCGGTCGATCAGCGCGACCTTGCCGTGCAAAGCCCGTTGCTTGTACTCGTGAATCACCACGCCATCGCGCAGCAGATAGGTATAAGTCAGACGCGAACAGACCCGCACGAACGGCATGTCCGGCTGCCCCTGCAGGATCAGCGTGACCTTCACCCCACGCCGTGACGCATTGCGCAACTCGCGCAGGAAGCGATAGCTGGGGAAGAAGTAGGCGTTGGCAATGGTGATTCGCTGGGTCGCACCCCGAATGGCCTTGAGGTATTGCTCCTCGATATCGGTGGTATGATTGCTGTTGTCGCGCTCGGCCAGCAGCATCCGGGCACTGCCGGCATACTTCAGCTTCAGGGGTATCTGCTTCAGCGTGGCACGCACTGCCGGGTTGAGCATGTGCAACGCGCTGCGATGGATATCGGCGAGAATCGGGCCACGGACCAGCACGGCATAATCCTGCTTGGCAGTGAGCCCGGTATCGGTCATGTGATCGACGCTGTAGTTGATGCCGCCGATGAATCCCAGCTCACCGTCGATCACCACCACCTTGCGATGCAGGCGTCGGAACAGGTTGGTGCGCATCCCCATGAAGCGCGGGCGCGGATCGAACAACTGGATCTGGATGCCTGCCTCGATCATGGCTTTGACAAACCCGGAACTCAGGTCCGAAGTGCCATAGTCGTCCACTGTCACCACGACCCTCGCCCCATTGTTCGCGGCCTCGATCAGGGCCTGCTGCAAGCCCTTGCCGATGCGGTCCTCGAAAATGATGAAGGTCTCGACCAGCACTTCCTTGCGGGCCGCACGAATGCACTCGAAGACCCGGGAAAAGAAATCCTCACCGTTGATCAACAGCTCCACGCAATTACCATCGCGCCACTGCCCCTGCTGCTCCCTGGCATTGCTGCTCATAAAGTTACCTCCACCGCCAAGGGTGCATGATCGGAAAGATGGGACCAGGGCCGGTTGGACAGCACTCTGGGCCTGTGGGTGGTCGCGTTGCGTACGTAAATCCGATCGAGCCTCAGCAAAGGCCAGCGGGCCGGGAAGCTCTTGGCCGGCGCACCGAAACGCTCGACGAAGACCTCATGCAGCCCGGTCCCCTGCAACAACGCATCGGCGCGCTGACGCCAGTCGTTGAAATCCCCGGCGACAATCACCGGCACACCGGCCGGCAGACGCTCCATCAACCCGGCCAGCAGCTTGAGCTGTTGTCGCCGGTGACTTTCAAAAAGCCCAAGATGCACACAGACCGCATGAACATGCCCGTAATGCGGGACCTCAAGGATGCAGTGCAATAACCCGCGCTCTTCAGTGCCGTGAATGGAAATATCGAGGTTTTCGTGCTGGACGATGGGGTATTTGGACAGCAGCGCATTGCCGTGATCCCCTTCCGGGTATACCGCATTGCGCCCATAGGCAAAGTCCTTCCACATGCTGTCGGCCAGAAACTCGTACTGCGAAATCGTCGGCCAGTCCTTGATCCTCCGGGCATGGCTCTGGTGCTCGCCATGGACTTCCTGCAGGAACACGATATCGGCGGACACACTGCGTACCGCCTCGCGCAGCTCAGGCAGAATGAAGCGGCGGTTGAAGATGCCGAAGCCCATATGCATGTTCATGGTCAGCACATTCAATGAAATGTTCGCTGACACCGGCGTGATGTTGCCTACAGGGGGATTGGCACTGGTCAAGGCTCGCTCCTTCACGACATTCAAGTCATATGAAGCCGGGCGCATGCGCAGGTTCCATCGTTTGTCAAACTCGTGCCGCCTGCCGCTCGTCATCAGGGGATGAACTTCATGCAGGCTTTGTGATTCGCACTATCGACAGTTCCCGAGACGTGAAGAGAGATAACAACAATGACTCTGCGACTCTGTATGGCCCTGACCGGCTGCCTGCTGTGCAACATGGCGCTGGGGCAGGCGTGCGATGTAGTGACACGTCCTGCCAGTGCACAGGTTCCGGTGGTCCAGCCACACATCTGCTATGAATATAAAGGGGTGCCCGAAGGAGCCATTGACTGGTCATGCAGCAATGAAGACAAAGGCTCCACGCCCAGGGAAAAACGCAAGGTCGACACCTGCCCGAAAGGCGCAGTGGCGTTATGTACGGCAACCGCGACCACGGAGTCTCTGGCTAATGAACGCTCGACCAGCAAAGAGCAAGGTGAAGGCACCGCACAGCTTCCGGATGATGCACAGGTCATCACCTGGTACTACGAAATAAAGGAACAGGCCCAGGCCAGAAACGACTGCGAACAGAGCGGTGGCAAGTTCAGTTATCCGCTCCAGACGCCCTGAAACGGTTAGGTTTCAAGGCATGAGGTTTGCTTGATGCACAAGTGGTCGGAAAAATGTCAGGAAGCTGGCTGAGAACAACATGACAAGGGTAACAACAGTGGATTTACCGTCTTCTGAACGCTATACCTCCCGGGCCAGGTGGCTGCACTGGATCATGGCCGCCCTGATTGTGCTGGCTTATGCCTTGATTCTCAGCCGTACCCAGTTCGGCAAGGGATCGGAATACCGGACCTTCGTCGTGCAAAGCCATTTCTGGGTCGGCATCGCAATATTGGCTCTTGCCTTCTTTCGCCTGGCAGAACGTCGTCGCCATCGACCACCGGGAATTACGCCGCCTCTTGAAGGAGCACTGCGACTGGCGGCAACCGCATCACACTACGCCCTTTATGCCTTCCTGTTCGCCCAGCCGGTGCTTGGCGTGCTCACGGTAATGGTTGAAAAAGGCGCCTTGCCTGTTCCACTCACAGACCTGCAGATCCCTTGGCCCTTCCCTACTTCAGGACGCATCGCCGAACGCTTTGAAGACCTGCACAAGCTGCTGGCGTCGATCTTCTACTACGTGATCGGCCTGCATGCGATTGCTGCGATCTGGCATCACTTCGTGCGCAAGGACAATACGCTCAAGCGGATGCTGTAATCGCGTCAGGGCTGCGTGGGGGGCAACTTCAGTCGCAAAGAGACTGTAAACACAGCGACACATTGGCCTGTATGATTGCCAACGCCCCCTTCATGGCTCAAGGACTCCCCCATGCGCACCCGGCTATTGACTGCTCTGGCCCTTGCTGTCGGCTCTGTTTTCTGCACTCAGGCCCAGGCCAGCGGCGATGATTCCTGCTACCCGAACTGGACGATCCTCAAGGAACGTCTGGACGTCTGCAGCAACCTGGCCTTCCTCAGCCCCGGTAACGACAGCCAGGTCAACCTGCGCCTGTTGCTGGCCGATCAGGGTGCGCTGGCGCTGCAACCCCATGCACTGAACAACGAAGATCTTGCGCAAGGCTATGGCCCGGTGCCCTTTCCTCTTTATCGTCTGGGCGCGGCAGTCCCCCGCCCTGAAAGCGAAACCGACGAGCCGACAGCCCCTCAAGCCAATGCAAGCTTGAGCCCGCTGCTCGAAAAACTGGGTATCCAGCACGAAGTTGGCGAAACCGCTGGCGACGCGTTTCTGCAGGGCGAAGGCAGCCGTTGCCGCAGCAATGGTCAGGCCAGCGCCACTGCCTTTATCGAACAGTTGGTTGCCAGCCCGGAACTGAGCGACACCGAGCGCCGTTCGCTGGCCAATGCCCGCCTGCAACTGCTGAGCGTGTGCGGCTGGGACGCCAGCCAGCAGGCCGGCATGCTACCGGGCGATCTGAAATCCTCCACCGGCAAGGCATTCGCCACTTACCTGCAAGCCGCCAGCGACTTTTACAGTGGCCGTTTCGTCGAAGCGGCAAAGGGCTTTGCGGCCCTTGCCGACAGCACACAACCCTGGCTCAAGCAGACCGCGCTGTACATGAGCGCACGCACAGCGCTGAACGATGCCCAGCAAAACGCCTTCAACGAATATGGCGAGCGCTCCACGGAACAACTGGACAAGGCACGGCTGCAACAGGCCGAAAGCGGCTTCGAGCAATACTTGCAGGCCTACCCACAGGGCGAGTACGCCGCGTCGGCCCAAGGCTTGCTAAGGCGCGTTCACTGGCTGGCCAACGACGCCGACAAGCTCGCCAGGGACTTCGCCCGGCAACTGACGCAAACCAGCGATGCGCAGCGCAATGTTTCACTGGATGAGCTGGTCAGCGAGGTGGATACCAAGCTGCTGACGGTCAACCGGCAAGCAGTGCAAACGCCTTTGCTGATGGCCGTCAATGACCTGATGTGGATGCGGGAAAAGTCGACGCCTCAATTGACCGAAGCCGATCTGCAAGCGCAGAAGGCAATCTTTGCCGAACAGCCAGCCTTGTATGAGTACGTGCAGGCTGCATTTGCTTTCTATGCCCAGAACGACCCGGCCAAAGCCCTGACGCTGCTGCCGGACAAGCCACCGGCCACACTCGACTACCTGAGCTTCAGCCAGCAGATGCTGCGCGGCCTTGCACTGCAAGCCCGTCAGGACTGGAAAGCCGCGCAGTCCCTGTGGGAGCACCTGCTGCCGCTGGCCACGCAACCGTTGCAACGGGAACAACTGGAACTGGCCCTGGCCATGAGTTACGAACGGGATGAGCAACTGGCCCGGGTCTTCGCGGCGGACTCGCCGATCAAGTCGCAACAGGTGCGCTACACCCTGCTCAGGCATGTGGCCGACGCCGATCTGCTGCGCCAGCAGATCACTCAAGGTCCCGATGCCACCGAACGCAACACCGCGTTGTTCGTGCTGCTCTACAAAGACCTGCTGCGCAGCCGCTACGCCGACTTTGCCGAGGACTTCAAACGACTGCCAGCCACGCTTCCCGACGAGAAGCTGGGTTACAGCCTGGGTTATGTGTACGAAAAAGGCCCGGAACTCGGCCTGTTCCACTGGCAAGGCGACAAGGCCCAGTCCGGCTACACCTGTCCGAGTATTGCTCAGACAGCAGCCACCTTGCAGGCTGACAACAAGAGCCCGCAAGGGCTGAACTGCCTGGGCGAGTTCATGCTGCGCAATCAGTTGGACAGCATGCCACTCGACCAGAAACGTCACGCCGACAGCCTGGGCGGCACCGCTCCGGGATTTGCCGGTGAGGTCTTCTCGCGACTCGAAGGTTACAAGCAGGTCATCGCCAACTCCAAGGCCCCCCGTGACGACAAGGCTTATGCCCTGTTTCGCGCGATCAACTGCTATGCACCTTCGGGCTATAACAGTTGCAACGGCAAGGACGTGGCTCCCGCTGTACGCAAGGCCTGGTTCAAGCAGTTGAAGGGCGAGTTCGCCGATACCCGCTGGAGCAAATCGCTGCAGTATTACTGGTAAAGCGCGATGAATGTCTGGCGTTGCCTGCCGCTGCTCTGGCTGCTGGGTCCGCTTCATGCCTGGGCAGCGGTGGACGCCTCCGATTACGACGCCTTCTGGTTATGGGGCGGCGTCAACTCGCAGCCGGTGTTGGCGCAGGCCAGGACGCTGTATGTGCTGCAAGGCCAGATCAGCAGCTCACGCCGCGATCCGCAACAGCGGGTCGACTTCATCGCCCAGGGCATGGCCGTGACCCGGCTGCCTCAGGAACAGCTCTGGGTGGTGTATCGCGCTCACACTCTGCGCTGGCCGGAGTCGGTCTATCGCCAGTTGCTCGGTCAGGTCGAACGCTGGCGACAGGCAGGCAACACACTGGTCGGCATCCAGATCGATTTCGATGCCCGCACCCGCTACCTGAATGAATACGTCGACTTCCTGCGCGACCTGCGCCGCCGTCTGCCGCCCCAATACCGCCTGAGCATTACCGGCCTGATGGACTGGAGCAGCAACGCCGACGCCAGCGCCATCGGCAATCTAAAGGGCGTGATCGACGAAGTGGTGGTGCAAACCTACCAGGGCCGCCACAGCATCCCCGACTACGCCGCCTATCTACCACGCATGAACCGCCTCGGCCTGCCGTTCAAGATCGGTCTGATCCAGGGCGGCGAGTGGCAGGCGCCTGACTATCTGCAGGACAACGAGTGGTTCAGGGGGTATGTGGTGTTTCTGCAAAACCCCTGAGTTACAGGCGCTGCAAGACCTCTGCCGCGCTCAGCACGGTGGCATATTCACCATGCAGATTGCCCAGCGACATGGCATGCACCTCTTCGGCACTGCGCGGGGCTCCGAAAAAGTCCTTGCCGTCAAAGGTAAAGCAGGCGTCATGCACCACGATGACCTCAAAACCCAGATTACCGCCGGTTCGGGCAGTGGACTCCACCGAGTTGTTGGTCACGACTCCCACGATGACCATCTGAGCAATCGAGGCCTCGCGTAACCAGGCTTCCAGTTGCGTCCCGCAAAACGCATCCGGCACCTGTTTACGTAACTCGCGCTCTGCAGCTTGCGGCACGAATGCGGGCTGATACTCCACGCCGGACTGCTCCGGCCAGAACACCGACTCGGGTGAACGGGAAAAATGCCTGACATGAATGACTGGCCGCCCGCTCTCCCGCCACGCCTGCAATAACGCTGAAATCTGTGCCTCGGCCTGCGGATTGTTGCGACGTCCCAGCTTCGGATGATTGATGCCCTGCTGCATGTCGATCAGGAGCAAGGCGCTGTTGGCATGAATATTCATTTAATTGAATCACTCCTCCGGGCCGGGTTCAGATCACAGCAGTATGCATGACAGTGACTGCGCCTGGGCAAGGTCTATGCTCAAACCTCCAATACCGGGCGGCATCAACGCCACTTGTCTTCCACGAAGCAAACCCACAGGAGAACACCATGAATCAGCATCGTAACCTCGCCGGCAAAGTGGCACTCGTGCAAGGCGGCTCACGCGGTATCGGTGCCGCCATTGTCAGACGCCTGGCCAAGGAAGGTGCAGCCGTTGCCTTCACTTACGTCAACTCCGAAGTCAATGCACTCGACCTTCAGGACAGCATCAATGCCAACGGCGACAAGGCCCTGGCCATCCGTGCCGACAGTGCCGATGCCAACGCCATCCGCCACGCCGTGCAGACCACCGCCGAAACCTTCGGCGGCCTGGATATTCTGGTCAACAATGCTGGCGTACTCGCCGTCGCGCCGCTGGACCAGTTCAACCTGGAAGACTTCGACAGAATCCTCGCCATCAACGTGCGCGGCGTATTCATCGCCACCCAGGAAGCCGCTCGGCACATGAACGAAGGTGGCCGCATCATCAACATCGGCAGCACCAACGCCGATCGCATGCCCTTCGCTGGCGGCGCGCCCTATGCCATGAGCAAGTCGGCACTGGTGGGCCTGACCAAGGGCCTGGCCCGCGACCTCGGCCCGCAGGGCATCACCGTCAATAACGTGCAGCCCGGCCCGGTGGACACCGACATGAACCCGGCCCATGGCGAATTCGCCGAAAGCCTGATGGGCTTCATGGCCATCCCGCGCTACGGCAAGAGTGAAGAAATCGCCAGCTTCGTGGCCTACCTGGCAGGCCCGGAAGCCGGCTACATCACCGGTGCCAGCCTGAGCATCGATGGCGGCTTCGGCGCCTGATTCACTGCCCTTCACCGATCCCCGGCTTCATTACAAAGCCGGGGGCGGCCCCCAAAGTGCCACTTTTTGCTTAAGCGCATGAAAATTCTGGAAAAAAGGTTTGCGTTCGGAAAACGTTTCGACTACATTAGCGCGCCTCGACAGACACAACAGTCTGAAGAGATACGGTGAAGTGTCCGAGTGGCTTAAGGAGCACGCCTGGAAAGTGTGTATACAAGAAATTGTATCGAGAGTTCGAATCTCTCCTTCACCGCCAAATTAGAAAAACGCGAAGCCCCTGAATTCACAGAATCTCAGGGGCTTCGTGGTTTTCGGCGTTTGAAAAATGCCCATGGGACGTACATGAAAAAAACCGTGCTACTGACACTGGCCCTGCTGATCCAGACAACCGCCCAGGCCGCTGGCGATGCCGAAGCAGGCAAGGCAGTCTTTACCCGACTCTGCTCCGGCTGCCACAAGATCGGTCCCTCGGCCCGCAGCGCGTTCGGCCCGCCCCTCAACGGCATCATCGACCGCCCGGCCGCGCAATACCCCGACTACAAGTACACCCCCGAGATGCAGGCTTCCGGTATCGTCTGGACCCGCGAGAAAATCAGCGCCTTCGTCAAAGACCCCAGCGAAATGGTCCCCGGCACCCGCATGAAACTCTGGTGGATGGGCAACGACCAGCGCATGGAAGATCTGCTGGAGTATCTGGACGCCAACAAGTAGACCGCTTTTTGTGGGAGGCAGCTTGCTGGCGGTGCCATAGCCCACCATCGACCTGTTTACGCCTTCAAAGGGACACGATTGGCCTTACTTTTCCGGATTGTAAGGCGGGTAATCGTCCTGGGTGCCCTTCTCCTTGGCCGGCGTCTTGGCAGGCTTCACAGGGTCCATCTGCGGATCTTCGGCATCGGGGGATTCCGTATTGAAATCCGGGTCGTCAGGGTTGCCAGTCTTCGATTTATCGCCTGTCATGCGTACCTCCAGTCAGATCGGTTTGAGTCTGATACCTGCACGTCAGAAACCCACTGGCCATCAGAGTGCGATACAACAGACCAGCGGTAGCCGCAACTCCGTGCAAATGCTAGCCTTGCGCCTTCAACGGAGAGACCTCATGAAATGGCCTTCACTGGCGCTGGCAGCCGCAGCGCTGAGCTTCAACGGCACCGCTCACAGCGAAATCTTCAAATGCACCTCACCTGAAGGCCATGTGAGCTTCGCATCCATCCCCTGCGCCGAAGGCGACGCAAACACCTCCATCCAAAGACAAGGCCCGCCCAAAATGCTGCGCCAGGGCGAACCGGTAGACCATGCCCACAAGGTCAACCTCAAAGCCACCGAATACCTGAAAATCAGCGGCCGCGCGAAGGTCAATGTCTACGAGACGGAAAGCTACAAGCAATACCAGCGAGACAGACCACCGCCACCGACTGCAGTGTCGCAGTGCAAGAGCCCGCTGTATGACAGCCAGTGTTTTGATCCGTCGGGTGGGATGTCTTCGAAGAAAGTGGGGAAGTAATGGTGAGATATAAGGGACGCATGGGGCGCGTCCCTTTAGTTTTCGTTAGCGCTTAACCTGAGGAATAATCAACGGCACATAAATCGGCCCCGCTGGCGCAGGCGGCTTCACTACACCCTCGCTCTCGACCACTTTTACGCCTTTGCCTTTGATCGCATCGAACAGACGCACAGTTGCATCGCCATCGATATATCCGCCTTCATCAATCATGGCGCTCAAGGCAAGCTGGCGTCGCTCTTCAGTCAACTGCACCTGCTTGTTCTTGAGAAACGAATAGAGCGACACCGTCCTGAGTGCGGCCAGATCGACCCGGGCAATTTCCGTGTACTTCATCTGTTTGGCATCCCAGCCTTGCACATAAAGCCCGGTTGCGGTCAGGGCGTAGGTGCAGAAGTAATATGGGCCAGTGGTCGAGCCAGGCGTGGAGACGATGACCGAACAACGTCCGTGCTGGGTGATCGGAGTGTTCAGATCGGGGACGTCTTTGACGATTTGGGACGAGAATTGTGTTCGGTCGTAGTAGATGGTGGCTTTGTCGTAGGAGGTGGTGTTGCAGGCTGATAGGAGGGTTGTCAGGCACAAGGGAAGTAAGAGTTTTAGGGTTTGCACTGGAAGCGCCTTGAGGGAGAGAAAAATATATAATAAAGCATTATAAATACTCAAATTAAAGACCACAAAAACACCCACACAAAAAAAAAGCAGCAATACATATCAAAATTAAAACTTATTAAATTGAATTTTGGACCTATACATCAAACATTTCACCCCACCCTCAATAGAACCAGCACCTCCAACAAAGCCAATATAAAACATAGCACGACAAACCCAACCAAAATTACGGAAGGTGGATTTACGCCTCATATACCATAGAGCTTCAACAACCATCACGACCGCAGACGACCCCGATCGAGCTCCAGACAAGCATGTCCTTGGCGCTAATTCAACCACGGTATAATACCCCAAACCCCGGAACTCTAGCCACTCATGACGTCGATCTGCCCACGCCGACTTTTCATAAAAACCTAGTCATCGACACAACTTATAAAGCTCCGAACGCAACTCATCAAATTTATCATTTTCGCGCACCAAAACTTTCCCACCAAAATAAAGAACAATATCATTTAGAGAACCACTACCACCATACATCCTCAGCACAGTATTGTATAAGATAGATGCCTCGGACTCATCATTACTACCAGCCCGTCGTATAGCCTCAGCCCAGTCACTAATTCCGGCCATATCGAGGAGGGTTGCCATCTCCTCCAGTATTACTAAAACACGCTCATATTTATTCATTTTAGCGGCTCCGCGTCCAAGACTTTCACCCCTTCAATCGCCCAAGGTTTAACCACCACTATCTGTTCCGTCCCACCTATATAGAACCCCTCCTGAACACCCACCTTACCGACATAAACTGTTGTCCCTGCTGGAATTCTAACAGCAAACGAGGTATCAATCGGTGATTGTGCACCGTTTGGCCAGACAGGCAGCACAGCCTTATCAATACGACTTTGTATGATCCCACTGGGTTTCTCCTGGCTAAAAAACTGTCCTAAATCTCTCTCAGCAGTGCCTGCGCGATATAGGAGAGTATCGCTTTGCAGCACAACCTCTTTGTAAACTCCACCAGAAAACGTTTCTGCAAGCTCATCGGCAAGTGGTCCTGGCTTTACTGCTGAGTACTCACCTCGAGAGATACCCAAAGTCGGCCTTATGACGTTTCTATCGACTAAAGTTCCAGCCTCAAGGTCCGTAAAGGAACTACTTGGATTCAAATTATTTGGTGTCGAACCATTGGTAGCATTTACGCTATTTTCTGCACGAACCCACTTCCCCCCACCCACTTGACCGCAACCCCACCAATCGTCGTCGTAATCAAGCCGCTGACAGTGTCGAAAATAAGCTCGCCAGCTTGCTGCTCGGACTGTGCAAGCAGTTGATCCCCTACACGCTCAAGCCCTTGAGCAGGAATAGGGCTGGTTGCCCAACCGGCTACTGAACCCGCAGCAGACCAAACACTCTGCGCAGCTCCCGCCAAAGTATCCCACGGATGAGTGACGGTACTGACTATACCGCCAAGGACCTCACCTGGCCATTTGATGAGGGCGTTGGCAGCGCCGATGCCCCTCTCGGAAAGCATGTAGCCTAACGTTTTTGCAGGGTCGTATCCGTCAAAAGTTATCTCGCTCTTATCAAGCCCCTTGCTGGCAAAGTAATCGTCGTAAAGGGCTTTGTTGTAATCCTCCAGAGACCAGCCACCTTCCTGCAAGGACTGAAGCTGAATAGCGCGTGCTCGCTCTTGCAGCTCATATTCACGCTCTTTATGCAACGTCTCCATCTTGCGAGTGATCGCTAACTGACAACCTTGAACATCACCTCCCTTTGCTGCACACGCGCTCCGGGCCTCATCAGCAATCCTTATCTCTCTGTGTGACAACCAGTTGTACTGGGTAGCATTCGCTGCAACTGCTGCTGCAATGCCAACATCCGAGTCGTTGGCCGCTGCACCAAGCACGCCAACAATCTGTGACAAGGCCAGCAAATTGGCCTTGGCCCGATCATACTCAGGCGTGCCCTCTATGAGATTTGGAGGCAGGAGCTTGTCCCCCAACAACCCCACCAAAACCTCATTTGCGCCACCAGCAAGAGCCCCAGCGCGGAAGTCACCGCCCATAGCTTCAGCTAACAGGCCACCCAAACCAGCATGCAAAAGAATCTTGGCGATACCACCGTCAGCGAGGGGCAAGTCTCCGATTTTCCCAGCAACTGCGGCACCACCGATGCTAGCTGCCGTACCCGCTGCCGCGCTTACCAGATTGTCCGTGAAGCTCCCGCCATACACAGCTGTTTTGATCGTTGCATCAGCAACTGTTTTTATAGCGGCAGTTTTTACACTTGCGGTGGCAGGGTTGTAGCCAAGCCCGTCAGCCACTCCTGCGGTAGCCACTGCCACCGCATACCCTTTGACGCTGTCCTTTGAGGTAACGTCTTTCAGAACCTTCCCGAGGTTCCCTCTGTTGTCAATCGTACTGACGGTTGCTTTTGTCGCGACACTGATGGCACCAGCCTGTGCCATAGTGCTAAAACTGGCCATCATGGGCCCCATGACAGCTGCCAATGCGATTGCAATGATTATCTGCGAAGCAGGGCCCAACCCTGAGTTGCTGTACTTAAAGCTCTCGTGAATTTCCTTCACTTGACGCCAATCTACATCTCCGCGCTTCTCGGCATCCTTGAGCCAAGCCAGTTGCGGGTCGGCCTGTACCATGGCATCAATGGTCTGACTGACGGTTTGCTGATCAATATGCTTAATATCAATTTTCAAACCATTGACGGCCTTGATACTCAGCTCACCTTTGGCAACCATCTGCGTCTGACGCAAGGTTTCATCAGTCCTACCTTTACCTTTGGATGAGGTCCAAAAGGCGTCGTTATTGCTCTTGGTATGACTCTCATCATGCAAGTCCTTCACCCCCTCAAAGGTGATACCACCACCACTTTCAAGGGTCAGATCGTTGCCACTGGTAAGCTTGGCCACCTGGTACAACTGGTCGCCGCCACTCTCTAGGGTCAGGTCGCCGCCGGAGGTGATTTCGCTACCGACATTGCGGATATCGGTCACTTCATCCCGCTTGGTCTTTTTGGCGCCGAAGGAGCCTTTTTTCTTCTTGTCGTAGAGGTAGTAATCACTGTCCTGTGCGGCCAGGAGGCTGAGGTTTTCGCCTGCAGACAGGTTGGCGTTTTCACCTGCGGTGATGCGGCTGGAGATGACGGCCAGGTCCTGACCGGCGTTCAGGGCAATGCTGCCGCCGGCATTCAGGTCGGCGGAGACCTGTTTGACATGGTCGGTCTGGACGGTGAGTTTCTTGCTTCTGGACAGGGAGTGGGTTTCGTCTGCCGCCGAGCTGATGGTCATGTTCTCGGTCGCGGCCATGGCGATGTCGCGCTTGGCGTCGATATCGCTGGCTACAACATTGATATCGCGTCCCGACAGGGCCATCAGGTCACGACCGACGCTGACGCTGGCGCCCAGTTGCGTGATGCTGGACTGGGTATTCGCGCCCTGTACCTTCGATGTTTCGGTTTGTGCCGCGCCGATATTCAGGTCACGACCGGCAATCAGGCTGAGGTCGCGACCAGTGTCAGACGCGCGAACTGACGCATGGGCGTGATTTCATAGAGCGCCTCTTCCATGGCCGGATCACTCAGGGAAAACCAATTTTGCAGCAGGTGAATGCGCAGCATGGTTTCCAGTGGGTAAGGTTTTCGACCACCCTCGCCTTGGGGTAGAAAGGCTCGATCAGCTCCAGCAGGCCTGTCCAGAGTACGACCTGATCCATCTCGCTCGCGGCGGGTTTGCTTGCGCTTGCCGACGTACTCGAAGTCGGAAAAGCTCATCTGGCTCAGGGGCAGCTCGGATCAGGTAGTCAGACGATTTCGCATACCCGGGACTTGTTCGGAGACCCCCTAGCTCTTTGAATTCAGGAGCAATTCCCTCAAAGGCGAAGATTTAAGCACTTTATATTTGTAGCCCCTCGAGTCGAGTTGGCATAGTAGCAGCTACCTCGCCGGTTACTTTTTCACCAACTAAACCTTAAGGAAAATAGAAAAATCCGGACCAAGTTCACATCTCAAGCTTTCAGCCAATCGCTCTCCCTCCAGCTTGAATTCGCACTCTAACTCCTCGCTGTTGAATCCAGAGTTTGGTGGATAATCAGCATCCAGTGATTCGTCGTATAGAGCTGCCCACTTTGATAGACGCAACTGAAGCTCTTTAGAGATAGGAAGCTCGCAAGGAGCTATGTCACCATACTCATCGGGAGACATATTCCAAAGCGGGTGACACTGATAATCCGCCATCAATTTTATATTTTTCACTTAGCGCTCCCCCTTGGATTTGCACCGACGACAAAACCGTTGTTGCCAACAGTCACAGCAATCCGCTGCAGCTGCTCATTAATAGTTAACTCATAATTATCGGCCAATAACCAACGGCATCTCTTACGTGGCCGACCTCGATTAGAGGGAATGTGCACACCCTCCAATCGAAGAGATGCCGTTGGCTATTGGCCGATAAGGGTTATGACGCGGAGTCCTTGCGGCAGTATTGCGACCGCTACCGAATGCAGCCGGTGAGTAAGCGTCCGGCGAACTCACCTTGCGTAAGTCAGGCCGGCATCCACTGATGCGGCAGTAACTGCCCGATCTCACTG
>NZ_JAFGZD010000021.1 GCF_017165765.1 Pseudomonas capsici
CCTTTGCAACTTCAACCACTTGCGCTTCGATCAACTTCGCGCTGCTCGTCAGCGGGAGGCGAATTCTACAGCACCCGAAGGCGGTGTCAAACCCTTTCTCGCACCGCTGTCGATCCAACCGCGACCAAAACCCTTCCAGACTGACTCAACGAACCGTTAAAAACTTGCAAACTATTGATTTACAAGTACTTTTCAGCTCCGTCTGCGCCGGAAGTGGGGCGAATTATAGAGAGATTAAATCGCCCGTCAACCGTTAATTTGAACTTTCTTCCAAAACCAGGGTAATGCGCCCGAAAGCCTTCTTACCCGCCTGGCAGACATGAGTCGCTCCGACCTTGAATACAAAGGCGCGATCCACAACCTCACCATCTATACGCACGCCGCCGGAAGCCAGCAGATCACGAGCGACCGCAGAGTTCTTCACCAGACCTGCCTTATTAAGGACGGCCGCGATGGGCATATCTTCAGGAGCACCGACCGAAATTTCCGGCAAATCGTCCGGCAGCTCGCCATCCTTCATACGGTTACCCGCCGAACGATGTGCAGTTGCAGCCGCTTCTTCACCATGGAAACGAGCAACGATCTCTTCGGCAAGCTTGATCTTGATGTCACGCGGATTGGCACCCGCCTCACACGCCGCCTTGAATTCATTGATCTCTTCCATGGAGCGGAAGCTCAACAGTTCGAAGTAGCGCCACATCAAGGCATCGGGAATCGAAACCAGCTTGCTATAGATGACACCAGGAGCTTCCTGGATACCCACATAGTTACCCAGCGACTTGGACATCTTCTTGACGCCGTCCAGACCTTCCAGCAAAGGCATGGTCAGAATGCATTGCGCTTCCTGGCCATATGAACGTTGCAGCTCACGCCCCATCAGCAGGTTGAATTTCTGGTCAGTGCCGCCAAGTTCGACATCCGCACGCAGCGCGACCGAGTCATAGCCTTGCACCAGCGGGTACAGGAACTCATGAATGGCGATTGGCTGGCTGCCTTTATAGCGCTTGTCGAAATCATCACGCTCCAGCATCCGCGCAACGGTGTACTGCGAAGACAGGCGAATGAAGTCTGCCGGGCTGAGCTTGTCCATCCAGGTGGAGTTGAATGCAACTTCGGTCTTGGCCGGATCGAGAATCTTGAAGACCTGAGCCTTGTAAGTTTCGGCGTAATCCAGAACCTGCTCGCGCGTCAGCGGAGGACGAGTTGCGCTCTTGCCGCTCGGGTCGCCGATCATTCCGGTGAAGTCGCCGATCAGGAAAATGACCTGATGCCCCAGATCCTGGAACTGACGAAGCTTGTTAATAAGGACGGTGTGTCCCAGATGCAGGTCCGGCGCAGTTGGATCGAAACCCGCCTTGATACGCAGCGGCTGACCGCGCTTGAGTTTGGCGACCAGTTCGGCCTCGACCAGGAGTTCATCCGCGCCACGCTTGATAAGCGCGAGCTGCTCTTCAACCGACTTCATATCAGCCCCCAATTTAAAGGGAACCAACCATACAAGATCAGAGCCCAATTACAAGTTTTTGCCCGGCACACGCCCACGAATCTGACACCGATACGTCAGCAGGGTTGCTTCGAGCCGGTTTTGGTTATATTTTATACAGTTATTTCATCTTCATCATGTCATTCATCTTTTCCATTTCACCTTTTTCAAAGTCAAATTACCTATGATCGACACGCCACCGCCTAAAGCGCCTCCGCTTTATCCGAAGAGTCACCTGCTCGCTGCCAGCGGCATCGCCGCCCTGCTGAGCCTGGCACTCCTGGTATTTCCTTCCAGCGAAGTTGAAGCAAAACGGACAAACCTGGTTCTCGATCTGGAAGCACCCGATCAGAACGCACAGAATCAAGACGCTCAGCAAGCCGTTCAAGCCACACCTGACAGCACTGTTTCTCCATTTGCCCAGATCGACAACGGCGAAGATCAGACTCAGGAAAACGCATCAGCTCAGCAAACCCCGGCGACCGATATAAAGAGCCCGTATCACAAGGAAGTTGTGGTCTCGAAGGGCGACACCCTGTCGACACTGTTTGAAAAGGTAGGACTGCCTGCCACGACCGTGCATGAGGTCATGGCCAGCGACAAACAGGCCAAGCAGTTCAGCAAGTTGCAGGACGGCCAGGTTCTACAGTTCGAACTGACCCCTGACGGCCAGCTCAAGCAACTGCACAGCAAACTCAGCGAACTGGAGACCATCAGCCTCTCCAGGACGGACGCCGGTTTCACGTTCGGCCGTGAAGTCAGCAAGCCTACCGTACGTGAAACCTATGCTCACGCCGTCATAAACAGCTCCCTGTCCCAGTCGGCACAGCGTGCAGGCCTCTCCCACAGCATGACCATGGACATGGCCAATATCTTTGGCTACGACATCGACTTCGCTCAGGACATCCGCAAGGGCGACGAATTCGATGTGGTTTATGAGCAGAAAGTCATCAATGGCAAGACCGTAGGCACCGGCAATATCCTGTCCGCACGCTTCACCAACCGCGGCAAGACCTACACCGCCATTCGCTACACCAACAAGCAAGGCAATACCAATTATTACACCGCTGACGGCAACAGCATGCGCAAGGCCTTCATCCGCACTCCGGTGGACTTCGCACGTATCAGCTCGATGTTTTCCCTGGGCCGCAAGCACCCGATCCTGAACAAGATCCGTGCTCACAAGGGCGTCGACTATGCTGCGCCACGCGGTACACCCATCAAGGCAACCGGTGACGGCAAGGTCATCCTGGCCGGGCGGCGCGGCGGATACGGCAACACCGTCATCATTCAGCACGGCGAGACTTACCGTACGCTGTACGGACACATGCAAGGCTTCGCCAAAGGCGTACAAACCGGCGGCAGCGTCAAGCAAGGTCAGGTGATCGGCTATATTGGAACAACCGGCTTGTCGACAGGCCCGCACTTGCACTATGAATTCCAGGTCAATGGCGTGCACGTCGATCCACTGGGTCAGAAACTTCCGATGGCGGACCCGATCGCCAAATCCGAAAAACAGCGGTTCATGCAGCAAAGCCAACCGTTGATGGCGCGCATGGACCATGACAAGGCCACCACGCTGGCCTCCAATAAAAGGTAATCCATGGCCTTCTTCTATATAGGTGTGATGTCCGGCAGCAGCCTCGATGGGATAGATATCGCCCTATTGGAGCAGGATGACCGTCCAAGGCTTCTGGCAACTCATTACATTCCGATGCCGGAAGATCTGTATACCGAACTGCTCGGCCTGTGCTCCAGCGGCGCAGATGAACTGGCACGTGCCGCCATTGCCGAGCAGAAGTGGGTAAAGCTGGTAGCACAAGGCGTAGCGACCCTGCTGCAAGAGCAGAACATGGTTGCAGGTCAGATACGTGCCATCGGCAGTCACGGGCAGACCATCCGTCATGAGCCGGGACGTGGCTTCAGCATTCAGATCGGCAACCCTGCCCTGCTTGCCGAGCTGACCGAAATTACCGTGGTCAGCGACTTCCGTCGTCGCGATATCGCAGCAGGCGGCCAGGGTGCGCCACTGGTGCCGGCGTTCCATGAAGCGCTGTTCGACGACAACAAGGACCGTCGTGCCGTGTTGAACATCGGCGGCTTCAGCAACCTGAGCATCATCGAATCGGACCGCCCTGTTTCCGGCTTCGATTGTGGACCGGGCAACGTGCTGCTGGATGCCTGGATTCAGTCGCAGCGTCATCAGAGTTTCGACAGGGATGGCGCATGGGCTGCCAGTGGCCAGGTCGATCCTGCGCTGCTCAAGGGATTGCTGAGCGATCAGTTCTTCCTGACCAAAGGTCCGAAGAGCACCGGTCGTGAAGTCTTCAACCTGGGCTGGCTGCATCATCACCTGTTCCAGTTGCCAACCATCGCGCCGGAGAACGTACAGGCCACCCTGCTTGAGCTGACCGCATTGACGATTACAGAATCTCTGCAAGCGGCGCAATCAAGCACTACAGAGCTTCTGGTGTGCGGCGGCGGAGCCCATAACGTGGCGCTGATGGACAGACTGGCAGCGCTGTTGCCTGAAACGAAAGTCAGCAGCACGGCAAAATTCGGTGTAGACCCGGACTGGGTCGAAGCGATGGCGTTTGCCTGGCTGGCGCATTGCTGCCTGGAAAGCGTACCGGCCAACCGGCCAACCGTGACCGGGGCCAGAGGGCTGCGAGTCCTGGGCGCCATCTATCCCGCCTGACCTGAGCCACAACGAAAAACGCCGCGCATATGCGCGGCGTTTTCGTATGGAGCACGATCAGATGGAGAACGAAGAACCGCAACCACAGGTGGTAGAAGCGTTCGGGTTCTTGATCACGAAACGCGAACCTTCGAGACCTTCCTGATAGTCCACTTCCGCGCCCGCCAGATACTGGAAGCTCATCGGATCGACAACCAGGCTGACGCCTTCGCGCTCGACGACGGTGTCGTCATCCGCCACATCTTCATCGAAAGTGAAACCGTACTGGAAACCGGAGCAACCACCGCCGGTTACGAAAACCCGCAGTTTCAGGCGATCATTGCCTTCTTCATCGACCAGGGTTTTCACCTTGTGCGCGGCTCCTGGGGTGAACTCCAGAGCTGTAGGAGTAAAGGATTCGACGCTCATGTCAGATATCTCCCGGCGTTAAGCCGTCATAATGCGTAATGACGGACATTATCCGCTTCTCCTAGAAAACTGGTCAACTATTGAAGTGAAGAGCAGCGGCAAGCGGTCAAGCTACAAGCCGCAAGTGCTTGTAGCTTGTAGCTTGTAGCTTGTAGCTTGTAGCTCAAGGCATCATGCCGGCATGCGACAGGCCGGCACGTTCGTCCAGACCGAACATGATGTTCAGGTTCTGTACTGCCTGACCCGACGCGCCCTTGACCAGGTTGTCGATAACCGACAGCACAACGACAAGATCGCCACCCTGCGGACGATGCACCGCAATACGGCAGACGTTCGCACCACGCACGCTGCGGGTTTCCGGATGGCTGCCGGCCGGCATGACATCCACGAAAGGTTCGTCGGCATAGCGCTTCTCGAACAGGGCCTGCAGGTCTACCGATTTGTCGGCAACGGTTGCGTACAGCGTGGAGTGGATGCCGCGAATCATCGGTGTCAGGTGCGGCACGAAGGTCAGGCCGACATCGCCGCCTGCTGCACGACGCAGCCCCTGGCTGATTTCCGGCAGGTGACGATGGCCTTTGACTGCATAAGCCTTGAAGCTTTCATTGGCTTCGGAGTACAGCGAACCCAGGCTCAGACCGCGACCGGCGCCACTGACACCCGACTTGCAGTCGGCAATCAGGCGGGAGTTATCGGCAAGACCTGCTTCCAGCAAAGGCAGGAAACCCAGCTGAGTTGCGGTTGGGTAACAACCCGGCACCGCAATCAGGCGGGCATTTCTGATTTGCTCGCGGTTGACCTCAGGCAAACCGTATACGGCATCCTTGAGCAACTCAGGCGCGCCGTGAGGCTGACCGTACCACTTGGCCCATTCAACCGGATCCTGGAGGCGGAAGTCTGCGGAGAGGTCGATAACCCGGGTGCCTGCAGCGAGCAGCTCGCCCGCCAGAGCATGAGCGACACCGTGAGGCGTGGCGAAGAACACGACGTCGCATGCGCCGAGCGTCTTGACGTCCGGCACGCTGAAAGCCAGACCATCGTAATGGCCTCGCAGGTTGGGGTACATGTCGGCTACTGCAAGGCCGGCCTCCGAGCGAGAGGTAATAACGACCACTTCTGCTTGCGGATGCTGTGCCAACAGACGCAGCAGCTCGACCCCGGTGTAACCCGTGCCGCCGACGATACCGACCTTGACCATAACCTGCCCTCAACGAAACAACTGGAAAGCCGTCGATGATATGAGCCTATGGCCTCTGCGACAACCGACAACGTGACGTATGACCGCGCAACCCACTACTATTTGTCCACCGTGAACCTGGGGATAACCGAAAATGCTCTTTTTATGGGTCAAAGCGCTTCACATCGTATCGATGGTCTGCTGGTTTGCAGGTCTGTTCTATCTGCCGAGGCTGTTCGTCTACCACTCACTGAGCGAAGACACGATCAGCAAGGAACGCTTCAGCGTGATGGAGCGCAAGCTGTACCGAGGCATCATGGGGCCTGCCATGATTGCCACACTGATTTTCGGTGGCTGGCTGGTCAGCTTCAGTCCGTCAGGGTATTTCAGCCAGGGCTGGATGCATGCAAAGCTGACGCTGGTTGTCCTGCTGATCGGTTACCACCACATGTGCGGCGCGCAGGTGAAACGCTTCGCACGAGGTGAAAATGGCCGCAGCCATGTGTTTTACCGCTGGTTCAATGAAGTCCCTGTAGTGATACTGCTGGCTGTTGTCATTCTGGTCGTCGTCAAACCGTTCTGATCCCTATCGGGCAGCCACGCCATGATCCATAGTGACTGCCCGCGCTGCACCTTATACCGAGACAAGGAAGCCCTTGATGGCCGATACCCACTTCAAGATCATGTTTGAAGGGCAATTGCGTAATGGCGTTGAGCTGGAAACAGCAAAACTCAACCTGGCCCAGTTGTTCAAGAGTGAAACCTCGGCAGTAGAGAGACTGTTCAACGGCAATCCTGTATCCCTCAAGCGCGGGCTGACTCAGGCCGATGCCCAGAGATATATCCAGGCGCTCAATGACGCTGGCGTCGAAGCACGCATTGAGCCCGACCCGGCAATCAGCCTGAGTCTGGATGAAGTCAGCGAGTCCAGACCCTATCGCACGCCTGCAGAGCCCGAGCCAGCCCCCTCGCCCTATGCGCCTCCCAAGGCAGCCGTCACACCCGACCTGCCCGCCTATTCGCCGCTCAAGGTGTTCAGCGTTGAAGGCCGCATAGGTCGCTTGCGCTATCTGGCCTGGAGCCTGGTGCTGGTAGTCGCGGGCCTTGCGACCATGGGTGTCTGCGTTGCGGTGATGAGCGTTTCACTGGTGGGCGGTGGACTGTTGAGCACTGTAGCCGTCGCTGCATTCTTTGTCCTGAGCGTGCAGATGGGGGTTCAACGCCTGCACGATGCAGGCTGGAGCGGCTGGCTCCTGCTGCTTAACCTGGCTCCCTTCATAGGCGGTATCTTTCCCTTCCTGATGATGATCGTACCGGGTACTGGAGGCCCCAATAAATATGGTGCGCCACCGCCTCCGAATTCGAGGTCCGTGAAAGTGCTGGCCTGCCTATGGATTGTCTTCATCAGCCTGATCCTCTCGATCGTGCTCAACAATGGTCTCGATATCGTGAAAAACGAACTCGAAACCACGGCCAGCGAATACGAACAGTCCCTGCCCTATGATGACGATTCATACAGCGATGAAGCCCAGCCTGCCCCATCGGTATCCGGACAAAGGCTTTAAACAGCCAGTCAGCAATACGTTGCTCATGAGCCGGTCCGCGAAATACCGGTTGCAATACGTTCAATGGAGAAATGCATGACCCGTTACGCCCTGATAACAGGCGCTTCCAGCGGTATCGGCCTGGCCATGGCCGAAGCCCTGGCTCGTCGCGGGCACAATCTGCTGCTGGTTGCCCGCCATCGCGACCGCCTGGAAAGCATCGCTATCGAGCTGACCCAACGCTTTGGTGTGGAGGTACTGTTTCGTGCGTGCGATCTGGGTGAGCCGCTGCGTCTTTCGGGCTTCCTTCTGGAGCTGGAAGATGGCGACCATCAGATTGACCTGCTGGTCAATTGCGCCGGCATCGGGACGTGCGGCCCGTTTCTGGCCCAGGAATGGGCTGCCGAGCAAGACCTCATCGACCTGAATATTCTCGCCCTCACTCGCCTGTGCCATACCGTTGGCAACCTGATGGCGCTGCAGGGCGGCGGGCAGATTCTCAATGTAGCCTCGGTGGCTGCCTTCCAGCCCGGGCCATGGATGAGCACTTATTACGCAAGCAAGGCTTACGTGCTGCACTTTTCCGAAGGCTTGCGCGAAGAGGTAAGGAAAAACGGGGTAAAAGTATCGGTCCTGTGTCCCGGTCCGACCCGTACGCCGTTCTTTCGCACGGCTCAGCTCAAGGTGAATGACGAGAAGATGATGACCCCCGAAGAGGTGGCACTGTATACCGTGCGCGCGCTGGCAAAAAACAAGGCTGTTATCATCCCCCGGCTGCGCAACCGGTTATGGGCCTTCAGCCCGCGACTGGGCTCGCGCTGGCTGGTTCGTCAAATCAGCGGCTATATCAACAAGGCCTGCTGCCCACGCTGAGTGACAAATAATTATCGCTCGGTAAACTCGACCTCATTGGTACCGGCCAGTCGACCGGCCATGACCCATCCACCCAAAAGGAGCAAACGGCTGTGGATACTTTGTTTACCAGGATCATCAACCGGGAAATCCCGGCCAATATCATCTACGAAGACGATCAGGTACTGGCTTTCCACGATATCGCCCCTCAGGCGCCCGTACACTTTCTGGTCATCCCGAAAAAGCCCATTCGCACCCTCAATGACCTGACCGAAGAAGACAAGGGGCTGGCTGGCCATATTCTTTTCACGGCCCAGCGTCTGGCAAGGGAACAGGGCTGCGAAGAAGGTTTCCGCGTCGTCATGAACTGCAATGAGCTGGGTGGACAGACCGTCTATCACATTCACATGCATGTTCTGGGCAAGCGCCAGATGAACTGGCCGCCGGGCTGAGTCCGTATTTTCAATAGCTTGCATCCTGTCGGGGCCGCGAGTGCTCTGTTCAGGGGGTTCGACAGGATGATGCAGCTCAAGCCTGGCCGCTCCGATTGGGGTAAACTGGCCAGCATGGACCTATCCGGAGGTGCCCATGGCTACCGAACGTCACTACTCTCCCCTTGATCGTCTTCTGTTGCAGGCCGACAGCGCAATGCGCACGTTGCTGCCTTCCAGCGGGCATTCTCATCGGCCTTCGCCCGCCATCCTGCGCCCCGAACACAAGATGAACGATGTCGACACTCGTCATGTAGCAGGTCTGATGCGCATCAACCACACCGGCGAAGTCTGCGCACAGGCGCTGTATCAGGGCCAGGCCTTGACCGCCAGGCTGCCCAAGGTACGCAAGGCCATGGAGCATGCCGCCGAAGAAGAAATCGATCATCTGGTCTGGTGCGAACAACGCATTCATCAACTGGGCAGTCATACCAGCGTGCTCAACCCGCTGTTCTATGGCTTGTCCTTCGGCATTGGCGCAGCGGCCGGTCTGATCAGCGACAAGGTCAGCCTGGGTTTCGTGGCCGCGACCGAAGATCAGGTCTGCAAGCACCTGAACGAACACCTGGACCAGATACCTGCCGAGGATCAAAAGTCCCGGGCGATTCTGGAGCAGATGCGCATAGACGAAGAACAGCACGCCGAAACCGCACTGGACGCCGGAGGCTTTCGCTTTCCGGCACCGGTCAAGTTCGGCATGAGCATCCTGGCCAAGGTCATGACCAAGAGCACGTACCGGATCTGACTTTCAGCCACGCACAAAAAAGGCGCCTTGATCGGCGCCTTTCTTGTTTGCAGTGAAATCAGACAGCCACGTTGCGGCCGTAGAAGATTTCCAGCATTTCGTGCTTCACCTTGGCGGTGACCTGTGCACGCTGTTCAGCGGACAGGTTGCTGGTCGCGTCGCCGAACAGGTAGTTATCCAGTTCGAACTCCTTGAGCAGCATCTTGGTGTGGAACAGGTTCTCCTGATACACGTTCACGTCGGTCATCTGGTAACCGTTGCGAGTATCTTCGGAGAGGTAGTTCTGGATCGAGTTGATCTCGTGATCGATGAAGTGCTTCTTGCCTTCTACATCGCGGGTGAAACCACGCACGCGATAGTCGACCGTCACGATGTCGGACTCGAACTTGTGGATCAGGTAGTTCAGCGCCTTGAGCGGTGAAATCACGCCACAGGTCGACACATCGATGTCCACGCGGAAAGTCGCGATCCCATCGACCGGGTGAATTTCCGGATAGGTGTGAACCGTGATGTGGCTCTTGTCCAGGTGGGCCAGAATGGTTTCCGGCAGTGGACCTGGCGACTCTTCGATCTGGCTTTCGGTAGGCGTTACCGGCTGCTCGGAGATCAGAATGGTCACACTGGCACCCTGCGGATCGTAATCCTGACGGGCGATGTTCAGGATATTGGCACCAATGATATCGACAACATCGGTCAGAATCCGCGTCAGACGTTCGGCGTCGTACACACTGTTGATGTACTCGACGTAGGCCTGCTGGTCTTGCGGGGTTTCCGCATAGCAGATGTCATAGATATTGAAGCTCAAGGTCTTTGTCAGGTTATTGAACCCGTGGAGCTTGAGTTTGCTTTTCACCGTTAAAAACTCTCTATATGTGTGCGGCGCCAGCCGCGTGATCAAGCATGCCCGTCAGATGAGCGGCGCTCAGCTGCGTAGGACGGTTAACACCTCTTCGCGTTGGCGATTTTGGTTGTCTGTTCTGGCGCAGCAGCAGAAAACCAATGCATGCCGCGCCTGAAAAAGTCGCGCATTATGCAGACGTCGGAAGCCGTCTGCCAGAGTGTGCGCCGTTTTTATGATCGTTGGATGTCTATATCAGCCCAGTTCGACAATTTCATAGTCGTGGGTGATCTCTACACCGGCATTACCCAGCATGATCGATGCTGAACAATACTTCTCGGCCGAAAGCTCGATGGCACGCTTGACCTGGGCTTCTTTCAGACCGCGGCCCTTGACGACGAAGTGCAGGTGGATCTTTGTGAAAACCTTGGGGTCTTCGCTTGCACGCTCGGCCTCGAGGAAGGCTTCGCAGCTTTCGACAGGCTGGCGGGACTTCTTGAGAATGCTGACGACATCGAAGTTGCTGCAACCGCCCAGACCGATCAGCACCATCTCCATCGGGCGTACGCCCAGATTGCGACCGCCGCTTTCAGGCGGGCCGTCCATTACCACCACATGACCGCTACCGGACTCGCCGAGGAACATGGCTTCGCCAGCCCATTGGATGCGTGCCTTCATCACCAGACTCCACTGCTAAAAAAGGGAGCCAGCTTAGCACAGGCCCGGGAATCCGCTGGAGAGGCCTCAGAAAATGCTTTTTGCGGCCAAGATGTAGGAAAGGTCGCAAATGTTCTCAAACCCTCGTCGAAAAGCTGGCGAGAATGCCAGTGCAGCCGATACCTATAAAAGTGCCATTTGGCGAAGGGTCTTTTTTCGGAATACACGCATGGTCGCAATCACAGTGACACCCAAAATAAAGAGTCTCGAAAAGCTTCTCCCTCATGCACAACGCCGTCGCTGCGCCGCCAAGAGCAATATCATCTGCGCTGGCGAGAAATCCGAGTCGTTGTTCATCATTCTCAAGGGTTCGGTAACGATCCTGATCGAGGACGATGAGGGTCGGGAAATGATCGTCGCGTATCTCAACAGCGGGGATTTCTTCGGCGAACTGGGCCTGTTCGAACAGGCAGGCCATGAAACCGTGCGCAGTGCGTGGGTTCGCGCCAAGACCGAATGCGAAGTGGCCGAGATCTCTTATTGCAAGTTTCGCGAGCTGACGCACCAGGAGCCGGAAATTCTCTATGCCCTGGGCGCCCAGATGGCTGATCGCCTGCGCAATACGACGCGCAAGGTCGGAGACCTGGCATTCCTCGACGTGACCGGAAGAGTGGCCCGCACGTTGCTGGATCTGTGTCGGCAACCGGATGCCATGACGCACCCCGACGGCATGCAGATCAAGGTGACCCGTCAGGAAATCGGACGTATCGTGGGCTGTTCGAGGGAAATGGTCGGGCGCGTGCTCAAGTCTCTGGAAGAGCAGCAACTGGTCGACGTCAAAGGCAAGACCATGGTGGTGTTCGGAACCCGCTGACGCCGGTGCTGCTCAGAGCCTGGCCAGCATCTGCCGATAAGACTGGTTCAAGCGTTCGAGCACATCGAAGCCGCCTTCGGGAAAGGCTTCATACAAGGCAATATGGCTTTGGGCTCGTACTCGCGCTTCCAGCTCGCACAATTCGTTGAAGCGATTGACCGCAGCCACCATCTGCTGACGTTCGTTATCCAGCAACAAGGCGCCATGAGCCAGCACCACAGGACGTGTTCCACCCTGGCTTTGACGCCAGCGCTGGGCGGTGCCGACCATCTTGCGGCCATCGAGGTTGACGTTGAAACGGCCGTCGCAGAATGCGCCGTCCACGTCCCCCAGAGAAGCCTGGCCACCCAGTTCGGTCAGCAGATCCAGAATCGGCTGGCACAAACGTCGGTAGGCGTTTTCTATTCTGTCACGGTCGGCATCCGTGCCGGGCTGTGCGTAAACCAGAGCAATGTTCACGGTTGCAGAAGACTGCGGCACCGGTTCACCGCCCGTTTCACGCAGCAGGACAGGCCAGCCGCTGTCTGCAAGGGTTTCACTGGCTTCGGTAAAACCCGGCAGGCGACTCATCCGGCGTGGCATGACCAGCGCCCGATCATTCGGGCGCCAGAACAGCAGCCCATGATCCGCGTCACCGGCACACACCGAAGCCAGCAGGTCCTGTTCGGCCTGCAGGCCTTTTTCGATGCAGATGTCGACGACCGTCATGGTCTACGACTCAATCAAGAGCCGAGCCAGTGACCGGCACGCCACGCTCCGGGAAGAACAGACGCTGCAATTCCGCTCCCGGCTGCTCGGCGCGCATGAAGGCCTCGCCCACCAGGAAGGAATACACATCGCTGATTTCCATCAGCTCAACATCGGCCCGGTTGAGGATGCCGCTCTCGGTAATGACCAGACGATCGCGAGGAATGCGCGGCAGCAGATCCAGCGTGGTTTCCAGGCTCACCTCGAAGGTATGCAGGTTGCGGTTGTTGACACCCACCAGCGGCGTATCGAGGGTTTTCAGGGCGCGCTCCAGCTCATCGCCATCATGCACTTCAACCAGAACGTCCAGACCGACACCCTTGGCAACCGCTGCCAGTTCGGCCATTTTCACGTCATCCAGCGCCGCCACGATCAACAGGATGCAGTCGGCACCCAGAGCCCGGGCTTCGACGACCTGATACGGGTCGATCATGAAGTCCTTGCGGATCACCGGCAACTTGCAGGCCGCACGGGCTTCCTGCAGATAGGCATCGGCGCCCTGGAAGAAATCGATATCGGTCAGGACCGACAGGCAGGTCGCACCGCCAGCCTGATAGCTTTTGGCAATCTCGGCAGGCTGGAAGTTTTCCCGGATCACGCCCTTGCTCGGCGAGGCCTTCTTGATTTCGGCAATCACCGCCGGCTGCTTGCTTCTGGCCTGCTCGATCAAGGCATTGGCAAAACCGCGAGGCGCATCGGCCCCCGCGGCCTGCCGCTCCAGCTCCGCCAGAGTCACAATGGCACGACGAGCAGCCACTTCCTCGGCTTTACGGGCGAGAATCTTTTCCAGTACGGTTGGCACACTCATCCTTCATTCTCCTGCTTGAATACCGCCGTGAAAGCACCCAATTCGTCCAGCTTTTCCCGGGCCAGGCCGGTGTGCAGGGAATCGTGTGCCAGTTCTACGCCTTCTTTGAGGCTGGAGGCATGATCAGCAGCATAGAGTGCCGCACCGGCGTTAAGCACGATCATTTCCGCGGCCTTCTGGCCATGTTCCGTCTTGCGACGCCCAAGAGCGTCCCGAATCAGCTCAAGAGAGGCAGCCGGGCTTTCGACCGCCAGACCATACAGGCTCTGGCTTTTCATGCCCAGATCTTCGGGTTGTACCGAGTATTCGGTGATTTCGCCGTTTTTCAGTTCGGCGACAAAGGTCGGTGCCGCGAGGCTGAACTCGTCCAGACCGTCCTGAGAGTGCACCACCAGCACATGCTTGCTGCCCAGGCGCGACAGGACTTCCGCCAGCGGGCGACACAACGCCTGGTTGAACACACCCACCACTTGATGGCGAACGCCAGCCGGATTCGTAAGCGGGCCGAGCATATTGAACAGGGTGCGCAGCCCCAGGTCGCGACGCGGACCGGCGGCATGTTTCATGGCGCTGTGGTGGGACTGGGCGAACATGAAGCCGATGCCCACGCTGTCGATGCAACGCGCCACCTGGACCGGATCGAGGTTCAGGTACACGCCCGCCGCTTCCAGCAGGTCGGCACTGCCGCTCTTGCCTGACACCGCACGGTTGCCGTGCTTGGCGACCGTGCAACCGGCAGCCGAGATCACGAACGCCGAAGCCGTGGAGACGTTGAAGATGTTGGCACCATCACCACCGGTGCCGACGATATCCACAACCTTGTCCAGCGATTGCAGCTCGACCTTGTTTGCCAGCTCACGCATGACCGAGACGGCACCGACGATTTCATCGATGCTCTCGCTTTTCATCCGCATGCCCATCAGAAAGGCACCGATCTGCGCTTCGCTGCATTGGCCCGTCATGATTTCACGCATGACATCGCGCATCTCGTCGGTGCTCAAGTCCAGATGATTGACGACGCGGTTGAGCGCCGTCTTGATAGTCATTGGCGAACTCATGAGAAGTTCTCCTGACGAGTGCCGCCGGTCTGTTTGAGGAAGTTGGCGAACAGCTCGTGCCCCTGCTCGGTTAGGATCGACTCGGGGTGAAACTGCACCCCTTCGATATTCAGCGTCTTGTGGCGAAGCCCCATGATCTCGTCCATCGAACCATCTTCCAGCGCGGTCCAGGCGGTGACTTCCAGGCAATCAGGCAGGGTGTCGAGCTTGACCACCAGCGAATGGTAACGAGTCACGACCAGAGGATGGTTCAAGCCATTGAACACGCCCTTGTCCTCATGAACGACAGGACTGGTCTTGCCGTGCATGACCTGACGGGCGCGCACCACATCACCACCGAACGCCTGGCCAATGGACTGGTGCCCCAGGCAGACACCCAGAATCGGCAGTTTGCCCGCGAAGTGAGTGATCACCTCAAGCGAGACACCGGCTTCGTTGGGTGTGCAAGGGCCGGGCGAAACGACAATGCGCTCCGGGTTCAAGGCTTCGATCTGAGCAATGGTCAACTCATCGTTACGAATCACTTTAACGTCGGCACCCAGTTCACCGAGGTACTGCACGACGTTATAGGTAAAGGAGTCGTAGTTATCGATCATCAGCAGCATGTTGCTATCAACCTTTTGAATTTACTGACTTTATTCGGCCTTCCGAGTCGAGCCCGCTTGCGTATCCACCAAAGGTCCGGCATGTGACCTGGCGAAATACATCAGGGGAGCGAAGGCATACAGGTACAGGTCCGGGCAGGCCGGAAAAGAAATAGTCAGGCGCGCCAACGCCAACGGGCGTGGGCCTTGATAACGCGCATCAAGAGTTTGCTGACAATCGTCACGGGAGGCGTCTCATCTATACGTTTCGGGACATTAACTTACCGAATCACACGGCGCAATATGATTGTGCCGGGGAAAACAGGTCATGTATCCGGTCAGATGAGCTTTCAGGTGGCAGATCAGTGTCTGCCGGGAGGAAGCCGATACTGCTGACGCAGTCTCGGCATTGGGGAAGGGAGTTCAGCGGGAGATTTCACGGACATAAGCCTGACAGGCCTTGAGAGCAATCAGTCCCTGGTCTCCGTCGTCGGTGATGGCGACAATTCGTTGAGCAGCCGCCGGGTCAAGTTCGGCTCGCGTGATTCCATGAACCAGGCTGCCGGAGGAGGCAGTGGCGGGCTCTCCAGCACCGCTGGCGGGAGCGGCGAGGAGGACTGACAGCCGCAAATCAGAAGTAGCCAGACGACTACGCAAGCGAGCCTGAAGTTTCTGTGCATCGCTCAATTCCTTGTAGTGAGTTGCATCGCTGGTTTGCAGACGGGCCTCCATGTCCCGTCGCAGTTTCTGTTGAGCTTCCTGCCAGGCAATGACGGCCCTGGAAGCAAGCTCACGTTCTTGCAGATGAATCTGTGCCTGCTCGGCCAATTGCTGGCCATAGCTGCTGGCCTGCCATTGCCATGCCGCCCAGGCTCCCACCCCCAATCCCGACAACAGCGCCAGAGCCACTGCGCGCAGATCCAGAACCTTCATGACAACACCTGCAAAGCGCGTTGATAAAAAGCTTCTCGTTCGGCAAGTCCATTGGTGCCGCCATTGATGCGCCTGGTAATCAACAGGAAGTTTCCTTGATCGGCCAAGGCATTCAGCCTTGCCCGATCCCAGAACCAGCCCGCGGACATGGCGGCATGCTCCGGCAGCTCGAGCAACTCGGGATGATTGAGCAGATCCAGCCCCAGTGCTTCCCCGCACGCCACATAGTTCGCCCGGCCCGTGACCTGAATAAGCCCCCGTCCACGATAGAACTGACCGTCACCATCGTCTTCGGGGGTATTACCCAGGCGCAAGGCCAGTTGGCCTGTGTCATAGCGCTTCAGGTAGTCGTCACTTCCCAGTTCACGGACATAGCGCAACTGACCGGATTCGTGACCGATCTGCGCGATGAACGCTGCCACCTGCAAGCGGGTAACGATGCTGTAGCGGGTCATGGCGGCGTTGAGCGCGGAAACGAAAACGCCGGCTTTAGGGCCGGCGTTGGGGAGGATTTGCTGGAGTTGTTGCTGGGTTATGGGCATGTTGCCTCCATACAAAAAAAGCCCCTTGGGGCTATTCGTTTTTCTGGATGTCATTCAGGCCTGTCACTGCACCGCCTTGAACGGTTCACCAGCATTTCCGGCAGTCAGTTCCCTGATCAGATCAATCACGGTGACGACAACCGCCTTCGCCTGCTCGTGCTCACCAGCAGCCACCAGGGCACGCACGCTCTCCTTGGCCGCAAGACGTGCCTCACGGATCTGATAAAGCATGTCGGCGGTATCCGCCGATGCCTGCAGAATCGCCTCCGCCGACTCCTGGGGCGTTCGGCCATTGATGGCATAGGCCGCCACGGCACGAGGAACGGCGTCGGCCGGGTAGCCGGCAGCCTTGAAGGCTTGCGCCTCGGAGACGGCCAGGCTGTACTCAAGAACCCGCAAGGCCTCGAGCGTGCCAACCAGGCGCACCGCGTCGATCTGCTCGCACAACTCGTCGGCAGTCGCAACGATCTGAACGGGGTCGATCAGAATCGGCAAGCCCCACTCATCGTGCGAACGCACTTTGCCCGCTGGCGGGTTGGCGATCACGGACGTGTAGATTTCCTCGGATATCTCCACGGCATCCACAGGGATCTGGCTGCCATGGATTGATGGCAGATATGTGCAGCCGGTGCTTGAACTGTAAAAACGTTGCATGATGCCTCCTTGAATGATTAATAGCCCACACCGAACCAATAGAACCCATAAGGGGGTTCTACCCCGCCGACATAGTTCTGGATGTAGCAGGAAAGGCTCGTAGACGAAAAGCCGACGACCTGAGGTCCGGAGTCGATGTAGCCGTTTGAAGTCGGGTTACTGGCTTGAGCAAGTGCGCACAGGCACGTGGTAGGAAATCGGAGTGGGAAGCTTGTGGTATGCGTGATGTCGAACCCTGCGACAGTTGTATGCCCCCACTGCAAAATCAGCCCTCCAAGCCAACTTGGCAAAGCGATATACCCATTCGCTCCCAGGCTGATCGCAAATCCCTTGCGAAGTTTTCTGGGGGTAACAGCTGTGGCGTCATCCGCCCCTGCATCGACCTCGGCCTGAGTGGCTATCCTCGCCAATCCCCAATTGATTTCTGTGGCCTGTACCGCAAGCGCCTTTAGTGCAGCGATATCGATATTTCCCTGATTAGTCGGCGCGCTCCAGGCTTTGATACACCACATGACTGCCAGGTTGCGTGGACGAGTTTCCGTACCGCCCGTGCTCCCGGAAAACAAACCGGCAATGGATCCGCCAAGTGAACCAGACGACGTTTCCAAATAAGCCTTTGCAGTTGTCGAAGAGGAGCCACCATAAACCTTGCCGAAAAAAGTAGCAGGGGATGCTGTGCTACCGGTCACACCACTGGCACCTGAGCCAGCTCCGACGTTGTCGACAAAACCTGTCTCTTTATGGGCATGAGCTGCCAGTAAGTGATCCTGAAAGGTTCCGAGCTCACGCCCGCCATCAATACCACGACCATGATCCCATCCACGCAGAAACTCACCACGTGACTCAGGAAGACGGAAGTAACCTGCAGGATCACCCGCCTTGTTGTAGCTGGTCCCCAGATAAGCAGCCAGGTCAGGGTAAGCAGCAATACTCTGCAAACTGCCATCGACTTCAAGATACCCGGGCGGAATGGCAGCTTTTGGAAACGGCACCATCATGCCAATCGGTACCACATTGTTGCTTTTCAACAAGGCATCCATTTCTTCCTTGTTGTAAACCCGCCCCTTGGTATAGGCATCGTTCTGGACGATATAGTGGATAGCTTCCAGCAACTGATCCAGATCTTCCTCCTTCGGGTTAATCTGGGCTGCGCGGATAACGGCCAGTAACTCATCGGTAACGGCATTGCCCCAACTTGCAGGAATCAAAGACCCTACCGTTCCATTTGTAACATCCTCATCAACAAACTTCCCATTCACCAGTCCAATACCGGCAACACTTTTTGGATAGTCCACAATTTACTCCTGATAAAGTTAATAAAAACGGCGTCATACGCCGACATTGCCGAGTGAGGCGCACTTCTGCACGCCTCACCAGAACTCATTTACCTCTCATGTACAACTGAACTGCTCAGCGCCAAATAGAGGGGACCAACTCTATCGCCCATGGCAGAACAGACACACAGAGCCATATCGGTTTACATGAACATTTAGAGGTGCGACCAAAACAATCTGCAGACACGTGACAGTCGTCAACTTGCAGCAAGACCTTAAGCCCATCGATTACACACGACAGCTGCGAGTAAACGAGGTCCTGAGTGAGGGGGCGTGTCAATTGTAGAAAGAAAACATTCCGTCAGTGCGGTGTGCTCAATTACTTTCAAGTCCGGCTGGAGCTACGGGACGAAACAGCATGTCGGGAAACTCCGGGGTCTGTGGCCAATCGCGCAAGGCCTGGATATAAATCAAGATCGCGGTAAATTGCTCGGTATCCAAAGTCGTCGACAGGTTCAACTCCAGTTGATCCTTGTGACGATCTCTTACGCCAGACGCAGCCAAAAGCGCTCGATCTCGCCACACCCGTTCCTTCGATTCCAACTGTTCAAAGGTCAAACCTGGGGCCTCAATTGCAACAGGAAAACCATCTGCATTCGCGTGGATGATCTTTCCTGCCGAGTTTGCAGCTCGAAGCTCAACATGCTGCTTATCAGTGATTTCCTTACACTCTTTTCCGTCAGGTTGCATACCAGGCAAATAGAAACCGCCCGTCTCAGCGCAGTAAAAAATAGACATGATTATTTTCCTATCCCGATAATGAAAATATCCCGAAGCCCTGAATAAACCAAACCATTATCCTGGCGATCAAGAATAACGCTGGTCTTTGTAAGATTCCGATACTGCGGAGTGATGTCATCATCCACACGTTCTAATGAAGAATGCACCGCGCCGGTAATTGCATAACACGCATCAGGCCACGTCAGAGGCCACGTAAGCGTAGAAAAGGTATCGGGAGCCAAAGTTGCCCGGCCATACTGAATCAGCAGGCCACCCAACCAGGTAGGAAACAGAACATACCCGCTAGCATTAGTGAAGCTCATCGCAAAACCGAAGCGCATTTTTCTGGGTGTTACAGCTGTTGTGTCATCCACTCCTGCACTCGCCTCGGCCTGAGTGGATAATTTGATTAGTCCCCGGTTTATTTCCGTAGCCTGAACCGCAAGAGCTTGCAGGGCTGCAATATCGATATGTCCCTGGTTGGTCGGATTACTCCATGCCTTGATGCACCACATGACTGCAATGTTTCGACCACGCGTTTCGGAACCTACCCGGGGTGTTCCGTTCACGCCATCAGTTACAAAGGCACCGGTCAGGTTTCGCGGACGGGCCCCCTGTGTTGCTGTACCCATTGCAAAACCCAGCCCAGTGGCACCGCTTCCTCCATCGTCGTTCCCCAGATTTCCGTTCATATGTCTCATTGATTCCTGTCGGAACCCCTGAAGACTGTCAGCCTGATAACTACCTAACTCTCGTCCACCATCTACACCACGACCATGATCCCATCCACGCAGGAACTCGCCACGCGACTCAGGAAGACGGAAGTAACCCGCAGGGTCACCGGCCCGGTTGTAAGAGGTTCCCAGATAAGCCGCCAGATCAGGATAAGCCGCAATACTCTGCAGGCTGCCATCGACTTCAAGATACCCGGGCGGAATGGCGGCTTTTGGAAACGGCACCATCATGCCAATCGGCACCACATTATTGTTTTTCAATAAGGCATCGATTTCTTCCTTGTTGTAAACCCGCCCCTTGGTATAGGCATCGTTCTGAACGATGTAACGGATGGCTTCCAGCAACTGGTCCAGATCATCCTCTTTCGGGGTTATTTGAGCAGCCCGAATAACGGCCAGTAACTCATCCGTTACCGCGTTACCCCAACTGGCAGAAATCAATGATCCCGGTGCACCGGAAACAGTGTTCTCATCAACAAACTTCCCATTTACCAGCCCGACGCTGGGGACGCTTTTTGGATAGTCCACGGTGTTACTCCTCAGTTGAAATTGACAAACTCTAAGGTGTGGGCAGGTGCCGCACGACGGATCAAACACTCGATAGCCGTTCCGGGATTCACGCCAAAACGCTCCCCCCAGTAACTTGCGCCAAAGCGGCGCCCCTGGCGCTTGCGACCGCCTGTATTCAGGACCCACATGAATTGCGCATTCCAGGTACCGAAATGCGCCTTGCCGAAACGAGAACGCCCCATACGGGGCGCTCGGTATTCGGTGACGGTGGCATCGGAATAGCCCTGGCTGATGGCAATGTCGACGTAGAAAGCGGGGTTCTGCCCTCCTACGGCCACCAGCCGTTGTCTCACCGACAAGCGTCGGTCCTCGAACAAAGGGGTCAGGCCAAGGCAGGGATCGGGCAGGTTCATCACCCGTTCCCAGTCTGGAACCAGTTCGCTGACGCTGGCCGGGTCCATTTCGTTGAGCAGAGCAAAAGCACGCCCGTCGATTCGGGCGAACTCCCGGGACAGGCCGGTGATCACCTGTTGCAACTCGGGCACCCGCTCAGGGTCCCAGGCCGGCCCCGAAGGCAGCAGTGCCCGCAGTTGCTCGGCGTACTGACTGGCAGTTCTCAGGACGACCATACAATCCCCCCGAATACCAGTAACTGATTGGGATTGGCCTGCACGTTGGCGACGGGCGAGATCAACACATGATCGGTTTCGCCAGCCGCGCCGCTGATGGACTCGGCGATATGCGTCAGCAACAGCGTCTCGCCAAGCCCTGCTTCACGGTTGTGCAGATCCATCAGTTGCGCCTGGACAGCGGCACGCACGGCTGAGGTATCCGGCATCAGCTTGATCGTATAGACGACGCGCCTCTGTATCGGAGCCAGCACGTACACCTCGGCCGTCACCGGCCTTAACGGCTCGATATAGGCGGCCACTTGGGCAAGCTCCTCAGCATCGGGCACAGGAGTCGCATCATTGTCGCGCATGACAAAAACCGCCACGGTGCCCGGCCCCATAAAACGCCGGACACACCATGCGCGGGTCACCCCTGGCACTTCCATCGCCCAGGTCACGTAGTCATCCTGATTGCCACCATGAGGGATGACCCGGTAGGAACGGATGACTCGGGCGCGCAACGACTCGATGCTTTCCTGGGCGGTACCACCGCTCAGGCCGTCAGCCAGCACAGTGAAGCTGCTGTCAATCCCTTCAATGGGCTGTACGGCGGTCATGACCAGACCGGCATCGGCGTTACCCAGAATGCCCGCTTCCACCGCCTCGACGGTGGTCACGTTATTGCCTGCCACCGTGGTCAGGCCCTGGGTAACGCGATAGGCACGACCATCGCTGAATTGCAGTACGGTGTCGGCATCCAGCACCGCACCCGCTGCCGCCGTGAAACGCACCGAGCCGCTGGCCGGTTGCGCAGCATTGCGCGGTTGCCGGAGCCTGAGGATGGCCTGCCGCTCCAGGGTTTCGTCATCGGCCGTGTCGGGCAGAATCTGGTCGGCGATCCAGCGCTGATAGCCATAAAGCCCATAGGCTGCACCACTGTGGGCACGCGATAACACACGTGCATCGGATTGCCGCAGCGCTTCATCAGCCATGTCGACCTGTATACGGCTGACCAGCGCAGGCAATGTAGGAGTTTCAAACGGCATAGATCACCTGCCACTGTTCGGATGGGTTGAAGCGCACGGTCTGCCCGTTGGAAACGACCAGCACGACGCCGAGATTCAAGCGGTGGTTGTCAACCCGCTCGGTGAGGATTTCGATGTCCTGCACATGGCCGTCTTCGATCAGCCAGAGAAGCGCTTCGCGAGCGTAGAACTCGGCATCCCGTTGCGTCTGAGCGGTGAGTTTCACTCGCCGCAACAGCCACAGACGCGAGCCGATACGATCATCCGTCACCGCCGGATAGGTATCGCCCCACCAGCCATAACGTTCGTCATCGTCGATCTGGTCATCCGGCCCGGCGCGACGCCAGGTGAAGAGGCTGATGATGACCGAGCGCAGCAATGAAGCTTCCAGAGAGCCTGCGATAATCATCAGGCACCTCCCACGGGTGGCCCGCTCTGGCCGTTGCCGCCTTGTACGCCACCGTGCGTATGGCTGATCTGGCTGATGCCGCCCGCAACCTGATCGCCCCGGGAAACGATCTTGCCGGTCTGGGTGATCTGCGGCGTATCAAAGTTCACCGCCACGGCGGCCTTGACGTTCAGGGTGTTGGTTTCGATGTCGATGACCTTGCCGCGCTTGAGGTGAATCCTGTCCCCCTCGTCGGTGTAGATCGCCACCTCCCCCGACTGCAGGGCATTCAGGCGGTAGCGGCGATCCGCAACCACCAGCAGCAGTCCGTGGGACCGGTCACCGCCGATAAACGCTGCAATGCCTTCGGCGCCAGGCAAAGGGTTGCTAGTGAAACCGTAGGGCTCGAAGTGCTCCATATCATCCTTGATTTCACCTGCAGTCAGATGCATTTGCAGTGCCTGCATCTTGCTGCTGGCTCTGGCGAGCACAACCGTGCCACGCGCCAGCATGCGATTGAGTATGCTCATTGGGATTTTCCTTTTCGGGGAGGGCAACGTTGCGTTGCCGCTCTCTACTTTTTGCCAGTCTTGTGCGGGTCGTCGGGTTCGGCGTCGAACATTTCAGGAGGGCCGACCACAAGGGTCGTCAGCGTTCCTTTCTCGTCGAGGCTGTACGTGATTTGCGAGATCAACATGTCCTGATCGAACCCGATCACCCGATCCACGACTCGCACCAGCGTGTTGTGTCGCCAGAGATCGCCATTGGACTGACGCCAGCCTTGTACCTTGTAGGTCGTGACCTGCGCCTTGCCCATGCGATTGCTGCGCTCCCAGTTCGCCCGGCTCTGGGCCAGCTCGGGGGTCACAGGTGACGACTCATGGATGACCAGAACGCGCTTGCGACTGACCCTGGCATCGAGAGCCTGCGCCGACACCTCGCTGGCTTGCTTGCCGAACGTCTTGTCATTGCCTGCGCGTTGCCCGATCACCCGGTACTCGGAAAAAGTGCCGGAGAAATCGAGAGGCGCCGACGCAGAAAGGATGTTCTGACCAAGCTCCAGCCGATCCACTGCCCGCCCCTTGCTGCCTGGCCTGGCCAGTACCAGACGCCCCCACTCATCGTCGGTAGAGAAAATGCGAAACTTCGTCAGGATCCGGTCGATGGACTTGAACACCGTTTCAGCAGGTTCAATGGTGTGGTCGGCAATCTTGCCGGTTTCGGCGATTTCACTCACCACGCCCACCTCGTAAGGAGCCACAAGCGCCTGAATGATGCTGAGCGCCCCTTGGCCCTTCCACTGACCGGGTTTGTTGATCACCGTGCAATCGACAAGATCGGCCGTCAGAGAGCGCCCGGAAATACTCAGGGTGATCGTCTTGTCGTCATAGCTGATGGGGGTCGCAAAGACCCAGCCCGTCAGGATCAGATCACCCCCGATACGAACCTCGCATTTGTCGCCTTGCCCGATCGGCCGGGTGATGTTCTGTCCAGGCCACTGCCAGGTAATGCCCATCGTGAAACTGCGGGCCTGACGCTCGATGCCGGCAGAGATCGAGATGGTTTTCCAGCCACCGTAATCCATACCGCCCACCGACAAGGTGACAGCATTTTCCTTATCCATCGAGTTACTCCTGCGCGACTTTCAGAGTGCCTGGCGGCAGGAAGCCTGGATGCTGGACACGGTTACGCTGCACGACCTCGGTCAGGCGGGTAGCATCGCCGAAGCGGCGATAAGCCAGAACCAGCGCAGGCAGCGGCTCGGCCACCTTGATGTCGACCAGTCGTACCCCGGAAGCAGCCACCGCGTTCAGATGACGGATCAAGGCCTGGCGCAAAGTGTTGAGCACCAGGTAATGCTCCGGGTCAGCTTTCAGCGAAGCCTCCCAGATGGCCGAACTGAGCGTGTCCCGCAACTCGATCACGTCATCGGCGACAGGCACCTGAGCACGATCGACCGGCATTACCACTTGATGCTCCAGTGACGGCGTGGCAATGATCGGCACCGCAGCAGTGGCAACCGGCATGCTCGCCACCACCCTGGCAACCTTGACCAGCAAAGCATCCTGAACCAGATTGGCAGTCGCCTGAGCCGTGGAGCCGGTATCGAGACCGCCGCCCTGATTGACCTGATTGATACTGGCAATGGACTCGGCCTGCTGCGTGGCATCGGAAATCGTCGCCCTGTAATTGACGGACGAACTGTTGCCGCTCGCGCTCGCGCTGGTAGCTGTTCCGGCATTTGTGCCAGTGCCTGAACCTGCCCCCGTGCTCGCATTGAAACTGGCACTTGAGCTGGTACTGGTACTGCTACTGCTGCTGTCCCCATCAAAGCTGGCAAAGAAACTGGAGAACATGGTGCTCAACGCCAGGGGCGCATTGACCAGCGAATGAACCAGGCTGGTCACATCCGAGTAGATCGTCATGAAGGGGGTAAACTGCCGCTGAATCACGGCAAAGATCCCCGACAACGTACTGCGCAGCGCCTGGATATTGATGCGCGCTGCGTCGACCACAGACATGACCGCCTTGTAACGCTTGAGCGCCGAAGCCAGCAAGCCGTCAGAAGCCTGTACGAGCTGACGCCTGGTATTGACCGTTGACGTCGGAAAGCGCAGCGGCTGATCCGGATAGAACTTCAACGACAGCCTGACGACGCCACCTTCAGCCCGGTTGTGCTTCAGGATGCAACCGCCCACCTGCACCTGCATGCGTCCCAACCACGGATGAACAAGCTCGCCTGCCCCCCTGGCTTCAAGAGCCTCCAGCAATCTGTCACGACGCTCGAAACAGTCATCGCCAACCAGGAAGGCCTCCATCGTATAGATTTGGGATTCCTTGCCCAGCGACTCGAAATAAGGCTCGTCGCGTTGTGGAAACTCGTGAAGCTGCCCTTTGCGACCGACCGGAACAGAATCCGTATCGACAAAGAAACCAATACCCCGGAAAGAAGCGGGCATCAGCCTGTCACGCCATGTAGTCATATCCTGCTCCTCCGATTGTTCGGTAGCCAACGCTTGGCGAGATCGTCAAGCCTGGCTGATTGGTCCTCACCTCTTCCGGGCGCATGCCCGCCGGTGCATTGTCAAAACGGATGTTGAGCTCACCTTCAAGACGCCGATTAGCAGCTGCTCCTTGCAGAAGCAGACTGCCGGGTTCAGGCAGCCCTGGAGGAGCCAGCAGTTGGCTGGTCGATGGCACGCCCGTCGCAGCGTTGAGACGTTGTTGATTCCGCTGACTGGTGTCGACGGCATCTGCCATCAGCAACGCGCCAGTACCGCCACCAGGCCCCGCATTGCGCAGCCTTTGTGCTTCGGCAAACTCATTGAGTTTCTTGCTGGTGCCTTTGAGAATCCCCTCCTCCCCGACGCCGAAAAAGCTCAATACCGAGTCGATGCCCGACCGCACATCCGTCCACAGGTCCGTGAACCAGCTTCTGATCGGCTCCCAATGCTTGATGATGATCCCCAGGGGTGACCACTCGAACATGGTTTTCAGCACATCGCCGATGACAAGCGCTGCGGCCTTGATCCCATCCCACAGGCCGCCGTAAAACTCGCTGACCGGTTGCCAGTTCACTGCAATCAACCTCAACGGCGACCAGTCGAACAGGTTTTGCAATACGTCGAAAAACAGCGCTGCGGAGGCCTTGATCCCCTCCCACACACCACCGAAAAACTCGGTGATCGGTTGCCAGTGCGCAACGATCAGCCCCAATGGCGACCAGTCGAACAGGGTTTTCAAGAACTCCAGAACCGGCGTGGATAACGCCACAATCACGCCCCAGAGCGCTGAAAAAACATCGGCCAGTGGCTGCCAGTTGGCCACGATCATGCCCAGAGGCGTCCAGTCGAACGCAGCCTTGAGCCAGTCCCAGGCCACACTGGCAGCCCCTTTGATCGACTCCCAGATGGCCGCAAAAAACGGTGCGACAGAAGACCAGTTGGCAATAAGCGCGCCCGCAGCCAGGGCAATAGCGCGCACGGCGATTCCCACCGGCGACAAACCGATCACCATGCTGAACAGACGAGCAGCATTGGTCGCGGCCAGTACGGCCACTTGCAACACGCCAAAGCCAATCGCAGCGCCTACAACGCCTTTGATGACCTCGGGGTGTTCGGCCGCCAATGCAGCGACCATGGAAATCATGGGACCGATGACGGCCAGCGCATCGTTTATCGCGGGCAGGAAAATGCCACCGACATTGATGCCCAGTCGATCCATGCGGTTTTGCATCTGCTGAATGGCAACTGCCGTATTGAGCGAGTTATCGGCAAACTCCTGCTCGATGGAGCCTGCGGACCTGGCACCCTCTGCCACCTTGGCAAAGTTGGCCTTCAGTCCGTCAAGATTCTTCAGCAACGGTGTTATGGCACCCTGCGATTCGGCTCCGAACAGACTCGAAATCACATCGCCCTGCTTGGCGGGATCAACTTTGGATATGGCACTCAGAACGCTTTCGATAGTTCCGGAAGGGTCCGTCTGCATGCCCTGGCTCAGTTGATCGATATCAAGCTGCAATTCCTTGAAAGCCCCGGCTTTCGCTGGACCGCCTTCGGTCAGCGTTTTCATGAGGCTCTTGACGCCCGTGGTCGCCACATCGGCCGGCACATCCATGCCTGCCAGCGTGGCCCCCATGGCCGCGACTTCCCGGGAGGCCTTTCCTGCAACAGCACCCAGCGGCGCCATTGCAGTAACCATGGTTGCAATTTCTTTCTCCAGATCATTACCGCCCAGGGTGTTGATCTGCTCGGCAAGCTTCTGGACTTCAGGCTGCGTAAGGCTGAGCGAAGACCGCCATTTAGCCATCATTTCGCCCGACTCGGCCCCCGTCTGACCGAAAGCAACGCCCATTTTCACCGCATCGCTTGCAAAGCCTTTCAACTCCTCACGCGGCACGCTGGCTTTGGCGCCCATTGCCACAATGGCCGCAATTCCATTGGCGGTTTCCGGGAGCTGTTCGCTCAGGTCCAGAATATCGGTGCCCATCTGCTGGAATTGCTGCGGTGTCTCAAAAGCCACGACCTTTTTCACATTGGCCATGGATGTTTCAAAACCGATTGCTGCCTTTACTCCGGCAATCAAGGGGCCCGTAAAGGCGTTCCCCTCGATTACACCTGCAAGGTTGATGTTTCCCAGACCGGACCCTTCGAGCCCGGTTCTGAAAGAATCGACATTCTTGCGCATGTTAGCCAGAGCAGGAGACAGCTCATCGACGCCTTTGAAAAGCGTTTCAAGCTTGAGTGGATTTGCCATCACTCCCCCTGCAGGATCTGATTGATACGCTGCGACTGCAAAATCGACTCGGTGATGATGTCCAGATCCCTGGACATCATCAGTTCGGGGTCAATTTTCCAGAAGTACGCGAGGTCGTAGACGACGGCTATCAGGCCTTCGAGGTCTCTGATGCCGCTGCCATGAAAAAACTCGCGACCTTCCAGCTCAGCTTGTTGATATCGGAAAGGTCCAGTTGATCGACCGAGGACGGAGGAATGCCTGCGCAGACCGCGATGTATTTCGCAGCGACGTCAAGATCGAGTGACACCTCTTCGTGCTTGTCGATCTTGTAAGGCAGCGCCTTGATCGCACGCGCTTCCTGCGCCGTAGGGCGACGGAAAGTCAGTTGCGAAAGGGATTCCCCGTGAGCCTCGACCGGGCTCGCCAGTACGAAGACTTCACTCATTGCCAGCTCCCCTGATTACCGTCGAATTTCAGTTCGATGGTGCCTTCTTCGCCCTTGCTGCCCGGCTCATCGACCAGGTACGCGCCCGACAGGACGTAGACCTTGCCGTTCTTGAATTCACAGGTGATGGTCATGTCCACACCGGTGGTGAGCGCTTTCAAGGGAAAGTCCGGGGTGTGGAGCGCAGTGAGTTTCAACCACGGTGCCTTGTCGGTTTCCTTGAAATAACCCGGCAAGACGGTCTCGCGCTTGATGTTCATCAGGGGGGCTTCAACGCCGCCGCTGATGGTCAATTGAGTGCCGTCGACCTTGATGTAGCAAGTACCAGCTACTTTCTGACCCATGTTTTCTATCTCCAGAATGAAAAAACCCGCACAAGGCGGGTTTGAATGTTGAGGTTGAATTTAAGCCGCAGTGTCGTACTGCAGGCGGAACTGATTGAGCAGGGCGAACACGCGCAGACCGTTGATGTAGTCCGGTGGGAACATCACGTTGATACGGCTCGGGTCCTGGCTGTCGCGTTCGACGATCAGATATTCTGCGAACAGTTCTGCGTTTTCCACATGGCCTTCTTCTTCGAGCCTGGCGTACTGAGCGATCAGCTCACCACGAATGGTGACTGGCGTGACGATCGGCTGGCCGGCGCCGAAACGGGTACCGTCGTTGGCCAGCTTGTGGCGGCCATACTTGCTGGTGATCACGCTCTGCAGACGACGAATGATAAATGCCGACTGGTGCAGGGTTTCGCTGTCCAGGTACGAGTTGTCCGCCTGACCGTAGGCGTTCTTCTGGTACGTGGTGATCGAACGCTGAATGCGCACGTAGCCGCCTTCGTAGTAAGCGGTAGCGATGCCATAACGCAGCAGCGACTCGCGCTCGGTGAGCGTGAAGCGCGCACTGGCAGGCGCAGGGTCCAGGCCAGGCAAGGTGCCGGTCTGGGTCGGACGGCTGGCATCAGCAGAAATGAACACGGCAGTACGCGCAGCCAGCGCTGCAGCCTGCACCCACACCGGCTGTGGAACGCCGACTTCGACGCCCTGGATCGTGACATGCTGATCGTTGCGCAACTGACCTGCGGCGACCAGCGTACCGACCGTGCCGCGCTTGGCGCTGTAGACATGGCCATAGAGTTGCTTGGCCCAGCTCCAGCGACCGGTGCTGTCATCCATTGCCGACTTCCAGGCATCCAGCGTGGTGGTATCGGTCCATGGCACGCACAGGAACTCGAAAGGCTCATCGCCCAGCGCGGCCAGTGCAGCCACCTGATCCGGAGTGCCGACACCGCCGGTCAGAGCAGTGGCAACTACGGTCAGACCGGCCGGAGTCACCTCGCCATTGGTTTTACCCAGGCGATTGAAGGCCAACTGGATGTCGTTGCCGCTTTCACCCGTCCATTTGACGGACAGGGTCACGACACCCGCCTCGACCTCGGCCTTGATCGGCAGATCCGGCGTAGCGTTGATTTTCACCGACAACGCGCTGGCTGCCTGGGCAGCGGTCGCGCCATTGACGACAGTGGCCTGCACTCGCACGCCACCGACATACAGGCTCAGAACACCGGACTCGGTGGCAGTGCCTGTAACCGTGATGGTGGCGCTGGCCTTGGAACCGACCGTGTTGAGCAGCGGCAGGCACCAGACTTCACCAGTCGGATCGGCCTTGCGCCAGGTCTCGTACATCGAGGCCAGCATGGAACCCTGGCCGCCAATGTTCTTGGCCAGCGATACGCTGGGCACCAGTACCAGCGAACCGATTTCAGGACCGCTTGCATCGTCATTGACCTGGGCAACGATCAGGCGACGCATGCTCGCCGACGCGCTGTTGGCTGCAGAGTTGTCCATTTCCGCATAGAACAGCGGAACACGAACATCGGATGGAATGTTATTGAAACTGATAGCCATTGTTTGGCTTCCTCTTGATTACGCCGTGACGGCTTTGGTGGTTGGTTGCTCGGTTGCAGTGGTGATGTCGCCGTCGTTGTAACGGCGCTGCCACCATGCGTTGAATCGGACTTCACGACCTTCGGCCGGCAGCAGGTCGCCAGCCTCCGGATCGGGTACAACACGGCCTGGGGCCGGAATCACAGTGATGCGTTGAGTCATGGTGTTACGTCTCCTGAGAACTTCACTTCGATACGCCCATCGGGTCCGGGAGATTTCAGGTTCGGATCTGCCGGATCGATGCAATCCATCTCGAAGGTCGCGCCGGTGAAACCCGGCAGACCATCCAGAAAAGCCTCGTGCCAGGTTTCGGCAGGCTGATCGGATGTATTGCGGCCCAGTTGGAACTGCGCCGCGAAACCAAAGCGCCAGGCCACTTGCGAAGTACTGGCCTGGAGCAGCGCGCCGCCGGTGTACTCCAGCGGCTCGTAATCGCTGCCGACGTTCCAGCCGACCAGCGCACGCCAGAGTTCCGCACGCACGGCATGCAGTTGTTCGCTCGCCACCTGGCCGCCTTCGTCGTTACCGGCGAGCACCACGACCACGTCAATCCGGTCGGTGATGTTCTGGCGGACCGCGTTGGCCAGGTCATTGGCCGTTGCCGAATCGCCCGTGGCGATCACGTAGGCCGAGGGGTAACCGGACGTCGTGCCGTTCAGCGCAGCGTTCCAATAGATACCGGGGCTGATTCGTCCGGCAAAGGTCGGGCATGTCGCCTGCAGATGAGCAACAATCGGGGTGATTTTCATGAGTAAATCCAGAGATGTCGGATATCGAAGGGTTACTGTCTGGCCTTGCTAAGCGCCGCATCGGCCTTGTCAGCCGCACGGCTGGCGGTATTGGCCGCTTCGGTCGCCGCCGATGCGGCACTTTCGGCCTTGTCTACCGCCTGAGTTGCGCTCTGCGCCAGCTTGACCAGGCTGATATCCCGCTTGCCCATGGCCGCGTCGTATGCCTGACGTACTTCGGCCAGTTGCTTGGTGTGCTCGGAGTTGGCCGACCATTGCCCGGCCTGAAACCCCAGCGTCAGGCTGCCCGCCGCCAGCAAGGCGGCGATCACCCAGATCTCCACCCGACGCCACCAGTGGCGGGCTATGAAGTTAATTGCGCATCTGTCCATCCGTGGAACCTCCTAATTGAGAACGCAGCCGGGCAATTTCGGCGCTTTGCGTCGTCACCTTTTCAGTGAGCTGGGAAATCTGGCTGGTCAGGACTTCAACCTTGCCTTCCATCCGGCCCACCGCAGCAGCCAGTTCGTTACGCTCCCTGGCAAACTGGTCAGCCCGGGCTTCAGCCTCCTTGCGAGCCTCACGCTCGGAATCGAGCAATTCATTCAGACGCCGGACAGTGCCGATATCGGCGTTGTCCATTGCCCGGTCGGCGGCGTCTCTGGAAAGAAACTTGCGCAGCCATAAAAAACCACCAAGCAGGATGGTGCCGGTCCCGCCCAGCCAGGTAGCTGTGCCTGGGCCTAGGTCAGTAGGGTCCATCGGTACTCCGTGAATAAAATGCGTGAAATAAAAGGCCGCACAAAGGCGGCCATAGGGAGCAGGGTTGAAAAAAGAGAGTTTCCGAGCGCAATGATTTATTGCTCAGGAATGTTTGATGCCAAACAAGCCAGACCGAAGAAACAGCATGCAAAGGCCCCAGCAGAAGCCAGGGCCTGCTGCACTAATATTGCGTCAGACTGCAAAGTCCCAAGTCAGCGCAATAGCTGCTCCTGCAATATTGGACATGGTCCAGAGGCCATAGCCGGCGGGAATGAACAGCGGATAAGCCAACTGATACTGCAAGTTGTTACTGCCAGCCATGCCACCAAAAATGGTTGCCACCGAAGGATCCCCAAGTCTGGTTGGCGCAGTACGGCTGGTGTAAAGACTAATAGTTCCGCCGCCTGTAATCAGAGTCGCCGTTCGGAGATACACCCCCGCCGTGTTCGCTGCGGGATCAACAACCTGAGTCATCCGGGTTGGATAAACGGTAGTGAAATTTTCTCCTACTTTTACTGCTTCCATATGTCACCTTTCATTAAGTCAAATGAGTAATCGCGGAAAACTCCGCATACATGTCGCTCAACGGCGATGACTCGAGGCTCGTGGCTTTCACATGATTCAATGTTCCGCATCGGGAACACTTGATCTGGAGTTCGGTGTACTCACCCATTCGGGCAAGCAGTCTTTTGCATTTACCGCATCTGAAGTCTTTCAACATCGGCATGAGTCTCTGAAGCTGGCCTTTGCAGAAAAAGAAAACCCCGCCGAAGCGGGGTTGGATGCAAGACCAGAACCTGACAATAGGTTGTTTTGAAGTACGTTCCAGGTTGCTGCCCCCAGACGCAAATCGCATATCGTGGTGCCTTTGTACCCCCCGCCGGAAAGGATGAAAAGGGCCTTTTTGGGGGTGGGACGAGTTCGACCAGACTTCAACCGGAGTTCAGCCAGACTTCGACAATTGCCCCGGATAAACGGTATTTCGCTGGACCTTTCGTGGGTCGATCAACACCTATCGAACAAGGCACAACACCGGTCCGCACAGGAGCGAATTCATTCGCGAGAGGTGTGTACATTCAAAGAATCTCCCACACAGTCTGCACAAATGCGGGACGGGGAGGTTGATAGAAGGAGAAGAAGCGAGGGAGCAGCGTCCCTCTTATAGAACACGGCTCAGAAATGGCCGTGAAGTACATCTACGTTCGCCAGTGCACAAGGCAATTCTGGCAAGCAGGTTCAAAGCAACACTTAACCCGCCTTGCGGCCTGACACCTCGCTAGCCTGAACCTTGTCCTTTCCACCACGACTTGCACTGCGAGCCGCCAGAATCGACAACACCTGCCGGTGCAGCTTGTCCACCCAGTTGCGATAGGTCCTGTCGGCACCCTCATTGATGCCGAGCAGGCGCATCTGCTCACGGGCAGGCAACAAATCCACGTAACGGTATTGCGCCAGCTTTGCCAACTCGGGGCCTCTGCTCTTGGCCGAGCCACGTGCCAACTCCGCCACGGCAGCCTCGACTTCGCTACCGATGTAATCCATGCCGCTGCCATTACCGATCAAGGCTCGTGAGCCCGGCGTGCGACGCGGAATATAAGCGCCCCATTCCATGATGCCTGCCATCGGGCTGCTCAGCCCCCCACCCAGGCCAACCCGCATCCGCTGCTCGCCCCAATTCACCATTACCGCTTCGACTTCATCAATCATCTTGATCACTCGCCATTAAACAGATTGTTTATTTTGCGAGTAAAATACATTTTGTATTTTAAATCCAGAAAAACACACTACACTGTGTCGATTGTCGAACCCCATACAGGCTGTAGTATTTCGCGCATGAAGAAATGGTATGAAATCGCCAGGCAAGCCATGGACAACCAGTCAATCAGCCAGGAAGAAATGGCTGAGCGAATGGGTGTGACACCGGGTGCCGTAGGGCATTGGCTGAACGGAAAGCGTGAACCGAAGATCGATGTGATCAACCGGTTTTTGAGCGAGCTGGGGCTACCCATTCTTGCAACGTCGCTCCCTTCCCATGAGCAGGGGCAACAGAACGTTGCGCCTACCGTTCAACCCTCGCGCTTTTATCGGTACCCGGTGATCAGCTGGGTAGAAGCAGGCGGCTGGAATGAAGCCGTCGAGCCTTACCCGGCGGGCTACTCCGATACCTTTGAACTCACTGACTACAAGGCCAAGGGCCGTGCCTTCTGGCTGGTGGTGCGCGGCGACTCCATGACCGCTACGGCAGGTCAGAGCATTCCGGAAGGAATGTTGATTCTGGTCGACACCGGACTTGAGCCAACCCCTGGCAAGCTGGTGATTGCCAAGCTGCCCGAGAGTAACGAGGCCACATTCAAGAAGCTGGTGGAGGATGCCGGTCGCTATTTCCTCAAACCCCTCAACCCAGCCTATCCAACGATCCCCATCACGGAAGACTGCAAGCTGATCGGCGTCATCAGACAGATGACGATGCGGCTCTAGCTCAAGCTTTCCAGACCAAAGCCCCGAATCTTCGGGGCTTTTCTGTTTTCGTCATTTGCATTCTTTCTGCGCCTTGCAGGCAGGACACATTTCGCTGTTGCGTAGGAAAAACTCCTGAATTACTGTATGCACATACAGTATAAAAAGGAATTGAAACATGTCTTCCCGGACACCTGATATCGCGCAGCAAGATGCTTATCTGGCGTTGGTGCAGCGTATTCAAGCACTCATCACCAGTCCCCAGGCTCAGATCGAACACCAGATTCGTCTGCACAGGGAACCCGGCGAGTCGCTTCTGCACTGGGAGCAGATCGCCGAGCAACTCATGGAAGCCGAAGGCGTCACCGTCACCCGAGACAGTGCAAACGACACCCTGCATCTCGCCTGGTATGTGGAATACGAAGACGACAGCCAATACAGATCGTAGATTTAAAATACAAAACGTATTGCGCACCTACAATACATATCGTATTGTTGTCTCACGTCTCTCATCGCAGATGACCGAGCCATCCAGGCAACACTTGAAGACACGATGGCCCGTGGGAAAGAGACGAAACATGACTCAGACTTTTACCCACAGGGAGTAATCGACCATGACCAACACACTGGATCTGCTTCGCAAAGAGTTCGCCACCCCATGCCCAACCTTGAGCGCAGTCAGGGAGCGGTATTTCTCGCACATCTCGAACGACCGCAATCTGCTGCGCAAGATCAACGCCGGGCGTATCGCCTTGAAAGTCAACCGCACCGGCGGCACACGTCAGGGCCATCCCTTCGTGTACCTGCACGAACTAGCCGCCTACCTGGATGCAATCGCACACGAACAGGCAGCGTGATGTGAATGGAAATGCCAGTAAGCCGGGTTTGGTGATAAAGCCAAACCCGCTGCGATTTGGAGTGACGGTACATCTGTATATACGGATATCAGGCAGCTCTATAGTCATGTCACGCCTTCGCAATTCATGCTTTCAATATCCGCTTTCCCACACCAGAACCGTGGAAACCTGGGAGTACTGAACAGCACTTCCAAATCTCAAAGGTGTTGCAAGGTTATGGATAATTTCTCGAAAAAATCTGTACGTACGCCACCAGCCTCCCCTGTACATAAAGCATCGCCGGGCAGCTCACAGACGCGGCCTCAAGCACATCATCTGCGTGAGCCGCAGCGATGTGATTTCTGTAAACCTTCGGAAACACCCCCTTCAGGATTTTCGATCCGTTCCAGCACCACTGGGCGGTAAGTCCTTTCAGTTCTGGAAGTGGCGAGGATGCTTGCTAGGGTCCCTACAGTGACAAAACAATAAAAAGGGCTTTTCCATGACCGGAATATCACTGCGCATGCCCCTGGCGGCATGTTTATTCACCCTGGCCTGCACTTCGACATTTGCAGCCCCCATGCCTTACTCCACGATGGTCGTGTTTGGCGACAGCCTGGCCGATGCCGGACAGTTTCCGGATCAGGATGGGCCGGCAGGCGCAACGTTGCGCTTTACCAACCGGGTCGGGCCGACCTATCAGGACGGCAGCGGCGAGATCATCGGGCTGAACTCCTCGACGATACTGGGTACGCTGCTCAACATACCTGGCCGTGACCTGAACGCCTCCACGTCTGCGGTCAATGCGGCGCTGGGGATACCGGACGGCAATAACTGGGCGGTGGGCGGAGACCGCACGGATCAGATCTTCGACGCCATAACCTCTCAATCCAGTGTGGTCGATCCCAACAGCGGCACCGTGCTACGAACCCGGACCGGTTATCTGCCAGGCCTCAACTTTCAAGCAGACCCGAACGCGCTGTATTACCTGACGGGAGGCGGCAATGACTTCCTGCAAAGCCGGGTGCTGAGCAGCAGTGATGCAGCGGATGCCGCCGACAATCTGGCCGACAGCGTCCAGGCCCTGCAACAGGCCGGGGCGCGCTACATCATGGTCTGGCTGCTGCCGGACATCGGCCAGACCCCCGCCCTGAGTGGCACCATCCTGCAACCGATCACCTCGGCCCTCAGCGCCGACTTCAACGAGCAACTGATCAGTCGCCTGCAGCAGATCGATGCCCAGATCATCCCGCTCAACGTACCGCTGTTTATCAGTGAAACCCTGGCCAACCCGGCACGCTTCGGCTTCGCAGCGGATCAGGACCTGGTAGGCACCTGCTTCAATGGCTCAGGCTGCGACGAAAACAGTACTTATGGCCTGAACAGCGCCACGCCGGACCCGGACCGGCTGTTCTTCAACGATCGCGTGCACCCCACCACCGCCGCCCAGCGCCTGCTGGCCGACTACGCCTATTCGCTATTGGCCGCGCCCTGGGAAGCCACGCTGCTGCCGGAAATGGCCCTCGGCACCTTGCGCACCCAACAGGATGAACTTCGTTCCCAGTGGCTCGGCGATCTGGGCAATTGGCAGGGCGTTGGCCAGTGGCGCAGCATCCTTGCTGCCGGTGGACAGAAGATCGACTTCGATGCTCAGGACACCTCCGCACAAGCCGATGGCCGTGGCTATAACCTGACGGTCGGCGGCAGCTACCGGTTCGCCGAAAACTGGCGGGCCGGGCTGGTGGGCGGAGCGTATCGGCAAAGTCTGGAGGCCGGCGCACAAGACTCGGAATACCGGCTCAACAGCTACATCGCCACAGCCTTTGTGCAGTATCAGGCCAACCACTGGTGGGGCGATCTGTCCGCATCCGGCGGGCATCTGGATTACGACAAGGCCGAGCGCAAGTTCGCGCTGGGCGCTGGCGAGGGACAGGAAAAGGGCGATACCGATGGCAAGCTCTGGGCCGCAAGCGCACGACTCGGTTTTGATATTGCGGGGTCGGCGAGCCGCTGGCACCTGTCACCTTTTGTCAGCGCCGATTATGCGCACATCGACGTAGACGGCTACTCGGAGCAGAGCAGCCGTTCGACAGCCCTGACCTTCAGCGATCAGACCCGCAAATCCCGGCGCGCGGGCGTGGGGTTGCAGACCGCGTTCGAGCTGACTTCCTCGACCCGGATATGGGGCGAGTTCGCGCATGAACGGGAATTTGAAAAAGATCGGCAGAACGTGACCATGGCACTCAACAGCGTGCCCGGTCTTGATTTCACCCTTGAAGGCTACACGCCACAACGCAATCTGAACCGTGCCACCCTTGGCGTAAGCCAGCAACTGAGCCGCGACCTGACACTGCGCGCTGGCTACAACTGGCGCAAGAATGATGACACGACTCAACAAGGCGTCAGCGTGGCACTGAGCCTCGACTTCTGAAACCTGCCCCATCGCGAGCAGAGCGCTCGCGATGGGGCCTGTGTCAGCGCTCCAGAATCGCGGTAACGCCCTGCCCGCCTGCGGCACAGATCGATATCAGGCCACGGCCTTGCCCTGCAACGGCCAACAACTTGGCCAGGTTGGCAACGATTCGGCCACCTGTTGCAGCAAAGGGATGTCCGGCCGCCAGTGAACTGCCCTTGATATTGAGCTTGTTACGATCAATGGACCCCAGAGGCGCCTCAAGCCCCAGACGAGTCTTGCAGTATTCGGGATCCTCCCAGGCCTTGAGAGTACACAGCACCTGGGCCGCGAAAGCTTCGTGGATCTCGTAATAGTCGAAATCCTGCAACGTCAAACCGTTGCGCGCCAGCAGGCGCGGCACGGCATAGGCCGGGGCCATCAGCAGACCTTCTTCGCCATTGACGAAGTTGACGGCGGCCGTCTCACCGTCGCGCAAATAGGCCAGCACGGGCAAGCCACGCTCTTTGGCCCATTCCTCACTGGCCAACAGCACCAGCGAGGCGCCATCGGTCAGCGGCGTAGAGTTACCGGCTGTCAAAGTGCCCTTGGCACTGCGCTCGAATGCAGATTTGAGACTCGCCAGTTTTTCCAGAGTCAGATCAGGGCGAAGATTGTTGTCGCGGGTCAGGCCCAGATAAGGCGTCATCAGATCGTTCTGCCAGCCCTCGGCATAAGAGGCTGCCATTTTCAGATGGCTCTCCAGTGCCAGTTGATCCTGAGCCTCGCGCTCGATCCCCCAATGCTGCGCCATCAATTCGCAATGCTGGCCCATGGACAAGCCTGTGCGGGGCTCGCCATTGCGAGGCAGTTCCGGTTTGAGGTGCTGAGGACGCAATTGCAGGAGAGCCTTGAGCTTGTCGGCACCGGTCTTGCTGCGATTGATCTGCAACAGGATATTACGTAACTCCTCATTGACGCCGATAGGCGCATCGGACGTCGTGTCCACACCGCCAGCGATACCGCACTCGATCTGCCCCAGAGCAATCTTGTTGGCCACCAGCAGGGTCGCCTCAAGGCCGGTGCCGCAGGCCTGCTGCAAATCGTAAGCCGGTGTTTGTGCCGACAGACGCGAGCCCAGCACGCATTCACGGGTCAGGTTGAAATCACGGGAGTGCTTGAGCACTGCACCGGCAACCACTTCGCCCAGACGCAGGCCATGCAGGTTGAAGCGCTCGATCAAGCCCTCCAGCGCGGCCGTCAGCATGTCCTGGTTACTCGCAGTGGCATATGCGCCGCTGGAACGGGCAAATGGAATCCGGTTGCCACCGATGATGGCGACACGACGTAGCTGCGTCATGAAAAACTCCCTTTTCTTCAAACGTTGTCTGGGCAGGTGATGAACAGCGTGCTGAAACAAGAACAAATCTCGCTTCAGTGTGGTCCATGTCTTTGAACCCCGATTCAAGGAGAGTGTTCCATGTCGTCAGATCGCTACATCAATTTCGCCAATTCCGACGTGGGTCGGCGCTTGGTGAAAGCCGTAGGTCTTCCGAACCCGACGCACCTGGAGCGCTGGCAAGCCGGACGCTTGCGGCCTGTAGACGGCACACTGCTGATCAGCGCAGGACCGCTGGCCGATCACATCAGACTCTTCGCCCAGCGCCTGACCGATTCACTCTACAGCTTTGGCAGTGATATCCCCGGCGCAAGTACCTGGGTCGCCGAACAGAGCCCTAAACTCAAGGCCGTGGTGTTTGACGCAAGTCCCTTCACTCGTGCCGGGCAACTCACGCAGTTGCGCGATTTCTTCAAGCCACTGCTGCGCAATCTGGATCAATGCGCTCACGTGGTCATTCTCGGCCGTGCTCCCGGAACGCTCGATGATCCTCTGGCTGCCAGCACCCAACAGGCCGTCGAAGGCTTCAGCCGCTCGCTGGCCAAGGAGATGCGCAACGGCGGCACCCTGCAACTGTTGCAGGTAGACGAAGGAGCGGAAGATCAACTGGAAGGTGCGCTGCGGTTTTTCCTGTCGCCCAAGAGTGCCTTCATTTCCGGTCAGGTCATCCGCCTGAGCCCGGCCACGGCACAGGTGCACGACTGGAGCCGCCCGCTGGCCGGAGGCAAGGCTCTGGTCACAGGCGCAGCACGAGGCATCGGTGCCGCGATTGCAGAGACCCTCACTCGCGATGGTGCCGATGTCGTGCTGCTGGATGTGCCACAGGCCCGTCAGGATCTGGAAGCCCTGGCGGCGCGGCTGGGTGGTCAGGCACTGGTTCTGGATATCTGCAGCCCGGATGCCGCCGCACGTTTGCTGGAACACCTGCAGGGCAGCATCGACATTCTCATACACAACGCCGGTATTACCCGGGACAAGACCCTGGCCAACATGCCCGAGGATTTCTGGGATTCGGTGATGGCAGTCAACCTCGAAGCGCCACAGACGCTGACCCAGGCGTTACTGGATAACGGAGCCTTGAACGACAACGCTCGAGTGGTATTGATGTCCTCCACCAGCGGCCTGGCAGGCAATCGCGGACAGACCAACTACGGTGCCAGCAAGGCTGGCCTGGTGGGTTTCGCCAGAGCCATGGCTCCGTCACTGCGCCAGCGCGGTATCAGCATCAACGCCGTGGCCCCCGGCTTTATCGAAACACACATGACTGCAGCGATGCCTTTCACCTTGCGTGAAGCGGGTCGACGCATGAACTCGCTGGGTCAGGGCGGTCTGCCCCAGGACGTCGCCGAAGCCGTTGCATGGTTGAGCCAGCCCGGCAGCGGTGCAGTGACCGGCCAGGTCTTGCGTGTCTGTGGCCAAAGTCTGATTGGGGCATGAGCCCGCATTCGTTATTAAAGGAGATGGATAATGACTGCTCACTGGCGCTACCTGGACTCCCTTCAACCTCTGTCCAACCTGTTCATCCAGGCGGCATTGCGACGCAAGGTCACCGGGACCCAGTTGCCTGACCTCGGCCTGCGCAGCTGGATGTCGGTGGATGCCGACAAGCTGGCGGCCTATCGAAGTGTCTGTGGTTTCAAGGAGAGCAGCCTCCTGCCGCCGACCTACCCACACATACTCGCCTTCCCGCTGCAGATGCAGTTGATGACTTCCCGGGAGTTTCCGTTCCCGTTGCTGGGCCTGATCCACATTGCCAACCGCATCCGGATTCATCGCCCTCTGGGCGGCATCAGTCAGTTGTATATCAGTGTCCAGGCCGACAACCTGCAACCCCACGCCAAAGGGGCGACATTCAGCCTGATCACTCAGGTCGAAGATGGCCTGGGGCTGCTCTGGGAAGAAGAAAGCACCATGCTCTGCAAGGGTGTGAAACTGGAAGGCGAGGTCAGCGGCGATTTCGAGCCTGCTCCACTGGCGATGAGCGAACTGGCCCACTGGCAGGCGCCGTCGCATATCGGCAGGCAGTACGCCAGGGTTTCCGGCGATTACAACCCGATCCACCTGAGCGCGCCCAGTGCCAAGCTGTTCGGTTTCCCCAGGGCCATCGCCCATGGCATGTGGCTCAAGGCCCAGACACTGGCGACCCTGGACGATCACTTGCCGGCTTCCAACGTTGAAATCAGCGTGCAGTTCCAGAAGCCGGTCCGCCTGCCGGCCGAGGTCGTGTTGTCGGCCAGCGAGGCCGGCTCCCATGGTCAACTACGTGTAGAAGGTCAACAAGGCATCGTGCACATGATCGGAAGCTGGCAGCCGCTGTAACGATTTCATCTGTGAATGACTTGCCTGAAGTCCGGTTCCCCCTGAAGCTATGCGCCTTCAGGAGAGCATCATGAACATCGACGAGTTGACCCGGCGTCTGCACAGCATTCGCGATCAGAACGACTGGAAACAGTTTCACAGCCCCAAGAACCTGGCCATGGCCGCCAGCGTGGAAATGGCCGAGCTGGTGGAAATCTTCCAGTGGCTGCGCGAGGATCAGTCCCGCGAACTGCCACCGGAAAAGCTGGCCCATGCAGGTCAGGAAGTCGGCGATATCGTGCTGTATCTGCTGCTTCTGTGCAGCGAACTCGGGCTGGACATGGAAGAGGTCGTGCGCAGCAAGCTGGCTGACAGCGAACGGAGATTCGCCAAGTGAGTGATCGTCATTTCGACCAGTTGGCCACTCGTTTTGCAGAAAAGATCTACGGCGGCGCCAAGGGTGCCATCCGCCTTGCCGTGTTGCAGGCCGACCTTGCCGAAGCGCTGCCCGAGCGTCCGTTGCGCGTGCTGGATATCGGTGCAGGGCTTGGGCACATGTCGTTGTGGCTGGCCGAGCGCGGCCATGAAGTCACCCTGGCCGAACCGGCAGAACCGATGCTCGAAGGCGCACGCCAGCGCTTTGCCGAAGCCGGACAGAACGCGACCTTCATTCAGGCACCCTGGCAGGATCTGCCGGGGCTGCTGACCGAGCGTTACGACCTGGTGCTGTGCCATGCCGTGCTGGAGTGGCTGGCCGAACCCCATGCCATCCTGCCGGTGCTGCATCGTTTGACCAAGGCCGATGGCTGGTTGTCGCTGGCATTCTATAACCGGGATGCGCTGATCTATCGCAACTTGCTCAAAGGGCACTTTCGCAAGATGCGCAAGAACGATATGGCAGGCGAAAAGCAGAGCCTGACGCCACAGCAGCCCCTCGACCCTCGGGAACTGGCAACGCAACTCGAAGGCCTGTGGCAGGTCGAAACCCGCAGTGGCGTACGAGTGTTCCACGATTACATGCCGGTCGAATTCCAGGCGCGGGCCGAACTGCAAGACCTGCTGGAGATGGAACTGGCCCATCGACGCCATCCGGGCTTTGCAGGTCTGGGTCGTTACCTGCACTGGATATGCCGTCCGGTCTGAAACCACGCGGAGACCATCATGAAACGCCGCCTCGCCCTGATCGCCATCTGCCTGAGCGTGAGTGCCTGCCAAAGCAACAACCCGTATGTCGCCAGTTCAGCGCCTATACCGCCTGCCCCACCGCAAGCGGCCAGGACCCTGGACATGAGCGCCTATCCGGCAGCACCGCGCGATTACGGCCGCTATCGAAACTGGGCCTGGCTCGACGGTCATCTGCCGCCGGGCACGGCGTGGATGGATTCGGCGCAGATCGCCGATGCCGTCAGCAATGGCCTGGACCAGCGCGGGCTGCGCCCCAATCGCAACGGTCAACCGGCAGACGTGTATGTCAGCGCATCGATTCGTCAGGAAACCCGACTGAGGCAAGTGCGCGAAGACTATTCCGACCCGTACTATGGCGGCGTGGGTTATGGCCGCTACAACGGTTATCGCAATGGCTATGGCGGTTACGCCAGCGTCCCGGTAGTACGCACCTATCAGGTAAACGTGATGGTGGTGCAGATCAACATGTTCGATGCCCGCACCGGTCAGCCGGTATGGAGCGCCAGCGCCGACACCGGCAGCGGTGGCGATGAAGCGTCGCGCAGCAAAGCCTTGCGTCAGGCGGTACAACAAGCCTTGACGGCGTATCCCCCTTCGTAACCTTTTCGGAGAACTGCCATGTTTCGCCGCCTAGCCTTGCTGTCACTGGTCATGCTGCTCAGCGCCTGCCAGACCAGTCAGATCAACCGTGACTTCGATGCCCAGCGGGATTTCGGCGGCTATCGCAGCTGGAGCTGGAAAGAGCCCGGCGTGCAGTATCAGCCCGAAGATCCTCGCATCAGGAGTGACCTGACCGAACAACGCATTCGCCAGGCGATCGGCGACCAGCTGGACCAGCGCGGCCTGCGCATGGCCCCGAGTGGAACCAACGCCGACCTGCGGGTGCAAGCCTGGCTGATCGTCGAGAACCGTCAGCAACTGGTCAGCACCAACAACAATGCAGGCTGGGGCCCCTGGGGCAGTTATGGCTACTGGGGCGGCCCGTTCCCCACTGAAACCCGTAGCGTGGATTACAAGGTCACGACCTTGCAGATCGACCTGTTCGACGGCAAGGACGGCAAACTGGTCTGGCGCGGCAGCACCGAACGTATCCTGAGCGATAACGCAGCAAACCCGGGAGCCCGGGACACTGCCGTGCGCAATACCGTGGCCAGAATTCTGGAGCAGTATCCGCCGCGCTGAGCCGTTTTCGCGGATGAATCCGCTCCCACGCATCGGGCAGCCTGACCAGGCCTTGTCTACACTCCTTTGCACACAGGCGAGTAAGCGACGGCTTGGCCGAAGGAGTGCTGATGTCTCCCCTGAATCGTTATGCCGGGCTACCGATACGGCAACGTGGTGCCATTAGCTTGCTGGCTGCACTGACCCTGGGTTTTGCCCTGTTGTGCACGTTGCTGGTCATCGACAGTGGCAGGCTGTATCTGGAGAAGCGCTCGCTGCAACGTATAGCGGACATGGCCGCACTGGAAGCGGCTGGCCGCAAGGGCACCTGCAGCCCGGGAAGCAGTGCCTCCACTTTCGCCAACCAGAGTTCTACCCGAAACAGTTTCGTGGCGGGCACCGACAGTCGCACGCTGACGATCAACTGCGGCACACTGACCCTGGATGCAGACAGCCGGCGCACCTTTACCGCCGACGCCACCAAGTCGGAAGCCATCAGGGTCGTCGCCACACATGCAGTGCCCAGAAGCATCGCGGCAGGCATTGCGGCGCTTTTCGACAGCACCCCGACTCCGTCAAACATTCAACTCAGTGCCACAGCGGTCGCGGCAGGTACACCGCCACTGGCAGCTCTGACCATCCGCAGCGCCGCGATGACCATCGACAGCACCAAGGCCGCGCTTCTCAACCCCGTGATCGGCAGCCTGCTGGGCGGCACCCTGAACCTCAGTGTCGCCAACTGGCAAGGCATCGCGAGTACCGACCTGAGCGTGCTCAATTATCTGGACCGGCTCAAGACCGACCTGAACATCAACGCCGTAGGCTACACCGACGTGCTGAACAGCAATGTCGCAGTCAGCCAGTTGATCCAGACCGCGATCAATGTGCTGGACCCTGCCGGAACCCTGAGCGCCACCGCCACCATTGCCGGGCTGAGAGCCTTGAAGGTCGCCGCTGGCGCGACCACGGTACTGCTGGGGGATTTGCTGTCGGTACAAGGCAGCACGAATATCGCGGCACTCAATACCAGCCTGCGCCTGATCGACCTGGTGCAAGGCCTTGCGCAACTGGCCAATGACAAGAACGGCGTGTCGGCAGCGGCACAGATCAATCTTGCCGGGCTGGCGCAGGTCACCACCAGGATTCAGGTCGTCGAGCCACCGCAACTGTCAGCGGTTGGCGACCCCAGCAAGATCGACCCTCTCAACCCCAAAACCGGCGCTAACAGACTTTATGTGCGCACCGCGCAAATGCGTGCCCTGGTGTCGATCAACTTGCCGGTGCTCGGAGCGATTACCCCACTGGTCAATACCGCTACCTCGCTGGTCAGCAGCCTCACCCCGGTCCTCAACAGTGCCCTGAGCCTTAACCTGGCCGGACTGCTGGGTTCGACCACTTGCGCCATCGGCCTGACCAGTTGCATGGTTTCGGACATCAAGCTGCTGACGTCGAGTTCATCCTCGAGCGCCGGCCCCAGAATCGATCTGAGTATTTCACTGGCCAGTGCCGACACTTACGTCACCGGCTATACCTGCACCAGCAACACCAGCAAGACACTGAGCATTCACACCGATACCGCGCTGCTCAGCACCCGGATCGGCCTGATCGACAGCGCAGGAGCCTTTCCGGCCAGCACCGATCCTTCTGCCATTACCGCCCTTCCCATTCCGGTGATCGATATCGGGACCCAGACCTGCCAGAAGATTCTGGGCCTGCTGGGTAACTGCAGTGCACGTGTCCCCTTTGGCGGTGGAGGCGTAGGAATCAGCTTTGATCCTGTCAATCAGTCGCCAGTGGGAGGAAGTTCTTCTTCGACCAACAGTAGCTTCAGCTCACCCAATCTTCCGGAGGTCAGCAGCTCCCCCTACTTCCCCCTGGACCCCGCAGCTGCGGTCATGCCCAGCGCATTGCTCGACGGCGTCATCTCCAGCGCCAGGGTCAGTGTCTACAGACCTTCGACCACCAGCCCCAACGGCCTGGGCAATGTGATCACCGGTGCCGCCTCCTTGCTGGGAGCAATTACCACCAGCCTGGACGGCATTGTCGCCAGCACCCTCAGGCCACTGCTGACATCGGTAGTAGACCCGCTGATCGACGCGCTGGGCCTGACCCTGTCGCCAGCCGAGGTGGGCGGCAACCTCAGCTGTAATTTCGGTCAGGCCACGCTGGTCATTTAGTCGTGCTTGAAAATCGGCAGCTCGATCTGGAACCTTGCGCCCTCATCGACGTTGCTGACGCTCAACTGCCCGCCCATCTGATCGACAATGCCATAGCTGACGGATAATCCCAGGCCGGTGCCGACGCCCACCGGCTTGGTGGTGAAGAACGGCTCGAAAATCCGCTCCAGCAGACGAGGATCGATGCCGCCGCCGTTGTCCTGAACCGAGAGGCGAATGATGTTCTCGTCTTCCTCCACTCCCAGGCTGATCCAGGGCTCGAAGTCGCGGTCCTTTTCCCGGCGCGAGAGCAAGGCGTCCCGGGCGTTGACCATCAGGTTGATCAGCACTTGCTCTAACTGATCCACATGCCCGCGCACCTGCACTGTGGCGCACATTTCTCCGATGCGGATCTGCACGCCCTTGCCTTTCATGCCCTCGGCGAGCATCGAGATCGTCCCTTCCACGGCCTGGATCGGGTTGAACAATTGCTCTTCGATCTCCGAGCGACGACCGAACACCCGCATATGGTCCACCACACGCGCCGCACGCTGAACCTGGGTATCGATGCGATTGAGTTTCTCAGTGAGGTATTCGATATCGATATCGCCCTTGCCCAGACGCTTGAGCACGTTGACCACCGCCATGCGCATGACATTGAGCGGCTGGTTGATCTCATGGGCCAGACCGGTCGCCATCTCGCCCAGGGTCGCCATTTTCGCGCTCTGATTCAGCTGCATCCGCGAGCGGCGCACATCAGTGTTATCGCGTCCTACCGCCTGAATTTCGATCAGCTTGCCGTCCTCGTCGAAGACGCCACGATCGGCCCATACCCACCAGGCATACTCACGGCCAGGCAGTTCGATGCAGATTTCCTCGGTGCTCATGGGCGCTTCGGGCGTCAGCAGGCCAATACGCTTCTTGAAGGCCTCGCGCTGCTCATCGGAAAGCCAGTCGCCCAGATTGATGCCTGTCAGTTGCTCCGGCGTGCACTCCATGTAATTGGCCAGCGGACGGTTGCCGAAGCTGAGCACCAGATCCGGTGTGTAACGGCAGATCATTGCAGGCGAGTCTTCCACCAGAATCCGGTAGCGTTCCTCGCTCTTGCGCACCTGCTCGGCCGCCAGGGTCGCGTCGGTCACATCCAGCCAGAGGCCCACGGCCTCCACCGGCATGCCCAGGTCGTCACGCAGCAGGCGCGCTTCATCCAGCAACCAATGATAGTCGCCCTTCTTGTCCCGCAGCCGGTAACGACGACTGACAAAGCCTTCGCGCAACAACTGCCGGTTGCGATCGAACCAGATGTCCTGATCGTCTGGGTGGATGTACCCGGCCAGTTGCCCGTCGACACAATCGGCCAGTGTCCAGCCCAGCAAAGGCGTGAGGCTGTCGCTGAAGAAACTGGGTTCGAGGTTGCCATGGTCATAGCGCTGGACGTAGATCACCGCTGGCGAACTGGCAATCAGGTTGTCCAGCCGTGCATGGGCGGCAGCCGCTTCGGTTTCCTGGTTCTTGATATCGCTCACGTCGAGCATGAACCCCAGTACCCGCTGCACCTGACCGCTGATCAAGGCCTGCCCCTGAATACGGAACCAGATATTTTCCTGCGCCGGGTCTGCCTGCAACAGGCGCACACAGAGCAGCATCGGCGTGCCTTTGTCACGCAACTGGACAAGGCGTGTAGACAGTTCCTGACGGTCGGCGGGGTGAATCATCGCCAGCCAGTCCTGACGGGGCAAACGGTCGACCCTGTCGCTCAGGCGCAAGCTGCGCGCCAGTTGCGGGGCCAGCAGAATCTCGTCGCTCCCCGGCAACAACTCCCACCAGCCGGTCCCCAGCAAATCCTGAAGCACCGCCAGCCGTTCGACATGATGCCGGTTGTGCTGCTCCGACAAACGGAACAGCACCGGGCCGGCAAGAGCCGAACACAGATTCAGCCATTCGCGCTCACCCAGATCCGGCGCCTGCTGCTGTGCATTGTAGAAACCGAACATCAGCCAGGCCTTGGCCACGCGCTCACGGCTGTGAGGCATGACAAAACCGTCGGCATTGCCGAAAGCGCTTTGCAGTTGCGCAAACCCCGTACCGGGTCCAAACGCCAGTTGATGGCTGATGTTGGCATCCAGCCTGTCCAGTTCCACACCCAGGCGCTGACCGACCTGCCATAACTCCGGCGCGGTATGGGCGTGATACTGGGCATAGACTCGCCAGCCGACACCATTGATCTCCGGCAGCGCCAGAGCCACGCAGGGGATGTGCCAGAGCTGCGCCAGTTCCTCAAGCTGTTCGGTCACTACGGCAGCCAGTCGCTCGATATTGCAGACCCGTATCTTTTCGGCAATCTGCCCGGCCAGGCGCAGGCACTGCTGACGAATGCGGGCGGCACTGGCCTCCTCCATCAGGTCGCTGATATCCAGCAACTGCAACAGCCAGCCCTTGCCATGGGCCTGAACCCAGCCGCGTGCATGCAGGGTATGGGCATCGGCACTCTTGAAGTCCAGATCCAGCATATGTCCCACCCACTCCGACGGCACACCCTCGATCACCAGGGCGCTGTTGGGCAGCAGCAGATGCATCAGGCGCTGCATCAATACATTCTGTGCCGAGATTCCCAGGCGCGAGAGCAGATGCTGGCTGACGTCCTGCACGCGCCCCTCGCCATCGAGCAGCAGATAGAGATCGGCGCCAATCGGTTCGGGTTCGACTGTCGCTGGCACGGGTGGTGGGGCGGTCGGCGCATCGGAGCGCCCCAGCCAACGACTCAAACGTGTTTTATCAAGGGACAAGTTGCAGACTCGCTCGGGCAGAAAGGTTGGTCGGCAGGTTCGGTACTTCGCCGATTCCTGGCAGGGTCAACACCGGCAGAATTCTGGTCAGTTTGCTCTTGGGGTAGTGAATGCTCACCGTCAGGACGCCCGCTGTGTAACTCACCGTCATGTCGGAGGCAGTGAAATTCAGCCCGGCAGGCATCCAGGCCAGTTGGCTGGTCAGGACGGTACGGGCCTGGGTAACCAGCAAGGTGTCGTAATTGGCCACGGTCGGGCTCAGCGCGACACTACGGCGCACGGCCTCACTGGCGGCAGCATTGAAAGACTGCACCATCAGCAAGGGCAGGCTGTAGCTGACCACGCCATAGAAAACAGCGAAGAACGCAACGAACACCACGGCAAACTCTATTGCAGCGGCACCCTTCTGCTTTCGCCGAGAGAATTTACGAAAGGTTGTTGGCATGTCGACGTTCATCCTGACATTTACTACCTTTTAGACAGCATAGGATCTTTCAGAAAAACAGGATGTTTTTTATACAATGGAATTAATTTTCCTACTCATCTGGCTCGCCATATGTGCAGAACAAGACGCTCGCCAACGACAGATATCCAACTGGCTGACGTTGGGCGGCTTTGTCTTGGCGCTGATTTATCTACTGTATAGCGGCCATACCTGGCTGGGATCCGAATCCGCCGACGCCGGCTGGGCATTTTTACTGGCGGTAGTGCTGACGCTGCCCGGCTATGCCATGGGCAGACTGGGCGCAGGCGATGTAAAGCTGCTGTCAGCGCTGGCTCTGGCAAGCGGCAGCCTGCTCTTGCTGGGCACTTTCATCGGTGCGGCACTGGCCATGCTGATATGGCTGGCCATTCGTCAAAAAGTCTGGCCCCTTTTGGGACAACGGTTTACACAACGCTATTTCTACATGAATGCCGAAACGACAAATAAACAGCCCTTCTCGCCTTTTCTGTTTGTCGGCTTCTTGTTGGCAGCACTGTGCATCCACTAGTCGAATGGCAGACTAACGCTATGTACATAGTTGGAAAGTACGACTACGGTAAATTGTAAATCGTGTTTTGCTGATATGGACCGGCCTCGGTCAGTAGTTGAGGCCCGCCAGCATGGAGTAGCGCGTGAACATGTATTCAGCCGTCAAAGTGCTGGTTGTCGACGACCAGCCCCTTATCGTTGAAGAACTGAGCGACTTCCTCGAAAACAACAGCTATCACTGTATTCCGTGCCACTCAGGGGCCGAAGCCGTCGAACAGTTCTGCAATGACGACAGCATCGGCATCGTACTGTGCGATCTGGACATGCCGGACATGAACGGCATCGAGATGGTCGAAGCCATGAAGCTGGCAGGCGGCAAGAAACACCTGTTCGAGGCCATCATGCTGACCGGGCTTGCAGAGAAGAAAGACGTCATCAAGGCACTGCGCGCCGGTATCGCCGACTACTACCAGAAACCCGTCGATCTCAACGAACTGCTGCAGGGCATCCAGACCCAGGAACTGGCATTGCTGGAACGGCAAAAAAATCTGCAGCAGCTAGGGCTGCTCAACGAAAAACTCCAGTACCTGGCGGCATCCATCGATGATCTCTACAAGAATCTGGATAAAAAACAGGACGCCCGGGAGCCACACGGCAGCGACGCCGAGAACAAGCTGTTCGCCCAGCTATCGCCCAGGCAACTTGCCGTCGCCCGGCTGGTGAGCAAAGGCCAGACCAATTACCAGATCGCCTGCGAACTGGGCATCACGGAAAACACCGTCAAATTGTATGTTTCGCAAGTCCTGCGCCTGACCCATATGCATAACCGCACTCAGCTGGCGCTGGCCCTGTCGCCCAATCGACAACACCAGTCAACGCTGTGATTTACGACAGGGCCGTGAAACCGATCATTTTCCGCCCGACGAAATACTCCCTCCTTCCTTCTGTTCATAAAACTCCGGAATCTCGTGCTTGTAGCTATTGATCCAGCGCTGCAGGCTCAGGTCACGCTCGGCGGGGGTAACGGTTTGCGGCGTGGGCGAAGCCGCATCACCACGGGCCTGAAGTTGCAGCCAGGCCTCGGTCTGTTTCTGCGCTTTCGATGAAGGACCTTCGTCGATGGCCCATGCATCGCCGCACAGACCAAAAACCAGAATGCCGCTGAAGATGATGCGCTTCATGGATGTGCTCCCTCTGCTTGACGACTGGACGCAACCTGGTCATTCGGGGTCCCCTGCCTGGCGACAGGCGTCTTCAGTTTTTCGGCCCTGACCTGAGCGTCACTGACCTGCCGTGCCGTCAGCCCGGCGCGGGAAGCCAGCTCTGCGGCCTGGGTCCAGTTATCCTGATAGATCAGCAGCGTGACCAGATTGGCCGCCGCCAATGTGTCGGACTGCCGAAGCTCGATGGCGGTCAGAAACTCGAAGCGGGCCTGCTCCAGCTTCAACTGATTGAGATAGACCACCCCGAGATCATTACGAATCTTTTCATCGGTGGGAGCCAGTTTGCTGGCTCGCATCAAATGCTGCTGGGCCTGGACGTTGTCGCCACGGGACGCCGCCAGTTGCCCCAACCCATGTTCGCCCTGGGCCGCCCGACAAGTACCCAGCAGGCTGCGATACAAAGGCTCGGCTTCGCGACTGCCCAGCAGACGCAATACCCGCGCCTTGCGCAAGCGTACTTCCTCGAGGTTGTCCGGCAGTGTTTCGAGATTGGCCAGGCTGGCATGCAGACGTCCTTCATCGGCCATGTTCTGGGCCATATTCAGCGTGAACTCCTGATCCGAGGTCGGCTTGGGACAACTCGCTGCCGACTGCATCCAGGGCGTGGCACCGTGACTGGCACATCCGCCCAGCATCAAGAGCCCCAAGAGGGTTATCGCTGCTTTCATTGCATCCCTTCCTTCATCCATGCACGTTTCACCGGCCGCTCAAGGCATGACCGATGGCGGTAAATCCCGGTCCGGCCAGCACGATCAATAGCGCGGGAAACAAAAACACCATCATCACCACCGACATCTTGGCCGACAGTTTGGAAATGTATTCCTGTAAGCGCGTCAGGCGGCGGTCGTCGAGCAATTGCTTGAGGGCCAGCAAGGAACGCAGGGCTCCCCCGCCCTGATGGATCAATTGATTGAGGATCACGCAGGTGTCACTGAACTCGTCCACTGCCAGCAGGGCAGCGCTCTTTCTCAGCTCTTCCCCCAGCTCCAGCCCGGAGTCGACCCGTACCAGAATCACGCGGATTTCCTCGGACAGCACCGGCAGCAAGTCCTTGCCCTCGTTGCTCAGCACCCGCAGCGCCTGCTCCACAGCCATGCCGGACTCGAAGAGGATGCGCAGCAGCGGAATGAAGGTCGAGATCTCCACCACCACCTGCTTCTGGCGATACTTGGCATAGGCAGCCAGCGCTCTTTTGGGGATCAGATAACCTATGCCCAACGCAAATACCGGCGCGATAAAGGGCTGCTCGATGGAATTGAAAAACAGCACCTGAAGCAGGATCACCAGCGTGAAAAGTCCGATGGGTACGCCAATCTGGCAAGCCGCGTACAGCGAGCGCTTGCTGGCTCGACGCCAGCCGATACGGTTGAGCAGCACCTGGGTTTCGGTATCCAGGCTGATCGAGCGCTGCCCCAGGCGCGTGTCGCCCAACAGTCGCAGCCAACTGCCGATTCGGCTTTCGCGCACGATCTGCCCCTTGAGCCGCACAGCGACCTGGCGCTCGTTGCGACGCTGGCGAGCCAGATTGGACAACAGCAACAAAGCGGCCGCCACAAACATCACTGCACTGATGGTCAGGCCCATTTCATACACTCCGCAACATGCGCCACAACGTCAGGCACCCCATCACCTGAAAGGCAAACGCGACGATCAGCATTCGCTGCCCGCCACTGTCTTGCCACATGTGCATCAGATAATCGGGATTGGTCAGCATGAAATAACCGACCATCGCGATGGGCAGCAGCGCCAGCACGATAGCGGTCATTCGTGTTTCACCGGTCATGGCCCGCAACTGACGGCTTGCCTGCTCGCGCTCGCGGATCAGCTTGATCAGGTTCTCCATCAGTTCGCTGGCATTGCCGCCATAGCGATGATTGACCTTCAGCCCAAGGGCGAACAGATGAAATTCGTCGCGCTCGTACAGCTCGGCAAAATCCCGCGCAGCATCGGGCAGGCTGACGCCCATCTGCACGTTGCGCTCGATGCGCAGCATACCGTCGCGCAATGGCTGGTCTGCCGCCTCGATGCCATGCAGCACCGCATCGGCCAGGGTGCGGCCGGATTTGAGACTGCGCACGGTGTGATCGAGCATCTGCGGCAATTGCTCGATCATGCGCCGCACCCGCTTGCGATAACGCCAGGAAATAAACAGGCGCAGCATCAAGGGAGCGGCGACCAGCCCGACCCCGAAGCCGAACCAATCGCCCATGAAGTAGCCCAGCAGCATCGAGATCAGCCACAAGGTAATCGCCAGACCGATCCGCTCGGTGGGCCTGCCCAGCCCGGCGCGCAGAAAGGCGCGCTCCAGCCACTCGATACCGGGCTTTTCTTTCACCGCTATCGGCTGCCCGACCTGCAAGCGCTGCATCACTCGCTCGCTGGCACCACGATTGAGCGCCAGATAGAACATGTAGAGCGCAGCGCCCAGCAACAGTACAAAAATGATCGCCAGCACCAGTGATGCTTTCATGGGCAGCCTCCCTGCTCGCGTCAGTAAGAAGGTCGCAGTTTGTCACCGGCGGCATGCACGGCTTCGCGCAGAAAGCCGATGCCGGTACGCCGATCCAGGCGGAACAGGGTGTTGGTGACATAGATGTCGTCGCGGATACCCACTACCTCGACCACTTCACTGACGCAACGACGCCCGTCGGGCAGGCGGGCCAGCTGGATGATGACATCCAGTGCCGCACAGATCATTTGCCGCAGGGTCCGCTCGGGGATCTGCCGACCGGTCAGGCCGACCAGGGTTTCCAGACGCAACAAGGCATCCTGAGCGTTGTTGGCGTGTACCGTGCTCATGGAACCATCGTGGCCGGTGTTCATGGCGGTCAGTACATCCAGCACTTCCACACCACGAATCTCCCCCAGGATGATGCGGTCCGGGCGCATCCGCAAAGAGTTGCGGATCAGGTCGCTGGCGCGCACTTCACCATGGCCTTCGGCGTTGGGTGGCCGGGTTTCCAGGCGCACCACATGGGGGTGAATCAGTTGCAGCTCGGCAACGTCTTCGATGGTTACCAGCCGCTGTTGCGTGTCGATCATCTGACTGAGCACGTTGAGCATGGTGGTCTTGCCGGTGCCGGTACCGCCGCTGACCAATACATTGCAACGCTTGCCCACCGCCTCATGGAAGAAATCGAAGATCGACTGATCGATGGTCTGCATCGCCACCAGGTCGGTGCTCTTGAGCATGTCCTTGCGAAATTTCCGGATCGACAGACAGGGGCCATCCAGGGCAATCGGCGGGATGATTGCATTGACCCGGCTGCCGTCGGGCAATCGCGCATCCACCATGGGCGAGGACTCGTCCAGTCGACGACCAAGAGGTGCCAGAATGCGCTGCATGACCCGCTCGACGTGGTGCGAGTCGATGAAGCGCAGGTCGGTGTGGTGCAAGATACCGTCACGCTCCACAAAAACCTTGCCCGGTCCGTTGACCAGAATCTCCGTCACCGCGGTATCGCGCAGCAGCACTTCCAGCGGGCCGAAGCCGGTCAGCTCGTCGACCAGCTCTTCGGCAAGGCGCTCCATTTCATAACGCGAAATGGCCAGCCGCAGTCGGGCGACATATTCGGCCACCTTGTCGAACACGAACTGCGCCAGCACCGGGCGCGAGCCTTCAAGCAGGTTCTTGCCGCTCTCCTCGATGCCATCGATGATGTAGCGATGCAGCACCAGCTTGAGCCCCTGCCCGTCATCCGTGCTGCCCTGGGTACGCGAAGCGACACCAAACAATTTCTCCGCCATCATTTATTCCCCCATAGCCGAGCGAAGAAGCCTTCACTGGGTTTCTCATAAGCATCGGAATGGCGAACCAGGTGATCGCCCAGACGACGCAAGCCCGTACACAGCGACTCCCTCGGTGCCAGGTCGAACAGCGAAATGCCCTGATTCTTCGCGTTGAGTCGCAGCTCAGGGCTCAGCGGCAAAACCGAAAACACCGGCAGCCCGAAGGTCTTGCCCAGGGTTTCCGAATTGGGTGCCACCGCACGCAGATAGCCGTCGATCAACAGCCCGGCGTGCTGCATCTTCATGCCCTTGTCCCGCCAGAGATTGAGTACCGCCAGATTGCGCCGGCACTCGATCACACTCTGGTCGGCGTACCACAGCAGCTGGTCACAGTGAGTTACAAAGGTGCGCAGGGCTTCGCTGTCCGGCTGCCCCACCAGATTCACGATGACATGCTGGAAATGCTGGCGCAGGGCACTGAGCAACATGTACAACTCGGCCGCACTGGACTGTTCCAGATGATCGTCGGCTTCGGTGTAGGCCAGAATGCGCAAACCGTTCTCGAACGTTGTAAAAGCGCTGTCGATAAGGGTCGCGTCCAGCCTGCGCAAATGGCGCAGCGCATCACCGAAGCTGAAAGTCGACTCAAGACCGAGCATCGACAGGCTGTCGCCACGGGGCAAGCCCAGATCCAGCAGCAAAGTGCGTTGCCCGGACTTCTGCACCACCATCGCCAGATGGGAGGCGATCAAGGCTCCGTCGCCATCGCATTGAGCCCCATACAGCACCGACAGACCGCTCATGTTGGGGTTGGGCGTTACCGCAGGCAGGCGCTTGCTCAAGCGCCGCACCAGACCGGCAACCTCACTGGAGCGCGAGCCATAAGCCACGAAATCCCTGGCTCCGGCGCGCATGGCATTGAGTACCAGCTGGTTATCCATACCATCGCCCAGTGCGACAATCGCCAGCATCGGCTTGGCTTCCAGAGCGCCTTCGATCAACGCGCTCTGGTTCATCAGGTGCTCACGATCAAGCCCCACGAACACCACGCTGGCGAAGGTCACATCCACCAGCGCCAGCAAATCGTCCAGGCTGCCGCTGCCGGCGCTCACCACCTGGCCCAACGAGCCCAGGGCGCCCTGCAACCATTCAAGATCGGTGGGATTGCGGGTAATCGCCAGGAACGTCTGGCTCAGGCTCTGACTCATTGGGATAACCCGCTGCGGCGCTCGAAATCGCCGTTCTCCAGGAAATACATACGGAAAAAGTTCGGGTCGTAATTGCGCAGGCCTTCGCCGGGCAGCGTAGGCAACTTGGCATTGACCGCCAGAGGCTGCACCAGATGCGGAGTGACGATCATCAGCAGCTCACGTTCATCGCGCTGGATCTGCGAATTGCGGAAAAACGCTCCCAGAATGGGGATATCGCCAAGCCCTGGAAACTTGTCCACCGACGCAATATTGCTGGAGCTGATCAGGCCGCTGACCACAAAGCTTTCCCCATCGGCCAGGGAAATACTGGTGTCGGTACGCCGCACATTGAGTGCCGGCACCGTAGTGCCGGAAATGGTGATACCCGCCGTGAAATCCAGCTCGCTGACCTCAGGCGCGACCTTGAGCAGAATACGGTCACGTCCGACCACGGTAGGCGTCAGCGTCAGGCGCACGCCGTATTCCTTGTATTCGATGGAAATGCCATTGCCGTCTCCGCTGGGCACCGGCACCGGGAACTCGCCGCCCGCCAGAAAGCTCGCACTCTGCCCGTTCAGCGCAACGAGGCTCGGGCGTGCCAGGGTGTAGGCAAAGCCGCTGCCTTCCATCGCATTGATCATGCCCAGCACCTTGCTGCTGCCACCGCCCCACACGATGTTGAAGTTATTGTTATTCAGGCCGATGGCTGGCCGCGTGGACCCGACAGTGCCTGGCGAAACCGTGACATCGGTTACCGTACCGGGAGCACCGAACAGAAAGTTGTTCGAGCCGGTACCGAAAATCGATGTACTGGCCTCCTTGAGCTTGGAGCGACTGACTTCGATGAAACGGATATCGGTCTGTACCTGACTGGGCAACTGGGGATCGAGAGAAGGCACCGATACAGGATCGACCAGCGCGGCCGTGCTGCCTCCCCGCACGAACACCATGCTCTGGCGCGGCGAGGTCGAACAGGACGTCCAGACCATCAGACTCGTGGCCCCCGCAGAGACACCGGTCAGCAGAAAGCCCTGGTTGCCATTGACCAGCACATCGGCCACCTTCGGATCGCCCACGGCAATCCGGGTAATGCTCACCGGCGAACGAACATCCTGTTGCATGCCTTGCGTGACCTCCAGCACGGTCGGCATGGCTGCCAGACTTGCACAGCCAGCATTGGTATTAGCGGCGGGGCCAGAAGCTGCCCAGCCCGAATCCACGCCCAATCCGGCGAACAGCAAAAACAGCGCGTGACGTTTTAAGACCGGTACGAAACAGCGGCTCATCAAATGCTTCCTTGCTCGATCAGGGAGTTTGTTGCGTTACCTGGTTGCCGCGTATCACCTCGACACCACGAGATCCGCGAGACGCACCGGCATGAGGGTTGGCCGCGCCACTGAGGGCCAGTTGACTGAACTGCACCAGATTGCGCCTGGCGGTATCCAGGCGCACGGCGACATCGGGACGACCGGGGTCTGCGGTCCAGTAATCCTGCAGATTGCCTTCATCGGCACTGCGCACGGCCAGACGCAGCACACCGGTCTGGGTGGCCAGCAGCAAACGGCTCAGCAAAGATTCGGGCACCGCAACCACCACGGTCCGGGCGTTGGTACGTTGCTGCTCCAACTGAAAGCGCTCATCGGCACTGATATTCCGGGCAGGCTTGCCGTCGCGAGTCGGCCCGAGCAATTCACCCACGCTCAGGATTCTCAAGGCAGGCACTGCCACCTGACTGGAACGGATCGGGTTGACGGTGTCTTCGGGCAGATAAAGCAGAACATCGACATAATCGCCGGGGCTGAGCAGCCCGCTGGCACCGATCACCTCATCCACGGACAGGGCCATTGCCCGCTCGTCGGGACGAATCATCCGCGACAACGCTCCGCCCGCTTCGAAACTGCTTTCACTCAACCAGGTGCCGGCTGTCAGCGGACGCCAGGTACTGCGTCCGAGTACGTCTTCGATCCTGCTGAAACTTCCGGCGGGCGCAACCTTGAGGCGCTCGATCAGCAGATCTTCGTCTTTGAGAAGCGTGTAGGAAGGGACATTGCGAGCCAGCACCACGACATTCTGGCGCAGGGCTTCTTCCACAGGGGGAGGCGGCGGCTCGACTACGGCAGGGGGCGGTGCCTGTACGACGGGAGCCTCCACGGGGGGCGGCGCCGCAGGCTCTTTACTGACCATCAATCCCAGATACCCGGCCACTACCGCGCCGAGCAGAAAAACGATAGCGAGCACCATGGTGATACGACTGCTCATGGCAACGCTTCCTTTGTCATCGCATGACCACCTCAATCCAACGCATCAACTTCGCAATAGCAATGAAGAACAATCACATGCCGCTGTTTTGAAGGTAGCCCACACCACCCAAAACGCCATTAAGGCCGGTGAAATATCCTTATCCGGATAGCCGGGAGCGGTGCTTTATAACTTTGTGATTAATGCTTTATTACGGTTGTGGGTTAGCGAGTTGGAGGCAATGCTGTAACTGCAAGAGTTGTATGAAACTGCTGGTATTAGCCGCGCCATGAAGGGTGCAAGGAGAATCGAAATGTTCCTTACCAATCTGTACATACGCGTCTATGCGCACATTCAGGCCTTCCTGAAAAACCGGGAAGCCGCTTCGGCTATCGAGTACGTACTCCTGGCGGCCATGGTGGCTGTGGCCATTGTTGCCTTCGTGCCAGCCATCAGCGCCCAGGTCCGGGTCATCTTCAACCAGGTTCTGGTGGCCTTGGGCGGTACGGCAGTCTGACGCTTGATTGAACGAGGATAAAGTGTTGTAAGATCCGAGGCCGTTACCAACGTTTTTCAAGGGTATCTATATGGCCGTCCATCCCACACGCCAACAGCTGCTTCTGGTTGATGACGAAGAGGACGCCAATGAAGAGTTGGCAGAGCTGCTCGAAGGCGAGGGGTTCTGCTGCTTCACTGCGTCCTCCGTCAAGATGGCTCTGCAGCAACTGACCCGTCACCCGGACATCGCGCTGGTCATCACCGATCTGCGCATGCCCGAGGAGAGCGGCATCCAGTTGATCAAACGCCTGCGTGAGCACACTTCGCGCCAGCATCTGCCTGTGATCGTCACTTCGGGACATGCCGACATGGAGGACGTCAGCGACCTGCTGCGCCTGCAGGTACTGGATCTGTTCCGCAAGCCCATCTACCACGTCCGCCTGCTGGAAACCCTCAACAACCTGTTTCCCGAGCCGAAAATCTTTCAGGTGCAGTGACACGAACCTTCATGATCCACGGAACTAGCCATACTGCTCCATAGCCAAAGCGAGCAGACCTATGAACGTGATCAGGATGCACATATGAAGGTAGAAAGCTTTTTCGAATGGCTGGGTCAGGCTATCGGATCGGTGATTCGGTTTGTCGTCGACACCCTTGCCTGGCTGTTCAACGGTTTTACCCATGCCGGCGGCAATTTCGTGGACGGCCTTTCCCGTACTCTGGGCATGGACGCTTCACTGGTCAGCATCGTCGCACTGGTCATCGGACTGATGTTTCTGTACTCCGCGATTCGCGCCTTCATGCGCGCCTCCATCATCATGGGCATCATCTGGCTGGCGCTGGGACTGTGGCTGCTGAGCTGGATCATCCACTGACCGCCAAAGGCACCGCGCGCTTCAACTGACCGGCATTACGGCTACAATGCCCGCCTTGCCGGGAGTTCTCATGTCCAAGTTGTCCAGCGACTGGCGTCATCGCCCCACTCATCATCGGGTCTGGGGCCTGGCGCTACCGATGATTCTGTCGAATATTTCCGTACCGCTGGTGGCGCTGGTGGACAGCGCCGTGATCGGCCACCTGCCACATGCCCATCAATTGGGTGCAGTGGCCGTGGGCGCCACACTCTATACCTTCCTGGCCTGGGCCATGGGATTTCTGCGCATGGGCACCACAGGCTTTGCTGCCCAGGCTGCGGGGCGCAGCGATGGTGCTGCGTTGCGCCGGATTCTGCTGCAAGGCCTGCTCCTGGCCATGGGGCTGGCCTGCCTGCTGGGGCTGATCGCCCTGCCCTTCAGTCATCTGGCCCTGTCGTTGATGCAACCCTCGGCCGACCTGCAACAGATGACTCTGGACTTCTTTCACGCCCGGCTTTTCGGCCTGCCTGCGGCACTGGCCACTTATGCGCTGGTGGGCTGGTTTCTCGGCACCCAGAACGCCAGGGCCCCGCTGGCGATTCTGCTGATCACCAATGCGGTGAACATCATTCTCAATCTCTGGTTCGTTCTGGGTCTGGACTGGGGAGTGGTCGGCTCGGCGCGTGCCTCAGTGCTGGCAGAGTGGACCGGCGCATTGATCGGCCTGTTCATGGCCCGCAACGCTCTGCAGGCCTGGCCGGGCAGGATCGTCTGGGCAGCCTTGAAACTCTGGAACAACTGGCGCCCGCTGCTGGCGGTCAACCGCGATATCTTCATTCGCACCCTGGCGCTGCAATCGATCATGTTTCTGATCACCGCTCAAGGTGCCCGGCTGGGAGATGCCACCGTCGCCGCCAATGCATTGCTGCTCAATGGCCTGCTGCTGACGTCTCATGCGCTGGACGGGCTGGCCCATGCCGTGGAAGCCTTGTGCGGCCACGCCATCGGCGCCCGAGACCGCACGGCATTACGTCGCTCTCTGGTGGTCGCAGGTGGCTGGTCGCTGATTGCCAGCGTGGCCTTTGCCCTGCTGTTCCTGACTGGCGGACATCTGTTCGTGCAGATGCAGACCAATATTCCCGAAGTGCGTGAAACCGCCATTGTCTATTTGCCCTATCTGGCGGCCATGCCCTTGCTTGCAGTCTGGAGCTATTTGCTGGACGGCCTGTTCATCGGTGCCACACGCGCCCGCGAGATGCGCAATGCGATGCTGATCAGCGTTGCCCTGATTGCTCCCGTTGCCTTTTTCGCCGTCGATCAGGGTAACCATGGGCTCTGGCTGACATTCCTGGCTTTCACCCTGCTGCGAGGCCTGAGTCTGGGGAGCATTGCCTGGCGCCTGAACCGCAAGGACGGCTGGTTTGCCTAGTGATCGCTCTCAGCCATTCTGCCGGCAAAGGTGATCTTCGGGCTGGTCAGGGTCAGGCCGCTTGAATCAAGCCGCACCTGACTGGAACCGATGCTCAACGACAACTCGCTGCCCTCTTCAAACGACACCATCGGCCCGTTATCCAGACGGAAGCGGCGCTTCTCGCCCATGATCATCTGCCAGTCCAGTTGCGCCTGCACGCTGTCGGCAGGCAAGGCGCTGGCGGGCTGGGCGAAAACCGGCTCACAGCTACGAGAATGCAGGCAGGCGGTGATCACCGGACGATCCATGTCGTCATCGAGCAAACTCACCAGCACTTCCATCCCGCCGGTAAACACCAGATCGAGCCCGGGCATCACCGGTAGCCAGCAATCGTTGTAACGCGCACCACGCCCCTGCAGCCCCCACTCGAACTGCACCTTGAGACGTCCTACCGAATCGCGCGCGACCTCCTGCCCCGGCAGCCCCACGACCCACGCCCTCTGCAGCTGCGGAACCTGCGGACGTGGCTGCGGCTCCGGCACACTGAAGCCCACTTCCCAGGGGACGGCCTGAAAGCGATTGGTATACCCCTCGCCGCCCTCACCTTCCGGTGCGGGTTCGAGGCAGCGATGCTCGACCCGGTTGACCAGCCACATGTGGTTCCACTCGGTTTCCGGGTGGCCGGTCAGCGGCAGCAAATACCCTGACATCACAAAGGGCAGACAGCTTTCGCCTTCGGCCTTCTGCCGGGAGCGACTGCCCGGAACGTCCTCGCCCTGGGTGCTGACAGCAAAGCATGTCACGCCATGCCGGTAGGGCAACTGCTGCCAGGGAGCCGCAGGCGACGGACGAAAGCCGCGCAGGCTATCGCCGAAAACCAGCTCGTGGCGCTGGCGAGAATGAATGAAGTGATAGTGGATACCCTCTTCGGCACACAGGCGCTCCACCAGTTGCAGGTCAGACTCCTGATATTGAGCGCAATACTCGCGCTCGCGACATTGGGTTTTCAGCTCGAAGCGGTAGCTGCCCTTGCGCAACCCATGCTCCTCCAGAACCCTGGCAATAATCTGCGGGGCCGTCATGTGCTGGAAGATACGCTGGTTGTAACGCTGCCCGAGACAGGCTAGCCGAGGGCCGATCGTCAATCGGTAACAGGCAGGTCCGGGCCGGAAATGGCTGCGCATCGCACTGTGAATCTGGCCATGAAAGCCATGCTCGCCCCCTTGAAAGCTCAGGAATACCGGCTTGTACATCAGGCTTGCCAGATCCACATCGAGACCTTCGTTGACGACCTCAAGCTCAAAGACAAAAGGCTGACTGATTGCTTCCGTCCCCCGTAACCGGAGAACGCTAAAACAATGGCGCAGACGGGCGATCTCCAGACGAAAAAGCGGCACGCTGGCGGGATCGGGCATGAGGGTGTTCTCTACAGGGAAATCCGAGCGGCGATTCTGGCCGAGAAGCGGGATCGAGTAGAGGGCAAAAGGCAGAACAGGAAGATGCCTACGCTCGAAGAGGCGTTGGACTACACAGTAGATTCGCGGCTACATCGCCTGCAGGAGCCGATTCATTCGCGAAGACAGTATTGAAAGCGCTGCATTTACTTTGGATGTGCAGGTCTTTTCGCGCCTGAAGTCGCTCCTACAGACGGCGTAGGAGCGAACTCATGCGCGAAAGATCAGGAAGACAGGTAGGAAGACCGAGTCAGGCCAAGGCGCAACGCATCCAGATACTGTGTGCGCTCACGCGGGCTGATCCTGGCGCTGGCCACCTTGTCCCGATAATGGGTCATCAGCTCTTCCGGCGACAGGTGCACATAACGCAGCATGTCTTCGATGGTGTCGTGGGTTTCGATACCGGCGTGGTAAACGCTGCCATCCTGGTTCTGGTAAATGTTCACCGAGTCGGTATCACCGAACAGGTTGTGCATGTCGCCCAGAATTTCCTGGTAGGCGCCCACCAGGAAAATCCCCAGCAGGTAGTCTTCCCCTTCGTTCAGGGCATGCACCGGCATGCTGGTTTCGATGCTCTGCTCGTCCACGTACTGATTGATCTTGCCATCGGAATCGCAGGTCAGGTCCTGCAGCACCGCACGGCGCACAGGCTCTTCGTCCAGACGATGCAACGGGATGATCGGCAGCACCTGTCCGATGGCCCAGGTGTCGGGCAGGCTCTGGAAGACCGAGAAGTTGCAGATGTACTTGTCGGCCAGCTTGTCGTTGAGTTCGTCCAGTACCTGGCGATGGGAACGCTGACGGGCTTTCAACGAGTTGTGCAGACGGCGGCAGACAGCGAAATAGCATTGCTCGCCCAGCGCTTTCTGCGCCAGGCTGATCTTGCCGTCGGCGTACTGGGTCGCGATATCGCTCATGTAGTGCGTGGCGCGCCAGTAGGTTTCGGTCACCATCTCGATATCGGTCGGGCCGAGCAGATCGATCAGCCACTGCACGGTTTCCGGCAGGCTTTCCTTGTCTTCGATCAGCGGGACTTCGTCGTTGTGTCTTTCGACATCGGTCACCTGCACCACCAGCATGGCGTGGTGGGCAGTCAGCGAACGGCCGCTTTCGGAAAAGATGTGCGGATGCGGCAGACCCTGGGCATCGCAGAACTCCTTGAGCATGCCGACCACGACACCGGCGTAGTCGTCCATGTCGTAGTTGATGGAACTGGCGTTGCGCGAGTGCGTACCGTCGTAATCCACACCCAGACCGCCGCCCACATCGATGTGGTCCACCGGCAGGCCCAGATTGCGCAACTCGCCGTAGTAACGAATCGCTTCCTTGAAGCCATGCTGATAGTCCGCCAGATTGGCGATCTGCGAGCCCATGTGGAAGTGCAGCAGGCGAATGCCCTGATCCAGACCCGCCTTGCGGAAACGATCGACCACCGCCAGCAGTTGTGCGGCCGACAGACCGAACTTGGATTTCTCGCCGCCGGTATCGGCCCACTTGCTGGACGCCAGCGAGGACAGGCGCACGCGCAGGCCCACTTGTGGAGCGACCTTGAGATCGGCGGCTTCTTCGATCACCAGTTCGACTTCGGATTCTTTCTCGATCACGATGAAGACGTTGTGACCCAGCTTCTGGCCCATCAGCGCCAGACGGATGAACTCACGGTCCTTGTAACCGTTGCAGACAATGGTCCCGCCCTTGGGTGCCAGTGCCAGCACCGCCATCAGTTCGGGCTTGGAGCCCGCTTCCAGGCCAATGGAAACGTTCTGGGTGGCAATGATGTTTTCCACCACCGCTTCCTGCTGGTTGACCTTGATCGGGTACAGCGCGGTGTACTGGTTCTGATATTCCAGGCGCGCGATATTGCTGTCGAAGGCACCGGTCAGCTGGCGAACGCGGTCCTGCAGGATATCGGGAAAACGCACCAGCAATGGCAGGGACAAACCGCTCTTGCGCAGATTGTCGACCTGCTCATAGAGATCGATGGGCGAACTGCCCGGCCCGTTGGGACGAACTTCAACGCGACCGGATTCATTGATCGCAAAATAACCGGCCCCCCAATGACGAATCCCGTAAACACTGCGGCTGTCCGCAACGGTCCATTGGCTGCCATCGTCTTTGCGTGTGCGTCGTACGGACATCGAAGTCCCCTATAGATAAGTCATGTAGCGCCGCCTCAATGACCGGCATGCGCAGTGTAGAGAGTGGAAATGACGGTTTGGTTCTCGCTCAGCCGCCGGACTTTTTGGCCTTGAAACCTTTCTTGACCAGTTCTGCCAGCAACAGCTCGACGTGATCGCCCTGAATCTCGATCACTCCGTCCTTGAGGGCTCCGCCTGTGCCGCAACGCTGCTTGAGCGCCTTGGCCAGTTCCTTGAGCCCATCCTCGGCCAGCGGCACGCCCGTGATGGTGGTCACGGTCTTGCCTCCACGGCCTTTGCTCTCGCGCCGCACGCGCGCAATGCCGTCTCCCTCGGGGATGACGTTCTGCTTGCAGGTGCAGGCATCGACAGGCTGACGACATTCGGGACAATGACGCCCTGCGTCGGTTGAAAACACCAGGCCGCCCAGGGCGGCGAAGGATGCGGCTTTCTTAGCCACTGGAAATCCTCTTGTTGAGGACTGAAGACGGGCCGGGCTCGGTAGTGAGCCGTCGACCGCGAAGCCCCACTCTGGCAGGGGCAGCGCTACTGGAACGGCATGGCCGGTCCAGCTTGAAAAGGTCGCGCAGTGTACCGGCAAAAAGCATGCTTGCTAAGAGCCTGAATGCGCCAATTTACTGAACATTTGCGACCTGCTCCAGATAGCGTTTCAACGCTGCCAGGGAGTCCGGGCAATAGGGCTTTTCAGCCGCTTGCAGCAACACCTGGGCCACCGGGATAAAGCGCGCCTGCAATACCTCTTCCGGTTGCAGTCTCAGAGCTCCGTCCCAGACTGCGGAAAACACTGCGCACCAGATCCTGTTGCCCGGTTGATCGAAGAGAAACTGCTCATGGGCCTGCAATGCAACGCCGCTGACACCCAACTCCTCCTCAAGCTCGCGGGCCGCAGACTCGGCGTAGCTTTCACCGGCCTGGACCATGCCACCCGCCGCCACATCCCAGTAACCGGGATAAATGGCTTTGCTCAGGGTTCGCTGATGGACGCAAAGCTCGCCCGCCGAATTGAACAGCAATATATAGGTACCTCGCCCGATCAGACCGCGCTCGCGCAGTTCGGCCCGAGGGAGCGAACCCAGGAGCCGGTCCTGCTCGTCGACCCAGGCGATCTGCTCGGCGTCCGAGGCGGCGCGATGCGCGGCCTCCTGCGCAGAAACGACCATCAGCCCTGGGACAGCAACTGGCGAAGATCAATCACCGCCGCGTTGGCCCGGGAGATGTAGTTGGCCATGACCAGCGAGTGGTTGGCCAGCACACCGAACGCGCTGCCGTTCAGAACCATCGGACTCCACAGCGGCTCCTGGGAAGCTTCCAGCTCACGAATGATCTGGCGCACGCTGACAGTCGCGTTCTTCTTGGCCAGTACATCGGCGAAATCCACCTCGATGGCACGCAACAGATGCGACAAGGCCCAGGCCTGACCACGGGCCTCATAGAAGACATTGTCAATCTGCAGCCAAGGGGTTTCGACGATCTCCTCATCGACCTGCGGCACTTCGCCCGGCTTGACCGAGGCAACGGCTTCGGTTTTCAGGGTACTGTTGAGTTTGACCCGCCCCACGCTGGCCGACAGACGTTGCGACAGGGAACCAAGGCGTGTGCCCACATCGCCCAGCCAGTTATTCAGGTTGTCGGCACGGGCGTAGAACAAGGCGCCCTTCTGGTTCGGATCGGAGAGGCGTGCCTGATAGCGGCTCAGGGCATTGATACCGTCGGTGTACTGCGACTCGCTCGACGGCAGCACCCAGCTACGGTTATCGAAGTTGAACAACGGCTCGGCACGGGCCAGATCACCGTCTTCAGCCGATTGCGACTGCGAGCGGGCAAAGTCCTTGCGCAGTGCACGGCTCAGGTCACGAACCTGCACCAGCACGCCGTATTCCCAGCTTGGCATGTTGTCCAGCCACAGACCTGGCGGGAAACGGTCGTTGGACAGATAGCCGCCACGCTTGTCGAGCAGTGTCTGGGCAACTATCTTGAGGGTTTCGACAGTGGTGTAGCCGATCACCATCGGCTTGCCTTCACGCTCGGCAGCTGCCTGGGCATTCTGCTGCACGGGAAACAACGCAGGCTCCTTGCTCCAGTACCAGCCCACCAGCAGGGTGATCAGCAGATAGATAAGAATCAGAGAACCCAAGGCCCTGCTATAGAAAAGGTTGCCCAGGTAACCGCGTCTCTTGACCGACGCAGTATCAGCGGTACGCTCACCCGCGCTGCCTGCGCGGTTCTTCCAATCCAGCATGGTAAGGGTCCTTTCAGTCACGGGTTCAGGGCTTCGACCGCAACCTTACAGCAAGGTGCCTTTTGCTGACATGCACGGTGCAAGGTTTTGTTGTCGTCCCCACACCCTGCCCACTGGAACAAGGTGCGAATGGCAGAGAAATACAGCCATCATGCAAACTTTAGGTGCAAAAACGACTCTGACAGAAACCAGACGCTCTTTTGTTGACGAATAAGTGACTTACGGCACTCTTCTATACAAGCGGAGGTGCTAGCATAGCGCCAGCAGTGGTACTACTCAGCAAACCCACAGTACTCAATAATATGACCGAGTCAGAAGACCCTAGCCGCGATCGCCTCAAGCACCACTTTGCCCAAAGGGTCATTCATCAAGCACGTCAGATTCTTGAGACTTGGCAGCGTTTGCAGAAATCCGAATGGTCCCTGGCCGACATGGCCGAACTCAAGGACTCGACCCTGCGCCTGTTGCGTTTCGCCGAACGTTTCGAGCAGAACGAACACCTGCAGCTGGCCCGGGAAATCGGGCAGGCACTGGAAACCGTCGAAGCCAACCGCGGCCGTCTCAACAGTACCCTGATCACCGAACTCAACCGTTTGATGCAGCGCCTTTCCCGTACCGGTCTGCGTCACGGCGACAAACTGGAGCAAACCGCACTCCCGCCACTGCGCAAGCCGGTCTATGTCGTGCTTCAAGATCGCGAGCGGGCCGAACGTCTTGCCAAGCAGTTGGAGTTCTTCGGCCTTTCGGCTCTGTCACTGGACAACGTTGGTCAGTTTCAGTCGGCGATGCTGGAGCGCCATCCATCGGTCATCATCATGGATGTGGACTTCAGCGGGCCGGGCGAAGGCCTGAAACTCGCGACCCAGGTTCAGGAAGGACTGGAGCAGAAACTGCCGTTGCTGTTCTTCAGTCATCATGAAACCGATACACCGACCAGGCTGGCAGCCGTGCGGGCCGGCGGTGAAGAGTTCCTGACCGGAACCCTGGAAGCCTCGAGCCTGCTGGAGAAAATCGAAGTCCTGACCTGCGTGGCCCAGTACGAGCCTTACAAAGTGCTGGTCATCGATGATTCCCGGGCACAGGCCACCCATACCGAACGCGTACTCAATGCTGCCGGAATCGTGACCCGCACATTGCTGGACCCGATCCAGGCCATGTCCGAGCTGGCGGAGTTCCAGCCGGACCTGATCATTCTCGACATGTACATGCCCGGCTGCACCGGCACGGAACTGGCCAAAGTCATTCGCCACAACGACCGCTACGTCAGTGTGCCCATCATTTACCTGTCCGCCGAAGACGATCAGGACAAGCAACTCGACGCCATGAGCGAAGGCGGCGATGACTTTCTGACCAAACCCATCAAGCCACGTCACCTGATCACCACGGTCCGCAACCGGGCAGCCCGGGCACGCAGCCTGAAGGCACGCATGGTGCGCGACAGCCTGACCGGCCTGTACAACCACACGCACATTCTCCAGTTGCTGGAAGACTGCAGCTTTCGCGCCCGCCGCGAAAACAAGCCGCTGTGCTTTGCGATGCTCGACATCGATCACTTCAAGAAAGTCAACGACAGCCACGGCCACCCCATGGGCGACCGAGTCATCAAGAGCCTGGCGCTGTTTCTCAAGCAGCGCCTGCGCAAGACCGACTTCATCGGTCGCTACGGCGGCGAAGAGTTCGCCATCGTGATGCCGGACACCGATATTCAGAGCGCCCATCAGGTACTCGAAGAAATCCGTTACCGCTTTGCGGAAATACATTATCCCGCCCAGCCAACGGATCTGTTCTGCACTTTCAGCGCCGGCGTGGTCGCGCTGGGCGTGCATGACGACAGCCTGACGCTCGCCTCCCAGGCCGACACCGCGCTGTATCGTGCCAAGCATGCAGGCCGCAATCGGGTGCGTTCGGCCGTGATCGAAGAGCCCTATCACGTGGTACTGCCGGAGCCGCAGGCCCAGGAACAATAGTCGCCGCGGGTGAGCACGAAACCCGCCCTTACAAACCTCACCCCTGCATGCCTTGAAACACTCCGTTATCATGCGCTGACTTTCGAGAATCGAGCCTGCCATGCGCCGTTTGTTATGCCTGATGCTGTTGATCCTGGCCCTGCCCGCTTTCGGGACCAGCCTGCTGGACAGTCGCCCTGCGCCGACACTGGGCGGCACATCCCTGGATAACAGCAAGGAATTCCTGCCTGTCCGTGAGGCCTTCAAACTGAGCCTGATCGAGACGACTCCACAGTCGATCAAGCTGCGCTTCGTCGCCACCGACAGCTATTACCTGTATCGCCATCGCTTCCAGTTCCGCACCGAACCTGCCGATATCGGCCTGGGCGCAGCACAACTGCCGCCCGGTGAAAAAAAGCACGATGAGTATTTTGGCGATGTCGAGGTCTATCACGGCATTCTCGATATCGACCTGCCCCGCAAGCCCGGCGAAGAGCGTCCCTTTGTCCTGAACGTGAGCTATCAGGGTTGTGCCGACAAGGGGCTGTGCTATCCCCCGGAAACCGAGCGACTGAATATTGGTGATGTGCCCGCCGACACGGCCTCGCCAGCAGGCATGCAGGCCTGGAGCTGGAAAGAGCTGGCGCTGTTTTTCCTCGCAGGCATCGGCCTGACCTTCACCCCTTGCGTACTGCCGATGTTGCCGATCCTTTCCGGCGTGGTGATGCGCGGTCAGGTCGGTGGCCTGCGCGGCCTGAGCCTGTCGCTGGCCTACGTGTTGCCGATGGCTGCCTGCTTCGCCTTGCTGGGTGCATTGATGGGCATGTTCGGCGCGGGCCTGAATCTGCAGGCACGCCTGCAATCGGCCTGGGTGCTGGTGCCATTCTCGCTGTTCTTCGTGCTGTTCGCGGTGGCCATGTTTGGCGTCTTTGAATTGCGTCTGCCACAGGCCATCAGCAACCGGCTGGATCGCATTGCAGGCAGGACCGAAGGCGGTTCGCTGTGGGGCGCAGCCGTGCTGGGCGTGATTTCCAGCCTGCTCGTATCGCCTTGCGTCTCGGCACCACTGGCCGGTGCGCTGCTTTATATAAGTGCCAGCGGAGATGCGCTGGGTGGCGGCCTGAAACTGTTCGCCCTGGGCCTGGGCATGGGAGCGCCGCTGTTGCTGGTCGCGACCGGCGGTGCCGCCTGGCTGCCCAAAAGCGGCCCATGGCTGGTAACGGTTAAAAATGCCATTGGCGTCTTGCTGCTGGGTCTGGCCATAGGTTTGCTGAGCCGTGTATTGCCGGGGCAAATCACGCTGCTGCTGATCGGTATTCTGTGTGCAGGCGTCGCGCTGTTCCTCGGAACCCTGGAGTTCGCTGAAAAATCTCCACGACAAAAGCTCGCACAACTGCTCGGACTGCTTTTGTTGGTCTACGCTCTGGCATGCTGGTACGGCGCATTGAGCGGGCAGACCGACCCGACTCGTCCACTGGGACGCCCACAGGCGACCCTCACCAACGGCACGGTATTACCGACGTCATCGCAATGGCAGACCATCACCACGTCTGCCGAACTGGAACGTGCCTTGAACGAAGCAAAGAATGCAGGCAAGCCCTTGCTGCTCGACTGGTACGCCGACTGGTGCATCAGTTGCAAGGTGATCGAGCATGAAGTCCTGCCAGATCCGGGTGTCGTCGAGAAACTGGCCGGTTACAGCCTGATCCGTTTCGACATGACAGACAGCAATGCAGAACAACGATCCCTGCTTGACCGCTACAAGCTGTTCGGACCTCCCGCGCTGTTGTTTTTCAGTAAAAGCGGCGAAGAACTGGAAAATGTCCGGGTCATTGGTGAAATCGATGCCCCCGCCTTCATTGAGCGCATAAATAGAGCAAATGACCCAAAATAGCCGTCGGGTCACAAACTTTACGCAAACATCGCTCATTGTGCTGGCTACTGTAGTTAACTGGACAGTACATCCTCCTTGCGGCATAGTCGCCGGGCGTGAACGCCCGTAAACACAAAAAGGAATAAACGATGGCGACTTTCCTGGTACTGCATGGCCCCAACCTGAATCTGCTCGGCACTCGCGAGCCCGGGATATATGGCGCAGTGACCCTGGCTCAAATCAACCAGGATCTGGAACGGCGCGCTCGCGACGCCGGTCACCATCTGATGTACCTGCAAAGCAATGCCGAGTACGAATTGATCGACCGGATCCATGCCGCCCGCACTGAAGGCGTGGACTTCATTCTGATCAATCCGGCTGCTTTTACACACACAAGTGTGGCAATACGTGACGCGCTGCTGGGAGTGAGCATCCCATTCATCGAAGTGCATTTATCGAACGTGCACAAACGCGAACCTTTCCGCCATCACTCCTACTTTTCAGATGCTGCTGTAGGAGTGATCTGCGGCCTTGGCGCCAGCGGTTACCGACTGGCCCTGGAGGCCGCCCTGGAACAATTGGCCGTTAGCTCCAAGCCATGACCGGACCAGCAACGCTGGCCCGCCCGGCTTGAACCGGCTGCCGAAATGCCCTGACAGACCCCTTGGGAGTTGATGATTAATGGATATTCGCAAAGTCAAGAAACTGATCGAACTGCTGGAAGAATCCGGTATCGACGAGCTGGAGATCCGTGAAGGCGAAGAATCCGTACGGATCAGCCGTCACAGCAAGACCCCGGCACAACCTTACTACGCGCCAGCTCCAGCCGCTGCGCCTGTAGCCGCTGCTCCGGCAGCACCGGTTGCCGCTGCTGCCGCTGCAGAAGCACCTTCGGCTCCAAAGCTGAACGGCCACGTAGTCAAATCCCCGATGGTCGGTACTTTCTACCGCACGCCTGCACCTACTTCGCCTGCATTCGTCGAAGTCGGCCAGACCGTCAAGAAGGGCGACACCATCTGCATCGTCGAAGCGATGAAAATGATGAACCACATCCAGGCAGAAGCCAGCGGCGTCATCGAATCCATCCTGGTAGAAAACGGTCAGCCGGTTGAATTTGACCAGCCGCTGTTCACTATCGTTTGAACCGGGGAGAGCCAGCGATGTTGGAAAAAGTTCTGATCGCCAACCGCGGCGAAATTGCCTTGCGCATCCTGCGTGCCTGTAAGGAACTGGGCATCAAGACCGTCGCTGTACATTCCACGGCAGATCGCGAGTTGATGCACCTGGGCCTGGCAGACGAAACCGTCTGTATCGGTCCGGCTCCAGCCAACCTGTCCTACCTGAATATCCCGGCAATCATCTCCGCCGCCGAACTGACCGGCGCCACGGCGATTCACCCGGGCTACGGCTTCCTCGCGGAAAACGCGGATTTCGCCGAACAGGTAGAAAAATCGGGCTTCGCCTTCATCGGCCCGAAAGCAGACACCATTCGCCTGATGGGCGACAAGGTTTCCGCCAAGGACGCCATGAAGCGCGCCAGCGTGCCGACGGTTCCAGGCTCCGACGGCCCGCTGCCGGAAGACGAAGAAACCGCACTGCGTATCGGCCGTGAAGTCGGCTACCCGGTGATCATCAAGGCCGCCGGTGGTGGTGGTGGTCGCGGCATGCGCGTGGTTCATCGCGAGGAAGACCTGATCGAAGCTGCCAGCCAGACCCGCGCCGAAGCGGCTGCCTGGTTCAGCAACCCGATGGTCTACCTGGAAAAATACCTGACCAACCCACGTCACGTGGAAGTCCAGGTCATTTCCGACGGCCAGGGCAATGCGATTCACCTGGGCGACCGTGACTGCTCGCTGCAACGCCGTCACCAGAAAGTCCTTGAAGAAGCACCGGCACCGTTCATCGACGAAGACGCGCGCAGGGACGTACTGCAAAGCTGCGTTCAGGCCTGTATCGACATCGGCTACCGTGGCGCGGGCACTTTCGAGTTCCTGTACGAGAACGGTCGCTTCTACTTCATCGAAATGAACACTCGTGTTCAGGTAGAGCATCCGGTTTCGGAAATGGTCACCGGTATCGACATCGTCAAGGAGATGCTGAGCATCGCCGCCGGCAACAAGCTGTCGTACACCCAGGATGACGTTGTCATCAATGGTCACGCGCTGGAATGCCGGATCAACGCTGAAGATCCGAAAACCTTCATTCCGAGCCCTGGTCTGGTCAAGCATTTCCATGCACCGGGCGGCAACGGCGTACGTGTCGACTCGCACCTGTACAGCGGTTACAAGGTTCCGTCGAACTACGACTCATTGATCGGCAAGCTGATCACCTGGGGCGCGACCCGCGACGAAGCCATGGCACGCATGCGCAATGCCCTGGACGAAATCGTGGTCGACGGGATCAAGACCAATATCCCGCTGCATCGTGATCTGACCCGTGATGAAGGTTTCTGCGAAGGCGGAATCAACATCCACTATCTTGAACACAAACTGGCCAATCAATAAGTCAGCGTGTTTCAGATCAACAAAGCCGCAGCGATGCGGCTTTGTTGTTTGCGTCGCATAGAAGTAAACTTGCCCGCTTCTTCGCGGCAGTACCGCGCCCCCATTTTGACTCGAAGGTAATCCGCCATGCCTTGGCTGCAAGTCCGCCTCGCCATCAGCCCAGAACAAGCCGAAACCTACGAGGACGCGCTGCTTGAAGTCGGCGCCGTATCCGTGACGTTCATGGATGCCGAAGACCAGCCGATCTTCGAGCCCGAACTCAATACCACGCCGCTGTGGGCACACACCCACCTGCTGGCTCTGTTCGAAGCCGACACCGACGCCGATATGGCCCTGGCGCACCTGCGCCTGCTGACCGACGCCGAACTGCCCGAGCACACCGCCGAAGTCATCGAAGACCAGGACTGGGAGCGCAGCTGGATGGACAATTTCCAGCCGATGCGTTTCGGCCAGCGCCTGTGGATCGTCCCGAGCTGGCATGCCGCACCCGAGCCGGACGCCGTGAACCTGCTGCTCGATCCGGGCCTGGCATTCGGCACCGGCACCCACCCCACAACGGCCCTGTGCCTGGAATGGCTGGACGGTCAGGACCTCAAAGGCTGCAATGTGCTGGACTTCGGCTGTGGCTCGGGCATTCTGGCCATTGCTGCACTGTTACTGGGCGCAGAACAGGCCGTCGGCACCGATATCGACGTCCAGGCGCTCGAAGCCTCCCGCGACAATGCCGGACGCAACAACATCGCCGCCGAACGTTTCCCGCTTTACCTGCCGCAAGACATGCCCCAGCAGCAGGCCGACGTACTGGTGGCCAATATTCTGGCCGGGCCGCTGGTATCGCTGGCTCCGCAACTGGCAAGCCTGGTCAGGACCGGCGGTCGCCTGGCACTGTCCGGAATCCTTGCAGAACAAGGTGAAGAAGTAGCCGCAGCCTATGCTGCTACATTCGACCTGGACCCTATCGCCAACCGTGATGGCTGGGTACGCATCACGGGTCGTCGCCGTTAACAGCCGCCTGAACCGGACAGCAGCATGACCGACAGCTTCGTCACCCAGTGCCCCCACTGCCAAACCAGTTTCAGAGTCAGCCACGCTCAATTGAGCGTGGCCCGCGGCGTGGTGCGCTGCGGGGCCTGCCTGCAGGTCTTCAATGCCGCCCGGCAACTGCTGGAGCAGCGCTCGGTCGACGAAACCGAAGTCACGCCACCTCCCGCCCAGGAAATCATTGCCCCCGAAGTGGTCGAGCAGGCGCCTGCTGCACAGATTGCAGAACCGCTGCCCGAGCCGTCGCAGACCTCCCCGGAAGATGACGATCCCTGGAAAGTCAGCGAGTTCGACCTGGACAATCTGGATCTCGACGAAGAACTCGCCCGACTCGAACAGCGGGAAATCCAGCTGCCCGACAACTTTGGCAAGTCGAGCACACGCAACGGCGATGCGGCACTGACCGCCCAGCGCGATCACTCGGAAACCGAGGAAGGCACCTGGGTCGGCAGCCTGCGCAACGACGATGTCAATCAGTTGCCGGAAATCCAGGCCGAGGTGATCAGCACCACAGAGCCGGCTTCCGAACCGGACCACGAAGACGAACCCGAGCAACCTTCCGGTCGCGAGCGGACCGAGCCTTCACTGTCGTTGAGCAGCGTCGACCTGGACGATGAACCGCCGCTCATCGCCCCGCGCAAGCAGCCAGCCGGTGAAAGCAGCGAGCGCTGGTCGGCACGGGATGAAGACGAAGACGATCTCGACGATGATCCCGAGCCGGCAATCGACCCTCGCGGCAAACGCGCCCGAAACGAGCCGGCGGTGCGCGATCAGGCACTTCTGGACCTGACCGACGACCCGCTGCAACTGGACTGGCAACGCCCCAGACCGCGCTGGGGACGTCGCCTGCTCTGGAGCCTGCTGGTCCTGCTCGCATTGGCAGGCCTGGCTGGCCAGTACATCTGGTATCACTTCGACCATCTGGCCCGCCAGGATCAGTATCGCCCCTGGTTCCAGCAGATCTGCCCGAAAATCGACTGCAAGGTGCCTTCGAAGGTCGACATCAACCTGCTCAAGAGCAGCAATCTGGTGGTACGCAGCCATCCCGAGTTTCAGGGAGCGCTGGTGGTGGACGCCATCATTTACAACCGCGCATCTTTCTCTCAGCCCTTTCCGCTTCTTGAGCTAAGATTTGCCGATACCAGCGGTCAGCTCATTGCCAGTCGTCGGTTCAAGCCGGGCGAATACCTGAGCGGCGAGATGGCCGGCAAGGAAGAGATGCCACCCCAGACACCGATCCATATTGCGCTGGACATCCTCGATCCTGGCGCGAAAGCCGTGAATTACAGCCTGAACTTCCGCTCACCGGAATGAGCCACTGCCTGACGCTGCCTGCCGGAGCTCTCCAGGTCCGAAGGCACGTCTTCGCGAGGAAGGCAGCATGAATACCGATGTTTTCATGACAATTCGCTCAATAAGCGAACCGTTGGCAATAAGAAAATAACTGTTCAGATTTTATCCAATTCAGCCTTTATCCAGTCATCGAGAGCGGGTATCATGCCAACCCTTTTTCAAACTCTCGGTTCAGTCTGAATGTTGCGAAAGCAACCGAAGACGGGGCTGTTGCAGACCGTGTGGAACGGTTTTTTACACGGCCTGCGGATGATTCGGCCCCACGATAGGTAAAGCTATGTCGGCGGTACGCATCGGTCCATATACGTTACAGAATGGCTTGATCCTCGCCCCGATGGCGGGCGTCACTGACCAGCCTTTCCGGCAACTGTGCAGAGAACTCGGCGCAGGGCTTGTAGTGTCGGAGATGGTCACCAGTGACATGAGCCTGTGGAACAGTCGCAAATCGCGTCTGCGCATGATCCACGAAGGTGATCCCGAGCCCCGCTCGGTCCAGATCGCCGGTGGCGATCCACAGATGCTCGCGCAGGCAGCGCGGGCCAATGTCGAACTGGGTGCCCAGATCATCGACATCAACATGGGCTGCCCGGCCAAGAAGGTCTGTAACAAGGCCGCAGGTTCGGCGCTTCTGAAAGATGAAAAGCTGGTAAGCGAGATTCTGCAGGCCGTGGTGGCCGCAGTCGATGTACCGGTGACCCTGAAGATCCGCACCGGCTGGGACCGCGAGAACAAAAACGGCCTTACGGTCGCCAGAATCGCCGAGCAGGCCGGAATACAGGCGCTGGCGGTTCACGGGCGGACCCGTGCAGACCTTTACACCGGCGAAGCCGAGTACGACACCATCGCCGAAATCAAGCAGGCGATGTCGATCCCGGTGTTTGCCAATGGAGACATCGTTTCGCCCGAGAAAGCCCGGTATGTGCTTGAGGCCACCGGAGCGGACGGGTTGTTGATTGGCAGGGCCGCCCAGGGGCGACCATGGATTTTTCGTGAGATAGATCACTACCTGCGTACCGGCGAGAAACTGCCGGAGCTGCCGGTGAGTGAAGTGGAACGTATTCTGCTTGAACATCTGACAGCCCTGCACGCCTTCTATGGAGACGTGATGGGCGTGCGCATTGCACGCAAGCATGTCGGTTGGTATCTCGCAACCTTGCCGGGCGCCAGGGAATTTCGCGCCCATTTCAATCGTTTGGAAGATACGGAAGCACAGTGCGCCAACGTCCGGGAGTTCTTGAGCCAAGGCTGCAGGGGCCCGGATAACGAAAATAAAGAAGAGGTGGCCGCATGACGATGATGACCGAGACTTTAGTGAGTGGAACAACACCCGTGAGCGACAATGTCAATTTGAAACAGCACCTCAACACGCCGAGCGAAGAGGGTCAGACCCTGCGCGGCAGTGTCGAGAAGGCGCTGCACAATTATTTCGCCCACCTCGAAGGCGCTTCCGTCACTGACGTGTACAACCTGGTGCTGTCGGAAGTCGAGGCTCCGCTTCTCGAAAGCGTGATGAACTACGTCAAGGGCAACCAGACGAAGGCTTCCGAGCTGCTGGGGCTCAATCGCGGCACGCTGCGCAAGAAACTCAAGCAGTACGACCTGCTTTAAGCATTATTCAATACAGAAAAGGCGACCACCTTGCACAGCGGTCGCCTTTTTTGCTGACTTCCTTTGCTTTTGATGGAAATTGAAATGACCGACCAGACTACCCGCCTGCCGATCCGCCGCGCTTTGATCAGCGTTTCCGACAAGACAGGAATCCTCGAATTCGCACGCGAGCTTGAAGCGCTGGGCGTCGAGATCCTTTCGACTGGCGGTACTTTCAAGCTGTTGCAGGACAACGGTGTTGCAGCCGTGGAAGTGGCCGATTACACCGGTTTCGCCGAAATGATGGATGGCCGGGTCAAGACCCTGCACCCCAAGATCCACGGCGGCATTCTGGGTCGTCGCGGCATCGACGATGCAATCATGAACGAGCACGGCATCAAGCCGATCGATCTGGTTGCGGTCAACCTCTATCCGTTCGAAGCCACTGTTTCCAAGCCCGGCTGCGACCTGCCGACCGCCATCGAGAACATCGATATCGGCGGCCCGACCATGGTTCGTTCCGCAGCGAAGAACCACAAGGACGTCGCCATCGTGGTCAATGTCAGCGACTACACCCAGGTGCTGGAAAACCTCAAGGCCGGTGGCCTGACCTACGCTCAGCGTTTCGACCTGATGCTCAAGGCATTCGAGCACACTGCTGCCTACGACGGCATGATCGCCAACTATCTGGGCAGCGTCGACCAGAGTGCAGAAACCCTGAGCACCGAAGGCCGCAGCCAGTTCCCACGCACCTTCAACACCCAGTTCATCAAGGCGCAGGAAATGCGCTACGGCGAGAACCCGCACCAGAGCGCGGCGTTCTACGTTGAAGCCAGACCTGCCGAAGTCGGCATCGCGACCGCGACCCAGCTGCAGGGCAAGGAACTGTCGTTCAACAACGTGGCCGACACCGATGCCGCGCTGGAATGCGTCAAGAGCTTCGTCAAGCCGGCCTGTGTGATCGTCAAGCACGCCAACCCTTGCGGCGTCGCCGTCAGCCCCGAAGGCGGCATTCGTCAGGCTTATGAACTGGCCTACGCCACCGATACCGAATCCGCCTTTGGCGGCATCATCGCCTTCAACCGCGAACTGGATGCCGAAACCGCCAAGGCCATCGTCGATCGTCAGTTCGTCGAAGTCATCATCGCGCCAAGCGTTACCGCCGAAGCAGCAGCCATCGTCTCCGCCAAAGCCAACGTTCGCCTGCTGACCACCGGCCAGTGGGCTGCCGAACGTGGCGCAGCCTGGGACTACAAGCGCGTCAATGGCGGCCTGCTGGTACAGAGCCGCGACATCGGCATGATCACCTCTGCCGACCTCAAGATCGTCACCAAGCGCGCACCGACCGAACACGAAGTCCACGACCTGATCTTCGCCTGGAAAGTCGCCAAGTACGTCAAGTCCAACGCCATCGTCTATGCCAAGAATCGCCAGACCATCGGTGTCGGCGCAGGCCAGATGAGCCGCGTCAACTCCGCTCGCATCGCCGCCATCAAGGCTGAACATGCAGGCCTGCAGGTTCAGGGCTCGGTCATGGCTTCCGACGCCTTCTTCCCGTTCCGCGACGGCATCGACAATGCCGCCAAGGTCGGCATCACTGCCGTCATCCAGCCGGGTGGCTCGATGCGCGACAGCGAAGTGATTGCCGCAGCGGATGAAGCCGGAATTGCGATGGTGTTCACCGGAATGCGCCACTTCAGACACTAAGTCATAAAAACGGCCGCACTGGCGCAGGCGTCTGCTGCGTTGGATGAGGCTCCGCTGATGCTCATTGCCATAAGGCAACTGCGCTCATCGAAGCCTCATCCGCCTTGCATCCACCTACGCCATTGCGACCTCGTACTGCATGCCCCACAAAAATGGCAGTCATGTACTACTTACAGAATTCTGCGTCATCGAGGTTTTTGACATGAACGTTTTGATTATCGGTAGCGGTGGACGTGAACACGCCCTGGCCTGGAAAGTGGCTCAGGATCCGCGGGTCGAGAAGGTTTTCGTTGCTCCGGGCAACGCCGGTACGGCCATCGAAGCCAAGTGCGAGAACGTTGCAATCGACGTCCTGGCCCTTGAGCAACTGGCCGACTTCGCCGAGAAGAACGTGTCCCTGACCATCGTCGGTCCGGAAGTCCCGCTGGTTGCAGGCGTTGTGGACCTGTTCCGCAGCCGTGGCCTGGACTGCTTCGGTCCGACTGCCGGTGCCGCTCAGCTCGAAGGCTCCAAGGCGTTCACCAAGGATTTCCTGGCCCGTCACAAGATTCCGACCGCCGACTACCAGAACTTCACCGAGATCGAGCCTGCCCTGGCCTATCTGCGTGAAAAAGGCGCACCTATCGTCATCAAGGCCGACGGTCTGGCTGCCGGCAAAGGCGTGATCGTTGCGATGACACTGGCCGAAGCCGAAGAAGCCGTGCGCGACATGCTGGCTGGCAATGCCTTTGGCGAAGCCGGTTCGCGGGTCGTGATCGAAGAATTCCTGGATGGCGAAGAAGCCAGCTTCATCGTGATGGTCGATGGCAAGAATGTTCTGCCAATGGCCACCAGTCAGGACCACAAACGTGTCGGCGACGGCGACAGCGGCCCGAACACCGGAGGCATGGGTGCCTACTCTCCCGCGCCTGTGGTGACTGCCGACGTTCACCAGCGCGTCATGGATCAGGTCATCTGGCCGACGGTCCGTGGCATGGCCGAAGAAGGCAACGTTTATACCGGTTTCCTCTATGCTGGTCTGATGATCGACAAGGCTGGCAATCCGAAGGTCATCGAGTTCAACTGCCGCTTTGGCGACCCGGAAACCCAGCCTGTCATGTTGCGCCTGCAATCGAGTCTTGTGCTGCTGGTCGAGGCTGCGCTGGCACAGGCACTGGACAAGGTCGAAGCACAATGGGACCCTCGTCCGAGCCTGGGCATTGTCCTGGCTGCCGGCGGCTACCCTGGCGATTACGCCAAGGGCGCTGCTATCGAAGGTCTGGATGCAGCCGCACAACTGCCGGGCAAAGTCTTCCATGCCGGTACGGCACTCAAGGATGAGCGTGTCGTAACCAGCGGAGGTCGCGTATTGTGTGCAACCGCACTGGGCGACAGCGTCGGCAATGCACAGGAAAACGCCTACGCCCTGGCTGCAAGAATTGATTGGGAAGGTTGTTTCTACCGCAAGGACATTGGCTACCGTGCCATTGCCCGTGAGCGTGGTGAGAGTCAGGAGTAAGTCTGCCGACCAGCCCCTGACAAGGGGGCTGGTCGGTTGCTCCGGCACTGCGCACTGTTATCAGGCATTCACTCAGGAAGGGATATCAACGTGCGCTGGCTCAGGATTGCCATAGTTTCAACAGCTGGACTACTGTTCTTGCTCTTCATGCTTTCGGCCAGGGCCGAACATGGCGCAGGCTGGTCCACTCTGCTCGATGAACAGGCAAGCCTGCAGTTGAACGATATCCGTTCGGCCCGCTACCAGAACCAGTTCAGTCCCATCGACCTGGAGCGGGTCACGGCAGCCGACCGCAACAGCGCGTTATGGCTGCACTATCGGGTTCCTCCTACCCGACACGAACAACTGATACGCATCTTCGCCCCGGATCTGGCCAGCGGAGACCTGTACATCATCGAAGGCGAAAAGCTGGTCGATCACCTGCGTACCGGCAACGATGTGCCCAAGCAGGACCAGCGCCTGCCCTCCAACGATTTCCTGCTGCCCGTCCCGCAAAGCGATGTACCGCTGGACTTGTACCTGCGTCTCGTCTCGACCCAGAAACTGCGTCCCAACATCACGCTGCAACCGGCAATAGCCAGTGCGGCTGACGAGCGCGAACCCTTTCTGTTCGGCCTGCTGTTCGGCGCGCTGATCATGCTGATCACACAGAACATCACGCGCTACTGGCATACGAAATCACGCAGCAACCTGTGGCTGGCGGCCTGTGAAACCCTGCTGGCACTCAGCGCATTCCTGCTGCTCAACCTGATGGACATGGCCAAGACCTGGCATATCGCGCAAACGCCGGGGGCCCACGTTGCCCTGCTGCTCGCCGCCGTGGCCGGTCTGTTTTATACCTACTGCTTTTTCGTGCATCGAGGCATCAAGGTACTCGACCGCCTGATGCAGATCGATGCCGTGCTCATGGGCAGCGGCGTGCTGCTGGTACTGCTTTTCGACAGCGTGCCCCTCAACGTCATGACCTTCCTGCTGGTGTCCCTGACCACGCTGAGCATCCTGACGGTCTCGGTCTGGCACTGGCAGAAAGGCTACCGGCCGGCGCGCATGTTCGTGGTCTCGATGATCCTCTTCAACCTTGGCTATCTGGTGATCGTGCCGGGTCTGCTGTGGCTGAGTCTGATTCCGCCACAGTGGCTGATCCTCGCCCTGCTGGGTGTCTTCTGTATCTGCGGCCTGCTGATGAGCGTCGCTCTCAACGAACGTTCGCGCAGCATTACCGAAGACAAGTTCAGCCTGAGCCGCGATCAGGCCGCCAGCACGGCGGAAGTCAACGCCAAGGCCGAGTTCCTGGCCAAGATCAGTCACGAAATCCGTACCCCCATGAACGGGGTGCTCGGCATGACCGAGCTGCTGCTGGACACTCCGCTGTCGGTCAAGCAGCGCGACTATGTGGAAACCATCCACAGTGCGGGCAACGAACTGCTGACGCTCATCAACGAGATTCTCGATATCTCCAAGCTCGAATCGGGACAGATCGAACTCGATGATGTGCAATTCGATATCAGCGCCCTGATCGAGGACTGCCTCAACATATTCCGCGCCAAGGCCGAGCAGCAGAATGTCGAACTGATCAGCCTGATCCATCCGCAGGTGCCGCGGGTCATAAGTGGTGACCCGACACGTCTGCGCCAGACGCTGCTGAGCCTGCTGGAAAACGCCCTGAAGAAAACCGAAGAAGGCGAAATCCTGCTGGCGGTCGCGCTTGACTCCAAACCCGGCAAGCATCGCGTGCGCATCTCGGTACAGGACAGCGGCATGCCGTTGTCTGCCGAGGAACGCGATGCACTGATGCACACCGAACTGCACAGCAAGCATTTCCTGACCAGCAACAAGCTCGGCGGCCATCTGGGCCTGGTCATCGCACGCCGCCTGACAGAGTTGATGGATGGCGAGTTCGGTATCCAGAACGGCCATACTCAGGGCACCACACTCTGGCTGAGCCTGCCGCTGGATTCGAAACTGCTGGAGCAGCCGACCACCGATCTGGATGGCCCGCTCAAGGATGCTCGCGTACTGGTGGTGGATGACAACGACACCTGCCGCAAGGTGCTGGTGCAGCAGTGCAGCGCCTGGGGCCTGAACGTCAGCGCCGTGCCATCCGGCAAGGAAGCGCTGGCGTTGCTGCGCACCAAGGCGCACTTGCGCGATTATTTCGATGTCGTGCTGCTCGATCAGAACATGCCCGGCATGAGCGGCATGCAACTGGCCGCCAAGATCAAGGAAGACCCGAGCCTCAATCACGACATCCTGCTGATCATGCTCACCGGCATCAGCAATGCGCCCAGCAAGATCATCGCCCGCAATGCCGGTATCAAACGCATTCTGGCCAAGCCGGTGGCCGGCTATACACTCAAGACCACGCTGGCAGACGAACTGACGCAACTGAACAAGGGCGTCGTTCCACTCTCATCGCAACCGGCATTGAACACACCGGTCAGCGTGCCCGGCGACTTCCGTATTCTGGTGGCCGAAGACAACACCATATCGACCAAGGTCATTCGCGGCATGCTCGGCAAGCTCAACCTGCGCCCCGATACCGCCAGCAACGGTGAAGAAGCGCTGCGGGCCATGAAGGCACAGCGTTACGATCTGGTACTGATGGACTGTGAAATGCCGATCCTCGATGGCTTCTCGGCCACCGAACAACTGCGGGCCTGGGAAGTGGGCAACCAGCGGGTACGCACTCCGGTGGTGGCTCTGACAGCGCACATTCTGACCGAACACAAGGATCGCGCCCGTCAGGCGGGTATGGATGGGCACATGGCAAAACCCATCGAATTGTCGCAGTTGAGGGAACTGATCGAGTACTGGGTCGAACAGCGTGAGGCAAACCGCACTCTGGCGTCCAATGGCAACCTTTACCAGCAGAACCGATGAGCCACAACAAAGCCGCCTCTCCCAAGTGAGCCAAGATCATGCTGCATGTGCTGTTCAGTGTTTATCTGAAGATGCTGGTGCTCTATAGCCCTTTTTTCGTACTTTCCTGCTTTATCAGCCTGACCCGTGGCCACTCACGCAAGGAGCAGCGGCGTCTGGCCTGGAAAGTCGCGCTGGCGACGCTGATTTCCAGCGTGCTGCTCTATCTGTTCGGCCGGGTGATCTTCGATGTCTTCGGCATTACCGTGGACGCCTTCCGGATTGGCGCAGGCAGTGTGCTGTTCATTTCGGCACTGGGCATGGCACAAGGTAAATCGGCGGTACAGACCGATAACATTCAGCAGGATGTCACCATCGTTCCCCTGACCATACCGATCACCGTCGGCCCGGGGACCATCGGCGCACTGCTGGTCATGGGAGTCAGCCAGCCTCACTGGGATGACAAGCTCACCGCCATACTGAGCATTGCCCTGGCCAGCTTCAGCGTGGGTGTCGTTCTGTACCTGTCCGACCGGATCGAGCGCATTCTGGGCGACCAGGGACTGCAGATCGTCAGCCGCCTGATGGGACTGTTCGTCTGCGCCCTGGCAGCGCAAATCATTTTCACCGGAGTCAAAGGCTATCTGGTGCCATGACTAGATGTGCGCACTTCTTATGATTGCCTGCGCCTTGCCACTCAGATAACCGAGAACCCTGTCACGGTGAGCTTCGTAGGCAACGGAATCGAAAACATAGCTGCCGCCCTTGAAGTAGAGAATCAGGCGATTACTGCCCTGCGCTGCATGGGTGTCGCTGGTCAGGTGCAGGCTGCAAAGCATGATACGCACCTCATTGGGACGAGTCCTCTCACAAGGGGCAACCTGAAAGCTGGCTAGACGCTTGCGACTGATATCCCCCTCGAAAAAGGCCTCAGCCTTCTCATGAACGCCCATTGCCTGGAATGAGCGCTGTACCAGACCGGAAAGCCGTCCGTAATCCGGCTCCCCGAGAATGGCGAATGTCGCCTGCTGCAGATCCTCCATGTCCATCAGCAGCAGCGAGTCCTTGATGATCCTGTTCTTGCAGACAAGCCCCAGCTTTTCCAGACGATTGCGGTAATAGTGCATCCAGCTGGACCACTGCCCCAGAAAGTCATATTGCTCGCTGGCAAACAATTGGGAATACAGCAGGATATTCTGCACATCCGTCTTTTCCTGCATCGACAGACCGGGAAAAAAGGCCACCATACTGTCGATATTTCCCAGATATGCAGCTTTGATATCAGTCAGGCTCATTGTGTTTTCCTTTTCATCGAGCCATTCGGTTGCATCACAACCGAATGATTTCCTGCTTCGCCTCCCTGGACAAAGCATCCTGAACCATTGAACGCAAAGGCGCATAAGCCTCAGGTTCGAACCGAAATGCAGTGCCGCTGTAGTGCACCGTCATTTCACCGCCGAGCATCTGCCATAAATACAGGGATGGTCTCAGGGCTACTGTTCTCATCTGCAGGCAGCACACCAGGATATTGATGTTGCCGTTGGCGTCCCTCTCGCACGGTACGACCTGAAACAGCTCGGAACGTCCGGAGGTACCCCATAAGTTGAAATAGGTCTGGGCAAGCTCACTGTTCATGAGTGTGTCGAATGCGTTCACCAACGACTGACGCAGAGAGGGTGAGGCTGCGACATCGAGAAAGGCAGGTCGGCGACTCAAGTCCCGCAGCCCATGAATTTTCAGGGTATTTCTCACGACTCTGCCGAACTGCCGTCCTCCCGTCGAGGCAATGGAGCGTTGATACTCATCCAGCCAGACCCAGCCGCGAAGCGTGTGTGGATACCTGGCGTCCGCACGCAATTGCGCGTATAGCAGGCAATCGAGAATGTCACTTTTCAGCCCGTCCTCGACCTGCTTGCCGAAGGTCACCAGATGACGCCCCATCAGCAGGCAACTATCGTGATAAGACATCGCGTTCCCCTTTTAACGGCTCGATGAACAGAGGGCGTTTTTCCTTGAGGGCCACATCGAAGCGTTCGCGGAACTGTGAGTAGATGACGTCGACAAGGCGCATCGAGTAGAAATCGAGTGCGACATTGCCAACTACCTGGAGCGGGTCGATGGGCTCGAACAGATACGCTGGCGTCAACGCTTGCAGCGTCGTGAAATGAATCTGCACCAGCACCATCTCGTCGCCTGCCGGCCCGACAAAAGCAAGCTGCAAGGCGACTCTGGTGGCTACGGATTTCGGTACTGCATCCAGTGCACCGGGCACGATTTCCACCCCATGCTGATCAACCGACAGCGTCTGCGCTGCCAACAGTTCGATCGCTCTCTGCTCCGGCCGCTGCGCATAGCACTGACGGGCAGCCATCTCGGCCTTGTCGACCGATACCTGCGGAACAAGTAAGGTCTTCGCCGACCTTATCCAGTCCCACAACGTAGACCCCGGCCCGCCCGCAGGACGCTGACTGAAACCTTCATGCGTGTTCAATACCCAGCCGAAACGCAGGGCAGCAGCCAGCCATACTTGTTTCCAGCTTTCGAAATCAACATGTTTTTCCGGGTGTTTTCTGGACGCTGCAAGTTGTGCGTATAACAGGGAGTCCAGCACATCATGTGTCTGAACAACATGGCAGGTATCAAAGAAAAGCAAACACCCGCCACTGACAATGGGATGACAAGGCTCAATCTTCATGAACACTTCCTTTTCATTCAAAGATTGGAGGCGACAAGCGCCTCCGCGAGCACTCAGATTTCGTACTCTTCAATTGCATCTTTGGCGTTATTACCCAGACGCTCCCGAACAAGTTCACGATGACGCTGGTAGACCGTAGAGTTAAGAACCAGATTGTTCTGACCTTGATAAGTACTGACGTCCGAGTTGTTCCATTCCCAGAACAGCACATTCGTAACATTGATTTCGGTATTGAAACTGACCGCCCCCAATGCCACGTTTACAAAACCATCCGACGACTCGCTACAGGCAGCAATGCGGAAACTGCCGCCCTTGTGAGTCTTGCTTTGATGCTCAAACAACCTCAGCGGCTTGTCCTTGGCCTTGAGCGCAGCAATCGCATCCCCCGCGACCTTGAGCATCGCAGCAGAGGCAGGCCCCGGCAGCGCGGCGGCGGCGATGGCCGAACCAATGATTTCCAGCCCGACCTGATCCATGGTGAAACTCTGCCTGGTCGTGCGATACCTGGCATAACTCCAGTTGACGGAAAGCCAGCCGAGCTTGGCCAGAACTTCGTTGTACTTGCCATACCAGAGCTGGGTCTGGGATTCAGGGTTGAATGCCTTGTTCGCAACCAGCGTGGCGAACAGGAAGGAGTCCATGACATCTTCCTTGTTCTGCCGGGAAACACCTTCGGTAAAGGCAACAACACTTCCCCCGACTACCGCCCCCTTTGGCGCGACCGGAACAACTGGCTGATCCCCCGACCTCAGGCGGGCACTCATGGCTTCGGTATGCTCGGCCAATGAATGCGTGCAGCTGGCAAGTTCACAATTCTCGATGTAGTTCAGGCTTGCGGTATCGTCTATTACTGTTTCTGTTTTCATTTCGCTTAATCCTTTAAATGTTCATGTCCTCGTGGACAGAAACAAGACTAGCGAAATTGAAAAGAAGCAACGACCCGTTAAATGCGATCCAAAATCAATCCATTATTGATCTCATCAGCTTTCGATAAATCGATCCGCCCGCAGACCCGAAGAATGCAAAACAAGAATTTTCTTGAAAATACAATGGCTTTTAACACGTGCTTACAAGAGAAAAGAAACGGACTACATGAAATGTATGTCCGCACTTTTCAGATTCATAAAGACTGCGGGAAAAATATCCGGTCTTATTGCGACTCAATACAGTCAGAGTCAGGACTTTTCCCACAGCATCAAACTCGGCATCAGACACATATCGCTCATTATTTCGCCGGTTTCGCTCCATACCAGCGCGGCGTATACACCCAGTTCCCGCCCTCACGGCGAGGAAAAATGCAGGTCGTGGACGAGCCGACAAGCACCATGGTGCGCATATCCACCTGTTCGGGCGTCAGTTCGCCCAGGGTAATGACACGCAAGGTCTGACCGGGACGACCGATATCACGCCCCAGAGTCACGGGCGTTTCGGGTGTGCGGTGCTGGCGCACGATCTCCAGGGCACGGCCCAGTTGCCAGGGGCGGGAACGCGAAATGGGGTTGTAGAAAGCCAGCGCCAGATCGGCCTGCGAAGCCAGGTCCAGACGCTTTTCGATCACATCCCAGGGCTTGAGGTTGTCCGACAGCGACATGACACAGAAGTCATGCCCCAGAGGCGCACCCGCCTGAGCGGCCGTGGCCAGAGAAGCGGAAACTCCCGGCAGGATTTCCAGTTCAACAGCATGCCAGCGCGGGTCCGTGGATTCATGCAACGCTTCCAGCACAGCCGAAGCCATGGCAAACACCCCCGGATCACCGGACGACACCACCACCACCGACCGACCCTGGGCCGCCAGTTCGAATGCATGACGGGCACGCAGCATTTCTTCACGATTGTCAGTGCAATGCAGCACCTGATCGGCACGGAACGGCCCGGCCATGCGCACATAGGTCTCATAGCCCAGCACATCGTTGGCACGTGCCAGTTCGGCCTTGACCGCAGGCACCATGAATTCGGCAGCCCCCGGCCCCAGACCAATCACCGCCAACCGTCCGCGCCCGCGACCGATCTGCTGAACATCCAGTGGCTGGCGGGCAACCGCAATCGCCATGCCCTCTCCCACACCGATCGGTGGCAGCAGTTGCGGCACGGCATGCCGGGCCATGTCGCTGGCGGCTTCGGCTTTGGCAAAACGTACCGGAACCCCCAGGTCGGCGGCAGCCTGATGCAAGTCGGCATCGGCCATCTGCTCATCACCCGCCAGCAGGCAGGCCAGCGATTGCAGGGCAATTCTGGCAGAGTGCAGGCCCGCCCGGATTTTCTCGGCCAGTCCGGGGCCGGTTTCGCTGACGGCAACCAGCACGCAGCGCGAGTAAATCAGCAACTCGTTGCTCGCGGCCTCACGCTCGGCACATCCCACATGAATCGCCAGATCGGCATGCGGGTCTTCCGGCAACTGCGCCTGAGCCAGCCAGGGCGCGGCACCTTCGATACGCACCCGCTCGCCGGAAAGCAGATCGGAAACGAAGCGCTTGCCCAGCTCCAGATCACCCAGGGCATAACCACTGGGCGGATTGAGCAGGCAGGTACCGAAACGCAGTTCACCACTGGTGGTGATTGCAGGTGCAACACCAAGGCCAGCGGCAATTTCACGGGCCATGACATTGACCCCACCCAGCCCGCCCAGCAGCGGCACGACGGCGCTGCCATCCTCGGCTACGGCCAGCACGGCGGGTTCGGCGCCCTTCTCGAGCAGCAGCGGCGCCAGGGTACGGATCACGATACCGGCAGCACACAAGGCAATGATCGGCGTGTTCTGTTGATAAAACTGGCGCAGAGTCGCGCCAAACTCGGTGTAGGTGCTGTCCGCCCCCTGCACCCGCTCGGCCAGGCCGTGAATCAGTGCATCCGGGTAAAGTTGCTGGATGCGTCGCGCAGTAGCCAGGCTGCCATTGCCCAGAATCACAATGGCTGGAATATTCTGGACCATCAGCCTTGCCACCTTTCGCCGGGAACGATGATCAGCGAGAAATAAGGCGACGACATAGGGTCGACCTGATCCAACGGTACGATCTTCTGATTGACCATGGTGGCGCGCTCGACGTAAAGCGCACGCCCGGCCAGGCCCAGCTCTGCCAGCACCTCCCGTACCTTGGGGAAGTTGCGACCCAGCTTCATGATCACCGCCGCATCGGCATCGGCCAGTTTGCGCTTGAGCTCATCGTGCGGCAGCACGCCGGACAGTACCGAAAGGCTCTGATTGCGATAGACCAGTGGTGCCCCCAGAACGGACGCCCCGCCCAGCATCGAGCACACCCCCGGAATCACCTGGGCCTCGTAACGCTCGGCCAGACGGTCATGCAGGTACATATAAGAGCCATAGAAGAACGGATCGCCTTCGCATATCACCGCCACGTCGCGCCCGGCATCCAGGTGCGCTGCCACCTCAAGGCTGGCCTCGTCATAGAAATCGCTGATGACCTGCTCGTAGGACAGCGGCGCAGGCAGCGTTTCGGTGGTCACCGGATAAACCAGCGGCATCAGCGTCTGGGCTTCCTGCAGATGGCCTTCGATAATGCCGAACGCATTGCCTTTCTTGCCTTTGGCCACGAAATAGGCCACCACCGGCGACTCGCGCAGCAGACGCAACGCCTTGACGGTAATCAGTTCCGGGTCGCCGGGACCGACGCCCAGGCCAATCAATCGACCACGAGCCTGCATCATTCGATCTCCGTCGCCAGTGCATTGACCGCGGCCACCGCCATGGCGCTGCCACCGCGACGCCCCTGCATGATGACGAAAGGCACGCCACGGCTGTCGGCAGCCAACATCGCCTTGGACTCGGCAGCGCCAACGAAGCCCACCGGGAAACCGAGGATCAATGCCGGTTTCGGCGCACCGGCATCAAGCATTTCCAGCAGATAGAACAGCGCGGTCGGAGCATTGCCGATCACCACGACACTGCCTTCCAGATGAGGACGCCACAGTTCGAGCGCCACGGCGGAGCGGGTATTGCCCAGTTCACGGGCCATTTGCGGAACGCCGTCGTCATGCAGGGTGCAGATAATCTGATTGTTGGCTGGCAGCCGCGAACGGGTGATGCCTTCGGACACCATGCGCGCATCGCAGAGGATCGGCGCGCCTGCCGCCAGTGCGTTGCGCCCGGCCGTACCGGCACCCGGCGAGAAGCGCAGGTCTTCGATGACTTCGACCATGCCGCAGGCGTGAATCACGCGCACGGCGAGTTTTTCCAGGTCGGCGGGGATCGTGTCCAGACGCGCTTCGGCGCGAATGATCGAGAAGGAGTTGCGATAAATCTCCTGACCATCGCGGATGTAATCAATCATGCAGAACTGCTCCGTGAGTCGGCGGCCAACTGCGCGCCGACTGCTTCAATAGTGAGGTCACGCGCACGCAGCACGCCGAAACCGGAATGTGCTGCATCGCGAAAATAAAGGTCGTAATGGCCGGGCGAAACCGCCAGCAAGGTCACAGGCGCGACATGGGCCGCCGCGCAGGAGCGACCGCAACCGGTCAGGTGCGCCGCTTCGCCGGGAGGTAACCGCTCAGCCAGCAACAGGGCATCGACCTTGGTATCGGCAAGTCCTTTGGCGCAACCGGCAGACCCAGTGCAGGCAACGATGCGCGACAGCGGCTGGGCGCTGGAACAGATCAGCCCCGCAGCCTGCAATGCCACCATTACCTCCTGCGCCCGCTCGCGGGGAATATTGGGCAACAACAGGCTTTGCCAGGGCGTCAGCCGCAAGGTGCCGTCGCCCTGTTCGCTGGCCAGTCGGGCGACGAGGGTCAGCAGCGTGGCGTCCAGACGCCCGAGGGGGACTGCGCCGCCGACTGACACCAGACCGGCTTGCACCTGTGGATAAATGCCCAGGTGACGATATTCGCCAGGGCTCGGACGCTGCCAGCCGGTTATTTTCTGATCAATTCGAAGTGGCACGCTCAGTCGCGTCGTCAACTGGCGCAGGATTTCCGCGACCGGCACCTCGGCCAGCAAATGCCGCATGCGGCTGTGTTCGGCACTGGCCAGATCGAGAAACAGCTCCAGCAATGCGACCACCAGTTCATGCCCGTTCGCCAGTGGCACAGCTGCCAGCGGGCGATCCTGGGCCGGGCAACCCGCCAGTCCGAAGGCCAGCAATACTTCACCGTCCAGCGAAAGGGCCGAAAGCCACAGGTCATGGGGGTGTTCCAGCATGACCAAAGCCTCGCCACCGTCCAGCGACAGAGCGAACTTGGCCGACAGCTCATGAAAACGTGCGCGGGTTTCCAGAGACGCCAGAATCTGCGCCGCCAGGGGCCGGGTATCGAACAGCATGTGCGGGTCCAGCCCGGCGGTCGGGCTGAGCATCAGGTTGCGCACATCGTCGCTGTCCGGACTGGCCGGACCAAGGCCTGCGGCCATCAACGACTCGATCAGCCCGTCATGATCGGCACCGATCCCGCGAATCTGCAGGTTGGACCGGTTGGTCGCCTCGATCACGCCCTGTGCATACGTACTCGCGGCACTGGCCACCGCCAACGCCTGGGCGCTGGTGATCACGCCACCGGCCAGCTTGATCCGGCAGATTCCGCCGTCCAGCGCCGGGACGATACGCAGCAACCCCGGACAGGCCGAGGGGCGAATGGCTATGGAGGACTTGCGAGCGTACTTCGGCTCGTTCAATGAATCACCCGATCTGGACTCTGGTTGCAGCTTCAATAGGCACATGTGCCTATCGGGCGCGGTATTATGCCTGCTTTGTCCGCCAGCATGAAAAGACGCTCTGTCGGAAGTTCGGATCGAGGAATGCAAATGTCGCCGTGGCTGACAGTCGTGGGAATCGGGGAAGACGGTTACAAAGGCCTGGGCAAGAATGCCCGGCATGCGCTGCTGCACGCCGATCAGGTGTTTGGCAGCCCGCGCCAGCTCGCCCTGCTGCCGCCCTGTATTCGCGCAGAACGCCGCAACTGGCCGAGCCCGTTTTCCCTGACGCCGGTACTGGAGCAGCGTGGCGCCGAAGTCTGTGTCCTGGCCAGCGGCGATCCGATGCTGTTTGGTGTCGGCGCCAGCCTTGCCCGCGTGGTCGCAATCGAGGAAATGCGCGTCATATCCGCGCCCTCCTCCTATTCACTTGCGGCGGCACGCATGGGCTGGCCGTTGCAGGAGGTCGTCACGCTTTCGGTGGTCGCCCGACCTCTGGCCGCTCTGAACGCACAGGTTCATCATGGCCTGCGCCTGCTGGTGCTGAGCAACGATGGCAGCAGCCCGGCAGCCATTGCCGGCCTGTTGCGCGAGCGGGGGTTCGGCCCAAGCCATATGACCGTGCTGGAACATCTGGGCGGCGAAGCCGAGCGACGTATCGACGGGCTGGCCAGTGAGTGGGGCAGCCCGGATATCGCGGCGCTGAACCTCGTGGCCATCGACTGCCGCGCCGACGCCGATGCGCCACGCCTGAGCACCCTGGCAGGCTTGCCGGACTCGGCGTTCGAACATGACGGCCAGCTCACCAAGCGTGATGTGCGGGCAATCACCCTGGCGCGTCTGGCTCCGGTACCCGGCGAACTGCTCTGGGACGTGGGTGCGGGGTGTGGCTCCATCGGCATCGAGTGGATGCGCGCCCATCCCACCTGCCGAACCCTGGCCATCGAAGCGGATGAAGGTCGTCAGCATCTGATCGAATTCAACCGTGATGCGCTGGGGGTGCCCGGCCTGCAACTGGTGCGCGGCAGTGCGCCCGAAGCGCTGCATGACCTTGAAACCCCTGATGCCATCTTCATCGGAGGCGGCGTGACCCGTCCCGGCGTGCTGGAGGCCTGCTGGAAACAACTGCGCTCCGGTGGCCGGCTGGTTGCCAATGCCGTGACCCTGCAAAGCGAAATCGCCCTGATGGCCTGGCGCGAACAGCATGGCGGCGAGCTGACCCGCATCCACGTCGCCCATGCCAGACCGCTGGGCGAATTCGATACCTGGCGTCAGGCATTGCCCATCACTCTGCTGGATGTGGTCAAGCCCTGATGCGCGAAGAAACCGCCGAACAGCCCGCCCCGCTACGCAGTGGCCTGACGACAGGCAGTTGTGCCACGGCCACCAGCCTGGCGGCTGCGCGTCTGTTGCTGGGCGGACCGGCCAACGATGCGGTGCAGATCGTGCTGCCCAAGGGCAAGCAGGTGCAGATGCGCCTGGAGTTCTGTCGCCTTGTGGCGGACGGCGCTGAGGCGGCAACCATCAAGGATGCCGGAGACGACCCCGACGTGACCCATGGCGCACTGGTCTTTGCCCGGGTGCGGCTCGATGCCGAGCCAGGCGTGCGCTTTGTCGCAGGCCCCGGGGTGGGCACCGTGACGCGCCCCGGTCTGGTGCTGAATGTCGGTGAACCTGCCATCAACCCGGTGCCGCGTCGCATGATGACCGAGCATTTGCTGGGGTTGGCGCAGGAAATGGGTTACGAGGGCGGTTTCGAAGTGACGGTGGGCGTCGAAGGCGGTGAAGCCCTGGCACTGAAAACCATGAACCCGCGCCTGGGCATTCTCGGCGGGCTGTCGATCCTGGGCACCAGCGGCATTGTGCGGCCGTTTTCCTGCGCGGCTTACATCGCCTCCATCCACCAGGGTATCGATGTCGCCAAGACCAATGGCTATCTGCATATCGCCGCCTGCACCGGCAATGCCAGTGAAGACACCATGCGCCGGGTCTATGGCATCCCGGATATCGCCCTGATCGAAATGGGCGACTTCGTCGGCGCAGTACTCAAGCACCTGCGCAAGGTGCCTGTGGATAAACTGAGTCTCTGCGGCGGCTTCGGCAAGATCAGCAAACTGGCTGCCGGGCATATGGACCTGCACAGCCGCCATTCCAGCATCGACCTGCCGCAACTGGCGCAATGGGCCGCGCACGCGGGTGCCGATGAAATGTTGCAACAGCAGATCCGCGAGGCCAATACCAGCCAGCAGGCCCTGGCCATGAGCACCGCAGCGGGCGTACCGCTGGGCGATGTGGTCTGCCAGCATGCCCTGGACTTCGCCCGCAGCGTGGTCCCGGCACAGGTTCAAGTGGAAGTGTTCGCTATCGATCGTCAGGGCGCCATTGTCGGAAAAGCCGGAGTAACTGCATGAAACGCATATTGCTGCTGGGCGGCGTGACCGAAGCATTGGCCATCGCACGAACCCTGGGGCCGCAACACTTCTACAGTCTGGCCGGGGTGGGTCGCGTACCGACGGATCTGACCTGCCAGCTCAAGGTCGGCGGTTATGGCGGCGCTGAAGGTATGGCGCAGTTTATCCGTGAACAGGGTATCGACCTGCTGCTGGATGCCACCCATCCCTATGCCGCGCAAATCAGTCGCAATGCCGCTGTTGCGTCGGGCCTGGCGGGGATCGAATGCTGGGCGCTGCGTCGTCCGGCGTGGCAGCCAGGTCCTGGCGATGACTGGCGTGAAGTGGCCGACTGGGCGGAACTGATCGCAGCAATGGCTCCATTCAAGCGTCCGCTGTTCACTCTGGGCCGGGAGCCCTTGCAGCACCTGCACGAAATCCCCGAGCACCAGTTCTGGACCCTGCGCGCCCTGGACCCATACCCCGGCAACGAACGCTGTGAAGTGATCGGCGCACGCGGCCCTTTCCACCTCGAAGACGAACGCGCCCTCTTCGAGCGACGCCAGATCGATGTCCTGATCAGCAAGAACAGCGGCAGCAGTTCCACCGAACCCAAACTGGAAGTGGCCCGCGAGCGTGGCCTGCCGGTGCTGGTGCTGAAACGACCGGCATTACCGGAAGTGGACCGGGTGCTGGAAAGTCTCGAAGAAGCCTTGCATGCCCTTCGCGAATGAATTCGCCTCGGATTCCCCGCGACACCCGGCCACAGGCCTCCCTTTTTACTTATCGCCGCCATTCAGGCTAAATGGCGAGGCTGACTGGACCCTTCGATCAAACGGAAACCGTAATGTCCCGACACCGGACAACATCGGCCTGGATAGCCTGCTTCGCAGTGCTTTTCAGTCTGCTGGCCATGCCCCTGTCGCCTCGTTCTCAGGGCGAGCAGTTGCTGTGGGGCAGTTTCTGTAGCGGCAGTGGTACACGTCTGGTAGCGATTTCCCTGGGTGATGCGACAAACCGCGTTCCCGGCAATGACGATCACTCAGGCATGCAACATTGCGCCTGCTGTTCAGGCTCGCTGATTGTCGTCATTCCTTCAGGCTTTACCCATGGCCCGCAGATACGGCCTGGGCCGGAATACTTCCCGCCGGCCCTCTTTCTGATCCATACCTCGCCTCGCCAGCAATGGCCAAGCGCCAATCCCCGGGCCTCTCCGCTAGCCTGACATTCACTTCGCACGTGTCTTGACGCACCTGAATGAATTGACCGGAGAATCATCCATGTTCAAGAAAGTCCTCATGCTGGCTGCCCTGTTGCTGCCTGCCTGCTTTGCCAATGCCCACGAATACACCGGCGGCCAGTTATTGATCGGCCATCCATGGTCCATGGAACTGCCACCGAATGCGCCGACCGTAGCGGCGTATTTCACCATTGAGAACAAGGGCAGTAACGCCGATCGTCTGTTGAGCGTCACAACTCCCATCGCCAGCCAGGCAGAGTTGCATGAGCATGTGCAGGCAGATGGCGTGATGAAAATGCGCCAGGTACCGTCAGTCGAGGTTCCAGCCGGAGCCAAAGTCAGTTTTGCGCCCATGGCTTATCATGTGATGCTGCTGGGTATCAAAGACCGGTCCATGCTCGCCCTCGGTCAGCGCTTTCCGATGACGCTGCACTTCGAAAAGGCTGGCAATATCGACGTACAGGTCGTGGTCCAGAAGCAGGAACCCGAACACAAACATTGAGTGACTGCCTGACTTGAGCGCCATGCGCACCGACCGAACCCGCTCAGCCGTGCCTCCTGGAGCCAGAGGCGCATGGTTGAGTCTGTTCGCCATGTTGATGATCTTTATCGGTCCACTGATTTCCCAGTCGATGCCGATGGAACATCACGCCGGTATGTCCACGCCCGTATCCACCTCGATGGGCAGCGGGGAGCACCATGCGCACCATGGCGGCGAGCACGCCAGCCCTGCCGAGACAGGCATGAGCGATCATGCGCTATGGGCCAAGTGCGGCTACTGCACCTTGCTGTTCAGTTGCCCTGCCCTGTCTCGGGTCATCACTCTGGTTGCCGCAACACCGCCCAAACCCTCCGACTTCTTTGCCGCGCTCACCCGGCAAGGTCATGCGCGTCAGAGCGCCTTCCTGCACGCCCGCAGCAGGGCACCGCCTGCCACGACGACAGCCTGACCCTATAACGACCGCAGCCTCGAAGGCTGCGCGAACCTGACTGACTTGCCGGAAACCTGCGCAACTCAGTCCTGTACCTTTTTCCGTGAGCACGCTTTTCATGTCACAGCGTAAAGTCTCTTTCTATAACCTTGCCTGGCGCTGGCATTTCTATGCCGGATTGTTCGTGGCACCGTTCATGATCCTGCTGGCGCTGACCGGGATCATTTACCTGTTCAAGCCACAGCTGGATCAATTGATGTACAGCGACCTGCTGACCGTCAAACCCGCTCATCACCAGATCAGCGCCGACGAGTTGCAACAGCGAGTGCTGAACCGTTATCCACAGGCCGCCGTCAGCAAATACTTCCCGCCCTTCAGCGCCGAAGGCAGCGCGCAATTCGTGGTGCGTGAACAGGGCCGCGAGCTGAATGTCTTTATCGACCCTTATCGCGGCGAAATTCTGGGAACCCAGGATGCCAAAAACAACCTGCAAGCCATCGCCCGCGCCCTGCATGGCGAGCTGATGATCGGCACGGTCGGTGACCGGCTGATCGAGCTGGCCGCTGGCTGGGGCATCATGCTGGTGATCTCGGGCCTCTATCTGTGGTGGCCACGCGGGAGCAATGCATCTGGGGTGTTGTGGCCGCGCCTGAGCAGCCGCGGGCGCGTGCTGTGGCGCGACCTGCATGCGGTCACCGGTTTCTGGGGCTCGCTGATTCTGCTGTTCATGCTGCTCAGCGGCATGACCTGGACCGGCTTCTGGGGCAAGCAGTACGCCGAGCTGTGGAACACCTTCCCCGCCGCGATGTGGACCGATGTACCCAAGTCCACGCAACTGGCCGGTGAACTCAATACCGCCAGCGTGCAGACCGTGCCCTGGGCGCTGGAAAACACGCCGATGCCGCAGTCCACGGGCGAGCATGCCGAACACATGAATCATCACGGCATGTCTGCCGGCCCGGCGGCCCCCAAAGTCACCTTGCAGCAGGTCGTGGATATCGCCACCGAACGCGGCGTCGAGCCCGGCTACAGCATTACCGCGCCCAAGACTGCCGAAGGCGTATTCACGGTATCGGTATTCGCGGACGACCCGCGCAATGACGCCACCCTGCATATCGATCAGTACAGCGGCAAGGTGCTGGCTGACGTGGGCTGGAAGGATTACAGCCTGGTTTCCCGGGCTACCGAGATGAGCGTGATGCTGCATGAAGGCAAATTCTTCGGCTGGATCAACCAGATACTGATCTTTGTGGCGTGCCTGATGATTCTGCTCGGCTCGGTCAGCGGGCTGGTGATCTGGTGGAAGCGCCGCCCCACAGGAGGCCTGGGTGTTCCGCCCTTGCGCCATGACCTGCCACGCTGGAAAACGGCAATCGTGATCATGTTCGCCCTGGCCGTAGCCTTCCCGCTGGTAGGCATTTCGCTGCTGGCGGTGTGGGCGTTCGATCGGATAGTTTTTTCCCACTTTGCTAAATCTTCGGCGGCAGCTTAAATTGCAGCTACGAAGCCTGAAACCGGCGGGCGGTTTTGTGATGAATTCCTCACCCGACCGGTTCGGGCCTCGTCGAATCTCTTGAAAAAGCCGCTGAAAAGCGGCTTTTTCATTGCGCAGCATCCCCCTCGCACCAACAACGACCAAAAAATCCAGCGATGCACCACGATCAGCGCCACTTCAGTGCGCAGGCTTGCACCTGGTTGTTGCAGTGCCTGTCTACGCCGCCGTTGGCCGGGTTGGGCACAGCCTTTGCTTAGCAGCATTGAGGCATTTCTTCGCCCTCCCAAAAAAAGCCAACCGAACGGAGCCCGTCCAATGAAGCGTCGCAGCCTGATCAAAGCTTTCACCCTGACCGCATCAATCGCCGCAATGGGTATGACCTGGACAGTTCAGGCAGCCGAAACGATCAAGGTCGGTATTCTGCATTCGCTTTCCGGGACCATGGCCATTTCCGAGACTTCGCTCAAGGACATGGCGCTGATGACCATCGATGAAATCAATGCCAAGGGTGGCGTGAACGGCAAGATGCTGGAACCTGTGGTCGTGGACCCGGCCTCCAACTGGCCGCTGTTCGCGGAAAAGGGCCGTCAGTTGCTGACTCAGGACAAGGTCGCTGTAGTGTTCGGCTGCTGGACATCCGTGTCCCGCAAATCGGTACTGCCGGTCTTTGAAGAGCTCAACGGCCTGTTGTTCTACCCTGTGCAGTACGAAGGCGAAGAGATGTCGCCGAACGTGTTCTATACCGGTGCAGCGCCCAACCAGCAGGCGATTCCTGCGGTCGAGTACCTGATGGGCGAAGACGGCGGCTCGGCCAAGCGCTTCTTCCTGCTGGGCACCGACTACGTTTACCCGCGTACTACCAACAAGATTCTGCGCGCATTCCTGCACTCCAA
>NZ_JAFGZD010000022.1 GCF_017165765.1 Pseudomonas capsici
GTTTGAGCCTTGTGTCAATCTATGTTCATGCGTGTCAAACTTTATTGTTTTGTGTCAATCTTTATTGTTGAAAACCATCAACCCACCAGCGCTGTGCGCAGACGCCGGAAAAGGCTGCTCGTTTTACGGCCTTGGTAATCCTGGGTCTTGCTCCTGGCGGTATCATCCAGGTGTGGGTGCGGGACAGTTGCAACAACGCCATCAAAGTCGCCCGCGCTCAAGCTGATGTAGAGCCGTTGGGTCCACATCTTGGCAAGTCGGGCGGCAATTACTACCCACAGCCGGAAGCCTCCAAACGCTACATTGAGAAATATGGCATTCCCTACGGTAGCTGGTGATTTGCCTGTGAATGCTCTACTCAGGCGGGCGGTTTCATCCGGGAAGGCGTTATCTCTAACGCCACAGATACTGTGAATGACGGCAGCACACAGTTGGACAAAATGCTCGGCGCCAACCTGGGCGTGGTGCTGGATGCCCTGAATGACAACCTGTGGACACAGGGTAAGGCCGATGGAACGCCGGATTGGCCAGCATGCTCGTTCATAAGGGATAATGCCCCCTGCTACACGACTTATAGACAGCAACACCTAGAGACGTCTAATGACCCTTGCCGAGCTTCATCAGATCCTTGCCCGTGGTGAGGACAGTCGCCATCAATTCAAGCGCGACTTCAGCAATATCGATGCCTTGGCAGCCGAGTTGGTGGCGCTCGCCAATACGTGCGGTGGCTATCTGCTGATTGGCGTAGAAGACTCCGGCGCGGTGAGTGGGTTGGATGTCACCGACGTTGCGCGGCTTAATCAACTGCTCTCGAATGCGGCTTCGCAGAACGTCCGCCCAGCGATCAATCCATTGTCAAGTAACCTTCAGACCGAGCACGGGCTGGTTATGGTGGTGGCAGTCGAACAAGGACTGAATAAACCCTATGTCGACAACCAGGGTCGTATCTGGGTAAAGAATGGCGCCGACAAACGTCGGGTCACGGCCCGTGAAGAGCTGCAGCGTTTGTTCCAACAAGCCGGGCTGGTGTGCGCCGATGCGGTACCGGTCGCGGGCAGCAGCGTGGCGGATATAGACGCCAAAGCGCTTGGCGAGTACTTCCAAAGACGCTTTCGGCAGAGCCCCGAACAGACAGGTTTGGAAACCACCCGCATATTGGAAAATCTTGGCCTCGCCAGTGGCGACACACCCAATTTGGCCGGTTTGATGCTCTTCGGCAAGACGCCACAACGCCTTTGCCCCGCGTTCGATATAAAGGCCGTGGCGTTTCCGGGCACGGTGCTACATGACCGCCACTACCTCGACAGCGAAGACATCGACGGCGACCTGCAGGAGCAGTACCGACGCAGCCTTGCCTTCATCAAGCGCAACCTGCACCACGTGCAGCGCCAGCAGGGCTTCAATACCCTCGGCCAGCTTGAAGTGCCGGAGGAGGTATTTGAAGAACTGCTGGTCAATGCCCTGATCCACCGCGACTACTTTGTCAGCGCCTCCATCCGGATCATGATCTTCGTCGATCGTATCGAACTGATCAGCCCCGGGCACCTGCCTGACGTGCTCGATACCGAGAAAATTCGATTTGGCCTGTCCAACCGTCGTAACCCGACGCTCACCTCCCATGCTGTGCACATTCTCCCCTATCGCGGTTTGGGCACCGGCATCCCGCGCGCTATCGATGCTTGGCCAATGATCCGGCTGGAGGACGACCGGCAGAGTAATCAGTTCAAGGTGGTAATTCAGCGCGCCGTTGAAAAAGGGCCTCTTTCGGGTCCAAGTGGGGACCAAGTAGGGACCAAGTCGGGACCAAGTGGGGACCAAGGAGAGACTGAGTCCGCTGCCGAAGAAGAACAAGCTGAAACTCGCCTGTCTTTGCAGCAAGAGCAGATAACGCTGCTGTCCAAGATGACAGGCGACCACACTGCGCCAGAGCTAATGAGCTTCGTCGGGCGCAGCAACCGCAGCAAGTTCCGCGAGCAGGTTTTGGCCCCACTACTGGCGCTTGGCGTGGTCGAGATGACCATTCCAGACAAGCCCAACAGCAGCAAGCAACGCTATCGCCTGACTGCGGCCGGCCAAGCGCTAAAAGCCGAACAACGCTCCCTAGGCTCCTGAACCTGGCCATCCTCGAACAGCGCAGCAGCGTCGCGGGCAACTTGCTGGACAGGCTGTTGCACAGCCTGGGCTACGGCGCTAACCGTCAGGCGCTGCAGCAAATCGGAAAACCGCGCCACATTCTTCATCAAAAATGGCGCAGTTCTAAAAACTGCGCCACATTCTTCATCAAAAATGGCGCAGTTCTAAAAACTGCGCCATAACTGCGCCATAACTGCGCCAACAACCGCTAGACGTTGCAAACTCCGCAATGTATTCAATCCCTGAAATACTCAGCAGCATCCGGGATGCGGATTGACATTGCCCAAGCACCCTGAAATTGCCAGAAGAACAGCCAGATCTTAGAGCTCCGGTAACGACACTCTGTCGCAGCAGCTATCCAAACCAACACCCCGCTCACCAACAGCAACACTTTCCCGAAAGATCCCTCCCTTTCCTTCGCACGAAATTTCCGAGAAAATCCCAACCGCTTGCGCCCATGAAATCCGGTCACTACTCTCCCTCCGTCGCTGCATATTCAGCGAACGGGTTTAGTCGCCCGGGATGACTGGCGCACTGCGCCACCTTTTGCGAGGCGCTTTTTTACGGCCTGCATTTATGGTGGCCGTGCGTAGGGCACCTTCGGGTGCGCCGGGTACCAGTCTCCGGTCGACTAACCTGCGCATGGCCGCCACCCATCGTTTAGTCGCGAGCATGGCGGCTCCACTTCTGACTGGAGTTTCATGATGCTCAAGATCACACCGGATCCACCCTGTCACCTCTCCCCTCGTTACCTTGAAGATGCTCTCGTGCGTGCTTCCGAGCTATTGAGTTGTGCCGCTGCCACAGCCTATGAAAGCGGCGACCGTTTGAGCGGTTCACATCGGCATCTGGCCTTGTCTGTCGTCCATCTGGTGGAGATGGCCAAGGCCGAGGTTGATCGTTCGCTGGAGGATCTTTCGGTTCGTTGATGTGTGGATTACAAAACCTGCATTGCGCAGGTTTTGTATTTGCTCAGGCTTTTCGCCAGCAAGCTGCCTCCCACACGTGTTGTTTATGCCTTAACAGATCGGCATTAGCCCTGTTGCACATCACAAAAACCTCTCCCCCAACTCCCGCCCCAAAAACCGCGCAAACGCCGATATCCGCTGTGGCACATGCTGTCTGTGCTGGTAAACCACATAAACATCCGCCAGCGGCGCGTGGTATTCGGGCAGTACGGCAATCAGTTCTCCACGGGTCAGATGTTCCTGTGCATCCCAGCGTGAACGCAGGATCAGGCCATGGCCGTCCAGGGCCAGGCGCATGGCGACTTCGCCGTCGTTGCTCGACAGGCTGCCGGAGACTTTCTGGCTGTATTCGCGTCCATCGCGGGTGAAGCGCCAGATGGCGTAGTCGCTTTCGTATTGTTTGAGGACGATGCAGTTGTGTTGCGCCAGCTCGGCGACATCCTGGGGTGTGCCTGCGCGTTCGAGGTAGGCAGGTGAGGCGCAGAGGATGCGGGGGTTGTCGAGCACATGGTGGGCGATCAGGCGTGAGTCCGGTGGCTCGCCCACACGGATGTCGATGTCGATCCCCGCATCCAGCAGGTTGACCGGCTGGCTGGACAGTTGCAACGACAGTTCCAGGTGCGGGTGCTGTGCAGCGAACACCGACAGCAGCGGCGCGATGTGGCGTCGGCCAAAGCCGAACGAGGCGTTGATGCTCAACTTGCCGCGCAGCACCGGCTGGCGGTTGTCGAGGGCGCTTTCCAGTTCTTCCAGTTGGCGCAGGATTGGCCGGGCGCCTTCCAGGTAGAGCAGGCCTTCGGGGGTCAGGTCCAGGCGGCGGGTGGTGCGTCTTATCAGTTGCACGCCCAGGCGCTGTTCAAGCTGGGTCAGGCGTTTGCTGACGGCAGGCAGCGACAGGCCCAGTTCCCGGGCAACGGCGGTCAGGCTGCCGTGGGTGGCCACGCGATTGAAGAAGCTGAGGTCATCGATGTTGGTGACCAACTCTTTACTTGAATTCAAGAATGGATTTCCCGCAGGTCAAATTGTGCTCGGCAGGCGAATGAATACACTGGAGTGCATCACCTGACAAGCACGAGAACCGCTGCCATGACTCAATACAATTACAAGATCGCCGTCATTCCCGGAGACGGTATCGGCAAGGAAGTGATGCCCGAAGGCGTGCGCGTGATGGACGCCGTCGCGCAGAAGTTCGGGATCGGTCTGCAATGGGACTGGTTCGATTTCGCCAGCGCCGACTATTACCTCGCGCACGGCAAGATGATGCCGGATGACTGGTTCGAAACCCTCAAGCAATACGATGCGATTTACTTTGGCGCGGTGGGCTGGCCGGATGTGGTGCCGGACCACATTTCCCTGTGGGACTCCTTGCTGAAGTTTCGTCGCGACTTCGATCAGTACGTGAACCTGCGCCCCTGCCGGCTTATGCCCGGCGTGAAAGCACCGTTGGCCGGTCGCAAGCCGGGGGATATCGATTTCTATGTCGTGCGGGAAAATACCGAGGGCGAATATTCCAGCGTCGGCGGCACCATGTTTGCCGGTACCGAGCGGGAGGTCGTGATTCAGGAAACGGTGATGACTCGCGTCGGCGTCGACCGCATTCTCAAGTATGCGTATGACCTGGCCCAGAGTCGGCCCAGGAAGCATCTGACGTCAGCCACCAAATCCAATGGTATCGCCATCACCATGCCGTACTGGGATGGGCGCGTCGTGGAGATGGGCAAACAGTACCCTGATGTGAAGGTCGACAAGTATCACATCGATATTCTCACCGCGCATTTCGTGCTGCACCCGGATCGCTTCGATGTCGTCGTCGCGAGCAACCTGTTCGGGGACATTCTTTCCGATCTGGGGCCGGCCTGTACCGGCACCATCGGCATTGCGCCTTCGGCCAATATCAACCCGGACCGGACTTTTCCCAGCCTGTTCGAGCCGGTGCATGGTTCGGCACCGGATATTGCAGGCAAAGGCATCGCCAACCCCATCGGACAGATCTGGTGCGGCGGCATGATGCTGGAGCATTTCGGTCATGCGCAGGCCGGGGCTGCCGTGCTGTCGGCGATTGAAGCAGTGCTGGCCCAAGGGCCGGAGAATGCACCACTGACACCTGACCTGGGTGGTACGGGGTCAACGGTCACGCTGGGCAAGGCCATCGCGGAACAGGTGCAACGCGGGGAATAGATGCGCGTTGTTACTGGCAGTAAATGTCCTCGATGCGATTCTGCCCGTTGACCTCGATGTTAAGCCGCAACGGGCTGTAGCTCAGGTCTCTGGGGCCACCGCTTGAGGTGATGCGCGAGCTGGGCGCACGGGCGAGTCGCTCGATCTCTCTTCTGTTTTCCGGAGTGAATTCTTCGCCAAGCAGCGCAGAGGCTCGGGCGGCGTAGCAACCGTATACGGTCATCTTGCCGTGAGTGGATTTGGCAGGTGCGGGGTCAGGCTCGACCGGCTGTTCACTGGCGAAAGAGCGCTCGGCGGGCAGGACAAGAAGCAGGCAGAATACCGTCGCGGCGAATGCACGCATGCGAGGTAAAGGATTGATTTTTTCCATAAAAAGAAACTCCGAAGTGGCTGTGAGACATCGCATCCCACAATCAGTTCGTCACGAACCCGCGCTGCATAGCCCCAATAGCAAGACGCCTGTCTTTCCCTTGAATGGAATTTCCGACCGATATGGAATTTAGCCGCGAGCATGGCGGCACATTCAATCACTCAACTCATGCACCAGAAAATCCAGAAACGCCCGGGTCTTCAAAGGCACACGCCGGGCGGACGGGTACACCGCATTGATGGAAATCGGCGGGGCCTGCCAGTCGCACATCACCGGCACCAGTCGCCCCTGTTCCACGGCCTTTTCGACGATGAAAGTCGGCAGCAAAGCGATGCCCATGCCCGCCTCTGCCGCTTGCGCCAGCAGGTCGCCGTTGTTGGCGTGCAGCGGGCCGGTGACGTGGACTTTCTGGGTTTCCTTGCCGTTGCTCAATTGCAGACTGACGCCGCTTTGCAGGTAGCCGTAGTTCAGGCACTGGTGCGCAGCCAGGTCGCGGGGCACTTGTGGAGTACCGGCGCGAGCCAGATAGTCGGGTGATGCCACCAGCATGCGTGGTGCCGGTGCCAGATGGCGGGCGACCATCGAGGAGTCGGCCAGGCTGGCAATGCGGATGGTCACGTCAAAACCGCCCTTGACCGGATCGACCTGCTGGTCGCTGAACACCAGTTGCAGCTCCACCTTGGGATGCTGCGCATGGAATTTGGGGATCAACGGCCCCAGCCGACACAAGCCGAATGACATGGGGGCGTTGACCCGCAGCACACCATGCACTTCCCCCAGACCGCTGCGCGCCCGCTGTTCGGCCTCGTCCAGCGAGGCCAGCACTTCACGACAGGCATCGTAGTACTCGGCCCCGGCTTCGGTCAGATGCAGGCTGCGGGTGGTGCGCAGCAGCAACTGCACGCCCAGCGCTTCTTCCAGCGCCTGGATCTGTTTGCTGACTTTGGAGCGTGGGACATCCAGCACTCGAGCGGCCGCAGCAAAGCCATTGGCGTTCACCGTGGCGACAAAAGTGCGCATGCACTCGATGCGATCCATGACTGTCCCTTATATAGAAACAATGAGTCTCGATTTTAGGGAATTGTCTCAACAACCGCCAGTCCGTAAATTTACTCCCAAGCCAGCAAGCAAACGCCAGACAGGCAAAACGGCTAACCCTTTAACGATTCGTACTGACTCAACTTGAAAGGAAATCATCATGTCCAAACTCGAACTGCTGAACCCGACCAACTCCGCTCTGATCCTGATCGACCACCAGCCGCAAATGGCATTCGGCGTGCAGTCGATCGACCGTCAGACGCTGAAGAACAACACTGTAGGTCTGGCCAAGGCCGCCAAACTGTTCAACGTGCCGACCATCCTGACCTCGGTGGAAACCGAAAGCTTCAGCGGTTATATCTGGCCGGAACTGCTGGGCGTGTTCCCTGATCAGCAGCCCATCGAGCGCACATCGATGAACTCCTGGGAAGACAGGAAGCTGGTGGAAGCGGTCAAGGCGACCGGGCGCAAGAAGCTGATCATCGCCGCACTGTGGACCGAGGTCTGCCTGACCTTCCCCGCTCTGGAAGCCATGGCCGAAGGCTACGAGGTGTATATCGTCACCGACGCGTCGGGCGGCACGACCAAGGAAGCTCACGACATGTCGGTACAGCGCATGGTGCAGGCCGGCGCGATTCCGGTGACCTGGCAACAAGTGCTGCTTGAGTACCAGCGCGACTGGGCACACAAGGAAACCTACGACGCCGTGATGGCACTGGTTCTGGAGCACAGCGGTGCTTACGGCATGGGCGTCGACTATGCCTACACGATGGTGCACAAGGCACCGCAGCGGACCGTTTCCTGATACTCGATTGCAAAAGCGCCGGCGCGTCTCTGTGACACGCCGGCGTTTGTCGTTTTGCCGTGACAGCCTGTCGCGTGACGTTAATAAGCCATGAAGCCTTCGAGCAAATATGTCACGATCAAGCCAAGCCGCAACGGCAAACCAGAGATCAACAGACTCGACATACCGCAACGCCTCGGAGTACAGCATATTGAACAGCAAATTGACGGCTGCAGAACTGGCCGTGATCAGTGAAATAGAAGCGACATCCAGCCTCTTGAAGCTGGTAACGCGGCTGACCGGCTTGAGATTTGCTGCCATCGCCAAGGTGACCGAGACCAACTGGGTCGCCTGCGCGGTCTGCGACGAACTCCAGTTCGGTGTCGAGCCCGGCGGTGAGCTTGAGATTGAAACCACCATCTGCAACGAAATCCGCGCCAGCCGCCATATCGTAATGATCGACGAAGTGGCAACGGACCCGGTGTATGCCAACCATCCGGTGCCGAAGCTCTACGGCTTCCAGAGTTACTTTTCCATGCCGATCATTTTTCCCAATGGCATGTTCTTCGGCACCTTGTGCGGTCTTGACCCGTTGCCGGCCAAGCTTGGCAATCCGGAGACCGTCGATACCCTGAAGGTTTTCTGCACCTTGCTGGGCAGTACGCTGTATGCCCATGAGCAATTGCTGGAAGGTCAGGTGGAGATGAGCTGTTAAGGTGTTCACTCCTGCCCGGGCATCTGAAATGTGGCCGAAAGCCGTTCTCCCGGAGAATGGCGATGCCGCTATCGGGCAATTACTGAGCGCATGGCTGGACTCGGTCCAGCGCTATATCGGCATGCTGGCTAACGACAACTGCTGGTGGCATAACGAACGCGCCAATGTCAGCACTCTGGCCGGCGCGGCATGGTCAATCGGCTGGGTAGCGCTCGAGGAATATCCCACGCGCAAACATCGCCCCACGACCTCGCATATAGATCAGTCCGAAACAGGTGGGCGTGGACGCTGCGACCTTTACATCAGCAACGACCAAGAGGATTTCGCTTTCGAGGCCAAGCATGCCTGGCAAAGACTCGACGGGGCGGATGTCGTGAAAGTCGCGATGGATGCAGCAAGAAAAGATGCGCTGGCACTCAAGCAAGGAGAGGCCGAGCGTCATTTCGCCGCGACCTTTATCGTACCGTTCCTGCCAAAAGCAGAGGTTCAAGGCATGACGGAGGAAGACTTGCGAGGGCGACTCAAGGAGTGGCTGGACAGTCAGAATACGTTTATCGGCGACACGCAACGAAACATTGCCTATGCCTACACCTTTCCGGGAACAGGCAGGGAATCATGGAGTAATGACATAAACCATTTCCCTGGCGTGGTGCTGGTACTGGAAGAGGTCCCTGTCGCGTAAAGATGAAGACCAACGCCCGCACCGCTTCTGCGATACGGGCATTCAGGCGGACGACGAGTCCACAGCTGCCTACGGCGAACAAGAAAAACAATCACGTTTCCTGCCCGGTCCTTTACGTTTATTCATCACTGCCTTTATTGCTGCTCTGACCACCCTTCTTGCCTGCTTCGGAAGCCTTTTCAGGATCATTGGCGAAATTGCCGCCAGAAGCCTGACCACCTTTCTTGCCGGCTTCGGATGCCCGATGAGGGTCATTGGCGAAGTTGCCGCCCGATACCTGACCGCCTTTCTTGCCGGCTTTGGATGCACGCTCAGTGTCGTTGGCGAAGTTGCCGGGATTGTTGTCTCCAGTGTTAGCCATCTCCCTATCCTCCAGGGTTAGTCGACCGCTTTAGTGCGTGTCGTATTCATTGAGAGGGGAGGAAAAATCTGTCGATCCATGAAAATCGCTTCTCTTCGACGAGTGGTAAGCACTGCGCTTCCTCGCTACAGGCCACGGCTATCAAGGCTTGCAGGTTTCCTGAAGGTAAAAATATTTTTCTTCGGAAAACCTTGTTACTCGGCGATCAAAACAGTGGCACCAGTGTCTGATAGAGTGACCCTGCGTAGTGGCAATTAGTCACCACCCTGTTGATTCGAGAGTTTTATGAGCACCGGCGCCCCCCTTCCGCTGAACGAAACGCAACGTTTGCTACGTATTACCGAACTGTGCGTGCTTGAAAACACGGTGGATGAGGTCTTCGAGGAGATCGTGGCGATGACCGCCGAGTTCTTCCAGGCCCCTATCGTGCTGATTTCCATCGTCGACGAACATCGACAGTGGTTCCGCGCACGGGTTGGCCTCAAGGCTCAGGAAACGCCGCGTGATGTCTCGTTCTGCGCCTATGCGATTCACTCTCCCGACTCACTGGAAGTAGTCGACGCCACGCTCGACGAACGTTTCAAGGACAACGGCCTTGTCACCGGAGAACCGGGCATTCGTTACTACGCAGGGGCACCGCTGATTACCGACGACGGTCTTGGCCTCGGCACGCTCTGCGTGATCGACACCGTACCTCGCGAGGCCATGAGCGAGCGCGAGGCGTTGATGCTCAAGCGCCTGGCCGGGCTGGTGATGAAACGTATCATCGACCTGCGTCGCAGTTGCTTCGTCGACCAGACCACCGGACTCTACAACCGTCTGCGTCTTGAAGAAGACATTCTGCTGGCGCTCAAAGCCGGTAAAGAGATGCGCCTGGTGGCCGTCGACATGATCACGCCCGAATTCCTCAACAATATCGTCAAGGCCCTGGGCTATAGCTTCGCTCAGGATCTGGTCGTGGCCATGAGAAACCGTCTGCAGGCGATGCTGCCGTCAAGCTGTCCTCTCTACAAGATCAGCCCGACACGCTTCGGCTTTCAGTTGCCGGGCGACATGCCGGACGAATCGATCTATTGCGCCATTCTCGAAGACCTTCAGTCTCCCGTGATCTGCCACGGCATTCCGGTGCAGATGCAGGTCGGCCTTGGCATTGTGCCTTTGCTGGTGGGCCAGGCAATGGAACAGGACTGGGTGCGACTGGTCATCAGTGCCGCCGACGATGCCCGTGCCCGTCAGGTTGGCTGGGCCTTGTACGAGCCGCACATGGATGCAACCCAACAACGCTCGTTCCAGCTTCTCGGCTCACTGACCAGTGCCGTGCATGCCCACGATCAATTGCGCCTGGTCTATCAGCCACGCATCGATCTGGCCTCAGACGAATGCACATCGGTCGAAGCGCTGCTGCGCTGGGTTCATCCGACCCTGGGTCCCATCGGGCCTGCCGAGTTCATTCCCCTGGCTGAAAAGACCGCGCTCATGCGCTCCTTGAGCCTGTGGGTGTTGCAGACAGCTGTCGAGCAAGCTGCCAGCTGGCAGCGCAAGGGTTTCAATATCCGGGTCGCCATCAACGTGACGCCTGACGACCTGACAGGACCGGTGTTCACTGACCGGGTGATCTGGCTGTTGAAAAAACATGACATTTCCCCCGAACACTTCGAGCTGGAGTTCACCGAAAGCGCGTTGATGCAGAATCCGAGCGAAGTCCGCAACCAGCTTGAACGCTTGCGCGAACTGGGCATGCATATCGCTATCGATGACTTCGGTACGGGCTACAGCAACTGGAATTACCTGCGGCAGCTACCCGCCACAACCGTGAAGATTGATCAGTCACTGATGCGCAACCTCAACGTCGAAGAGGCGGACCAGCGTCTGGTCAAGGCCTTGATCGGCCTGGCCAAGAAGCTGGGCTATTGCGTGGTGGCCGAAGGTATCGAGACAGAAACCATCCGCAAACTGGTCAAGCAATGGGGCTGCGATGAAGGGCAAGGCTATCTGATTGCCAGGCCCATGGAGGCAGACGCTCTGCTGAGCTGGTTGCACCCCAATCAGATCATGCACATTGGCACTGAGGTAGCGCCTGAAATCCGCACCCTGTAAAAACGGTTATAACCTTAGACCACATCTTCATAACCGATCAGTACATAAATCGTTATGCTGCCCGCCGGTTTTTACCTGACAACAGGTCTTACAGGGTCATATATGGACGTCGGCGGTCTGGGTTTCGTAGTAGCGGGATTGGTGGTCGGTTTCATTGTCGGTATGACGGGTGTAGGTGGGGGCTCATTGATGACGCCCATTCTGCTCTGGTTCGGTATCAATCCGGCGACAGCCGTGGGCACGGACCTGCTCTATGCCGCCATTACCAAGTCCGGTGGTGTGCTGGTTCATCAGAAAAACAAAAACATCGACTGGAAGATCACCGGCTGGCTGACGATGGGCAGCGTGCCGGCGGTATTGCTGACCTTGTGGTTTCTAAGCTCGCTGGACTCGGCACCCGATGCCCTGAATGCAATCATCAAGCAGGCGCTGGGCGTCGTCCTTCTGTTGACGGCCATGGCCGTACTGTTCAAGAAAAGACTCCTGGCGTTTGCCCATAGTCGCGACAATGGAATTTCGTTCTTCACCGGTTCGAGCCTGAACGCACTGACGGTAGTGACCGGGCTGATTCTGGGCACCATGGTGGCCCTGACGTCCATCGGCGCTGGCGCACTGGGCACGGTGGCGCTGTTCATTCTCTATCCCTTGCTGGCCACCCGGCGTCTGGTGGGCACGGAAATCGCCCATGCCGTTCCGCTCACGCTGGTCGCAGGCCTCGGGCATGCCAGCATGGGCAACATGAACTGGGAATTGCTGGGCTGGCTGCTGCTGGGTTCATTGCCCGGCATTTACCTGGGCAGCCATATGGCCGGGCGCGTATCCGATGAACTGCTGCGACCCTTCCTGGCAATCATGCTGGGGATGATCGGCTTCAAACTGGCGTTCTGATCGCAGCCAGAATCCGGCTGACGGCTTCTGGCACCGCAAGCTCGGAGGTATCGATCGTCACGGCGGCACTGTGCGGTGCTTCATAGGCGCTATCGATACCGGTCATATTGGGGATCAGCCCGCTCCGGGCCTTCTTGTACAGCCCCTTGGGGTCTCGCTCTTCGCACACCTGGATCGGCGTGCTCATGTAAACCTCGGTGAAATCGTCCTCACCGATCACCTGCCGGGCCATTTCCCGCTCCCGGCGAAAGGGCGAGATAAACGCGGTAATCACGATCAGCCCGGCATCCATCATCAGACGGGCCACTTCGGCGACCCGGCGAATGTTTTCCACCCGATCTGCATCGCTGAACCCCAGGTCCCTGTTCAGGCCCTGGCGAACATTATCGCCATCGAGCACGTAAGTTCGCTTGCCCTCGTCATGCAGGGCCTGCTCCAGAGCATCGGCAACGGTCGATTTGCCGGAACCCGACAGGCCGGTAAACCAGATGACCTGCCCTGTATGGCCATTGAGACGCTCTCTGCCCTGGCGGGTGATGCTGAGCGCCTGACGATGGATATGCGGCTGGTTTTGATTGGCCATTATCAGACCTGTCCTTCTCTTTTAACCGGTCCCTGACAGTACCGCTTCCGGCACCCGTGCCGCTGGATGTTATCAACAAGTTGATCCCGATCAAGAGAGCGAAGACACGCTCATCGGGAGATGTAATTTGTTGTAGCCCAATCGGAGTTTTAGGTGCAGGATTTCGTGCGTCAACTTTCCGTGCCGGTGACTCGGCATCTGCTCACCTTACAAAATGGAGATGCGTACAATGCTTATCCGAATTGAAGAAGGTAATCACGGGGCAAACTGGGTAGTGAAACTGGACGATTACCCAGTGACCTGCCGGAGCTGGCAAGAGGCCAGGGAGTTCGCAGAGCGAATGAAATCGCGCATTGATGCGCCTCATCCCCTGCCACGCTCTACCCGACGAGCAACACCGGAACGCGCCACTGCAACCTGACACCTCCTCACCCACCCTCCGGTGCTTGACGGATAAACGCCGGGGGGCCGCTTTTGCTGAATCGAACCCGCTATTTTCCGGGCATCACGCCCTCTGAATCCATTCTCGTTTTGCCAACATTCATTTCACATCCTCTTCACGTTTGGCTCTGTACATTCACATCACTCCTTTGATGAATCCCATTTGGCCCGCCGTGTTGTGGGCCATTTTTTTGCCTGCGAAAAACCGGGCCACGCCTCGTGAACCGCTTTATTCGCCCTGACTGGCAAACGCGTTTTCCTGCACAGCAACCGATTTACCCCTGGCTGCGCCGCTCAGCAGACTGCTCTCGCTCAGTTGTGCCAGACGCTCACTTCCGGTGCCGCTGACAATCGTGCTGCTCCATTGCGCCACAACGGTCGCCATCCAGCCGAACAGGAACAAGGCAACAACCTGCAACGCCCACTTTGCAATTATCGACATGTGTTTTCTCCATAACGGATTGGTGATGGCGAGGATATAAACATCCCTGCATTGCAGAAGAATTGCAGAAAACGGCGTTTTATCCACCCCAGTCACTCATCTCGTCGAAGGAACTCCGGCAGACAACCTCGCTTCATAACCCATGAGGCCAGAGCAATCCTGTCCAGGCTGTTTCACTACGAGAGGAGAAATGTCATGCCCACCTCGAACAAAGACCTGTACACCGCCAAACAGAAACGCAAGGCCGCTCGCATCGAAGAAAGCTACGAGCAAAAAGGCGTGCCCAAAGACGAAGCCCAGGCGCGCGCATGGGCTACGGTGAACAAACAGTCCGGTGGTGGCGAGCGCAAGGGCGGTTCGGGAACCCGCACCTCGGCGAGAGCCAAGACCGAGGCGCGTCAGGACTCGGCCAAGCGTGCAGCCGAAACCAGACAAGGCATACCGCGCAACGATCTTCCCCTGGAAGAGCAGACCAGAAACGATCTGATGCTGCGCGCACGAGCATTTGAAATTGCCGGTCGCTCGGCCATGAACAAACAGGAACTGATCCAGGCCCTGAAAAAGGTCTCATGAAGGAGTTGTCTTATGAGCGGGTCAAGAACAGGCACGACCAAAGCCGAAGTTGTTCTGTTAGCCACGCACAAGCAGCTCGCCCCCCATGAAGTCGTGGTTCATCAGGTACTGGCACGCCAAATAGCCCGGCTTCTGGGAGCGGTATTTGTCGGGCTTCATGACAGCACGGTGCATAAAGGCCCCGGTCTGTACTTCATACCGTCCGATACCCTGATCGGCGCGGACATGAGCGATGCCCTGGACATCCGCTCGGTAGACGATCTGTTCGGCGGTCTGGCCAGCGAACCGTTCATGGCCACCAAGGCCATTTCTCATCCCCTGCCTGAAAACTCTTCGACCCGGCCAAGCGGCTGGTCCGATGAGTTTCACCGCCAGGCTGGCGCTGCCGTACTCACAGGCTTCACGACTTTCGACCTGAACGACGCGCTCGAGGCAGGCACGCAATTACTGGCCAACGGCCCGGTGCGGATAAAACCGGTACTGGCCACTGCAGGCCGGGGGCAGATCGTGGCCCGCTCCGAAGAGGAACTGGCAAACGCCATCGCCGAACAGGATAGCGACGAGGTCCGCCACTGGGGTCTGGTGGTGGAGGAAAACCTGCAGGACGTGGTCACTTACAGTGTGGGTCAGGTACAGGTGGCGGGCATGACCGCCAGCTACCATGGCACTCAGAGCCTGACCACCGATAATCAGGGTGAAACCGTCTATGGCGGCTCCCGGTTGTGGATCGTACGCGGCGATTATGACGTGCTGCTCAGTCAGGACCTGGACGCCTCGGTGAGGCAGGCCGTGGAGCATGCCATGGTCTATGACCGGGCAGCCTGTAACTGCTTTCCCGGTCTCATCGCCTCACGACGCAACTACGATATCGCTCAAGGCACCAATGCCCGGGGCCAGGTGTGCTCCGGGGTGCTTGAGCAGTCCTGGCGCATCGGGGGTGCCAGCCCGGCAGAAATCGAAGCATTGACGGCCTTCGCGGCGGACCCTGCTCTGCAGCGTATTCAGGTTTCTACCCACGAAATCTACGGCCAGACCCGCCTCCCCGCCAACGCCCGCGTTCTCTATGAGGGCGACGATCCTCAAGTGGGCTTCATCACCAAATTCGTACAGGTCGAGCCTTATGAGTGTGCGCAGTGAAAGCATCGAGATAGACGTTGAAAACCAGTCCATTTCCGGGACGATCCTCACTCCCGGCGCCAGGATACCCGGCATCCTCTTCGTTCATGGCTGGGGCGGCAGTCAGCAGCGCGACCTGGCCCGCGCCAAGAACATTACCGGACTTGGCTGTGTATGTCTGACCTTCGACCTGCGCGGTCATGAGCGCACCCATGAACTGCGCGCCACCGTTTCCCGCGAGCAAAGCCTGAACGATCTGCTGGCGGCCTATGACCGGCTGGCCAGCCATCCGGCCGTGGACAAAGAAGCGATTGCCGTTATCGGCAGCAGTTATGGCGGGTATCTGGCCGCCATCCTCAGCGCCATGCGCCCTGTCAGGTGGCTCGCGCTGCGCGTACCGGCGCTGTACTGGGATGCCGACTGGGAGATGCCCAAGCAAGAGCTTGATCGTGACAAGCTGGCGCATTATCGACGCTCGGCACTGACCGCCGCCGACAATCGCGCCCTTGCCGCCTGCAAGGACTTCAAGGGCGATGTACTGCTGATCGAGTCAGAACAGGACGACTACGTGCCCCATGCCACGCTGATGAGCTATCGCAGCGCCTTCGAGCTGGCGCACTCGCTGACTTATCGGCTGGTGGATGGCGCCGACCATGCGCTGAGCAGTGATATCAGCCAGAGCATTTACAGCTCCATGCTGACCAACTGGATCAGCGAAATGGTCATCGGCGCACGGTTGGTCAATTACCCTCACCATTCGGCGAAGTATTCCTGAAGCTGGCCTCAATACTTGCTGGCTTCCTGAGCCGGGTTGGCAGGCTTGGAGACATGCCGTGGGCCAGTCAGCACCCACAACAGCACACCGATGACCGGCACGGCCACAATCACGACGATCCACAACAGTTTGTTGCTGGAGGACGTCTCGCTTTTACGTACCCGCAATACAGCCCAAATATCGGCCAGCACAATGAGTGCGACCAGCAAAGCAAAGAGCCATAAACCACTTTCAGATATCCAAGGCATTTGAAACCTCCCACCTGTTTGAACAGAGGCCACCGAACAGGCGCCCTTGAAATAGAAGAGGTCCGCACAAGCCGGAAAGTTCAGAGAAGTAGGAAAACTCGATGCGTTCATGGCTCCGATGGTCCCATGGAGCGAAACCATTCAGGCATCAGCCATTAAAGTCGACGGGGGCTCGCAGAAGACCGGGAAAGTTGCGGGCAGACACTGAGCCGAGGGGTAAGCCATGAGCACGCCATTGATCGTCAAACTTTTCACCCAGCCCAGAGATGCCTGGAAAACCGCCAGATACAAGGAGGAACAGGAACCCCGGCACTACCTGCCCCATCTGATACTGCTGGCGCTGATACCGGTCGTCTGCCTGTATATAGGCACCACTCAGATCGGCTGGAGTCTGGCTGAAGGTGAAAACGTGAAGCTCAGCACCAAGAGTGCATTGCAGCTCTGCGCCTTGCTGTATGTGGCTTTTCTGATCGGGACGATGATTATGGGAGGCTTCATTCGCTGGATGTCTCGCACCTTTGAAGCCCGACCGACTCTCAACCAGAGCATCGGCTTTGCCACCTACACCACAACCCCCTTTTTCATCGCCGGTATTGCAGGCCTGTACCCAAGTCGCTGGCTGGCCATTCTGGTGCTGGGGATTGCTTCGATCTATTCGACGCTGCTGCTGTTCGTGGGCATAGCCCCTTTCATGCGCCTGCCCGAAGGCAAGGCTCCGCTCTACGCCGCAGCGATCTGGGCGGTAGGGCTGCTGGTGCTGGTCACGATTCTGGTATCGACGATTCTGCTTTGGTACAACGGCCTGACGCCGGAGTATGTGCGCCATTCGCTGGGAGAGGTGGAGGGTTGAGGGGGCGCGAATGAATTCGCCTACCGGATTTCCCCGTGCAGGAGCGAATTCATTCGCGAAGCGTCTGTCAGGTGATCGGAGCCGGGTTGAACAACGTGATGTCGTTGTGCAGCCGGTAATGCTCGGTCCAGGTCTTCTTCTTGCCGCTGGCCACGTCCAGATAGAAGTGGAACAGCTCCCAACCCAGGTCTTCGATGGTCGCGCGACCGGTTGCGATACGTCCGGCGTCGATATCGATCAGGTCGGGCCAGCGCTGGGCCAGCTCCGTGCGGGTCGAAACCTTGACCACCGGGCTCATGGCCAGGCCATACGGTGTACCACGTCCGGTGGTGAACACATGCAGGTTCATCCCGGCAGCGAGCTGCAAGGTGCCGCACACGAAATCACTGGCCGGCGTGGCGCAGAAAATCAGACCTTTGCTCTTGAACCGCTCGCCTGGGCCGAGCACGCCGTTGATGGCGCTGTTACCGGACTTGACGATCGATCCCAGGGACTTCTCGACAATGTTCGACAACCCGCCCTTCTTGTTGCCCGGCGTGGTATTGGCGCTGCGATCCGCTTCGCCCTTGGCCAGGTAACGGTCGTACCAGTCCATCTCGCGTACCAGTTCCTGCGCGACGGTTTCGTCTTGTGCGCGGGAAGTCAGCAGGTAGATGGCATCGCGTACTTCGGTCACTTCGGAAAACATCACCGTCGCGCCAGCACGCAGTAGCAGGTCCGAAGCGTAACCCAGTGCCGGGTTGGCAGTGATGCCGGAAAACGCATCGCTGCCGCCACACTGCATGCCCAGAATCAGTTCAGACGCCGGCACGGTTTCGCGACGACGCTGATCCAGCTTTTTCAAGCGCACTTCAGCCAGTTCCATGATCTGCTCGACCATTTCATTGAAACCATGGCTGGCATCCTGAAGCCGGTACAGCCATGGCTCGCTGAGATCCACGGAGCTGTCGTCTTCATGCATGACCTGCCCGGCCTGCAACTTCTCGCAGCCCAGGCTGATGACCAGCGCTTCGCCACCCAGATTCGGGTTGCGTGCCAGGTTACGAACGGTACGGATCGGAATGTAGGCATCCGTCGCCGAAATCGCCACACCACAGCCGTAGCTGTGGGTAAGAGCCACCACGTCATCGACGTTGGGGTAACGCGGCAGGAGTTCGTCGCGGATGCGCTTGACCGCAAAATCCAGAACACCGGTCACGCACTGGACTGTGGTGGTGATGCCCAGGATATTGCGTGTACCCACGGTGCCATCGGCGTTGCGGTAACCCTCGAAGGTGTAACCCTCCAGCGGCTCCCCCTTTTCCGGTACCGCATCGGACATCGGCAGGCTGTCCAGAGCTGGCGCAGAAGGCATGCGCAGCAGGTCTTCCCTGACCCAACTGCCACGAGGAATAGGCTGCAAGGCATAGCCGATGGTGTGGCCGTAACGAATCACGGCCTCCCCTTCGGCCAGATCCACAGTACTGACCTTGTGGCTCTGCGGTACGTTATCGACAGTCACCAGCCCGTTGTCGAACTCGGTTCCGGCTGGAACGCCCTGGTCATTGACCACTACCACCACGTTATCCAGCGGATGCAGCTGGATGTACCGTGGAGAGTCGGCATGTTGAATCAGGTTCATCACGGTTACCTCAGGATTTGGCTTGTGAAAGGTCGCTGGTCTGGTCGTCCAGCAAAGGCCCCTTGGTTGGCGGCTCTTTCAATTCCACTCGCTTGATTTCACCCACTATGAAGATGTAGCTGATTACCGCCAGCAGCGCGTTCGCGCCGACGAACACCAGTGCCCACTTGAAGGAACCTGTGGAGCTGATGATGTAACCAATCACGATCGGAGTAGTGATCGAGGCAATGTTACCGAATGTGTTGAACAGGCCACCGCTCAGACCGGCGATCTGTTTTGGCGAGACGTCGGACATCACCGCCCAGCCCAGCGCACCTACACCTTTACCGAAGAACGCCAGCGCCATGAAACCTACGACGACCCATTCGATATCGACATAGTTACAGGTGACGATGGAAGTCGACAGCAGCAGGCCGCCAATGATCGGAGCCTTGCGGGAGAAGGTCAGCGAGTGGCCTTTGCGCAGCAGGTAGTCGGAGATGACACCACCGAGCACACCACCGATGAAACCGCAGATGGCCGGCAAGGACGCGATGAAACCGGCCTTGAGGATGGTCATGCCGCGTTCCTGCACCAGGTACACCGGGAACCAGGTCAGGAAGAAGTAGGTGATGCCGTTGATGCAGTACTGGCTCAGGTAGATACCGAGCATCATGCGGTTGGTCAACAACTGGCGAATGTAATCCCAGCGTGGGCCGCCTTTCTTGTCCTTGCTCTTGTCCTGGGTATCCAGATCGACCATGCCGCCGTTGCTGGCAATGTGCTCGATCTCGGCTTCGTTGATCAGCGGATGGTTACGCGGGCTGTAAATGACTTTCATCCACAGCAGCGAGAACACGATACCGCCAGCGCCCATGACGATGAACACATGTTCCCAGCCGAAGGTGTAGACGATCCAGCCCATCAGCGGAGCGAACAGCACCGTGGCGAAGTATTGCGCCGAGTTGAAGATCGCCGAGGCAGTGCCGCGTTCGGCAGTCGGGAACCAGGAAGCCACGATGCGGGCGTTACCCGGGAAGGATGGCGCTTCGGCCAGGCCCACCAGGAAGCGCAGCATGAACAGCGCGACGATTGCAGTGGAGACACCGAACTCACCCACATAGCCTTGCAGCAGGGTGAACAGGGACCAGGTGAAAATGCTCAGGGCATAGACTTTCTTCGACCCGAAACGGTCGAGCAGCCAGCCACCGGGAATCTGACCGGCCACGTAGGCCCAGCCGAATGCAGAGAAGATGTAGCCAAGGGTTACGGCACTGATGCCGAGGTCTTTCTGAATGCTTGAACCGGCAATCGCGATGGTGGCTCGGTCGGCATAGTTGATCGTGGTGACAAGAAACAGCATCAACAGGATCAAATAGCGGACGTGAGTCGGCTTGGACTTTTGCATGTGATTGAACTCCCACTCATTATTTTTTTACGCGGGTAATACATTTTTTTTGGGTCCAGCGATGCAGGCCCCTTAAAAGCGTCGGCGGCGACGACAACTTTTACCTGCATGGTCTTGCGGTCTAACGACAAAACCGCTGATTACTCAGCGGTTTGCCTGTAGCGGTGTTACTGCTTGCCTTGCTTGTCCATCAGCGCAGCCAGCATTTCGACTTCTTCGGCAGTCAGGTCAGTCAGCGGTGCGCGAACCGGACCTGCGTCGTAACCGGCGATTTTTGCGCCAGCCTTGACGATACTCACGGCATAACCGGCTTTGCGGTTACGGATTTCCAGGTATGGCAGGAAGAAATCGTCGATGTACTTGCCGACCGCTTCGTGATCGTCGCGAGCGATCGCGTGGTAGAAGTCCATCGCCAGCTTCGGAACGAAGTTGAATACCGCCGAGGAATAGACCGGAACGCCCAGCGCCTTGTAAGCGGCGGCATAGACTTCAGCGGTCGGCAGACCACCCAGGTACGAGAAGCGGTCACCCAGACGACGGCGGATCGAAACCATCAGTTCGATATCGCCCAGGCCATCCTTGTAACCGATCAGGTTCGGGTTGCGCTCGGCCAGTTTTTCCAGCAGCGGAGCGGTCAGGCGGCAAACGTTACGGTTGTAGACGACCACGCCGATCTTGACCGACTTGCAGACCGCTTCAACGTGAGCGGCAACGCCGTCCTGGCTGGCTTCAGTCAGGTAGTGCGGCAGCAGCAACAGACCTTTGGCGCCCAGACGCTCGGCTTCTTGAGCGTACTCGATGGCTTGACGAGTCGGGCCACCTACACCGGCCAGGATTGGCACGCTGGTTGCGCAAGTGTCGACGGCAGTCTTGATGATTTCGGAGTATTCGCTGGCCGCCAGGGAGAAGAACTCACCGGTGCCGCCTGCGGCGAACAGTGCACTGGCGCCGTACGGAGCCAGCCACTCAAGGCGCTTGATATAGCCAGCGCGATTGAAATCGTCCTGAGCATTGAAATCGGTAACCGGGAAAGACAGCAGACCGGAGGAGAGGATGGACTTCAGTTCTTGTGGATTCATTATTCGAACACCCTGTGGGACAAAATTATTAGAGGATCACCGGGGGGCAGATCCGATGTCGTAAGTCATCGTACAACTGAAAATAAAATGTCTCAACAGGGATTTGCAGGTTTTTCGGAACTAAAGCGATGAAAGGGCTTCGAGCCCTTTAAAGACGGGGGGTTACAGGATTTTTGACGGGAGGTGGTAGTTATAGGATCACTGAGAGCCTTGAGCTACAAGCTACAAGCTACAAGCTACAAGCTACAAGCTACAAGCTTTTGACTTGAAGCTTAAAGCTTGAGGCTTGCAGCTCACATCCTACGCCCTCTGCGACTCTGCCTCTTCATGTGCATGACGCAGGCGTTCGCGGCTGTTGGTGAGGTGCAGGCGCATGGCGGCGCGGGCGGCGTCGGCGTCCTGGCGGGCGATGGCTTCGTAGATTTCTTCGTGCTCGCGACTCAGGCGGCTCATGTAATGCTGCTGATCATCATGGGCCAGACGTGCCGAGTTCAGGCGCGTGCGTGGAATGATACTGGTACCCAGGTGGGTCATGATGTCGGTGAAATAACGGTTGCCGGTGGACAGCGCGATCTGCAGGTGGAACTGGAAGTCCGACGCCACGGCATCGCTGGCATGGGCCGCGCTTTCGTTCAGGGCATCGAGCGCCGCACGCATGGCGGCCAGTTGCTCATCGCTGCGACGCTGGGCCGCCAGCCCTGCGGACTCGACCTCCAGGCTGATACGCAATTCCAGAACTGCCAGCACATCACGCAAGGTGACGATGGTGGCCGGATCGATCCGGAAACCGCTGGGGCTCGGGATATCCAGCACAAAAGTGCCGATCCCGTGCCGGGTCTCGACCAGACCGGAAGCCTGCAGCCGGGAAATGGCTTCGCGAACCACCGTCCGACTCACGCCCTGCTCTTCCATGATGGCGGATTCGGTCGGGAGTTTGTCGCCGCGCTTGAGTTGCCCGCTGCTGATGCGCTCGGACAGTTCAGTCACCAGTTCCTGCGCAAGACTGCGGTGCTTTCTGCGTGCGCGAGGCGCAGCGGTTTGCTTTTCCATATCCAACATCGATCTCGGCACTGTTAACAAAGGCCAATCATAGCTCAGCGGTTATACGATAACACCCTGAAAACCGAAGGACGGGGACAGACTGAATTCAGACAAGATATTGCTGCGTTGTCTGTTCGAGCAACTTGCCCCCTTCCATCCGCAGATACCGATCATGAAAACGCTTGAGACTGCTGCGGTGCCCGATGCTGAGAAGCGTCATGTCGGGCAGCTCATTGATAAGTGCCTGATACAGCGCCGCTTCGTCTTCTTCGTCCATGGCCGACGTGGCTTCATCCAGATACAGCCACTTCGGCGCAAACAACAGAGCCCTGGCAAAAGCCACACGCTGCTGCTCGCCGGGCGATAGCAGGCGCTGCCAATGGTTTTCCTCGTCCAGCCTGGCAACCAGATGATCCAGACGGCAGGTGTGCAGCACCTCGACAAATCGCTGAGGCGGATATTGCTCAGCCGTCTGTGGATAACTCAGGGCTTCGCGCAGCGTACCAATGGGCAGGTAAGGCTTTTGCGGCATGAACATATAGCGCTCGTCCGGCAAGCGGATTTGCCCCTGTCCTTGATGCCATAACCCGCCCAGAGCGCGCAGCAAAGTGCTTTTGCCACTTCCCGAACGGCCACTGAGCATGACCCGTTCGCCGCCATGGATAGACAGACTGGCATCCCGCAGCAGTTCGCGGCCACCGGCAAGGCCCAGTCCAAGTGCCTGCAATTGCAAGACTTCACCGTCACGACCGAGAGCAATGGCCGAGCGATGCGCTTCATTGTCATCCATGCCCTGGCGGAAGCTGAGCAGGCGATCACAGGTTGCGCGCCACGAAGCCAGCGAGGCATAAGCCTCGATGAACCAGCTGAAGTTTTCCTGCACATTGCCAAAGGCCGAGTTGATCTGCATCAGATCGCCCAGCTCGATCTTCCCGGCGAAATACCGGGGTGCGGCGACAATGAACGGGAAGATAAGCGCAATCTGCGAATAGCCTGCAGTAAAGAAAGTGAGGCTTTTCTGCACCTTCATGATGGAGCGGAAGTTGCTCCAGATCATGCCGAAGCGATTGCCCAGCCGCTGCTTCTCGTTGGGCTCGCCATCGCACAGCGCGATGCTCTCGGCGTTTTCCCGCACCCGCACCAGAGCAAAACGCATGTCGGCTTCAAAGCGTTCCTGCTGGTTGTTCAACACGATCAGACGCCGTCCGATCAGGTGCGTCAGCCAGCTACCGACCACGGCATACACCAGCGCCGCCCAGAACATGTAGCCGTGAATCGTGAAACCCAGCACTTCGACACTGCCGGAAACGCCCCACAGGATGACCGAGAACGACACCAGACTGACCACGGTACTCATCAGCCCGATCCCCAGCGACAGGGTTCGGCTCGTGAACTGATCGAGGTCTTCGGACAACCGCTGGTCAGGGTTATCGGTGTAACCGGCCTGCTCCAGCTGGTAGTAATTCTTGTGGCTGAGCCACTTGGCAAAATGCTGCTCGGTGAGCCAGCGACGCCAGCGAATGGTGAGCATCTGCGTCAGGTAAAGGCGATACACAGCAACCAGAATCGCCAAGGCGGCAATCGCGCAGAAATACAGCGTCAGGTGAGTGAAAGACGCCAGGTCCTTCTTTTCCAGAGCGTTGTAGAAATCCCGGTACCAACTGTTGATCTGCACCGAAATTTCCACGCTGAACAGCGACAGGGCAATCACCGACGCCAGCAGCAACCAGGCCATGCGCCTGTCTTCGCTGCGCCAGTAAGGCGTGATCAGCTTCCAGACTCTGGGGAGGAACGTACCGCTCGGGGCGTCGTTGACTTCAGGATTGCGATTCATGGTTCAGGCCCGGCTTCTCTATCTGAAAGAAGAACAATGCCTGTTCACAATGAAGCAAAAACGCCCTCTGACCTCATGAATAAAACTTCATCAACGACGCACAGGACGCTTCTGCAATTTGCGCTGCAAGGTGCGGCGGTGCATGCCCAGCGCACGGGCCGTGGCCGAGATATTGCCTTCATGCTCGGTCAGTACCCGCTGAATGTGCTCCCATTGCAGGCGATCCACCGACATGGGGTTTTCCGGCACCAGGGTGTCCAGATTCGCATGCTCGGACAGCAGGGCCGCCAGCACGTCGTCGGCATCCGCCGGTTTGCACAGGTAGTTGCAGGCACCGCGCTTGATCGCCTCGACCGCCGTCGCAATGCTCGAATAACCGGTGAGGATCACCACGCGCATGTCGGGGTCCAGTTCCAGCAGCTTGGGCAGCAGCACCAGACCGGAGTCGCCGTCCATCTTCAGGTCGAGCGCGGCGTACTCGGGGATATCGTTCTGGGCAATCACCAGCCCTTCTTCGGCCGAACCGGCGGTGCTGACGCGAAAACCACGACGGCTCATGGCCCGTGCCATGACACGGGTAAAGGTTGCGTCGTCGTCGACCAGCAGCAAATGCGGAAGCTCTTCGCCTTCGACCTGGATGTCATCATCACTCATGCTTTATCTCCTTGAGTGTCACGAGGCAAGCGCAGCTCGGTGAGCGTGCCGCCCTCTTCATGACGGTAGAGTTTTACCGAGCCCCCGGCGCGGGTGACGCTGGCCTTGCTCAAAAACAGGCCCAGGCCAAAGCCTTTGCCCTTGGTGGTAAAGAATGGCTTGCCGATCTGCTCGGCAATGGCCAGCGGCACACCCGGGCCGTGGTCACGGATATTGATACAGATTTCCGCACTATCCCAATCCAGATTCACTTCCAGCCCGTCGGGACAGGCATCGGCGGCATTGTTCAAGAGGTTGAGCAGCGCCTGGGTGAGGTCAGGCGGCGGTGCCAGCATCGGCACATCGCCTTTGCCCAGCTGGAAAAAACGATAACTGACCTCAGGGCGCATCAGGTGCCAGCGGTTCAGCGACTCATCCATCCACTGGATCACCGTCTGATCTTCCACCGCCATGCGCCGGTTGGCTTCAGCAGCGCGCACCAGTTGCTGGAGTGTCTGCTTGCACTGCTTGACCTGTTCCTGCAGGACCGACAGGTCGTCCTGCAACTCGGGATTACTATGATCCTGACGCATTTCCTTGAGCAGCACGCTCATGGTCGCCAGAGGCGTGCCCAGTTCATGGGCCGCACCTGCGGCCTGGGTCGCGACGGCCAGCAATTGCTCGTCACGCAGGCCCTCTTCGCGGCGTACCGCTCGCAACTGCTCCTGACGACGCAGCTCTTCGGCCATCTTCGCCGCAAAGAACGTGATGACCGAAGCCGCCAGAGCAAAGCTGAGCCACATGCCATAGATCTGCATGTTCTCTCTGGAGATCGGATAGGTTTCCAGCGGATAGGAGCGGTACAGAAGCGCGGTATAGAGCGTCAGGGCGATACCGGACAGGATCAGGGAATAGCGCCATGGCAAGGTCACGGCAGCGATGGTCAGCGGCACCAGATAATAGGAAACGAACGGGTTGGTCGATCCACCGGAGAAGTACAGCAAGGCACTGTGGATGATCAGGTCCAGCGCCAGTTGCAGCGCATACTCCAGCTCCGTGACAGGCCAGGAGGTACGCAAGCGCACGGCCGTCAGCACGCACAGCGCGACCGAGCAGCCGAGGGTAATCGACAGCGGCAACCAGGGCAGCGGCAGCACATTGAACAGCCAGGCAATGCCGACCGAACCGGCTTGCGCAGCCAGCACCAGAGTGCGAATGAACGTCAGGCGCCACAGGTTCTGGCGCGAGGCTGAAAGCATTTGAACGGGGGCGAGCATGAGCTCTCCTGATGAGCGCTCCAGGCGGATCGAAACGAGTATAACCAAGCGAGAGGCAAAACTGGAAAAGTGCGTCAAAGCGCCACAGACACGACTGTCCGGAACCGGAACCGTTGGCTACAGTCATATGGCTTTGCATCAGTCCGACAACCGCCGGATGACGCTTTTATAACAAGGAGTTTCCCATGTTCAATCTTCGCCCTGTCGCCCTGGTCATCACGCTGGGGATCACGATCCTGGCCTGCGCCCAGGCCATTGCCGAGGAACCCCGTTACAACCAGATTTCATTGCGCGCCGAGGTCAATCAGGAAGTCCAGCGCGACCTGATGCTCGTCACGCTCTACAGCGAAGCCCAGAACAGCGATCCGGCAAAGCTCGCGGCGCAGATCACCGAAACCCTGAACAAGGCGCTGGGTCAGGCGCGTCAGGTCAAGGACGTGACGATCCGCCAGGGCAGCCGCAACAGCTACCCCATTTACGACGAGAAAGGCCAGACCATCACTGGCTGGCGTGAGCGCGCCGAACTGCGCCTGGAAAGTGCCGACTTCGCCGCGCTGTCCAAACTGACGGGCGAGTTGCTGACCGACCTGAAAATGGGTGGCATGGACTTCTCCATTTCCACACCAACCCGCAAGGCCAGTGAAGATGCCTTGCTCAAGGATGCCGTTACCGCGTTCAAGGCCCGCGCCCAACTGGTCACCGAGGCTCTGGGTGGCACAGGCTACAAACTGGTGAACCTGAACCTCAATACCTCGGGTTATCCACAGCCGTACCTGCGCGCGCCGGTCATGATGATGAAAGCCGAACGCGCCGACGCGGCCCCGACACCGGATGTCGAAGCCGGCACCAGCCAGGTCAGCGTTGCAGCCGATGGTGTGATCGAGGTGCAGATTCCCTGATTGCACAGAACAGACGATCTCTGAGGGGGAGCGGAGCGCCACCCGATTCGCTCCCCACAGATACATCCATTCATCGCGGCCAAGGCTCCTCCCACCTTGTCCGCATCACCTCCCGACACCCCGTGCCCCCCTTGCCCTACAACACTCATCGCCCTGCCTGATTTTCCCCTCCCGTGTAACTCGTAAACTCACCTGTAACTTCTAATAACCGTTCAATAAAGGAATCAAGGATGAATCCTCGTACCAGCGCGTCAGTCCACGATCAGCAGAATGAAGACAATACCGGTGAGGCCCACGAGCCTCTTCCCGTTGCGGCCCGCTTTGAAGCAGGCGAAGGCAGCAAAGACAAGGCCACTCATGGCTCCATCGAAGCCATCCTTGAAACCGCCGGTTTCAGGAAGGATGAAATACGGGCTATCTATTTCGGTAACTGGTTGCGTGACTACTCGCAACTGCTCGATCCGAAGATAGTCCGCGCCACCACCATGCCCAAGAGTTTCCCGGACCTGCTGTCCCGCGAAGCCCTGACCCGCATCGTGGATGTACTGGCGGTGCGGGAGTTCACCGACCTGATGAAAACTGACCGTTCGCGCTTTATCGTGACGCCAGAAAGGCTGGGGGTTTATCGCCCGAGCGAGCACATCGACAACCCCAGGACCGTGAACCCGAAGCCGGCCAACCCCAAGGAGCGCGACGCCGACTTCGAGGACTGGGTCAGACCCGACGATCCGGTCTTGCAGGTCGACTTTCAGAGTTCGATGAAACGCTATATCCAGCGCTCGGTTGATGCCATGAGCCGTGAGCTGGACATGGCCATGCAGGCTGGCCCCCAATCCACCGATGGTCTGCGGGCATTCGGTTCGGGCCTGCATATCCTCGAAGACTTTTTCGCCCATTCCAACTTCGTCGAGTTGAGCCTGATAAAACTCGGCTACAGCAGCGTCCTGCCATGGACGTCCGAGGCAGACTGCCGGCATCGGCTGCCTCTGGTGACCGGCATGTTCGGCGGCAGCGACATCATCGCCAGCCTTGCAGCGCCACTGGGCAAGCTGCTGTTCTCGACGGATGACAAACCCTTCGAGCCTATCAAGGCCGGGGAACGCTACGAGCGCGACCAGATCATTCAGATCCTGCTCGGCGAGCACCCCAACGAGCAACTGCTGCAAGGCTATGAAACGTTCCTGACCACCCGTGACCAATGGGCGAGCCTGCCGTTCTCCGAACAGGTCGAGCGGTTCTATGCGTTCATCGGTACACCGGGAAGAATCGTCAACAATGCAATCGGCACGGCCATGCAAGGCTTGGCCACCTGGTTCGGCAACAGCATCGACGATATCCAGACCACACTGGGCGATGACCCGCACGTCAACGGTTCTACTGACCCATCGCATTCGCAGCTTGCCAAGGACCATGCCGAACACCCGCTGCACACTCTGTCTGCGCTGCTGGCGGAAAAAGCCGTGCTGCAAGTGGGTCAGGCCATGAAGGGCCAGTGGTTTGGCAAGAACGACGTGCAACACCCTGCACAACTGGCGGCAAAGTTCCTCGTTCACCCCATGGACAGCAACTGGCAGGACGATCTGGTTCGCGACTGGGCAAAGCGAAACCCGAGCCTCATAAAACGCGCATCGGTCAAAACCGAGCTGGAGCGTACCCATGAGCAATTGCGAAAAAGCGCAGAAGCAGGCTTGCGATCATTCAATCAAGAAAGCTCCAGTTTCCTGAATACCTTTTTCGAAAGCACTTCGCTGTCGGACCTGTGGAATAAAATCACCGGCAAGTAAGAGCGTTGTCCGACTCCTGACAAATACGGCACTATCCGCTGTCTATCTGCACGATGATATTCAGAACGGTTATTGCCGCACTTTGCGAGGGGTCTCATGGGACATACGATCTTCAAACCGCTGCTGTTGACTACCGCACTGCTGGCCTGCGCCCCTCTGGCCCAGGCTGCCAGTACCCTGGTGTACTGCTCCGAAGCCAGCCCGGCCGGTTTCGATCCGAGTCAGTACACCAGCGGTACCGATTTCGATGCCTCGGCCGAAACGGTTTTCAACCGCCTGACCCAGTTCAAGCGCGGTGGTACGGAAGTGGAGCCAGGGCTGGCGACTCGCTGGGAAGTCTCTGCAGACGGTCTGAGCTACACCTTTCACCTGCGTGAAGGCGTGAAATTCCACATCACCGACTACTTCAAGCCGACCCGGGCTTTCGATGCCGACGATGTGCTGTTCACCTTCAATCGACTGCTCGATCCCGAGCAGCCGTTTCGCAAGGCTTATCCTTCCGAATCGCCCTACTTCACCGATATGGGCATGAACAAGACCATCAAGAACATTGAAAAGGTCGATGCCCACACCGTCAGGTTCAACCTGAACAATGTCGATGCTGCGTTCGTGCAGAACCTGGCCATGAGCTTCGCCTCGATCCAGTCCGCCGAATATGCCGCGCAATTGCTCAAGGAAGGCAAGGCTGCCGAACTGAACCAGAAACCCGTCGGCACAGGTCCTTTCGTCTTCAAGCGCTATCAGAAGGATTCGCAGATCCGTTATGTGGGCAACAAGGATTACTGGAAGCCCGAAGACGTGAAGATCGACAACCTGATCTTCTCCATCAACAGCGATGCCGCAGTGCGCCTGCAAAAGCTCAAGGCCGGTGAATGCCAGGTCAGCGGCTACCCTCGCCCGCAAGACATCGAAGAGTTCAAGAAAGACCCGAAGATCAAGGTCCTGAGCCAACCGGGCTTCAACCTGGGCTTCCTGGCCTATAACGTCACACACCCGCCACTGGACCAGCTCAAGGTTCGTCAGGCGCTGGACATGGCCATCGACAAGCCGGCCATTATCAAGGCGGTCTACCAGAGCGCCGGGCAACTGGCGCAGAACGCTCTGCCTCCAGGCCAGTGGAGCTTCGACCCGGACATCAAGGACGCGCCCTACGACCCGACCAAGGCGAAGCAGTTGCTCAAGGAAGCAGGCATCGCGCCGGGCACACAGATCAACCTGTGGGCCATGACGGTGCAGCGGGCTTCCAACCCCAACGCACGGATGTCGGCGCAGATGATTCAGTCCGACTGGGACAAGATCGGCATCAAGGCCAACATCGTCACTTATGAATGGGGCGAGTACATGAAGCGCTCCCGTGCAGGCGAGCACGATGTGATGATCTACGGCTGGACCGGCGACAACGGTGACCCCGACAACTGGCTGGGCGTGCTGTACAGCTGTGCGGCGGTCAAGGGCAGCAACTTCGCCAAATGGTGCGATCCGGCCTACGACAAGCTGGTGCAACAGGCCAAGGTCACTACCGACCGGGATGAGCGGATCAAGCTGTATAAACAGGCGCAGAAGGTGCTCAAGACACAGGTGCCGATCACCCCGATTGCCAACTCCAAGGTCTTCCAGCCCATGCGCCAGGAAGTTCAGGACTTCAAGATCAGCCCGTTCGGCCTGACCCCCTTCTATGGCGTCAGCCTGAGCAAATAAGTCATATACGGTAACAACCCCACACCAACCGGGTGCATTCAACACGCCCGGTTGCGCGTTTATGGTGCGATAAACGGCAAAATTCCTTTGCGCAAACGATCAACTGCGCAGAAATTACACTGACGCGACATTCATGTACGCTCGTTCCACTTTTTAGCGCCCCTTTGTCGTCAGCACCTTGCTTCGGGTACGACCCCTGCATAAGTATCGGATGGATCGGCTCACGAGGTCGTTCCCTCCAAATGACAATAACTGAGGCCTCCATGCTCAAACACGCAGTCATCCCGTTCATCGTCGGCGCAAGCCTGCTGGCGAGCGCACCCTTCGCTCAGGCGGCATCCAACCTTGTATTCTGCTCGGAAGGCAGCCCGGCGGGCTTCGATCCGGCCCAGTACACCACCGGTACCGACTTCGACGCATCGGCAGAAACCCTGTTCAACCGGCTGACCCAGTTCGAGCGTGGGGGTACGGCTGTCGAGCCAGGCCTGGCAACCAGTTGGGATGTGTCCCCGGACGTGCTGACTTACACCTTCCACCTGCGCAAGGGCGTCAAGTTCCACACCACGCCGTACTTCAAGCCAAGTCGCGACTTCAATGCCGATGACGTGCTGTTCACGTTCAACCGCATGATCGACAAGGACCAGCCGTTCCGCAAAGCGGCCCCGACCGAATTCCCGTACTTCACCGACATGGGCATGGACAGCAACATCGCCAAGGTCGAGAAAGTCGACGACTACACCGTGAAGTTCGTTCTCAACACCGTCGATGCCGCGTTCATCCAGAACCTGGCCATGTCCTTTGCCTCGATCCAGTCTGCCGAATACGCCGACCAGTTGCTCAAGGAAGGCAAGGCTGCGGACATCAACAGCAAACCTGTCGGCACGGGCCCGTTCGTCTTCAAGAGCTACCAGAAAGACTCCAACATCCGCTTCACCGGTAACAAGGATTACTGGAAGCCCGAAGACGTCAAGATCGACAACCTGATCTTCGCCATCACCACCGATCCCTCGGTACGCATTCAGAAACTCAAGAAGAACGAGTGCCAGATTACCGCCTACCCGCGGCCGGCCGACCTTGAAACGCTCAAGGCGGACAAGAAGCTGAAAATGCCCGATCAGGCAGGCTTCAACCTGGGTTACATCGCCTACAACGTGATGGACAAGATCAAAGGCAGCGACACACCGAACCCCATGGCGCAACTGAAAGTTCGCCAGGCTCTGGATATGGCGGTCAACAAGCAGCAGATCATCGACTCGGTCTACCAGGGTGCAGGCCAGCTGGCCGTCAACGCCATGCCGCCGACCCAGTGGTCTTATGACGACACCATCAAGGACACTCCGTACAACCCCGAGAAAGCCAAGGCCCTGCTCAAGGAAGCCGGTATCAAGGAAGGCACCGAAATTACCCTGTGGGCAATGCCGGTCCAGCGTCCTTACAACCCCAACGCCAAGCTGATGGCCGAGATGCTGCAGTCCGACTGGAAGAAGATCGGTATCAACGCAAAAATCGTCAGCTACGAATGGGGTGAATACATCAAACGCTCCAAGGGCGGGGAAAACGGCGCCATGCTGATTGGCTGGAGCGGTGACAACGGTGACCCGGACAACTGGCTCGGCACCCTGTTCGGCTGCGACGCCATCAATGGCAACAACTTCTCCAAGTGGTGCGACAAGCCTTACGACGCAATCATCAAACAGGCCAAGGCAACACCTGATCAGGCCAAACGCACCGAGCTGTACAAACAGGCGCAACACCTGCTCAAGGACGCCGTGCCGATGACGCCTATCGCGCACTCCACCGTCTACCAGCCGATGAGTAATACCGTTCAGGACTTCAAGATCAGTCCGTTCGGACTGAACTCCTTCTATGGTGTAAGCGTGAAGTAGTAGCAATACGCCTGCGCTGTTATTGCAGCGCAGGCAACTGAACGTCGGCCTGAAAAATAAACTCGCCAAGTTGCGTAATTGCAGCTAAAAGCAATTACCTACTTGGTGAAAGTTTTTTTCCTACAACAACTAGAGCCTGCGAACCTATTTACCGCAAGCGCTGGCCGACATACCGTCGTGGCAGTTTTACTTACTTCAGATATTGTTTTCGGACGCGTCGTTACATATGAGCGCTATCACTCGCCCGTGGAAGGACAGGAATCCTTATGCGTAAAACAATCGCGATAACATCATTAGTTGGCCTTGGACTACTCAATGCGGCAACTGCAGCCCAGGCCGCCAGCAGTCTGGTGTTCTGCTCGGAGGCCAGCCCTGCCGGCTTCGATACGGCCCAGTACACCGCAGCAACGGACAACGATGCAGCCGAACCCATCTATAACCGCCTGACGGAATTCAAGCCCGGCGACACGACCGTCGTACCGGCCCTGGCCACCAGTTGGGATGTCTCGCCCGATGGTCTGGTCTACACCTTCCATCTGCGTGAAGGTGTCAAATTCCATAGCAACAAAGACTTCAAGCCAAGTCGCGACTTCAATGCAGACGATGTGGTTTTCACTTTCAATCGCATGCTCAAGACCGACCACCCGTTTCGCGTGGCGTATCCCACAGAGTTCCCTTATTTCAACGGCATGGGCCTGAACAAGAAGATCAAGTCCATCGAGAAGAGCGGGCCGCTGACCGTCGTATTCACCCTCAATACCGTCGACGCTGCTTTTATCCAGAACATCGCGATGAACTTCGCCTCGATTCTCTCCGCCGAATACGCCGAGCAACTGATGGCCAAGGGCGACCCACGGGATATCAACCAGCAACCTATCGGCACTGGCCCGTTTGTGTTCCAGCGCTATCAGAAGGACTCGCAGATCCGCTACAAAGCCAACAAGGACTACTGGGACCCGAGCCGCGTCAAAGTCGATCAGTTGATTTTCGCCATCAATACCGACGCTTCGGTACGCATGCAGAAGCTGCGCAAGAACGAATGCCAGGTCACGCTCAACCCGAGGCCCGCCGACCTCGAAGCCCTGAAAGCCGACAAGCAGTTGCAGGTGCTGCAACGTCCCGGCTTCAACCTGGGCTACATCTCCTACAACGTGCGTCATGAACCGCTGGGCAATCTGCAGGTGCGCCAGGCACTGGACATGGCAGTCAACAAACAGGCCATCATCAACGCCGTGTATCAGGGCTCCGGGCAACTGGCGGTCAACGCCATGCCACCGACCCAATGGTCTTATGACGACAGCATCAAGGACACGCCTTTCAACCCGGAAAAAGCCAAAGAGCTGCTGCGGGCAGCTGGGGTCAAGGAAGGTACCGAACTGACGCTGTGGGCCATGCCGGTCCAGCGCCCTTACAACCCCAACGCCAAGCTGATGGCCGAAATGCTCCAGTCCGACTGGGCCAAGGTCGGAATCAAGGTCAAGATCGTCAGTTACGAATGGGGCGAGTACCTCAAGCGCACCAAGAACGGCGAGCACGATATCTCGCTGATCGGCTGGACAGGTGACAACGGTGACCCGGACAACTGGCTCGGTACGCTCTACAGCTGTGCAGCCATCGGCGGCAACAACTACTCGATGTGGTGCGACGAGAAATACGACGCCCTGATCAAGGCGGCCATTTCCACCACCGACCGGGAAAAACGTACCGACCTGTACAAGCAGGCTCAACGCTACCTCAAGGAACAGGTCCCCATCACGCCGGTTGCCCATTCAACGGTCAACCAGCCATTGCGCGCTGAAGTCGAGGGTTTCCACGTAAGCCCCTTCGGTCGCAACAGCTTCTCGGGCGTCAGCATCAAAGACTGATCTTCAATCCCTCTGGTTGCATCACTCACGCTCAGACGTCGAGTGATGCAAGCGGGTGGCCGGACACATAAAAAATACCGGGCCAAAACCCGGCACCACCAAGCCAGACAGAAAAACTGGCGCTTTAAAAAAGAAATAAAAAAGGAGCGGTATCCCTTGAAAACAACCAGCACGGCATTGCTTGCCCTCTCTCTGACCTCCTTCGGCGCAGTAGCCCAGGCAGAAGAAAGCAGCCATACATTCATCCCGACGCAACTGAGCACCTCCAGCGCACAGGACGACGCAAAAGGTTTTTTTGAAGACCAGCATCTGACGGGCACGACTCGTAACTGGTATTCCAATGAGCTACGCCGTCGCGATAACCGGTTCACCTATAGCAATAACGGCGTAGAAACAACGACACCTCGCCGTATCAACTGGGCACAAGGCACCATCGTCAACTACAGCTCGGGATTCACTCAGGGCACAATCGGCTTCAGCACCGAAGTGGCGCTCTACAACGCCATCGCTCTGGAAAGAGACCGCAGCGACATCGCTGGCGGTGCCAACCGTACCCTGACCGAAAACGACGGCGACCCGGTTGGACAATGGAGCAAACTGGGCCTGGGTAACGTCAAGGCCCGGATTTCCAACACCACCTTCACTGCAGGCCGCCAGTCGGTCAACACACCGGTCATTGCATTTATCGGCAACCGTGCCTTGCCTTCCAGCTTCCAGGGTTTTGCCCTGCAGAGCGACGAGTTCAACAACCTGTCCATCCAGGCCGGCAGCTTCGATCGGGTTTCGCCTCGTACCGAACAGAGCCTGAGCAAGTTCCGCTCCGAATACGCCACCAACAATGCCAACGCAGACCGCCTGAGCATGGTCGGTGCCGACTACAAGCCGTTCGACAATCTGACTACCAGCCTGTACGCGTCGGACCTGGAAGACCTCTGGAAACAGTACTACTTCGGCTTCACCCATGACATAGGTGACAGCAAGGCGGTGGCGCTGAGCACTAACCTCAACTACTACAAAACCAAGGATTCGGGCCAGAGCAAGCTCGGACCTATCGATAACGACACCTACAGCCTGTCGTTCACCGCGACTCATCAGGCGCACAGCTTCGGCATTGCGTACCAGGAAGTCATGGGCAACGAGTATTTCGACTACGCCCATGAAACCAACGCCATCTTCCTGGCCAACTCCCTGCTGTCGGACTTCAACGGCCCGAACGAAAAATCCCTGCAACTCAGCTATGTCATCAACATGGCCGATTACGGCATACCGGGCCTGAAATTCAACGCCTATCAGGCTCGTGGCTGGGGTATCGACGGTACTCACTACAGAGGCAACGCCTATACCGACGTAAGGCAGATGAATGGTGAGCATCACTACGAGTACGGCATCGGCACGACCTATGCTGTGCAGTCCGGCCCGCTCAAGGCCACGACCGTACGAGCCACCTACACCACTCACCGCGCAAGCGAATTCCAGTCGGATGGCAACATCAATGAATTCCGCCTCGTGACCACGATCCCATTCAAGATTCTGTAAACAGCCATGCCACTGCGGCGTGCGTCGTGCCTGTGCATGACACACGCCGCAGCCACGGCCTTCGCACTCAAAAGGAGGTTTCTCTTGAAACTGCTCACACTACGCGCCTCGATTGCCGTCGCTGCATTCGGCTTCGCCGCCAGTGTCTGCGCCAAACCGCTGGTGGTCTGTACCGAAGCCAGCCCGGAAGGCTTCGACATCGTGCAATACACCACCGCCGTGACGGCAGACGCCTCGGCAGAAACCATCCTTGAACGTCTGGTCGCGTTCACGCCTGGCACCACAGATACCGTTCCCGGTCTTGCCGAGAGCTGGGAGATCAGCCCCGACGGTCTGGTCTATACCTTCAAGCTGCGTCAGGGCGTCAAGTTCCAGACCACCGATTACTTCAAGCCCACCCGCGACATGAACGCCGACGATGTGCTCTGGAGCTTCCAGCGGCAGATGGACGCCAAGCATCCCTGGCATGCGCGCTCACTGGTGGGTTACCCCTATTTCGAGAGCATGGGCTTCAAGGAACTGCTCAAGAATGTCGAAAAAGTCGACGACTACACCGTAAGATTCACCCTCTCGAAAGCCGAGTCGCCTTTCCTGCGCAATCTGGCGATGCCTTTCACCTCGATCTACTCGGCCGAATATGCCGATCAGTTGCTCAAGGCTGACAAGACCGCCGAACTCAACAGCAAGCCCGTTGGCACCGGCCCGTTCATCCTGACGCGCTATGCCAAGGATGCCCAGGTCCGCTATAAAGCCAACCCGGACTACTGGAAGCTGAAAGTCCCCAGCGAAGCGCTGATCTTTGCGATCACTCTGGACAACAACACGCGCCTGCAAAAACTCAAGGCAAACGAATGTCAGGTTGCGCTTTATCCAAAACCTGACGATATTGCGAGCATCAAGGCTGACCCGAATCTCAAGATCGACGAGATGGAAGCCATGATGACCAGCTATGTCGCCATCAACACATCGCACAAATACCTTGACGATGTGCGCGTGCGGCAAGCGATCAACCTGGCTTTCGACAAGAAGTCCTACATCAGGGCTCTGTTTGGCGAAGGCAAGGCCACCGAGGGCGTCGGCCCCTACCCACCGACCATGATCGGCTACGACAACGATAGCCAAAGCCCGCCGTACGATCCGGCCAAAGCCCGTACCTTGCTCAAAGAGGCCGGCGTTCCAGAAGGACAGGTATTTACTCTGTTCGCTCGCAATGGTGGTGCAGTGACCAACCCCAACCCGTTGGTGGGGGCACAGATGCTTCAGGGCGATCTGGCCAAGGTAGGCATCAAGCTGGACATTCGCGTCATGGAATGGGGTGAAATGCTGAAACGCGCCAAGAATGGCGAACATGACATGGTTTTTGCGGGATGGGCAGGCGACAACGGCGACCCGGATAACTTCCTGACGCCGAACCTCGGCTGCGACGCCGCAAAAAATGGCGAAAACTATGCTCGCTGGTGCAACAAGGACTTTGAAGACGCGATCACCCGGGCCAGGGAAAAAACCGACCCAGCCGAACGTGCCGCGCTCTACAAAAAGGCCCAGCAAGTGTTCAACCAGGAGCAACCATGGATAAGCCTGGCCTATCCAAAACTGTTCGTAGCAATGCGCAAGAATGTCGAAGGCTTTCATATCAGCCCGCTGACCAATAACAACTTCACCACTGCACGGGTGAAGTAAGAAAAACAGCCGCCCGCGTCCACAAGATCAAGGTCGGCATGCCTGAAAGGCTGATGAGGTACACCACAAGATGTTTAGTTTTATTGCCCGCCGGGTGGGGTTACTGATCCCTACCTTCTTCGGCATTACCCTGCTGACCTTCGCCCTGATTCGCCTTATCCCCGGCGATCCGGTCGAAGTCATGATGGGCGAGCGCCGGGTCGACCCGGAAATGCACGCCCAGGCCATGGAGCGCCTTGGTCTGAACAAACCGCTTTATGCGCAGTACATCGACTATGTCGGCAAGCTCGCCCAGGGCGACCTCGGCGAATCCCTGCGTACCCGCGAAAGCGTCTGGACCGAGTTCACGTCCCTGTTTCCCGCAACGCTTGAACTGTCGATCGCAGCCTTGATCTTCGCCGGCATCGTCGGCCTTCTGGCCGGAGTCATTGCCGCACTCAAGCGCGGTTCGCTGTTCGATCACGGGGTCATGGGCGTTTCGCTGGCGGGCTACTCGATGCCGATCTTCTGGTGGGGCCTGATCCTCATCATGTTCTTCTCGGTATCCCTGGGCTGGACCCCGGTATCGGGACGCATCGACCTGCTGTACGACATTCAGCCGGTGACCGGCTTCATGCTGATCGACACCCTGCTCAGCGACGAAGAAGGCGCGTTCCTCGATGCCCTGCATCACCTGATTCTTCCGGCCATCGTGCTGGGCACCATCCCGCTGGCGGTGATCGCGCGGATGACCCGCTCCTCGATGCTCGAAGTGCTGCGCGAAGATTACGTGCGTACCGCACGGGCCAAAGGCCTGTCGCCGGCTCGCGTGGTGTTCGTCCACGGTCTGCGCAATGCGCTGATCCCGGTCCTGACCGTATTCGGCCTGCAGGTCGGCACGCTGCTGGCAGGTGCCGTACTGACCGAAACCATCTTTTCCTGGCCCGGCATCGGTAAATGGCTGATCGAGGCCATCGGCGCACGGGATTACCCGGTCGTGCAGAACGGCATTCTGTTGATCGCCTGTCTGGTGATCCTGGTCAACTTCGTCGTGGATATCCTCTACGGCTTTGCCAACCCACGTATCCGTCACCAGCGCTGAGATCCTGACCAATGAGCACACCTACTCCTGAGGTAGCAGTCGATCAAAGCCTGCTTTACCCATCGCCCTACAAAGAATTCTGGCATGCCTTTTCCCGGAACAAAGGTGCCGTTGCCGGCCTGATGTTCATGATCCTGATCGTGTTCTGCGCGCTGTTCGCCCCCTGGGTTGCGCCCCACGATCCGAGCGAGCAATACCGCGACTTCCTGCTGACTCCACCGGTCTGGCTTGAGGGCGGTCAATGGCAGTTCATTCTCGGCACCGACGAGCTGGGCCGTGACCTGCTGTCGCGCCTGATCCAGGGCTCGCGGCTGTCGCTGCTGATCGGTCTGTCGTCGGTGGTCATGTCGCTGATCCCCGGTATTCTGCTGGGTCTGCTGGCCGGGTTCTTCCCGCGCTTCCTCGGCCCTTCGGTCATGCGCCTGATGGACATCATGCTGGCCCTGCCGTCGCTGCTGCTGGCTGTGGCCATCGTCGCGATCCTCGGCCCAGGTCTGATCAATACCGTGATCGCCATTGCCATCGTGTCGCTGCCGTCCTATGTACGCCTGACCCGTGCTGCGGTGATGGGCGAGCTGAACCGCGATTACGTGACCGCTGCCCGTCTGGCCGGTGCCACCCTGCCCCGCCTGATGTTCGTTACCGTGCTGCCCAACTGCATGGCGCCACTGATCGTTCAGGCAACCCTGAGTTTCTCCTCCGCCATCCTCGATGCCGCAGCACTGGGCTTCCTGGGTCTTGGTGTGCAACCGCCGACGCCTGAGTGGGGCACCATGCTCGCTTCGGCTCGCGACTACATCGAACGCGCCTGGTGGGTCGTGAGCCTGCCCGGTCTGACCATTTTGCTCAGCGTGCTGGCAATCAACCTGATGGGCGACGGCCTGCGCGATGCGCTGGACCCGAAACTCAAGAATGCCGCCTGAGGAGATTCGTATGTCACTTCTGCAAATCCAGAATCTCAACGTCCGCTTCGGCGACGCCAAGGCCGTCCCGGTTGTGGATGGCCTGTCCCTGAGTGTCGAGAAAGGCGAAGTCCTGGCCATCGTCGGCGAGTCGGGTTCCGGCAAGTCCGTGACCATGATGGCGCTGATGGGGCTGATCGACGCTCCCGGCATCATCACTGCCGATGCGCTGAATTTCGACGGCAATGACCTGCTCAAGCTCAATGCCCGTCAACGTCGCCGCATCATCGGCAAGGACCTGGCGATGGTCTTCCAGGATCCGATGACCGCCCTGAACCCCAGCTACACCGTGGGCTTTCAGATCGAAGAAGTGCTGCGCCAGCACTTGAAACTGTCCGGCAAGGCCGCTCGCCAGCGGGCGCTGGAGCTGCTCGAAAAGGTGGAGATTCCGGGTGCCGCGTCGCGCCTGGATGCCTACCCGCATCAACTGTCCGGCGGCATGAGTCAGCGTGTGGCCATTGCCATGGCCATCGCCGGTGAGCCCAAGCTGCTGATTGCCGACGAGCCGACCACTGCGCTGGACGTGACCATCCAGGCACAGATCATGGACCTGCTGCTGAGCCTGCAAAAGGATCAGGACATGGCGCTGGTGCTGATCACTCACGACCTGGCTGTAGTAGCCGAAACCGCCCAGCGCGTCTGCGTGATGTATGCCGGGCAAGCCGTGGAAGTCGGTCAGGTGCCCGGCCTGTTCGATATTCCGGCGCATCCTTACAGCGAAGCACTGCTGGCGGCGATCCCGGAACACAGCATGGGTGCAGCACGTCTGGCGACCTTGCCCGGCATGGTGCCTGGTCGTTATGACCGTCCGATGGGCTGCCTGCTGTCACCGCGCTGCCCTTATGCACAGGAAAACTGCCGCATCCAGCGCCCGGCACTGGACCCCAAAGCCCACAGTCTGGCTCGTTGCTTCTATCCGTTGAATCAGGAGGTGGCGTGATGAGCGTCGTACTTACCGCCCGCGACCTTACCCGTCATTACGAAGTCTCTCGCGGCCTGTTCAAGGGCAATGCACTGGTGCGTGCCCTCAACGGCGTTTCCTTTGAACTGGAAGCGGGCAAGACCCTGGCTGTGGTCGGTGAATCCGGCTGTGGCAAATCCACTCTGGCCCGTGCCCTGACCCTGATCGAAGAGCCGACCTCCGGTTCCCTGAAAATCGCCGGACAGGAAGTCGCGGGAGCCAGCAAGTCCGAGCGCAAGCAATTGCGCAAAGACGTGCAGATGGTGTTCCAGAGTCCTTATGCCTCGCTCAACCCGCGGCAGAAGATCGGTGACCAGTTGGGCGAGCCGCTGCTGATCAACACCGACCTCAGCCGTGCCGAACGCCGGGAAAAGGTTCAGGCGATGATGAGTCAGGTGGGCCTGCGTCCCGAGCACTACCAGCGCTACCCGCACATGTTCTCCGGTGGTCAGCGCCAGCGTATCGCCCTGGCTCGTGCCATGATGCTGCAACCCAAGGTGCTGGTGGCCGATGAACCGACCTCAGCGCTGGATGTGTCGATCCAGGCACAGGTGCTGAACCTGTTCATGGACCTGCAGCAGGAGTTCAATACGGCCTACGTGTTCATCTCCCACAACCTGTCGGTGGTGCGTCACGTGGCCGACACGGTATTGGTGATGTATCTGGGACGACCTGCGGAAATGGGGCCGAAGGAAGAAATCTACAATCGCCCTCTGCACCCTTACACCCAGGCACTGCTCTCGGCGACTCCGACCATCCACCCGGACCCGCTGAAGCCGAAGATCAAGATCGTCGGTGAGCTCCCCAACCCGCTAAACCCGCCAAGCGGCTGCGCCTTCCACAAGCGCTGCCCCTACGCGACCGAGCGCTGCTCCAAGGAAATCCCCGAGTTACGGACGGTGGATAACCGTCAGGTAGCCTGCCATCACGCCGAGCAGTTTGTAGCGGCGTAATACCCTGTCGCGGCCAAGCCCCCTTTCACAGAACAGTGTGGGAGAGGCCTTGGCCGCGACAACTCAATACACATCCCTTCTGTAACGCCCTTGCTCGATCAGCTCGGCTACCGCCTGCTCACCCAGCACATCCTTGAGTACCTGATCCACACCCGCCGCCATCCCCTCAAGGCTGCCGCAGATGTAGATCGCAGCGCCCCGATCCAGCCAGGCACGCAACTCATCGGCGGCTTCGCGCAAACGATCCTGCACGTAGATCTTTTGCGCCTGATCGCGGGAGAACGCCAGATCCAGACGAGCCAGACTCCCATCCGCCAGCCAGCCTTGAAGCTCGGCAGAACAATGAAAATCATGGGCCGCATTGCGTTCGCCAAACAACAGCCAGTTGCGCGAATGCCCTTGAGCAATACGCGCCTTGAGCAGGCTGCGCAACCCGGCAAGCCCGGTGCCGTTGCCCAACAGAATCAACGGCATCGGTTCGACCGGTAAATGGAAACTGCTGTTCCGACGCAGGCGCAGGCTGATAGCACTCTCCAGAGACGCATGCTCGGTCAACCAGCCAGAGCCGAGTCCCAGGCTGCCATCGGGATGCAGTTCCTGACGCACGAGCAGTTGCAGCACGCCATCCTCGGGAATAGAAGCGATCGAATATTCGCGAGCAGCCAGAGGCACCAGCGCATTGACCAGCGCCTGTGCATGCAGGCCGACCAGATGCGCACGGTGCTGGGGCAACTGACGAGTCGCCAGCGCCTGTAGCAGAGTCTCCTGCAAGCCATCCACGCTGACCGGCGTGTCGTGCGCAATGCCAAGACCGCTCAGGAAATGCTCAAGGGCCGCCACGCTGTTGCGTGGCAATACTTCGACCAGATCCCCCGCCTGCCAGGTTGCGGCACCCGGTGCAGCCAGATCCACCAGAAAGACTTTTGAACCGCTGCTGCCGGGGTTCAACAGCTCGCGGCGCGTCAGCGTCCAGTTCTCGAAAACCGGGGCCTGCCAGGACACAACGGGCGAGCTGCCCGTCAGTTGTCCCAGTTGTTGTTGCCAGTGCTGCAGTGCGCCAGGATCGGCGCTGTCGACTTCTACCGGCGCAAACAGTGTGCGACCGCCGCGCTCGACCAGCCAGTGATGCAGTCGGTGGGCGAAAGCGCAGAACTGCGGATACTGTCGATCACCCAGAGCCAGGACGGCATAGTTCAGATTCTGCAGAGGCAGCTCGCTACCGAGCAATTTGCGCTCGAAACCACGAGCGCTGTCCGGTGCCTCGCCATCGCCAAAGGTGCTGACCACGAACAAGGCATGCTGGCTCTGGCTCAGCTCCTGCCCGGTCAGGTCGCCCAGTCGCTTTACACGCACTGGCAACCCGGCCGACTGCAACTGGCCTGCCGTCTGCCAGGCCAGCTGTTCGGCAAAACCGCTCTGGCTGGCAAAACCAATCAGCCACGACGCGGCGTCATTATCCGGATTCCCCGCAAGACCGCCGCGAGCATTCCTGATCTCACGCTTCTTGCGACGACGATCCAGATACAAAAGCCAGCCGGTGATGAAGAACAGCGGCATCATCAATGCAGCAACAGTCATGATGATACGACCGCCGAGACCGAAATAACTGCCCACATGCAGGGAATAGTTACTGGTCAGTAGCTGAGCGCCCAGACTCTTTTCCTCATAGCGCGAAACGAAATTGACCTTGCCGGTGGCCGGATCAAGATTGATCGTGCCGAAAGCCCGTGGATGCGGTGAGTTCTTGAGCAGGTAGAACACGGTCGCGGGCTGGCCGCCGCTCGCCGGAAGTCTCAGGTTATAGGAGCCCAGCTCAGGCCCGGCCGCTTCCTGAATGCTGGCCCAGACGGCATCGTAATCCACCACCAGCGGGCCCGCGGGCTGAGCACGTTTCTCGCCTTTGCCCTGCTCGGCAGGTGGAGGATCGCCCAGCAGCCTGTTCATGCCGTTGCTGAACCATTCATAGGACCAGTTCAAGCCGGTCACGGCGAACAACAGATAGAAAAGCAGGCACCAGGTCCCGAATATCGAGTGCAGGTCCCAGTTGAAACTGCGCCCCTTCTTCGCCCAGTCCATCGTCAGCCAGACACGCCAGTCCAGCGCCTTGCGCGGCCAGCGCAGATAAAGACCGGACAGGCAGAAGAACACCAGAATCAAGGTACAGGCAGCCGTGATCTGTTTACCGACTTCGCCTGCGGCAAGATAGCGATGCAGGTTCAGAACGAAATCGAAGAAACCCTCACCGACACCGTTGCCTCTGATTTCCCCCGTATAAGGATCGAAATTGCGCTTGGGACCACGTCGCTGACCCGGCTCGGGAGTGAAATAGACCTGGGCAACGCGATTGCCCGTCGTCTGGACACGCAGAATCGCCACCTTCAGGCCTGTGGCAGTTTCAAGCCTGCGTACCAGCTCGGGTGCGGGCAAAGTGGCGGCACGTTCCTGAACCAGCAGCACATCGGGGTTGAGCGCGTCGAGAATCTCGTCCTCGAACGAATACAACGCACCGGTAATGCCCATCAAGGCCAGGACCAGCCCTGCCGTGATTCCAAAGAACCAATGAATCTGGAACAGGATTTTCTTCAACACACCCACCACTCGAGAGGCATTTTGCGGCGCGTATTATGCGCTAAATGTTATTTATTCTCATCTTCAAGATTGTCGAATCCACCCTGTCCCGAGCATGGCCGACGGTTTCAAAGAGAAGCGCTACTGGTCGATAGAGGCGGATCGCAACTATTGCCTCAACTGACAACTTAGGCTTTGTACGAAATATATCTGCGCTCGATGATGCTGCGTTAAAAACAGGCTCGGAATGCTCATTTACACCAGTAAACTCCGCTTCCTCGCCTGTTTTTGCCTTGCCTCATCTTCGCTCGAAAACATTTCGTACAGAGCCTAGAAAGCCAATCCTGCCAAGCACTACATAAGTATATTATCCCCATATTCATATTTACTACTTACCTGCCCCAAACATTTATCCTACAAAACACGCCCGCCTTTCGTCTTTGACATCCATTAACACCCCCTCCTAACCTTGATCACAAGTAACAACTCAATTGCTACAGAGAAAACAGGATCCAATCATGATCCTCCCGGAAAATAAGGATATATCCGAATGAGCGCATTACTTGAAAAACCAATACCCGACAACAACACAACGGAAGACAGCATTACCGAAGAAGCCATAAAAGCACCCGAAATGTTTTTCAATGTTTCATCGGGCCATGACTCGGACGTTCAACGCACGCCCGGCCTGATATTGACCCAGCAACAGATCGTCAACCTCAAGAAATATGAACTGGTCGGTCTGTCACTGCCCATAGAAATCGAAGCTGTCATCGCCTACCTGGGATACAGCAATGGTGCGGGTGCAGGACTGGAACCTGATGATTTCCTGAAAAGTTTCACCCTTGTCCATAATCATGCAAAACGCTGGAACCCACTACGGACTCAACTATTGGCAGTGGGCAGCAAACTGAAAGTATTTGCCGGCCAGATGCTGATATACGGCGATAGCATGGAAGAGGTCTATAAAGACATCAAAAGCGGAGAAGTTATTGAAAAATTCGATATCAGGAATCTGGAAGACGTCAAGCGTCTGAAGCGTGAGCAGGGTGATCTTTTCCCGGGAATAGAATTAAGCCCCGCCGATAAGGAAACCGCCAGGGATATCGGGTTCTACCTCGATGAAATCCTGCGCAAGGTCAAGGAAAGCCATGCCGACGCGCTGGGCATCAAGGAAGAACTGGACAAGTTCGGACTGGATCTTGCGCGCTATGTCGCACCGGAAATCCAGCGCAAGGTCGTTGCCATCGATAACAGCTCACTGCCTGCCGATGTCGCGAAACTGACTCAGGACATCGAGCGAAGAGCAAAGGATATCGATGAAAAAAACAAGGAATACAAAGCCGCCGTCGAAAGATCCCTGGGGTCGATCAGCAAGTTCAATGTCGTAGGTCTTGCGTTGAGCATTTATTTTGGCGTTGAAGCCGAAAGTGTTCGCAAGGCAAGGAATGAGTTGATAAATCAACAGGAAAAGGACATCAACGAACTGCAGCTTAAAAACAAGATACTGGGGTCATTGAACCGGGTAAAGTTCGACTTGCAAAACCTTGTCACTGTCGTCATCGACGCCGACGTCGCTACAAAAAACCTGATTACCGTATGGAACAAGCTATCTATTTTCATTGAGGAATCCGCAAAGGCATCCTCCGAAATTACAGATGCCCTGTCGCTCAGAATATTCATGAATCGCTTCAGGCGGGTCGTGGAACCATGGAAGACCATTCAGCAGGACTCTGACGCACTACTTGATGTATTCAAGGAAGCAGACGATGAATTCAAACGGATTTATGGAAAATAAAAATGAATAACACTATCACTCCTCTTGCAACATCTCTGAACGTAAATACGCCGGATCTTCCGGTCATGTCCAGCAGCCTGGAAAACATGAGAAAGAATCTGGTCAGGGCCGATGTCCTGTATGCCAAGACACTTTACCTGCCTAATCTTTATACGCGGGTCCAGCGTCTCACGGGTGCGATGTTCGTCGAGCAACAACGCCTGGGCGAATCCTGCATGCGCTTGAAGATCGATATCGAATCCCGAATCAAACGGCTGAGAAACTACGACCGGGAACTGGACAACACAACCGATCAGGATGAAATCAAAGACATTCAAGACGAACGTAAAAGCGCCTTGAGTGACGCCGCGACCACGGCAGGCAACGAGCTGACCAGGCAGGTCCATGCTCTCGTTGATCTGAAGGAGTCCGTCAATCGTCAGCAGACAAAGGAGTTCCAGGAGAGCCTGGAACAGGATGTCGTCAAGGCAACGGCAAGAATCGACGACAGCAATGCCAGAATTGCCGTCATCCAGGAAGAACGGCGGGTATTGACCGAAGCGATTGATGCCATTGAGAGCAAGGGGTTTACCAACATTGCCAAGGACACTCTCCTTACCGGTGAGAAGATTCTTGCCCTGGGCATGCAGCCACCCCAAATCGCAGTGATCACTCTGGCCATCGAACAGATGAAAGCGACGCTGGAATATGGCGGCGAGGGCATCAACTTCATTGCTCTGCTCAAGCGCCGTGACACCCTGCGCGAACGCATGGACAAACTGTATGAACAACTGGCTCAGACGGAAAAGGGAAAGCTGGCACTGACTCAACGCATCGAATTGATCACATGCTTCCACGCAATGGACGATCAGCGCAATCTTTACGTCGAGCAATATCAGAAAGTGTCTCAGACCATCGAAAGCTTCATCGCCCTCAATCAGACCGTCGCCCCGGATGACAAGCAGCGCAGCGCGCGCTTCATCAGTTCCGGGCTTCAGATGATCAGCTACCTGCAACCCATTCGCTGACGCTCCCCAATGCGTGCACCCCAAGGGAAATGGCCTGCTCCATTTCCCTTGGCAGACCATGCGTTTCCAATACCGTACTCACGCCATGGACTCCATCATGACCGGCTATCTGATCCATCAGAGCGACCTCACAGAGATCCACAACTACATGGAGGTCCTGCGTAACCTTGCGCAGTTCACCCGCTCGTTCAAGGTCGGCCTTGATCTGGTTCCGGCGAGGGAATACGGGTCCTATCGAATCCCCGAAATCGAAAAGCACCTGAAAAAGGCCGCCGATCACTTACCCATCTGGTCTGAAGTAGTGTCAGGAATCACGGCTCTGCATAAAGAACTGGAGGCATTCATGCACAGCCTCATACAGTCATCCGAAAGCATAAAGAGCAGCCATGAGGTTACAAGTCCCTTCATTGAACGAAACCTGACCAGGCTGGGTGAGCTTGCCGATGCCTTCGAGAAGCGACAGGAAACCCTGCAAACGCTGATCCGTGGCATTTATACAATCCTGCCTCGCATCACCGACTTCATGAACCGTGAAATCTACCGCCACGCCCATCAATACAACCTGGTAGAAAAAAGACCGGATCAGAACACCGCCATGCAGAACCTTACGGCCTCGTATTCGTTTGTCGAAAACGGACCCGCCCTTTCTCCACAGGCGCGACTCATTGCAGGATATGCCTATATCCAAAGAAGCAGACGCCAGTATGAAGAAGCCTACGGTGCCGCAACCCATATGAGTGATCACCTGACAAGGATATGCGACCTGCTGGCCAGCTCAATCCTGCATCCCCTGAAAATGCGCAGGAACGTCCCGCCTTCGCGCCCTTATGTGGAGACAAGACTGATGCTTGTCAGCCTGCAGGAAATACAGCGTTTGACACAGAGGTTCAACAGCCTGACAGGCAATCCGGGCGCCCAATAAAAAGCCCGCAATCGCTTGCGGGCTCTTTCACTCAGGTAGAGCGCTTAAACGTAGAACGATTTCAGCGGCGGGAAGCCGTTGAATTCAACAGCGCTGTAGCTGGTGGTGTAGGCGCCGGTGGACAGCCAGTACAGGCGATCACCGATGGCCAGATTCAGTGGCAGGCCGTACTTGTAGTTTTCGTACATGATGTCGGCGCTGTCACAGGTAGGACCGGCGATGACCACTTCTTCCATCTCGCCCTTCTTCTCGGTCCAGATCGGGAACTTGATGGCTTCGTCCATGGTTTCGATCAGGCCGGAGAACTTGCCCACATCCGTGTACACCCAACGCTCGACGGCGGTACGCGACTTGCGCGCGACCAGCACGACTTCGCTGACCAGAACACCGGCGTTGGCGATCAACGAACGACCTGGCTCCAGAATGATTTCCGGCAGATCGTCACCGAAGTCTTCCTTCAGGAAGCGGATGATTTCCTCGGCGTAGGTTTCCAGGCTGTTGGTACGGGTGATGTAGTTGGCCGGGAAGCCACCACCCATGTTGATCAGCTTGAGCTCGATGCCGTCTTCTTCTTTCAGACGTTCGAAGATTACCTTCACCTTGGCAATGGCAGCGTCCCAGACGCTGATATCGCGCTGCTGCGAACCCACGTGGAAGGAAATACCGTAAGGCACCAGCCCCAGGTCACGCGCCAGGATCAGCAGATCCATGGCCATATCGGTCTGGCAGCCGAACTTGCGCGACAGAGGCCAGTCAGCCGTGGTCGAGCCTTCGGTGAGGATACGCACGTAGACTTTCGAGCCCGGCGCGGCCTTGGCGATGTTGCGCAGGTCGGCTTCCGAGTCGGTCGCGTACAGGCGCACGCCCTTGTCATAGAAGTAACGAATGTCCTTGGACTTCTTGATGGTGTTGCCATAGCTGATGCGATCCGGGCCTACGCCACGGCTCAGCACCTTGTCCAGCTCATAGATCGAGGCGATATCGAAGCTCGAACCTTTTTCCTTGAGCAGATCGATGATCTCGACCGCCGGGTTGGCCTTGACCGCGTAGTAGACCTGAGCGAATTCAAAACCTGCGCGCAGGTCATCATAGGCCTGGCTGATCACCTGGGTGTCAATGACGACAAAAGGGGTTTCTTGCTTGTCAGCGAACGACTTGATTTTCTTGAAGGAAGCATCAGAGAAATAGTCTTCAACCTTGATCGGCATGCTTGGAACTCCACTTGGCAAACAGATGAATATAAATGGGTGTCAATGAACGCCCTCCGTATCCCCACTTTGGTTCGCCTACTTCCCAAGGCATGTCGCCGAAAGCAAAAAGGCCATGGGGATCATGCCCCCCTGGCCTTGCTGTCTCGTCGTCAGTACTTGAGCCGGATGGATCGTTTCCAGCATGGACGTTCGGCGCGAACTTTAGGACCTGAGAGGCTTGAGATCAACAAAAAATGTCGCGTTTGCAGACGTTTCTGCCGGAACAGATAACTGCGTCCTCTTTACACCTCTATGTAACCGACCTGTATGACAGCCTCATGTTCCTGCGCAAACGGATTTCTCGACGAGATAACCCTCGGCCGCTGATGAAAAACGGCACTAAGCACAGGTATTTCTGTCAGTACTTTTCGGGGTCATGGATGGGCACAATCAAGCCTGATGCAGCCTTGAACCTTCGCAGGAGGCGAACATGGCCACCTATATCAAAGAACGCTCCTTCGTCGCGTCGCTCAGGTCCGTGCAACCCGGATATCTGGCGGCTCTTGATTTCTCACGACTGGAACAGGAAACCAGTACGGTCCCGGCAGGAGGCAACATTTCGCAGACGTTTACCTACGTTGGCAGCGATGAATACACCTATCTGACCGCCACCACCAAGCCTCGTGAGGAACTGAACTTCTGGTTTCTGTACCGGCGCTGGGACAACGGCTCCGAGAGCTACGAGATCAAGGCCTGCCACGATATGTTCTATGAAAACCCCTCGCGCCTGGGAAGCCTGATCGTCGAAGAAAAAAGGCTGGTCGCCGGCCCCTTTGGCGATGTCCGCTTCGTCAAGCTGCATGTTCGCCCCGACAAGTCGCTGGCCAGCACCCCCGGCTGGAAAGTCATGATCGGCGGCCGCCCGCTGGCCACCGGCGACATCGACAGAAAGGAAGTAGGACCGGTACAGATCATTGCCCCCAACGGCAATCCGCTCGGGGTCTATGACAGGCAGAACTTCGGCAACGACTGGTGGGCCTACATCTCGTGCGCCAATCAGAATGAGCCTTTGCTGCCAATGACGACCCAACCTGTCCAGATCATGATGAAGGTCAGCCAGTTCAACATGAACGATCCTCTGGCGTGACGTTCAGGGTTGCTCCCGATAATGCCCCGGTGGCATGCCAAACCAGCGCAGGCATGCCTTGTTGAAACTGCTCTGGTCACGAAACCCCAATAGTGCAGCGATGTACTTGAGACTGCGCATGGAGTTGCGCAAAAAGCTGTGGGCCATCTTCAGGCGCTCTTCATCCTGAAGTGCGGAGAAATTCACGCCCTCGCGCTCAAGGCCATGTTGCAGACTGCGCCGGCTGATATGCAGGGCCTGGGCAATATCATCCAGCCCGAAGGCAATGCCCTGGGCCAGGTGCTCGGACAATACGCGCCGCACCCTGATCGTCATGGAACCGCAGAGCAAATCATTGAGTCGGGTCCTGGCGTGCTCGACATGTACCCGGTCGAGCTCCGGGTTGGCGGTCGGCAATTCAATGTCCGCCACGGAGGATTCGAACGTCAGGCTGTTGTAAGGCGCATTGAAGCTCAGATCATGGCCCAGCAACCGGATCAGTGAGCCGAGATCGGCAGGCTCGGGATAGGTAAAGGTTACGGCCAGTGGTCCGGGCTTGTGCTCCGGCAACAGCCAGTGGATCAGGCCTATTATCTGCGCCATGGCCGAATCGATGACCGGTCTGGGGGTCCGGGAGCTGTCACGGGTCAGGTCGAAGCCGAGCAAGGAAACCTGATCGTGCTTGTGCTCGAGGCAAAAGCAGAAACCGTTGCCGATCAGCAGGTGATAGTCCACCAGCTTTTTCAGTGCCGCCCCCAGGGTCGAGCTGGACATGATTGCGTAACCCAGCAACTGGAGATTGGCCGGATGTGCTTTCGAGTACGCCAGCAGCCCGTAATCCGGGCGATCGCTGCGCAATGAAACCTCTGCCATCAACTGATAGACCAGCTCCATCCTGACGCCTTTGGGGTCATTGTAGAGAGCGCGACTCTCGCAGCCAAAATCTGCAAACAGGGCATCCATATCTATCCCCGTTTCGGCCATGGTCTGCACCAGGACCCTGAAGCTTGCACTGGTTATTCTGTACATGCCGATCTCACACCTCTCGGCCACCACCCGTTCCAGTCTATCCTGATGATTACCACACAACACATTGAGTAATGCCCTTTGGCCGTTGAGTCACAGGACAAGCGAAAAGGGTGTCAGGACACTCCTCTAACCCTCCTCAATACCCGATCATGAATCTTTTGTGACAATCCGAATAAACAGGTCGATACAGGCTTGGGGCTCTTATCCGGGCACCCCGACATCGACGTCCGCTTCTTCCCTGGTGATACGTTGATTCCTGCCCATGAAAAATTTATCTGTAAAGTTCAAGTTGATAGCCGGTTTTTCCAGCGTATTGCTCGTATTGGTCATCACGACCCTGATTGGCCTGCACAGTATCCAGTCCATGACCACTCGGGCAATCAAGTCGGTTGCAATCAATCGGCTCATCGATGAAGCCAACATCGTTCAGAACTCCCGCCTGCGCTATGAAGCCACTCGGGCTCCTCAATACCTGCAACAGATCGACGAAGCATCGGCTCGAGTCAACAAACTGATTGCCGACAACAGGAATCTTTTTTCGAGCCCCGAAGACGGGAAGCGTTTCGACGATATAAACAATGCCATGAGCCGCTACTCAGTAGCCCTGAAAGCGCTGGTCGAAGCCATGCGTCAGGGCAACGGCGCATTGATCGATGCTGCACGTGAGCCCCTGGAAACCCACTTCAAATCGGCTTTCGGCACCATCCATGAGTTGATAGAAAGCCAGAACGAAAAAGGCCGGCAGGAAGCTTCTTTCGCCCGCCAACAACTGCTCGCTCTATTGGTGATCGCGCTGGTTCTGGGGCTTGGCGTGACCTGGCTGATTACCCGGCAGATCCAGCAGCCGCTCGACGCGGCCCTGGTAATGGCCAGACAGATCGGTGAAGGCAACCTGATCGGGATTTCGGCACCCGAGCGCAAGGATGAATTCGGTGCGCTGCTGTCTGCTCTCGAACAGACAGGCCTGAGCCTGCGCAAACTGCTCGGCCAGGTCAGCCGGGTGACCGGTGAGCTGCAGAGCGCTGCCGAAGAGCTGTCGGCCGTGACCGAGCAAAGCAGCAACGGCGCGAACTCGCAGCGTACGGACACCGATCAGGTCGCGGTGGCCATGAACGAGATGGTATCCACCGTTCAGCATGTGGCCATGAGCGCCGCAGAAGCCTCGAACGCGGCCAAGTCTGCCGACCTGAAAACCAGCCAGGGCAATGTGGTCGCTCAGGAAGCCCTGACGCAGATCGAATTGCTGGGACAGGAAATCAACAATTCCAATCAGGCCGTCAGCGACTTGTCCAATGAGAGCGAGCGTATCGGCGGTGTGCTGACGGTCATCAACGGGCTGGCCAGCCAGACCAACCTGCTGGCGCTCAACGCCGCCATCGAAGCCGCCAGGGCCGGAGAAGCCGGGCGCGGTTTCGCCGTGGTTGCCGATGAGGTTCGCGGGCTGGCGTCACGCACCCAGCAGTCCACGGCCGAAATCGAGTCCTTGATCGTTTCGCTGCAAAACAGCGCGCAACAGGCCTCGCGACGAATGGAAGCCAGTTGTCAGATGGTCGAGAACACCGTCGGCCTGACTCGCAATCTACAGACCGAACTCAATGATATCGGCAAGTCGGTGGCCACTATCCAGGTAATGAGCATGCAGGTCGCCAGCGCTTCCGAACAGCAGGACAGCGTGGTCGAAGAGATCAACCGCAACATGCATGGCATCAAGGATGTCACCGAGCAGACCGCCACCGCCACGCAGCAGATTGCCATTGCTGCTACCAATCTGGCCCGCCAGGGCAGTGAGCTGCAAGGCTTGATCAGGCGTTTCCAGCTTTAAAACGCCTTCCGGATCAGAGAACCGCAATGCAACGAGTGAGACATTTTTACCGGGAGCTGGCCGCGGGTCGGCTCCTGATGGCCTTTCAGCCTGTGGTAGCGCTCCCAGCGCTGGGCCATATTCTTTACCACGAAGCCCTGCTCCGGCACTCGAGCGCTGTCCGCCAGCCCTTCGCGCCGTTTGCCCGACTCGAGAAACTGGGCATGATGCTGAGGCTGGACCTGAGCGTGATGAGCACCGTGATTCAAAGACTGCGACTGCATCCCGACTTATCCCTGAGCTGCAATATCTCCGCGCAAAGCGCAATTCTCGCTGAAGGCTGGCAGCCCCTTCTGCAACAGTTGCTCGAAGAGCCCGAAGTGGCCTGTCGACTGGTGATCGAAATTACCGAAAGCGCTGCAACTCCAGACATTCCCATGGCCGTCGACTTTGTGAACGCCATGCGTGCCACCGGTTGCCGGATCGCGGTGGACGACTTTGGCTCCGGCTACAGCACACTGGAATTCATCCTGCAGTCGCGCCCGGACATCATCAAGATCGATCAGGGCTACATGAAACGGGCACGGACAAATCCGCTCGGACGCACCACCCTCTCGCATTTGCTGCCCTTGTGTAAAAGCCTTGCGCCCTGCGTGATCGTCGAAGGCATCGAAACCCGGGCCGACAGTGAGATGGTCAATGATCTGGGCGGTGAATGGGGTCAGGGATACCTGTTGGGCAGGCCTTCGCTGGAAACACTCGGGACGCCCTGTAAAGTGCTCGCAGCGTTTCAGCCCTCCGTGCCCGGAGACTGACAGCCACGTCATGAGGCGACAGAATCGGACAAGGGGTAAGCCGCCCCGATTGCCGGGGCGGCTGATGGATCAGGCTACGGCTTCGGCCGGCGAAACGATGCTGGTCTTCATGCCACGAGAACGGCCGGAGCTCAGGTAAGCGGCAATCGACTCTTGCGTCACCTCACCCAGGAACACCCGCTCGGCATCCAGCACCGGCAGCCAGGCGCGGTTGAACTCGTACATGCGCGACAACAGGATGCGCAGGTGCTCGTCGTAAGCGGCGATGGCGTTGAACTCGCGCAGGAACTGGGCACAGGTGCCCTGCTGGCGATGCAGGTCGCGGCGACGCACGTAACCCAGCGCCTTGTTCTCGGCATCGGTGACGACGATGTAACGACGGTCGTTTTCGTCCATCACTTCCAGCGCGTCGGCCACCGGGGTTTCCGGGCTCACCGACGGGGCGTTGTCGGCCGCGTCCTCGGCCTTGACCAGCAGCAGGCGCTTGAGGGTGCTGTCCTGGCCGACGAAGTTGCTGACGAACTCGTCCGCCGGGTGCGCCAGCAAGGTGTCCGGATGGTCGATCTGCAACAGCTTGCCCGCCCGGAAGATCGCAATCTTGTCGCCCAGCTTGAGGGCTTCATCGATATCGTGGCTGACCATGATCACGGTCTTGTTCAATGCACGCTGCATCTCGAAGAACTCGTTCTGGATCATCTCGCGGTTGATCGGGTCGACGGCGCCAAATGGCTCGTCCATCAGCAAGACCGGCGCTTCGGCTGCCAGGGCACGAATCACGCCGATGCGCTGCTGCTGACCACCGGACAGCTCACGCGGGTAGCGATGCAGATACTGCTTGGGCTCAAGCTTGATCATGTTCATCAGTTCGCGGGCGCGGTCGTGGCAGCGTTTCTTGTCCCAACCGAGCAGCTTGGGCACGACCACGATGTTTTCCTCGATGGTCATGTTCGGGAACAGGCCGATCTGCTGGATCACGTACCCGATGTTGCGACGCAGGGTCACTTCGTCCAGGTCGGTGGTGTCTTCGCCGTTGATCAGCACCTTGCCGGAAGTCGGCACGATCAGGCGGTTGATCATTTTCAGCGTGGTGCTCTTGCCGCAACCCGAAGGCCCGAGGAAGACGCAGATCTCACCTTCATTGACGGTCAGACTTACCGAATCCACGGCTTTGACGTCTTTGCCGTTGGAGGTGAAGGTTTTGGTCAGATTCTGAAGTTCGATCATTTGAGCAATCCTTTTGGAGTCAGGCTGCGTTGCAGCCATTGCAGGAGCAGGTCGGCGAAGATGGCCAGAATGCTGACCAGCACCGCGCCGACGATCAGCATCGACATGTCGCTGCGGCTGATCGAGGCAAGAATGAGTACGCCCAGACCACCGGCACCGATGGTGGCGGCGATGGTCATGACACCGATGTTCATCACCACGGCAGTACGCACACCAGCGAGGATCACCGGTACGGCAATCGGCAGTTCAACCATGCGCAGACGCTGGCCGAAGGTCATGCCGATGCCTTTGGCGGCTTCGCGGATACCGGCGTCGACACCGGTCAGGGCCAGGTAGGTGTTGCGCATGATCGGCAGCAGGGAATAGAGAAACACCGCCGTGATCGCAGGCAGCGGGCCAAGGCCCTGGCCGAACTTGGAGTAAAACGGCAGCAGCAGGCCGAACAGGGCAATGGACGGCACGGTCAGCAAGACCGTGGCGCTGGCCTGCAGCGGCCCGGCCAGCGCCGGAAAGCGGGTCATCAGAATGCCCAGGGGCACACCGATCAGAATTGCCAGGCTGACGGCAATACCGACCAGAGTGACGTGCTGCCAGGTCAGTTGCATGACCTGGGCCCAGTCCAGATGGGAGAAGGCGTCAAAGAAACTCATATCGTCTCCTTCCTTAATTGAGTGGATGCTGGCGCAGGAAGTCTGCGGCCACCGCGGACGGGCTTTCATGACCGACATCGACGCGGGCGTTGAGCTCGATCATGGTCTGGGTATCCAGAAGGTCGGCCAGAGGCTTGAGCAGCGTGGCGATTTCCGGATGGGCATCGAGATACTCCTGACGAATCACCGGCGCTGCGGTGTAGTCCGGGAAGTAGTGTTTGTCGTCTTCCAGTACCTTGAGTTTGAAGGCGTTCAGACGTCCGTCGGTGGTGTACACCAGTCCGGCGAAGACTTGCCCGTTACGCAAGGCGGTGTAGACCAGCCCGGCATCCATCTGCCGGGTATTCTCGCGACCGAGATTCATGTCGTAATGCTTGACCATGCCGAGCAGGCCATCGGAACGATTGGCAAATTCGGTGTCCAGCGCTACGACATGACCCTCTTTGGCTTCATCCTTGAGCACCTTGGTCAGATCGCTCATGGTGTTGACCTGCGGGTATCGTTCGGCAATTTTCTGCGGCAGCGCCAGGGCATAGGTGTTGTTGAAACGGGACGGGGAAAGCCAGACTAGGCCTTTCTTCGCATCCACTTCTTTCACCCGTGCGTAGGTCTGTTCGCTGTCGAGCTTTTCATCGATATGGTTGTAGGCCACCAGTGACACACCGGTGTATTCCCACAACAGGTCGAGCTGACCGCTTTCCTGTGCGCTGCGGGCCAGGTTGCTGCCCAGGCCACCGGTGATCTGCACGTCGAAATTCTTGGTGCGCAGGTATTGCGCGGTGAGTTCGGAGAGCATGGTCTGCTCGGTAAATACTCGGGCGCCGATGCGCAGCAAAGGCTTTTCGGCAGCCTGGGCAAAACTGCCGAACAGCAGCCCGAAACCCAGTAACAAAGCTAGTTTTTTCATCGTAGATCCTTTCTCTCAGCGGCTCAGGCCGCGCTCCAGCCAGAGGCGACTCACCAGAGTGACCAGGCCATCGAGCACCAGGGCCAGCAGCGCCGTACACGCCGCACCCAGCAGCAATTGCGGCTGATTGTTCAGGGCGATACCGGGGAAGATCAGGCTGCCCAGACTGTTGGCACCGATCAGGAACGCCAGTGGCGCGGTTCCCACGTTGATCGCCAGCGCCACGCGAACACCGCCCACAATGATCGGCACGGCATTGGGCAGCTCGACTTGCAGCAACACCTGACGCGGTGTCATGCCGATGCCGGTGGCGGCTTCCTTGAGTGAACCCTGAACGTTTTTCAGACCTTCGTAGGTGTTGCGCACGATGGGCAACAACGAGGCGAGGAACAAAGCGAAGATGGCCGGACCACTGCCGATCCCGAGAATACCGAGAGCGATGGCCAGAACCGCGAGAGGAGGAACAGTGTTGCCAATGTTGAAGATCTGCATGAAGCGTTCGGCACGGCCGACCATGTTTGGTCGGCTGAGCACAATGCCGGCAGGAATACCGACCACGACAGCCGCCAACATTGAAACCAGAACCAGAACCAGATGAGCCTGCAGGTAGAACAGCAGATCATCCTTGTACTTCTCAAACGTATCGATGCCGATCCAGTGGACCAGCAGGGCCAGGAGTACGATACCAGCCGTACCTCCCAACAGCCCCTTGCCATAGCGATTAGCCACGGGCGGACTCCTTATTTCAGTCGGCGAGCGCGCTGTCTTTGACGCTCGATAATGAGCGCCTGCAGTCACGTTCGCGAAGAGCAGCAGGTGGATCGCCAGTGAGGATTTTTCCTCGGCGAAGACACAGGCCATGAGCGCAGCTTCGTCAAGCTAACTTGCTGATTTATCAGCTCTTGAAGCAGGCTATACATAACCGGTTACAAGAGAGTGGACGTCTCCACGATCTGAAAGGTTCCCACGTGAGGCATTAATTGGCCACCCCGAATCGACTGAACGGCTCGGTTATTGCCTCAAGTTGAGCTATAATCTGCGCCCTTTTTTTGACTCTCTTTCAGGCGATTTCCCATGACCCAACAGGCCGCCGAAGTCGCGAAACGCCGCACTTTCGCCATTATTTCCCACCCGGACGCCGGTAAAACCACCATCACGGAAAAACTGCTCCTGATGGGCAAGGCCATTTCCGTTGCCGGTACGGTCAAATCCCGTAAATCCGATCGTCATGCCACATCCGACTGGATGGAAATGGAGAAACAGCGCGGCATCTCCATCACCACCTCGGTCATGCAGTTCCCGTATCGCGAGCACATGATCAACCTGCTCGATACCCCGGGCCACGAAGACTTCTCCGAAGACACCTACCGCACCCTGACGGCAGTGGACTCGGCGCTGATGGTTCTGGACGGCGGCAAGGGCGTAGAGCCGCGCACCATCGCCCTGATGGATGTCTGCCGTCTGCGCGACACGCCCATCGTCAGCTTCATCAACAAGCTCGACCGCGATATCCGCGACCCTATCGAGCTGCTGGACGAGATCGAGGCGGTCCTGAAGATCAAGGCTGCGCCGATCACCTGGCCGATTGGCTGCTACCGCGACTTCAAGGGTGTCTATCACCTGGCCGACGACTACATCATCGTCTACACCGCCGGTCACGGTCATGAACGCACCGAAACCCGAATCATCCAGAAACTGGATTCGGACGAAGCCCGCGCCCACCTGGGTGACGAGTACGACCGCTTCGTCGAACAACTGGAACTGGTGCAGGGCGCGTGCCACGAGTTCAATCAGGAAGAGTTCATCAACGGTCAACTGACCCCGGTGTTCTTCGGTACGGCATTGGGCAACTTCGGTGTCGATCACGTGCTCGACGCTGTGGTTGACTGGGCGCCCAAGCCTCTGGCGCGAGTCGCCAACGAGCGCAGCGTGGAGCCGGTGGAAGAGAAGTTCAGCGGTTTCGTGTTCAAGATCCAGGCGAACATGGACCCCAAGCACCGCGACCGTATCGCCTTCATGCGCATCTGTTCGGGCCGTTACGACAAGGGCATGAAAATGCGCCATGTACGTCTGGGCAAGGACGTTCGGATCGGCGACGCCCTGACCTTCTTCTCCTCGGAACGCGAGCAGCTTGAAGAAGCCTATGCCGGCGACATCATCGGTCTGCACAACCATGGCACGATCCAGATCGGCGATACCTTCACCGAAGGCGAAAGCCTGGGCTTCACCGGTATCCCGCACTTCGCTCCGGAGCTGTTCCGCCGCGTACGTCTGAAAGATCCGCTCAAGTCCAAGCAACTGCGCCAGGGCCTGCAACAGTTGGCCGAAGAAGGGGCAACGCAGGTGTTCTTCCCGCTGCGCAGCAACGACATCATCCTCGGTGCCGTCGGTGTGCTGCAGTTCGATGTGGTCGCCAGCCGCCTCAAGGAAGAATACAAGGTCGAATGCGCCTACGAGCCGATCACTGTCTGGTCTGCACGCTGGATCGACTGCGCAGACAAGAAGAAGCTCGAAGAGTTTGAAAACAAGGCAGTGGAAAACCTGGCACTGGACGGTGGCGGTCACCTGACCTACCTGGCCCCGACCCGCGTCAACCTGAGCCTGATGGAAGAGCGCTGGCCGGACGTGAAATTCCGCGCAACCCGCGAGCATCACTGACCCACGTGGGAGCGAATTCATTCGCCAATGAATTCGCTCCTACCGGTTTGTCATTTGCAGGCGTATTGCGCCAGCTTTTCCTGCATGAAATCCAGAAAGCACTGAATTCTCAGTGCCAGCTTCGAGTTACGGTAGTACACCGCATGGATGGGCTGCCGATACCCGCTGTGGGCATCGGCCAGCACAACCTGAAGACGCCCCTCACGAATATCTTCATGGGTCATGAAGTGCGACAGGCACACGATCCCCTCTCCCGCCAGTGCAAGGTGACGCAATGTGTCTCCGCTGGATGCTGACAAGGTCGGCTGAATCGGCCAGCGATCTCCACCTGCATGACGCAGCGGCCAGTTATTGAGGGTTTCGCTGTGGGAGAATCCCAGCAACGTATGGCTCGCCAGATCCTCGACCGAGGTCGGTACGCCGTGTCGCTCCAAATAGAGCGGGCTGGCCAGAATATTGATTGGAGAACAGCCCAGAGAGCGGGCATGCAGGGTCGAATCGGCCAGGATGCCGATACGGATCGCAATGTCGGTGTTCTGCTCCAGCAGGTCGATCACCTGATCGTTGCTGTTGAGTTCGAGCTGAATATCCGGATAAAGCCGGCGAAACTCGGCCACGTAAGGCACGACCGAATGCAACATGAACGGCGAAGCGGCGTTGACCCGCAGGCGGCCGGACGGCCGCTGTCGGGACAGGGACAGATGTTCTTCCAGGTCTTCCATCTGCTCGAGAATCTGCCGGGCACGTTCCAGGAAGAACTTGCCCTCCTCCGTCAGATCCATACGCCGCGTCGTGCGGTTGATCAGCGTGGTTTCCAGCTTGGCCTCAAGCCGCGCCAGGGTCCGGCTGATCCCGGAAGGCGTCTGCCCCATGTGCTCGGCCGCTGCGGAGATCGAACCCTTTTCGATCACCGAAACGAAGACCTGCAATTCATCTGACCTGGCTTTCATTACTGCTCTCTACTCAAGACAGGCTGGATATTAGCGTTGTTACACGCCAAAAACCCGAGCCAGATGAGCTTCATAGCGCTTCACGTCATTGTCGATATCGGGACGCTTCATCACATCGACGGCCAGAAAGGTCGGCAAACCGGTCATGCCCAGAAACTGGTTGGCCTTGTGAAACGGGAAATACACGGCATCCACGCCCTTGGCTTCGAAGAAGTCGGTCGGGTCATCGAAGGCCTGCTGCGGAGCATTCCAGGTAGCGGAAATCATGTATTGCCTGCCCTGCAGCAAGCCGCCGCTGCCGTACTTCTGCGAAGCATCGGAACGGGTACGACCATCGTTGGCGTACAGGCTGCCATGACCTTCGGTGAAGACTTCGTCGATGTACTTTTTCACCGTCCACGGCGCGCCCATCCACCAGCCCGGCATCTGCCAGACGATGACATCCGCCCAGAGAAACTTCTGAACCTCTTCGGCCAGATCGTAGCCGCCATCGATAAAGGTTTCCTTCACGTCGAAACCGGCGCGGTCCATGAAAGCCACACCGGCTTCATGCAAGGTCGCGTTATAGCGCCCTTCAGAGTGAGCGAATTGTTTACCGCCGTTCAGGAACAGAATCTTTTTCATGTCAGCCTCATGGATAAATGCTTGAAGACCTGGCCAGTCGAAAGCCGGATCGAAAGTCAAAAACGATGGGCAGCAGAATAAAGAAGCACGTGCAGGTGAGTAAGAAGCCATCAGGCAAAATACCTTTGCCTGAACATCACGAATCACCAAACATTATTGATTTGAAAATACTCAGCCTGCGATCAGCAGATGCAACCCAAGGGCTCCCATCCCGACAAAGAACACCCGCCTGAACATCGGGGCACTGATTCGCTGGCGCAACCATTGGCCCAACTGCATGCCAATCAAGGCCGGGATCAGCGCCAGCAGTGAAGCACCCAGTTCACCACCACCCAGCGAACCGTTCCACAGCAGGCCGACCGCCAGCGCCAGTGTCGATACGGTGAATGACAATCCCAGCGCCTGCACCAGTTCATTACGTTCAAGCCCCAGCGCTTGCAGATAAGGCACGGCAGGAATCACGAACACTCCGGTAGCCGAAGTGATGATCCCGGTAAGAAAACCACAGGCAGGCCCGAGCCAGCGCTCGGCAGTGGCGGAAACCCTGAACGTGGGCAGAAACAGTCCGCTCAGCGCATAGAGCAACAAGGCTGCGCCCAGCGCCCGGGTCATGGAATGCCCGCCACTGATACCCAGCCAGAAAGAGCCCAGAAATGTGCCGACCACGATCAGGCTCAGTAACGGCCACAAGCGCCTGAGCAGCGAGCGCAGATGCCCGCCTGTCGCCAGTTGCCAGATATTGGTGACCGTCGAAGGAATGATCAGCAAGGCGGCAGCCTGTGCCGGTAACATAGCCAGGCCCAACAACCCCATGGCCACTGTCGGCAAGCCAAGCCCGATCACGCCCTTGACCGTGCCGGCCAGCAGGAAAGTGCCAATGACCAGTGCGGTCAGGCCCCAGCCGATGCTTTGATAAAAATCCAGGAATGTGTTCATGGCCCTATCCTGAACCCGGGGAATGGTTTTGAATATCAGTCATCGACCGAGTCAGCCTCAGGAAAAAACAGAGGCTGAGCCACACTGCGAGCATCTGCATGCATTTCGACTTTATTGATTTGCGGCTTTTCCTGAACGTTCTGGAGGCCGGCAACATCACCGCAGGCGCGGCTCACAGCCATTTGTCACTGGCCTCGGCCAGCGCGCGCATCCGGGCGCTGGAGGCTTCGCTCGACACGCCACTGCTCGAGCGCGGGCGGCGTGGTGTCATGCCGACTCCCGCAGGCAAGGCGCTGGGGCAGCATGCGCGCGTGATCCTGCAACAGGTCGAGCGCATGCAGTTCGACCTGGCCGATTACGCCAAGGGCTTCAAGGGTCGGGTCCGGCTGCTGTGCAACACTTCTACCCTCAGTGAACACTTGCCGGAGCTGCTGGCGGACTTTCTGGTCAGTCATCCCAATATCGATATCGACCTGGAAGAACAGCCCAGCCTGAGAATCCTGCATGCCGTGCGTCATGGCACAGCCGACATCGGCATCATTTCCGACGCCATGGACGCCAGCGACCTGCAGACCCGTCCTTTTCGCGATGATCCGCTGACGCTCATCCTGCCTCTGGATCATCCGCTCGGCGCACTTTGCACAGTGCGTTTCAGCCAGACGCTGGATAGCGAGTTCGTCGGCATGTCGGCCAGCAGCGCGCTGGGCATCTATCTGGAAGAACAGGCTTTGCACATCGGCAAGCGCCTGCGCATCCGGATTCGCGCCGAAAGTTTCGATGGCGTGATTCGCATGGTCGCCCACGGGGCGGGATTGGGGATTGTGCCGCAGGCGGCAGTGGATCGCTGGCAAGGTCCGGCCAGCTTCAAGGCCGTGCGTCTGAGCGATGCCTGGGCCGATCGCAAACTGCTGCTGTGCGCAACCGACTTCGACCTGTTACCCGGTTATGCCAGGGCACTGCTGACGTTTCTGGGCTAAAGAAAACAGGACGCACCGCCAGGCAGTGCGTCCCGGACTGACTCAGTAGCCCAGCGACAACCCGGTATTGCGCCGAGGGTCGTTGGCGCCGTAGAAGCGGTTGTTGCCGACCGGCTTACCGCCCAGCGAAGGCGCTCCGACCAGGATCGCCGCCACATGGTTGAGCGGCTGCGGCCCGGCAAACTTGTGCCCCCAGCTTTCGAGGATCTTTTGCGTGTCGGGGCTGAGCGCGAAGGTTTCCAGGTTGGTGGTTTCCGGCTGCCATTGCTGATGGAAACGCGGCGCATCGACCGCTTCCTGAATGTTCATGCCGTAGTCGATCACGTTGAGCATGGTCAGCCAGGTCGCGGTAATAATCCGGCTGCCGCCCGGCGTACCAACGACCATGACCACCTTGCCGTCCTTGGTGACGATAGTCGGGCTCATGGAGGACAGCGGCGTCTTGCCCGGTGCGATGGCATTGGCTTCACCCTGCACCAGCCCGTACATGTTGGGCACGCCCACCTTGGTGGTGAAGTCGTCCATCTCGTCATTGAGAATGACACCGGTCTTGCTGGCCATGACGCCGGCACCGAACCAGTTGTTGAGGGTGTAGGTCACCGAAACCGCATTGCCCCATTTATCGACGATGGAGTAATGGGTGGTGTTATTGCCTTCATGGGGCGCGACGCCCGGCTTGATCTTATTGGAGTCACCGGCTTTCTGCGGCTCGATGGAATCACGCAGCTTGGTTGCGTAGTTCTTGTCCAGCAGGTGCTCGATGGGATTCTTGACGAAATCCGGGTCGCCCAGATAGCTGTTGCGGTCGACATAGGCGTGACGCATCGCTTCGATCTGATAATGCGTGCCCTGGGCCGAGCGGAAGCCCAGCTCTTTCATCGGGTAGCCTTCGAGGATATTCAGCATCTGGCAGATCACCACACCACCGGAGCTGGGTGGCGGTGCCGATACCACGTGGTAGCCACGGTAATCGCACTCGATGGGGGCCAGTTCCCGGGGCTTGTAATGATCGAGATCGGCCTGGGTAATGATGCCCTTGCCTGCCTGACTGGAATCCACCAGGGCCTTGGCGACCCAGCCCTTGTAGAAACCGTCGTTACCCTTGCTGGAGATTTCCTCCAGGGTCTTTGCCAGATCCTTTTGTACCAGTTTCTGGCCGACCTTCATCGGCTCGCCCTTGTCGAGAAAGATCGATCCCGAGTCGGCCATATCCGCCCGGAACACATCAGTGGCGGTCGACAGCAGATCGACATCGCCCTGCTGCAGGACGAAGCCGTCTTCGGCGAGCTTGATGGCCGGAGCAATCACTTCCTCACGCTTGCGGGTGCCGTATTTGCTCAGCGCCAGCTCCATGCCCGCCACCGTTCCCGGCACGGCCACGGACAGATGGCCTTTGGCGCTGAGGTCCGGAATGACATTGCCCTGCTTGTCAAGGTACATGTCGGCAGTGGCCGCCAGCGGAGCCTTCTCGCGGAAATCCAGGAACGTCTTGCGCCCGTCGGCCAGTTGAATGGTCATGAAACCACCGCCGCCAAGGTTACCTGCTGCGGGGTAGACCACCGCCAGTGCATAACCCACCGCCACGGCGGCATCGACAGCGTTTCCGCCGTTCTTGAGGACATCGACACCCACGTGGGTCGCCAGATGCTGGGCGGTTACCACCATGCCGTTTTCGGCAGCGACCGGGGCCTGCGAGGCGGCGTGAGCGGGAGCGTAAGCCAGAATGAGTGCGGTCGCGATCAGCGACTTGGCGAGGGGTTCAAACTTCATGTCGTTCCTTCTTTTTCTGGGTCGGGGGGACGTTTGACGAGCGTCATGCAAAACGCCTCAAGGCCATATGCGGCACTCTTGCGCGGATCAAACGCCGTCCAAAGTAGCGGTTCCTGCCGTCTCTGCCAACAACAGGACATGCCACGGCACTCAACGTCCTCAGGGTTTATGGGATAAGATCGCGCTTTCAAATGAGAATCATCCATATCTCCAGTGACCCGCTGCCTTCCAGGAAACACCATGACATCCGCTGTCGCCGCTCCACGCATTCTGGTCGTCGATGACCACCGCAAGATCCGCGACCCGCTGGCCGTCTACCTGCGCCGCCATGAGTTCGAGGTGCGCACGGCGGAAGATGCTGCAGGCATGTGGCAATTGCTCAGGCAGCAGGCATTCGATGTCATCGTGCTGGATGTCATGCTGCCCGATGGCGATGGTTTCGAGCTGTGCAGCAGGCTGCATCGCCGCGAGAATATTCCGGTGATTCTGCTCACCGCGCGCGACACCTGTGCCGACCGGGTTCGCGGTCTGGATATCGGCGCAGACGATTACGTGACCAAGCCGTTCGAGCCTCGCGAACTGGTGGCGCGAATCCACAGTCTGTTACGCCGGCGCGGTACAGGCCCGAGCCGCTCAAGCAGCGCGCTGCCGCCCGCCGATACCGCAGAGCTGGCCCAGGGTTACGCATTCGCCGGCCTGCGCTTCAGCGCAAGCAGCAGCACCCTGACTCGTCATGATGGTTCGGCGGTGCGGCTCAGCACTGTGGAAAGCCGTCTGCTGCAGGTGCTGCTCGCCAATCCCAATACCGTCCTGAGCCGCCAGCGCCTGATCGACCTGACCACGCGTCCCGGCACCGAGGTGTTCGACCGCGCCATCGACCGGCAGATCAGCCGCCTGCGCCGCAAGCTCGATGACAATCCGTTGGAGCCGGATCTGCTGCGTACCATCTGGGGTGACGGTTATATGCTGGCGGCCACTGTGACCCTGCTCGACGCATGAAGCGGTTGCGTCATTTCTGGCCACGCCGCATGGCCCATCAATTGGGCGTATTGCTGCTGCTTGCGCTGCTGGCTTCCAACGCCATCGCCATGCTCTATCTGCAACGCACCGGCGCACTGATTCATCCGCTGTCGCGCACCCTGGCGATTGAGCGACTGATCACCGCCTACCATGTAGCTCTGGGCCTTTCCGCCGAAGATGCCTCGCGCCTGCTGGCCTCGATGCAGACACCCGACTCGCACTTCTGGGTCGCCAGCAACGCCATCGCCGATACCGGCGGCATGCGCCCGGAGGAACAGCGGCTGGTCAGCGATCTCAGGAAGCGTCTGACGTTGCCGGCCAATCCCCTGATCGGCATGCAACTGGAGCGCATCAGCGGAGGCCCGGCACGGGAGCATGTGTTCGTGGCAGCCGGTTGGGCACCGCTGCGGCTGCGCACCAGCATCGAGTTGCCTGACGGCAAACAGTTGAACGCCATCCAGCATCCGGCGGGAGGTTACGAGTGGGGCCGCATGCTGGCCTATACCTTGCCGGTCACCACCATTCCGGTGTTGCTGATCGTGATCTTTTTCATGCGCCGGGTGGTGCAACCGGTCAAGACACTGGCGCAGGCGACCGAGCGGGTCAGTCGCGGGGAATGGATATCGCCGCTACCGCTCTCGGGCCCCCAGGAGGCTCGGGACCTGACCCGGGCTTTCAACGTGATGCAGGAGCGCATCGCCCGCCATGTCGAAGGCCGGACGCGGATGCTGGCCGCCATCAGTCATGACTTGAATACGCCGATCACCGAGCTGCGCCTGCAAATGGAGTTGCTGGAAGACAGCCCCGAACGCGAGGACATGCTCGACAGCCTTGATGAGTTGCGCGCCATGGTGCGTGAGACGCTGAATTTTGTACGCGGTGATGCGGTGCAGGAAGCGACGGTCAGGATATCGCTGAGCGCCCTGCTCGACGACCTCGCCCGCCGCTATCAAAGCATGGGCCAGACAATAGGCTGGGAGCGCGGGCAAGAGGTGCATTGTCACGGTCGGCCACTGGCGCTCAAGCGGGCATTGACCAACCTGATCGACAATGCCTTGCGCCATGCCGGGGATGCCGATGTGAGCCTCGCTGTAGAGGACTCGGAAATTCGCCTGGAAATCCTCGATCACGGGCCGGGCATCGAACAGGCCTGGCTGACTCAGGTGTTCGAGCCCTTCGTGCAATTGAGCCACAGCGGCACAGATAACACCCAGGGCGGGCTGGGCCTGGGTCTGGCCATTGCCCGTTCCTGCATCCAGGCCCATGGTGGTGAACTCATCCTTGAGAATCGTCCACCGGCAGGGTTATGTGCAGTGGTGCGGCTGCCCTTTGTTCGCGAATGAATTGGCTACGCCCCGTCTCTGGTACAGCCCTGGTAATGCCGTAGGAGGCAGCTTGCTGGCGACAACGGTGAAGTCGCCAGCAAGCTGCCTCCCACAGTCAGAACCGCACAGTAGTACTCGCCCACAAGGTACGGCCATAGTTGACCGTGCCATAGGTTTCATCATCCAGACGCTTGTCGGTGAGGTTATACAGCGCGCCATTGAGCGACACGTTTTTGCTCAGTTCATAAGAGCCACCAAAGTCCGCCGTGGTATAGGCCGGTGAGGCTTCGTCGGTGATGGTATTGCCGTATTCCTTGCCGTAGTAATTGGTCGCCGCCCAAAGCTGGGTACGGTCGTTCAATTGCCATTCGGCGCGCAGGTTGGCTTTGCGTTCCGGAGTCAGGGCCAGTGGCGCACCGGCGTTGGCACCGCTCTTCTGCTCGGAATCGGTGTAGGTGAAGTTGGCCTTGAGTGCGACGGCCGACGTCACATCCCAGCGCCCGTTCAGCTCGACACCCTGGATCACGGCCTTGTCGACGTTGACCCGGTCCATGACCGTGAAACCGTTCCAGACTTCTGTCGTGATCACGGTCGACAGCTTGTCCTGGAAGTCGTTGTAGAACACGGTCGCGCCAGCCGACAGGTCATTGCGGTTGGACCACAGCGCCGACAGCTCATAGTTGGTGCTGGTTTCCGGCTTGAGGTCCGGGTTGCCGAACATCACGAATCTGTTGCGCCGCAGGTAGGAGTAGCCAGGCACCACAGCCCGTACTTCAGGTGCCTTGAAACCACGGGCGACACCGCCCTTGAAGGTCCAGTCATCCGTCGCACGCCACACTCCATAGACCCGCGGGCTGAAATGCACGCCGTACTGTTCGTGATCATCCATGCGCAGGCCAGTGGTCAGAGAGAACGTATCGGTCATCGACCATTCGTTTTCAGCGAACAGTGCCCTCTGCACAACGGAGAACTCGTAGTTCCGGCGATCACCCAGGCCCTGGTTCCAGTCGGTGACGGTGGTGTCGTTCCACTGCATGCCGACGGTGGTGATGTTGTGTTCGGTGGGCATCACCAGCTTGGCGTCGAATACGGTGTTCTCGACTTCCGGCTTGCGCCCCAGCACATCGGTCTGGGTCGCGTCGGCTAGACCTTCGCGACTGGACTTTTCGTAGGCCAGCGATACATCGGAAGTCGCCCAGCCCCAGCGGCCCTGGTGGGAAATCGACCAGTGATCGCGATTGTTTTCCTGCTCGCGGGTCGCCCAGTTGGCGCTCAGGCCATCGCCGTTCTTCAGGCGTGTCGCACCGGCTTCCAGCAGGATCTCGTGATCGACGTTCGGGGTAATCGCCAACCGCGCGGTGAGGTCGCGATGATCCGCCTTGCTGAAGCCATTGGTCTGTTCGATATCGTCGTCCGCCTGACGATCCAGATAACGTCCCCACACCTGCAAGCCAAGCAGGTCGTCCTTGATCGGGCCGCCGAGGAAGAACTGAGTCTGGCGGGCATTGCCTTGGTCGCTGTGCTGACGAGCCGAGTAATCGTAGGTGATCGATCCGCCCCACTCGGGCGTCACCTTGCGAGTGATGATATTGATGACGCCGCCGATGGCATCGGAGCCGTACAGCGAAGACATCGGGCCACGTACCACCTCGATTCGCTCAATGGCTTCGGCAGGTGGAATGAAACTCTGCTCGTATCCGCTATTGCCGTTGACCCGTGACTCACGCGCACTCTGACGCTTGCCGTCCACCAGAATCAGGGTGTAATCGGCAGGCATGCCGCGAATGGAAATATCGGTTTCGTTGGCCCCACCATTGACCGTGACACCCTCAACGTCACGCACCGCATCGGTCAGGTCGCGAAAGGATTTCTTGCGCAGTTCGTCACCGGTAATCACCGTCATAGACGCCGGTGCATCCTCCAGATTCTGCTCATAACCGGCAGCAGTGACCACCATGTCTGCAATCGACAGCACGTTGGCCGATTCCTGAGGCTCGGTCTGCTCTTGAGCATAAGCCTGACCCGAGGCCAGGCAAGCCAGCGCCAGTTTGATCATCACAGCCGAAGGCCGCAAACGGAGGGGAGCATGCATGGAACGTCCTTACGATTCTTGAAGTAAAAGAGAATCGTATGCATCTACATTCACGAAGGTTGGACAAGATGTGACAAGACCGCAGAGACACTCTCTGATTGCCAGAGATTCTCTGCCACACAGGCGGGATGAGTCCTGCTCTGCTGAGTGAAGTTTCCGAGACCGCTGCGCCCTATTGCACGCCGAAATCAGCCTCTCTAGGCTCTGTCAGCAATGTCTTCGAGCGAAGTTGAGGCTGCTTTCAACGCAGCCTCACCGATGCCCGGCGGCATTTCTCTGCTTCATTTACCTTCGAGTTGCCCATGCCCGACATCAAACCGTTCATCGTCAACGAAGCCCTCAGCCAGCAGGATGGACTCAATCTCGCGTCCGACCTGCTGCGCTGCATCATTGCCACCGCCAATGAAGCCAGTGACAGCCATAACCATGAACTGACGTTCTCGATCCTGCACCTGGCGCAAATGGCCAAGGCAATGGTCGACCGCTCACTGGATTCGATAGTGGCTTGAACCTTCACTCCTTGCGTCGATACCCTTCGACTATCGCTGAAAAATCCTTGTTGCCATCACCCCGCAGACTCATCGCCTGATAGAGCTGCTGGGCCAGGGCACCAAGGATCACAGGCTGATGCGCTGCCTTGGCGGCTTCGGTTGCCAGGCCCAGATCCTTGAGCATCAGCTCTGCGCCAAAACCGCCGGTATAGCCTCGCGAAGCTGGAGCGGTTTCCACGATGCCCGGCCAGGGGTTATAGAACTCCGAACTCCAGCAACGTCCGGTCGAACTGTTGATGATCCCGGCCAGCACTTGCGTATCGATCCCAAGCGAATCGCCAAGGGCCATGGCTTCGGAAATGCCAATCATGGAGATGGCCAGCAGCATGTTGTTGCAGATCTTGGCAATCTGCCCGGTCCCCACCTCCCCGCAATGCACGATATTGCGCCCCATCTGCTCAAGCACCGGCTTGAGCACGGCAAAGTGCTCAGGCGCTCCACCCACCATGAAGGTCAGCGTACCGGCCTGAGCGCCAGCCGTTCCCCCGGAAACGGGCGCATCACTGACCACCACACCTTGTTTCGCGGCAATGGCCGATATCTCGCGAATGGTCTGTGGATCGATGGTGCTGCAATCCACGGCAGGCACACCAGCAGCAATGCCCTCCAGCACGCCATCCTCATCCAGATAAACGCTGCGCACGTGGGCTGCGGCGGGCAACATGGTGATAACCAGCTCACTGCCCTGAGCGGCATGTTTCGGGGTTTCGCGAATGCTTGCACCCAGAGCGGCAAGTTCGGCCAGCACGGTCTTGTTGAGGTCACACACATGCAACTGATGACCGGCCTTGATCAGGTTGCGCGCCATGGGCGCTCCCATATTGCCCAGGCCGATAAATGCGATTTTCATTGTTGTTCTCCGTGGCAGACTGGCGTGTCTCGAAATACCTCGAGTCTCGAGTATAGAAGAGGCATGCCAGGGAGCAGGCGAGAACCGGCGACCTCATCCGCGCACGTTCAAATACCCGTGGAAACGGATTTATCCACAGCAGCAATGGTCGGATAGGACAGTCCCCATAGATTGCCTCAACTGCACCGACACCTGCCGAGGAACATGCCATGAATCACCTCACACTATGGAAGTCCTGGCTACTGGCTTGCTGCCTGCTGCTCGGCAGTTGCTCCAGCATCGAAGTCGCCCAGTACCGTAACGAGAAACCCGAGCTGGATCTGCCTGCTTTTTTCTCGCAGCCGGTAAAGGCCTGGGGCATGTTTCAGAAACGTTCGGGTGAAGTGGTCAAGCGCTTTACTGTCAGCATCGAGGGCCGCAGGCAAGGCGAGCAGTTGATCCTCGACGAACACTTTGTCTACAGCGACGGTACGCTGCAACGCCGGGTCTGGACCCTGACGCCCGACGGGCCGGGGCGCTGGAAAGGGACGGCAGGCGATGTCATCGGTGAGGCCATCGGCGAAGTGGCAGGCAATGCCCTGCGCTGGCGCTACACCCTCAATCTGGAGGTCGATGGCAAGTTCTACCCGGTGCAGTTCGACGACTGGATGTACCTGATGGACGAAGACACGCTGATCAATCGCTCGTTCATGTCGAAGTTCGGGGTCGAGCTGGGGCAAGTGACGCTGTTCTTCAGACGCGGTGCCGACAATCACTGAGTCGGCAAGCATCCTCCGACCGCCTCGCTACAGCCCCAGCATCAACCCGCTCAGGCGCTTGACCTTGCGGCGCAGCGCCTCTTCGAATACCCCCTGGCGTGGCTCGATCAGGCTGAACCAGTGTTTGGCCCGGGTGATGCCGGTGTAGATCAGTTCCTTGGTCAGCACCGGGTTGAGCGCTTCGGGCAGGATCAGAGCGGTGTGAGCGAACTCCGAGCCCTGGGATTTGTGCACAGTCATGGCGTAGACGGTTTCCACCTCATTGAGCCGGCTGGGCAGCACGAAGCGCACACCGTCGCTGCCGTCGTTACGCGGAAAGGCCACGCGCAAGACCTGCTTCCCCGAGCCATCGCTTTCAGGCAGGTACAAGGCAATGCCGATGTCGCCATTCATGAGGCCAAGACCGTAGTCGTTGTGGGTCATCAGAACCGGGCGGCCTTCGTACCACTGCTGGTCCTTTTCGATCAGACCTGCGCCGGACAGAGCCTGTGTAATGCGCTGGTTCAAACCCTCGACTCCCCAAGGCCCCTTGCGCACGGCACACAGCAACTGGAACGCATCGAAGGCCTGCAACACCTCACGCGCCCATCGGGTCCAGCATTCATCTTCCAGTGGCGATCCATTGGCCGGACGTTGCCCGGACAGCACGCTCAGGTAATGGCGATAACCCTGCGGGCCGTCACCCTGCCCGTCGAGTAACAGACGCTCAAGACGCTGATCCTGCTCGCCTTTGAGGGCCAGACTGAACAGGTCCTTGTGACTGCGAGCCGCCAGCAGCCCACGGGCTTCATGCTCCAGTTGCTGGTTGACCAGTCGCGACAACTGGCCGATACCACTGCCCTGTCCGAAGCGTCGCGAGTGACGCAACATCACCACTTGCTGCGCGAGAGGATGCTGAAGAGCATCGCCTTGTTGCAACGCGCTCCTGCTCAAATCCTCGCCGCTGATCGCTTCCAGCCAGGCCTGGGTCTGCGGGCTGTAGAAGCCCTGTTCGGCATCACGGCACAGATCCCCAAGTACCGCGCCCGCTTCCACAGACGCCAGTTGATCCTTGTCGCCCAACAGCACCATGCGTGCATCGGCAGGCAGTGCATCCAGCAGATTGGCCATCATTTCCAGGTCGATCATCGAGGCTTCATCGACCACCAGCACATCCAGCGGCAATGGATTACCCGCGTGGTGGCGGAAGTGCCGCGTCCCCGGACGACTGCCCAGCAGGCGGTGCACGGTGGTCACCTCACTGGGGATCTTCTGCCGCACGCCGTCACTGACATCCAGGCTTTGCACTTGCTGACTGATGGACTCGGTCAATCGCGCTGCCGCCTTGCCGGTGGGTGCCGCCAGACGAATGCGCAGCGGTTGACCGCTTTGCACCGCGGGCGCTTGCAGCAAGGCCAGCAGGCGCACTACGGTGGTGGTCTTGCCGGTGCCCGGTCCGCCGGTGATGATGCTGAAGCCACGGCGAGTGGCCAAAGCGCAGGCCAGTTTCTGCCAATCGATCACCGCATCCGGCGCTGTGCTGGCCGCACCGAACAGAGCGTCCAGACGCTGGGCCAGATCCGGTGGCGCACTTTCCGGCTGGGCCAGCCGTTGGCGCAAGGCCGCGGCGATGCGGCGTTCATACGTCCAGTAACGGCGCAGGTAAAGGCGTCGGTCAGACAACACCAGCGGCTTTTGCAGGGCGGCCGGTCCCACGTCTTCGGCCAGGGCAACCAACGGGCTGGCAGCCAGTGCCTGGCACCATGTCGCACCATCCAGACCTTTGAGCAGTTCCGAGGGCAACAGCACCGGCACGCTCTGCATGTCGCCTTCGGGTGGCAATGACAGGGCGAAATCCGGCTCCTTGAGGGTTTCATACAGATCCAGGCAGACATGCCCGTGACCCAGTTGATGGCTGCTCAAGGCTGCCGCCAGCAATACCCGGGAATCGGCTTGCGGGTTGAGTTCGCCAAGAAAGGCCACGAAGGCGCGGTCCAGCGCCCGCAACCAGCCACGCTCCACCCAGCGGTCGAGCAACAGCAGCAAATCATCGACACGGCTCAGCGGGTTCAGATGGGTCAGGCTCTCGGCATCCAGTTGCGCGGGCAAGAGATCGGCAAACGTGCGGCTCATGCGAAGGCTCCAGGCTGGGCGGAGGACTGTGGCTGGCCCTGGAACAACAGGTCCAGGCTCTCGATCAGTTCACGGGGCGGCCGGGTGAAGTACACGCCTTGGGTGGACGAACGGCTGCCACGCAGGAACAGGTACACCGCGCCGCCCATGTGCCGGTCGTAATCGTAATCGGCCAGCCGCGCCTTGAGCTGGCGATGCAATGCCAGCAGGTAGAGGACGTATTGCAGGTCGTAACGGTTTTCGAGAATGGCCGTCTCCATGGACTGCTCGGTGTAGAACGTCTCGTCGCCGCCCAGCCAGTTGGATTTGTAATCCGCCACGTAATAGCGCCCTTCATGCTCGAACGTCAGGTCGATGAAGCCTTTGAACATGCCATTGAGCGAAGAGGTCTGGGTCGCCAGTCGCGGCGCATTGCCATGGGTGTAATGACGCACGAGCTCATCCATCTGTGTCACGTTGACCTGGCTGCTGGCGAACCAGAACTCCATCTCAACCCGGTACTGATTGGGTTGGTCCAGTTGCCCCAGGGCGACCGGCGTCACGTCGTTGCCCAAGTGCAAAGGCATGTTGAGCAGGTGTGTCAGCCAGCCTGTTAGGGTATTGATCCAGCCTTGCCAGCCACGTCGGTTGCAGCGCCGGGCAATGGCGTCGCTCAGCAGTTCCGGATCATGGGCTGCGGCGGCAAAACCTTCGTTGCCGGCCCACTCCAGCAGACCGTGCAAAAAGGTGCCGGGGTTGGGACCACGGGGAAAACGGTGGATGTCGTCACCCGCAGCCAGCACCTCGCGAGGTGCCTGCGGGTCCAGGCGTTCGTCGTCGAACAGCTTCTGCGCCTGCGGACTGTCGGGAGACACATCGCCGCTCGTGGTCACGGTGTCGCCGATACGCAGTGCACTGTAGGAAGCGATCCACCAGTTTTCAGCGGCACGACGCTTGGGCACCAGTGCCTTGACGAGTCGGGCTTCATTCCGCGGCGGGCTGAAGGTATCGGCGGTGGGTTCGGGAACGGGTTGTACGGCAATGCTTTCACAGCCCTGACTCAGGTCTCGCAGCCAGAGTTGCAGGTTGGCCGATTCGCCCAGAGCCACGCCGCCGCCCAGCAAGTAACCCAAGGCCGAACGATGCAGCATGGAGCTGTTGAGGTTGCCACGCTTGAGGTCTGCGACACCCAGCCAGCAGGCATGTTCGGAACGGGTCAGAGCGACATAGAGCAAGCGCAGGTCTTCGGCCAGACGTTCATTGTCGGCCAGCTCGATCAGTTCTTCCGTGGGCTGCAGGCTGATCCGGGCATTGCCCTCGGCATCGTGGAACTGCAAGGGCAAGCGGCTGCCATCCACCGGTTTGGTCGAACAGATGAATGGCAGGAACACCAGCGGATATTGCAGGCCCTTGGACTTGTGGATGGTCACTACCTTGACCAGTTGCTCATCGCTCTCCAGACGCAGGATCTGCTCTTCTGCAGCCTGACCGGATGACGCCAGTTGCTCGCCCAGGTGCCGGATCAAGGCTTGTTCGCCATCCAGCTCGGCGGCAGCCTGTTGCAGCAATTCGGACAGATGCAGCAGGTTGGTCAGCACCCGCTCACCATCGCTGCGGGCGATCAGGGTCTGGGGCAAGGCAAAGTCATGCAGCAGACGACGCAGCATCGGCAGCACACCCTGCTGACGCCACAGGCTGCGATAGCTGCGGAACTGCATGACGCGCTGCTCCCAGGCCAGTTCGTCCTGATTCAAGCGCTCCAGTTCGGCCAGCGGCAGGTCCAGAGTGATACAGGCCAGCGCGGCGCGCAGGATGCGCTCGGAGTCCGGCTCGGCGCAGGCCTTGAGCCAGGCCAGCAGATCATGGGCTTCCTGCGCCGCAAACACCGAATCCTTGTCGGAGAGGTAGACACTGCGCACACCGCGGGCCGCCAGTTCATTACGCACGGCCTGGGCTTCCTTGCCATCACGCACCAGAATCGCTATGTCGGCAGGCAGCAACCCCCGCAGCGCCTTATCGGGTGCCGCAAAGCCGGTCTGCCCTGCTTGCCCGCCCTTGAGCAGACGCACGATTTCACTGGCGCAACTGGCAGCCAGTTGCTGACGATAAACCGTACCGGACACTGGCTGATCGCTTGGCAGATGCCAGACCGTCAGGGCCGCAAGCGGCGCACCATCGACCTGCAGGGTTTCCTTGCGCCCCTGGGCAAGCGCCCTGGTAAACGGCACAGGATTCTTGTCGCCCTCGCGGAACAGAAACGCGCCACGCCCTTCGGCCCGCTGCTCGGCCTGGTCGAAGATGTGATTGGCGGATTCGACCATGGCATGGCTGGAACGATAGTTGGTGTCCAGTGTGTGCCAGCGCCCGGCCGTGGCCGTACGGGCGCGCAGGTAGGTGTAGATATCCGCGCCACGGAAGGCATAGATCGCCTGCTTGGGGTCGCCGATCAGGAACAGGCCAGTTTGCTCGTCGTTCTCTTCGAGGCGATAAATGCTCTCGAAGATCCGGTACTGGACCGGGTCGGTATCCTGGAATTCATCGATGAGCGCGACAGGGAATTGCTCACGAATCAGTGTTGCCAGACGCTCCCCGCCAGCACCTTGCAGCGCGGCATCGAGCCTGAGCAGCATGTCGTCGAAACCCATTTCCGCACGACGACGCTTTTCCTCTTCAAAGCGGGCACTGACCCACTGCGCGGCATGTTGCAGCACGGCGGCATCGGGTTTGGGAAGTGCGTCGATAGCCGCTTTCAGTTCAAGCATGGCCTCCAGAGCCGGGTGCGACGGCGGGTCGCTCTTCCAGGCTTCGGCCACACCGTCTGGAGTCAGGCGTGTGAAACCGGTTCCCAGATCCAGGGTTTCCTGGGTTTCGTCTGCGGCCCAGGCCTTGAGCTTTTCAAACCAGGGCGCAAAGTAGCGCTCCTGCATCTTGCGGCCATCGACAATCTTGCGTTTGACGCCGTCCTGACAAATCGCATGCAGCTCGTTGGCCCAGTCGGTCCAGGGCGCTTTCAACGTTTGCAGTGCTTCGCGGCGTTGTTGCAGAGAGGCCAGAATCAGTTCGGCGGGCTCTTGAGTCACCTGAGTGCGTTCGCGACCAAACAGACCACGGATGCGTGGCAGCAAAGCCGCGGGACCACCCCACTTTTCCCGTACCCAGTCCAGGGCATCGCCACTCATGGGATAGCAGAAACGCCGCCAGTAATCACGCAGCACTTCGCCCAGCAGATCACTGTGATCGGTTTCCAGGCTCTGGGTGAACAGGCTGCCGCTGTCGAAAGCGTGCTCGCGCAACATGCGCTGGCACCAACTGTGAATGGTCGAAACAGCGGCCTCGTCCATCCATTGCGCGGCGATATCCAGACGGTTGGCGCAGCCCGGCCATTGTTCGGCGCTGAACTGGGCACGCAAGTCGGCAATCAGGTCGTCGGGCGCGGTGATTTCGTCGCGGAAGAAACGGGCAGCTTCGGCCAGACGGGTGCGAATCCGGTCGCGCAGTTCTTTGGTCGCGGCATCGGTAAAGGTCACCACCAGGATCTGTGGTGGCAGCAACTCGCGACCGAAACCTGATGTTTCATTTCCGTGCCCCAGCACCAGACGCAGGTATAACGCCGAGATGGTGAAGGTCTTGCCGGTACCGGCGCTGGCTTCGATCAACTGGCTGCCGCGCAGTGGAAAGCGCAGTGCCAGAGGAACGCTGTGTTCTTGCAAGGTACTCATGCGCTGGCCTCCCCGCCGGACAGAGATTGCCAGGGTGCTTCGTAGATGGGTTTGTAGAGCGCTTCACACCAGCCCACGAACTCTTCGCTTTCCATCAACGCATTGAAGTCCGGAAACTGTCGGGCCAGCGCGGTGCTTTCAGCGACTTCGCCGTTACTGGTCACACCGTCGCCTTCATAAGCCTTGCGCGCAGCGGCTTCGGCCTTGTCCAGAGGCTGCCCCAGCCAGGCAAAAGCAGTCTTGACCGCGACCGGCAGAGGTTGCTGCATGCCGAACGTCCAGGTGGTCAGAAGATCGCCCAGGATTAAGCTGGCGGCGTCCTTTTCCAGTGGGGCCAGCAACAGCGTGTCATCCGTGGCCACCAGCGCGGTGTTGAGCGGCAGACCACAGGCGCTGGCGACCAGATGTGTGACCCAGGGGCGAATCAGCCGGTGCCATTTGCGGGTCCTTTTCGAGCCAATGCTGTTGGGAATGACCGTTACGGTCAGCAACTGATTCTGCCCATTGCTGTGCAGTCCGCCCAGCCAGCCTTCGAGACTCACCTCGTTATGGGTAAAACTCACCGGCAAGGCGCTGCTCAACGCCTCGGGCCACAAGTCCAGTAACGCCTGATAGCGCATGAGCACATCGGGCAACGGTTCGATCAGTTCGGCCTGCATACGGGTGCCGAAACCGGCCATGGGCAGCAGGCCGCTGCTTTGCAGTTTGCTGGCCTGAGCCTGCAACGCCCCGTCGATATCGTCCGGGCTGGCCATGGCGGCGGCCAACAGACTTTCGCTCAGACCGTAACGCTCAAGTGCATCGAGCACGAAAGGCTCTTCGTCGGGCACCGGCGCTTCAGCGGTTTCAAAGTAGATCTTCAAACGCTGACTGAAAAAGTGCTTTACCGGATTTCTCAGGAAGTCCTGCAACTGCGCAATCGTCAGGGGCTCTTCCTGCGCGTGAGGTGGCAAGGCAGCAGCGCTGACCGGAGTGACCCTGTCTTCATGCAGCAACCGCCATTCCTGGGCAAAACTGAAATAACCGGTGCCGGCATGGAAATAACTGGCACTGAAAGGCTGCAACGGGTGATGCAGGGTCAAGGCATCGAGCAGCCTTTCGCCCGGATCTTGCCTGCTGTCAGGCTCATCGTCGGTTGAAAGTTTCCAGCCGCTGGCCAGATGATCGCGCAACTGGCCGATCAACACCGAAGCCGGGCGGTCGCTGTTGTCGCGAATGCTGTGGCCGACCCAACTGATATAGAGCTGGTCCCGTGCCGAGAGCAGCGCTTCAAGCAGCAGGTAACGATCATCTTCACGCCGCGAGCGGTCGCCGGGACGGTAATCGCTGCCCATCAGGTCGAAATCCAGGGGTGGCTGGGCGCGGGGGTAATCACCGTCGTTCATGCCCAGCAGGCAGACCACTTTGAATGGAATCGCCCGCATGGGCATCAAGGTGCAGAAGTTGACCGAACCTGCCAGAAAGCGCTGGGACAGACGCCCCTGATCCAGACCGGCCAGCCAGGCTTCGCGCACGACGGTCAGAGGCAATTCATCGAGCAGGTCTACTGTCTCGCAGGTTTTCAGCCAGGTTTCCCGCAGCGTCTCAAGTTGCCCCAGCAGGTAATCGTCATGCTCGCTGTCAGACTGGAAGAACACCTGCAGGAGAGCCTGCAAACGTGCGCCCCATTGTTCGGGCGTTGCGGGCAGGGACAGTTCGGCATGGGCGACCTGCAATGCATCGATCAAGGCAACCAGAGGACCGATCAATGCAGCATCCAGCCCGCCAATCTCGTCATAGGGCTCGATACCTTCATACGCTTCACCGGCTCCAACGGCATAGCCCAGCAACATTCGACGCAGGCCGAAATACCAGCTGTTCTGTTCCAGTTGTTCGGGCAAGCCCAGACCGGCACGCTGTCGTGCATTCAGCCCCCAGCGTACCCCGGCGCCTTCGATCCAGCGATGCAGGGTCGGCAAGTCGTGCTCCTGAATCTTGAAACGCGCCCGCAAGGCAGGAACATCCAGCAGGTCGAGAATTTCGCTGACTGGAAAGCGGCTGTCGGGGAGCTTCAGCAAATGCTCGACCGCAATCAGCAACGGCTCGCGTCCCCGTTGCCCCTGGTCGGCCAGGGTGAAGGGAATGAAGCGCTGATCATGGGAGTCGATCTGCCCGAACACCGCCCGGATATGCGGGGCATAGCTGTCAATGTCCGGGACCATGACAATCACATCGCGAGGCCTCAGGCCCGGGTCCCGGCTGAAGCGCGCCAGTAGCTGATCGTGCAGCACCTCGACTTCACGCTGGGCACTGTGGGCGACGTGAAAACGGATCGAGCGGTCTTGCAGGGCGTCGACTGCGGGCCAGAGTTCGCGGGTTTCATCGAGAGGCCGGAGTTCGAGAATGTCATCCTGCAACTGGTTGAGCAGGGTTGTCGGCTCGCTCTCGCTGAACAGGTCGATACGCTCATCCTTGAAAGAAGAGCGGTAGCTGCTGGGTTCGTCGTGGCTGTCGAGCAGGTTGATGTAGTCACGACCCTGCTTGCCCCACGCAGCGAGCAGCGGATGTGCGTGCTGGTGCAAAGCCTCTGGATCGAGCGCAATTGGCATGCCGTTCTTGCGCGCCTGACGTTTGTATTGATGGCGGAGCAGATCCTTGTCGGCAACGATATCGGTCCAGTGATGGCGACAAGGGTTATGCACGCAAAGCAGCACCTGGCTGAACTTCGATAACCCGGCCAGGGCTTCCAGTGCCTGGGCAGGCAGGGACGAAATACCGAAAACGATGACCCGTGCAGGCAAGCCCGGCGGCGCTTCGGCAAGAGCGGCCATACGTTCCAGAAAGCGTCGATGAACCCCGGCACGGCTTTGGGCCATACCTTCGGCACCGACATCATCGAGCAGCGCACGCCACAGTTCAGCCTGCCAGCAATTGGCGGCACTCAGCGGCCTGACTTCCCCCCGGACATTTCGCAGTTGATGACGACCTTGCGCCCAGTCTTGCAGCCAGTCGGCACGGTACACCTGATATTGGTCGAAGAGGTCAGCCAGACGCTCGGACAGCTGGTAGCGCTTGCGCAGGTCCGTGTCGTCAGTGAGGAAACGCTGCAAGGGTTCGAAATGGGGCTGATTGATCAATTGCGGCAGCAGGCGCATCAGACGCCAGGTCAGCGGAGCCTTGTCGAGCAGGGAGACTTCCGGGATTTCATCGCGGCCCAATACAGATCGATACAGCTTCCACATGAAACTGCCGGGCAGTTGCACATCTATCGCAGCTGCAATGCCACAGCCACCCTGATCTTCATCCTGGGCATCTTCGGCCAGGGCCAGCTTGAGCCACTGTGCAATGCCGTTGCTTTGCACAAGGGCAATTTCGTTCTCCAGTGGAACCAGGGGGTAGCGTCGCATCCAGGAGACAACCAGACTGCGCAGTTCATCCGGGCGGTTACCATGAACCACCATGAAACCAGGGCGCAGAGAGGTTGTGATGGGCATTTTGCTTCCTTGACTCGAACGAGTGAAACCTGAGGCCGAACCATAAGGGCAAGTGCCTACGATTGCCATAAGCAATCGACCACCATCATGGCCCACACGAGAAAAGAAGAAAGACACTGCAGCGCATTTTAAATGTTGCGACATGCCGAACATCGGTTTGATGTCATTGTCGAATCACTGCCGGAAAGGTTTGCTGATACGCTTTCCAGAGCTAATAGCTGCGCCACAGGAGCCTCCATGCCAGCCTTGAACATCGCCTATCCGGCTTCTGCCAGCGTCACAGCATATGAAGACGAGCTTTCCGACATCGATCTCTTGCACAGCATCAGTACCGAACTGATCGGTGAGCAGGACCTGGCGACACTCTACGGCAAGATCGTGAATGCCGCGGTCTGCATCACCGGTTCACAGTTTGGAACGATGCAATTGCTTTGCCCTCAGGGGCATAGCTCTGGCCGTGGCGGCATGTTGCAACTCCTGTGCTCGCGCGGGTTACCGGAAGAGGCTGTCGGATTCTGGCAATGGGTAAGTCCGAACGCCCACAGCAGTTGTACGATGGCACTCAAACTCGGTCAGCGGGCAATCATTCCCGACTTTGAACAATGGGCTGAGATCGCCGGTACGGAAGACCTGCTTGCGTTTCGACGCACCGGTATCCGCTCCGCTCAGACGACACCGCTGATGTCGCGTACTGGCAACTTGCTGGGGATGATCTCGACACATTGGAGCAAGCCACACCAGCCTTCCAGGCGAGATCTGCGACTGCTCGATATTCTGGCACGACAGGCCGCCGATCTGCTGGAGCGCACGATGGCCGAGGAGGCATTGCGCGCCCGCGAGCAGGAACTGGAACGTACTTGCACCACGCTGCGTGAAATCGAAGAACAGCAACGTCAGACCGAAGCCAAGCTGCGCAGTCTGAACGAAACACTCGAAGAACATGTGGCCGAGCGAACGGCCAAGCTGATGCAGGTTGAGGAAAAGCTGCGCCAGTCGCAGAAGATGGAAGCCGTTGGCCAATTGACCGGCGGCCTTGCCCATGACTTCAACAACCTTGTCGCAGGTATTTCGGGCTCACTTGAGCTGATGAGCAAACGAATCGCTCAAGGACGTCTGGGTGAAATCGACAAGTACCTGACGGCGGCACAAAACTCTGCCAAACGAGCAGCAGCCCTGACTCATCGCCTTCTGGCCTTCTCACGTCGGCAGACGCTGGAGCCGCGTCCCACCAACGTCAACACACTGATGTATGGCATGAGCGAGCTGATTCAGCGCACCGTCGGGCCGGGCATTGTGGTCGAAACCGTAGGTGCCGCAAACCTGTGGCCAGCATTCGTCGATGCGAGCCAACTGGAAAATGCCCTGCTCAACCTCTGCCTGAACGCAAGGGACGCGATGCCTGACGGTGGCCGCATCACCATTGAAACTGCCAACCAATGGATGGATCGTAAAGCAGCCCATGCTCACAGCATGTCCGAAGGGCAATATTTGTGTCTGTGCGTAAGCGATACGGGCACAGGCATGCCACCCGAGATAATGGCCCACGTCTTTGAGCCATTCTTCACAACCAAGCCGATCGGCCAGGGCACTGGCCTGGGGCTGTCAATGATCTATGGCTTCGCTCAACAGTCTGGCGGCCAGGTCCGTATCAGCTCCAAGGTAGGTGAAGGCACCACGCTATTCATCTACCTGCCCCGCTACAACGGAGAGGTACTGCCTCATGAGCACACGCTCGGCACCGGGCAGGAAACCGCCAAACAACCCGGTGGCACCGTATTGCTCGTGGATGACGATCCTACCGTGCGCATGCTTCTGGCCGATGTGCTGAACGAACTCGGGCATACCGTAATCGAGGCGGCCGATAGCGCAGCAGGACTCAAGCTGCTGCGCTCGCGTATGCACATTGATTTACTCGTCACAGATGTCGGATTGCCCGGCGGCATGAACGGGCGGCAGATGGCCGACGCCGGGTTGCAGCTTCGCCCTGGTTTGAAGACCCTGTTCATCACCGGCTATGCGGAGAATGCGGCTCTCGGCAACGGCCAGCTTAAAGCAGGCATGCAGGTACTGACCAAACCATTCGCGGTCGAGGCTCTTGGGGAGCGCGTAGGCGAGCTATTGGGCATGTAACCCAACACAGAAACTCTTTAGATCGTCCCGGATAATCGCTCCCCTTGCGGGAGCGGATTGATTGGCTCTGTATGCGTCAAGTGTTGCACGTGGGAGGCAGCTTGCTGGCGACTTCAACCTGTCGCCAGAGCCCGGAAAGACAAAACCCCTACCTGCGTGTGCAGATAGGGGTTTCGGAATTGAATCTTGACGATGACCTACTCTCACATGGG